>NZ_CANLTR010000276.1 GCF_947494055.1 uncultured Jannaschia sp. | reverse complement strand
AACGGGGTGCTCGACGCTGAGCCCGTTCTTGAGCCGCGCGACCCAGAGCCGGGACTGCAGGAGATCGACGTGCTCCCGGCGCAGGGCGACGGCCTCGGAGACGCGAAGCCCGTGGCGGAACATCATCAGGAGTAGGAGATGATCGCGGACGCCGTGCCGGCCCTTCTTGGCAGCCTGGAGGAGCCGATCGACCTGCGGCT
>NZ_CANLTR010000275.1 GCF_947494055.1 uncultured Jannaschia sp. | reverse complement strand
GAATGGCCGCCTTACGGCCCGGGATCAACAACGCCCCAAGCATCCGCATTGGCGCCGAACCCCATCATGCACCAAGACTTGAACCGGACCACCCGATGGGGGCAGGCCAAGAGGTCTTTGGCCCTTACAAGACGCTTTGTAGCCGCTGGAAGCGCTGGAGCGGTACAGGGTCTCGCGCGGATGATGGCTGGTCTGGCGGCC
>NZ_CANLTR010000274.1 GCF_947494055.1 uncultured Jannaschia sp. | reverse complement strand
GAGTACAAGGCCCGGCGTGGTGCGAGCCGGAAGGCGGCGCTGCAGGAGATGCAGGACATCGCAGACGCGCTCGACCCGACGTGATCCCCGCGGCCAATCGCTACACGGCCATTCTCGACGCGAGCGTCCTCTTTCCGAACATGAAGCGCGATTTGCTGCTGCGGTTCTTCGAGGCCGATCTGTATCGGGCAAGCTGGACCGA
>NZ_CANLTR010000273.1 GCF_947494055.1 uncultured Jannaschia sp. | reverse complement strand
GGTTCTCAACGACGTCCGTGACGATCCGCGCGTGACGGAACCCGGGCCGCTCGAGCGGATCGGCCTGCGCGCCCTGGTCCAGGTTCCGCTGATGGAGCGCGGCCGCCTCACGACCGTGTTCTTTCTAGGCGACGATCGACCGCGGAGCTGGACGCAGGGCGAACTCGACTTCATCCGCGCCGTATTCGACCGTACCTACGCCGC
>NZ_CANLTR010000272.1 GCF_947494055.1 uncultured Jannaschia sp. | reverse complement strand
AGCGTCGAGACTGAGGAGGATCAGCGAGCCTTCCAGTGGAAGGATCGCCCGACGAAGGGCACCGGCCAGTCGAGCCCTGCCAGATCGAGAAGGCTTGCTACGAAGCCCGTCGTTTGGCGCAGCGGCAGGCTGAACAAGACCTTGATCCCTCTCGGGACATCACCGCGTGATGCCCTGCTGGGCAGTGGTCAGACAGGCTTGGAT
>NZ_CANLTR010000271.1 GCF_947494055.1 uncultured Jannaschia sp. | reverse complement strand
ATGAGCCGGACCATTACAGCCATCTACCGCACCGCGGATGTCGCAAACCTCGTGAAGCGCGAGATCGAGGAACTCGGTGTCGCCTCGCATCACGTCGAGGTGGTCGGCGGGGCCGACAGGGCCGACGATATCGGCCATCTCAATCTGCCCCACGACGAGGCCGTCACCTACCGGGATGCCGTGCGTCAGGGTCACTACGTCGTGTC
>NZ_CANLTR010000270.1 GCF_947494055.1 uncultured Jannaschia sp. | reverse complement strand
TCGCCGGCTTGCCACAAGTCCTCGGCCAGACGGTGTCGGGCCCGCATGTAGGGCCGGGTTTCCAGAAACCCCCAGAAGTGTCCCTCGTATTCGCTGAAGCCGTCCGTGCCGAGCGCCAGTTCACCAGCTTTAACAGCGCGCTCGAGAAAGTCCCGTCGGTCCTTCGCGCCGAGCGACGGACGCTCGGCCAGGATAAGCCAGGCATCCGC
>NZ_CANLTR010000269.1 GCF_947494055.1 uncultured Jannaschia sp. | reverse complement strand
TAATCCGGCGCCCGCGTCTTCTGCGCGATCCGCCGCAGGACCATCAGGTCCGTCGCGTTCAGCCCGATCCGATGGGCAATGCCGAAGATCAGCGTCAACAGGCTGTTCTTTGTCCACCCCTCGGGCAGGGTTGCATGCGGTCGCGGCCGGAAGGCCTGCGGCGCATGGGGTTGTGACTCCACTCTCATCTGTCGCTCGACACTTGGCGA
>NZ_CANLTR010000268.1 GCF_947494055.1 uncultured Jannaschia sp. | reverse complement strand
CATCACGGTGGTATCGACGATCACGTCGCGCGTGCTGCGCGTGTCGATCACGCCGGCACGCCGACCGGCCTCGATGGTCTGCGTCAGCAGCCACTCGACACCCTCCTTTCCGATGCGGCCCCGCCAGCGGGTCGGCGATGACGGATCGATCGGTGGGCGATGCTGAAAGAACACCTCGCCACAGAAGTGCTGCCAGTAGGGGTTCTCCGAC
>NZ_CANLTR010000267.1 GCF_947494055.1 uncultured Jannaschia sp. | reverse complement strand
GGCCCTCGCCGAACAGCCCGTTGAAGCCGGTGAACCCGTCGGCATGGACGATGCCCGTGTAGCCCTTGAGATGGGCGGCGGGATGGGCGCCCTTGCGATCCACACTGAACCGGTACCAGGCGCAGGGCGGGGCCTGGCCGCACCATGGCCGTTCATCGCGGACATAGCTCCACATTCGCGCAGTCTGGGCTTTGCCCGTCTTGCCTCCGGT
>NZ_CANLTR010000266.1 GCF_947494055.1 uncultured Jannaschia sp. | reverse complement strand
CCCCGCTTCCTGCTCGACCTCGCCGCGGCCGGGCCGCTCGGGGAACGGCTGGCGGAGGAGAGGCTGCAACGCTTCATCGGGGTGATCTATCGGCCCGAAACGGAGTTGCAGTCGCATTATGCCGAGACCGCGCTTTCGCGGCAGTATGACGCTTGGCTATGGTTCGACGAGACGACGGCTGTGACACCGCTCGCGCCCGATCACCGCCGGGC
>NZ_CANLTR010000265.1 GCF_947494055.1 uncultured Jannaschia sp. | reverse complement strand
GCCTCGTGGATGTTGAACTGCATCGACGCCTCCGGTGGACTAAAGTTAGTCTAGTGCCCCACGTGAGGCAAGGATCGCATTGGCGTGTGCTCCCGAAAAGCGGAGGAACGATAACAAATATCCTTACCGGTTATATAGTTAAGCGTCGAAAATCATGTAGGCCACACCGTTTACGCCCGGTCGTCGTAGCCACGCCGTGTCTTTGTTTGGGCCA
>NZ_CANLTR010000264.1 GCF_947494055.1 uncultured Jannaschia sp. | reverse complement strand
TGCTGGTGGGGTCCCGTTGGGGCGTCTTTTCGCGCCCTTGAGCCTGCGCGGGCACGCTCGGCCTCGGCCGGGGCTGGAATACCGCCCCGACCGATCTCGGATGTCGCGGTTCGGATCGCGGGTCGGCCTCGCCGTGGCGCACCGCTCCCGTCTCTCCCTCCCGGACATTCACCCTGAAAGAAGCCAGCTTTTCCCTCTCCCGCGGTGCCGGATCA
>NZ_CANLTR010000263.1 GCF_947494055.1 uncultured Jannaschia sp. | reverse complement strand
CGATGTCCTCGTCGTTGACGCCATAGAGGTTGGACCCGGTCAGGGACTCGACCTCGAACTCGCCGGCCTGCGCGAGGTTGTAGCCTTCGCGCTCCACGGTCGGACCGCCGAGCTCGACCGGCGCCGTGGTCTCGACCGTGTCGCCTTCCGCAACCGGCATCTCGGTCTCGGCGGTGTCGGTCTCCGCAAGTGCCGGATCGGCGGTGACATCGGATG
>NZ_CANLTR010000262.1 GCF_947494055.1 uncultured Jannaschia sp. | reverse complement strand
ACTGGCTTTCCCGTCAGCCGGTACCGGAGGACGAGCGGGCTGCAATCACGCGCCATGTCCGCGAACTGGACCGGCTCGGGGAGGATCTTGCCGTGCTCGATCGGGACATCGCTCAGGACGCGCTGGACGACGAGGCGATCCGACGGCTGCTGACCAGCACCGGAGTCAATCTGGCCGTGGCGGCAGGACTGATGGCGGCGATCGGCAGCATCGACC
>NZ_CANLTR010000261.1 GCF_947494055.1 uncultured Jannaschia sp. | reverse complement strand
AAACGGCGGGTCGGCCGGCTGCGCTCGCAACGCGCGGCCCGCATGGAAGGCTTCGAGTCTCCTGTCCATGTACGACGTCACCGTCAGACCACCTTCCAATCCATCCGCGTATCCCTTTGCCAGCCGACCTCATGCAGAAGGGATATGTCGGTCTCCGTCTCGGCATGACCGAGACAGAGGTAGCCGGTGAGAGACCAGCTCGACGGCACATCGAGCACCG
>NZ_CANLTR010000260.1 GCF_947494055.1 uncultured Jannaschia sp. | reverse complement strand
CCAAGCTCAGGAAGGGATCATATTTTCCGACCTTCCTCGAACCGCGCCGGACGGCCGAGAAGGCGCTGATGGCGGTGGTGCAGGAAGCGTACATCCACGGCGTCTCGACCCGGGCGGTGGACGATCTCGTGAAGGCAATGGGACTGACAGGCACCTCAAAGAGCCAGGTCTCGCGGCTCTGCGAAGAGATCGACGAGCGTGTGCAGGCCTTTCTGAACCG
>NZ_CANLTR010000259.1 GCF_947494055.1 uncultured Jannaschia sp. | reverse complement strand
CGACGGATACCAACGCCATTGTCACGCCGGAAGTCCGCGATGGTCTTGTGATCCGGAACGAGCCGCCCGGTCAGCCACATGAGTTCTACATTGCGCCCCGCCTCGCGCTCGAGCCGTCGACTGGACGGGATGCGGTTCAGATACCCGTAGATGAAAAGCTTCAGCAGCATCGCGGGGTGGTAGCCCGGACGCCCGGTCCTGGCCGGAGCACAGCGGACGAA
>NZ_CANLTR010000258.1 GCF_947494055.1 uncultured Jannaschia sp. | reverse complement strand
GATCCGCGCATCGAGCATCGCCGCCTCGTCCACTACCACAAGCGTGCGCGCGTCCCAGGAGGCATGCCCGTTCTTCATCCGGAACAGTTCGGAATGCACCGTCGCCGCCCGGCCCTCCCCTTGGCCGAACCCGTCCGCCTTCAGATCCTGCGCCACCGCGTTGGTCGGCGCGAGCCCCACCACGGCGTAGCCGGCCGCCGCGTGCGCGTCGCGGATCGCGCC
>NZ_CANLTR010000257.1 GCF_947494055.1 uncultured Jannaschia sp. | reverse complement strand
GAGATCACCGGCAGCGGCGTGGGCCCCTTTCGGCAGATTGCTTCGCAATCGCCTGTCGGGCAATGGATGCTTCCGTGTTGCCGGACCTGCTTGGCCAAGTCCCTGAGAGCGAGCCGATCGCCTTGGTCACCGCCCCTCTCGGGATCATGCTTCGCATGACCCTGCCGGGCAGTGGACGGCGCCTACGACACCCGCGCCTGCCGCGACGCCATCGCGAACCGCGGCGCG
>NZ_CANLTR010000256.1 GCF_947494055.1 uncultured Jannaschia sp. | reverse complement strand
TCCATGTCGCCGCCCCAATCGGTCGCAGCAGCGACGGTGCCGGTATGGGTGCCCATGCCGATCAGCGCGACATCCTCGCCGAAGCGCTCGCGGCAGAGCTGGCCGATATTGTGCTCGCCCTGCACCTTGCCCATCTCCGTGGCGCGCGCATCGCCGATATGCGAGTTATGCGCCCAGACGACGGCCTTCGACTTTGGCCCCCTGGCGTCGAGCAGGTGCTCGAGCGTCT
>NZ_CANLTR010000255.1 GCF_947494055.1 uncultured Jannaschia sp. | reverse complement strand
GACGAACCTGTCCCATAGGGCTTCCTTCCATTCCTTCGAAAGGATCACACCATCAAACCGTGGGATTAAACACCTAGGGTCATGATGCGTTGATGTCCTGCGTATCGCGTGAGTCGCGGCTCCGAAAATGCAGCGGTGCATGAGCGACCTCTACTGTATCCGTCCGTTGTGACTGCTCTGACGGTGAGCCTCTGCTGTCGATAATGTCCATGATCGATAATGGACATCTTG
>NZ_CANLTR010000254.1 GCF_947494055.1 uncultured Jannaschia sp. | reverse complement strand
TCTCTACGACCCGCAGGAGTGCTGGAACTACTTCACTGCTGCCGGATACGGCTCGGGTTAATGCCGAAACGCTTTAGATTAGCTTCTCGGCGGCCTGCTCGGAGGGGAACGAGCCGCGGGTCTTGATCGCCTTCCAGATCACGCGGTTGAGGCTCTCGACGGCATTCGTAACCGATATAAGGATCTCGGTGCCGATGTCCGGCTGGGTTCTTCGGAACCTGGTATATGCTG
>NZ_CANLTR010000253.1 GCF_947494055.1 uncultured Jannaschia sp. | reverse complement strand
GGCCTGGCGCACCCGGCCTCTCGGCCAGATCACGTACCTGGTTCTCGATGCCCGGTACGAGAAGGTGCGTCAGGGCGTGGGCGGCGCCGAGACCGGACTGGCGGACCCGCGGGTTCAAGCCGAAGAGCTCACCAATTTCTGCGGAGAGCTGAACTGGTCGATGCTGCCGATCGCCGCCATCAGTCCTGCCGCCACGGCCAGATTGACTCCGGTGCTGGTCAGCAGCCGTCGG
>NZ_CANLTR010000252.1 GCF_947494055.1 uncultured Jannaschia sp. | reverse complement strand
CTGACAGGCACCTCAAAGAGCCAGGTCTCGCGGCTCTGCGAAGAGATCGACGAGCGTGTGCAGGCCTTTCTGAACCGGCCTCTTGAAGGCGATTGGCCCTTTCTCTGGCTCGACGCCACCTACGTGAAGCTGCGCGAGGGCGGGCGGATCGTCTCCATGGCGGTGATAGTGGCCGTCGCGGTCAACACCGACGGGCGCCGCGAGATCCTTGGGATCACCGTCATGCCGTCGGA
>NZ_CANLTR010000251.1 GCF_947494055.1 uncultured Jannaschia sp. | reverse complement strand
GCCTTCAGCCGTGCGATGGTCTTGGCGGACAGGCCCTGGGCGTTCGGCCCCAGCAGGGCAGCCAGCGCCTCGCTGAAATCGCCGGTGGACACGCCCTCAAGGTAGAGCCAGGGCAACAGCTTCTCGACCGATTTCACCTTGCGCAGATATCGCGGCAGTATGCTGGGCGTGAAGGTGATCCTGTCCGCGCCAGGTTTCCGATCGCGGACACGCGGCACCTTCACCGGCACCGGTCC
>NZ_CANLTR010000250.1 GCF_947494055.1 uncultured Jannaschia sp. | reverse complement strand
ATGTCGTAGCCACGATGCGTGATCAGGTGGCGCGTTATCGCCGCGCGGGTGCGGTAGAATTCCGACGTCCCGTGGCTCGCCTCCCCCAGCAGGATCACCCGCCGGTCTGCCCAGCGGTCGAACATCCGCCCGAAGGCCGGATCCTCGAAACCGGGCAGGGGCTCGGCCGCGTCGGCGATCATCTCGGGCAGGCTGCGGCCCGGCCCTTGCGCGCTGGCGGCGCGGCGGCCCTCCTCGG
>NZ_CANLTR010000249.1 GCF_947494055.1 uncultured Jannaschia sp. | reverse complement strand
CGCCTGAGGCATCAACGGTTTGAAATAGGCCTGATCGGGGGTTTTCCCGTCAAGCGATGAATGTGGACGGCGGCTGTTGTAGAAGCGCAGGTAGCGTCCGATCGAGGCGCGGGCCTCCGAGACGCCGACGTAGGCGTGCAGATAGACCTCTTCGTATTTGACAGTCCGCCAGAGGCGCTCGACGAAGACGTTGTCTCGCCATGCGCCTTTGCCGTCTGTTACCGGCAGGTGATTGCAAG
>NZ_CANLTR010000248.1 GCF_947494055.1 uncultured Jannaschia sp. | reverse complement strand
CTCCCCAACGTGCCAGGCGCTCGACAGGCTTGCCACGAAGGCGGCAAGATCAGGCGGCTTGGACGGCGTTGTCGATGTGGGCATTTCGCCGTCAGCCAGCGCCGCCAGGTAAGCCTGCACGGCACGCATTTCCTCCAAGAGCTTGAGCGGGTCGAGGGTCGCGGCGATCTCGCGCAACTCTCTCTTGGTGGATGTCGGCATGCTCTCTGCTTCCAGAAGCCGCTCGCAAGGGGTCTGGGG
>NZ_CANLTR010000247.1 GCF_947494055.1 uncultured Jannaschia sp. | reverse complement strand
CCCCAGACCCCTTGCGAGCGGCTTCTGGAAGCAGAGAGCATGCCGACATCCACCAAGAGAGAGTTGCGCGAGATCGCTGCGACCCTCGACCCGCTCAAGCTCTTGGAGGAAATGCGCGCCGTGCAGGCTTACCTGGCGGCGCTGGCTGACGGCGAAATGCCCGCATCGACAACGCCGTCCAAGCCGCCTGATCTTGCCGCCTTCGTGGCAAGCCTGTCGAGCGCCTGGCACGTTGGGGAG
>NZ_CANLTR010000246.1 GCF_947494055.1 uncultured Jannaschia sp. | reverse complement strand
GTCTCTCAGGTCATGCGGGCAAGAACGGCGACAAGGGCAGTCGGCGGCGCAGGCTTTTGCAACAGCGGCGCGCCCGTACGCTTCACGACAGGCTCGTCGGTCCGTGCATGTCCACTATGCAACACGAAAGGCACCCCGAGTCCCAACAGCCTCAGCGCCACGGTCTCGCAAGTCCGCTCACCAAGATGGACGTCAAGTATGGCAGCGTCGATGTCGATGCCAGTGCCCGCCTCCCTGACGG
>NZ_CANLTR010000245.1 GCF_947494055.1 uncultured Jannaschia sp. | reverse complement strand
CGCCGTCGTTGTGCCCGCGCAACCAGTCGGCGAAGCCCTCGACCACCGTGTTGCGCCACATCCAGGTCGGGAAGCGGGTGAAGGCGGGCGCCTCGAACTTGCGCCGGGCATGATGTCCGGCGAAACGATTGACCGCCGCGGCATCGGGCCAGTCCGCCTCGACCGCAACGATGTCGTAGCCACGATGCGTGATCAGGTGGCGCGTTATCGCCGCGCGGGTGCGGTAGAATTCCGACGTCCCGTG
>NZ_CANLTR010000244.1 GCF_947494055.1 uncultured Jannaschia sp. | reverse complement strand
ATCGACGGCAGCAAGTTCAAGGCAGTCAACAACCGTGACCGGAACTTCACCAAGGGCAAGATCGCCAGCCGCCTGGCTCACCTCGAGGCTGACGTCGGGCGCTACATCGGCGAGATGGTTCGGATCGACCGCCAGGAAACCGGCGAGGTGCGGGAGGAGAGTGTCGCTCGGCTCGCGCGTCGATACGGCCGCATCCGGCAAGAGATCGCGCGCCTGAAGGCGATGGACGAGGCGTTGACCGATGC
>NZ_CANLTR010000243.1 GCF_947494055.1 uncultured Jannaschia sp. | reverse complement strand
CAACCGACGTGCCCAGGCCCCCCACCGGTGACGTTCCTGCTTTGCAGACCGGGTGACGTTTCTGGATGGTTGCAACAATCGTGTAGCCGCGGCCCATTCTATCTTGGCTTGCGACATGTCTCCCATTCTTTTGATGGACTGGGAGGAAACAGGATGGCGCATCTAGAGCTCGGGATCGAGGAACGACGGCGGATCGAGCGGCTGAGAAACGCACGGGTGCCGGTGATGGAAATTGCGGATGAGCTC
>NZ_CANLTR010000242.1 GCF_947494055.1 uncultured Jannaschia sp. | reverse complement strand
GTCGAGGTCGAGGAGATTGTCACGTTGCGTCGGCAAGACGTGCAGATCGACACGGCGGATCCCGATATCGATACGCCCGCTTCCGCGGATTCCCCCGGCCGGGACGACGTCCCGACCTGAAGAGCGGCGCAGCGTGCGGGGCCCTATGACGCGGGTCGCGCGCCCTGCCCCGAAACCGAAGCAAACGAGATCATCGAAAGGAGTCCACCATGAGCCGGACCATTACAGCCATCTACCGCACCGCGG
>NZ_CANLTR010000241.1 GCF_947494055.1 uncultured Jannaschia sp. | reverse complement strand
AGATCGGCTCTCTCGCTTGCCGTCTCGGACGCGATCGCGATCCCGGCGCTGGCCCCGACGAAGACCTGGTTGCCCAAGAGGTCGAAGGGCTGCGTCATGGACCTCATGACTGCATCGGCGAGACGCTCCACGTCAGCCCGGCCGGTCACACGCCCCTGCACGATGGCGAATTCGTCCCCGCCGAGCCGGGCGACCATGTCGTTTTCGCCCACGATCGCACAGAGACGGCGGGCGACAGCGCGGATCAG
>NZ_CANLTR010000240.1 GCF_947494055.1 uncultured Jannaschia sp. | reverse complement strand
ATCTGCTCGGGATTGAGGTAGGGCGTGACGTAGAGATCGGCCGCCCGCAGCGCGTCGCAGAGGTCGCCGTCGTCGACATAGCGGTTCTCCATGTTCAGCGCATGGTCGACGCCGAGCCGGCGGGCGCGGGCGGCGAGCCCGTCGCGGTAGCGCTCGCCCTCCTGTGCCAGGAGTGCGGGATGGGTCGCGCCCAGCAGCACGTAGCGGGCATCGGGAACGCGCTCGAGAATTGCGGGCAGCGCCTCGATCGC
>NZ_CANLTR010000239.1 GCF_947494055.1 uncultured Jannaschia sp. | reverse complement strand
CCGAGGAAGATCTGCACCGGCGCGACCAGCGTCGCCATCCACATCGCCATCGAGAACATCGTGCGCGTCGCGGCCGAAGCCTTCTGCCCGCGCCGCCGACGCTTGAGCAGGTGATAAGCCGCCACGCCGCCGACGATGAAGGCCGTGGTCAGGTAGGCGGCCGTCACCGTATGAGCGAGGCGGAAGGGGAAGGACGGGTTGAACACGACCTGCCAGAAATCGGTGGGCAGGAACTGCCCGGTCTCCGGGTC
>NZ_CANLTR010000238.1 GCF_947494055.1 uncultured Jannaschia sp. | reverse complement strand
GCCGACCTCGTCTCCGGCGACGCCTTCAGGACGCGCGAGCTCTGCGAGGGCAACCTCACCGTATTCGTGCAGATCCCCCTCAAGGTCCTGCAGGCCACGCCGGGTCTCGGCCGCATCGTCGTCGGCGCGCTCCTGAACGCCGCCTACGAGGCCGACGGCGACGTCCGCGGCCGCATCCTGTTCCTGCTCGACGAGGTCGCCCGCCTCGGCCCCATGTCCGTCCTGGAGGTCGCCCGCGACGCCGGCCGCAAA
>NZ_CANLTR010000237.1 GCF_947494055.1 uncultured Jannaschia sp. | reverse complement strand
CTCGGGCCGGGGCCGGACGTGCCCCCGAGGCCGTGGGCGCGACGCTCGGCCTCGACCTGCAGCAGATCGACGAGGCGAGTGACCTCGGCCTTGACGCCGTCGAGCCCGGTAAGGTCGTCGAGTTCCTTGAGGGCGCGCGTGAGGCGCTCTGAGGGCGCGCCATGCCGGCGCTGGTGCAGGGCGCCTGGTGCGGCCCCTGCGGCGCGCCACAGGCGCCACAGGGCGACGGGCAGGCAGACGAGAAGGATTGGGACC
>NZ_CANLTR010000236.1 GCF_947494055.1 uncultured Jannaschia sp. | reverse complement strand
CCGCGCCGCTTGCCGCTGCCAGTCCACCCGCTGCCGCGTCACCTCCGTGATCTCCGCCGAGCCGTGCCGGGACCGCAACTCCGGGAACAGCCCGCCGCGCTCGATCGCGGCGAGCTGGCGGTCGTCGCCTGCGAAGAGCACCTTCGCCCCGCTGCGTCGCGCCTCGGCCAAGAGCTCACCCGTGATCCGCGCATCGAGCATCGCCGCCTCGTCCACTACCACAAGCGTGCGCGCGTCCCAGGAGGCATGCCCGTT
>NZ_CANLTR010000235.1 GCF_947494055.1 uncultured Jannaschia sp. | reverse complement strand
ACAGCCGCCGTCCACATTCATCGCTTGACGGGAAAACCCCCGATCAGGCCTATTTCAAACCGTTGATGCCTCAGGCGACCGCTGCGTAACCAAGGCGGAAATCCACTTAGGAAACGCCAGGAACCTGTTCAGACAAACCGAGCCACCTTTCCTCGAGTTTGCCGCGCCGCGCCTGAGGTGGTCGTGTCGTGTATCTGGTGGAAATTCCCTGGCGGCGTCCTCCTGGCATGTGAAGTTGCGTCTGGTCAGGCAGCGA
>NZ_CANLTR010000234.1 GCF_947494055.1 uncultured Jannaschia sp. | reverse complement strand
GCCGGATCGACGAACTCCTCCCCTGGAACTTCAATCCGTCAAGCTGAAACCGGCGTGGGGCCCAGCTCCCGCTTACGATCAGTCCCATCGTTCCTCCTTGCGGTCGATCCAGTATCCATCGGTCAATGGTCGCGACAAACCATAGCTCGCATAGCTTTTTCGACAGAAGATATATGTTGGTTTTTCGTATCCGTCCGTTGTGACTGCTCTGACGGTGAGCCTCTGCTGTCGATAATGTCCATGATCGATAATGGACATCTT
>NZ_CANLTR010000233.1 GCF_947494055.1 uncultured Jannaschia sp. | reverse complement strand
GGCGATTGCGCTCCGATCCATTCACCAACGTCCTGGGCGATGGCGCGCGCAAGCTGATCGAACAGGCGATCCATGCGAAGTTGACCGCGCTGATGGCCTCCTTCTCGGGGGAAAAGCTCGACGACGGTCGCGCGCGGCTGATGCGCCATGGTCACCTAACCGAACGCGAGGTGATGACCGGAACTGGACCGGTGCCGGTGAAGGTGCCGCGTGTCCGCGATCGGAAACCTGGCGCGGACAGGATCACCTTCACGCCCAGCA
>NZ_CANLTR010000232.1 GCF_947494055.1 uncultured Jannaschia sp. | reverse complement strand
GCGGCGGAAGGGTACGGCACCGTCGCCGTGCATGTCGGCGACGGCACGCTCGGCTGGGCTGACAGCGCGCCCTACGACGCCATCCTCGTCGCCGCGGGCGGACCCTCAGTCCCGCAGGCGCTCAAGGAGCAACTCGCGCCCGGCGGGCGGCTGGTGATCCCGGTGGGCGAGACCGGGGCGGCGCGGGGCCAGTCCCTGCTCAAGGTGACCCGCACCGGGCCGAACGACTGGACGCAGGAGCGGATCTCGGGCGTGCGCTTCG
>NZ_CANLTR010000231.1 GCF_947494055.1 uncultured Jannaschia sp. | reverse complement strand
ACGCTGAACGTTCTCGCCTACAACATCAAGCGGATGATCTCGATCATCGGCATCCGGGGCCTTCTGACGGCGATCCCGAGCTGATCCGGAAGATCGGATCATGCGTTTTTGAAATCTGCCGCAAGAGCACGCTGTTATCAGTCAGAAGCCCGCCACGGCCCCCAAACCCCGATGTTTTCACACAGCCTCGGCCGAAGTGTGTGGACGCAGGACGGCTTCCTCAGAAAGCCCGCGAAACGGTGCCTCGGTTCTGACTGCGTCAC
>NZ_CANLTR010000230.1 GCF_947494055.1 uncultured Jannaschia sp. | reverse complement strand
ATGCTCGCACTCGCCGCGACACTCCCGTTTCTCATCCAGATTGTCGCGCTCTTCTCATCCAAATTGTCGCGCTACAGGCGTCGAGCCACAGGAACGGCCAGTCACCCTCCAGTGGTCGGTTCAGGAACGCCTGCACCCGCTCGTCGATCTCCTCGCAGAGCCGCGACACCTGGCTCTTGGACGTGCCCGTCAGACCCATGGCGCGCACCAGATCGTCAACGGCGCGGGTGGAGACACCGTGGATGTACGCCTCCTGTATCACCGC
>NZ_CANLTR010000229.1 GCF_947494055.1 uncultured Jannaschia sp. | reverse complement strand
CACCAGCCCGGCCGCACGCTGCGCCGAGCCAAAGGCTCCGCGCGCGGCCTCCTACACCACAGGGTGGGACACTATCCAGCCTTCGGCCATATGCATGTTGTAACGGCCGCAATTGAAGTAAGCCGGTCCCGGTTCAGAAGAGGAGCGGGCATTAACGGATCCCATCTGGGCAGCGAGAAGTTAACACCCCAAGACGGCGTTGATGGTGTAACCGCCCCCCGACGGCACACTGTGCCAAGGTGGGATCGCAACAATCCAACTTGGGAGG
>NZ_CANLTR010000228.1 GCF_947494055.1 uncultured Jannaschia sp. | reverse complement strand
GAGCCGCTCGACCACTGCCCCGCAGGGCATCGCTTCGCGATGTCCCGGGAGGGGGAAGACGTTGTCGCGCCACGCACCCTTGCCGTCTGTTACCGGCAGGTGATTGCAGGCAATCACCGAGAGGCATGCTGATGGCGATCTTTGCATCCTTCAGCACCCTCGTGAAGTCGGTGCTGGTGAACTGCGATCCCTGGTCGGTATTGAAGATTGCCGGTTTGCCATGGCGGTGGAGCGCTTCCTCCGAGGCCTCGATGCAGAAGTCGGCGGATA
>NZ_CANLTR010000227.1 GCF_947494055.1 uncultured Jannaschia sp. | reverse complement strand
GACTACGCCGTGGGCATTCCCAAACTTTCCTCGCTGATCCTCAAGCACGATCTGGACGCGCCGCTGGCCGGGCTCGATACGATCCCGGACGAGGATCAGCCGCCTGTCGCGATCGTCTTCTGGTCGTTCCGCATCATGGTGGCGATCGGCTTCGCGATGCTGGGCATCGGCCTCTGGTCGCTCTGGGCGCGGTGGCGCGGACGGCTCTTCGAGGCACCGTGGCTGCACCGTGCGGCGCTGGCGATGGCACCGTCCGGCCTGATCGCGGTCCTGGCGGG
>NZ_CANLTR010000226.1 GCF_947494055.1 uncultured Jannaschia sp. | reverse complement strand
CGAGCCAGGACCGTCGAACCCGAACATCGAATATTGGGCTTTGCCATCCTGACTGTCCTGTCAGGACGCTTCATCTCCGCCCGCCGAGACCGTCCCTACTCGATCCCCGTTCTCGTCGCTTGCGCCGCGCAATCTTGATCGCAAGTCGCGCAGGTCCGCATGATCCTCTGCTGCCATCTCGACACGCCCATCCGATCCGCAGATGAAGCGGACCCCTTGGTCCGGTCCGAGGGCCAAGGCATCCAGTGCGGCCCGAGGAACCGTCACCCGACCCGCGGGCG
>NZ_CANLTR010000225.1 GCF_947494055.1 uncultured Jannaschia sp. | reverse complement strand
AGGCGCTCGGCCAAACGCTCGGCCTCGACAGGACGGAGCGGCTGGACCATGGACGGAAGCGCTTCTGCCTGTGCTGCGTTCAGCGCTATCCAGATCTCGGGGGGATTGTGTCCGAAAGGGAGCGCTCCGTACTGAGAAAGAAAATCGAGGTATTCGCGACCCTGTTCATCGAAGAGTCGAAAGCCGGCACCGCGGACCATCCGGGCGTCAAGTGCGAACATCTCGAGAAGGTTCGTACGGGCGGGATTCAGAGCTGTCATGATGTGCCCCATTGTTTCGGAACGAGG
>NZ_CANLTR010000224.1 GCF_947494055.1 uncultured Jannaschia sp. | reverse complement strand
ACGTCGTCCCCCAGCTCGCCGCGCGCCTTGCGCACCGCCCGCAAGCTGGCGTTCAGCGCGTCGACCTCCCGGTTGGTGTAGGCAAAGACGAACCGCGTGGCGTTCGGGTCAGCCTCCGTATCCGCACTCCACCTTTCCACCAGCGCCTCTTGCGCTGCCGCCTGCCGGCCCGACCAGTGCAGCGCGCCGTTCCGGGCGAAGGCCGCGACCGCGTCGTAGGTCCGCCCTTCGGACAGGTCCCGCGCCGCTTGCCGCTGCCAGTCCACCCGCTGCCGCGTCACCTCCGT
>NZ_CANLTR010000223.1 GCF_947494055.1 uncultured Jannaschia sp. | reverse complement strand
CCTGGCGCGAACCCGGATCATTGAAGTTTTCGAGCGGTGCAACGCGGAGGCTGCGCAGGCCTACGAGGGTGCGAGCCAGCGCGACTATCTCGCCCTCAAGCTTGCCGGGCTGCAAGAGGCGCCCGTTCACCTCGCGGTCTTTACCGACCGTGCCGTCCCGCAGGGTCGGGGTCTCGGGCGCAGGACGATGCCCGAGACGCTAGCCTATTCAACCGTGATGGCAATTCATACGCTCTGGCTGGCGGCCCGGGCGGAAAATATCGGGCTTGGCTGGGTCTCCATCCTCGA
>NZ_CANLTR010000222.1 GCF_947494055.1 uncultured Jannaschia sp. | reverse complement strand
GTGCTCTGCAAGCCGGGCTCGGTGAAGCCGCACACGAAGTTCGAGGCCGAGGCCTACATCCTGACGAAGGAAGAGGGCGGGCGCCACACGCCGTTCTTCGCGAACTACCGGCCGCAGTTCTACTTCCGCACGACGGACGTGACCGGGACGGTGCAGTTGGCCGAGGGGACGGAGATGGTGATGCCGGGCGACAACGTGTCGTTCGGGGTCGAGTTGATCGCACCGATCGCGATGGAGCAGGGCCTGCGCTTCGCGATCCGCGAGGGCGGCCGCACCGTCGGCGCCGGCGTG
>NZ_CANLTR010000221.1 GCF_947494055.1 uncultured Jannaschia sp. | reverse complement strand
CCCAGATCACGGTCAGATCGAAGGAGAATCCGTCGACGAGGGGCATGGTCTCACTCTCCCGGTTGCGCGGCCTGCGGACGACGGGCGGCTTCCTCCGGCGCCGGCGTCAGGCCAGCGGTCCGGACCGGACCCTTGCTGGTATCCCCGAGCCTCGGCTCGTCGAAGACCGGCGGGCGCGACATCAGGCGCAGGATGTAGAACGTCCCCGCGCCGAAGACGGCGAAATAGATCACGATGAAGGCCACGAGCGAGGCGCCCACGGCCGGCGCGGCGAGCGGCGCCACGCTGTCGATCGTGCGCAG
>NZ_CANLTR010000220.1 GCF_947494055.1 uncultured Jannaschia sp. | reverse complement strand
GATCGTCAGACCGCCGAACTTCAGCTCCGCATCGCCATCCTCAACCGCTTCACCGCTCTCCGCATCCCCGCTACGCAGCCCGTTGGCTGACGTCAGACGGGAAAAGGACAGGCTGACCTTCAACCACTTCATGCAACAGCGGCGGCTGGGCCGTTAACGTGAAACGCCCCTTCCGGCAGATTCGCGTTGCAAATCGCCTTCCGGGCAACGGACGAGCGGAGCTGGCGGCGGGAGGGGCTGAAAGTGCCGTCCGAGGCAACCGAAGAAAGGTCGCCTCTGGCTGAACGACGGGTCCTGCATCCGTCT
>NZ_CANLTR010000219.1 GCF_947494055.1 uncultured Jannaschia sp. | reverse complement strand
CTGGGTGCTTTCGCGGAAGCCGTCCCTTGCCCGGCAGTGTATTGCCGTAGGCAATGTCACGAGAGGGGTCATCGCCAAAAGCTCCTTGCGGCCGTATTCATCGGCTCCCACGACCACCAGAACACATTGTTTTTCCTCGGCCATGCGCGGCTTGAAGTAAACGCCATCGGCCCAGATGTAGAGAAACCGCCGCGCGCCGGGGTCGCGCTTCTGCCAAGCCTCATAGTCCTTCGACCAATCTGCCTTCAGCCGTGCGATGGTCTTGGCGGACAGGCCCTGGGCGTTCGGCCCCAGCAGGGCAGCCAGCGCC
>NZ_CANLTR010000218.1 GCF_947494055.1 uncultured Jannaschia sp. | reverse complement strand
CACCAGCCCGGCCGCACGCTGCGCCGAGCCAAAGGCTCCGCGCGCGGCCTCCTACACCACAGGGTGGGACACTATCACAGAGGTAGCCGGTGAGAGACCAGTTCGACGGCACATCGAGCACTGCGGCAACGGCATCGGGATCGAGGATGGAGACCCAGCCGAGCCCGATATTCTCCGCCCGGGCCGCCAGCCAGAGCGTATGGATTGCCATCACGGTCGAATAGGCCAGCGTCTCCGGCATCGTCCTGCGCCCGAGACCCCGGCCTTCCCGGACGGCATGGTCGGTGAAGACCGCGAGGTGAACGGGCGCCTC
>NZ_CANLTR010000217.1 GCF_947494055.1 uncultured Jannaschia sp. | reverse complement strand
GCGGCGACTGCGCTCTGCAGACGGTGGGTGGATATCGGCGGGGGCTGCCATCAACGCAGACGGCTTCCGCCTTCCGGTCGGCAACCGCGACCGGCGGCGGGAGGCGCCATGACCGAGACATCCGACAGACGCGCGCGCATGGTGGAGACGCAGATCGAGGCCCGTGGCATCCGCGACGGTTATGTGCTGGAAGCGATGCGCAAGGTCCCCCGCGAGGCGTTCGTGGGGGGCGGCGACGAGGATGTCGCCTACGAGGACGGCCCGCTCCCGATCGGCCAGGGCCAGACGATCTCGCAACCCTACATCGTCGCGCTGATGAT
>NZ_CANLTR010000216.1 GCF_947494055.1 uncultured Jannaschia sp. | reverse complement strand
GAGCGGTCCGAGCCGACGGTCCGGTTCGAGCAGGCCGATCCGCAGGTCGACGTCACCACGTCCGGCGAGCCGCAGGTGGAGTTCGTCCAGTCCGGCGAGCCGACGGTGACCTTCCAGGAGGCCGGTGCTGCATCAGAGGCGTCCGAGACCGACCAAGCGAGCACCGAGCCCGCCGAGGGTGATGCCGCGCAGCCGCTGATGGCCGAGGAGCCGACCGAAACCGAGCCGGCGCCCGAGACGGTGGCACAATCGGAATCGACCGAGCCGGAAGCGCCCGCATCCGATGTCACCGCCGATCCGGCACTTGCGGAGACCGACACCGC
>NZ_CANLTR010000215.1 GCF_947494055.1 uncultured Jannaschia sp. | reverse complement strand
CGTTGTTGCGCAATTGCGCTTGAGGTGTGCGGTCCCCTTTCCCCGTTGAGGTCAGACGACGGCTTCGATCTCGGCCCTGCCAAGGACTGAGAAGCGGTTCATGATGGAGATGCGGATCTGGATTTCGGCGGTCTGGCGGTCGGGGTCTCGTGACATGATCCTCTCGCCGAAGAGTTTCAGGCAGTTCATCCGCGCCTCGACCCGACTTCGGACGTGGTATTCCGCCCGTTTCCTCCACAGCGCCCTGCCCGGATGTCGCTTCGCGCGCAGGATCTCGCTGCGTGCGCTGGCAGCTGGACAGTCCTCTTTCCAGGCGCGGCCGTTGCGGCGGATGGGT
>NZ_CANLTR010000214.1 GCF_947494055.1 uncultured Jannaschia sp. | reverse complement strand
CCGCATCGACGAACTCACGCCGTGGAATTGGCAGCCACGCTGAATGTCAACGGCGGTCACGCCGGACGGATACGCTGATCCCACTGCTCGTCGGTGAACTTCTCGCGCCAATCGTTCTGCTCGAAGAAGGCGATGAGGTCGAGCGTGTGCTCGTCGATCATCACGACTTCCAGCGGACGCGTGACGACAAGTCCATCCTCGACGGGCCGGAGCTTCTTGCGCATCGCGTCTTCGCCCTCTCGTGCGAGCACGACGGCGAATTTATCGATAGTGTCCCACCCTGTGGTGTAGGAGGCCGCGCGCGGAGCCTTTGGCTCGGCGCAGCGTGCGGCCGGGCTGGTG
>NZ_CANLTR010000213.1 GCF_947494055.1 uncultured Jannaschia sp. | reverse complement strand
AACGGATGAACCGGACGATCAAGGAGGGTGAGGCCCAAAGCCGATCCGGGGGATCGGCGACGGCTGAACGTCAAGCGCTATCATTACGACAGCCACGACCAGCTGCGCACGCACCTTGGCGACTTCATCTTGCGTCGGGGACGACAGTCCACTGGACTGTCGTCTTGTCCCTCCTCACCTACAACTTCGCTCGCAGGCTCAAGACCCTCGGCGGCCTCACGCCCTACGAATACATCTGCAAAATCTGGACATCAGAGCCGGATCGATTCATCCTCAATCCGATCCACCAAATGCCGGGACTGAACACCTAGGCCGTCATTCCCTTCGGCAGGTCGATCCGGAAGG
>NZ_CANLTR010000212.1 GCF_947494055.1 uncultured Jannaschia sp. | reverse complement strand
AGTCCGCCAGAGGCGCTCGACGAAGACGTTGTCTCGCCATGCGCCTTTGCCGTCTGTTACCGGCAGGTGATTGCAAGCAATCACCGAGAGGCATGCTGATCTTGATCCTCCGTGCCGCCAGCACGGCGATGAAGTCGGACGAGGTGAACTGGCTGCCCTGATCGCTGTTGAAGATCCCGGGGGTGCCATGTCGCGCCAGCGCCTCCTCGACTGCTTCTATGCAGAAATCTGCTTCCAGAGTGATCGACACCCGCCATGCCAGGACCCGGCGAGTGAACCAGTCCAGAACGGCAGCAAGGTAGATGAACCCCCGCGCCATGGGGATATATGTGATATCCATCGCCCA
>NZ_CANLTR010000211.1 GCF_947494055.1 uncultured Jannaschia sp. | reverse complement strand
GCATCGGCTTCCGCACCCGTCACCACGCGCTCGCCGCCGGTCGCGCGCCGCTCGACCGAGACGTGCTCGTCGCGCAGGCGGATGCGCTCCTCGACCGGAACCTCCTGGACATAGGTCCGCACATGCGTCGTGCCGCGATCGACGTCGCGCTTGCCGACGCTCAGCCGTTCCTCGGCCAGTTCGACCGTATCTCCATCTTCCGCAGTCCCGGTTCGGCCCATCGAACCGCCATAGGCCGGCGACCCCGTCCCGTAGGCATCGACGTCTTCGCTGTAGGTGTCGCGCGTGCGGTAATCCTCCTCGTAGGCGTCGATATCCACGCCCTGCTCGGGATTGCGCATGATCTCG
>NZ_CANLTR010000210.1 GCF_947494055.1 uncultured Jannaschia sp. | reverse complement strand
CCTCTCGGGACATCACCGCGTGATGCCCTGCTGGGCAGTGGTCAGACAGGCTTGGATCGCGGCGTCACTGTAGACTGTCTGCCCGCCGCGCTTGCCCGATGGTGCAGCGTGCCAAGGCGTCGACGGGTCAAACCAGACCGTCAAAGATCCGCGCTCACGTAGCGAGGCGTTGCAAGTAGACCAGTTCAGTGTGCGGTAGCGGTTCGGAACAGGCTTGGACATGCCGTCCAGCTATGCTGCTGGAGGCGCAATGTGAATCCCAACCAGGCTTCGTGCAACATGTATAACCGCCCCATGCGCAAGAGGGATCTTCGAAGCTTGGTCTGACGCGCCGTCGGGTGCTGACATGTATCCGG
>NZ_CANLTR010000209.1 GCF_947494055.1 uncultured Jannaschia sp. | reverse complement strand
TGACGTTCAGCCGTCGCCGATCCCCCGGATCGGCTTTGGGCCTCACCCTCCTTGATCGTCCGGTTCATCCGTTCGACCTGGCCGTTGGTCCAGGGATGGCTGGGCTTGGTGAGCCGGTGCTCGATCCCGTTGGCTTCGAAAATCATGTCGAAACGCATCGGCCGGGAGAGGATCGTGTTCCTGTTCCGCGGCTGCTCGGCGAACTGGATGCCATTGTCTGTAAGGATCGTGTGGACGTGATAGGGCACCGCCTCAAGCATATGCTGGAGGAACTCCCACGCCGTTTTCCTGTCAGCTTTCTCGACGAGCTGTGTGACCGCGAACTTGCTGGTTCGGTCAATGCCCACGAAGAGGTAG
>NZ_CANLTR010000208.1 GCF_947494055.1 uncultured Jannaschia sp. | reverse complement strand
TCATTGTTTTCAGGCGTATTGCCGGACGCCTGCGAAACCCTTGTTCCATTCCATCGATCGGAACAATGGCCATGGAGACTACGCAGAAGACGGCAGCGGTTTTCTGCTTTGATCTTCTAAACGCAGGCAGAATCTTGCCATCGAGTGATGAAGCCGCCTCGTTATTCTCGGAATGATCACGCGGTGGTATTCTTTTATTAAGTTTCCAGAATGCATCGTCAATCGATTAATCACGGCAATGGCATCCAAGACTAAAGCGTTTCGGCCTTAACCTGAGGCGTATCCTGCAGCAGTGAAGTAGTTCCAGCACTCCTGCGGGTCGTAGAGATCACAGATCGCACCGATGGCGTCGAACATCTCTGT
>NZ_CANLTR010000207.1 GCF_947494055.1 uncultured Jannaschia sp. | reverse complement strand
TTCCAGCTTTCGGCACCGCCGTAATACATCACCCGGTAGTAGCGCTCGGCGGAGCGGACCAGACGCGCGTTCTGCGCCGCGTCGAGGAAGCTCGCCTCGTCCTGCCCTTCGAACTCGAGGCGCTTCTCCAGCAGGTCGCGAAGCTGGGCGATCACCTTCTGCTCGCAGGTCTCGTAGCCCCGGCTCAGCACCGCGCGGCCGTAGGTGGCGGGGTCTCTCTGCCACGGCGTCAGGCAGCCATACCGCTCCCGCGCGATCCGCGCCGCCCCGGGATCGTGCGCGTCCAGATAGGAGAGCACCGCGGCGATGGAATCGCGCAGGTTGTAGATGTCGAGCCCGTAGAAGCCCGCGCGACGGTCCGGCGCCACGC
>NZ_CANLTR010000206.1 GCF_947494055.1 uncultured Jannaschia sp. | reverse complement strand
GGCTCGGAAAAGAATTCGGCATGCGCCTGATCTAACCGTCAGGATTAATCACGTGAATCCCTCGCATCTTTGCGCAAGATGTATAACCGCCCCATGCGCAAGAGGGATCTTCGAAGCTTGGTCTGACGCGCCGTCGGGTGCTGACATGTATCCGGCCTCTCGATGCGGCTGTCCGTGCCGCGGGCCCGTGTGGTGGTCGAGGATCGGGTCCAGATCAAAGCCGCGTGCTCGGTGGCACTTTGTTGCGCCCTGGGTGTCCCGGCCCTGTCTCACGACGATTGCGCCATACCGCTCCTTGCTCTCCTACGCTCCGACGCTCCCCGACCGCGGACGACCTACGCCGCCGCGACCGGAGCCCTGTAGACGCCGCCCCGAGC
>NZ_CANLTR010000205.1 GCF_947494055.1 uncultured Jannaschia sp. | reverse complement strand
ACCAGCCCGGCCGCACGCTGCGCCGAGCCAAAGGCTCCGCGCGCGGCCTCCTACACCACAGGGTGGGACACTATCAACGTTACCTCGTCGCCAACGTCCGGTTCCGTCCGAGGGAAACGATGCTGGACGGCCAGAATGCGGTCCCGATCGCCGGCCGCAGCGCCTGGCACCTGGGTTACGTCGCATGGGATCGCGAGCGGCCGGGATTGCAATTGATCCAGGAAGCGGCGCCGGGTCTGGCCACGGCGCTGCTTGTCGTCGCGACGCTCGTGGCGCTCCTTCTTCAGCGTATCCGCCGTGCGGCGGCACAGGTCCATGAGAGCGAGAACCGGGCGCATCATCTGGCCTACCACGACGCCTTGACCGGTCTGCCCAACCGATC
>NZ_CANLTR010000204.1 GCF_947494055.1 uncultured Jannaschia sp. | reverse complement strand
GCGGACACGTTCACCGCCACCCACGGCAGATCCAGCGTCTTGACGGTCTCGCAGGCCTCGCGCAGGACCCATGACCCTAATTGCTGGATCAGTCCCCGCTCCTCGGCCACCGGAACGAACAGGGCCGGTGACAGGACTCCACGGACAGGATGGTCCCATCGCACGAGCGCCTCGGCGCCGAGTATGGTCTGCTTGTCGAGCGCGTAGATCGGCTGGTAGACGAGATACAGACCCCGGTCGTCCGTCAGCGCGACGCGCAGGTCGCGCTCGATCGCCTGTTTCTCGTGCACGGCGTCGTCCAGCTCAGGATAGAAGACGCAATACTGTCCCTTGCCGGCACCTTTTGCCTCGTAGAGCGCGATATCGGCCTTGCGTGACAGATC
>NZ_CANLTR010000203.1 GCF_947494055.1 uncultured Jannaschia sp. | reverse complement strand
ATCGAGGATCGGCTGCGGCAGAACATCCGGGCGACGATCGAGGCGCTTTTCGAAGAAGAACTCGCAGCATTCATCGGGCGCTGCCGCTACGGCCGCGGCAATGGATCGACGAAGGGCTATCGGCACGGGCACCGCGACCGTCAGCTCACCGGCACGTTCGGCACGCAGACCGTCAGCGTGCCGCGGGCCCGGATAGAGGACGAGGAAGGCAAGGTCACCGAGTGGCGGTCGAAGGCGCTGCCTCGCTACCAGCGGCTGACGAAGAAGGCCGAGGCGCTGATCGCCTCCGTCTACCTGGCCGGCACCAACACGCGGCGGGTGAAGCGCGCGCTCTACGGCCTGTTTCAGGGAGCGGTTGGCAAGGATGTGGTGAGCCGGGCTTGGC
>NZ_CANLTR010000202.1 GCF_947494055.1 uncultured Jannaschia sp. | reverse complement strand
CCGGGCAGTGGACGGCGCCTGTGACGGTCGGGCCTGCCGCGACGCCATCGCCGCCCGCGGCGCCGACACGATCATCCTGCCCAGGCGCAACGCCAGGCCATGGAAGAAGGACGGTCCCGGTGCCCTGGGGCGAAACGAGGCCCTGCGCGCCATCAGGCGCGTCGGCTGCGCGATCTGGCGCCGCCGGAGCGGCTACCATCGCCGCAGCCGCATCGAGACCAAGCCTCTCAGGACATTGCTTCGCAATGCCCTGCCGGCCAATGAATGAACTGCATGAAGCTGCTCGGTCAGCAGCTCGCCGCCCGCGACTTCGATCGTCAGACCGCCGAACTTCAGCTCCGCATCGCCATCCTCAACCGCTTCACCGCTCTCCGCATCCCCGCTACGCA
>NZ_CANLTR010000201.1 GCF_947494055.1 uncultured Jannaschia sp. | reverse complement strand
CGCCCATCTCAAGGGCTACACGGGCATCGTCCATGCCGACGGGTTCACCGGCTTCAACGGGCTGTTCGGCGAGGGCCTGGCCTGCGAGCAGGCCTGCATGGTGCATGTGCGCCGCAAGTTCGTGGATGTCTTCGAACGCGACGGGTCCACCATCGCCAAGGAAGTCATCGAACGCATCGCCCGCCTTTATGCCGTCGAAAAGGACGCGCGGTACAAGCCGCCCGACGAACGGGTCGCCCTGCGACAGACCAGGGCCAAGCCCATCTTCGATGACCTGGAGACCTGGCTGAAGAGCCAACTGCCGAAAATATCGGGGAAAACAAAGCTGGCCGAAGCCATTCGTTACGCCCTCGGCCGCATGCCCAAGGCCCGGGCATACCTCGAAAACGGC
>NZ_CANLTR010000200.1 GCF_947494055.1 uncultured Jannaschia sp. | reverse complement strand
ATGGTGATGATGATCTCGGGGGCCGCCTGCTCGATCCGGATGGTCGGCGTCGGCATGTCGATCGTCACGTTTGCCGGCGCCTGACGGACGACGATCTCACTCTGGCCTTCGGAGACGGTGACGGACGGCGCGCCGGGCTCGATCTCGACCTCGGCCGGGCTCTGCTCGACCTCGACGCGCGGCGGCGTCCGGTCGAGCATCACGCGGCCCTGGATCGTGACCTCGTCCTCGAGCCTGAGCGTCGTCTCTTCGGTCTCGGCGACGGTCGTGCTGGACTCGGACTGCGTCTCGCCCGACTGGCTTTGCACTACGAACAGGCGCTCGTATTCGACGCGACAGGCTTCACCGTCGCCGGTCTCGACGATCTGCGTGATCTGGGCCTCGTCTGCCCCCTCGGGCAATTCGCTGG
>NZ_CANLTR010000199.1 GCF_947494055.1 uncultured Jannaschia sp. | reverse complement strand
CGCCAGCGCCGCCCGTTCCTGGTCGCGCACCGCCTGCGTCGTGTAGCGCCCGGCGAACCGGCCCGTCTCCGGGTCGTAGAGCGCCAGGACGCCCGCGTGGCCCAGCACCCGCCCCTTCACCGCGACGTGCTCGTCGCCGTCGTGGATGTGCTTCGCCAGATGCCGGTCGAGCTCGCGTTCGGTGAAGCTCGCATTGCCGCGGGTCAGCACCGCCAGCACCGTTTCCGGGTCCCGCGCCGCGGCGGCGTTCTCGCGCGCGACCGCTTCGGCCCGCACCACCGCTGCCGCGCCGGGCACCCGCATGCGCACCGGCCCCACATGCTGCCCCGGCACCGCGGCGATCGCGTCGACCCGGAGTTCCAGCCCGTGCGCGGCGAAGTACGCATCCTGATGCGCCCGCCAGAGCTCGCCC
>NZ_CANLTR010000198.1 GCF_947494055.1 uncultured Jannaschia sp. | reverse complement strand
GCAGTCCCGGCTCTGGGTCGCGCGGCTCAAGAACGGGCTCAGCGTCGAGCACCCCGTTGCCGGCGACGAACTCCGCGCCATCAAGCGATGGCTTGCGCGACGCGACGACGACCTGCCCTGGCTCTTCGTCTCCGAGCGTCGCCAGCCGCTCACCCGGCAGGCGGTGAACTACGTCATCAAGGCTGCCGGCGAGCGCGCCGGTCTCGGACACGTCCATCCCCATATGCTGCGCCATTCCTGCGGCTTTGCACTGGCGAACAGGAAGCACGACCTGCGGCTCATCCAGGACTGGCTCGGGCACCGCGACCCGCGCCACACCGCGCATTACACGCGCACGGCGGATAGTGTCCCACCCTGTGGTGTAGGAGGCCGCGCGCGGAGCCTTTGGCTCGGCGCAGCGTGCGGCCGGGCTGG
>NZ_CANLTR010000197.1 GCF_947494055.1 uncultured Jannaschia sp. | reverse complement strand
GAGATCGCGCGGCTCGACGACACCTTGATCATGGATGTTGCCGGCGTCGCACAGGCGACCGACGAGATGCGCCAGGCGCTCGACGCGCTCGACCAACTCCTCGACGCGCAGGCCTTCGAGCGCGCCGCGCAGCTGGGTTACCGCGACATCGCTTCAGCCTTCGTGTTCTTGCAGCGGACGCTCGGCGCGCTGCAGGGATCCGAACATGACCGGTCGGCCCTCGTTTCGGAAGTGGCGGCATAACTGGGTTGCTCTTGGGAGGAGGCCGAGCCGCACGTCACCGCGCGAATGGCGAGCCTGCGCCCGCGGGACGGCGAGGACGGTGACGGCATCGAATGCGTCGACCGACCTGCAATCGTCACGCCCGCGGGTCGGGTGACGGTTCCTCGGGCCGCACTGGATGCCTTGGCCCTCGG
>NZ_CANLTR010000196.1 GCF_947494055.1 uncultured Jannaschia sp. | reverse complement strand
CAACCGCATCGACGAACTCACGCCGTGGAATTGGCAGCCACGCTGAATGTCAACGGCGGTCACGCCGGACGGATACTCGCAATGAGCGGAGCCACAAGCTCGACCTGCATTACGAGGCCGAAGATCGCCTCGACCTCGTGGAGGATGGACACAGGTGGTGCGATCGAAGCGATGCTGCGCCGCTTCTTCCTCGGCCGCCGCCAACAGGCGGCCGAGATTGCCGACGCCAAGGTTGGTAGATTGGTTGAAGCGCGCGAGCAGCGCGCCGAGGTCGTTATTCGTCAGGCCGAGCCGTAGCCAGTTGGAGCAGATCTTAAACATAAGTAAAAACTTCGTTACATAATATAACTTACTATTAGTTATGAAACCTTGGAATTTCGGTAGCTTACGGACCGTCCTTACCAAATACGCTGCACCCCTCCG
>NZ_CANLTR010000195.1 GCF_947494055.1 uncultured Jannaschia sp. | reverse complement strand
TCACGGTCCCATCCGCGGCCCCGACCGCATGCGCGCGCCTTGGGCGAGCCGCTGCGCCTCCGCCGCGCCGGCCCGCGCGCCCTGGCGCACCGCCTGCACCGCGCGACCGATCTCGCCGAGCGTGGCCCCGTCGACGCCGAGTTCCCGCGAGCCGGCTGTCTCCGCCACCTTGGTCCCGCGCCGGTCCATCGCCCGCACCGCGTCGGCCCCGAGCCGGGCCTCCACGACCCGCACAAAGCTCGCCAGCTCGCCGGCGACCCGGCCATCGGCCTGCAGCGACGTCCAAGCCTCCGCCCGCGCCTCGGACGTTGCCGCCGCCCCGAGCGCCTGAACCGCCTCTTGCGCCTGCGCCGACAACACCGGCACCCCGACGGCCTCCGCCGTCCGCCGCGCCGCGATCCCGGCCGTGTAGTCCTGCGCCGCGGCG
>NZ_CANLTR010000194.1 GCF_947494055.1 uncultured Jannaschia sp. | reverse complement strand
CGAGGATTTCGAGCCGCAGGGATGCCGGAAATCGCCAACGTCGGTTCCGCGCCAGTTCGAGCATGGCGCAACTCAGGAACAGATCATCGGGACTGGCCGTCTGTGTACAGCGCGGCGGAGGTCGGGTGCGAGTCCTGAGAGGATCTCGCAGCCTGAGCGCTGGTCATGCTCAGGCGTCCTGTCGCAGTAGGTCAGGGAAAAGCTTCACGGCCGGGGGCGGATGACGCCGTCTCGAACAGAAGGCGTGATAGCCTGGAAAGGGCGGCGACCATTTTCCGAGAGTCTCGACAAGCCGCCCGTCCTGTAAAAAGAGGGCTGCCAGATCCTCGGTGCTGGTGAACTGCGATCCCTAGTCGGTATTGAAGATTGCCGGTTTGCCATGGCGGTGGAGCGCTTCCTCCGAGGCCTCGATGCAGAAGTCGGCGGATA
>NZ_CANLTR010000193.1 GCF_947494055.1 uncultured Jannaschia sp. | reverse complement strand
ACGAGGGAGCTCGACAACAGGGCCTCCCCGATCGGCAGGGCCCCGTTCGCGGTCCGGCTGTTCTCGATCGCCGTCAGTGCTTTGGCGGCGCTGTCGGTCTCCTCGGCCGTGGGCAAACGGTCGCCGAAATCGGCGAGGACGAAGTTCGGTTCGGTCATGTCGGTCTCCCGTGCCGGCGCAGCAGGACGGGTCTTTGCGCCTCGGCTTTTCATATGTGGCAGCTGGCACCCGTATCAAACGAAATATTCGAAGCAGTCGAATTAATCGAAAGGCGGCGGGATCGATGGCGCCTTGCTGTGATCGCTGTACGGGAGCCCCTGCTCACCACAGCCCGTCGAACCGTGTCGCCGCCGTGCGGTAGTGTCCCGGGGCGTGGTGTAGGAACTGGCGTCCACCTGCTTCTTCATAGCTGGTGTCGCTCGTTCATTGAGC
>NZ_CANLTR010000192.1 GCF_947494055.1 uncultured Jannaschia sp. | reverse complement strand
GGGATCGTAGGCAAAGTCGGCCTTCACGAACATGCCCTTGGAACGATTGCCCGATGTCTCGGGGCGCGGCACCGTCGCGGTGACCCCGGCTTGGTCGCAGGCGAGGATCTCGGCGCTGCTGAAGTAGCCCTTGTCTGCGATCGCGTGGAGACCCTCGCGCTTCAGAGCAGTCTTGGCGGCACGCGCCATCGGGCTCAGTTGATCCCGATCGAAACCCTGGTTCGTGACCTCGTGAGCCACGATCAGGTGCGTCTCGGTATCGACAGCGTTCTGCACGTTATAGCCAACGAGGCCGCTGTGCCGCGCGCTGGTCGCCATGGCGCGCGCGTCCGGATCGGTCAGGGAAATCTGCCCATCAGGCGCATCGGTCAACGCCTCGTCCATCGCCTTCAGGCGCGCGATCTCTTGCCGGATGCGGCCGTATCGACGCGCGAGCCG
>NZ_CANLTR010000191.1 GCF_947494055.1 uncultured Jannaschia sp. | reverse complement strand
ACCTGCGGCTCGCCGGACGTGGTGACGTCGACCTGCGGATCGGCCTGCTCGAACCGGACCGTCGGCTCGGACCGCTCGATGGTCACGTTGGCCTCCTCGGTCGCCTCGGCCATCGTCACAACGGGCTCGCCGCGCGTGACGGTCACCTCGGCGTCTTCCGTGGTCACCGCCTCGGGTGCGGTGCCGGGCTGGTAGGCCTGACCCGAGCGGTTGTCGGTCACCTCGAAGCCGCCTTCGGCACCATCCTCAACGCGCTCGAGTTCGAGATCGACCTGCGGCGGCGCCTGCGAAATGGAGATGCGCGGCTCGGCCTGCTCGACACGGACTGTCGGTTGCGCCGCACCGACCGAGACGTCGGGGTCAGGCATGGTGATGATGATCTCGGGGGCCGCCTGCTCGATCCGGATGGTCGGCGTCGGCATGTCGATCGTCACGTTTGC
>NZ_CANLTR010000190.1 GCF_947494055.1 uncultured Jannaschia sp. | reverse complement strand
TCGGAACCAGTCGGCATCATAGCCGCGATCGCCGAGCAGCCATTTGACTTTTGGCAGTCCACCGAGCAGTGCCCGTGCGCCGATGCAATCGCTGACCTGCGCTCATGAAGAACCGGATCGGTCGTCCGAGCGCGTCGGTGACGGCGTGTAGCTTCGTGCTCGGCCCGCCCTTGGCGCGTCCCCTCTCGGGACATTGCCGTGCAATACCCTGTCGGGCAGTGGATCAGGCGACCACGCCCCCCTTTCCAGCGGCCAAGCTGGTCGCCGTTCGGTGGGCCTTCAGGTATGTCGCGTCCGCTGCCGGCAGCGGTTTGCAAAGCAAACCACGAGAGGGATCATCACGGTCTTCTGTTCGCCGTGTTCGGCCGCCAGACCAGCCATCATCCGCGCGAGACCCTGTACCGCTCCAGCGCTTCCAGCGGCTACAAAGCGTCTTGTAA
>NZ_CANLTR010000189.1 GCF_947494055.1 uncultured Jannaschia sp. | reverse complement strand
GATAGTGTCCCACCCTGTGGTGTAGGAGGCCGCGCGCGGAGCCTTTGGCTCGGCGCAGCGTGCGGCCGGGCTGGTGGCCACCGCGCTTCTTCGTAATCTGAGGTTGTTCAACGACCGACGACAACGAAGGAGAGCACGATGACCGACCCTATGATCGACCTTCCGGAGGCGATCTCCAAGAGCGATGACACTGATTTTCTGCGCGAGCTGATCCAGGATGCCGCGCAGCGTTTGATGGACATCGAGGTGGCTGCCGTATGTGGCGCCGGTGCCCGCGAACGGACGCCGGACCGGGAGAACCAGCGGAACGGCTACCGGCCACGCCGATGGGATACGCGGGCCGGGACGATCGGCCTGAACATTCCCAAGCTCAGGAAGGGATCATATTTTCCGACCTTCCTCGAACCGCGCCGGACGGCCGAGAAGGCGCTGATGGCGGTG
>NZ_CANLTR010000188.1 GCF_947494055.1 uncultured Jannaschia sp. | reverse complement strand
CACCGCTCGAAAACTTCAATGATCCGGGTTCGCGCCAGGGCGCTCTCGACTTGCACCACGCGCCAGGGGCGCGCGTTCCCGACGGATGGCGCGCGATCCATGTGCTGTCGCAGGCGCTGCAGCACGGAAGAATCGATCGGATCGGACCGGAAGTGGCGAACGTCACGGCGCCAGCGCAGGATGTCGCCGAGCGCGGTCCGATGGTCCTGTGTCATCTTCATGTCCACCTCCTGCACCGTGTTGGCAGAGGAAGCAGTCCGGGACACTGATATCTGCAAGACTATCGGGCTTGAAGCGCCAGGAGCCGCAGCAGGAAGCCGGCGGGTCGGTAAGCCCGCCGACTTTACGCGTGATCCGGGGACGCCCTAGGTTTTGTCGACGTCGCTCTTGTCGATGTCCACCTCGGTCTTGCGCACGGTGTCGGTCACGACTTCCTCGCGCTCCTCGA
>NZ_CANLTR010000187.1 GCF_947494055.1 uncultured Jannaschia sp. | reverse complement strand
CACCGCTCGAAAACTTCAATGATCCGGGTTCGCGCCAGGGCGCTCTCGACTTGCACCACGCGCCAGGGGCGCGCGTTTCCGACGGATGGCGCGCGATCCATGTGCTGTTGCAGGCGCTGCAGCACGGAAGAGTCGATCGGATCGGACCGGAAGTGGCGAACGTCACGGCGCCAGCGCAGGATGGTCGCCGAACGCGGTCCGATGGTCCTGTGTCATCTTCATGTCCACCTCCTGCACCGTATTGGCGGAAGAAGCAGTCCGGGACACTGATATCTGCAAGACCACCGGGCTTGAAACGCCGGGAGCCGCAGCGGGAAGCCGGCGGGTCGGTAAGCCCGCCGACTTTTAGCGTGATCCTGGGACGCCCTAGGTCTTGTCGACGTCGCTCTTGTCGATGTCCACCTCGGTCTTGCGCACGGTGTCGGTCACGACTTCCTCGCGCTCCTCGAC
>NZ_CANLTR010000186.1 GCF_947494055.1 uncultured Jannaschia sp. | reverse complement strand
ACAGCGCGCTCGAGAAAGTCCCGTCGGTCCTTCGCGCCGAGCGACGGACGCTCGGCCAGGATAAGCCAGGCATCCGCGCAGAACGGAGAGAGCTTCAGGGCCTGGCGAGCAAGCGCTGAGCGGCTGCGGCCATCCGGGGTTTCCCAAGCGTCGTAGACCAGGTCCTGTGCTTCACCGAGAGCTTCCTCGTCCGGTCCCGCGCCGAGGTCTCTCCAGATACGTTCGAGCCCGGCAGGATCGGGCAGCTTCACCAGCTCGCTCCTGCCCGCGGCGTAGGGAGATGGCTTGCGGGGCTTCTTCGACGTGGGCATGGGGCGGCCCTTTCGTGCAACTTTTCGCAGCCAGCTTCGAGGGCCGAAAGGGTGAGGTCAACGCGAAGATCGTTCTTCACAGGTTATGCAAAAAGTCGGAACGTGCACGTTCGAGCCTGTTGGGCCCTATCGTCCCAGCA
>NZ_CANLTR010000185.1 GCF_947494055.1 uncultured Jannaschia sp. | reverse complement strand
TGCGCGTCAGCCACAACCCATCCTCAACCATCCATCGCCGCAGCGTCTCGCGCGAAACCCGCAGGTCATGCCGCTCCGCCAACGTCTCGGCCGCCAGCGTCGGGCCGAAGTCCGAGTACTTCTCCCGGACCAGGTCCAGCGCCACCTCGCGGACCGCATCGCCGATCCGGTTGTTGGGCACACGGCCGCGAGCACGATGGGCCAGCGACGAAGGGCCTTCATCGCGGAACCGCTTCAGCAGCCGGAACACCTGCCGCCGGCTCATCGCCAGAACATGCGCCGCGGACGTCGCGTCGATCCGCCCATCATCCAGCTGCGCCAGAACCTCCACGCGCCGCAACTCGCGCCCGCTCATCGTCACCCATCCCATGCCACGCTCCAAGCCCAGTCCAGACAGGGCAGAGTGACACTTCTGATTTGCTCACGGGTGACAGTTTAGCTTTGCGGCTACAA
>NZ_CANLTR010000184.1 GCF_947494055.1 uncultured Jannaschia sp. | reverse complement strand
TGCATCCAGCTGTTCACCGACAGGATCCAGAAGGCCGAGAAGAAGGTGCCGAACGCCACGGCCGCGCAGGCCGCCATGTGCAGCCCCTCGCCCACCTTCTCACGCCCGAACAGCATGATCCCGAGGAAACCCGCCTCGAGAAAGAAGGCCGACAGCACCTCGTAGGCCATCGGCGCGCCGATCGTCGGCCCCGCACGGTCCGAGAAGACCGACCAGTTGGTGCCGAACTGGTAGGACATGACGATGCCCGAGACGACGCCCATGGCGAAGGCCAGCGCGAAGATCTTCACCCAGTACCGGAACAGGTCGAGGTAATGGTGCTTGCGCGTCTTCAGCCACAACGCGTTCAGCACGGCGAGGTAGCTCGCCAGCCCGATCGTGAAGGCCGGGAACAGGAAGTGGAAGGAGACGGTGAAGGCGAACTGGATGCGGGCCAGCAGCACCGCGTCGAACGATCCGAGCATT
>NZ_CANLTR010000183.1 GCF_947494055.1 uncultured Jannaschia sp. | reverse complement strand
GTGCTCTGCCCCCTGAGAACTGGACCGTTTGAAACTGGAGTTTTCCGCTAAGTTTCCCTGGCTGGGAGAGGAGCGGAGTCGCATGAAGGCATCGAAGTTCACGGAAGCGCAGAAGGCGTTCATCCTGAGGCAGGGCGAGGAAGGCACGCCGGTCGCGGAGATCTGCCGCAAGGCGGGGATCAGCCCGGCCACCTACTTCAACTGGAAGAAGCGATACGGCGGTCTGCTGCCGGACGAGATGCGCCGGTTGAAGGCGCTCGAGGACGAGAACGGGCGGCTGAAGAAGATCGTCGCCGACCTCACACTCGACCGGGAGATGTTGCAGGATGTGATCCGCCGAAAGCTCTGAAGCCTGGTCGGATGCGCGAGCTGGTTCGCGGGATGTGCATCGATTGGGGCGTGTCGATCCGCGGGGCTTGTGGGGCCCTTCGGTTCGACACCTCCACGTTCCACTACAAGTCCCGGCG
>NZ_CANLTR010000182.1 GCF_947494055.1 uncultured Jannaschia sp. | reverse complement strand
CACCGCTGGTTCGAGGACCGCGCACCGGCCTGCACGCTTCTGGTGTTCGTGGACGACGCGACGAGCCGGCTGATGGAGCTGCGCTTCGTGCCGTCCGAGACGACGTTCGCCTACTTCGCGGCGCTGGAGAGCTACCTCGCCGCGCATGGCCGTCCCGTGGCGTTCTACTCCGACAAGCACACCGTGTTCCGCGTCGGACGCCGCGCTCCGAAGACCGGGCATGGCATCACGCAGTTCGGCCGCGCGCTGGAGGAACTGGGCATCGAGATCATCTGCGCCGACAGCAGCCAGGCCAAGGGCCGCGTCGAGCGTGCCAACCGCACGTTGCAGGACAGGCTGGTGAAGGAGCTCCGCTTGGAGGGGATCTCGGACATGGTGGCGGGCAATGCGTTCCTTCCGGGCTTCGTGGAGCGCTACAACGATCGCTTCGCGAAGACGCCCCATCGACCTGACGATCTGCATCGCCCCCTCA
>NZ_CANLTR010000181.1 GCF_947494055.1 uncultured Jannaschia sp. | reverse complement strand
TCGAGGAGCGCGAGGAAGTCGTGACCGACACCGTGCGCAAGACCGAGGTGGACATCGACAAGAGCGACGTCGACAAAGCCTAGGACGTCCCAGGATCACGCTTAAAGTCGGCGGGCTTACCGACCCGCCGGCTTCCCGCTGCGGCTCCCGGCGCTTCAAGCCCGATAGTCTTGCAGATATCAGTGTCCCGGACTGCTTCTTCTGCCAACACGGTGCAGGAGGTGGACATGAAGATGACACAGGACCATCGGACCGCGCTCGACGACATCCTGCGCTGGCGCCGTGACGTTCGCCACTTCCGGTCCGATCCGATCGACTCTTCCGTGCTGCAGCGCCTGCGACAGCACATGGATCGCGCGCCATCCGTCGGGAACGCGCGCCCTTGGCGCGTGGTGCAAGTCGAGAGCGCCCTGGCGCGAACCCGGATCATTGAAGTTTTCGAGCGGTGCAACGCGGAGGCTGCGCAGGCCTACGAGGGTGCGAGCC
>NZ_CANLTR010000180.1 GCF_947494055.1 uncultured Jannaschia sp. | reverse complement strand
GAGCGGTCCGAGCCGACGGTCCGGTTCGAGCAGGCCGATCCGCAGGTCGACGTCACCACGTCCGGCGAGCCGCAGGTCGAGTTCGTCCAGTCCGGCGAGCCGACGGTGACCTTCCAGGAGGCCGGCGCGGGATCCGAAGCGTCCGAGACCGACCAGGCAAGCGCTGAGCCCACCGAGGGTGATGCCGCGCAGCCGCTGATGGCCGAGGAGCCGACCGAAACCGAGCCAGCGCCCGAGACGGTGGCACAATCGGAATCGACCGAGCCGGAAGCGCCCGCATCCGACGTCACCGCCGATCCCGCACTTGCGGAGACCGACCCCGTCGAGACCGAGATGCCGGTTGCGGAAGGCGACACGGTCGAGACCACGACGCCGGTCGAGCTCGGCGGTCCGACCGTGGAGCGCGAAGGCTATACCCTCGCGCAGGCCGGCGAGTTCGAGGTCGAGTCCCTGACCGGGTCCAACCTCTATGGCGTCAACGACGAGGACAT
>NZ_CANLTR010000179.1 GCF_947494055.1 uncultured Jannaschia sp. | reverse complement strand
AGCCGGATCGACGAACTCCTCCCCTGGAACTTCAATCCGTCAAGCTGAAACCGGCGTGGGGCCCAGCTCCCGCTTACCCCGGAACCCTCTCGAAGATATTTTCGAGACTTAGCTCACCTGTGCTCTCCCTCAGAGTTTCCACAAGAACCTTGTGTCAAAAGCAATGTTGGCCCTTCGGGGGCCAACAGAAATGCTCATTTCAACATTTGCCGTCAGGGGCTTGGCGTCCGGGCCGACCTTCATGCGGCGCCAGCCAAGCCATCTCACGGTCTATCCAGATCAGCATTGAACCGCGCTTGCGCAATGCAGCGTTGTAACTGGACCAGTTCGTCGAGCGGTAGCGGGCGGGAGAAGGCTTGCTCATGGGGCCCGTCTAACCGGCTGGATTCACGCTGTGAATTGCCCGCAGTCAGAGTTCTGCAACATATGTAACCGCCCCGAACGCAAGAGGGATATTGAAGCTATTTCTGACGCGTCGTCGGGTGCTGACAT
>NZ_CANLTR010000178.1 GCF_947494055.1 uncultured Jannaschia sp. | reverse complement strand
TTACAGATAATCACGCAGCGGCATCAGCCGGGATGCGAGGCGCGGCATCTGCTTCTGTCGCAGCATCATCAGATACTTGGCAGCGGACGGCGCCGCGCGTAATCCCGCCCGATGTTCCCGCAGAACGACCAGAGCCGGCCCTTCGTAATGCTCGAACGTGCCGGCCAGGAACGCGTCGGCCGTACCTGCCTCGATGCCGAACCGATCCAGCTCCACCGCGGGGAAGTGCTTGATGTTGTCTGTGACGATGTAGTTGGCCGAGCCCGCGATGGCTGCCGCGACGACGTGGCGGTCATCCAGGTCTGGCAGGGCGATCGCCTCGACGAACGCCTCGTACTCCGTCTCGATCCAGGCGCTGGCGAAGTGCGTGCGCATGAGGCCATCCGTCCGGCGCAGCGCCGTCTCCTGGTCTGGATATCGCGAGATCGCGTTCGTGAGCCATTCCTGCTGAATGCGCTCGGTCCAGCTTGCCCGATACAGATCGGCCTCGAAGAACCGCAGCAGCAAATCGCGCTTCATGTTC
>NZ_CANLTR010000177.1 GCF_947494055.1 uncultured Jannaschia sp. | reverse complement strand
ACGCTGTTGGCCCCGAGGATCAACAGCCGCCTGAGCGAGCGCTCCCCCATCCTGGTCGTCGCCCCGAGGCGTTGCTTGCCGCCTGTCGAATGTTGCCTTGGTGTCAGTCCAAGCCAGGCCGCGAAGTCGCGTGCCCGGCGGAAGTGCTCCGGCGGCGGAGCGAGTGTCGCCAGCGCCGTGGCGATCAGCGGGCCGATGCCGGGAACCGTCATCAGTCGCCGCGCCAGTTCGTCCTCCCGCGCTCTACGGGCGATCTCCGCGTCGAGCCCGGCGATCCGCTCATCGAGGTGGCGCAGGCCATCCACGAGGACCTGCAACGTCGCTCGTGCCGTCTCAGGCACATCGTTGCCAGGCTCTTCGATCAGCGTGATCAACCGACGCATGCTCGCGGCACCTTGCGGGACGACCTTGCCAAACTCGGTCAGATGCCCCCGAAGGGCATTGATCGTCTGGGTGCGTTGCCGGATCAGTAGCTCGCGCACGCGGAACACCGCGGCCGCGCCCTGCTTCTCCTCGCTCTTCACCGGCAC
>NZ_CANLTR010000176.1 GCF_947494055.1 uncultured Jannaschia sp. | reverse complement strand
TCATGGGCGACGCAACCCCAATCCTCACCCCGCCAAACCGTCAGATCGCGCACCCAGCGTGATGATCAGGACAGACTCATTCTGCCGTCGCGGGCCTGAAGAAGGTCGCGCGCTGGACATCGTGCGGCCAAAAAGGTCGCGGAAAATGCTTTAGGAAGGCCAAGTAGGTGATCGAAAAGACTAACGTTTTGTAGATTAAGTATGCAGTTTAAGTCGCATCCGGGAACGACGTCATTCGTGTGGCGCCAGTTTACAGTATTGCCTTCTTTTCATCTATTGCCCGCAGCTTCGTTGTCGTCACCATCTTGATGCTCGCTTTCAGCATCGACATCCGCGTCTCCTGAACAGGCCGCCGCAGCACGCCGGGTTGGACTGCGGACACCGCGAACGCGCACGGGGCTCGCTTGCGCAGCCGAGTTGGCTACTCACCCGAACCAATGCGCGAAAACAAGCACCCGGTGTTTGTCAAAGGAGTTGTCGCCTGCATTTATCTCAGGCTGCCCGCTTGGTGGGGCCGGCCATGGGTCCGCC
>NZ_CANLTR010000175.1 GCF_947494055.1 uncultured Jannaschia sp. | reverse complement strand
GCTTTCCTTCCGTGGTCTGAACCTCGGCGATGTCGATGTGGAAGAACCCGATCGGGTAGCGCTTGAACTTCTGCCGCTTTGGTTTGTCCCCCTCGACGTCCGGTAGGCGTGAGATGCCATGCCGCTGCAGGCACCGGTGCAGCGCCGAGCGCGTCAGGTGCGGGATCGTCGGCTGCAGAGCATAAAGGCAGTCGTCCAGCGGCAGTAGCGTGTGACGCCGGAACGCGACGATCATTGCCTCCTCTGCCTCGGTCAGAACCGTAGAGCGCGGCTCCTTTGGGCCGGTCTTCAGATCCTCGACTGTCGCCCGCTTCCGCCACTTGGCGACCGTCTTGGGATTGATCCCCAACTCGCCGCTCAGCTGCGCGAGCGAAGCTTGCCCCTCTCGGGATCATGCTGCGCATGACCCTGCCGGGCAGTGGATCGCTGTATTGCAGCTCTGACGGCGAACGTGGTCGTGGCGCTCCCGTGACGAACCTGTCCCATAGGGCTTCCTTCCATTCCTTCGAAAGGATCACACCATCAAACCGTGGGATTAAACACCTAG
>NZ_CANLTR010000174.1 GCF_947494055.1 uncultured Jannaschia sp. | reverse complement strand
GGTCGAGAGAAAGACGCGCTACGTCGCCCTGTACCGCAACGAGGATCGCCGGTCGCGCCGTGTTCTGGGCCGGCTGGCCGGACTGCTCGGTCCCCTGCCAGCGCCGGCCCGTCGTTCGGTCACGTTCGACCGGGGCCTCGAGTTCCTTGCCTGGCGTGAGCTGACGAAGGCCACCAAGATCGACGTCTGGTTCTGCGATCCGCAGGCCCCGCATCAGAAGGGCGCCGTCGAGATTGCGAACGGGCGCATCCGGCGCTGGTTGCCGTCAGAGACGCCGGTCGCGGATCTGGCCGAGGACGCGCTCGCGAAGCTCTGCGCCCGTCTGAACGGCACGCCGCGGAAGTGTCTCGACTACGCGACCCCGGCGGAAGCCTTCGCCGCAGAGATGAAACGGGTCAGTGAGGAACCGGAGCCGTGTCGCAACCAGGGTTGAGTCCTCACAGGTGCGCGCTATTTCCAACTGCGACTTTTGTTTGATGACAATGCTTTGTCGGATCACAGGAGTTAGAAGATGAGACGGAAGTACGCACAGTTGAGGGTGGACGAGCGA
>NZ_CANLTR010000173.1 GCF_947494055.1 uncultured Jannaschia sp. | reverse complement strand
CAGAGCCCCCTCTCGGCATCTTTTCCCATGGAAAAGAGCCTGCCGGTCCACGGGACGCGAGGTGCTGCTCGATCTCAAGCACCGGGGCCTGACGCAGGACCCGAAACTGGCCATCGGTGATGGTGCCTTGGGGTTTTGGACGGCCCTGCGCGAGGTGTTCGCCACGACGCAAGAGCAGCGGTGCTGGCTCCACAAGACGATGAACGTGCTGAATGCGATGCCGAAATCGCTGCAGGCCAAGGCCAAGGCGCATCTGCACGACATCCGCTGGCCGGCAGGGCATTGCGCAGCAATGTCCCGAGAGGCTGGCAGGCCGAGACAAAGGCCGAAGCCAACGTCGCCTTCGATTTCTTCGTCGAAACCTACGGGGTGAAATGGGACAAGGCGGTGGCCAAGCTGGCCAAGGACAGGGACACGCTACTGACCTTCTACGACTACCCGGTCGAGCACTGGAAACACATCCGGACGTCAAATCCGATCGAGAGCACATTCGCCACCGTCCGCCACCGAACGAAACGCACCAAGGGCTGCCTCAGCCGCAAGACCGGCTTGGCCA
>NZ_CANLTR010000172.1 GCF_947494055.1 uncultured Jannaschia sp. | reverse complement strand
GCCCGAACTTCTGAAGCACCGTCGCTGCCTAGGTCTTCTTGTCTTCGTCTCGAGTGCTGTGCGCGGTCGCGATCGGGTCTCGGAACGATGCGGCGTCCTTGTCATCGTCCGTGCCGGCTTTCGTGGCCGGCTTCGACGCAACGGCCGGCTTTCCAGAGGCTGCGTTCATCCGAACCGGATCGTTGGAGACAGCAGGACCTGCTCCTGTCGCAAGCCCGGACGATCGCGGCGGATCGCGCGGCTCGTCAGGAAGCGGACCACGCGTGTCAGTCGAAAGACCCGTCGTTCGCGGCTGATCCGCCAGTGTCGATGCGTCTGTCGCGCTCGCGCCAAGGCCCGAAGACGAAGGATTTACGTTCGAGGCCGGCGTGTCATCGTCGCGACCGTACAGGCGATTTTCCGAAACACGCCGGTCTGTCGACCCTGGTCTCGGATTGCGACCCGAACCCATCGCCAGCCAGGCGACACCGATCCCGATCAGGACGAGGGGGATCGGATTGGCCTGGGCGTTGCGCACCAGCGTGTCGAGATGTCGGCGCCCGTCGCCCTGGAAGTATGCAATCCCTCGCTCGACCA
>NZ_CANLTR010000171.1 GCF_947494055.1 uncultured Jannaschia sp. | reverse complement strand
TCGAGGATGGCCGGCATCTTCGCGTTGGGGCTGAGGGCGAGGAAGTCCGGCGCGAACTGGTCGCCCTCGTGCAGCCGTACCGGCTTGAGATCGTAATCGAGCCCGCATTCCTCGAGCATGATGGCAACCTTCCAGCCGTTCGGCGTGGGCGCGTAGTGGAAGTCGATCATCCGTTGCTCTCCGTCTCGGCCGCGGCCCCCGAGGCGAGGAGCGCCGCGATGACGTAGTCGTCCAAGCCGGCCTCGGCGAGGACGGCGCGCGTATCGGCCCCGAGCGCCCGGGCGGGCGCGGGCGGGTCCGACGTGTGCGCCTCGAAGCGCGCCGGAGGCCGCGCGAGGCGGATCGGGCCCGCGCCGGGATGATCCATCCGCAGGATCGTCCCGTTCGCCGCAACCTGCGGATGCGCGATCACCTCGTCACGCCGCAGGACGGGCGCGCAGGGGACGTCCTCTGCCCGGAGACGATCCATCCAATGTGCCGTCGTATCCTCACGAAGGACGTCCTGCGTCAGCGCGAGGCGTGCCGCCTTGTTCACTTCCCGCGCCTCGACACTGGCGAACCGGTCGTCCTCCAGCCAG
>NZ_CANLTR010000170.1 GCF_947494055.1 uncultured Jannaschia sp. | reverse complement strand
ACGCCCTGCTCGGGATTGCGCATGATCTCGGCCACGCTGTCGGTCCGGTCGTCGTCCACTTCGGCGGACACGACGTAATGACCCTGACGCACGGCATCCCGGTAGGTGACGGCCTCGTCGTGGGGCAGATTGAGATGGCCGATATCGTTGGCCCTGTCGGCCCCGCCGACCACCTCGACGTGATGCGAGGCGACGCCGAGTTCCTCGATCTCGCGCTTCACGAGGTTTGCGACATCCGCGGTGCGGTAGATGGCTGTAATGGTCCGGCTCATGGTGGACTCCTTTCGATGATCTCGTTTGCTTCGGTTTCGGAACAGGGCGCGCGACCCGCGTCATCGGGCCCCGCGCACTGCGCCGCTCTTCAGGTCGGGACCTCGTCTCGGCCCGGGGAATCCGCGGAAGCAGGCGTATCGATGCCCGGATCCGCCGTGTCGATCTGCACGTCTTGCCGACGCAACGTGACGGTCTCCTCGACCTCGACGGTCTCGCTGCGTCGCCGCAAGTGCAGTTCCTCGACGATGCGGTAACGCCGCACCATCACCTCTTCGACGATCGGGATGATGGTGACGTCGCCCTCCTCGCG
>NZ_CANLTR010000169.1 GCF_947494055.1 uncultured Jannaschia sp. | reverse complement strand
GATATCCGAACGCGTCGGAGCGCTGACGGCGTGGCGGAGGATATCAAGTCAGCTCCTCACGGGCGAATAACCGTGCGATAGAGCGCCTCGTACGTTCGGGCCATGACGTCCGCACCGAAGCGGGCCCGGGCCCGCGCGGCGCAGGCGCCACGGTCGATCCGGGAGAGCCGGCCGATGGCGCCCGGCACGTCCTCCAGGCGGTCGACGAGATAGCCGGTGACGCCCTCCTCGATCAGCTCAGGCATGGACCCGCGGCGCAGGGCGATGACGGGCGTGCCGCAGACCATCGCCTCGATCACCGAAAGGCCGAATGGCTCGTCAAAGGCAATGAGATGCAGGAGGGACTTGGCCGCCCCGAGGAACCTCGCGCGGCCCGCACCCTCCACCGTGCCGACCCAGATCGCGTCCGCACCGAGCCGCGGCTCGACCTGAGCCGCATGATAGGCGCGGTCGGCGACGATGCCGGCAAGGCGGATCGGCAGGCCCGCCCTGCGCGCGGCGTCGATCGCCGCAGCCGGGCCCTTCTCGGGATGCGAGCGCCCGAAGAAGGCGAGCGGCGCATCGGGGCCGGGATCGGGCGCCACCGGCCAG
>NZ_CANLTR010000168.1 GCF_947494055.1 uncultured Jannaschia sp. | reverse complement strand
AGAGGTGGTTCGGGAAAACTGAACAGCCGGGATAAGTGGATTTTCCGCGCCACGGCGGCATGATTGTCGCGAGCGAGGAGAAGACCATGACAAGACGACCGCGCAGGAACCACAGCCCGTCCTTCAAGGCGAAGGTGGCGGTGGCTGCGATCAAGGGCGAGAAGACCCTGATCGAACTGGCACAGGATTTCGACGTCCATCCGAACCAGATCAAGCAATGGCGCGATCTGCTTTTGGAAGGCGCGACCGGAGTTTTTGGCGAAGCCCCGAAGGCCAAAGTGGAACCGGCGATCGACGTGAAGACGCTGCATGCGAAGATCGGAGAGCTGACGCTGGAGAAGGATTTTTTGTCCAGCGCGCTCGGCAAGGCAGGTCTGCTGGCGAGCGCAAAAAGATGATCGATCCTACGGCAAGGCTCAGCGTCAGCCGCCAGGCGAAGGTGCTGGGTGTCAGCCGAGGCAGCGTCTATTACCAGCCGCGCCCGGTCTCGGCCGCCGATCTGAAGCTGATGCACCGGATCGACAAACTGCACATGGAGTTCCCCTTCGCGGGCAGCCGGATGCTGCAGGGCTTGCTGATCCAAGAAGGTTTCAAGGTGGG
>NZ_CANLTR010000167.1 GCF_947494055.1 uncultured Jannaschia sp. | reverse complement strand
GTCTCTCAGGTCATGCGGGCAAGAACGGCGACAAGGGCAGTCGGCGGCGCAGGCTTTTGCAACAGCGGCGCGCCCGTGCGCTTCACGACAGGCTCGTCGATCCGTGCATGTCCACTATGCAACACGAAAGGCACCCCGAGTCCCAACAGCCTCAGCGCCACGGCCTCGCAAGTCCGCTCACCAAGATGGACGTCAAGTATGGCAGCGTCGATGTCGATGCCAGTGCCCGCCTCCCTGACGGCCGCATCGATCACCGCCATGGCCTCCGCTTCTGAATGCGCGGGGCCGCGGACCTTTGCGCCAGCGTCCTTGAGCATGGCCTCGAGGCCGAGCGCGATCAGGACCTCGTCTTCCACCACGAGGATGGTCCGTCCACTCAACCGTGCCTCCATTGAATCGAACCTCCCCGCGAAGCGCACGCGCGCGATACGTGAAGTCAAACCCTCGCAGCAGCATCGGGTTCGTTCAGTTCGGTCCTCCAGTAACATTTGTTTGGAGCGATGAGATCCGATAGAACTCGGTCCGCTCAGCCCGAACTCGGATAACATCAGGATCAGGAGGAACGAGATTGGCGGACGGAAGACACGGCGACAACGGCCATTT
>NZ_CANLTR010000166.1 GCF_947494055.1 uncultured Jannaschia sp. | reverse complement strand
TCGTACTCGACCCCGCCCGCGAGATCGGACCCATGGTCGCGAAGGCCCGGCAGGGTCGCATGGGCCAGCGCGTCGTCACCCTCGATCCCGCCGGGGGCGGCGCGGCCGCGAAGGACGTCCCCGTGCGCGGCTTCAACGCGCTGGACTGGATCGACATCACCGCGCCCTTGGCCGAAACCAACGTCGAGGCCGTCGCGACCTGGCTCGTGGGCGAACCCGACCGGTCGTCCGGCGCGGGCACCGGCGCGTTCTTCCGTGAGCTGGGACGCAGCCTCATCACCTGCCTGCTCGCCGACCTGCTCTGGAACGAGAGCGTCGCCCCCCGCGACAAGACCCTCAGGCGGTTGCGCCAGATACTGGTCACGCCCGAGCCGGAGATGCGCGAGCTTCTGCGCGACATCCATGCCGGCTCCGCCTCGCCGCTCGCCCGCGATCTCGCCGGCACCCTCATGGGCCTCGTCGACGAGACTTTCTCAGGCCTCTACGCCAACGCCGACCAGTCCACCCGCTGGCTCTCGATCGCCGCCTATGCCGACCTCGTCTCCGGCGACGCCTTCAGGACGCGCGAGCTCTGCGAGGGCAACCTCACCGTATTCGTGCAGATCCC
>NZ_CANLTR010000165.1 GCF_947494055.1 uncultured Jannaschia sp. | reverse complement strand
CACTAGACTAACTTTAGTCCACCGGAGGCGTCGATGCAGTTCAACATCCACGAGGCGAAGACCCAGTTCTCGAAGCTTGTCGCGGCCGTGGAGCGTGGCGAGACCGTGACGATTTGCCGGAACGGTCGGCCTGTGATTGCCTGCGTACCGGCGCGGCCCCAGGGGCCGTTTCCGTTCGGTGCTTGGGGATCGCTGTCAGGCGGGGCGTCGTCACTCGAGCACTTAGTCGGACCGACCGACGCGGAGACACTCGACGACATGGGGCTCTGATGCTCCTCGATACGCATGCGCTGATCTGGGCGATGCTGGCGCCTGATCTTTTGTCGGAGCCGGCGCGTGACGCACTTGTGAATGCGACCGAGCGCTGTGTGAGTGCAGCCAGCCTCTACGAGATCACCTACAAGGCGATGCACGGCAAATGGCCCGAGGTCGAGAAACTGCTTTCCGTCGATCTTGACGCGCGGCTCCGATCCGACGGGTTCGAGGTCGTCCCGACGTCCGGAGCCGTCATGGAGCGCGCTGGACGGTTCGCCTGGGCGCATCGCGATCCATTCGACCGGATCATCGTCGCGACCGCTCTCGAACGCGCCATACCGGTCGTTTCGAAGGACGAGACGCTGGACACCGT
>NZ_CANLTR010000164.1 GCF_947494055.1 uncultured Jannaschia sp. | reverse complement strand
CCTGCGAAACCAGCACAGCGCGAACGTCGGTTCGTAGCGTGAAATCAGAACGCTAGACGTTGTTCAGAGCGGACTACAAACGTACGCTCTTCGAGCTTGCGGACTTCGGAGGTACCGACCACCGGTTCGTTTTTCTAATGTCGATCGCATCCTCTTCGGCCTTCACTTGCGTCGGAGAAGACGGTCCATTGGACCGTTTCCTGATCCCCCTTATGCCACCGAAGCAGCAGGTTAGGAGCGACGCCCTTGCGCCGGGCGACTGCAGAGACCGACCCGGCAAGAGTTAGGATCAAGGTTCATGCCCAACAGATGACGAGGGCCGCGAGGGCGATTGCTGAAAGGAAGACCTTTGGACTTCGGTCATAGCGGGTTGCCACACGCCTCCAGTCCTTGAGCCTGCCGAACATGACTTTGATCCGGTTTCGCCGCTTGTAGCGGCGCTTGTCCATTGCCCGGAAGTGCATTGCGCAGCAATGTCATGAGAGGGGTATCCGACTGGGGTCTTCCGCGTCTTCCGGCCGGGAATGCAGGCGCGTATCCCGATGTCCTGTGAGGCTTTTCGGAACCAGTCGGCATCATAGCCGCGATCGCCGAGCAGCCATTTGACTTTTGGCAGTCCACCGAGCAGTGCCCGTG
>NZ_CANLTR010000163.1 GCF_947494055.1 uncultured Jannaschia sp. | reverse complement strand
CCCGGCTGATTACCGGACCCGCCAGAGTGAGGAATTTTACTTCGGCACTTCTGAGGAAAATTCAGTCGGCGTTGACAGCCGTAGCTCTTATCCGCCGCCAGCGATGACGGGGCAAATCCGAGCTTGGCCTTGCTCCGCTCGAGCATCGCCTTCGCCGCAACGATCTCCTGGCTCAGCCGAGCAGGCGTCGCCTCAACGTCCACGATGATCGCGTGCCGGTCATCGACCAGGTAGTTGGTCTCGTAGCTGAAGCGCCCGGGCCCGTCCTTCGTCGACCACGCCGCCTGCGGATCGGTTTCCGAGATCACCTTCGGCGGCTTGTGCACCGGTCCTTCACGCTCGACGCCGGCCTCGGCGTCCAGCTGATCGAGATAGGCGCGGACGGGTCGCGCGACGTCGTCCGCTTCGGCCCACGTAGCCTCGAGCTCTGCGGGCGCAGCGCGCCTGTAACGGTTGGTATCGGCCTCGACGGTGCTGCCATCGACCAGCGCACCAGTCCCTCCAACCAAGCCGGCGTCGACACAGCACTGGACGACCATCTCAAAAATAGTGCGAAGGACAGTAAGCGGGAGCTGGGCCCCACGCCGGTTTCAGCTTGACGGATTGAAGTTCCAGGGGAGGAGTTCGTCGATCCGGCT
>NZ_CANLTR010000162.1 GCF_947494055.1 uncultured Jannaschia sp. | reverse complement strand
TTGTCGACGTCGCTCTTGTCGATGTCCACCTCGGTCTTGCGCACGGTGTCGGTCACGACTTCCTCGCGCTCCTCGACCTCCTTGCTCACCACGATCTCCTCGGTGACCACCGCCTCCTTGGAAACCACGGCTTCCTCGTCGTGTTCGGTGACCGCGATGTCGCGCTCCGCGAACAGGGCATCGGCTTCCGCACCCGTCACCACGCGCTCGCCGCCGGTCGCGCGCCGCTCGACCGAGACGTGCTCGTCGCGCAGGCGGATGCGCTCCTCGACCGGAACCTCCTGGACATAGGTCCGCACATGCGTCGTGCCGCGATCGACGTCGCGCTTGCCGACACTCAGCCGTTCCTCGGCCAGTTCGACCGTATCCCCGTCTTCCGTCCCGCCGGTGCGGCCCATCGAGCCGCCATAGGCCGGCGACCCCGTCCCGTAGGCATCGACGTCTTCGCTGTAGGTGTCGCGCGTGCGGTAATCCTCCTCGTAGGCGTCGATATCCACGCCCTGCTCGGGATTGCGCATGATCTCGGCCACGCTGTCGGTCCGGTCGTCGTCCACTTCGGCGGACACGACGTAATGACCCTGACGCACGGCATCCCGGTAGGTGACGGCCTCGTCGTGGGGCAGATTGAGATGGCCGAT
>NZ_CANLTR010000161.1 GCF_947494055.1 uncultured Jannaschia sp. | reverse complement strand
TGTTGCAACCATCCAGAAACGTCACCCGGTCTGCAAAGCAGGAACGTCACCGGTGGGGGGCCTGGGCACGTCGGTTGGAGCGGGGCCGGGCGGACCGGAGAGGTCAAGGATCGGAGGTTCGCCCGGCCCCGCGGGCGCCGGCTTTCGTCGCCGCATCCGCCTTCTTCTTGCGCGCCGCCAGCGAGTTCCAGCCGTCGTTTCGCTGACCGTTCGGCGTGTAGCGCGTGCGCTGCACGGGCTGCCTGGTCGGCGTGGGCTTCGCCTTCTCCTGCTCAGCCTTGATGTGCTCGAGCACGGCGGAGAGGTTCTTGTTGGCCACGATCGAGGCCTGCGTGACGCGCTGTTGGTCCTTGGAGAACACCCGGTAGGGCAGGACCATTCCGTTCCAGCGGACCTCGAAGCCGCCGTCGGGGAAGACCAACGTCTCGACATACTTGCCTGCCAGCCCGCGCGTGACCTCGGTCTCGTCGAGGATCACCCGATTGCGTTCGAACCGGAACGACAGCTGCGCGCCGACGTAGCGATGCTCGCGCAGGCACAGGATCGCCCGTAGCCGGTCCGGACCGACATTGAGGGGGCGATGCAGATCGTCAGGTCGATGGGGCGTCTTCGCGAAGCGATCGTTGTAGCGCTCCACGAAGCCCGGA
>NZ_CANLTR010000160.1 GCF_947494055.1 uncultured Jannaschia sp. | reverse complement strand
GAACCATGTCCCCCTCTCGGGACATGGCTTCGCAATGCCCTGTCGGGCAGCGGGATCCTACGACTTCGTCGAGAGCCGGACGCACGATGGAAGGAAGTTCCGCATGCTCGACGTGATCGATGAGTTCACCCGGGAATGCATGGCGATCCGGATCGACCGAAAGCTGAACTCGACCGCCGTGATCGATGTCCTGACCGATCTGTTCATGTCTCACGGGGCGTGCCGGGACACATTCGCTCGGACAATGGGCCGGAGTTCATCGCCAAGGCTGTCCGGAACTGGATTGATGCCGTGGGCGCAAAAACGGCATTCATCGAGCCGGGCAGCCCCCTCTCGGGACATCGCCATGCGATGCCCTGCCGGGCAGTGCATGGGAGAACGGCTACTGCGAGAGCTTCGACTCGAAGCTCCGCCCCTCTCGGCAGATTGCTCTGCAATCGCCCGCCGGGCAACGGACGAACTGCTGAACGGCGAGATCTTCCAATCCCTCGCCGAAGCCCGAGTGGTGATCAAGGCATGGCGCGTCCACTACAAGACCGTCAGGCCCCATTCTTCGCTGGGCTACCGGCCACCCGCACCGGAAGCCGTCGAATGGCCGCCTTACGGCCCGGGATCAACAACGCCCCAAGCATCCGCATTGGCGCCGAACCCCATCATGCACCAAGA
>NZ_CANLTR010000159.1 GCF_947494055.1 uncultured Jannaschia sp. | reverse complement strand
GACCAGGCGGCCGTCGCAAGACGGATCAAGGAGATCGCGGAGACACGTGTGCGCTACGGCTACCGCCGCGTGCATGTGCTGCTACGCCGGGAAGGCTGGGAGATCAACATGAAGAAGACCCGCAGGATTTACAACGAGTTGGGCCTGCAACTCCGGAACAAGCACCCGAAGCGACGGGTGAAGGCGAAGCTGCGCGAAGACCGTCAGGAAGCTACTGGCCCGAACGATGTCTGGGCGATGGATTTCGTCCATGACCAGCTCGCCATGGGCAAGAAGCTCCGCATCCTGACGGTGGTCGATACCCATTCCAGGCTCTGTCCAGCGGCTGATCCGCGGTTCGCCTACCGTGGCGAGGACGTTGTCCAAACCCTGGAACGGGTCTGTGCCAAGGTCGGCTACCCGAAGACGATCAGGGTCGACAACGGCAGCGAGTTCATCTCCCGGGATCTCGACCTCTGGGCCTATGCCAACGACGTCACGCTGGACTTCTCCCGGCCTGGAAAACCGACCGACAACGGCTTCATTGAGGCATTCAACAGCAAGCTGAGATCGGAGTGTCTGAACGCCCACTGGTTCATGAGCCTTGCCGATGCCCGCGAAAAGCTGGAGGATTGGCGCAGAGACTACAACGAGGTCAGGCCCCACAGCGCGATCGGATACAACGTCCCGATCGCCCTGCATT
>NZ_CANLTR010000158.1 GCF_947494055.1 uncultured Jannaschia sp. | reverse complement strand
GCGGCCACGTCGCTTCGGTGGCGGGGGCGGTGCGATCGGAGCGTTGGCGCGGACGTGTTCGGGGATGAGATCGGCGTGGCCGCGTAGCCGGTAGCTTGCCCCTTCGATCTGGACGACGACGGCGTGATGCAGAAGCCGGTCGAGGAGCGCGGTGGCGACGACGGGATCGCCGAAGACCTCGCCCCATTCGGCGAAGCCGCGGTTCGAGGTCAGGATCATGGCCCCCTTTTCGTATCGGGCGTTGACGAGTTGGAAGAACAGGTTCGCGCCGCCCTGGCTGATCGGGAGGTATCCGATTTCGTCGACGATCAGCAGCGAGGCGCGGGCGTAGAAGCGGATCTTCTCGGCGAGCTGACCGTGGCGTTCGGCCCTGGCGAGGGCGTCGACCAGCTCGGCCAACGAGGCGCGGTAGACCTGGCGGCCGGCCTTCACGGCGGCAACGCCGAGCGCGGTGGCGAGGTGGCTTTTTCCGGTTCCCGGCGGCCCGAGGAAGTGGACGACCTCGGCGCGACGGATGAAGTCGAGCTGGGCGAGCGCCGCAATGCGCTCGCGGTCGAGCGACGGCTGGAAGCTAAAGTCGAAGCTCTCGAGCGTCTTGACCGGCAGGAGCTTGGCGGTGCGCAGGGCCACGTCGATCCGTCGGCTTTCGCGGGTCACGTATTCCTCGCTCAGCAGCGCGTCGATCG
>NZ_CANLTR010000157.1 GCF_947494055.1 uncultured Jannaschia sp. | reverse complement strand
CGGCTGCTGACCAGCACCGGAGTCAATCTGGCCGTGGCGGCAGGACTGATGGCGGCGATCGGCAGCATCGACCGGTTCAGCTCTCCGCAGAAATTGGTGAGCTCTTCGGCTTGAACCCGCGGGTCCGCCAGTCCGGTCTTGGCGCCGCCCACCACGGTCGCATCAGCAAGGCCGGGCGCAGCCACGCGCGTGCCATGCTGGTCGAGGCCGCCTGGGCAGCGGCGAAGGCGCCGGGGCCGTTGCGCGCCTTCTTCATCCGCGTCCGGGCGCGCCGCGGTCACCAGATTGCGGCCGTCGCGGTGGCGCGCAAACTCGCGGTTCTATGCTGGCACATGCTGACAAAAGGAGAGGACTATCGCTGGGCCAGGCCAAGCCTGGTCGCCCACAAGCGCCGGTCCATGGAACTGGCGGCCGGACGACCCCAGAAGAAGGGCAGCAAGCGAGGCGCGACCTACGCCTACAACGTGAAGGAAATGCGCCATCAGGAAATGCAGATCGCCGAGCGCGCGCAGGAAAGCTACGAGCACTTCGTCGCCGCCTGGCGCTCACATCCGTCAGCGAACGGCGGGTGTGCGGCCGCCTCAAACCGGCAGGGACTGAACAGGCTGCCCGGCGACGCTTCCAGCCGACGCGCCACGCTGTCGACCGCACGACAGAAGAGTAATGGAAACGTGCAGGAAAGTCTTGTCGATCCCATCC
>NZ_CANLTR010000156.1 GCF_947494055.1 uncultured Jannaschia sp. | reverse complement strand
GAGCGGGTAGGCAGACGCAATATGCATTCGACCGAATGCGGCTTGCGCTTCCTGGCGGAGGGCAGCCAAAGCTGCTGGCATGGCCATTGCCTTCGCCCGTGCCCGCTACCTGTCCCGCGCGAGCGGCGGCTCGGCCGTGCGGTCGGCCTGTTACAACGCGCGGGTGGCGATCACCGACGCGCGGACGGCCGAGCGCTACTCCTTCGCCCATCGCGACGCGCCCGAGCATCACGCGGTGCTGTTGCCCGAGGGCGCGGATGCCCGGCTCGGCGACAGCGCGGCGCTGTGGAACCTGGCCGAGGCGGCGGAGCGGCGGCGCGACGCGCAGGTGGCGCGCGAGATCGTGCTGGCGCTGCCGGCCGATGCCGGGCTCACCCACGACGACCACGTGGCGCTGGCCGAGAGCTTCGCCCGCGTGCACTTCGTCGACCGTGGGCTGGCCGTACAGCTCGACATCCACGCGCCGCATGGGGGCGAGGGCGGGGCGGGATCGCCCGAGGGCGAGCGGAGCAATCCCCATGCGCATCTTCTGATCACCACGCGGCGGGTGGAGGGGGACCGGCTCGCGGCGAAGAAGGCGCGCGATCTCGACCCTGTGGTGCGCAGCCTCGCCGGCCGCGCCGCGGTGACCGACGGCGAACGCTGGGGCGAGCTCTGGCGGGCGCATCAGGATGCGTACTTCGCCGCGCACGGGCTGGA
>NZ_CANLTR010000155.1 GCF_947494055.1 uncultured Jannaschia sp. | reverse complement strand
GGCCTGGGCGTTGCGCACCAGCGTGTCGAGATGTCGGCGCCCGTCGCCCTGGAAGTATGCAATCCCTCGCTCGACCAGGGCATTCGGGCTCAACCTGGCTTCGAGGCTGTCGATGGACCCGGCAAGGTTCGCCCGGGCGGCTTCGACCTCCCGCTCGGCTTCGCGTGTGGATTTCTGATCGGTGTTACTGTCAGCCATCATCGGGCTCCATTTGGAATGAACGGCAAGATACGAAACCGAAGCGCATCAAACCTGCTCGCGCGCCATCGCTCCGTCCTTCTTGACCTGCCGGATCGTCCGGTCCGGAACCAGGTTCCCCGGCTCGAGCTTGCTCAGCCCGTTGCGCAGCAGAAGGGCACCGATGACGGCAAACACGACACCGACGAGCAGGGCTGCCAGCCCCTCGTAGGTCGGAAGCGTTCGTGCCGCATCGAGGGCGGCTTCGACATTCTGATTGACCGCAGTGACCACTTGGACCTGGCCCTCGTCCAGTCCCTCCAGCGCGACGACCTCCCGAGCCGCCGAAGGGTCGTCGCCGAAGATGCCGACGAGCAGGCGCGCGACGCCGCTGACAAGGGCAGAGAGCAGGATGCCGAGCGAGACCGCGAGGAGGACAGCGCCCGCGATGAGCTCGCCGATCGCGGCTTTCAGCTGTGCCGCTTTCTCGGACATCTCGGCTTTGACAAGCTGGATTTCCCGCTGCGCCAG
>NZ_CANLTR010000154.1 GCF_947494055.1 uncultured Jannaschia sp. | reverse complement strand
CATCGACAACGCCGTCCAAGCCGCCTGATCTTGCCGCCTTCGTGGCAAGCCTGTCGAGCGCCTGGCACGTTGGGGAGATCCGTCCAACCTTCTCGATCGAGGCGAAACCGCGTTACCTGAGAAGCCTCCAGAGGATCCCATCGCAGGTTCCTTTTGCAAAGCCGTCCGCTGCGCCCGCGCCGGCAGCTTTATCCGAGAGGACAGGACCACAGACAAAGACGACGGAGAGACCGAAGCCAGTCTACGCCGAACCCGGCCGGGCCCGGATCCAGGCGCTTCGCATGGCGTGGCCGATTGCGTGTCGCCGGCTGGAGGAATTCCCAAGCATCAGCGCCGCGCAGCTCTTCGACGAATTGTGTATCCAGTTCCCGGGCCGGTTCACGCGCAAGCAGTACAAGACACTGGCGCGCCGGGTCAGCCAGTGGCGCCAGGCAGCGCAGGCACGCGGCGTCGTCATCGGCCCCAAGACCTATCGTCTCAGCGACAAGCCGCGCGGCCGGCGTCCTGATATCTTCAAGGAAGACTGGGAGGAGATGACGCAATGCCTTGAAGAACGCCCCGATCAGACCGCGCTCGAACTTCTGGTCGAATTCCAGGCCCGTTACCCAGGACGATACACGTTACGGCAGGTTCATACGCTGCAAAGGCGCGTACGGGCATGGCGACAGCAAGCTGTCCAACGGCTCATTGGAGAGATCGGAAGTCCCGAATTGTACGCTGATCCGAAG
>NZ_CANLTR010000153.1 GCF_947494055.1 uncultured Jannaschia sp. | reverse complement strand
GTCGGTATTGAAGATTGCCGGTTTGCCATGGCGGTGGAGCGCTTCCTCCGAGGCCTCGATGCAGAAGTCGGCGGATAGCGTGATCGTCAGCCGCCAGCTCATCACCTTGCGGCTGAACCAGTCGACGACGGCGGTCAGGTAGACGAAGCCGCGCGCCATGGGGATGTAGGTGAGGTCCATGGCCCGGACCTGGTTGGGGCGGGTCACGGCCAGGCCCCTCGGCAGATAGGGATAGATCTTGTGCCCAGGTGCCGGCTTCGACGTGTTCGGACGGCGGTAGAGCGCCTTGATCCCCATCCGCTTCATCCACTGCCCGGCAGTGCATTGCACAGCAATGTCACGAAAGGGAGCGTCGCGACGTGACACCAGCCCACCTCATGGCCTTCGCCGTTCAAAAGCTCCTTCAACATCCGGCTGCCGGCGAACGGATATTCCAGGTGCAACTCGTCGATCCGGCGCATCAGCGTCAGATCCGCATCCGACACCGGGCGCGGCAGGTAATAGATGCTGCTCCGGCTGATCCCAAGCGCCTTGGCCTGTCGACCGACGCTGAGCTTGTAGTCCTGGTCGATCATCGCTTTGCGCTCGGAAAGAGCCCTGCCTCCCCGAGCGCGACGGACATCGCAGTAGGGACCGTGGCCCCAGTGGGGCCGCGTAAGCCCTACGAAGCATCGTTCTCCAGCGTCAGCTCGCCGATCTTCGCATGCAACGTCTTCACGTCGACAACCG
>NZ_CANLTR010000152.1 GCF_947494055.1 uncultured Jannaschia sp. | reverse complement strand
GGTAGTGTCCCGGGGCGTGGTGTAGGAACTGGCGTCCACCTGCTTCTTCATAGCTGGTGTCGCTCGTTCATTGAGCGGCGATCATGGCCGCATCAGGATGATCGTCGCACAAGCCCGTCAGCTTTTCCATCGGCATGTAGCGGCGGCTGACGGCCCACTCATCGTTCTGCTCCAGCATGAGCGCGCCCACGAGCCGGATGACGGCGTCTCGGTTGGGGAATATCCCGACGACGTTGGTGCGCCGCTTGATCTCCTTGTTGATGCGTTCCAGCGGATTGGTGCTGTGCAGCTTGGTGCGCAGGCTCTCGTCGAAAGACATGTAGGCCAGCACGTCGTGCTCGGCCGTGTCCATGAGGTCGGCGACATCCCTGAACCGGTCACGAAGGTTGTCGGCGACCTCGCGCCACCGGGCATGGGCCTGGTCACGGTCCTTCTCGGCGAAGACCGTCTTCACCACGGCGCTGACCACCGGCTTGTTGGTCTTGTTCACGCGGGCCAGCAGGTTACGCTGGAAATGCACCCGGCAGCGCTGCCATCCGGCACCCATGACCTTGCGCGCGGCCGCCTTCAGACCCTCGTGCGCGTCGCTGATGATCATCTGCACGCCGCGCAGCCCCCGGCGGGTGAGAGAGCGCAGAAAGTCGGACCAGAAGGCTTCGGCCTCCGACGGCATGACGGTGATCCCAAGGATCTCGCGGCGCCCGTCGGTGTTGACCGCGACGGCCACTATCACCGCCAT
>NZ_CANLTR010000151.1 GCF_947494055.1 uncultured Jannaschia sp. | reverse complement strand
CTCGACGGCATTCGTAACCGATATAAGGATCTCGGTGCCGATGTCCGGCTGGGTTCTTCGGAACCTGGTATATGCTGCGAGCATCCGGGACAGAGGCACCGGGAGCACGAAGGTGCGGGCAGGCCGATGCACACGATGAGCTGCGAGCTCGTGTTAGTAGCTGGCCGCCTCTGCGACTCGCCCGGTTGCGCTGAGAGCGCGAATCCGTAGTTGTCGTGTCGCCCGCCGCTCCCGCTGTTTTCAACTGGCAAGGGAGGCGCAAATGCGACGTGTGATCGGCATCGACATCCACCGGACCTTTGGGGAGGTGGTGATCTGGGAGAATGGCCTGACCCGACACGAGGGCCGGGTCGAGATGACCCGCACGGCCCTGGAGGGGTTCGGCAGACAGCTTTTGAAGACGGACGAAGTCGTGATCGAGGCGACCGGCAATTGCATGGCAGTCTCGCGCGTGCTGACGCCCTACGTGAAGCGGGTGGTGATCGCCAATCCGCTTCAGGTGAAGGCCATCGCCCATGCCCATGTGAAGACCGACAAGGTCGATGCAGGCACGCTGGCCAGCCTGCACGCTGCCGGCTACCTGCCGGAGATCTGGACCCCGGATGCGGCGACGGCGCGGATGCGCCGGCTCGTCGCGCGCCGCTATCAGGTCGTGCGGCACCGGACCCGGATCAAGAACGAGGTGCATTCCATCCTGCACGCACACCTGATCCCAAAATGCCCGCATGCCGATCTCTTCAACAAGCGCGGTCGT
>NZ_CANLTR010000150.1 GCF_947494055.1 uncultured Jannaschia sp. | reverse complement strand
GCAAGAAGTTGCGGCGCGTTCAGGTGCTGGAGTTTTTCGACCAACTCCCCGCATGCGTCGTCGCGATGGAAGCCTGCGGCGGCGCTCATTTTTGGGGTCGCGAGATCGGCAAGCTGGGCCATGACGTTCGGCTGATCCCGCCGGCCTACGTCAAGCCCTTCGTGAAGCGGCAGAAGAACGATGCGGCCGATGCGGAGGCGATCTGCGAGGCGGCGATGCGGCCCACGATGCGCTTTGTGCCGGTGAAGAGCGAGGAGACGCAGGGCGCCGCCATGGTCTTCCGGGTCCGGGAGCTTCTGATCCGGCAGCGGACGCAGGCGATCAACGCCCTGCGTGGCCACCTGACAGAGTTCGGACAGGTCGTGCCACAGGGAGCGGCCAACGCATCGAAGCTGATCGCCATCGTTGAGGAGCTGGAAAGCGGGCTGCCGGCCGAGGCCATCCCCACGCTCAAGACCCTGATCGCGGCACTCGCGCACATGGAAGCAAAGATCAAGGAACTCGATGCGGAGATAGCGCGCCGCGCCAAGGAGAACGACCTCGCCCGGCGGCTTATGACGATCCCGGGCATCGGTCCTTTGATCGCCACGGCGATCGCGACCCTGGCTCCGCCGCCGGAGACATTCCGCCGGGGGCGTGACTTCGCCGCTTGGCTCGGCCTCGTGCCGCGACAGCATTCGACCGGCGGCAAGCAGCGCCTCGGTGCGACAACGAAGATGGGGGAGCGATCCTTGCGGCGATTGCTGATCATCGGCGCCAACAGCGTGATCATCAAACGGCATGTGC
>NZ_CANLTR010000149.1 GCF_947494055.1 uncultured Jannaschia sp. | reverse complement strand
AGCCCAACCTCGCAGGTAACAGATTAGATGAGGCAACGGCGCCGATGGGTAGCAATATCCTTGAGGCAACGCGACACGCAGCCGGCGGCGGTGAGGGCTGGGCAGAGAGAAGACGGCCAAACCCTCGGGCACGGCCTCTTCCAGCCATGCGGCGAGAGCCGGGGCGGTGTAGTCTGCGACCAGCTCGGCCAGGGCGGCCTCGGACTTGGCCAGTGAGCCGGCGTTCCAGACGTCGCGCAGATCGGCACCGATACGCTTGCGGCTCTTCAGGGTCGGCGCATGATGGATGGCGTTTTGGGCGAGATGGTGAGGAGGATCAGGAAACTCTCCAGTGGAGAGTTTTCCCGACGAACGGCAGCGTTGCCATGTCGCGCCGCCGAGGACGGCCCAGCGAGCGGCCCGCAGCCCGGTGTGGTCGTCGGAGACGACGTACTCGACCCCGCGCATTCCGCGAGCCTGAAGGGTCAGGTCCGTCAAGATGATGGAAATTGGGATGTGGCCTGGCGTCATGATCAGGCGGCTTCGGTCGAGATGCTGAGGATGTGGTCTTGCTCCACGGTGTCGATGCGGGCGAAGGCGTCGACCATCATGTAGCGGTTCTGGGTTTGCCACGCGTCATTCTGTTCGAGGAGCACGGCGCCGATCAGGCGGGTGATGGAGGCCTCGTTGGGGAAGATGCCCACGACATCCGCGCGCCGCTTCACCTCTTTGTTCAGACGCTCGACGGCATTCGTAACCGATATAAGGATCTCGGTGCCGATGTCCGGCTGGGTTCTTCGGAACCTGGTATATGCTG
>NZ_CANLTR010000148.1 GCF_947494055.1 uncultured Jannaschia sp. | reverse complement strand
CTCAATGAACGAGCGACACCAGCTATGAAGAAGCAGGTGGACGCCAGTTCCTACACCACGCCCCGGGACACTACCAATTTATCCAGCTTCCCGATTGCGTTACGAACGGTTGTCCGTGCGGGAACGGGCAATGGCCTATACGGCCCTACGGCATCGTCCTGTGATTCATGCTCGGCACGTCGTCTGTCATTGAGCGCAAGAACGTCCGCCGTGATCCGTTCGTGAATCATCTTCATCGACGGAGCGGAACGGTGCAGATAGCCTTGAACGTTCCGCCACAGGATACAGCTTACTTCCGGGTCGAGGGCCGACCCCCGTCCGCCTCGTCGTTGAATGTTGTCGACGAGCGCCAGTTCCCCGCCGATGGCCTCCGCTTTTAGCCATTTCCGGATCGTGCGGGGACTCGGTGTCCAGCTGTTGTCGTAGGCCCTGTGCTTGTGCCCATGTTCGCGACTTGGATGTCGACCTTGATAGGCGCTCGCGCGGCCCTTGATCAGGTCGATGTTCGCTTCGATCGCCTCGTCCGTACGTTTCAGCTTGCCTTCGGCAAGCAACTCGTTTGCCGCACCGACGATCGCCGAACGAAAGGAGGTCCTCGCCGCCGTATTTTCATTGAGGTCGCTCAGCGCAATCCGCCGCCCATGCAGGCGGGCTTCCTGCTGCTCCGGGCGGTAATGGTCACGATCGACAACGAGGCGCTTGCGTGCGGCAAGGGAGCGAAGTTCCGCCATGCGGATAGTGTCCCACCCTGTGGTGTAGGAGGCCGCGCGCGGAGCCTTTGGCTCGGCGCAGCGTGCGGCCGGGCTGG
>NZ_CANLTR010000147.1 GCF_947494055.1 uncultured Jannaschia sp. | reverse complement strand
GGTCGTGTCGTGTATCTGGTGGAAATTCCCTGGCGGCGTCCTCCTGGCATGTGAAGTTGCGTCTGGTCAGGCAGCGAGGTCAAGGGCGCTGCGCGAGATTGGCTGAGACAAGGTCTCCCAGCCGTCGACTTTCCGCATCTGGATTGACCGGACGCCAGCAGCGCCCAGAGCGGCATCGGGACGGTTTCCGCACAGGGCAGCACGGTCTGCGTCTTGATGCGGCGGCGAAACTCCTCGTTGAGCCGTTCAATCGCATTCGTGGTTCGCGCTGATTTCCACTGCGAGGAATCGAGGCGGGTAAAGGCAAACAGCCGATCGCCGGCCTCCTCGAGGCTGTCGGCAACCGCACGGCATTTCAGGCGTCACTTGCGCAGAAACGCCTTGCGCCGTGCCTCAACCTCGACTGCTGTTTCGGCATAGATCATGTCCCTGTAGTCCTCGGTCAACTCGTCGTGCATGTGCTTTGGGGCGTGACCGAGAAGGTTGCGATGCTTGTGCACTGTGCAGCGCTGGATCGGCAGGTCCTCGCCCCAGAGCGCGACCAGCGCAGCCTCGAGGCCGGGCGCGCCGTCGACGATGACGAACTCCGGCCGCCTCAGGCCACGGACATCGAGGTCTTCGAGAAACTGGCGCCACGCCGCCGTGCTCTCGCCGCCCATGTTCTTGATCGATAGCAAGACCTTCTGCCCGTCCCGGCGCACGCCGATGGCGGCAAGGACGGAAATGTTCGTGGCTTTCCTGTCCAGGCGGGACTTGATGACCGTGCCGTCGAGGATCAGACGGACGATGTCTTCCTCATTCAAGCTTCGGGCGCTCCACGCGTCCCGGTCGACCTTCACCTTGC
>NZ_CANLTR010000146.1 GCF_947494055.1 uncultured Jannaschia sp. | reverse complement strand
CATCATGGCGAAGGCAAAGTTCGAACGCACGAAACCGCACGTGAACATCGGGACGATCGGTCACGTGGATCACGGCAAGACGACGCTGACGGCGGCGATCACGAAGTATTTCGGCGATTTCCGGGCCTACGACCAGATCGACGGGGCGCCGGAGGAGAAGGCGCGGGGGATCACGATCTCGACGGCGCATGTGGAGTACGAGACCGACGCGCGGCACTACGCGCATGTCGATTGCCCGGGCCACGCGGACTACGTCAAGAACATGATCACGGGCGCGGCGCAGATGGACGGCGCGATCCTGGTGGTGAACGCGGCCGACGGCCCGATGCCGCAGACGCGCGAGCACATCCTGCTCGGCCGTCAGGTCGGCATCCCGACGATGGTCGTGTACATGAACAAGGTCGACCAGGTCGACGACGAGGAGCTGCTGGAGCTCGTCGAGATGGAGATCCGCGAGCTGCTGTCGTCCTACGAGTATCCGGGCGACGACATCCCGATCGTGAAGGGCTCGGCGCTGCACGCGATGAACGGGACCGAGCCGGAGATCGGCGAGAACTCGATCCGCGCGCTGATGGCGGCGGTGGACGAGTACATCCCGACGCCGGAGCGCGCGGTGGACCAGCCGTTCCTGATGCCGGTCGAGGACGTGTTCTCGATCTCGGGCCGCGGCACGGTCGTCACCGGCCGCGTCGAGCGCGGCGTGATCAACGTGGGCGACGAGATCGAGATCGTGGGTATCCGCGACACCCGCAAGACGACCTGCACGGGCGTGGAGATGTTCCGCAAGCTGCTCGATCGCGGCGAGGCGGGCGACAACATCGGCGCGCTGCTGCGCGGCATCGACCGTGACGGGGT
>NZ_CANLTR010000145.1 GCF_947494055.1 uncultured Jannaschia sp. | reverse complement strand
GCCGAGATTGAAGCCGTCGTCTGACCTCAACGGGGAAAGGGGACCGCACACCTCAAGCGCAATTGCGCAACAACGTCCAAAGTAGCGAAAACTCGACGCTGCCAACCGCCTGCCGGAGATCGTTCAGGGCATTGAGTTCAAGGACGGGATCAAGGAGCTTCAACGCGCCGCCTGATCAGCCCGTCACCAACTTTCGGGCATAGTTCCGAGATCACTGAGCATTCACAGATACGTCGGGCCCACTAGAAACCGGCTCGCGTTGAGAAAAACCTACGACGACAATCGCGTAATGCCGGACCGGCCTCATGACCAGTTCCACCAATCGCGCTTCAACCATATCGTCCAGCGACTGCCGTTTGTGCATCGTCGCAACGGTAATGTTCAAAGGGCTCAGCTCTTGGCGCGCGTCAAGATCGGCCTTGCGACCCCCCGGTCTGGTATCATAGACCCACCAGCGGACAGGTGGCCGAGTGGTCGAAGGCGCGCGCCTGGAAAGTGCGTAGGCGGGAGACCGTCTCGAGGGTTCGAATCCCTTCCTGTCCGCCACTTGCCCTCGCGAAAGCGTTCTCCGGATCCGGCTCCGGCCGGATTTTCTCGTTGTTTTCGAGGGTTATGCGGGAGGGGCTGAGCACTAGCTAGGCCGGCGGCAGTCCCGGAAGCGGTCTCTCAGGGCCGATATTCTCCGGACCTGATGACTGCGCAGTTTTGGTGCATAGCTTGCAAGCATTTAAATTTTTACGCTTTCGACATCGTCGAGACTAAACACTTCGACGCCGGTGGCGTTCGTGAGAGGCCTTGTTGCGCAAAGCCTGCTTGGGATTCACATTGCGAGTCCAGCTGCATAGCTGGGCGACATGTCTAAGCCC
>NZ_CANLTR010000144.1 GCF_947494055.1 uncultured Jannaschia sp. | reverse complement strand
CATCCTGTCCCGCCCGCCTCAGAATACACTTTCATTGCAAGAGCAGGCGACAACTCCCTGACAGAGGGGGGTTTGGCTGCGCGCGAAAAGCCCTTGCCCCTCTTGCAGCGGCTTCGTCGCTTGACTAGAGACGCGCCACGACCCTAGGTGCGGAGAGGTGCCGGAGTGGTCGAACGGGACGGTTTCGAAAACCGTTGTGGATTAACGTCTACCCAGGGTTCGAATCCCTGTCTCTCCGCCACTTGCCCTTGCGAAAGCGTTCTCCCGATCCGGCTGCGGCCGGATTTTTACGTTGTCTTCTAGGGTTATGCGGGAGGGGCTGAACACCCGCCTCTGTGCCAGACGGGCCGGAAGCGGTCTCTCAGGGCCGGTAGTCTCCGGACCTCATGACTGCGCCGTTCTGGTTAATTCCCTGTAAGTCTTTGTGCTTTATTCAATTTTTTTAGGTCGGGGCTGAACCCTTCCACGTCAGGGGCATTCGCCAAATGGAACAGAAATCGAACCTCCTGCAGAGCGACTTACGAGAATTGTCTGACCGGGAGTGATCTGACCGCAAAAAGACAACCACTGCGTCGCTACCTGTCTCACTCAGGGACTAGTGTATGAAGGCGGCGCGGTTCCTGTTGGTTCCGCAGCGAATACAAAGGGACCGACGTGGACGACCAACGAAAAGAGGAAGGATCGGAAGCGCTCCTGCAGATTGCAACTGGGGCTGCTGCCCGAGGCGATCCAATCGGGATGATCGAAACGCTGACAGCTAGCGGCTTCCTGTTTGGTTTGGTCAGGAAGTTGCAGAAAGAGGTGGTTCGGGAAAACTGAACAGCCGGGATAAGTGGATTTTCCGCGCCACGGCGGCATGATTGTCGCGAGCGA
>NZ_CANLTR010000143.1 GCF_947494055.1 uncultured Jannaschia sp. | reverse complement strand
GATGCTCGCACTCGCCGCGACACTCCCGTTTCTCATCCAGATTGTCGCGCTCTTCTCATCCAAATTGTCGCGCTACACCCAGGCATCGTTTCCGGGTTGACACTGAAAGCCAGCAGCGGGTCGCATACTGCGTGCGTGTTCCCGAAACGCTTGGGAACGTCGGCATGCCGCGCGTGTTCCATTCCTGCTAACCCGGTTCGGCGCGCAGGTCGCCGAACTGCTCATGCACTCCGAGGAAGGCGGGCCCATGAATGAACGAGGCAACCTGGCGCCACGCACAAGGCGAACGCGACGCCCGCTCGCTTTTCGTGTGGTGGCAATCGGGAGTATAGCGAGCCTCGCCGTGCACGGCGCCTTGGCTATCTTCGGGCGAAGCGCGGGGCGCAGCGCATTCGCGCCGATCAACGCGACCAGCCACATCGTATATGGCCCGGCGGCGGGGGCAGTCGACGAAGCCGACCTTCCGCACACGGGAATGGGGGCGGCGATCAATCACGGGGCCTCGATCTTCTGGGCAGTGCCGCTCGCGTGGTGGCTCGCTACACGTCGCGAAACGTCGACGGCGGACATCGTCCGAGGAGCAGCGGCGACGGGCATCACTGCCGGGGTAATTGACTATGGCGTGGTGCCCCGCCGCCTGTCGCCGGGCTGGCACCTTGCGCTTCCCGCAAGGTCGGTCGCGGGAACGTTCGGGGCGCTTGCCGCGGGATTGGCGCTTGGAGCACTACTGACCCGCGGCCCAGGCACAATACCGCCACGAAGAACGCGCGGGAATGTCTTTGGCCGGAAGCGACCATTATCCGTCGGCTCGTCGAATGGCAGCTAAGGGCCGAGGCTGTGTGGAAACTCGGCTCTCACGCAAGTTGATGGAACAACTTCCTGCTGCGGCACGGAGATCGTGAC
>NZ_CANLTR010000142.1 GCF_947494055.1 uncultured Jannaschia sp. | reverse complement strand
AGGGTTGAGTTCCGCGACGGCGTCCGTCAGCTTCAAACTGCCGCCCGATCACGCGTCACCAACTTCCGCGCATATCTTAAGGCACCGCAATAGACCCTTGCCCCGACGGGACAGGGCCGATATGTGCCGCCCACGGTCGGGCAGTGGCGCAGCCTGGTAGCGCACCTGCTTCGGGAGCAGGGGGTCGGAGGTTCGAGTCCTCTCTGCCCGACCAGTGCTTTACTTTTGTCGATTGCCACGATAGTCTTATAGAGCGTAACTATTCTTCCTCAAACGAGGGATCGGACGAGGGCAAGCTGGTGGCGAGCAAAGGTACAGCTGCTGCCGCGCATCCAGGTCAGCGGCGTTGCAATCTCCTCAGTTCTGACGATGAACGCGGGGCGCGATGGTCGCCGTTATTTCTGATAGCAGGGCTGCGATCGGCCATGATATGACATTTGCCGGGTTGATCATCGCTACGGTGCAACTTCCCCAAGCCAAGCGTCGGTGGCATCGTGCAGCATGCTCTGGCACACCAAAGCCGGAAGAGTGGACTTTGCTGCCCTCAATTGCTGACCCAAAGAGTTGCCCGAACGCCATCAAGCTTCAGCCCAACTTGAGAGCGGCGCCATGTGGGCATATCTTGCTGGAAGCTTGTCCTCTGCTTGAATAGTATACAAGGTAACCGGCCTGCGAGCAGGTACCGGGACACTGATTTTCAGGGGGCGTTGTTGCACGAAGCCGGCCCCGGGATTCACATCGTGGGTCTAGCGACATAGCTGGGCGGCATGTCCAAGCCCGCGTCCACCCGCTACCGCACCCTGAACTGGTCGTCTTACAATGCCTCGCCGCGGGAGCGTGGGTCGCTGACCGTCCGCTGACCGACAGTGCATTGCGCAGCAATGTCACGAAAGGTTGGTTCGACCC
>NZ_CANLTR010000141.1 GCF_947494055.1 uncultured Jannaschia sp. | reverse complement strand
CGGCTCTGGAACGGCAATGCCGGGGTGATCACCGGAATCGATGCGGAGACGGGGCGGATCACGGCGCGGCTCGACGGCGTGGGGAAAGAGCCGGGGCGCGAGGTCAGCTGGCGGGCTGCCGAGTTCGCCGGGTTCCGGCACGGCTATGCCGGGACGATCTACAAGGGGCAGGGCAAGACCATCGACCACACCTACCTGCTGCACTCGGCGCATTGGCGGCAGGCCGCGTCCTATGTGGCGCTGACCCGGCAGCGCGAGAGCACGCGGGTGTTCGCGGCCACCGAGACGGCGACCGATCTCGGTCAGCTGGCGCGGCAGATGAGCCGGCGTGAGGTGCGGGCGGCCTCGATCGCCTGGGCCACGCGAGAGGAGTTGCCGGCGGCGCTGCGGCCGGCGGTAGCCAGGTCGGAAGCGGGGCCGGCGGAAGCGGTTGCGCCGGAGAGCCTGGCGAAGACGATCAAGCCGGTCGCGCGAACCAATGAGCGCAGGACGGAGACGGCTGTTCCGGGACCGCTGGACGCGGCGGCCAAGTCGCGCGCGGGCGCAGATCCGGAGACGCAGGGGCCGACGTCCCGATCGGAGCCGGCCGACGAGGCCCCATCCGCGTCGCGCTGGCTGATCCCGCCGCGGATCACGGACGACCGGATCGATGCGGGCGTGCGGACCGCGGCGGTGGCGGCAGACCCGGCGGTGGGGCAGGAGCGCGCGGCGCTCGAGGCCTATCTCCGCGGCGCTTACCGCGATCCGTACGCGGCCCGGGCGCGGCTCGACGAGTTGGTGGTCACCCACGGGGCGACCTCGGCGGCGCGGCGGATCGAGAGCGACCCGGTGCAACTCGGGCTGCTCCTCGGGCGTACGGGGCTCTTGGCGGGACGTGCGGCGCGGCAAGCGCGAGCGCAGGCCGAGCGGGTGGCGCAGGCCGTAGGGCCGACG
>NZ_CANLTR010000140.1 GCF_947494055.1 uncultured Jannaschia sp. | reverse complement strand
ACAACGCGTCAGACGAAGCTTCGAAGATCCCTCTTGCGCATGGGGCGGTTATACATGGGGCGGTTATACATGTTGCGTAAGTCACGCCTAAGGCGCGACTTTCCCTTTCCCCGCCGATATCATGCTACGCGAAGGATCTCGGCGGCGCCGAGGGCCGAGAAGCGGTTCATGAGTGCGACGCGGATGTGGATTTCGGCGGTCTGGCGGTCGGGGTCCCGTGCGGCGATGCGCTCGCCGAATGCCTTGAGGCATCGCATCTTCGCCTCGATGCGGCTTCGGGCGTGGTATCCGGTCCAGTGCTTCCAGAATGCGCGGCCGTAGTGCTTTGTGGCGCGCAGCGTCTCGTTCCGAGCCTTTGCCGCTGGGCAGTCTTCCTTCCAGGGGCGCCCGTTCTTCCGGATCGGAATGATTGGCGTGGCTTGGCGGTCGATAATAGCAGCATGGCAGCGGCGGGTGTCGTAGGCACCATCGGCGGTCACAGTGCCGATCTGCTCGACCTCAGGGATCTGGCCGAGCAACTCGGGCAGGATCGGGCTGTCACCGTCGCTGCTGGGGGTAAACTCTACCGCCCTGATGTCCGACGTGGCGGTGTCCATTGCCAGGTGGACCTTGCGCCATTGGCGTCGGCCCTGAGACCCATGCTTGCGGGTCTGCCACTCCCCGTCGCCGAGGAACTTGATGCCGGTGCTGTCCACGAGGAGGTTCAGGGGACCGTCGGCACGGCGGTAGGGGAGCTGCACTGCCAAGGTCTTCTGTCTGCGGCACAGGGTGCTGAAGTCGGGGACGGACCAGTCCAGCCCCGCCAGCCGGAGCAGGCTGGCCACCATGCCCGCAGTCTGCCGCAAAGGCAGCTTGAACAGCACCTTTGTAACCGCCGGCCGTAATCTCCCCAGAAGCGCCGTTTGAAAATTCCCCGAACGCGAGCGGCGTCGGCGATTTCCG
>NZ_CANLTR010000139.1 GCF_947494055.1 uncultured Jannaschia sp. | reverse complement strand
CGACAACGTCTTCCCCCTCCCGGGACATCGCGAAGCGATGCCCTGCGGGGCAGTGGTCGAGCGGCTCTGGCGGACGGTGAAATACGAAGAGGTCTACTTGCGCGCCTACGCGGCCCGGGCCTCGATCGGGCGCTACTTCGACTTTTACAATGGCACGCGGCCCCATTCATCGCTCGGCGGGCAGACACCCGACCGAGCCTATCTCAATCAGCCATCGCCACCCCCGGCGGCGTAACCCAGGCAGATGTCCACTTAACGAAAGCCCGGACGCTGTTCAGACAAACCGAGCCACTTCTTACCGCCCCGCAAGAACGCGAAGCCCTGGAAGCCGTCAGCTGCGGGTGCCATCGCCGGGAACGAGGCTGTGCGCGCGTCGAAATACCTCGGCCGGGCCATCTGGCGAAAATGGAGCGGATACCACCGCCGATGCCGAGACGAGACGAGACGAGACGAGACGAGACGAGACGAAGATGCACTGCGTAGAACTGCTGGGGCAGAGCCTCTTGGCGCGCGACTTCGAACGTCAGGTGGCAGAACTCCAGATCCGCGCCGCCGCGCTGAACGGCCATACAGCGCTCGGTATACCCACCACAGAGCCCGCCGGATGAATGCGTCTGGGGAAAGGGAAAGTCCGGGCTTCACCCTCTTTGCGCTACAGAGCCTTTAGTATTTAGTCCGCTCTGAACAACGTCTAGCGTTCTGATTTCAGGCCACGAACCGACGTTCGCGCTGTGCTGGTTTCGCAGGGTTTGGTATTCTTGGGCCCGGAACCCTGCGATTTCGGAGGCCCGATGAAGCCCAGACCTCGCGCGCCCGACCAAGACGACCTGCTTCGCCCCCGGCTCACCGATCTGATCGACATGCGCCACGAGCTGGTGCGGCTCAAGGCGCTGATCGACTGGGATTTCTTCGAGGCCGAATGGGCGGGGTTCTTTCCGTCGCATACGGGCCGGCCCGCGACT
>NZ_CANLTR010000138.1 GCF_947494055.1 uncultured Jannaschia sp. | reverse complement strand
AGTTCGGCTGTCTGACGATCGAAATCTCGGGCCATGAGCTTTTGACCGAGCAGCTTCATGCAGTTCATCCACTGGCCGGCAGGGCATTGCGAAGCAATGTCCCGAGAGGCTTGGTCTCGGCGCGGCTTCGGCGATGGTAGCCGCTCCACCGTCGCCAGATGGTCCGTCCGTGGCGCTTGATGGCACGCAGGGCGTCGTTCCTCGTCCCTGCTCCGGGACTGTTCTTATTCCAAGGCTTGGCATTGCGCCGAGGTGGGATGACGGCTTCGGCACCCCGGCTCGCGATGGCGTCGCGGCAGCCGCGGGTATCGTAGGCGCCGTCCACTGCCCGGCAGGGTCATGCGAAGCATGATCCCGAGAGGGGCGGTGACGGAGGCGATCGGCTCGTCTTCGGGGATCTGCCCAAGCAGGTCCGACAGCACGGGCGCGTCCATTGCCCGACAGGCGATTGCGAAGCAATCTGCCGAAAGGGGCCCACGCCGCTATCGGTGATCTCGACCGCGCGGACCTCGAGGGTCGCCTCGTCGACGGCGAGGTGGACCTTGCGCCAGACGCGTCGCCTGGCCCCGCCATGCTTGCGGGCGTGCCATTCGCCCTCACCGCGCACCTTGATGCCGGTGCTATCGACCAGCAGGTGTAGCGGACCGCCGCTGCCGCGGTAGGGCAGCTGAACGGCCAGCGTCTTCTGCCGCCGAGACAGCGTCGAGAAGTCCGGCACCGACCAGTCGAGCTCCGCCAGCTTCAAAAGGCTGGCCACGAAGCCGGTCGTCTGGCGAAGCGGCAGGCCGAACAGGACCTTGATCCCTTACGGGACATCACTGCGTGATGCCCTACCGGGCAATGGTCAGGCAGGCCTGGATTGCGGCGTCCGAGAAGGTCTGCTGGCGCCCGCGCTTGCCCGACGGGGCGGCGTGCCAGGCCATGCCGGGGTCGAACCAGACCGTCAGCGACCCGCGCTCACGCAGCGATGCGTTGTAGGCGGACCAGTTCAGAGTGCGGTAGCGGGT
>NZ_CANLTR010000137.1 GCF_947494055.1 uncultured Jannaschia sp. | reverse complement strand
CTCCAAGCCCAGTCCAGACAGGGCAGAGTGACACTTCTGATTTGCTCACGGGTGACAGTTTAGCTTTGCGGCTACAAAGTCCATCAAAAGAATGGAAGTTATGTAATGATCCCGCCTCTTTTCCCGAACTAGGTGTAATATCACTTCGTTGGGTTCGCGCGTTGTCTTGCCGGATCGCTGCCCGGAAGCGTAGACGGCTGTCATGCCATTGTCCGAAACGGAACGGTTCCTCAAAGATCTCACTCGGCTCACCGAGGTCGAGCGGCTCTGGCAAAATCTGCAGGACTGGATGGCGCAGTACGGGTTTGACCGCCTTATGTATGCGGCAACCCGGTTCCGGACGAACACCAGCATGGGTGACCTACGCGATGCGCGCATTCTGACGAACTATCCGAAATCGTTTACGGAACCGTATCTGGAAGGCGGCATGTTCTACGACGCTCCGATGGTCCGTTGGGCGATGGAGAATGTCGGAACTCTGTCATGGGCCGCCATCGCGCAGAACGCGATGGCCGGGCGCTTGCCGCCCGAATGCATGCGCGTCGTGGAGTTCAATCGCCGACATGGCGTTGTCGCCGGATATGGGATCAGCTTTCCCCGGATCTCTGCCCGGACGGGTCACGGCATCGGTCTTGCCAGTTCGAACAAGACTCAGGCCGAGCTCGACGAGATCTGGGCGAAGAAAGGCGGAGAGATCGAACTGGTCGCTCATGTGGCCCATCTCACGCTGCTGTCTCTGCCGCACGCACTTCACGGTCGGACGCTGACACCAAGACAGCGAGAAGTGCTCGAATTGGTCGCGGACGGAAAGACCATTCAGGACGTCGCCCTTATACTCGGCCGGAATTCGACGACAATCGAGAAGCATCTCCGGCTGGCGCGTGAAGCGCTCGACGTCGAGACCACTGCCCAAGCTATCCTGAAGGCCGGGCTGCAGAACCAGTTCTTTCAGCTCGGCTCGTGAGCCTGTCTGTATCCGTCCGGCGTGACCGCCGTTGACATTCAGCGTGGCTGCCAATTCCACGGCGTGAGTTCGTCGATGCGGTTG
>NZ_CANLTR010000136.1 GCF_947494055.1 uncultured Jannaschia sp. | reverse complement strand
TCAGCCCGAACTCGGATAACATCAGGATCAGGAGGAACGAGATTGGCGGACGGAAGACACGGCGACAACGGCCATTTCGGACCGGACGGCCGCTTCGATCCGGCTGCCCCGATCGATGACGCCGATCTCGGCCGGCTCATCCTCGACAGCGCGGTCGACTACGCGATCGTGACGATGTCGCCGGAGGGTCACGTCACCTCCTGGAACGAGGGGGCCGAACGCATCCTCGGATGGAGCGAGGCCGAGATCATCGGTCAGTCGTCGCGCGCGTTCTTCACACCCGAGGACGTCGCGCAGGGCCGCATGGAAGCCGAGATGCGCGAGGCTGCGGAGACCGGCCGGGCAACCGACGAGCGCTATCACATGCGCCGGGACGGATCACGCTTCTATGCCCAGGGCCTGATGATGCCTCTCAGAGGCAGCGACACCAGATCGCGTTCGGGCTTTCTGAAGATCTTTCGCGACCAGACGAAGCGCCACGAGGCCGAGTTACGGGTCCGTAACCTGGAGAACAGCGTGGCCACGGTGCTGCGCACCTCGGGCACGATCGGGCTCTACCGCTTCGATCCCGGCCGGCGGATCGTCTGGGGTGACGAAAGCTGCGCGCGCATGTTCGATCTCGACCCGATCCTGCTGCAAGAGGGAGCCCACGCCGCCGCCTTCTTCGACCGCATCCATCCCGACGACGTCGCGCGGGTCGAGGAGGCGCAGCGTCGCACGACGCGAGCCCGGGACCATCTCGACGTGACCTTCCGTGTCGTTCATGCCGATGGCGGCATACGCTGGCTGCATACGCTGTCCGACCTGGCGGCGCTCAATGGCAATGCGACCGGAACGGTGGGCGAAGAGGGACCCGACGACGACGCGCAGGTCCGTTCAGGCGTCATGATCGACGTCACCGAACGCCGCCGCGAAGAGCGCATGCATACGGCGATCCTGGAGGTGGGAGACCGCCTCCGCACGCTCGACGATCCCGCCGCAATGGCACGGGTCGCCTTCGCGGAGGTGGGACGGGTCCTCGACCTGTCCCGGGCCGGGCATGGCGAGGTCGATCCTGACGGCGAGATCATGACGGTCAGGGTCGACTGGACTGCCCGCGGGGCTGCGAGCCT
>NZ_CANLTR010000135.1 GCF_947494055.1 uncultured Jannaschia sp. | reverse complement strand
CCGGGCCCTTCTCGGGATGCGAGCGCCCGAAGAAGGCGAGCGGCGCATCGGGGCCGGGATCGGGCGCCACCGGCCAGGCGTCGAGGTCGAGGCCGTGGTGGATGGTGGCGGCGTAGCGCAGGTCGGAATGGCGGTCCGACTGCGAGATCGCGACGTAGTGCGCGTCATCCATGTACGCCCGCCAGATCGGCAGGACCGCGTCGCGGGTCGCGGGCGGGCCGAGCCCGTGCAGTGTCACCACCATCGGAACCGGAAGCAAGCGTGCGTAGGGCAGCGCGGGGAAGTCGCACTGGGCGTGGATCACGTCGAACACGCCACCCGCGGCCGCCGCCATCGCGGTGCCGAGATGCAGAGCCTCCCAGACCTTCACGTCGAGCGGCGCCTCCTCGTAGGGATGCGGCGCCGTCACTCGCAGCGTGCCGGCCGTGGCCGAGCCTCCGGCAGCGAACAGCGTGACGTCGTGGCCGCGCGCGACGAGGGCTTCCGTCAGCGTGCTCGTCGCCGCCTCCCACGGTCCGTAACCGCGCGGCGGGCAGGACCAGGCGATCGGGGCGATCATGCAGATGCGGAGCGGCGTCACGCGGCGGGGAGCGCCAGGGCGTCCGCCGTGCGGGCGGCGGCCCGCAGTGCTTCGCCCAACCGGCTCGCATGGACGGGCCATATGGCGTCCCGGCTGGCCGCCCAGAGCCGGCGCCCCACGGCATCCCGCAGGCTCGGCCGGGATAGCAACGGGACGGAGCGCGCCGCCAGCGCGCCCGCATCGCCGAAGGGGAAGAGGAAGTCGGGCTCCAGCACCTCCTCGGCGTGCCGGTAGGGGGTCGAGACGGTCGGCACGCCGCAGGCCAGCGCATAGGCGAGCGTGCCGGAGGTGATCTGCTCGGGATTGAGGTAGGGCGTGACGTAGAGATCGGCCGCCCGCAGCGCGTCGCAGAGGTCGCCGTCGTCGACGTAGCGGTTCTCCATGTTCAGCGCATGGTCGACGCCGAGCTGGCGGGCGCGGGCGGCGAGCCCGTCGCGGTAGCGCTCGCCCTCCTGTGCCAGGAGCGCGGGATGGGTCGCGCCCAGCAGCACGTAGCGGGCATCGGGAACGCGCTCGAGAATTGCGGGCAGCGCCTCGATCGC
>NZ_CANLTR010000134.1 GCF_947494055.1 uncultured Jannaschia sp. | reverse complement strand
TCAGCACCCGACGACGCGTCAGAAATAGCTTCAATATCCCTCTTGCGTTCGGGGCGGTTACATATGTTGCAGAACTCACTCCTGAGGCATGACTTCCCCTTACCCCGCTGATGTTATGCCACGCGAACGATCTCGGCGGTGCCGAGGGCATTGAAGCGGTTCATGAGGGCAATGCGAATGTGGATCTCGGCGGTTTGGCGGTCGGGGTCTCTCGCTGCGATGCGTTCGCCGAATGCCTTGATACCTCGCATCTTCGCCTCGACCCGGCTTCGAGCGTGGTATCCGGCCCAGTGCTTCCAGAACGCCCGGCCGTAGTGTTTTGTGGCGCGCAGCGTCTCGTTGCGAGCCTTTGCCGCCAGGCAGTCTTCCTTCCAGGCGCGCCCGTTCTTTCGGATCGGGATGATTGGAACAGCCAGTCGTTCGGTGATGGCCGCATGGCAGCGGCGCGTGTCGTAGGCACCGTCGGCCGTTACAGTGCCGATCTGTTCGTCCTCCGGGATCTGGCCGAGCAGCTCGGGTAGGATCGGGCTGTCCGCTGCCCGGCAGTGGTTTGCTTGCAAACCATGAGAGGGGCCATCGCGGCTCGGAGTGAACTCGACAGCCCGGATGTCCGAGGTCGCAGTGTCCATGGCGAGATGCACCTTACGCCACTGGCGGCGGCCCTGAGCGCCGTGCTTGCGGGCCTGCCACTCACCGTCGCCGAGGAACTTGATGCCGGTGCTATCCACGAGCAGGTTGAGCGGGCCATCGGAGCGACGATACGGGATCTGAACCGCCAAGGTCTTTTGCCTGCGGCACAGGGTGCTGAAGTCGGGGACGGACCAGTTCAGCCCCGCCAGCCGGAGCAGGCTGGCCACCATACCGGCGGTCTGTCGCAAGGGCAGCTTGAAGAGCACTTTGACCGACAGACAAAACTGGATAGCAGCATCTGAGAAAACGGGCGGGCGTCCGGGCCGACCTTCATGCGGCGCCAGCCAAGCCATCTCCCGGTCTATCCAGATCAGCATTGAACCGCGCTTGCGCAATGCAGCGTTGTAACTGGACCAGTTCGTCGTGCGGTAGCGGGCGGGAGAAGGCTTGCTCATGGGGCCCGTCTAACCGGCTGGATTCACGCTGTGAATTGCCCGCAGTC
>NZ_CANLTR010000133.1 GCF_947494055.1 uncultured Jannaschia sp. | reverse complement strand
CGCCTCCCAAGTTGGATTGTTGCGATCCCACCTTGGCACAGTGTGCCGTCGGGGGGCGGTTACACCATCAACGCCGTCTCGGTATCGACATTTGGCTGAGGCAACGACATGATCCCTCAGGAACATCCGTGGATGCGGCAATACGGATTCTCACCCAGATTGTCGCGCTACACGAAATCGGCACGCTCGGCCGCAAGCAAGCCGCCAGCCTCGCAGGCCTCGCGCCCATGGCCCGCCAATCCGGACGATGGCAGGTGCATGCCTTCTACAGGGCGGACGCAAGCCGTTGCGTGACGCCCTCTACATGCCCGCCGTCGCCGCCATCCGCTTCAACCCGGACATGCGGGCCAGGTACCAAGCCATGCGATCAGCCGGAAAACCTGCCAAGGTCGCCCTCCCCGCCGTCATGAGAAAGCTTCTCGAACTCGCAAATGCCCTTCTCAAGGCAGATCGCGAATGGGTCCCAAAACCCACTCGATCAAGACGGATACTCTAAGAATCATTCCGTAAGGTCATCCAACAAAATTCTGGAATCGACTCTCGGATTTTTCAAACGGTCGGATGTCATGGCCATGAACGAGGTCATGACAGAACCGGAGGCTGCGAGATATCTGCGGCGGAGCGTGAAGACGCTCCAGCGCCGCCGTCGTGACAAGCAGATTTCCTTCGTCCGAGACGGCGGTATTCGGTATCTTCGATCGGACCTGGATGCCTATCTCGAAGCGAGACGCATTGCGGCCACGCAAGCTCCGTCGCCACCCCCTGCACCGAAGTATCGAGCGAGCGGAGCGCCAGGACACGACGTGGTGGATTTGCTCTACGGCTGATGCACATGCTATCTCGCGAGAAATTCACGGAGTGACTGATGCATGGAAAAAATTGAGAAGATCGGCCGGTTCACGATCGCGAGGAACCGGGGCGCTCTCTACCTGAGATGGTGGAACTCGCACTTGAAGAGGACGGAGTTAGAGCGCCTCCAGGCGACAACGCTTGAGCAGGCACGGAAGCTTGCACGTGAGCGCATGAAGACGCTCATCGACCGCACCGAGGCGATCCGCCCGGACAGCGGTGAAGATCCGACGTTCGGAGAGATTTGGCGTATCCGTCCGGCGTGACCGCCGTTGACATTCAGCGTGGCTGCCAATTCCACGGCGTGAGTTCGTCGATGCGGTT
>NZ_CANLTR010000132.1 GCF_947494055.1 uncultured Jannaschia sp. | reverse complement strand
GTGTCGCGTTGCCTCAAGGATATTGCTACCCATCGGCGCCGTTGCCTCATCTAATCTGTTACCTGCGAGGTTGGGCTTGGTCATGATGTTCTCGCCGTGAGGGAGGAGATCATGAGAAGCAAGATGACCCATGCCGCTCGCATGGAACTCGCCGATGCAGTCCGAGATCGCTACTTGGCCTCAACGAACAGGGACAAGCGCAAGATCTTGGACGAGTTCGTTGCGACGACAGGATACCATGAAAAATCTGCAATCCGTGTTCTGAACACTCCGTCCGGACCGAAGCGGCGCCAGACCCGCCAACGGCCTTCGATCTATGACGAGGCGGCGCGCGGTTCCTTGATCGTGCTCTGGGAGGCCTCCGACAGGATTTGCGGCAAGCGACTGAAAGCCTTGCTGCCCATCTTGCTGCCGGCGCTGGAGCGCAATGGGCATTTGAAGCTCGAGGAGGAGATACGCCACAAAGTCCTCTCGATGAGCGCCTCTACGATCGACCGCTTGCTCCGGGTGCCGAAGCGGACGAACAGCAGGAAGAAGCCGAGAGTCGTGTCGGAGCCCCAGCGGCGCATAAGGATGCGCACCTTTGCCGATTGGGGCGATCCTCCTCCCGGCTGCATGGAAATGGACCTGGTCGCGCATTGCGGAGAGGTCAATCGCGGCAGCTACGTCCATAGTTTAGTGCTGACCGATATCGCCAGTGGATGGACGGAAGCCGCGCCGATTGTCGTCCGAGACGGTACCCTCGTCGTCGAAACGCTCGAACGCCTGCGCGTTGGCTTGCCCTTCGCCCTGACGGCTTTGGACGTGGACAATGGTAGCGAGTTCGTCAACGACAAGCTGATCGGATATTGCCTCGGTCACGGCATCGAGCTCACCCGCTCCCGACCCTACCGCAAGAACGATCAAGCGTGGATAGAGCAGAAAAATGGCGCGGTCGTGCGGAAGCTCATGGGCTATCGGCGTTTCGAGGGCTTGGCGGCGGCGCGGGCCATCACGCGCCTCTACGGCGCATCCCGGCTGTTCGTGAACTTCTTCCAGCCCTCGTTCAAGTTGGCCTCCAAGCAGCGCGATGGCGCGAAGGTGACCAAGCGGTATCATCCGCCCCAGACCCCTTGCGAGCGGCTTCTGGAAGCAGAGAGCATGCCGACATCCACCAAGAGAGAGTTGCGCGAGATCGC
>NZ_CANLTR010000131.1 GCF_947494055.1 uncultured Jannaschia sp. | reverse complement strand
GATCGTCAGACCGCCGAACTTCAGCTCCGCATCGCCATCCTCAACCGCTTCACCGCTCTCCGCATCCCCGCTACGCACCGATGCGCTTCGACATAATCTGCGAATCCAACAGGATCGAGCACCGGCTTACCAAGCCCAACCATCCTTGGACAAACGGTCAGGTCGAACGGATGAACCAGACGATCAAGGAGGCAACCGTCAAGCGTTACCATTACAACAGCGACGATCAGTCGCGCACGTACCTCAGCAACTTCGTGGCAGCCTACAACTTCGCTCGCAGGCTCAAGACCCTCGGCGGCCTCACACCCTTGATCCAATCCACCAAATGCCGGAACTGAACACTAGTCGGGCAGCCGAGGGCGGTGAAGCGGTTGAGGATGGCGATGCGGATCTGAAGCATGCCGGTCTGTCTATCGTAGTCGCGCGCGGCGAACCTCTAAGCCATCAACTTCAGGCAGTTCATCCGTTGGGCGGCAAGGCATTGCGCAGCAATTTCCTTAGAGGCTTTGTCTCTGCACGGCTGCGGCGGTGGTATCCACTTCACTTGCACCAGAGCCCGGCCGAAGCGCTTGATCGCTATAAGGGCCTCGTTTCTCGCCCCGCGTCGGGGCTGTCCTTCTTCCATGGCTTGGCGTTGCGTTTGGGCGGGATGATCGCGGCGGCGCTCAAGCGGATGATAGCGTCGCGACAGGTCCGGCCGTCATAGGCGCCATACGCTACCCGGCAGGGCATCACGCAGTGATGTCCCAAAAAGGGCACGAGTAGGTGCAGCGGCTCGCCATTGCCATGATAGGGCAGTTGCTCGGCTAGGGTGTTCTGCCGCCGGCACAGCGTCGAGTAGTCCGGAACTGGCCAGGCGAGCCCTGCCAGGTTCAGCAGGCTCTCGACGATAAGGGTTGCCGAACGGTTGTCTGTCGCAGCGGCAGGCCAAAAAGAACCTTGATCCCTTTCACGACATCTCTGCGTGACGCCATGCCGGGATGGCACCAGACCGTCAGCGACCCGCGCTCATGCAGCACGGCGTCGTACGACGAGTAATTTAGGATGCGGGAGCGGGGCGGGCTTCGACATCCAACCGCTATGTCGCCGGACTCGCAATGTAAATTTTCAACAGCCATCGTGCAACAAGGCCGCCGGAGCGGGATGAGAGGTATCCGTCCGTTGTGACTGCTCTGACGGTGAGCCTCTGCTGTCGATAATGTCCATGATCGATAATGGACATCTT
>NZ_CANLTR010000130.1 GCF_947494055.1 uncultured Jannaschia sp. | reverse complement strand
GGCCTGGGCGTTGCGCACCAGCGTGTCGAGATGTCGGCGCCCGTCGCCCTGGAAGTATGCAATCCCTCGCTCGACCAAAGCATCCGGGCTCAACCGGGCTTCGAGGCTGTCGATGGACCCGGCAAGGTTCGCTCGGGCGGCTTCGACCTCCCGCTCGGCTTCACGTGTGGATTTCTGATCGGTGTTTCTGTCAGCCATCATCGGGCTCCATTTGAAATGAACGGCAAGATACGAAACCGAAGCGCGTCAAACCTGCTCGCGCGCCATTTGTCCGTCCTTCTTGACCTGCCGGATCGTCCGGTCCGGAACCAGGTTCCCCGGATCGAGCTTGCTCAGCCCGTTGCGCAAGAGGAGGGCTCCGATGATGGCGAACACCACGCCGACGAGCAGCGCGGCGAGGCCCTCGTAGGTCGGCAATGTCCGCGCGGCATCGAGCGCCGCCTCGACGTTCTGGTTCAGCGCCGTCACCACCTGGACTTGGCCTTCGTCGAGCCCATCGAGCGCGACGACCTCCCGGCCTGCCGAAGCATCGTCGCCGAAGAGTCCGACGAGCAGGCGCGCAACGCCACTGACAAGGGCAGAAAGCAGAATGCCCAGCGAGACCATCAAAAGCACGGTGCCCGCGATGAGTTCGCCGATCGCGGCTTTCAGCTGTGCCGCTTTCTCGGACATCTCGGCTTTGACAAGCTGGATTTCCCGCTGCGCCAGGTTCGAGGCATGCCGCACGACATCGCCGGCGAGGCCGCCGGCGGAACGAGAGGCGCGGACGGGATCGGCGAGGCGATCTGGATCGTCTGGGTGTGTCATCTGGTCGGTTCCGAATGAGGGAGAAGCTGCGATGCGAGGCCCACGCTATAGTCGAGCTCGAAACACATGCGGTCAGAAATCGTTAACGGAGCAAGATGCGATACGTTCCATTCCTAAAGGAATTAAACGGAACAAAATAACCCGCTCGGTCATTCAGGAACATGAAATTTCCTTTGCAAAAAAAGCCGCAATAAACTCTTCGCCACAAAAGCCGCACAAAACCGCAACCAAAAGATAAAATGGAAAAGCCCGATGAAATCCACTCTCTCGACTTTGCTCATCAGTACCGCCCTGGCGGTCCCTTTTGCCGCGCATGCCCAACAGACCTCGGTAGAGGAGGCCTGCGCCAACCTGCAGGCCGCTCTCGCCAGCGAATTGCCCGAGGGGGCAGACGAGGCCCAGATCACGCAGATCGTCGAGACCGGCGACGGTGAAGCCTGTCGC
>NZ_CANLTR010000129.1 GCF_947494055.1 uncultured Jannaschia sp. | reverse complement strand
GGGTTGAGTTCCGCGACGGCGTCCGTCAGCTTCAAACTGCCGCCCGATCACGCGTCACCAACTTCCGCGCATATCTCCTTGCGCCTCATCCAGGATTACTTCGGTCACCGGGATCCTTGGCATATGGCGCACTACACGCGGACCGCAGCGCATTGGTTTGATGATCTGTGGTAGCTGGATGCTACAAAAGCGGCGAAGAGCAGGAAGGGCGGAAACCGAACCTTTGCTGCAGTTACATGCTAGGGTCAGGATGCATTGATGTCCTACGTATCGCGTGATTCACGGCTCCGAAAATGCAGCGGTGCCATGAGCGACCTCTACTGGCTGACCGACGAGCAGATGGGCAGGCTTTCCGCTTTCTTCCCGAAGTCGCACGGCAAGCCTCAGGTAGATGACAAGCGAGTTTTGAGCGGGATTGCTTTCATCGATCGCAATGGCTTGCAGATGCGCGGCGAGCAGTGGTCAGCCCCCTGAAAAGTGGTCCTTACTGAAGTAGGCATTCGAGCCAAATGGAGGACGAAGGAATGGGACAGAAGGGGCACAAGCCGGAGGAGATCGTGGCGAAGGCTCAGTAGGTCGACGTACTGGCATTGCAGGGCCGACCGGTGGCCGAGGCGGTGAGATCGATCGGCGTGACGCAGTTCACCTGTTACCGATGGCGCAAGGAGTCCGGTGGGCTGAAGACCGACGAGGTGAAACGGTTGAAGGAACTCGAGAAGGAGAACGAGCGGCTTCGCAAGGCCGTCTCCGATCTCACGCTCGAGAAACTGATCCTGAAGGAGGCCGCCTCGGGAGCCGAGGGTCTGCGTCAGCAAAACTTCTGAGCCCCGCCCGCCGTCGTGCCTGCGTTGGTCATATCAGGCGGACGTTCTCCGTCTCGGAGCGCTTCGCTTGCCGCGTGCTCGGGCAGCATCGCTCGACGCAGCGAAAGATTCCGCGCAGGCGGGCCGACGAGATTGCGCTGACCGCGGACATCGTCGCGCTCGCCAGCCAGTACGGGCGCTACGGCTACCGTCGGATCACTGCCATGCTGCGTGATGCCGGCCGGGCCGTTAACGTGAAGCGCCCCTTCCGGCAGATTCGCGTTGCAAATCGCCTTCCGGGCAACGGACGAGCGGAGCTGGCGGAGGGAGGGGCTGAAAGTGCCGTCCGAGGCAACCGAAGAAAGGTCGCCTCTGGCTGAACGACGGGTCCTGCATCCGTCTTCGCCCCGAGCGACAGAACCATGTCCCCCTCTCGGGACATGGCTTCGCAATGCCCTGTCGGGCAGCGGGATCCTACGACTTCGTCGAGAGCC
>NZ_CANLTR010000128.1 GCF_947494055.1 uncultured Jannaschia sp. | reverse complement strand
GGTAGTGCCCCGGCTGGTGGTGTAGGAGGCCGCGCGCGGAGCCCTCGGTGTAGCGTAGCGCGCGGCCGGTGGTGATGCTGGCGGCCACCGTCGATCTTCGGGAAGGTTCGGGTTGTGAGACCTTGAACCGATACGGAGATGACGATGACCGACGACAGAATGGCTCTGATCGAGCTGGTTGAGAAGCAGGCTGACGGCGATCTTGTGCGCGAAATGCTGGCCTTCGCGGCCGAACGGATCATGGAAGCCGAGGTGGAAGAGCGAACAGGTGCGGCCAAGGGTGTGCGCTCGGCGCTGCGGGAGGTTCAGCGCAACGGATACCGCGATCGCAACTGGGACACTCGTGCCGGAAGGATCGCTTTGGAGATCCCGAAGCTGAGAAAGGGAAGCTACCTTCCCAGCTTCCTGGAACCGCGCCGCACAGCGGAGAAGGCGCTCGTGGCGGTGATCCAGGAAGCCTACATCCACGGCGTCTCGACGCGCTCCGTGGACGATCTGGTGAAAGCCATGGGTGCAGGCGGCATGTCGAAGAGCCAGGTCAGCCGGCTCTGCATGGAGATCGACGAGCGCGTGGACGCCTTCCTGTCCCGGCCTCTCGAGGGGGCGTGGCCCTACCTTTGGCTGGACGCGACTTACGTGAAGGTGCGCGAGGGCGGCCGGATCATCAGTCGTGCCGTGATAATCGCTGTCGCGGTGAACGAGGACGGCAAGCGCGAGGTTCTTGGGGTCGCCACCGGACCCTCCGAGGCGGAGACGTTCTGGATCGAGTTTCTCCGGTCTCTCGCCGACCGTGGCCTGCGGGGCGTGAAGCTGGTCGTCGCCGATGATCACAAGGGGCTCCGGGCAGCCGCACGGCGGGTGTTCAACGCTACCCATCAACGCTGTCGCGTTCACTGGATGCGGAACGCGCTCGCCCATGCCCCGGCCAAGCAGCGCACGGCCGTGGCCGCAATGCTGAAGACGATCTTCGCCCAGGAGAACAAGGCGGATGCGCAGGCCCAGTGGGAAGTCGTCGCGGATGCGCTCCGCGAGAAGCAGCCCAAGCTCGGCACGCTCATGGACGGCTCCCGGGACGACGTCCTCGCCTACATGGACTTCCCGCGCGAGCATTGGACCCAGATCGCGTCGACGAACCCACTGGAACGAGTGAACCGCGAGATCAAGCGCAGGTCCGACGTTATCGGTATCTTCCCCAACGACGACGCAATCGTTCGGCTTGTCGGAGCGCTCATGCTCGAGACTAACGACGAGTGGACCGTCGCGCGGCGCTACATGAGCCTTGAAACGCTCGCCCAGGTCACCGACAATCCCAACGTCAGGTTGCCCGCCGTGGCAACCTGATCAGGCTCGGACCTCTCCGAAGGTCGGCGCTCCTACACCACACGTTGGGGCACTACC
>NZ_CANLTR010000127.1 GCF_947494055.1 uncultured Jannaschia sp. | reverse complement strand
ATGGCGCAGCCAGCCCGTCATCGTGAAAGAGCCGGAAAAATCCAGCTGCCGGCGGTCCAAGGTTGGGTGGCAGTGCAGTCAGTTCGGCATGACGATGGAAGGCCAAGTTTGTGCTTGGGGGCATGCCTATGCCCAGCGAGAACCGCCCCCGTGTCGAGGTCATCACCGGCGTTGCTAGACGCCGTTATTGGCCAGCCCATGAGAAGCTGTGCATCATCGAGGAGAGCTTGGTACCAGGGGAGTCCGTCTCCGCCGTCCCAAGGCGAAACGGCGTAGCACCGAACCTGTTGTTCCGGTGGCGACGCCTGATGGACGAGGCGGGTGCGATGGCCGTGGGATCGAACGAGCCGGTGGTCGGGGCCTCCGAGGTCCGTAAGCCCGAGCACCGCGTCCGCGACCTCGAGCGCCTTCTCGGGCGCAATACGATGGAGATCGAGATCCTCAAGGAGGCTTTGGCGAAAGCGGGGGCAAAAAACAGACGTGGCACTTGCCGTCGCCGCTGAAGGGCGGTTCCCTGTAAGCCGTGTGGCCGAGGTCCTCGAGGTAAGCAGGTCCCGGATCCACACACGGATATCCGGCGCCTCGAAGCCACGTGGCTCCTACCGCAAGGCGAACGACGTCGAACTGCTCTCTGCGATCAGGCACCTCGTCGATCAACGTCCCGCCTACGGCTATCGTCGCCTCACGGTGCTGCTGAACCGCGAGCGCCGTATCGCGGGACTGGAGCCGGTCAACCATAAGCGGGTGCTGCGCATTCTCGGCCTGCATGGCCTGACGCTGGAGCGATTCACCGGCCGCCGTAAGGGCCGTAGTCACGGTGGCAAGGTCGCCGTCATGGCCTCGAACCTGCGCAGGTGCTCGGATGCCCTAGAGATCGGCTGCTGGACCGGAGAACGCGTCCGCGTTGCCTTCATCATTGACGCCTTCGACCGCGAGATCATCGCCAATGTCGCGCTGGCAGGCGCGGGCATCGCCGGCTCGGACATCCGCAACATGATGCTCGCGGCCGTCGAGCGGCGCTGATCGCACCCCGCCTGGCGTCGAGCATCTCTCCGACAACGGCAGCTTCTACACCGCCAAGGACACCCGCGACTTCGCTTCAGCCCTCGGCCTCATTCCCTGCTTCACACCTGTCCGGTCACCGGAGAGGTGCAAGGCGCATGAGCGAGATATGCGCGGAAGTTGGTGACGCATGATCAGGCGGCAGTTTGAAGCTGACGGACGCCGTCGCGGAACTCAACCCTGCTGATGATCTCTGGCAGGCGGTTCCGGCCGTCGAGTTTGCGCCACTTCTTCTGCGCCGACATCATCAGCTTGAACGCCATGGCCAAGCCGGTCTTGCGGCTGAGGCAGCCCTTGGTGCGTTTCGTTCGGTGGCGGACGGTGGCGAATGTGCTCTCG
>NZ_CANLTR010000126.1 GCF_947494055.1 uncultured Jannaschia sp. | reverse complement strand
TTGTAACCGCCGGCCGTAATCTCCCCAGAAGCGCCGTTTGAAAATTCCCCGAACGCGAGCGGCGTCGGCGATTTCCGGACCTCATCTATCCGGAAATTGGCGACGCCGCGGGATGCTGTCCTGATGCCCCGAACGAAGGAACGGGGGCGGACGGGTGCATGGACTGAGGGAGATCGTCTTGATCCACGATTTGAAGAAGCAGGGGCTGAGCCTTACCGCGATCGCGCGGAAGGTCGGATGCGACCGCAAGACCGTCCGGAAGTATCTCGAGTGCGGCCTGGAAGGCCCGGTCTATGGGCCGCGGCAGCCCCGCGAGTGCCTGCTCGATCCCTACGAGGACTATCTGCGCGAACGTGTCATGACCTTCCCCGATCTCAGCGGGGCCCGGCTGCTGCGGGAGATCCGGGAGATGGGTTATGAGGGCGGATACACGAGGGTGACCGATTTCCTGCGGGAGGTCCGCCCGCCGGCGCGCATACGGTTCGAGCGCCGCTTCGAGACGCCTCCGGGTCGCCAGGCGCAGGTCGACTTCGCGGAGTTCACGGTGTCTTTCACCGACGAGCCCGATATTACGCGCAAGGTCTGGCTGTTCTCGATCATCCTCGGCCACAGCCGGTGGCTCTGGGGTCGCTTCGTCGCCAGCCAGAACCTCCAGTCGGTCCTGCGCTGCCATGTGGCGGCGTTCGAGGCGATAGGCGGCGTGCCCGAGGAAGTCCTCTACGACCGCATGAAGACGGCGGTGATCGGCGAGGACGACGCGGGGGTCGTCACCTACAACGCTTCCCTCGTGGCGCTGCTGAACCATTATGGCGCCATCCCTCGGGCGTGCCGCCCTTATCGGGCCAAGACGAAAGGAAAGGTCGAGCGGCCGTTCCGCTATATCCGGCAGGACTTCTTCCTCGCCCGGACCTTCCGCGACCTCGACGATCTGAACGCCCAGTTCGACGGCTGGCGCGCCACCGTCGCCAACCCACGGGTCCATGCCACCACGCGGCGCGCCGTCAACGAGGCCTTCGCCGAGGAACGGCCGAGCCTGACGGCGCTGCCGGCGATCCCCTACAGCGCTGTCCTGACCATAGAGAGACGCGTGAGCCACGAGGGTATGATCTCGGTCGACGGCAATCTCTACAGCGTCCCCGACACGACCCGGAAGCGCGTCGTGGAAGTTCAGAACCACGTCCACGAGATCCGCATCTTCGAGGACGGCGCGCTGATCGCCCGACACCCCGTTCTCGAAGGTAAAGGCCGCCGCCGGGTCGATCCCACGCACCGCACGGCGCCGCCACCGCGACGACACGAGCCTGCCGCACCGGGCGTGCCGCTTCGGCCTCTGTCCTTCTACGATGCTGTCGGCAAACGTCTTGCGGCCCAAGGGGTCCGGTCATGACCGAGCTTCTCGACAGGGTCCGCGGTGCGCTGGTCGGGCTGAAGATGCCGCGTGCGATGGAGGCTCTGGATCATACCGTTCAGCGGCTCGAGCGCGGCGAGATCACCGCCATCGAGGCGATCGACG
>NZ_CANLTR010000125.1 GCF_947494055.1 uncultured Jannaschia sp. | reverse complement strand
CCAGCCCGGCCGCACGCTGCGCCGAGCCAAAGGCTCCGCGCGCGGCCTCCTACACCACAGGGTGGGACACTATCCGCTGGCCCATCTTCGAGGTTCGTCCGAGGCGCTGCTTGCCGCCCGTCGACCGTTGGACGGGTACGAGGCCGAGCCAGGCTGCGAAGTCGCGCCCCCGCCTGAAGCCCTCCATAGGCGGAACGAAAGCCTTGATCGCCATCGCGCTGACCGGTCCGATACCCGGGGCTGTCTGCAGCCGAACTGTCTCGGGATCGCTGCGGGCCTCGTCGCGCAGGCGGCGCTCGATCACAGCTATCCGCTCGCTGCAGGTCTGGAAGTGATCGAGATGCAGACGGCCAACTCGATGACGAGGGGCGGCAGGTCGCTGTCGGGGTCATTGATCTGGTGGACCAGCGACTTCACGAAGGTGAGCCCCGCTGGAGCCACGATACCGTACTCCATCAGATGGCCACGCAGCGCGTTTACGATCTGATTGCGCTGGCGGACCAGTAGGTCGCGCGTCTTGAACACCATAGCCCGGGATTGCTGCTCGGCTGTCTTCACCGGCACGAAGCGCATGGTGGGCCGTGCCGCCGCCTCGACGATCGCTTCGGCATCGTTGGCATCGTTCTTCTGTCGTTTAACGAACGGCTTCACGTAGATTGGCGGGATCAACCGGACCTGGTGGCCGAGCGCTTCCAGCTCGCGACCCCAGTAATGCGCCGAGGCGCAGGCCTCCATCGCTACGCGGCAGGGCGGGTGCTCCGCCATGAACCTCTGGAATTGCAGGCGGCTGAGCTTCTTGCGGAACACTGGCGTTCCATCCGCGGCCGCACCGTGCGACTGGAACACGCTCTTTGCCAGATCGACCCCAATCGTCGTAACCTCGTCCCTAGATGCCTCCTCCGTTCTGGTTGGACCAACACCGCCAGCTTGGCACAAAGCGATGCCGTCAGGGGTGGGGCATCCACACCATCAATGGCCGAACTCGGTCCGGTGGGCCACCGCTTCAGGTCGGAACAGGATGCTGACCTCACGAGCAAAGCCGGAGGCACGGCGCTTGCGGGCACGGCGCGGCCGCCGAGACATGCGGTGGTTCGGCAAGTGCCACCACAGTTCGGCCCGCTTGCCGTCCTTCGAGTAGACATGCCTGTAGATCGTCTCCTGGCACACGCGCGGTCGCGCGCCTTCGACCCGCATCCGGCCTGCGATCTGCTCGGGCGTCCAGCCGGACTTTGACCGCTCCTCGACGGTCTGGCGCAGCGCATCGAACCGCACGAGCTTCCGCTGCCGCGCACGCCGATCCGCCGTCTGCAGCTGCGCCGCCATCGCGAAGTAGCCGGCCACCTTGGGCATGCACCGATCGACGAAATGGTTGCGCCGGAGCTCGCGGAAGATCGTGCTCCGGTGCCGGCCCAGCACGCGCGCCATCTCCGTCGGCGACACCTTCGCCGCCTGCCAGCGCTCGATCCTGCGTCGCTCGTCCACCCTCAACTGTGCGTACTTCCGTCTCATCTTCTAACTCCTGTGATCCGACAAAGCATTGTCATCAA
>NZ_CANLTR010000124.1 GCF_947494055.1 uncultured Jannaschia sp. | reverse complement strand
GCCAAACCCCCCTCTGTCAGGGAGTTGTCGCCTGCTCTTGCAATGAAAGTGTATTCTGAGGCGGGCGGGACAGGATGACGATTTGGCTTACTCACCGGAGAGGAAGGCGGCGGTTCTGATGAAGATGCTGCCGCCGAACAACGTGTCCCTGGGGCGGCTTTCGCGGGAGGAAGGGATCTCGCGGGCCACGCCAAGTGGCGGGTGGCGGCGCGGGCGAAGGGGCGGTTCCTGCCCGACGCGGAGGCGGGCCCGGAGGGCTGGACGTCCCGCGCCGAGCATGTGGCCGTGGTCGAGACGGCTTCGATGAATGAGACCGATCTCGGCGAATACTGCCGGCACCGGGGCATCTTTCCCGAGCAGCTCCGCGTCTGGCGGGAGGCTTGCGAGCGGGCCAACGACTGGGAGCGCGCGGCAGCACACCGGATCACGCGCGAGACGAAGGACGACAAGAAGCGCATCCAGCAGCTGGATCGGGAGTTGGCGCGCAAGGAGAAGGCGTTGGCCGAGGCCGCCGCACTGATGATCCTGCGAAAAAAGGCCGAGGCGATCTGGGGGTTCGGTGTGAGCCGGCGCCAGCCGGATCGGGCCGTCCTGGGGACGGACCGAAGCGCCGGACGGGGAGAGGACGAATGACGTCTGCCTCGGATCGCCGACACATCATCGCTTTCATCGATGAGGCCACGGCGGCAGGGGCCCGCCGGCCTGCCGCCTGCGCCGAACTTGGCCTGCACGAGCGTACGCTGCAACGTTGGAAGGATCCTGAGGGCGGGGTCCGCGAGGACCGCCGTCCTCTCGCGGAACGCCCCGCGCCTGCCAACAGGCTGAGCGACGAAGAGCGCGACCTCATTGTCACGACCTGCGCCGCGCCCGAGTTCGCGAGCCTCCCGCCCGGCCAGATCGTTCCCAGGCTGGCCGACCGCGGCATCTGGGTCGCGTCGGAGTCCAGCTTCTACAGGGTCCTGCGCGAGCGTGGCCAGAACCACCGGCGCGGACGCGCAAGGCCGGCAACCCGCCGCAAGCCGCCCACCAGTTTCGAGGCGAAGGGGCCGTGCCAGGTCTGGTCGTGGGACATCACCTGGCTGCCCGGACCGATCGCGGGAGCGTTCTTCTACCTCTACCTCATCGTCGACATCTGGAGCCGCAAGATCGTTGGCTGGGAGGTCTACGAGCGCGAGACGGCCGAGTCTGCGGCTCGAGTCCTGAAACGCGCGGTCTGGAGCGAGAAGTGCTTCACGAGCTCGCTGGTCCTGCACGCGGACAACGGCAGTCCGATGAAGGGCGCGACCATGAAGACCACGATGGAGCGGCTCGGCGTGACCGCGTCCTTCAGCCGCCCGCGGGTGTCCAACGACAATCCCTTCTCCGAGGCGCTCTTCCGGACCTGCAAGTATGTGCCCGACTGGCCGACCCGAGGCTTCGCGACAGTTGAGGAGGCGCGGGTCTGGGTTCAGGGCTTCGTACGCTGGTACAACCTCGAGCATCGCCATAGCGCCATCCGCTTCGTGACGCCCGATCAGCGCCACCGCGGCGATGACCGACCTCTCCTCGCCAACCGCCATCAGGTGTATCAACGCGCCCGTGCTGCCCGCCCCGAGCGGTGGTCAGAAAATACGCGCCGCTGG
>NZ_CANLTR010000123.1 GCF_947494055.1 uncultured Jannaschia sp. | reverse complement strand
GTATCCGTCCGTTGTGACTGCTCTGACGGTGAGCCTCTGCTGTCGATAATGTCCATGATCGATAATGGACATCTTGAGGCACTCCATGACGGGCATGAAGGGACAGAAGAAGCGGTTCTGGTCTGACGAGGAGAAACGCTCGATCTGCCGGCAAACATGCGCGCCCGGCGTTTCGGTGGCGCAGGTTGCGCGCCGGTATGCGATGAACTCGAACTTGGTCTTTACCTGGCTGCGGGATCCGCGTTTCGCGCCGGCGACAGGCGAAACGCCCAGCGATCCCGGGGATGGGAATCTCTTCCTGCCGGTCGAGATCACCGGTTTGGCCGCCGTGCCTGACGCGAGAGTTGGTCTCGGCGAGACGCCCCGGTCGACAGATGCCAACGTTCTTGCGCAGCGGGTCGACATCACGCTGTCGGACGGGCGGCGGGTCGTGGTGGAGGGTCCGACGGCGCTGTGGTCGGTTCTGGGGCTGGTCCAGGGCCTGATGACTTGATCCCGGTGCCGAGCAACACGCGGATCTGGCTGGCGGCCGGGGTCACCGACATGCGGCGGGGGTTCAATACTCTCGCGGCGCAAACCGAGAAGACGCTCGAGGAAGACCCGTATTCGGGCCACCTGTTCGTGTTCCGCGGGCGCCGAGGGGATCTTTTGAAAATCATCTGGTGGGATGCGCAGGGGGCATGCCTGTTCTCGAAGCGCCTGGAGCGCGGGCGTTTTGTCTGGCCCGCCGCCAGGGACGGCAAGGTCAGCCTCAGCCCGTCAATGCTGGCAATGCTTCTGGAAGGCATTGACTGGCGGATGCCGCAAAAGACATGGCGGCCGCTCACGACCGGAGATTTGTCAGAGAATCCAGCACCATAGGCTTCCCTTGCGCGGGGCGAGACGGTATAAATCCAGCAATGCTGGAGACGCCCCGAACCCTGCCATCCGATCCTCACGAGCTCCGTGCGATGGCGGAACAGCTGCGCGATCTGGCCAGATCCCAGGCGCTGAAGATCGAGAAGCTCGAACATCAGCTGGCTGGTCATCGCAAGGCGCGGTTCGGCTCCAAATCCGAAAGCCTCGATCAACTGGCATTCGACCTTCAGGAAGACCGCGAGATCGCCGCGGCCGCTGCGGTCCAGCAGGGGGAAACCGATCAGGGCGTTGACGACAAACCCGGCAAACGCAAGCACAGCCGTGCCCCGCTGCCGGACCACCTGGAGCGACAATCCGAGGTTCTGTCCCCGGGCGAGACCTGCTCCGATTGCGGCGGGACCTTGCGGTCCCTTGGCGAGGACGTGACGCAGGAACTGGACTACATCCCGGGGCGGTTTGTCGTCCGCGAAATCATCCGCCCGCGCATGGCCTGCAACTGCTGCGAGACCTTCGCGCAAGTGCCGCTGCCAAGCCGACCGATCGAACGCGGGCGCGCCGGCCCCGGCCTGCTGGCGCATGTGCTGGTCGGCAAATATTGCGATCATCTTCCCCTGTATCGACAATCCGGGATCTATGCCCGGGAGAAGGTCGATCTTCATCGCTCGACACTGACCGACTGGGTTGGCCGATCCACCACCTTGCTGGAACCTCTGGCTGACCATATCGGCAAGCTGGCGCGTGCCGGGCCTGCGCTCTTTGCCGACGACACCCCGGTCAAGATGCAGACCGGAGGCAAG
>NZ_CANLTR010000122.1 GCF_947494055.1 uncultured Jannaschia sp. | reverse complement strand
CCCCCTCTGTCAGGAGAGTTGTCGCCCGCTCTTGCACTGAAAGTGTACACTGAGGCGGGCGGGACAGGATGACGATTTGGCTTACTCACCGGAGAGGAAGGCGGCGGTTCTGACCAAGATGCTGCCGCCGAACAACATGCCCCTTGGGCGGCTGTCGCAGGAGGAAGGGATCTCACGGGCCACGCTTGCCAAGTGGCGGGCAGAGGCGCGGGCGAAGGGCCGGTTCCTGCCCGATGCGAATGCGGGCCCGGAGGGCTGGACCTCAGCTGACAAGCTTGCGGCGGTGATCGAGACGGCGTCGATGAACGAGGCCGACCTCGGTGGATACTGCCGCCGCCGGGGCCTCTATCCCGAGCAGCTCCGTGTCTGGCGGGAGGCCTGCGAGAGGGCCAACGACTGGGAGCGGGCGGCCACGAGCCGGATCACGCGCGAGACGAAGGACGACAAGAAGCGCATCCAGCAGCTGGAGCGGGAGTTGGCGCGCAAGGAGAAGGCGTTGGCCGAGGCCGCCGCACTGATGATCCTGCGAAAAAAGGCCGAGGCGATCTGGGGCCGGGGGAGCGAGGACGAATGACGTCCGCTCCGGATCGCCGACACATCGTTGCTCTCATTGGTGAGGCCACGGCGGCAGGTGCCCGCCTTTCCGCCGCCTGCGCCGAGCTTGGCCTCACTGCGCGCACGCTGCAGCGCTGGAAGGACCCGGAGGGCGGGATCCGCGAGGACCGCCGCCCTTTCGCTGAACGGGCGGCGCCTGCCAACAAGCTGAGCGAGGAAGAGCACGACCTTATCGTTGCGACCTGCGCCACGCCCGAGTTCGCGAGCCTCCCGCCCAGCCAGATCGTCCCCCGGCTGGCCGACCGCGGCACCTGGATCGCGTCGGAATCCAGCTTCTACAGGGTCCTGCGCGAGCGTGGCCAGAACCACCGGCGCGGACGCGCCCGGCCGGCATCCCGGCGCAAGCCACCCACCAGCTTCGAGGCGAAGGCTCCCTGCCAGGTTTGGTCGTGGGACATCACCTGGCTGCCCGGGCCGATCGCGGGGTCGTTCTTCTACCTCTATCTCATCGTCGACATCTGGAGCCGCAAGATCGTCGGCTGGGAGGTCTACGAGCACGAGACGGCCGACTTCGCCGCCCGGGTGCTCGAACGGGCGGTCTGGGCAGAGAAGTGCCTCACGAGCCCGCTGGTTCTGCACGCCGACAACGGCAGTCCGATGAAAGGCGCCACCATGAAGGCCACCATGGACCGGCTCGGCGTGGTCGCGTCGTTCAGCAGGCCGCGGGTGTCCAACGACAATCCCTTCTCAGAGGCGCTGTTCCGGACCTGCAAGTATGTGCCCAGCTGGCCGCCCCGAGGCTTCGCGACCATCGACGAGGCGCGGGCCTGGGTCCAGGGCTTCGTGCGCTGGTACAATCTCGAGCACCGCCACAGCGCCATCCACTTCGTGACCCCCGACCAGCGCCACTGCGGCGACGACCAGTCACTCCTCGCCAACCGCCACCGCGTGTACCAACGCGCCCGCGCAGCCCGCCCCGAACGATGGTCAGGAAATACGCGCTGCTGGACGCCGATCGGCTCCGTCTGGCTCAATCCGGAGCGACCTGAAGTAGGGAGCAAAGGCCATGGGTCCGAAGCGCTCCCCCCAGAAGCTGGCGGCGGCGGACCCATGGCCGGCCCCACCAAGCGGGCAGCCTGAGATAAATGCAGGCGACAACTCCTTTGACAAACACCGGG
>NZ_CANLTR010000121.1 GCF_947494055.1 uncultured Jannaschia sp. | reverse complement strand
CAGCAGCTTTGGCTGCCCTCCGCCAGGAAGCGCAAGCCGCATTCGGTCGAATGCATATTGCGTCTGCCTACCCGCTCCGTGCCCTCGCTACGGCAGAACCCGGACGGGCCGGTAAGGCGCCCGTGGTCGAGGCGACGCATGAACAGGCACGGTGATCCCCGTGGTAGATGTTAGTGGGACGCAGGGAGAGCTTCGGGCGGACTTTGACCGGCATGACCGTCGACCACTGTAGATGTACGATCAGGTTCGGCTGCGGAGGAGCACAGTCCATCTCGACGAAGACTGAACGCAGCTAGGAAACGCACGTCCGCATCGTCGTCGATTGACGCGAGACAGGCCGATCGACGCACGACGAGTGGGTTTCGGCAGGTCGCTGCCGGAGCCGGAGGGTCGACGCCACGTCAAGCTTGGGCCTCGCTTGCCGCCGGGGCGACCGCGCGTCATGCCCCGCCCTCCGAGACACCGCCGCAGGAGACCACGCCCATGACCCGCACCAGCCTCGCCGAACGTCAGGCCCGCCTCGAGCAGCAACGCGCCCGTCTGCAACGCGAGGAGGCCAAGGTCCGCGAGGCCGAGCGCAAGGCCCGCACGCGACGCCTCATCGAAGCCGGCGGGCTCGTCGACAAGGCCGGGCTCGGCGAGACGGAGGCCAACGTCCTCTACGGGGCGCTCCTGGAGGTGGCCGGGAAGCTCGGCGACGCCGCGCAGCGGGCCCGCTGGGAAGCCGAGGGCGGCCACGCCTTCGACCGCGAGGCCCGCGCGCGGGACGCCGAACGCGAGCCGCTGATCCTCACCCTCGCCGGCGCCCAGCCGGCGCTGGCGACCGCCCGACTGCGGGGGCTCGGCTTCCGCTGGTCCAAGGTGCTGCAGCACTGGGAAGGGCTCGCCGTCTACGACGAGGCCCGGGTGGCGGCCGAGGAACTTGGCGGAACGCTCCGGCGCGTCGCGCCCGCGGCCTCCGGCGTAGCGGAGTGACCCGTCTCGTGTCCGGGCGTCTCGTCTCCGATCTCGGGCGCGGCGGCCTTCGGTTCGCACTCCAGCTCTGGCCGCTCTGGCTGTCGTGGTTCGCGCTGCAGGGGTCCGTCGCGCTCTGGCGCGACCTCGTCCTCCTCGCCCCCGACATCGCGCAAGGCGGGATCGAGGCCCAGATCGCCCGCACGCTTTGGCCCGCGGCCGGACTTCTCGGGCCGATCGTTCTGATGGCCCTCGCCGTGGGCCTCTATATCCGCCAGCGCGCCGCTCGCGCGGTGGCCGTGGCCGGTCTCCTCGGCGTCGCCGTGGCCCTGGGCCTGACCCTCTGGCCAGTCTGGCAATCCCTCGCGCCGCTTGCGGGGCTTGTGCCGCCCCTCGATCTCATCGACCGCATTCCGGCCGCCTACATCGTCGCGACCGTCCTGGGGTTTTTTGCCATCGGCGGTGGCGTCCATATCCTGCGAACGCCCCTGCCCGGCGTTGCAGGCCCCCGCACCCGGGCGCGCTCGGACAATCACGGCCATGCCGACTGGCTCTCCCTCCGGGACGCCCGCCGCCTCTTCCCTGGCGCCGACCCCGTCCATGGCGGGATCGTCCTCGGCGAGGCCTACCGCGTCGATCAGGACCCGGCCGTGCGACGGCGCGCTTCCGAAGGGCCCGGCATGATCCCCTTCGATCCCGAGGACCCCACGACCTGGGGAAAAGGCGGCACCCAGCCGCTCCTGGTCGATCCCTGCCGCTCGGGGCCCACCCACGGCCTCGTCCTCGCCGGCTCCGGCGG
>NZ_CANLTR010000120.1 GCF_947494055.1 uncultured Jannaschia sp. | reverse complement strand
CACTCCCCATCTTGAGATGGGTAGATCTCGCAATCAGGCCGATGCCCGACAACGTGGGCCGCAGCCACCGCTTACGACTGATCGGCTATGCGAGGGTATCGACGGCCGAGGGCGTGCAAGTCCTCGACCGCCAACTCGACGCCCTGCGCGAGGCGGGATGTGAGCGCGTGTTCGAAGACCGGGCGTCGGGCGCGAAGGGTGCCAGCAATTCCGAACGGCCGGGACTTGCCGCGTGCCTCGACTACCTACGCAAGGGCGACGTTCTGATCGTACTCGATCTCGACCGTCTGGGCAGACTTGCGACCGAACTCGTCGCCCTGATCGACGCCCTTGCCGAGCGAGGCGTTGCATTCCGGGCACTGAACTCGCCGATGGACACGACGACGCCGCAGGGGCGGGCTTTCTTGCAGATTCAGGCCGCCTTCGCGGAGATGGAGCGCAATGTGATCCGTCAGCGTGTACGTGAGGGGCTGAAGGCCGCACGGGCCAGGGGCCGCATGGGCGGGCGTCCTCGCATCATGACGGTGGAGAAGCTGCGCTATGCCCGACACCTCATGGCCGACCCTGCCCGCTCGATACCGTCGATCTGTGTCGAACTCGGCGGCATTCCCGCCTCCACCCTCTACCACTACGTCCGCGCGGACGGAGGGCTGAAGGAGGCCGGAGAGAAGCTGCTGGCCGCCGCCGAGAGTGTCAGTGAACAACCTCTACGGGATGCTTGGTGACGATCGGGAGCGTCCACACTGTCTGCCATTGGATCGTGCGAAAGAGGCCGTCATGGATCTCCCCGCTGGCGCGGCGGTTCGGGATCAGCCGAATGACGGTGCAGCGCATCCGCGACGGACGTGGCAAGGTGAACGCCACAGCCGAGGAGGGGTGAGCCATCTGCAACCTGTATTCCTTGACTCGGGGCCAGGCCGCGATCCGCGAGATCGCCGACGTGATGACGGACAACACCGGCAACCTCGCCCCCCTGCCCGCGATCTTCCCTGACCAGTCCGCCCCGGTGGTCCGCCAGGGCGACGACGGCCGCGAGCTCGCGATGATGCGGTGGGGCATGCCGTCGCCGACGTTCGCCTTAAAGAACCGCAAGACCGATCCCGGCGTCACCAACGTCCGCAATCTCGGCTCGTCCCACTGGCGGCGCTGGCTCGGCGTCGAGCATCGCTGCCTCGTGCCGTTCACCAGCTTCTCGGAATACCGCGTCGAGATCGACAAGACCCGCACCCCGGTCTGGTTCGCGCGGAACGAGGACCGTCCGCTGATGTTCTTCGCCGGCATCTGGACGGAATGGACGAGCGTGCGGAAGGTGAAGGAGGGCGAGGTGACGGCCAAGCTCTACGGGTTCCTGACTACCGAGGCGAACGCGACCGTGAGCGCGATCCATCCGAAGGCCATGCCGGTGATCCTCACCGAACCGGACGAATGGGAGGCGTGGCTGACCGCGCCGTTCGACGAGGCGAAAGCGCTGCAGCGGCCGCTACCGGACGATGTGCTGCGGATCGTAGCGGAGGGGGAGCGAAGGGATGGTGACGACAATAGATAGCCTCCGTTGTTCCGCATTGCGGCGATCGACACGGAGGGCGGGAAGCCGTCATTCGCTGCGGACGCGAACACTGCAAGAAACTCTCTACACGGTGGACCTCATTCGAGAATGCGTCCGACACAGCGGCATCGCCCGATAGCAACCCCGTAAGATCAAATCTGTGGAATGGGCAACTCGTTTAAATCAGTGCGCGCCTCAGACCAGCTCGGATAGTACGTTGACAGGAGATCAAAGAACCTTGGGCTATGGGTCGGTGCGAGTATGTGGATGATCTCGTGAACCACGACGTACTCCAACAAATCCCGGGGTTTCTTAACCAACTCTACGACTAAAGCGTTTCGGCATTAACCCGAGGCGTATCCGGCAGCAGTGAAGTAGTTCCAGCACTCCTGCGGGTCGTAGAGAT
>NZ_CANLTR010000119.1 GCF_947494055.1 uncultured Jannaschia sp. | reverse complement strand
GCGGGACAGGGACGAAACTGTTCGCGCGGTAGGGGCGCCTGTGGCGGCTGGCGTGCGCTGAGGCGGGCGGTACGATTTGGTGGATGGGCATGCCTGTCGGACGATTGGGACCTTCTCGATCCGATGACAGGAGGCTTCCATGTCCGATTGGCGCGTTCCCGCCCTGCGCCGGCGGTTTCTCGAGGATATGCATCGAGGGTCTGCGACCGAAGACGCAGACGATGGACCTGCGGGCGATGCGGGTCGCTCGCTCGACACGGCGACGTCCGAGGACCTGCGGGCGTTCCGGCTGGACATGTCCGAGAACGGCACCGGCTCGGCGACGTTCGACAACCGGCCGAGCGTCCTGGGCTTCTTCTCGGTGACCTGCGCGCGCGACGAGAGTGTAGGCGGAACAGAAAACGATCCGGTGGATCGTTTTCCCGCCAAACCGCCACATGCGGTATCAGCGTCTGGCCAAGGAGATCCCGGTTGTGCTCGGCGCCGAGGAGGTCACGCGGATCCTCGACGTCGATCCGGGGCCCGGCCTCAAGTACAGGGCTGCGTTCGTTGCTCGGGCTTACGCGGCCCCGCCGGGGCCACGGTCCCTCCGCACCGCCTATGGCGGCGGGCTACGGGTCAGCGAAGTGACCCATCTGCGTGTGCCCGATATCGACAGCGACCGGATGCTGATCCGCGTCGATCGGGGCAGGGGCTGCAAGGACCGCCACGTGATGCTGTCGCCCAGCCTGCTGACGTTGCTGCGCGACGACGACCGGGAAGCCCGACCCGCGGGTTGGCTCTTTCCCGGGACGCAACCGGATCGATCCGATCTGCAAGCAAACCACGAGAGGGGGATGAAGGTCGTGCGCCTGCCCACGTTCGAGTTCATCCGCCGGTTCCTGATCCACGTCCTGCCGCCCGGCTTCCATCGCATCCGCCACACCGGCTTCCTCGCCAACGGTATCTGCCGCGACAGGATCGAGGCGATCAGGCGTCTGACAGACGCGGAGCGAAAGCCGGATCAGACGACCGGCGAAGACGGAAGCGCCGATGCCCATGCGCGAGACCCGCGCCGGACATGCCCCAGATGCGGCAGTGCGATGCGCCTCGTCGAGACCTTCATCCGCGGCCAGATCGTGCGCCGCCGTGGGAGGATGCCGCATGATCCACCCGTCACACCCGGCCCTGCGATCCCGAGGCGCCGGACCCATCACCGTAGCCGATCCGTCAGAACCTGCGCCGCGACGGGTCCGTGCTGGCAGCAATGCACCCCGATCCGCGAAACCCAACCGGAAAGATCGAAGGACCTGCTCCGCTCGCTCCAATGGAACTCGTGGTTCGGCCCGCCCACCGACGAAGACCTGAGCCACAATCCCCTTTGCACCGAACTCCGCCCGCGCTTTCCTCCTTGTCAGGTTCGTCGCCGCTGAATGGCAAGCATCCAGCATCCAGCATCCAGCATCCAGCATCCAGCAGCCACAAACCTTGGACGGTCCGGGCTTTCGCCGCCGCGTGCCGAAGGTGCGCTCGCCTCAGGCGCCTGGCTTACCCTCATCGTTCGCTGCCCTGTCCAGGTTCGCGATCACCCGCTCCAGCATGGCGAGGAGCTGCGTCGTCTCCTCCTCTGTGAAGCCGGCAAGCGCGTCCCCGTTGCCTTCCATCAATACGGCGATCGCGGCAGGAAGGCCGTCTTCCGCCTTGGACGTGAGTGCGATCTTCCGGCTACGTCCGTCTTCCGGATCGGGCATGCGCGTGACCAGGCCGTCACGTTCCATGCGGGCGAGCATCTGTGCCATGGGCGGCTGACCCATCTTCAAGACGCGCGCCAGGTCGCGCTGCGTGTCGGCCAGACCATCTCGCAACGCGGTCAGGACCGGAAGATAGCCCGGTCCGAAGCCGAGCGGCCTCAAACGACTTTCGCTCAAACGAACGAAACCGCGCGCCGCAACGCTCATCAGGTGGCCGGGCGTCGAGAGCACCTTTCTGTTCGTCATAGCTACTGCCTTGCAAACCA
>NZ_CANLTR010000118.1 GCF_947494055.1 uncultured Jannaschia sp. | reverse complement strand
CATCTGATGGGACGAGGCCGGCTCGTCGCGACGACCTACCGACGCGTCGACACCATGTGAACCTGTGCCCGCTACGGCCGCACGGTCTCCGGCTCCAAGCCCGCAAGCCGCATGGCGGCATCCGCATGCAGCCAGGCCAGCGTCGACTCCGCCCCCTGATTGACGCTGACGCCCTGCGGGTCGATCCCGTCGTGGCAGCCGCCCTCGGCGGTCGCGAGCGCGACGCTCGCATCGTTGCGGCCGAGGAACCAGGCATGTGCGCGGCGCGCCTCGGTGGCCCACGACGCGTCTCCGGTCACGGTCAGCGCCGCCAGCGCTGCCTCCACATGCGCCCAGGCATCGAGCGGCTGCTGCGCGTGGAGCGTGTCCGCGCCCGCGCGGCCGTATCCCTCGGACCCCGGCGGACGGAACCGGCCCGCCGGCCCGGTCTGCGTCTCGGCCATCCGGCGAAGGGCGGCCAGACCCGCCGCTCGCAGTTCGGGAATCCAGACGCTGCCATCGAGCGCCCCTTGCGCCAGGCGCGGGCTGTCATAGGCCATCGCTGCCTCGAACGTCGGTCCGGGCGAGTCCGTCCAGCGCGTGAGGAGCTGGCTCGCGAGCGCGGCGCCTGCTGCATCGACGGGGGCGTCGAGGTCGAGGTCGCGCGCGGCCGAGAGCGCCCCCAGGGCCCAGGCCCAGGGTCGGGGAGACTGGAATGTCCCAGCCAGAGGCAGGGCCTCGCGCAGCAGGTCGCGGGCCCAGGCCGCGATGCCGTTCGGCAACGACGACCGCGCCGTTTCGACCAGCGCGACGAGGGCGCGGGCCGATGCGTCCTCGTCCTCGTGTTCTATCCATTGCCGGTCATGCGTGAGGAAGTTGCGGAACCGTCGCGCCTCTGGCTCCCAGGCATGGTCGACGAAGGATGCGTAGATCGCCGCAAGCCGGCCGGGCACGGGATCGTCCGGATCGAGACGTGCATGGCGGGTGCAGAGCCACAGCCCGCGCGCGACGTCGTCGAGGCAGTAGCCGTGGCGGCGGTCCGGGACGACGTGCCGCGCATGTTGCCAGATGCCGCAGCCGTCGGTCAGGCGGACGAGGTGGTCGAGAGATGCCATCGCATGGCGCCTATCACGGACAATCGGCCCCGTCCCCTCCTGCGGGCGCCGAGCCGGCCTGTCCGATCGCAGCGGTGGGACGGAACCACGAGGAACATCGGAACGTTAACCAATTGCGCGGCCCACTCGGGCGGCGTCATCCATTTTCATTCGAATCCCTACGCTCCCGCAGGACAGGGTCTGCGCATCAGGAGGTCGTATCGGTGCGCCCACATGCCCAATCCGTGATGCCGAACTTCCATGCTCTGCGGATCGCCCTCATCGGCAATCACCCGCCGCGCCGCTGCGGGATCGCGACCTACACGCGGGACGTCGCTGCCGCGCTCCGCGCCGCGGGCCATGCGGTCCATGTCACGGCCATGTCCGAGCCGGGTTCGACGCACGCCTACGGCGCCGCCGTCGATCTGGTCGTGCCGCGGGATCTGCGCGCCGCCTATGCCGCGACCGAACGCGCGATCGCGCGTTGGCGGCCGGACGTCGTCCTCGTCCAGCACGAGTTCGGAATTTTCGGCGGACCGGCAGGGCTCTGGCTGACCGACCTCCTCGATGCCGCCCGGGTGCCCGCTATCCTGCAGCTCCATACTGTGCTGGGGCATCCGGACCGGGACCAGCGGGCGGCGATGGACGCCCTCTACCGTCGTGCCGCGGGCATCGTCGTGATGGCCCGCAGCGGGCGCGACATGCTGCGCGGCACCTACGGGACCGGCGTGCCGATTGACGTCATCCCGCACGGCGTGCCCGACCACCCGCCGGTGCAACCCGCGGCGATGCGCCGCCGCCTCGGCTGGCCGGAGCGGCCGACGCTCCTGACCTTCGGCCTGCTCTCGCCGGGGAAGGGGATCGAGACGGCGATCGAGGCGCTGCCCGCAATTCTCGAGCGCGTTCCCGATGCCCGCTACGTGCTGCTGGGCGCGACCCATCCCGC
>NZ_CANLTR010000117.1 GCF_947494055.1 uncultured Jannaschia sp. | reverse complement strand
AGATGTCCATTATCGATCATGGACATTATCGACAGCAGAGGCTCACCGTCAGAGCAGTCACAACGGACGGATACGACGGTCGTCGTAGCCACGGCGACATTTCGTCCGGGCCATCTTCAGCAGCGAGGTGATCGCTTCTCCCTCGTCGGCGTGATGCTCGACGAGCGACCGCCCGCCGAAGCCGATCCGGCCCCATTCCCGGATCAGGCTCACGCCGCCGAACAGGTCGGGCTGGACCTGCATGAGGTAGAAGCGACGCATGTTGCGCGCGGGGTCGATCCGGCGGAGCTTAATCCATCCGCCCAAGCTTCAGCCGCGTCGGAAAGATCTCGTGCTGGTAGTCGGACGATGACATTCCTTGGCCTGCTCTTCTGTAAGGTTCGGCGGCCAATGCGCTGCTCGGGTTAGCTCTTCGGCTCGATCAGAAGCGTGTCGAGAGACGTGCCGCTCGTGATCGCCTCCTTGATCCACCCCGGCTGGCGACCGCGACCGCTCCACGTCAACGAGGCGTTCTCAGGATGACGGTACTTGGCCGGCTGCGGCGCCTTGCCTTTCTTTCCAGTCTTGCCTGTCCCGTCGATGAGCTCCGCGAGCGAGAAGCCCAATTCGCGTGCCTTGGCCTCCACCGCGGCCTGGGCCTCCTGCTTTCGCTTGGCGTCGTAATTTTCCACCGCCTTGTTCACGTCCTTCTGCAGGGCTTTCAGTTCGTCGAGGGGCAGGCTGTCGAGATCGATGTCGGCCATGGGTATCCGGGTCTTGTGTGAGAGAACTGTGTCAGGCGTCTTTTCAGGACGACCGTGGTCGTTTCAATAGGTCTATTCCATGCGGGGTCAATACGACGAAAATAATTACGCGGAATTGGGCAAGCCCACGGTCAGGGAACCTGCTTGTCGGTGGTGGTCATTTCAACTGTCGAGCCATAGACTTCTGACGAATTTCGTTTGTAAGGCGGCAAAGCTGAACATACTTACTTGCGTCGCCTTGGGGTGTAGTGCTTCCGAACGACTGCCCGAGGACGCCGAATGTAAAGGCGGGTTTTCCATTCCCAATATTTTTGCGACAGCCATTCGATCATCTATTTCCCTCATGCCACTGTGGTCTAATCCTTCAGTGGAAATCCGCCAGTTTTAAACGCCCCGTGTTCCCTGCAGATATACCAGTACTCCGTATGGATGTTATTGCGAAACTCGCCTTAAAGGAATCACGTCACAAGATCACGCGGTTAGGCGAGCGGTATGAGCAAGCCTAAGCCCCCGGCTGCCACACGCCGAACTGGTCACCTACAACGATGCGCTCAGGAAGCGCGGGTCACTGCTGATCTGGCTGGATAAGAAGATGGCGTGGCACGCGCCGCAAGAGGGCCGTCCGGGGTGCCCGCCGGTCTTCCCAAATGCGGCGATCCAGTTCTACTTGTCGATCAAGGTGCTGTTCAAGCTGCCGCTTCGCCAGACCTCCGGGATGGTGGCGAATCTGTTGCGGCTGGCGGGGCCGAACTGGCCGGTGCCGGACTTTTCCACTCTGTGCTGCAGGCAGAAGACCCTGACGGTGCAGATCCCGATCGCCGTGCTGGTGGGCCGCTGAATCTGCTGGTGCCCTTTCGGGACATCACTGCGTGATGCCCTGCCGGGTGACAGACAGAGCCGGAATCAAGTTTCTCGGCGACGGTGAATGGGCAGGCCCGGAAGCACGGTGTTCAGGGCTGACGCCAATGGCGCAAGGTCTAGTTGGCCATGGACACCGCCACCTCCGACATCCACGCAGTCGAGTTCACCCCCAGCCGGGAGGGCGACAGTCCCGTCCTGCCCGACCTGCTGCACCAGATCCCCGAAGACGAAGACATCGGCACCGTGACCGCGGACAGCGCCTACGACACCCGCCGCTGTCACAGCACCATCATCGCGCGCGGTGCCACGCCGATCATCCCGGTCCGCAAGAATGGTCGATCATGGAAAGAGGACTGCCCAGCCGCCAAGGCACCGCTTCAACGCCCTCGGCACAACCGAGATCGTCCGCGTGGCCTGATCCGGAAGGGGAAAAGGATACTTACGCCTCAAACCGCTATTCTGCAACATATGTAACCGCCCCGAACGCAAGAGGGATATTGAAGCTATTTCTGACGCGTCGTCGGGTGCTGACATATGTCCGGCCTCATGATGCGACATCACATATGTCGCGGGCCCGTATGGTGTTCGCGGATTGGGTCCAAATCAACGCCGCGTGCTCGATGGCACTTTGTTGCAGACTGGTTTTCCCTATCCTGTCTT
>NZ_CANLTR010000116.1 GCF_947494055.1 uncultured Jannaschia sp. | reverse complement strand
GCGGTGACCGACGGCGAACGCTGGGGCGAGCTCTGGCGGGCGCATCAGGATGCGTACTTCGCCGCGCACGGGCTGGAGCTCAGGGTCGACGCGATCGCCGTAGTGCCGGGACAGCATGTGGGGCCGGTGCGCATGCGGGTGCCGGGCTCGGCGGCGGTGGTGCGGGCCGAGGAGATCGCGCGCGAGAACGCTGCCGCGGCGCGGGACCCGGAAACGGTGCTGGCGGTGCTGACGCGCGGCAATGCGAGCTTCACGGAGCGTGAGCTCGACCGGCATCTGGCGAAGCACATCCACGACAGCGACGAGCACGTCGCGGTGAAGGGGCGGGTGCTGGGTCGCGCCGACGTGTTGGCGCTCTACGACCCGGAGACGGGCCGGTTCGCCGGGCGCTACACGACGTGCGAGGTGCGTGACCAGGAGCGGGCGGCGCTGGCGGACGGGGCGACGGTCGCGGCAGGGCGGCACCGGGCGTTGAGCGCGGCGGCGCAGGCGGCGGGACTGCGGGGGCGGACGCTCCGGCCGGACCAGCAGTCGGCGTTCGCGCATGCGGTGGCGTCGGGTGGGCTCGTGCTCCTCGAGGGCCGCGCCGGGACCGGCAAGAGCTACACGCTCGGCGCGATCCGCGACGCGCACGCGGCGGCCGGCTACGCCGTGGTGGGGCTCGCGCCGACCAACGCGGTGGCGCAGGATCTGAAGGCGGACGGGTTCGGCCAAGGGGAGGGCCGGGCGGCGACGGTGCATTCCGAACTGTTCCGGATGAAGAACGGGCATGCCTCCTGGGACGCGCGCACGCTTGTGGTAGTGGACGAGGCGGCGATGCTCGATGCGCGGATCACGGGTGAGCTCTTGGCCGAGGCGCGACGCAGCGGCGCGAAGGTGCTCTTCGCAGGCGACGACCGCCAGCTCGCCGCGATCGAGCGCGGCGGGCTGTTCCCGGAGTTGCGGTCCCGGCACGGCTCGGCGGAGATCACGGAGGTGACGCGGCAGCGGGTGGACTGGCAGCGGCAAGCGGCGCGGGACCTGTCCGAAGGGCGGACCTACGACGCCGTCGCGGCCTTCGCCCGGAACGGCGCGCTGCACTGGTCGGGCCGGCAGGCGGCGGCGCAGGACGCGCTGGTGGCGCGCTGGCGGGCGGACACGGAGGCCGACCCGCAAGCGACGCGGTTCGTGTTCGCCTACACCAACCGGGAGGTCGACGCGCTGAACGCGGGGCTGCGGGCGGTGCGCAAGGCGCGCGGCGAGCTCGGCTCCGACGTGCGCTTCGAGACCAGGCACGGGGCGGCGGACTTCGCCGTGGGCGACCGGGTGCAGGTCACCGAGACGCTGCGCGAGGCCCGGCTCTGGAACGGCAATGCCGGGGTGATCACCGGAATCGATGCCGAGAGCGGCCGGATCACGGCACGGCTCGACGGCGTGGGGAAAGAGCCGGGGCGCGAGGTGAGCTGGCGGGCCGCCGAGTTCACCGGGTTCCGGCACGGCTATGCCGGAACGATCTACAAGGGGCAGGGCAAGACCATCGATCACACCTACCTGCTGCACTCCGCGCATTGGCGGCAGGCCGCGTCCTATGTGGCGCTGACCCGGCAGCGGGAAAGCGCGCGGGTGTTCGCGGCCACCGAGACGGCGCGCGATCTGGGGCAGCTCGCGCGGCAGATGAGCCGGCGCGAGGTGCGGGCGGCCTCGATCGCCTGGGCCACGCGGGAGGAGTTGCCGGCGGCGCTGCGGCCGGCGGGGAGCAGGCCGGGCGCGAAACCGGTGGCAGGGCAGGGCGCGACGGCTGGGCCCGAGGGTCGGGCCGAGAGCACCGGCCCGCGAGCCAGGGCAGGCGGAGAGGGCAGGGCTGCTTCAGGACCGCTGGACCCGCGAGCCAGGCCGCCCGCGGACGCGGTCCCGGAGATGCCGGGATCGACCGCCCGATCGGTATCGCAAGACGCGGCGCCGCCCGCGCCGCGCTGGTTGATTCCGCCGCGCATCATCGAGGACAGGATCGATCCCGGCGAGCGGGCCGCGGCGGTGGCAGCGGACCCGGCGGTGCAGCGCGAGCGCGAGGCGCTCGGGGCCTACCTCGCCGGCGCCTACCGCGATCCACGGGCGGCACGGGCGCGGCTGGGTGAACTGGTGGCGACGCACGGGGCGACCTCGGCGGCGCGGCGGATCGAGGCCGCGCCGGAGCAGCTCGGGCCACTCCTCGGGCGCCCGGGGCTCTTGGCGGGACGTGCGGCGCGGCAAGCGCGAGCGCAGGCCGAGCGGGTGGCGCAGGCCGTAGGGCCGACG
>NZ_CANLTR010000115.1 GCF_947494055.1 uncultured Jannaschia sp. | reverse complement strand
ACCGTGGACTTGTATCGGAAGGTTCGGCTGGCCTGTGCGGAGGGCATGAGCCGGCGGCAGGCGGCGCGGCATTTCAACATCTCCCGCGACAGCGTGGCCAAGATGATGGCGTTCTCGGTTCCGCCTGGATACCGGCGCACGGCCCCGGCGAAGCGGCCGAAGCTGGATGCATTCACCGGGATCATCGACGACTGGCTCGAAGGCGATCGGGAGGTCCATCGCAAGCAACGACACACGGCGAAGCGGGTGTTCGAGCGGCTCCGCGACGAGCACGGGTTCACCGGCGGCTACACGATCGTGAAGGACTACATGCGTCAGCGCGAACGGCGCGGTCGCGAGGTGTTTGTGCCATTGGCGCATCCGCCCGGCCATGCTCAGGCCGACTTCGGCGAGGCGGTGGTCGTCATCGGCGGGATCGAGCAGAAGGCACATTTCTTCGTCCTGGACCTGCCGCACAGCGATGCCTGCTTCGTGCGTGCTTATCCGGCGGCGACGGCGGAAGCCTGGGTCGATGGCCATGTCCACGCCTTCGCGTTCTTCGGCAAGGTGCCCATCTCGGTCGTCTACGACAACGACCGATGCTTGGTGGCGAAGATCCTGCCGGACGGCACGCGCCAGCGGGCCACGCTCTTCAGCGGGTTCCTATCGCATTACCTGCTCCGCGATCGCTACGGCCGCCCCGGGAAAGGGAACGACAAGGGCAATGTGGAGGGGCTGGTCGGCTTCTCCCGCCGCAACTTCATGGTGCCGGTCCCGCGGTTCGCGACCTGGGACGCGTTCAACGCCTACCTCGAGGAGCAGTGCCGCAGGCGGCAGGCGGACGTCCTGCGCGGCCAGTCCGAGACGATCGGGGAACGGCTCGCCCGCGATCTGGCCGCCATGGCCGATCTGCCGGCGGCGCCGTTCGATGCCTGCGACCAGGCCACCGGACGGGTCAGCTCCCAGGCCCTGGTGCGCTACAAGACGAACGACTACTCGGTGCCCGTGGCTTATGGCCATCGCGACGTCTGGATCAGGGCCTATGTCGACGCCGTCGTAATCGGCTGCGGCGGCGAAGTCGTCGCCCGTCATCCACGCTGCTACGACCGCGAGGACACGGTCTTCGATCCGGTGCATTACCTTCCGCTCATCGAGCGTAAGATCAACGCCCTGGACCAGGCGGCGCCCTTGGCCGAGTGGGACCTTCCGCCGGAGTTCGCGACCCTGCGCCGCCTGATGGAAGCGCGGATGATCAAGGCCGGGCGCCGCGAATACGTGCAAGTTCTTCGCCTACTGGAGACCTTCGACGTCGACGATCTCCAGGCCGCCGTGAAGAAGGCGCTGCAACTGGGCGCGGTCGGCTTCGACGCCGTGAAGCACCTCGTCCTCTGCCACGTCGAGAGGCGGCCGCCGAGGCTGGACCTCGACGTCTATCCCTACCTGCCGCGTGCCGATGTCGCGACGACGTCGGCGGCCAGCTACATGGCCCTGCTGTCGGGGGATGCGGCATGACCGCGGCTCCGAAGATCCTGCTCGCGGATCACCTCAAGACGCTGAAGCTGCCCACCTTCCTGCGGGAGTATGAGAAGCTGGCGCGCCAGTGCGCCGCGGAGGGGCTGGACCATGTCCAGTTCCTGGCCCGCCTGGTGGAGCTGGAACTGATCGACCGCGAACGCAGGATGGTCGAGCGCCGGATCAAGGCCGCGAAGTTCCCGGCCACCAAGAGCCTCGACAGCTTCGACTTCAAGGCGATCCCGAAGCTCAACAAGATGCAGGTGCTGGAGCTTGCCCGCTGCGAATGGGTCGACCGGCGTGAGAACGTCATCGCCCTCGGGCCCAGCGGCACGGGCAAGACCCATGTTGCTCTCGGGCTGGGGCTGGCCGCCTGCCAGAAGGGCATGTCGGTCAGCTTCACCACCGCCGCGGCGCTGGTCAACGAACTGATGGAGGCCCGCGACGAGCGCCGTCTGCTCCGTCTGCAAAAGCAGTTGGCCGCTGTCAAATTGCTGATCATCGACGAGCTGGGCTTCGTGCCGCTGTCCAAGACCGGCGCCGAGCTGCTGTTCGAGCTGATCTCGCAGCGCTACGAGCGCGGCTCCACGATGATCACCAGCAATCTGCCGTTCGACGAGTGGACGGAGACATTCGGCACCGAGCGCCTGACCGGCGCTCTGCTCGACAGGCTGACCCACCATGTCACCATCCTCGAGATGAACGGCGACAGCTATCGGCTCGGGCAGAGCCGCGCCCGAAAGGCCGACGTCGCCACCTGATCACCCGTCGCAGGATTGGCCCTCCGGGCCAAAGCGCCATGGCACGCGCCAGCTATTTGTGGAGCGCGCGCGCCATGGCGCTCGGCACCCCAATATTGGCCTGGTTTTGCGCCGCCACGTGGCCGGATTTTACTCTGCCGTTGACA
>NZ_CANLTR010000114.1 GCF_947494055.1 uncultured Jannaschia sp. | reverse complement strand
GAGCGTCAATCAGCGAGCGTTTTCGGTGTCGCGCGTGTCGGTGGTCGACCGGGTCCCTTGCGGCGTTCGACAGCGGTGCGACGCCGGTAGCTCTCGACATTGAGTTCGAAGATCGTCGCGTGATGCACGAGGCGGTCGACGGCGGCGAGCGTCATGGCTGGATCGGGGAAGATCCGGTTCCACTCGCCGAAGGGCTGGTTTGCGGTGATCAGGAGGGATCGGCGTTCGTAGCGCGCGCTGATCAGCTCGAAAAGGACGCTGGTCTCGGCCTGGTCCTTGGTGACGTAGGCGAGGTCGTCGAGGATCAGGAGATGATACTTGTCGAGCTTGGCGATAGCGGATTCCAGGGCAAGCTCGCGCCGGGCGACCTGGAGTTTCTGGACGAGATCGGTGGTGCGGGCGAAGAGCACGCGCCAGCCGTTCTCGACGAGCCCGAGGCCGATGGCGGCGGCGAGATGGGATTTCCCGCCACCCGGCGGGCCGAACACGAGCAGGTTGTCGCCCTTCTCGAGCCAGCTGTCGCCGGCGACGAGCGCCATGACCTGAGCCTTCGACAGCATTGGCACGGCGGCGAAGTCGAAGCTGTCGAGGGTCTTGCCGGGCGGCAGGCGCGCCTCGGCGAGGTGGCGCTCGATGCGGCGCCGAGCGCGTTCGGCGATCTCGTGCTCGGCCAGAGCTGCGAGGAAGCGAGCGGCGGGCCAGCCTTCCTTGTCGGCGCGTTCGGCAAAGCCGGGCCAGATATGCTTGATGCCCGGCAGGCGCAGATCGCCAAGCAGAAGACCGAGGCGAGCGTCATCGACGGGATCGGTCGCGTTCATATCGCAGCTCCCTCGACAGGCGTTGCGTCGGTCAAGGCATCGTAGACACTGAGCGGCGCCATGGTGACCGTGACCTGGGGCAGCGCCTCGGGGTCGGGCTGGAAGCGGGCCTGGATCGTAGCGAGAGCCGGAAGATCGCCTGCGTCGAGGCTGGCGTCGATCAGGGCAGCGAGATCGGCCTCGCAGCCGCGCTCATGGGCGATCGCCAATGCGCCCACCACGAGCTTGCAGGCAGCCCGCTCCGGCAGCGCCTCCATCGCGGCGTCGTAGAGGCGGCGATAGGCGTCCCGAGGGAACAGCTGATCGCGGTAGACGAGGCCGGGCAACGCCATGGGCTTGGCGCGCAACGCGTGGATGACATGGCGGTAGTCGACAACATGGGCGCGGCGCCGGTCGCCGTATCCGCGACCGCGCGGCAGCGTCATCAGAGGCGTGCCGCCGAGGAAGACCTCGAGCCTGTCGTCATGGAGCCGCACGCGGAGCCGGTGGCCGATCAGGCGCGAGGGTACGGTGTAGAAGACCCGGCGGAGCATGAAGCCCCCGGACGAGGTGACGGTCACCATCGTCTCCTCGCCGTCCTCGGCCCGCCGCGGCGGCAGAAGCCGCAGCACGGCCCGCTCGGCATCGATGCGCTTGCGGTTGCGGGCGTTGCGTCGGCCGATCAGTTCGTCGACGAAGCGGCGATACTCGGCGATGGTGTCGAAGTCGCGCGAACCCCGCAGGAGCAGCGCATCCTCCACCACGCGCTTGAGATGATTGTGGGCCACCTCGATCGTGCCGTTCTCGTGGGCGACCCCGCGGTTGTTGCGGCTGGCAGCCATGCCATAGTGGCCGCAGAGCGCGTGGTATCGGGCAGTCCAGTCCTCCTCGACCTCCGGCGCAAGGTTGCGGAAAGCGGCCGAGAGGCTGTCGCTGCGATGCTCCCGCGGTGCCCCACCGAGCGTCCAGAGCGCGTCCTGCAACCCCGCCGCCAATGCCACGAAGCTTTCGCCGCCGAGAACGACATGGGCATGCTCGAAGCCGCTGAAGGCCAGGCGGAAGTGGTAGAGCCGGTGCGACAGCATCTCGCCCGCGACCATCACGCCGGAACCGGCCATGTCGGTGAAGTCGGACAAGCCCATCCGGCCCGGCTCGTGGGTCTGGCGGAAGATCACCTCCCGTTCCGGGCCGTGCAGCGCGCGCCACTGGCGAATGCGCCGCTCCAGCGTCCGCCGGACGCCGGTTCCCAGACCGGGATGCCGACGCATCAGCTCCTCGAAGACCGCGACAGGTCGCAGACCGGGACATACTTCGAGCATCGGGACGACCTCGGTGTCGAAGACTGCCGCCAGGGGATCGGGACGGCGCCGCTCGCGTGGAACATGCTTCTCGGAGGGCGCGCGCGGGTCGTGCGAAATGCGATAGCCGGTTGCGGTGCTGAACCCGGCCCGGGCCGCGGCGACGGGGATCGGGGCGTTCTTACGATGCGTCATGAAGAGCCTCATCTGGTGATCGGTCACGTGGCGGCCGGGCACAAGCGCGCCTCCATACAGAGAAAGCACCCCTATACCCCGACCGGCCGCGATCACCCCGCCGAACCCGGACCTTCGGTCGGGCTACGCCCTTCCTGCGGTCCGGGTTCGGCGGCCCGTTCTCATCCAGATT
>NZ_CANLTR010000113.1 GCF_947494055.1 uncultured Jannaschia sp. | reverse complement strand
ACGGGCGCGCCGCTGTTGCAAAAGCCTGCGCCGCCGACTGCCCTTGTCGCCGTTCTTGCCCGCATGACCTGAGAGACAGTCACGAAAGAAGCCGTACGAGCTAGCAGTTTAAGGATTCACGGTTCGTTTCCCTCTGGTAGACTTCGAACATGCTTCTCCCGCTTTCATTCTTTAGGTGTTCAGTCCCGGCATTTGGTGGATCGGGTTGAGGATGAATCGATCCGGCTCCGAGGTCCAGATCTTGCAGATGTATTCGCAGGGCGTGAGGCCGCCGAGCGTCTTCAGCCGGCGGGCGAAGTTGTAGGCGGCCATGAAGTCGCCGAGGTGGGTGCGCAGGTGATTGTGGCTGTCGTAATGAAAGCGCTTGACGTTCAGCCGTCGCCGATCCCCGGGATCGGCTTTGGGCCTCACCCTCCTTGATTGTGCGGTTCATCCGCTCGACTTGGCCGTTTGACGGGAAAACAGTCCCCCGGACTGTTTTCTGATCCTCCAGACTCCACAAATGGTTGGGCTTCGCAAGACGGTGTTCGATCCCGTTGGCTTCGCAGATCATGTCGAAGCGCATCGGCCGGGAGATGACGGTGTTCCGGTTCCTCGGTTGCTCGGCGAACTGGATGCCGTTGTCCATTGCCCGACAGGGCATCACGCAGTGATGTCCCGTGAGGGAGTCAGGATCGTGTGGACCTGGTAGGGCACGACCTCGAGCATGTGCTGCAGGAACTCCCAGGCGGTGCGCCTGTCGGCCTTCTCAACCAGCTGGGTAACGGCGAACTTGGTTGTGCGGTCAATGCCCACGAAAAGCTAGAGCTTGCCCTCGGCAGTCTGCACCCCGGCGATATCAATGTGGAAGAAGCCAATGGGGTAGCGCTTGAACTTCTGCCGCTTCGGTTTGTCCCCCTCGATGTCGGGCAGGCGAGAGTTCCCGTGTCGTAGCAGGCAACGGTGCAGCGCCGAACGCGTCAGGTGCGGGATCGTTGGCTGCAGAGCATAAAGGCAGTCGTCCAGCGGCAGTGGCGTGTGACGACGGAATGCAACGATCATTGCTTCTTCCGCCTCGGTCAGGACCGTCGATCGCGGCTCCTTCGGGCCAGTCTTTATGTCCTCGACCGTCGCCCGCTTCCGCCACTTCGCGACCGTCTTCGAATTAATCCCCAGCTCCTGGCTCAGCTGCGCGAGCGAAGTTTGCCCCTCTCGGGATCATGCTGCGCATGACCCTGCTGGGCAGTGGATCGCTGTATTGCCGCTCGGATTGCGTGCGTGCCCTCCCGGCAGGTTTGCCATGATAATCGCCTGCCGGGTAACAGTACGTGGCGCTCCCGTGACGAACCTGTCCCATAATGCTTCCTTCCATTCCTTCGAAAGGATCACACCATCAAACCGTGGGATCAAACACCTAGGCACGCGGAATACCGATATATCTGCAAGGAACACGGGAAGTTTAAAACTGGCGAGTTTCGTCTAAAGGATAAGGCCCCATAGTGGCATGAGGGGAATAGATGATCGAATGGCTATCGCACAAATACTGGGAATGGAAAACCCGCCTATACATTCGGCGGGCTCGGGGAGTCGTTCGGAAGCACGACACGCCAAGGCGGCGCAAGTAGGTATCTCCAACGTTCCGCCTCCCGAACTGGATCTGTCAGGAGGTTATGGATCGACAGTCGAATGACCATTCTCAGTAGCGATGAGCAGGTTCCATGAACACGGGTTCGCTTAATTCCGCGCTAGTGGTTTCGTCGTATTGACCCCGCATGGAATAGGCCTATTGAAACGACCATGGTCGTCCTGAAAAGACGCCTGACACAGTTCTCTCACACAAGACCCGGATACCCATGGCCGACATCGATCTCGACAGTTTGTCCCGCGACGAGCTAAAAGCCCTGCAAAAGGACGTGAACAAGGCGGTCGAAAATTACGACGCCAAGCGAAAGCAGGAAGCCCAGGCCGCGGTGGAGGCCCAAGCACGCGAATTGGGCTTCTCGCTCGCGGAGCTCATCGACGGGTCCGGCAAGGCCGGGAAGAAGGCACGGACGCCGCAGCCGGCGAAGTACCGTCATCCCGAAAACGCCTCTTTGACCTGGAGCGGTCGCGGACGTCAGCCCGGATGGATCAAAGAGGCGATCGCGAGCGGCACGTCTCTCGATACGTTCCTCATCTAGCCGAAGAGCTAGTCCAAGCAGCGCCTTGGCTGACGGACGTTGTAGGAGGGGCAGGCCAAAGAATGCCGCCGTTCGACGACCAGCACGAAGTCTTTCCGTCGCGGCTCAAGCTTCGGCGGATCGCGCCGGCGCGCAACATGCGGCGCTTCTATCTCATGCAGGTCCAGCCCGACCTGTTCGGCGGCGTGAGCCTGGTCCGGGAATGGGGCCGGATCGGCTCCGGCGGTCGAACGCTTGTCGAGCATCACGCCGACGAGGGAGCGGCGATTACCTCGCTGCTGAAGATGGCCCAAACAAAGACACGGCGTGGCTACGACGACCGGGCGTAAACGGTGTGGCCTACATGATTTTCGACGCTTAAC
>NZ_CANLTR010000112.1 GCF_947494055.1 uncultured Jannaschia sp. | reverse complement strand
ACGGCCCTCAGCGCCGAACGGGTCGAACGCGAGTTCGGCCCCGGCCCGCAGGGAGGCGCGCCCGGAGGGGCGTCCGGAGGACGGCCTTCAGCGCCGAACGGGACGAACGCGAGTTCGGCCCTGACCCGCAGGGAGGCGCGCCCGGAGGGGCGTCCGGTGGACGGCCCTCAGCGCCGAACGGGACGAACGCGAGTTCGGCCCTGGCCCGCAGGGAGGCGCGCCCGGAGGGGCGAGGAGGCGACCCGGAAACGCGCCAGTGGCGCGTCTCGCCACCGAGCGGGCGGAGCCCCGATAGCTTGACCGAGCGAGCATGGCCCGAGTTCTTGCTGTAGCGGACCGATCCGCGGCAGCTTGTTCAGGCTGGCGGTGCCTTGGGTCTATCCATTCAAGGCACACACGGACGTCCACGCTACGGATCACGGTTCTCGACGAACCGGCGCGCTTCCGACGAACCTAGAACCCACCAAACGACGTATCCGAGACCATCTCGGCCAAGCCCCTCGCGCCGCCCCTCTCGCCGCCGCGGAATCAGAAGATCAGGATGTCGTCGCGCAGATCCTTCAGATCGGCGACATCCTCGATCACGACCCGACCGTGCCGGCCGAAATCGAGCGCGACGTCGCGGCCGAGATCCTCGCCGTGGCGGTCGAGCAGGTTGCCGATGGCGGCCTTGCCCCGGATCAGCGCGGCGGAGATCTCGATCGTGTCGCGGTCGTCCTCGAAGTCGCGGATGCGGTCGCGCCCGTCGCCCTTCTCGAAGACGAAGACGTCGGCGCCGCGCCCCCCGAAAAGCACGTCCTTGCCGGCGCCGCCGTCGATCAGGTCGCGGCCCCGCCCGCCGTCGATCCGGTCGTGGCCGCCGTCGCCGAAGAGGTAGTCGCGGCCGCTCTCGCCCTTCAGGACGTCGGCGCGGTCGGAGCCGAGCAGCATGTCGCCGCCGTCGCGCCCGAACATGCGCGATCCGTTGGCATCGGCGACGAGCACGTCGTCCCGCCGCGTTCCGTCGATGCGGACTCCGCCCAAGGTGGCCGCGCCGTAGATCGAGTAGGAGATCGGCAATTCGTAGACGAACTCCGCGCGCCCGCTCCGCGGCTCGATCACGTAGACGTCGTTGCCGGCCAGTCCGAACAGCTCCCCCTCCTCGTATTGCAGGCCGTAGAGGCTGGAGATGCCGTGATAGACCTCGTCCGTGACCCGGCCGGTCTTCAGGTTCACGGTCAGGAGCTCGTTCGACGTCGTGCTGTAGTAGAGCGTCCTGCCCACGACATGGACGTCGCCCGCGCTCGGGTTTCCGTCCGGTATCCCGATCGTCTTCTTGAGCGCGTAGGTCGTGGAGGACAGGACGTCGATATCCGAGCCGTAGCTGTTGTAGCTGACATAGAGGTTGCCGTTGGCGTCGGAGGCGAGGCCGTTCGCGCTGCCGCCGAGGCCGCGCAGGTAGGTGTAGGTCTCCCGCTCGAGGTCGAGCTCGTAGAGGCCGCTATAGGTGACCGCGAAGACGTCGCCCTTCGGCGTGACCGCGATGTCGGTGAAGGTCAGCGCGTAGTCGGCGAGCCGGACCGTGGCGCCGTCCGCGAGATCGGTGCGAAAGACGCGACCGGCATTGTCCGTCGATAGTATGGCCATGGAAAAGGACTCCTTACTGGTTACCGCACGAATGGTAGCGCGCGGGAGAGCGTCCGGGGAAGTCCCAAGGGCGATGAAAGGGGACTCCGGTAGCGGAAACTTCGTCCCGGCCCGCGCGACCGAAGCGCGTCCGGGGAACTGGCATGCCGGGCCAAAGGCCGGTATAGCGCCCCCGAACAGAAGGGCAGGGTGACAGAATGGCCGACGATTTCGAAATCGACACCGACGACATGCAGCGGCGCATGGACGGCGCGATGACGAATCTGCGAAACGAATTCGCGTCGCTGCGGACCGGCCGCGCCTCCGCCTCGATGCTGGAGCCCGTGATGGTCGACGCCTATGGCAGCCCGACCCCGATCAATCAGGTCGGCACCGTGAACGTGCCCGAGCCGCGGATGGTGACGGTCAACGTCTGGGACAAGAGCCTCGTGGGCAAGGTGGAGAAGGCGATCCGCGAGAGCGGGCTCGGCATCAATCCGCAGCTCAACGGGACGATCATCATGCTGCCGATCCCGGAACTCAACGAGGAGCGGCGGCGCGACCTGACCAAGGTGGCCGGGCAATACGCCGAGCATGCCCGCGTGAGCGTCCGCAACATCCGCCGCGACGGGATGGACAGGATCAAGCGGGCCGACGGGCTGGCCGAGGACGAGGCGAAGATGTGGGAGGGCGAGGTGCAGGAAATGACCGATGCCTACATCAAGAAGGTCGATCGCGCGCTGGAGGAGAAGCAGGCCGAGATCATGCAGGTTTGACGCCCGGACCGTCCGAAGGACGGCGGACAGTCCGGTGGACTGTTCGGGGCGTCAAAGGGCGGAGCCCCGGATGCGCCCGGACCGTCCGAAGGACGGCGGACAGTCCGGTGGACTGTTCGGGGCGTCAAAGGGCGGAGCCCCGGATGCGCC
>NZ_CANLTR010000111.1 GCF_947494055.1 uncultured Jannaschia sp. | reverse complement strand
CTCGGGGGCACGTCCGGCCCCGGCCCGAGCCTGCATTGCGTCTTCGTCGGCAATCCTGGCACCGGCAAGACCACCGTGGCGCGGCTGATGGGCGAGATCCTCGCGGGCCTCGGCTACCTGCGCTTGGGCCACATGGTCGAAGTCGACCGCGCCGACCTCGTTGGCCAGTATATCGGCCAGACCGCGCCAAAGACCCGCGAGGCCGTCGAGAGCGCCCTCGACGGCGTGCTCTTCGTCGACGAGGCCTATACGCTCAGCCCCCCGGGCAGCGGCGGCGGGGACTTCGGCCCCGAGGCAATCGACACGCTGCTGAAACTCATCGAGGACAGGCGCGACCGGCGCTGCGTCATCGTGGCGGGCTATCCCGGCCCAATGCGCCGCTTCCTCGACGCCAATCCCGGCCTGCGCTCGCGCTTCGCCCGCACCATCCCCTTCACCGACTACGCCCCCGACGAACTCGCCGGGCTCTTCGACGACCACGTGGCCCGCGCCGGCTACGTACTGGCTCCGGACGCCCGACAAGCCCGCGACGACGCCTGCACGGCCTGGCCTGCGCCCGCGATCCCGGCAACGGCCGTGCGGTGCGCACGCTCTGGAAGTGCACCCGCGAGGCCCAGGGCAGCCGGGTGATGCGCCACACCGCACGCGCACGCGCCGATCTTGAGATCATCACGGCGGCGGATATCGACACCGCTTGCACCATCGTTCTGGCCGCTGACGACACCGCGCCCGCGGAGGCGGCCTCGTGAGACCCCTGCCGCAACCGATCGGGACCGTTCTCCAGACCCTCGGCCGGCTCGGGGCCGCGATCCCGCGGGCCTGGGTTACCGACCGGGTGTTCCGCTATGCCACCATCGCGGCCGGCGTGGCGCTCGCCACCCTGATGGCCCGCCCGTGGGTCGACAGGTCCAACACGGCGTCGACATCGCTCCCGGTGTCCGGCGTGGAGACACCCGGACCCGATGCTCCGGCTGCGCCCCTGCCGCCGCCGGGCGCGCGCTACGGGGACCCTGCCCCGGCTTCGAACGAAGCGGGCGCGGCGCCGGCGGAGACCCCGACCGGCCCGCTGGCCCCCGGTCGCGCCCTCGACGGTCTGCGCATCGAGATCGATCCGGACGCGCCCGCCGATCCCTTCGGCACCCTGCGTGCCACAGACCCCGCCTCCCGGCCTAAGGAGACCCCGTGATGTCCCGATCCCCGCGCGTCGCACGCGCACCCATGCTCACACTCGCCACGGTCCTCGCTACGGGCGCTATGGCCCCTGCCCGGGCGCAGGACGCAGCCCCGGGCACGACGGCATCTTCCGATGTCGCCCGCCAGGATCAGCAGGACCAGCTCGACCGCATCGAGGCCAAGCTCGATACCCTCTTGCAGAGGCTCGGCAGCGGCGAGGACGTCAACGCGGCAGGCATTCCCGCGCCGTCTGGTACCTCAGGCTCGGCGAGCGATCCTTCGACCGCGGCTTCGGATGCGGCGGCCCCGCCCGGAGCCGGTGTGGAACCGGAGACCGCGCCCACGCCGACGGACACGTCCGCCGAAGCCGAGAGCTACGCGCCCGACGCCATCGCGGTCGTGCATGCCGCCCCGACCCAAGGCCAGGCCTTGAACGAAATCCCCGCCGACAGCATCGGCGGCTTCGTCTACACCGGCGGGCCGATCCGGCTCAGCGATCTCGCGGATCGCGGCGTGCGCTACGCCGGCCCCGCCGGGATCGAGCTGCAGGGCTGGCTCAAGGCGACCGAAGCCGGGCGCCACCAGATCGCCGCCGATCTGCAGGTCCGCTTCGGCCCCGGCGCCATCGCCCCCCTGCCCTGCAGCCTCAATGGCTGGCTCGAGGACCAGGCCATCGGCGCCGAGACCCGCAACGTTGAGCCCTGGGGTGCCAAGGGTGAGCCCATCCCCCTCTCCCTCGTGCTCGGCGCCGAGTTGCAGCCCGGCCTCTATAAGCTCCGCCTCTGGGTCGCCTGCGCCGATCTGCTCACCGCCCGGGATGGCGACAGCGTGCAGGCGGAGGTGTTAGTGAAGGGGCCCGGCGAGATGAACCTCAGGCCCGTCACCGGAGAGGATATGCTACACAGGCAGTGAGGAATGCTGAACAAGAACGAACGTAGCAGATGTTCTTATGAATTGTTTTACTGATCAGGTCATCTAGCGCGGCGGCTACGCAAGCGTTTTCTTCAGTACCGGTCGGAACATCTCGAAGCCTACCATCGCGGCCAGTGTCTCCGCCGGATTGCCCCGCGCCGATACCTCTGTCAGCCTATCCGTGATCGACCAGAGTTCCAGCCTGCCCGTCATGATCCACTTTTATCGCATCAGGACTAGTGAATCATAGTCCAGCCCATAGACAACGTTTCCAAACGTATCGTGCTCTTTTTCTTTTCTATTTTTTCTATTTTAGAGCCTATCTATATGATGATAAAAACGGAATCGCTGCGAGAGTGACTTATCGGGTGAGGCGTTGATGGTGTGACCGCCCCCCGACGGCATCGATGTGCCAAGGTGGGTTTGCTGTAATCCACGGGAGGGAGCGGTCAT
>NZ_CANLTR010000110.1 GCF_947494055.1 uncultured Jannaschia sp. | reverse complement strand
GTAAGCGGTGGCTGCGGCCCACGTTGTCGGGCATCGGCCTGATTGCGAGATCTACCCATCTCAAGATGGGGAGTGCGTTTCGCAATGTGTGCTACGAATTCGTTTCTCAGATCGCTGGGTGTGGAGGTCCATGCGTCAGGGCATCGACGGTGGCCGGATGATGTAAAGGCGCAGGTTGTCGCGGAGACGTTGGCGCCGGGCGCGACCGTGAGCTCCGTGGCCGAGCGGTATGGGGTTAAGCCGAACCAGTTGTCCGCCTGGCGGGGCTTGGCGAAGAAGGGCAAGTTGGTTCTGCCTGCGGCCATCGACGCCTCTGCGGGGGCTGATGAACTCCCGGTCTTCGCGCCCCTTGTCCTGCGTGAGCCGGAGGAGCCAGTGGAGCGGGAGGCTTCGCCGCAGTCGGGCGACCTGCTTCGCATTGCCGTCGGCGTTGTCAGGATCGAACTCCCCGCCGGCACGCCTGCAAGGCGGATTGCCGAGATCGTTCATGCGCTCGGAGCTGAGGCATGATGATGCCGTCCCACACCGTCCGCATCCTGGTCGCGACACAGCCGGTGGACTTCAGGAAAGGACACGATGGCTTGGCTGCACTGGTGCAATCGGCGCTGAAGGAGGATCCTTTCACCGGCACCGTCTTCGTGTTCCGGGCAAAGCGTGCTGACAGGTTGAAGATCCTGTTCTGGGACGGAAGCGGGCTGGTAATGGCTTACAAGCGCCTCGAGGAAACTGCCTTCATCTGGCCGGCGATCCGGGATGGCGTGATGACGTTGAACCGGGCGCAGTTTGAGGCGCTGTTTGCCGGTCTGGACTGGCGAAGGGTCAGGTCGCTGGACGCGCGTCGGCCAGCTGCGGCGGAGTGATGTAGTTAACGAATTGACGTGCAATTCCAGACCCTTCCACGTATGTTCGGAGCATGCCTGCCGCCGTAGAAATAGACCTGTCGGCCATTCCCGAGGACCAACGTGAAGCTGTCGCCGCACTGCTGCGCGAGCGGGGCCAGCTCAAGGATGAAGCGGCAAGCCTCAAGGACGAAACGGCCATCCTCAGGAGCGAGACGGCCGGTCTCAAGGACATCATCAAGCGCCTCGAGCACCTGGTGGCCGAGCTCAACCACCTCGTCCATGGCAAGCGATCCGAGAAGCTCAGCGAAGATGAACGGCAGCTGGCCTTCGAGGATCTCGAGACGGCCGTCGCCGAAGCCAATGAGCAAAAGGAGACGCAGGCTCCTTCGGACAGCACGTCCCGTCGCACGGCGTCTTCGGCCAAGCGCAACCGCGGCAACCTGCCCGAGGACCTGCCCCGCATCGAACAGGTGGTCGAGCCCGACAGCCTCGCGTGCCCGTGCGGCTGCGGGCAGATGCACAAGATCGGCGAGGATCGCATCGAACGCCTCGACATCGTGCCCGCGCAGCTGCGCGTGCTTGTCACCGTCCGTCCCAAATACGCCTGCCGCGCCTGCACCGACGGCGTGCGTCAGGCCCCGGCACCCGCCGCCCTGATCGAGAGCGGCCTGCCGACCGAGGGGCTCATCGCCCACATCCTGGTCAGCAAATACGCGGATCACCTTCCACTATATCGCCAGAGCCAGATCCTCTCCCGCTCGGGCATCGACATCCATCGCAGCACGTTGGCCGACTGGGTCGGCGTCGCGGCATTCCACCTGCGGCCGGTGGTGGCTTGCCTGGCAGAGCACCTGAAGACATCGACCAAGCTGTTCATGGATGAGACCACCGCACCGGTGCTCGACCCCGGGCGCGGCCGGACCAAGACCGGCTTCCTTTGGGCACTGGCCCGGGATGATCGAGCGTGGGACGGCGACGATCCACCCGGCGTGGTCTACTTCTACGCCCCCGGCCGGGGCGGGGAGAACGCGGAGAAGTTCCTGACCGGCTTCGACGGCATCCTGCAGATCGACGGATACACAGGCTACAACCGCCTGACGCGCCCCTCCCGCAAGGGCGGTGACCCGATCCGCGTGGCGTATTGCTGGGCGCACGCACGGCGCAAGCTGAAGGAAGTGTTCGACCGCGACGGTTCCGAGATCGCGGCCGAAGGCCTGCGACGCATTGCCGAGTTCTACAAGGTCGAGGCTGAGATCCGCGGCATGGGCCCCGGTCAGCGGCTCTCGGCTCGGCAGGCACGAACGGCGCCGCTTGTCGCGGCCTTTGGTGAATGGCTGCAAGAGCAGCGCCTGCGTGTCTCCGCCAAATCGCGTCTCGGCGAGAAGCTCGCCTACATCCACCACCACTGGGATGGACTGCAGACCTTCCTTCGGGATGGGCGTATCGAGATCGACTCCAACGGCGTCGAAAACCTCATCCGCCCGATCGCTCTGAACAGGAAAAACGCGCTCTTCGCCGGGCACGATGAAGGCGGGAAGGCTTGGGGGCGTATCGCGTCTCTCATCGAAACCGCGAAGATCAATGGCGTCGAACCATTCGCCTATCTCAAGGCAACCTTGGAGGCGATCGCGAACGGCCACCCAAAAAGCCGGATCGACGAACTCCTCCCCTGGAACTTCAATCCGTCAAGCTGAAACCGGCGTGGGGCCCAGCTCCCGCTTAC
>NZ_CANLTR010000109.1 GCF_947494055.1 uncultured Jannaschia sp. | reverse complement strand
CACCAGCCCGGCCGCACGCTGCGCCGAGCCAAAGGCTCCGCGCGCGGCCTCCTACACCACAGGGTGGGACACTATCCCGGACGGATGGGACGAGAATGGCCTTGATGATGGGTTGGGTAGCCCCTCCTGACGGCACTTGTGCCAATGTGATGGCGTTGATGGTGTGACCGCCCCCCGACGGCATCTGTTGTGCCAAGGTGGGTCAGCGACGATCCACGGGAGGAAGCGGTCATGGCGGCTTCTGAGAACGGCGGTGCAAAAGTCGGCCACGGGAGCGGCGGGATAGCCCTGCTGCGGGCGGCGTAAAAGTCGGCCACCTTTGCCCTTTCTGGTGACAGGGAGGGCGGGAGGATTTTCACCGTGGACTTGTATCAGAAGGTTCGGCTGGCCGGTGCGGAGGGTATGAGCCAGCGAGAGGCGGCGCGGCATTTCAACATCTCGCGCGACAGCGTCGCCAAGGGTACTGTAACCTGAGGTCTGGAAATTCATTTGGCGATGGTGCCGTGAGCCCCTGCCGGGGCCGGCCCCGGCAGGGGCGATCCATTCTGGTATTCCATGGAGTTGCAACACCACCGTGGAGACAGTGGAATGGACAGGCAGCAGGATAGGACGATCGAGGCTCTCTTGGAACATCTGATCGAACACGGACCGAATGACATCGCCACGGTCTTCGGCCGGGCGTTCGAGCTGGCGATGCGAGACGCGAGCGCGAGCGGTACCTCGGCGCCGCCCCCTACGAGCGGACGGATACCCGCCGCGGCTACGCGAACGGCTACAAGCCCAAGCGCATCGACACGCCGGCGGGCACGATCGCCGTCGACGTCCCAAAAGACTGCCGGCCATGACGGCACGCCGTTCTATCCGCAATCTCTCGAACGCGGCCGCCGGTCGGTTCGCGCCGTGATGCTGGCGGTGGCGGAAATGTACGTCAAAGGCGTGTCGACCCGAGAGGCCGAGCGGGTGATGCGCGCGTTCGGTCTCGACAGCCTGTCCTCGACCCAGGTCAGCCGCGCGGCGAAGCTGCTCGACGACGAGCTGGAGGCCTGGCGCACCCGGCCTCTCGGCCAGATCACGTACCTGGTTCTCGATGCCCGGTACGAGAAGGTGCGTCAGGGCGGGATCGTGCGCGACGCGGCCGTGCTCTCGGCCATCGGCGTCGGCCCCGACGAGCGCCGCCGGGTCCTGGGCGTCTCCGTCGCCCTGTCGGAGGCCGAGGTCCACTGGCGGGCCTCCAGGCCCGTGGAATGCGCGGGGTCGCGTATGTCGTCTGCGATGATCACGCCGGACTGCGGGCCGCCCGCAGGGCGGTCCTCGGCGGCGCGACATGGCAACGGCCGGTTTTTACTCCGCCGTTGACAGTCTCCCGTCTCCACCGCCCCCATTCAATCGGACACCGTGTCCTACGCCGGATGTCGCGCCCCGATCCACGACGGCCGGACGGACGACGCGCGGAACCGCGACCAATCGTCGGAAGGAATGGGCTCCGCGCCGGTCGGAAGACACCCAAGGGCGGACCGCTGGATAGTGCGCGGCATTCGCGTCGGCGCGTTGCTGAAGCCAACGTCACGACGACAATTGCGAACGCGGCGAGGTTGGCCCGAACTCACATGCCATCGCGGCCTAATAAGCACGCTCTATGTCATGTTTTCAATCCTCGCCACCGCGCCTCAAGGCGTGATCAGGTCGAGCGTCGGAAAGTACGTCCGAAACCGGGCTGCATCCCGGGTGAGCAGCCTGTAGCTCCGGATTGCCGCATGCGCACCGATATAGAAGTCCGGCAGGGGCAGCGACCGCGTACCGCCGCGACGGCGATAGATGCGAAACGCCTTGCCGGCCAGAAACGCTGCTTCCCAGGGAAGGTCTTGGCGGTGAAAGATCGCCTCCGGCAAAAGCACGTCCAGATCCTCGATCTTGTCGAACGCGATCGAAACCTCGGCGTAGACGATCGGGTTGATGACGAGCCGTCCCCCCTCCCCTGCCCTTACCAGAGCAGCGGCCGACCAGTAGCTCCAATGCGGGTCGTCGGTTGCGACATCGATCAGGACGTTGGCGTCGACGAGCGTATCGTCGGTCATTCCCGGGTCAGCGCCATGATCTCATCTGTCGTCATCTTCGTCGACGCCGATCCTCGCAGCCGACCAAGCGCGGCCTTCAGCGCCAGATTCTCTGGCTGATCGGCATGACGACGAACGCGGACATCACCGGCATCGTCCATGACGAACTCGAGCTCGGTCCCGGGCCGGAACCCGGCCGCCTCTCGAATATGCTGGGGGATCGTCACTTGGCCCTTGCTCGTCATACGCATGGTCATTCCTCTAGTAATACTTGCTTGGTAATACTAAGACAATACCCCATCAAGAGCCGGCTTCCGACGATGTAGCCAACGAAGTTCGATAGCGCTTCCGTTCAGAAGGAGCGCAGGAGGATTTCAGTACCACCGGCCGCACTGCCGCTCGCCGATCAGGATCTCCCCGACATCCCGCCCGTCAGAGGGTAGTGTCCCGGGGCGTGGTGTAGGAACTGGCGTCCACCTGCTTCTTCATAGCTGGTGTCGCTCGTTCATTGAGC
>NZ_CANLTR010000108.1 GCF_947494055.1 uncultured Jannaschia sp. | reverse complement strand
AATGGACAAGCGCCACTACAAGCGGCGAAACCGGATCGAAATCATGTTCGGCAAGCTCAAGGACTGGAGGCGTGGGGGCTCGAACCGGTGGCACCTCGATGGCTTGGCCCTCGACGCCTGATCCCATCGGGTCGTCAGCCGGGCCTTCGGCAACGTCCTGAAGACATGACTAGTGCGCAACACGCTCGACATGGCGGTGTCTTCGCGCAAAACCGAAGACGTGACACCATGACGATACGGAATCGCAGTGATCGCCCAGGGAGTTCGGCCATCGTCGCCATGTGGCCGACATTCGGCTCTCCAAGGGTACCGGGGACGACGACGCCATGTGCGAAAGCCTCTAGCCACGCTCGAATGCGGGCTCATCAAGCGAGACCGCTTAACGGCCAACTCCGGTGCCTAGCTCACCACGCTCGTCCTGCGGGCGTCCGCGGCCCTGCAGCTCCTACGGTCCCCTTGAGGCATCCGAGGGCTTCTACACCCTGCCGCACTGACATCTCTTCATCGACAACACATCACTCCGAGCGTTTGAATCCGCCCAGCGGTCAGAACGTACCCTAGCAGACACTGCCGAAAAACCTTTCCGTGAAATGGGGAATTCCGATGGTTCGTCCTTCTGCCAACGAACGATTGTCGGTCAAAATCTCTGGCGAGTACCGCTTTTCGACCCTTGCGCCTACTCAACGCGATGTCTATTCCTCTCCGGCACGCGCTGGTAGCTCAGTTGGATAGAGTACTTGACTACGAATCAAGGGGTCGGGGGTTCGAATCCTCCCCAGCGCGCCAAAAATCTCTCGTAAGATGCCAAGCAAAACCGACTTTCGTGTCACATTGCTGACCCAGAAGGCGGTATATCCCGAAATCACTGCGACGTTGCCCAGTTGAGCTGGTGACCTTAAGATCCGGCCAATCCGCCTTTGTCTGATCTCGGAAACCTCGCTTGGTCAAAAGCCTAGCTGCCACTCCCGGAACGAACTTCCCGCAGCTGCCGATGACGGTGTTACATGCCGCGTGCGAGCCGGCGACCTCCTTGCTGTCGCGACTTGCGGCCAGGAACGGCGCCATTTCGATGCAGAGGTTCTGCGGCGACATAGCCTTTCCGATAGACCCGCTCTTTCGTGGTGAGAAGGTCGCTTTGGAGCAACTGACCCAGCTTGCAGGGTGCGACGTGAGCGCATTGGAGCGGGTCTCTATCCGCCACCTCGGTAAGGGCCATTTTCGCCTGAGAGACGAATTCGCCTCCCCTCAGAGCTTCCAGCGCACGCGCATCCGCGTCTGTCCGGAGTGCATACGCTCCGAGGTGCGGTCAGCAGAGGAGGTGTGGCGCGTGCCGCGCCGCCTGCAGTGGAAATTCTCGTCGATCAGAAGCTGCCCGCAACATGGCTGTATGCTGGTAAGCCTTCCACCAGAGAGGTTTAGCAAAAATGCCAGGGATTTTACGGCCCGTCTTCAGAAGCATTACGGCTGGATTCTGGATGAACCGGTTATCCACGCAGACCACAGCTTGTTCGAGCAGTACCTCACCGGCCGCGTCCTGAAAGGGCGGGGCGCACGGTGGATCGACCGTCTCGAGCTCAATGTAGTGTCCCGCGCATCCGAGGTGCTGGGGCTGCGCATCGCAAAGGGGCCAGACGCTTTGCTTGTCGGGAACAGCGAAGCCGACTGGATGAGTTTCGGAGTCTTGGGCTACGATGTGCTGAAAGATGGCCCTACCGCCCTCTCGGACTGCCTCGCCGCGATGGCGCATGAGGGTGGCGTAGACGGACGTTTCTTCGGTCGGGTCTTCGGGGCTTGGACCACATGGTTAAACAGCCGGAGCCTCGGTGACGAGTTCGAACCCCTGCGTGACGTCGTGCGGCGGCACGTCTTCGACCATTTCTCCGTAAGAAGCGGTGTGCTGGTGCTTGGAGTGCCGTCAGAGGGAATGGCTTCGCGGAACGCACAGAAGACCCTCTCGCTTACGGGCTTCGCCAAGCGCAACGCAGAGGACTTGGTGCGCCGCGGCCTCGCAAAGCGTCAGGGTGATAATGGTATCGTTCCGATGGGCTTCGTGACGCAGCGAATGCTTGAGGCCTACGAGCGCGAGAAGAAGTTCTTCTTCGCTCATAGGGGGTCTGGTGCAAACGGGGCAGTTCAAGCGCATCGTGCCGATGCTCTTGTGGAAGCGGGTGAGACCCAAATTTCCATCACCGCCGTCGCGCAAGAGCTGCGCGTCACGACAAAGACGGCGGTATATCTGGTTGAGAACGGGCTGCTGCACGGTGTGAATGCCTCAGAACTCTACCGTCGGGGGACGACCGTTGTCACCGCCGCTAGTCTAGCGCGCCTCCGGGGGGCCTTCATTTCTCTGGGCGAACTTGCCGAGATCACTCGGCGGCCGCAGGGCGCATTGTCCATGAAGCTTAGAAATGCGGGCGTGGCTCTCTTGGCGATGCCGCATGAATTAAGCAGGATTTACTGGCGAGAAGATGTAAGTGCTTACGCGACTGCAGAGCACTGATATTTCGGCCAAGAGCCGACCTTCGTCCGAGGTGCAACGGATGGCTGTCAACGGCAGAGTAAAATCCGGCCACGTGGCGGCGCAAAACCAGGCCAATATTGGGGTGCCGAGCGCCATGGCGC
>NZ_CANLTR010000107.1 GCF_947494055.1 uncultured Jannaschia sp. | reverse complement strand
GCACAGTAGCGCCGGCATCGTCGTATCTGTAATCTTCGTCATGGCGTGATCTCCCTGGCGGTTGCCGCCGCCGGTCAAGTGGTTTGACTCACCCGGAGATTACGCCGCCCTCGATTTTCCACCACCTTCGCGACACGACCATCGGCATGTCGCTTTATACGAAGCGGCTTGAGGCAGGGAAGTTCATCTGGCCGGCCGGGGGATCTGGCGAAGCGGTCCAGATCTCTGCCGCGCAGATCGGTTATCTTCTGGACGGGATCGACTGGCGCAATCCGCGCTGGACGCGGGCGGCCTGCGAAGGCGGGATAAGTTCGCCTGATCGCCCTATTCCATTGGGTCTTTCCAGTGTCCTGTCGTAGAATGCGGCATGTCGGATACCTCCTTGGAGATCGCCAGATTGCGGGCCGCCCTTGTGGCGTCCGAGACGCGCGTCGAGACCACGGAAGCCCGGGCGGAGACCGCCGAGAGCGAGCTGGCGCAGGTCCGGGCGGTTGTCCGGGCGTCCGAGGCGATGATCAAGCATCTCCGGCTCGAGATCGCCAGGCTGCGGCGGGAGCAATATGGCCACAGCTCGGAGCGCCGCGCTCGCCTGATCGACCAGATGGAGTTACAGCTCGAGGAACTCGAGGCCGCCACGACCGAGGACGAGATCGCCGCGGAGAAGGCAACGAAGACAAGTTCGGTCGCCGGCTTCGACCGTCGCCGCCCGGCCCGTAAGCCGTTCCCGGAGCACCTGCCTCGCGAGCGGGTGGTGATCGAGGCACCGACGGCGTGTTCGTGCTGCGGCTCCGACCGTATCGTGAAGATGGGAGAGGATATCACCGAGACGCTGGAGGTCATTCCGCGACAGTGGAAGGCGATCCAGACCGTCCGCGAGAAGTTCACCTGCCGCTCTCGCGAGAAGATCTCCCAGCCGCCGGCCCCGTTCCACCCCACGCCCCGTGGCTGGGCTGGCCCGAACCTGCTGGCGATGATGCTTTTCGAGAAGTTCGGTCAGCATCAGCCGCTGAACCGACAGGCCGAGCGCTACGCCCGGGAGGGTGTCGATCTCAGCCTCTCGACCCTGGCCGACCAGGTCGGCGCCTGTGTCATCGCGCTCGCGCCCGTTCATGCGCGGATCCGCGACCATATCCTGGGAGCCGAGCGGCTCCACGGGGATGACACCACGGTCCCGCTCCTGGCGAAGGGCGGAACGAAGACGGCCCGGCTCTGCCTCAAGTCCGCGATGACCGGCCCTTCGCCGGCGGCGCGCCGCCCGCGGCACTGTTCTACTTCTCGCGAGACAGAGAGATGGCCCACCCCAATCGGCATCTCACAGGATGGCAGGGCATCCTCCAAGCCCCCTCTCATGGTTTGCAAGCAAACCATTGCCGGGCAATGGATGCCTATGGCGGATACAACGATCTCTACCGCGGCAATCGCGATCCCGGGCCGGTGAGTAGCGCACTGTGCTGGAGCCACGCCCGCCGGAAGTTCTTCGAACTGGCCAACATCAGGGGAAATATCCGGAAGGGGAAGCACGCCCATGATATATCCCCCGTGGCGTTTGAGGCAGTGACGAAGATCGATGCCATCTTAGACGTGGAGCGCGGCATCAACGGTCTGGACGCCGCGGCACGGCTCGAAGCGCGGCAGCGCCTCGTCCGGCCGCTGGTCGACGAGCTTCACGACTGGATGCGTGCCGAACAGGGCACGATGTCGAAGCACAACCCCGTCGCCAAGGCGATCGCCTACATGTTCAAGGCGGACCGCTGGGAAGCCTTCACCCGCTTTGTCGACGACGGCCGGATCTGCCTGACGAACAACGCGGCCGAACGCGCCCTGCGCGGCATCGCCCTCGGTCGGAAGTCATGGCTGTTCGCTAGATCCGAGCGCGGCGGCGACCGCGCCGCCTTCATGTATTCCCTGATCGTCACCGCGAAGCTGAACGACATCGATCCCCAGGCATGGCTGGCCGATGTTCTCGGCCGGCTGCCCGACATGACCGCTTCGCAAGTGCCAGACCTGCTCCCGTGGAACTGGCGAACCTCAGAGCATCGCCAAGGCGCCTGACCGCGGCCTGCGCCGAATACTTACGCTTCACATCGCTGCGAATGACGTGAAGGAGCCCAACTCAGGCATTAATAACGGGACAAATCGCCTCACGCGTTCTAGCGGATGAACCATATCGCTTTGTCGATGTTAAATTGCAGGAGCGTCGGTTTGTGGACCGCTTCCACAAGCCGGGGCCAACCGTTTTGACGCATGCTCATATCAATCAGATCGCGACGGCCGTGCCCGAGTACGAAGTGCATGATTACTTTCTGCGCTTCGCCACCGCGAGCCTTGCGGCGCTACCGAAGCAGCAGAAGCTTTTCCGCAGGATGGCGGACAAAGCAGGCATAGAGAGCCGGTACTCATGCATCGAGCCGGCGGACGACCCTGATGGGCAGATCGTCGACAGGTCCGGCATCTTCCGGCGGGGTGCGTTCCCCGGCACCGCCAAGCGCATGGACATGTACGAAAGCGCAGCTGCAGAACTTGCGATGCTAGCCATCGACCGCCTCGATAGGGGCGACATGCGGACGTCCATCACACATCTGATCGTCGCGAGCTGTACAGGTCTCTCGGCTGAGAACGGCGGTGGAAAAGTCGGCCACGGGAGCGGCGGGATGAGCCTGCTGCGGGCGGCGTAAAAGTCGGCCACT
>NZ_CANLTR010000106.1 GCF_947494055.1 uncultured Jannaschia sp. | reverse complement strand
TGATCTTCCCCCGGTCCGATGGACGGGTTTAGGCCGCCATGCGCTCCATGTCGGCTGGTGATCTGTAGCCGAGGGCCGAATGCAGGCGCCTCGAGTTGTAGAAGCCCTCGATGTATCCGAACAAGTCCCTGCGTGCCTCGTCACGGGTGGCGTAGACGCGGTGGTAAACGCGCTCGACCTTGAGGGTGTGGAAGAAGCTCTCCATCGGTGCGTTGTCGAGGCAATTGCCGCGACGGCTCATCGAGGGCGTGATGCCAGCGACCGCAAGGGTTTGGCGATACGCGTCGGCCGCGTATTGGACGCCGCGATCCGAGTGTTGGATGAGACCAGGGGGCGGGCGCTGGCGCTCGATGGCCATGCGCAGCGCCTCGACGGCGATCCCGGCGTGCAAGGTCTCGCGCATGGCCCAGCCGACGACCTTGCGGGTGTGCATGTCGATCAGCGCCGCCAAGTAGAGCCAGCCCTCGCCGGTCGGGATGTAGGTCAGATCCGCGAGCCAGACTTGGTTGGGTGCGGACGCCGTGAAGGCCCGCCCAATCCTGTTCGGCGCAATCGGATAAGAATGGCGGCTGTCCGTAGTTCGCACTCGCCGGGGCAGCGCAGCAAGGCCGCGCAGGCCACTGGCCCGCATGAGACGAGCCACACGGTTGCGCCCGATCGCCCGGCCGAGGCTTCGCAGCATCGCATGGATGCGAGGCGATCCGTAGACCCCGCCGCTGTCGGCATGGATGTCTCGGATCTCTGCAAGAAGCCTGCGATTCTCCCGGCTCCGCAGGCTCTCCAGCCGCATCCGCCAAGCGTAGTACCCACTGGGCGACACGCCCAGCACGCGGCACATCGTCCTCACCGGCCAAGTGCCGCGATGCTCATCGACGAACCGGAAAATCACCGGCTGGCCCCGCCGAAGATGAGCGCGGCCTTCCTAAGAAACAGCCTCCGCGTCTGGTATCGGCGCCAAGGCGTAACCGAGAGTCCGGGCGCGGCGCTGAAGATTGGAGAGAACGCGGACGCGGTGCCGCTGATCGTAGGCGGCGGCACCAGGGTCGTTGTAAATTACCCCAAAGCGCAGGGTATTATAGAACAAGACGGCGATTTTGCGGGCCGTGGCGGTGACGGCTTTCTGCTTGCCAACCCGCGATGAGAGGCGGCGATAGAATGCCCCGAGTGCCGTGTCGCTCCGCCCGATCGTGACTGCCGCCAGACGCAAAAGGGCTGCCGCCCGGCTCGAGGACCGCCGTGTTCGCGATGACAGCAGTTTACCGCCGAATATCTTGTTGCCGGGCGCGAGGCAGAGCCAGGAGGTGAAGTGCTTGGCACTCGGCCATGCCTTGAGATCGGTCCCACACTCGGCCACCAGCTTCAGCGCCAGCGAGGGCCCAAGGCCGTGGATTTGGGTCAGGTCCACACCGAGGACGCCGTAGAGAGCCGCCCTCACATCGAATGAGGGCGCATTGACTTGTCTTCCTTTGATCCGGGCCTTCGGAAGGGGAGAGACGGCTCCATTCGCCTTGACCGTGAGCGCCGCGACAGCTGCTTCCAGCTTGTAATCGCAATCCGCCATCTTCGCCTGATAGGCGTCGTAGAGTTCCAATGACTGCGTCAGCGCGAAGACGTGCTCGTCGCGGTCGTTGCCCACCAGCGCCGCGCGGATCGTCTCGACTGACGCATGGCAGCGGACATCGCGGAACGAAGCCAGCACGTCCGGGTCGCGCTCGCCCGCCACGATGGCACGGATGATCCGCATACCGGTCGCACCTGTGATGTCCGAGACGACATGGTGCAGCTGGAGGTTCATCTCCATCAGCGCCTTCTGCATGTGCTGGATATGCGTGGCGGCGTATTCGACCAGCCGCTCGCGCTGGCGCATATAGGCGCGCAGGGTCGCAATCTCGGCCTCGGGGCGGAAGCTCCCACGCAGCAGGCCGTAGGAATGCAGCTGTCGCAGCCATCCTGCGTCGCTTACGTCGGTCTTCCGGCCCGGCACGTTCTTGGCGTAGCGGGCGTTCACGAGGATTACGTCAAAGCCGTGCTGCTCGAGGATCTCGAAGGCCGGGATCCAATAGACGCCGGTGGATTCCATCGCCACGCTGGTCACGCCACAGGATCGGAACCAGTCAGCCAGATCGTGCAGGTCCCGCGTAAACGTGCCGAACGCGCGTACGGGTACGTCCGTGCTGTCGGGGTTCACCGCTGCCATGTGCATTGTCGATCCAATGTCGATGGCCGCCGCGGCGGGATTGATCAACTTCAGGTCCGGGTGGTCGCCGGTAGACTTCTTTGCCATGGCATATCCTCCGTTCAGGCAGGAGGGCGTGGGCCGTGCAAGTCAGTCATCTTCCTAATCGGGATCACCGCCAAAGCAGCGTCACCACTCTCAAGTGCGCATCAGCCCATGTGCCACGTTTTTTAACGGGGTCCATCCCACCAATAAGCCATCGGCAACTGCCCTCCGCTGGCGACGATAGCACAACCTGTTTCTACCGCGCACAGGCGGGCTGCGACCCGGAACGGTTTTTTAGGATATCACGCTCCGTCTCTGCGCGGTGTAGCTCGCGTTTGAGACGCGCGTTCTCCGCCGCCAGGTCGGCCGGGGAGGGCGTCACAGACATAGGCGCCGGCCGCCGCGATGTCGAAGCTGCGGCACCGCCTCCGAGCCGCGCGATCCAGCGCCGAAGCACCGTCTCGTGCAGCCCCAGCTCCTCCGCCACCGCAATGATCGTCATCCCGCTCGTTCGGACGCGCTCTACCGCCTCGCGCTTGAACGCGTCCGGGAACACCCGCCGCTTTCGATCCGTCATCAGACACTCCTATCCGGGTCTCCTCGACCCTATCAGGGCGTCCACCGGACCGGGGGAAGATCA
>NZ_CANLTR010000105.1 GCF_947494055.1 uncultured Jannaschia sp. | reverse complement strand
CAAGATGTCCATTATCGATCATGGACATTATCGACAGCAGAGGCTCACCGTCAGAGCAGTCACAACGGACGGATACCTTGCAACAGCAGAAACTTCGCTCGTTCTCCGGCGGAGGTAGGCGGCGTGGAGAGAGGAAAAGACAGTGAATGCAAAACATACAGACGTCGGCTCGAGCGAAACACCTCCGCTGCCTGGTCCGGAGGTCATCATCATCGGGGCTGGATTCGGCGGCCTAGAGGTTGCTAAGGGGCTTGGAAAGGCTGGGATCGCCACAACCATCATCGACCGGCACAACCACCATCTGTTCCAGCCGCTTCTCTACCAGGTGGCGACCGCAGCCCTATCGGCGACAGATGTAGCGGAGCCGATCCGCAAGGTACTGCGCCGCCAGAAGTCGGTCCAGGTACTCTTTGGCGAGGTTTCGGACATCGACGTGAAGGCGCGAGAGGTCAGGATGACCTCCGGGCATCGGCTCGGCTACCGCTACCTCGTACTCGCCAGCGGAGCGGGGCACGGGTACTTCGGCCGCGACGAATGGGCGCAATGGGCGCCGGGCCTGAAGACGATCGAGGATGCCCGCCAGATCAGATCGCAGCTTCTGCTGACGTTCGAACGGGCGGAACGAACGACCGACCCCTTAGAGCGTCAGCGCCTGCTCAATGTTGCGATCATCGGCGGCGGCCCGACGGGGGTAGAGCTCGCGGGCGCGATCGCAGAGCTGAGCCGCTACACGCTTGCCCGGGACTTCCGCAGCATCGACCCCAAAGTCACGCGGATCACGCTGGTGGAAGCCGGACCGCGGCTACTCTCGGGCTTCTCGGAAGACATCTCTGTCTACGCGAAGGCGCGACTGGAGCGTCTCGGGGTGCATGTTCGGAGTGGCGAGACAGTGGAGAACGTCGGTCCAAACTGGGTCAGCATCGCCGGAGAGGAGGTGCCGGTGGGCCTGGTAATCTGGGCGGCCGGCGTCGCGGCGTCTCCGCTTGCGAGGCAGCTCGGCGAGACAGATCGCGCCGGTCGCATAGCGGTAGACGGAAGGCTGGCCGTGCGGGGTCAGGAGAACGTCTTCGCCCTAGGCGACGTGGCGGTCTTCACCGGCGAGGATGGTAAGGCACTGCCGGGCCTCGCACAGGTCGCCAAGCAGCAGGGCGTGCATCTCGGCCGCTCGCTGGCAACGCACATTCAGAGTAGCGAGCGGTTGGTGCCCTTCCGTTATCATGACCGGGGGAACACCGCGATCGTCGGCCGGCACGCCGCGGTCTTCGAGAAGGGGAACTTTCAGGTGAAGGGGTGGTTCGCTTGGCTCGCTTGGGCGGTTATCCACGTCTACCTTCTGGTAGGCTTCCAGCACCGTTTCCTCGTCTCTGCGCAGTGGCTCTGGCGCTACCTGACCTATGACCGCGGCGCGCGCCTGATCGCCGGCGACTATGTAGAGGTGGAGGATCCTGCGACCGTGCCTCTCCCTCGAAACCGATTGCGTTCCCCAGCTCCGCAATCGACGAAGGTGGTGCGATAGCCAAAGATCTCGGCCTTGCCTCCGTGTTGAACCGCTGCACTCTACGATTATCGCTTCCCCCGCTCTGGACGCGATAACCACCAAAGTTGGGATTTTTCCTTGCGATCAGGCGCGGAGCCTCCGGTGAATCTGGAGCGGTTTGTTCATAGTAACGGTGCTAGCTCTTGGACCAACCGAGGCGACGCCTGACCGACGGGATCGTGGCCACCGTCAGTCCGGAGAGCACGAGTGCTAACGCCAAGGTCCCGACAGGATGCGTCTGAGCCGCGGTCGTCACGCTGAAGGTGCGCGCGGCATACCAGCCCGAGCGTTCCTGGCCCTCGTCGGGAACGCCGCGAAGGGCATCCGGACCTTCTCGCGGGTGCTCGCGATCTGCCACCGCCTCCGGACCAACCATGCTGAGTGCGCGCTCGGTAAGTCCGGGAAACAGCCACGCAAGGGTTCCGCCGAAGGCCGCGGCGCTGCCGACGGGTATGGAGCGCTTGGGGTGCTCCGCCGCATACAGGATCGCACGCGCGACTACGTCGGGGCTGTAACGCGGCGGTGGAGCTTTGAGCGGCGCACCTGAGGTCGTCCTGGCGTGCTCGAAAAAGCCGGTGTCGATCGTGCTCGGCTTGATCAGGGTAACGCCGACCGGCAGCTTCTCCTGCATCAACTCGATACGCAGGGAATCGGTGAATCCCTTGATGGCGAACTTCGTCGCCGCATAGGGAGCGGCGAACGGCACCTGAATGTCCGACGCTGCGGACCCGAGATTGATGATTGCGCCGGCCGTCTTCCGTTCACGGAAATGATGTGCGGCCGCGAGCGAGCCGTACACCACGCCCCAGTAGTTCGTGTCGAAGACGCGGCGATGATCTTCCGTCTGGATGTCCCTGAGCGGGCCCACCAGCCCGATGCCTGCGACGTTCACCCAAGTGTCGAAGCCGCCGAAGCGCTCGAGTGCACGCCCGGCAAGCTGCTGGACGGCATCCTCGGACCCCACGTCCGTCGCCAGATACTCCGCCGTTCCGCCATCACGCTCAATCCTGCGGCAAATCTCGTGGAGTGCGGTCTCATCCCGGGCCGCCAGCAGCACGCGCGCGCCGCGCGAGGCAGCCATGCGTGCGGTCGCAAGCCCGATGCCTGAGCTCGCTCCCGTTATAACGATGCGTTGCTCTGCAAGTGGCTTTAATTGGATGGTCATAATGCCGTACTTCCACGAGGCGCGAGGCAATCCGGGAACAGCCCGGCATGCTAATTCACTGCGTACGAACCGGAACGGGACGGTATGGTTCCTGATATCGAAAATTATCGATCCGACGCCGGACGGAGGTAGTGTCCCGGGGCGTGGTGTAGGAACTGGCGTCCACCTGCTTCTTCATAGCTGGTGTCGCTCGTTCATTGAGC
>NZ_CANLTR010000104.1 GCF_947494055.1 uncultured Jannaschia sp. | reverse complement strand
GCGACAGGCTTCACCGTCGCCGGTCTCGACGATCTGCGTGATCTGGGCCTCGTCTGCCCCCTCGGGCAATTCGCTGGTGAGAGCGGCCTGCAGGTTGGCGCAGGCCTCCTCTACCGAGGTCTGTTGCGCATGCCCGGCGAACGGAACGGTGAGGGCTGTACCGACGAGCAAGGTCGAAAGGACAGATTTCATCGGGATTGGCTCCACTGGATTAAATCATTTCGTGTCAGTCCAAGAAGCGACCGGGATATAGAGTTCCACCCTCGTCAGACCAATTAACAAACGTTAGTTTCTTTCAATCTCGCGGAACGGTTCATCCCTGCTTTGGTTGATGGACCAAATGAAAGCGCAAAACCGGATTCTTATCCGATCCTTTGCATAGCCGTTTCCGCCCTGGAGGTAACTCATGGCAAACTCGACTGACCCCAATCGTCCAGCCGATCCCGCTGGCGCGTCCCGCTCACCTGCGGGGCTCGCGAGTGATGTCCTCCGACACGGCTCGAACCTGGTTCAGAACGAAATCGAGCTCGCCCGGGCCGAGATGTCCGAGAAAGCGGCGCAACTGAAGGCCGCGATCGGCGAGCTCATCGCGGGCACCGTCTTGGTGATGGTTTCCCTTGGCATTCTGCTTTCCGCCCTCGTCAGCGGCGTCGCGCGCCTGCTCGTCGGACTCTTCGGCGACGATGCTTCGGCAGGCCGGGAAGTCGTCGCGCTCGACGGGCTCGACGAGAGACAAGTCCAGGTGGTCACGGCAGTGAACCGGAACGTCGAGGCGGCGCTCGATGCCGCGCGGACGCTGCCGACCTATGAAGGGCTCGCCGCGTTGCTCGTCGGCGTGGTGTTCGCCGTGATCGGCGCGCTCCTCCTGCGCAACGGACTGAGCAAGCTCGATCCGGGAAACCTGGTTCCGGACCGGACCATTCGGCAGGTCAAGAAGGACAAAGAGATGGCGCGCGACCAGATCTGAGCCGCACCGATCCGTCCCAACGTTCGTCTCAACGAAGGAATTCAGACAATGGCTGACAGCAAACACGATCAGAAGACCACGCGCGAGGCCGAGCGTGACGTCGAGACGGCTCGCGCGAACCTTGCCGGGTCCATCGACAGCCTCGAGGCCCGGCTTAGCCCGAACGCGCTCGTCGATCAGGGGATCGCATATTTCCGGGGCGACGGGCGCCGGCATCTCGACAATCTGGTGCGCAACGCTCAGGCCAATCCAATTCCGCTGGTCCTGATCGGGATCGGGGTCGCATGGCTGGCGATGGGATCGAACCGGAACCCGAGACCGACGTCGGCCGGTCAGCGAGTCCCGACTGATCGCTACGACGATGCCCTTGTTTACGGGAACGATCACGATGAGTACGGGTCAGCGTCAGACTTGAACGCGACCCGATCGGCACCGGGTGTTGGTGCGAGCGCAACGGCGTCGTCCGCAATGGCGGGTCAACCGCGCACGACAGGCCTCGGCACGAATACGCCATCTTCGATGTCGGACGAAGCCCGTGATCCGCTGCGATCCCCGGATGCCACCGATCCCGCGATCACGGGCGATCCGCTCCCGAGCGATAGCACCGCCAAGGAGCCGGTCGTCGCTTCGAAGCCCACGACGGCAGACAGGGATGAGAACACCGACACGCTTTCGGAGAAAGCCCGTGATCCGCTGCGATCGTCAGAACCGCTGAAAAATGCCGACAGTTCGAGCTCGGATGATCCACTTCTTAAGGACGATGGGGTCGAAGATCCGGCTCTTGGATCTAAGCCGACCACGAAGATGAACCCGAAGGTGGATAAGGAAAGCCCGTCGTTCCGAGACCCGATCACGAACGCGCATAGCGATCTGGATGACGACAAAAAGGTCTAGTCGTCATCAACACACAGACGTCCGGTCGTAACCTGGCGGTCCTCCAGCACTCCTATGGCATCGAAACGCGAGCGAAGCACCAGCCGTCTTGCCGCCATACGACATCCTCCTTGATGCGGTATCAGTTGAGATATCATGCGAACACCATCCAGACCCCGTGGCCTGAAAGCCCTCGCCACGCTCGCGGTCGCGGGCGGCCTCGCTGCCGTTCGCCAGCGGCGGCACAACCGTGACCGCGACGACACCGGTGACGCCGACCCGAGGAGCCCGCACGCATCGGAGGCCCCGTCGGAGCTACCGACCCGTGGCTGGATAGATGTCCTCAAGCGGACCTACGCGGAAATCACCAATGACCATGTCATGCTGGTGGCCGCAGGCGTGACCTTCTATGCGCTGCTCGCCCTGTTTCCGGCCCTCGCCGCGCTGGTCTCGATCTACGGGCTCTTCGCCGATCCGGCGACGATCCAAGGGCACATCACCGCGCTGGAAGGCGTCTTGCCCGGCGGCACGATGGAGATCATCAGCGGCCAGCTCGAGTCGCTGGCCTCGCAGGGCTCGGCCGGGCTCGGGCTGGCCTTCGTCCTCGGGCTCGGCACCTCGCTCTGGTCGGCCAATGCCGGGGTCAAGTCGATCTTCGAGGCGCTCAACATCGCCTACGAGGAAGAGGAGACACGCGGCTTCATACGCCTGACGCTGACCTCGCTCGCCTTTACGCTGGGCGGGCTCGTCTTCGTGATCCTGGCCCTCGGAGCGGTGCTCGCGGTGCCGGCGATCCTGCAGAACATGGCCTTCGGTGCACAGCTCGAGGCGCTCGTGAACTGGCTTCGCTGGCCTGTCCTCCTGATCGTCGTTGCCGGTCTGATCGCGCTTCTCTATCGCTATGGCCCGTCCCGTGAACCGCCAGAGTGGCGATGGGTCAGCTGGGGCAGCGGGATCGCGGCGGTGCTCTGGCTGGTCTTCTCGGGTCTTTTCTCCTGGTATGCTTCGAACTTCGGTTCCTACGACGCGACCTACGGCTCGCTCGGCGCGGCGATCGGCTTCATGACGTGGATCTGGATCAGTACGATCGTCGTCGTGACCGGCGCAGAGCTGAACTCCGAACTCGAACACGAGACCACGGCCGACACGACGACCGGCCCGGAGAGGCCGATGGGCGCGCGCGGCGCCGTCATGGCCGACCGCGCCGCGGGCGGCTCGAAACGCGCCAAGCGCCGGGGCGACGGACTCTAGACGATCGCGTGCGGGACCCACGCAGGTTCGCTTTCCAAGCTTGTCGATCGTGGCGCCCGCAGCGATCCTCCTGAATGCGCAGCTTCTTGACGGGTAACTGGGCGACCA
>NZ_CANLTR010000103.1 GCF_947494055.1 uncultured Jannaschia sp. | reverse complement strand
ACCAGCCCGGCCGCACGCTGCGCCGAGCCAAAGGCTCCGCGCGCGGCCTCCTACACCACAGGGTGGGACACTATCAAGATCACCGGCCTCGTCAGCCGCATTCGGACAATCCGGTGACCAAGATTGCTTGGGAGCGCGCATGACAGATGCTGGCGGCAGAGTTGTGGGCGGCGGCGGATGCCATCGTCGCAGACTTGGCTGACGAACGATTGCCAAACGGGCGCCAGCGGTCGTCCGGCACGACCAAGGGCCAAAACGCGAGATTCAGGCCGAGGTCAGCCTGCCCGGCTTGCGCGACCGGACCCAGGACATGGAGGCGAACCTGCGCCACGAACTCGACCTGGCCGAACGGAGGCTCGGGACGCGCGTCGGCTTCAACGTCGATGCGGCCGAAGCCTGGCTTCGCTTCGCCCACGCGCCGGATACCGCCTGGCCCGGCAATTTCCGCGACTTCGGCGGCGCGATCCTGCGACTCTGCACGCTGGCACCCCGCGGCCGGATCACCCGGGCGCAGGTGGACGAGGAGATTGCGGCTCTCCGCCGGCGCTGGCGCGCGGCCGAGGCCGATCCCGACACGCGTCTGGTCTCGGCGCTGACGAAGGCAGAGCTGGACCCGTTCGACGTGCCGCAACTCGCCCATGTCGTTCGGACCTGCCGGACGTCGTCGACGATCAGCGAGGCCGGGCGGCGCTTGTTTGCCGTCTCCCGCGAAAGCCGGACGAGCCGTAACGATGCCGATCGGCTGCGGAAGTATCTTGCACGCTTCGATCTCGCATGGACCGATATGCACGACGGATAGCGGACGGCCGGCTGATGGCGAGCGACCACTTGGCAGTGAAGACCGTGAAGCGCTCCGCCGGGCGCTCGGCGACGGCGGCTGTAGCGTACCGCTGCGCCGCGCTGACCGCGTGCGAGCGCGAGGGGCGGGTGCATGATGTCACCGCCAAGCGCGGCGTCGAGGAGACGTTCATCCCCGCCCCCCCACGACGCGCCGGGCTGGGCGGAGAACTGGGCGACGCTGTGGAAAGCCGCCGAGGCGGCGAAGACCTGCAAGAACGCGGTCGCCACGCGGGAATGGGAGCTGGCGCTGCCGGCAAAGATCACTGCCGCCGAGCGGGCGCGGATCGCGCGGGACTTCGCAAGCGCTCTTGTTGCGCGCCCACGCGTGGTGGCGGACGTAGCGATCTGCGCCCCGTGCTTTGGTTTCTTCAACTAGATTGTTCTTGCGTCGACTTTCGGCATTGCACCAGAACCGATCGTCCCGGGATCTCGCAAATATCAAACTCATTTCCCGCGACTTCGCCGTCGGTGGCTATAGATCAATCGGTTCGATCGGAAACGATCACAAGGTGTCTACCGGTATGCGTTACGTCCTATTCCACGTCCTTGTCGTGACTCTCGTTGGGGGATGCCAACCTGCGACGGAACAGAGGGTCGCACCGACCACAGCGTCGGCAAGCTATCCTGTCCCTCCTGCGCAAGTGGCAAGCGGACCGACCGAAGGGTTTGAAAGCAACGCACAGACACGTGCGACGCTGCTTCGTCGACACCAAGCTCAGATGGAGGGCTTCGACGCAGGTCTAGGTAACGAACGGCGCCAAAACATCCTACCTTCCGCGTCCGCCCAGTTGTCCATACCACCCGTTCGGACCGTCCCGCCCCAGGGGGAGATGTGCAGAGCGTCGATCGGCCCAAGCGGGGTCACGCGATACGTGCCGTGCAGCCGCACCTTGCCATCCTGCCAAGTCGCGACATTGACCCAGCCTCGAGACTGCTTCTTTCGCTATTGATTGCGCCGGGCCTGCGCGGCTGTGGCTGCGGCACGCTTCGCATCAAATGTTGTTCGCATCACGGGCCGTTCCTGACCCACCCTGACCTTCTGGCGATCCGGCCCGCCGGTTCCGGGACATCGTCGAGAATGTCGATCGGATCGAGAACTATCTGGACGGCTACGGTCTCGCCCGGTTCGCACAAAAAGCCCGGACGCCGTCGAGCACTGCATGCGACGCATCACGGAGGCCGCGATCAAGGCCCCAAAAGACCCGAACGTGCATATTTGAACGTTTTGTAAAACGTTCGACGAACAATCTATTCGCCTGACTGGCTGAGGTACAAGGCGACATCTTCGGCGGAGAACTTGTATCCGCGGCCGTCGGCGATGCGTTCGACGTTGATCGGATATTTCGGGCGGTTGGGATTTATGGCGGTGATGCGGAAGGTTTCGCCGCCGGTCCTGAAGATGCGGGCGTAGTCGGAGGGCTCCAACCCGAAACTACCCGCCAGCGCCTCGAACAGAGCTCTCTCATGGGAGAAGAGCGATCCGTCCGGTGTCGGAATCCCGACGCGAAACCCGATATCAAATCCATGGCGCAGGTCGATCTCGCTCAGATCGCCGCCTTCCACGGCAAGCCCATGGGTATCGGCGACCTGTCGGCATGCGGCAAGAAGGTCCCAACGGAGACGCTCGCAGAAAGCCGGAGTGAGGTTGCGGGGCGGGACGGGCTTGGCCATCGTCGTCGCCTTGCTCTTCTTCGTCATCACATCGAAACCTTTGCCTTGTAAACAGTTCCGCGGGGACTCCCCATCTCGCGGGCGATTTCCGTCGGGGACAGTCCCTTGGAGAGAAGCGCCCTGATCCCGTCCATATCGATCCTGGGCGGACGTCCTCCACGATAGACGCCCCGGTGTTTGGCGGCGGCGATGCCCTCGGCCTGCCGCTCACGCCGCAAATTGGTCTCGAACTCGGCGAAGCCATGGTGACGAGATCAATGCAGCGGCACGTCGGGTCGACCGCCTGGCAGCCGCGGTTTCAGACCTTTCGTTGCCTCCGTCAGCCAGTCGACGGCCCCGGGCGTCTCGGACCAGGCAAAACCGTATTCCTCGACGTAGTAAGCAGCCTCGTCTTCGCCGCCGAGCGTGTAGTATCCCGTATCTTCGTAGCGAATACGGCCTTTTCGCGCGAGCAGGGCCGGCACATGGTGATTGCAGCCCCAGGCATCCTCGGCGGCTCGTCGGACACCATCTCCATTGCCCGACTTTCGGAAGGCGAAGAGCGCCTCAGTGTACCGGATGAACGTACTGCCCTCGTCGCTGTGTGCGCGCAGAAGGTCTTCGGCACCGGCATCATCGTGCATAGCCAGGAGCCAGGCGAGCAGCACGTATCTCAGTCCCTGGTTGTCGCCTGGATTGAGGACGAGCATCTCGCGCAGATGCCCGA
>NZ_CANLTR010000102.1 GCF_947494055.1 uncultured Jannaschia sp. | reverse complement strand
GACGAACCTGTCCCATAGGGCTTCCTTCCATTCCTTCGAAAGGATCACACCATCAAACCGTGGGATTAAACACCTAGTTTCTAAAGGGGGCGGGGATTCGTCGAAACCGACCCCAAAAAGCGGGGTAGTTCTAATGTGAATATTGATCTTGTCATGTAGCGGCCAGTTCATCAAGAGATGGATTCAACACGGTCACCAAGTCGATAGGCCATGAGTAGCTCTTTAGGGGACGCTAAAGAGTTTTCATGACCTATCTTGTGGCCACCCAACCATTCTATGAGAGAAGGCTTTCATAGGCCCCTTCCGAGCAATAAGCCGAACGGAAGAACGAACCATGCGCTGGACCGGGATCACTAATTATTCTAACTCCACGAGCGGTCATAGTCATCCGAACGTTGAGCAGAGCGAGCTCCGCAACGCTTAATCATAAGGCAACCCACCGCACCTAAATGCAGCACGTACACGTTTTTCCATGCTATGCCATAAGAGCAGCGCTCCGCCCATCCGAGCAAGAAGCTTGCTAAAATTTTCAGATATGACTACCGTCTTGTTTTACAGATTAGTCCTGTGATGGTTTTGTAAGGAATGTTCAAGTGAGTATTAGATTCAGCGGTAGATACATTTCTCTAAATCATAAAATTTCGGATCCAGCAATCAGAGAGATAAAATACGGCCCTCTAAAGTTGTCGGGCACACACGTATTCGCAACTGCCTACCTAGAAGGTGAGATTCCAAACGATATTACCCTAATAGGAGATTTTAAATTAAGGGGTGGCAGTATTATCGGAACGATCGAAGGTATCTACGTTGAGTATTTAGGCTATCCTAAATATAGCATCACGGGCCTAGAGGTTGAAGCCGCTGGTTACATCAGGGCCGCCGCTGATGCGTCATTCGCCGACAATACAATATGGGATTTCTTTGCATTGCAGGGCGCATTCGGCTCGGGTGTTCCGGGTATCAGGGTGATAGGCGGCCGGGGAGTTGACAATAAGTTTGGAAGCCTAGGCGACGACCTCTTCAAAGGTAAAGGCGGGGCGGATCAGTTCGATGGAAGTTTGGGGGATGACAAAATCCTTGGACATCGAGGATCCGACTCTCTCCTCGGTGGCGCTGGGTCCGATGTTATCCGTGGCGGTAACGGAAGAGATGAAGTCTACGGCGGCAACCATGATGATCGGCTCCTTGGTGGGGCCGGAGGAGACTTAATTGATAGCGGAGAAGGCAACGATTTCTCATTGGGTGGGGCCGGGGCCGACTTAATTTATGGTCACTTTGGAGAGGATCGCCTTCTCGGAGGGACGGGCTCAGATTACGTCGAAGGCGGCGACGACAACGACGAGATTTACGGCGGCGGCGGCAGTGATAATCTAACTGGAGACCCTGGAGATGACATTGTCATAGGCGGCGCCGGCAAGGATACGATCACTGGCGGACTGGGTAATGATGATATTGCCGGTAGGGGCGGCAACGACCTAATTGACGGTGGGCTTGGAGATGACTTGATCGCTGGAGGAAATGGAGATGACAGTATCAGCGGTCGAGGCGGCAATGATGTTTTGTATTTTCTGGGTCGCCGGCAAGTGAGCTAGATATCATCTCTGATTACGATATAGTCCAGGATAGAATTCTGCTGTCCAATGGGGCGGGGCTATACGACGTATCTACGTCGTCAAATGGTGAAACAATTCTAACCTACGGGGGAAGAACGATAGAGTTCTCCGATGTCTCGCTTGGAGCTTTACAAGCTTCACTTGCTACTACGACGTTTTCGGTTGAAATGGCGGTATCGACAGGGAGGTTGCGGGCAGTAGATCCACATACTAGCTGATTCAGTTAGAAAGTGCGGATCACTTTCCCGTCGATTCTTAACCCGAATCTAGGGTCAGCCGTCACCTTGTTTCAGTACGGAAGTATGAGTTCGCAGTAGCCGAACTCTGAAGAAGCGGCCGCTTTGTTAATCCTAGTAGTTTTTGTATTACGGTCCCTGATCGTTTCAAGATAAAGGATGCCTCAGGCGCTCGTCCAATAGACCCTGAAACGCTTTTTAAGACCCGCTAGTGGTCATCTCGCTTTCTGGCGGCTATAACAATATAGCGCCAGGGCCCTCAGAATATCATTTTAGAGCTCCCCAGAGAGATTTATGATTGTCCACATTGTTCAAGCTTACCGATGATACTCCGGCTTAACCGTTTACATGATATCCAGTGAATCTCTGTATTACCCGGACACCCCTGGCACTTCATGTCCCGCTCCAGTGCTTCAATGGGCAGGTAGGCGAGGTATCGTTCAAGTAGCCGGTAGGGTGGGACGTTCCACCGCGTATGGCAACTCGCGCAGGTGATGACGACGACATCCCTGACTGTCAGGTGGTCAAGCCGGATGGTTCCCTTGAGGCCGAGACTGACTGGCACGTATGGCATGGTCCGTGGATGGAACGTATAGGGAACATGGGCAAGAGGCGACGTCGCGCCTATCTGGTTTCCCAGGGCTAAGGTGGCTCGTAAGGGTTTGGTCGTCATCAACCCGCTAAGCAATCGGATGATACGAGCCTGTCAGACCGTCGCCCTACCCGCCTTCGTCGCCTCTGGTCCTGAGCTACAGGGCCCTCAAACCGCGTCAGACGCAAAGAGGATCACGGAATGACGAGCGCCGCTAGCGAAACGCAGGCAGGCCGGACAAGGTACGACCCCAGAAGCCTTGCCACTGGTCTGTCCGCCCTCTGTCTGTCTTACTCTGCTGACGCTCAACCGCTCCCTGACTGCGGCATCTACCTCTATGCCGGTCACGTGGTCCGGGTGATTGATGGTGACACGGTAGACGTGGACATCGATCTTGGCTTCGATACCTAGCGTTACAATGAACGCCTACGGCTTGTCGGAGTCTATACCCTTGAGAGAGGGGAAGACGGCTACCAGGAGGCAACAGACGCCCTTTCAGACCGCATTCTAAACCAAGACGTGTATGCCTGCACAGTGAAGGCCGAGCGTAGCGATACTGAGGTGAAGGGGCGGTACGGGCGGCACTTGACGACGATCTACATCGACGGAGAGGGCGTCAATCAATGGCTCATTGATGAGGGGCATGGCGTCGTATACGTCAAGTAGCAGCATGCCTCGCGACATAATAACCCGCATGAGAATGACAGACGGTAATTGGACCGGAGATCATTCCATTATTTCATGCCCCTAGAGAAGAATAGAATGAATAAGCTACTATTGAAGGGGACTTTTGAAGCCCCTTCAATGACATCACTGGAATGTCCTTACGATTCCATTGAGCCCTCCTGTGGGCGTTATTGCGCAAAGATGCGAGGGATTCACGTGATTAATCCTGACGGTTAGATCAGGCGCATGCCGAATTCTTCTCCGAGCC
>NZ_CANLTR010000101.1 GCF_947494055.1 uncultured Jannaschia sp. | reverse complement strand
CGGTCCACTGGACCGTTTCCTGACCCTCCTCACCGCTGTAGACCGGCTGCGCGCCGCGCTTGCCGGACGGCGCCGCACGCCGAGGTGTCGAGGTGTCGAACGAACCTTTCGTGACTCCTTGCGTATGATAGAGGAGACCGTCGTACCGCAGGACGCCGACGAGGCCTTCGGATTGCTGTGGTCATTCCTTCAACTGGCCCCCTCGATCCACGAACGCACCGACGACAGCAACGGAGCGATCGGGAAGGTCATGGACGACGCGGCAGAGATCATCGCGAACGTCGCGCCGAGCCTGAACGTGACCTACGAAGTACTGGCGGATCGCATCCTCGATGCCGTCGCCGGGGCGGATTACGGCGAGTTCGACGGGATCATACCGGCCACGGCCGAGGCCCTCGGGGACGATGGCCTTGCCCATCTCAAGGAGATTACGGAGGCTTGGGCCGAAGTCCCACCGAGCGATGCCGAAATGGAAGCTTAACCAATTCTATGGTCGCGCATCAAGCGCCGAGGACCGCGTGCGGCGCGACAAGCACCTCACGAAGTCGATCATCCTGGCCGACATTGCCGACGTGCAGGGGGATGTTGACACCTACATGGCCCGTTACTCCCGGGAGCAACTGACGTTCGGCACCATCGCGCCAGGTGTGGCACGCCGATTGCTTGATGCGGGCCGCGTGGACGAGGCATTCGGGATCATCGCCGATGCCCGCGCAGCTGCGGAGGCCAGGTCATCCGAGCTTCTTCGCCATGACCTCGACGAGATTTATGAGGAATGTCTCAGCAAGCAGGGGCGGACGGATGACCTCAAGTTTCATCTTTAAGAGAGGTTCGGACAAGCGCTCAGCGCACCCAGCCTTCGCCGGTACCTGAGATTGCTGCCGGATTTCGATGACATGGAAGCTGAGGAAAGAGCCCTCGACCACGCGGAGGCCTTCCCGCATCTCGAAAGCGCACTGTGCTTTCTGGTCGACTGGCCGGCGCATGAGCGTGCTGCACGCCTCGTGATCTCCCGGGCCGAGGAGCTGGACGGCGAAGATTACGAAACGCTCACCCAGGCTGCCGACAGACTGAAGGACAACTATCCGCTCGCCGCGACCCTGATGCTGCGTGCCATGATCAACAATACCCTCGACCGTGCGAAATCCAGCCAATACCGCCACGCCGCTCGCCATCTCGCCGAATGCCAGTCATGCCATGCCGCCATCGAAGATCATCGCAACATTCCTCCACACGCCCGGTTCGTCGAGGCTCTCATGCAGAAACACGGGCGGAAGTACGGGTTCTGGCAACTGGTGGAGACATAGCGGACGGCCCAGAGCTGCCATTCGCCACAGCTCTCATCACCGCGATGCCGTTTCCTCGAACCGGACTTTTGTACCATCGCGCAGCAAAATCGGATGGGCGCATATCGGCAGGGTTATCCCGTCCGGTCACCTCAGGCAGGACGGGACACAGGACCAGCTAAAACAGCTCGTCCTGAGTACAGCGGAAAGCCCGTACTCTTTGTCACAGGAAAGCAGAGCGCAGGCCTTTTCTGTGTTCAAAAGCGATAAACTCTAACGCAGGTGGAACGGTTTTCCAGCCGCGCCTATCCGACAATCCGCCACACAGCCATCATCCCACCGTCACGTCGTGCTTTGAACAGGCCCCGTGACTTCTGAACCGATTGCTTCAGTTTTGACCGAAACGCATTTGGCAAAGGACCCCGGCATGGCCACCACCGGAAAACACCTCTTCACCACGCTGGAGGCGGACGGCACGCTGACCGTCGCGCTGGAGAACGTGACCTTCGACGACCCCACCGGCAGCCAGGTGCTGGTGCGCATGGATGCCGCGCCGATCAACCCGTCCGACCTCGCGATCCTCGTCGGTGGCGCGGACATGGAGAATGCCGAGTACAGCCAGGGCAAGTTCGTGGCGAAGATGCCCGAACAAGCCAACGCCGGGTCCACGGCCCGCCACGGCCTGAAGCTGCCCGCGGGCAACGAAGGCGCCGGCACGGTGATCGCCGCGGGCGACAGCGATGCGGCGCAGGCTTTGAAGGGGCAGCGCGTCTCCTGTGTGCCGGGCAATGCCTACAGCCAGTATTGCATCGCCGATGCCGGCATGTGCCTGCCGCTCGGCGAGCATTCGGCGGAAGAGGGGGCGAGCGCCTTCGTCAACCCAATGACCGCATTGGGCTTCGCAGAGAACGCCAAGGCGGACGGGCAGGACGCCATTCTCCACACGGTCGGCGCGTCGAACCTCGGCCAGATGCTCACCCGCATCTGTCAGGAGGACGGGATCGAGCTGGTCAACATCGTGCGCAAGAGCGATCAGGTCGACCTGCTGAAGGATCTGGGCGCCGAGCACGTGGTCAATTCCTCCAACGAGGATTTCATGGACCAGCTGACCGCCGCCATCCGCGACACCGGCGCGTTCTACGGGTTCGACCCCGTGGGCGGCGGCAAGCTCGTCGATACCGCGTTCGAGGCGATGGAACGCGTCGCGATCGAACGGATGACCGAGTATTCGCGCTACGGCTCGAACCGGCAGAAGCGCATGTTCATCTACGGCCGTCTCGACACGGGCGCGACGATCCTGACGCCCAGCTACGGCTTCGGTTGGACTCTGTCAGGCTGGCTGCTGTTCCCTTTCCTTCAGTCGGTTGGGCAGGAGGCCACGGAGCGCATGCGCCGACGCGTGCGCGACAGTCTCACGACGACCTTCGCAAGCCACTACAAGGAACGCGTCACGCTGGACGAGATGCTGACGAAAGACGCCGTTATGGACTATCGCACCATGCGCACCGGTGAGAAGTACCTCGTTAACCCATGGGGGTGATTGACCTGAGAAGCACCGAAACAGCCGCAATAAGGCGGTGCTTCTCACTTGGACTGAGACACTTTGCAAACAGTAGGACTTTGGCTGCTTCATGAGGGAAGTGGCCCACCTTCGTAGGCAGCCCACAGCTGCTTTTCGCTCATCAGGTCGGTGCCGCAACGCAGCATCACCGAAGCAGCCATTCGCGAAAGATCGAGGACAGCTGTCGGCCCAGAAAGACGTCCTACCGTTTTGACGGACGGCGGTACGCAATTAAGCGTTTGCGAATGATCTCGGCCAACGTCCCGACGAGAAGGCCTATCAGCGGGTTGATGAGCACCGTGCCGAGAGCAGTGGCCGCGATGACCGGCCGGCAGGACGGCATGGCGTCCATGAGACGCCGGCTGAATGCAAGCTCGCCTGCCGCGATGAACAGCAATACTCCCAGCGTTCCCGCCGAGATGGCTGAAAGCGCCATGCTGCGCACGCCCGCTGGAGATAGTGTCCCACCCTGTGGTGTAGGAGGCCGCGCGCGGAGCCTTTGGCTCGGCGCAGCGTGCGGCCGGGCTGGTG
>NZ_CANLTR010000100.1 GCF_947494055.1 uncultured Jannaschia sp. | reverse complement strand
CGAAGATCGTTCTTCACAGGTTATGCAAAAAGTCGGAACGTGCACGTTCGAGCCTGTTGGGCCCTATCGTCCCAGCAACCGACGCGGCTTACAGGGTCCGTGCCTTCTAGCGATCCCGTTCGCCAAGGGAGATCGGTGTCGCGGGAGGCGAGCCAGGACCGTCGAACCCGAACATCGAATATTGGGCTTTGCCATCCTGACTGTCCTGTCAGGACGCTTCATCTCTGCCCGCCGAGACCGTCCCTACTCGATCCCCGTTCTCGTCGCTTGCTCCGCGCAATCTCGATCGCAAGTCGCGCAGGTCCGCATGATCCTCTGCCGCCATCTCGACACGCCCGTCCGATCCACACACGAAGCGGACCCCTTGGTCCGGTCCGAGGGCCAAGGCATCCAGTGCGGCCCGAGGAACCGTCACCCGACCCGCGGGCGTGACGATTGCAGGTCGGTCGACCCATTCGGTGCCGTCACCGTCCTCGCCGTCCCGCGGGCGCAGGCTCGCCATTCGCGCGGTGACGTGCGGCTCGGCCTCCTCCCGAGAGCAACCCAGTTCTGCCGCTACTTCCGAAACGAGGGCCGACCGGTCATGTTCGGATCCCTGCAGCGCGCCGAGCGTCCGCTGCAAGAACGCAAAGGCTGAAGCGATGTCGCGGTAACCCAGCTGCGCGGCGCACTCGAAGGCCCGCGCGTCGAGGAGTTGGTCGAGCGCGTCGAGAGCCTGGCGCATCTCGTCGGTCGCCTGTGCGACGCCGGCAACATCCATGATCAAGGTGTCGTCGAGCCGCGCGATCTCCGCGACGCGGGCCTCGAGGATGGTGTCCAGGATCGGTCATAGCGCATCTCCGGGCATCCCGAGGTTACAGATAATCACGCAGCGGCATCAGCCGGGATGCGAGGCGCGGCATCTGCTTCTGTCGCAGCATCATCAGATACTCGGCAGCGGACGGCGCCGCGCGTAATCCCGCCCGATGTTCCCGCAGAACGACCAGAGCCGGCCCTTCATAATGCTCGAACGTGCCGGCCAGGAACGCGTCGGCCGTACCTGCCTCGATGCCGAACCGATCCAGCTCCGCCGCGGGGAAGTGCCTGATGTTGTCTGTGACGATGTAGTTGGCCGAGCCCGCGATGGCCGCCGCGACGACGTGGCGGTCATCCAGGTCTGGCAGGGCGATCGCCTCGACGAACGCTTCGTACTCCGTCTCGATCCAGGCGCTGGCGAAGTGCGTGCGCATGAGGCCATCCGTCCGGCGCAGCGCCTTCTCCTGGTCTGGATACTGCGAGATCGCGTTCGTGAGCCATTCCCGCTGAATGCGCTCGGTCCAGCTTGCCCGATACAGATCGGCCTCGAAGAACCGCAGCAGCAAATCGCGCTTCATGTTCGGAAAGAGGACTCTCGCGTCGAGAATGGCCGTGTAACGATTGGCCGCGGGGATCACGTGGGGTCGAGCGCGTCTGCGATGTCCTGCATCTCCTGCAGCGCCGCCTTCCGGCTCGCACCACGCCGGGCCTTGTACTCCAGCACGTCCCGGAGGGCGACCCGGCGATGCGTCCCGACCATCTCGTGATCGATCTCGCCATTCTGCAGCAGCTTGATGAGATGCGGCCGGGAAACGTTGAGAAGGTCCGCGGCCTCCTGCGTCGTCAGGCGCCGTGATATGGGCGCATAGGTCACGGTCTTGCCCCGGGCGACGATGCTGAGAAGGTCGGTGATGAGCCCGACGAGGGAGCTCGACAACAGGGCCTCCCCGATCGGCAGGGCCCCGTTCGCGGTCCGGCTGTTCTCGATCGCCGTCAGCGCTTCGGCGGCGCTGTCGGTCTCCTCGGCCGTGGGCAAGCGGTCGCCGAAATCGGCGAGGACGAAGTTCGGTTCGGTCATGTCGGTCTCCAGTGCCGGCGCAACAGGACGGGTCTTTGGCGCCTTGGCTTCTCATATGTGCCAGCTGGCACCCGTATCAAACGAAATTTTCGAAACAGTCGAATTATTCGAAAGTCGCCCGGATCGATGGCGTCTTGCTGTGATCGCTGTGCGGGAGCTTCCGCTCACCACAGCCCGTCGAACCGCTTCGCGGCCGTACGGGTGTAGTGCGCGGTGTGACGAGGATCGCGATGGCCGAGCCAGTCCTGGATCATCCGCAGATCGTGCTTCCTGTTCGCCAGCGCGAAGCCGCAGGAATGGCGTGAGCCATGTGCGGATGGACGTGACCGAGGCCGGCGCGGTCTCCGGCAGACTTGATGATGTAGTTTACGGCCTGCCCTGCCGGGTGAGCGGCTAACGACGCTCGGAGACGAAGAGCCAGGGCAGGTCGTCGTCGCGCCGCGCCAGCCAGCGCTTGATGACGCGGAGTTCGTCGCCGGCAACGGGGTGCTCGACGCTGAGCCCGTTCTTGAGCCGCGCGACCCAGAGCCGGGACTGCAGGAGATCGACGTGCTCCCCGCGCAGGGCGACGGCCTCGGAGACGCGAAGCCCGTGGCGGAACACCATCAGGAGTAGGAGATGATCGCGGACGCCGTGCCGGCCCTTCTTGGCAGCCTGGAGGAGCCGATCGACCTGCGGCTGTCCAAGGTAGTCCCGGCCGCGCTCGTGGGCGTCCGCGGCGTTGCCGTCGGCACTCTTGACACTTCGCCGGTTGGTCATTGTTCCGTCGCGCTCCGCAAGCCCCTGCCCTACCTAGGTCTTCGTAGCACGACTTTTTACACTAGGCACCTTTCGTAAAGAGTTCTGGCGAAGCCGTCGACACGATGGGACAAACACGGCGAGGTCCATTTGGACTCAAATCCCGCCGCGGCCCAGGGCAAGCAGGCGGTCGGCGTTCTGGTTAAAGGTCTCCGCATCGTTCTCGACCGTGCGCTTGCCCTCGCCGTGGTTCTGCCGGTCCTTCTGGAGGTCGATCGCGCGGCGCACGGCGGGACGGCCCTTCAGCCGTTCGCGCCAGTTGGCGACGTTCGGAAAGCGGTCGAGCGACGAGCCGAGGGGCTTGGCAATGAAGGCCCAGGGAAAGGCTTGCATGTCTGCAATGGAGTATTCTTCGCCGAGGATGTGGGGACGGTCCCTCAGCCGGTTCTCCAGCACCGCCATCGTGCGCTCGTACTCGCCGAGATAGCGGCGGAAGCCGTAATCGCGCTCCGCCTCGGGCGCGTAGTTGCGGTAGTGGCTGAGCTGGCCGCCCATGGGCCCCTGGCTACCGGTCTGCCAGAAGAGCCACTCCATGAGGTCCTTGCGCGTCCGCCTGTCACTCTCGGACGGCGCGAAGCGTCCTGTCTTCTCCGCCAGATAAAGGAGAATCGCGGCGGACTCGAAGACCGCCAGGGGCGCGTCGCCGTAGCCCGCCGCCGGCGCGTGATCGAGGATGGCCGGCATCTTCGCGTTGGGGCTGAGGGCGAGGAAGTCCGGCGCGAACTGGTCGCCCTCGTGCAGCCG
>NZ_CANLTR010000099.1 GCF_947494055.1 uncultured Jannaschia sp. | reverse complement strand
AGCGCGTCTTTCTCTCGACCAGCGTCGCGACATTCGCGCCGCCGTGGCTGCGTTGGAAGATCATGAGATCGGCCTCCAGTTTCCGAACTGCTCCCGGTTTGCGGCTTCCTCAGGCCGCCGGTGGATCGAGCGGTTCTCCGGGAACACCGCCGCACGTGGCTTGCGGCCCAGGCGGACGCGCCGCTTCCTGCGCCGGTACGGTAGAAAGCGCGCGAGCCCTCGTTCGTAAGCGGCGTCTGCGGCCCACGAGGCGTTTCAGCTTGATGGCTTGAAGTTCCAAGGCAGCAAGTCGTCGATAGCGGACTGGGGGTGGCCGCTGGCGATCGCCTCGAGGGTCGCTTTGAGATAGGCGAAGGGCTCGACGCCGTTGATCTTCGCCGTTTCGATCAGGGAGGCGATGCGGCCCCATGCCTTGCCGCCCTCGTCATGGCCGCAAAGAGCGCGTTCTTGCGGTTCAGAGCCATCACCCGGACATTCTGCCCATGTCGGGCGGGAAGTTGTCGTTCACTATCGTTGGCATCCACTGCACGGTCGTCGCCTGCGGCAGCATTATGTTGAAGCCCGTCAGACCGGCGCCCTTGCGCATGTCGAGACGGCACCGGGTGTCGTCGTCGCCATTTCGGCGTGGATGCTGGATCCGGTGGCCTGTGTCGGGATGGAACTGGGGTCACCGCGCGCCTCGATTTCCGCCTTAGCTGAGCTTCATGACCTGCTCGCTCAGCGTGGATTGAGACGAAGCTCCTCCGGCGGCGCGCCCGTCGCCGAGGAGGAGCCCCATGAGCGACCCAAAGAAACCGACGCCGTCTGTGCGGCCACGCCAACTGATGATTGCGTTCGACTCGACACGGCTGTGCGGGATGAGCGCTGCGGAACGCCAAACGGCAGTGACGATACTCGCGACCCTTCTGACCGAGGCCGCCGCGCCCGGGACGGGAGGCGGCAATGACGAACGCTGAGATGCTCCCCGCCGCGGTCCTGTCCCGGAAGGCAGTGGTCTATGTCCGGCAATCGACTCCGGCACAGGTCGAGACCAATCTCGAGAGCCGGAGACGGCAATACGAGCTGGTCGAGGTTGCACGCTCCCGCGGATTTCGGAGTGTTGAGGTCATTGACGATGATCTCGGCCGGTCCGCGAGCGGCATGGTCGCCAGGCCGGGCTTCGAACGTCTGGTAGCGGCTTTGTGCGCCGGGGAGATCGGCGCCGTGCTGTGCTTTGACGCTTCGCGCTTGGCGCGCAACGGGCGCGACTGGCACCATCTGCTCGATCTCTGCGGGCTCGTCGAGGCGCGGGTGATCGATCTCGACGGGATCTACGATCCGTGTCGGCCGAACGACCGCCTGCTTCTGGGCATGAAGGGCAGCATCAGCGAGTTCGAGCTCGGCGTGCTTCGTGCGCGCATGTCCGATGCGGCTCAGGCAAAAGCGCGCCGCGGCGAACTCCGGATTGGGGTGCCGATCGGCTATATCTGGCATCGCGAGATCGGCCTCGGTCTCGATCCCGACCGGCGGCTCCAGGAGGCAGTCCGGCTGATCTTCGAGCGGTTCCGCCAGCTTGCCAGCGCCCGACAGACTTTGTTGTCGCTGACAGCCGAAGGGCTCCACTTTCCCCGGCCATCCGATGGCAAGCGCCTGACGAGCTTCGAGTGGACGCCGCTGCGCTATCGCAACGTGATCTCGCTCCTGAAGAACCCGTTCTACGCGGGTGCCTATGCCTACGGCAAAAGCGAGAAGCATGTTGTCCTTGTGGAGGGACGCGCTCGCAAGACCTACGGCCATGGCAAGCCGATGGCGGATTGGGACGTCCTGATCAGGGATCACCACGAGGGCTACATCGACTGGACGGAGTTCGAGCGGAACCAGACGACCCTCGCCGCCAACACCTATGGCCGGGCGGGCGGCGCGAAGTCCGGCCGCGGCGGACGGGCCCTGCTCGCGGGCATGCTGACTTGCGGCCGTTGCGGACGCGGTCTTGGCGTCGCCTACACGGGGATGTCGCCCGGACGGCCGGTCTATCGCTGCGATCGCCCCAATCTCGAGCTCGGATTGCCCCGTTGCCTGAGCTTCGGCGGCTCCCGCATCGACGCTGCACTCGCGGTGGAGGCCCTGCGCGTGGTAGAGCCGATGGCGATCGAAGCGGCGCGGGAAGCCGAGCGCATGACCGTGGAAGGCGAGGCCGAGACCCGACGGATGGTGGAACTCGACCTCCATCAGGCGCGCTACGAGGCTTCGCTGGCCGAGCGGCGCTACGCGGCGTGCGACCCGGACAACCGCCTGATCGCCGCCCAACTCGAGAAGAACTGGGAGGCGGCGCTGCAGCGCGTGGAGACCTGCACCGCCCGCCTGGATGCGCTGGCGCGGCCGACCGACACGCCACCAACCTTGGACTTCGGCGGCCTCGCAGACGATCTCGCGAGCGCGTGGAGCGCGCCCGGCGTCACGATGCGCACGCGCCAGCAAATGCTGCGCGCGCTGATCACCGGCATCATCGCCGATATCGACGAAACGGCACGGGAGGTGATCCTGACAATCCACTGGCGGGGCGGTCAGCATTCGCAGATCCGCGTTCGAAAGCCGAGGACCGGCGAGCATGGCTGCCGCACCCCGGACGAGGCGCTCGCTGTGATGGGACGCATGGCGGGCCGCTGGTCCGACGCCGACATCGCCGCGTCGCTCAACCGCATGGCCATCCGCACCGGTCAGGGCAAGACCTGGACGGCGCACCGTGTCGGGTCGATCCGCAAGGTCCACGGCATGCACGCCTATCGCTCGGCCGAGAAGAACGGCGACTGGCTGACCATGTCGGAAGCCGCCGCAAAGCTCGGCGTCACCAATCACGTCATTCGGCGTCTCATAACGGACCGGATCCTGCTCGCCGAACAGGTTGTTCCCGGCGCGCCATACCAAATCCGCGCCACGGACCTCGATGCCGACCGGATTACTGATGTCACCAACCGGAAATGCCGTCCGTGTCGCGTCGAGGACGAGAACCAGATTCCAATGTTTCCAGATACTTGAGAAAGGGGAGCATAATGAACACCTCGTGGCTATGGGACGGATCAGGTTCTCGACGCTGTTGGAGTCGATTTCGACGCGACCGTCGTGGAGGAAGGTCTGTAGCCCGTCCCAGTGGCGGTGGATGTAGGCGAGCTTCTCTCCGAGGCGGGACTTGGGCGAGACGCGCAGTCGTTGCGCCTGGAGCCAATCTCCGAAGGCGGCGACCAGGGGGACGGTTCGTGCCTGCCGGGCCAACAGCCGCTGGCCCGGCACGCTGCCGCGGATGTCGGCCTCCACGGCATAGACCTCTGCGATGCGCCGCAGGCCTTCGGCGGCGATCTCCGAGCCGTCGCGGTCGAACAATTCCTTCAGCTTGTGTCGCGTTGCCTCAAGGATATTGCTACCCATCGGCGCCGTTGCCTCATCTAATCTGTTACCTGCGAGGTTGGGCT
>NZ_CANLTR010000098.1 GCF_947494055.1 uncultured Jannaschia sp. | reverse complement strand
CGAGAGCACATTCGCCACCGTCCGCCACCGAACGAAACGCACCAAGGGCTGCCTCAGCCGCAAGACCGGCTTGGCCAGGGCGTTCAAGCTATGATGTCGGCGCAGAAGAAGTGGCGCAAACTCGACGGTCAGAACCGCCTGCCAGAGATCATCAGCAGGGTTGAGTTCCGCGACGGCGTCCGTCAGCTTCAAACTGCCGCCCGATCACGCGTCACCAACTTCCGCGCATATCTCGGACATCCGAGTTTGGATCTACAGCGACCATTTCGTCCGGGGCTTCTCCGAGTGCGGCGGCAAAGCACTCCCGCAGGATCACAGGGCGCGTGGCTAAAGAGAGCAGGAAATTGAGATAAGCAGCTTGCCAAAACGGCTTCCAACCATGAAGGGTCTCCGTCCATCAGAGCCTGCTCCAGCTTCGGAAGCTGTACCAAGCCCTAGTTGATGGACGCACTCCTCGTAGCGGTGCTTCAACACTCACTACCTTGGCGCATCCGATGCCGCCGTGGGGGCGCCCAGCCAGTTGGTTACCTATCTGTAACCCGGCATTGGTCGTATCATCTGCCAAAACCCTTAGATGTAACCGTCGAGAATTGAACCGGCTGATTACCTAGCCTGAATAAGTAGAAAATCTGCTTTCGACACTCTTGGAACCATTAAACCGCGTCGGCGCCGTTCCAGTCATCCTCAGCCCGCTTGGCGGGGCTGAGCATCGGGAACTTCTATATTGATCTCGAGGCTCGACATGTCGTCGCCGCGCTCGAGCTTTATCTCCACCGCGTTGCTGTCGACCTGCATGTGCCGCCGGACGACCTCGAGGATGTCGCGCTGGAGAAGCGGCAGCAGGTCCGAACGGGCGCGATCGCTGCGATCGTGGGCAAGCAGGATCTGCAGGCGCTCCTTGGCGGCCTGGGCGCTGTTGGTCCGGCGTGGCTGTTGGCGAAAGAAACCGAACATCGCTTAAGCCCTCCGACCCAGGAAGCGCCGCAGGAAGCCGGGACGCTCCTCGGGCTGGATGCGCATCTCGAGTTGCTCGCCGATCAGCCGTGAGACCGCGTCCTCGTAGGCCTTTCCGGCATTGGACGCTTCGTCCATCGTAACCGGCATCCCGACATTGGAAGCGCGCAGCACCGTTGGGCTCTCGGGGATGATGCCCAGAAGCGGAATGGCGAGGATTTCCAGCACGTCCTCGATGGGCATCATCTCGCCCCTCGTAACACGGTCGGTGTCGTAGCGGGTCAGCAGAAGATGAGCCTTGACCCCCTCGCCGTCGCCCTTTTCGGCGCGCCGGGTCTTGGAATTCAGAAGCCCGAGGACCCGGTCGCTGTCACGCACCGAGGAGACCTCGGGATTGGTCACGACGACGGCCTCGTCGGCGAAATACATGGCGAGATGCGCACCGCGCTCGATGCCGGCAGGACTGTCGCAGATGATGTAGTCGAACTCCTCCTTGAGTTCGCCCAGTACCTTCTCGACGCCTTCTAGCGTCAACGCGTCCTTGTCGCGAGTCTGCGAGGTGGGCAGCACCGACAGCGTATCGAGACGGCGGTCCTTGACCAGCGCCTGCTTCAATTTGGCGTCGCCTTGAATGACGTTGATGAGGTCGAACACCACGCGGCGCTCGCATCCCATGATCAGGTCGAGGTTGCGGAGCCCCACGTCGAAATCGATCACGACGGTCTTATGGCCGCGCTTGGCGAGACCCGCCCCGATGGCGGCGGTGGACGTGGTCTTGCCGACGCCACCCTTTCCGGATGTGACGACAATAGTCTTGGCCAAGGGATGTCCTCCTGTTCTGGGAAGGGCTATGCGAGTTTCTCGATACAGAGCATCTCGTCGCGCAGGAAGACCTGCACACGCTCATTTCGGATTTCCGGGCTCATGCTTTCGCTGGTCTTGTACAGGCCCGAGATGGCGAGGAGTTCAGCGTCGAGGCTCTGGCAGAAGATGCGTGCATTGGTGTCGCCGTTGACGCCGGCCAAGGCACGGCCGCGTAATCGGCCGTAGACATGTATGCTTCCCTCGGCAATCAGTTCGGCCCCCGCGCTGACCGCGGCGACCACGACCAGATCGCCGCGATCGTTGAAGATGCGCTGGCCCGACCGCACCGGCTCCGTAATCAGGCGCGACGCTGGGGCGATCTCCGGTTCGGTTTGGACCGGCGTGGGTTTCGGGCTCTGGTCGTGCTTGCGGGCGTTGCGCTCGAGTGGGACCTCGCGGCCGCCCGGCATCGCGACCAGCCCGGCCGCGCGCGCCACTGCGACCTGCTCCTGGGTCCCGTTCTGAACGCCGAACACCGACAGGCCACGATTCTTCAGCCCGTCGATAAGGCGTACGAGCTCGGCCTTCGGCAGGGTCCCGGCCACCTTCTCGAGGTCGAGCACCATGGGGGCGTCGTCGAAGAAGGCGGGGGCCTGGTTGATATGCGCGTCGAGCGCGGCGAGGAAAGCGTCGTCCACGCCCGTGTCGAGTCGCAGCGCAACGGCTGTGAAGAATCGGCCACGGATCTGGAACGGCTTGATGGAGGCGGGGCTTGCCGCGGCGTTGGTTCGGACGTCTTGTCGTTGCACGCGAGCGGAACCTTCCTGCGGACGTTACGAAAAGTAGTTACGGGTCTTGGAACGCCGATGTTGCCCGTCTTTAATCGTAGCGCCAGCCGCGGACAACCGTCCAATCGGCTTGTCGGGACCCGTCGACAGGTCGTTGCCAACTCCTGACAATCAGCGTGGATCCGAAGTGGTGAATCAACGGCGGAGAGATGGCGACGGCCTGACCGGGGGGGCTTTAAAGTTGCTTTTCAGAGGCGGCTTGGATTATCTGAACAAGTTCTGGGTGCTTCCTAAGTGGATTTTCGCCTTGATTACGCTGGGGCTGCCTCGGGCATCAGAGGTTTGAAGTAAGCCTGATTGGGCGTTTTCCCGTCAAGCGATGAATTCGGGCGGCGGCTGTTGTAAAAGCGCAGGTAGCGTCCGATCGGGGCGCGGGCCTCCGAGACGCCGACGTAGGCGTGCAGATATACCTCTTCGTATTTGATAGTCCGCCAGAGGCGCTCGACCACTACTCCGCAGGGCATCGCTCCGCGATGTCCCGGGAAGGGGGAAGACTTTGTCGCGCCATGCGCCTTTACCGTCTGTTACCGGCAGGTGATGGCAAGCAATCACCGAGAGGCATGCTGATTTCGATTCTCCGTGCCGCCAGCACGGCGATGAGGTCGGTCGAAGTGAACTGGCTGCCTTGATCGCTGTTGAAGATCACGGGCGTGCCGTGTCATGTCAGCGCCTCCTCGACGACTTCGATACAGAAATCTGCCTCGAGCGTGGTCGACACCCCCCAGGACAGCATCCGGCGCGTGAACCAGTCCAGCACGGCGGCCAAATAGATAAAGCTGCGCCATCGGGATTAGGTGATGTCCATGGCCCAGACCTGGTTGGGCCGTGTAATCGGTAGTTTCTTCAGCAGATTGGAGTGCGCCCTTATGGCTGGACAGGATCAGGCCGCGGTTTTGACCGGCTGGCGGGCGTTGTTGATCTCGT
>NZ_CANLTR010000097.1 GCF_947494055.1 uncultured Jannaschia sp. | reverse complement strand
CAACCGCATCGACGAACTCACGCCGTGGAATTGGCAGCCACGCTGAATGTCAACGGCGGTCACGCCGGACGGATACCTTGAGTCACAGCGTTAGAAACCTCGTGAGACAACCCCCACGTACCCGGTCGGTAGGGGCGCGATTGAAGGAGATTGGTATCGCTTCGTTTGATCTCAACGAGCACGCATTGGCTGACCGCCGCCCGCGACCGCAACATGCCGTCGGCTCGCTTGCCATTGAGATCAAAGGCAGCTCCCGTCGTGACAGCCTCAAGCTTATCGCCCGCGGGGGAGAAGAATACAAAGGCGAGCCCATAGCCGAACACCCATGTGTTCGTTTCGAAGAAGGCCTGCCACTCCGGCTCGGGGGCATCGCCACGCTTCAGAAGCCCACCGAACTCGATGAGTGCACGCCGCTTTGCGGCGACGGCCACGATGTCGTGCTCCAGCTCCGGTGACTGCGATAGGCGCTGCACCAACGTGCGGCCTTTGTCGGTTCCCAGAAGCGAGGTGAGTTGTTGTACCGTCACCTCGCGAAGGTCGATCTTCGCCTTAGTTGGCTCGGTGAGATTCAATGATGACAGGACATTCAACATCGCCGCAAGCTTTGCGCCATTGAAGCGGTTCACGACCACCTCGCCGTCCACATACCAACCCTGGCGCTGATTGAACTGAAGCTTCGTGATTTTCAGCCGGTTCCAATCGTTCCGCTCGGTGACGTGGAACATCGACACCGCGAGCCGCGTCCGTTCTGAGACGTCGATTTCGGCCAGTATATTTTCGGACCCGTCTACAAGACTTTCGGCGGCGATTGACGCGTAGGCTCCGTCCTTAGCAGGGTTCACGTAGAGGCGATTGGAGACGTAGTTTACGATGTAGTCCAGTTCCGAGTTCAACGTTCTGCGCCTCCTCTAAGGGCGAGCTATGCGCCACATCATACTATGCCACAGTACATCGTGTGCGGTGCCATGTATCCTGCTAGTCCCATTGCTTGCATTAGTGATGTATGCCATTTAGCTGTTGCGACCTGTTAGGCCTTGTGTCGGGCAGGAGCAGCGGTGACCCGGCCCGTGGGCCGGTTGCTAGCCGCATCAGAGCCGCCCTCCGGGGCGGTTTTTGTCATTTTAGAGCAGTTCGACGCCACATTCGTCGCGCAGCTGCTTCGCAGTAATCTCCCCGCTACTGATCCATCTTCGAGCATAGGCGTTTAGGTCCGCGATCTGGAGGAACGGCACCGCACATGAATCGACCATTGCGATGTGCGAGACGGCCTTGAAACGTCCGTCATCGCGCTGCGCGCGAGTGAGGGCGGCTTGGCAGTCCATGCTCGTGTTGATTCCGGTCCGATCCAGCAGCAGCTCCACGTTGCCGATCTTCGGGATGCGCTTCAGGGCGGCATATCGCTGAATCGCGACCTTGGTGACCTCTATGACTGCCGCGGCATAGACCTCAGACGCCGCTCCCTGGTGATGGGCAGACGCCTTGTTGAGAAAAATTACGCCCCGTGCGTTTAGATCGGCTTGAAGGCGTTCCAGGATCACGCGGGCGTCCCGCCCCGCCATGTCCACGGCATGGATCTCGCCCGCGTTCCCGGGACGCAGCCTGGCCAGCACGCTTCCGGCGACGGCCACGTCCCTAGCAGCGATCGCCACCGTGCCCAGCATGAAATCTGGGTCGCCGGGGGTGCCGCTCTCGTCCACGAAGACGAGAACCTTCTTGTTCAACCGTCCTGCCATGGAGCCCTACCGCCTGCGCACCACGCCGCTCCGACGGCTGCGCTCGGCCGCGTCGTCCTGCGTGCTACGCGCCTCAGTCTCGGCGCGTCTAGCGGCACGGACCTTCTTTTCCTCCTCGAAGTCCGGAACCATGCCTTTGAGGGCGTCCACCAGTCCGTCGAGGTGATAAACGTTTGAGTTCCAGTCGCCGGATAGGGTTTTGCGCTGCTCCCGGCGAACAAGCCCCCGCTCCTCCAACTTAGCGATGTTGATCCGTACGGTGGCAGGGTTCAGCCCCATGCGCGTCGCCAACTCCTTCTTGCTAGGGAAGGGCGGCCGCTTCGGATCGATCCAGTAGCTCAGGAGCTGGGCGAGGATATTGAACTGCGTGGGGGTCAGCCCAAGGCGGGCCTGTCCCCGCACGAGGATGTTGGGCAGCGCAACGTAGCCGTGCTTCGTCACGTCCTTGCCGAAGATACGCTCGGTCGAGGACTTGCCAGGCTTCGCTTGGGTTTCGGGGCCGATGGCCTCTTGGGTCGTTGTTATCGTCATGATGGTGTCTCCTTAACCCAAAAATGGCCAAGGGCAGGCTACATCTCAACGATGGGAAGCGGTCCATGGATGGCAGGATTTCGGCCCTACCTGATACCATGGTATTCCGGTATCTCGGAGTTACTATAAATCAGTATCCGATGATTATGTGCTAGGTATAATGCCATATGTATACCAGAAAACATGGCATCCAGGTAGCATATGATTTGTAGCACCGCCAAGGGGCAGAAATGCGCCTCTACATCATGTAAAGAAGTCCGTCCCGTAAAGATCAAGACGTCCGATGCTTGCCCAATCATACACCGCCGGCCCCTATTTGGGTTCGGAGCCGCTTGCAAAGCTTAGCGCGAATGGCCGCTCTCGGCAATCGTTACGCTCGCCGAACGGTGTTTGAGCTGACGTCGAAAAGTCGGGCAATCTCTGCGATGCGGCGACCCTCCTCGTCGCGCAGTCTTCGGACCTCTTCGCGCTGCTGGCGGGTCAGGGCAGGAGGCCTGCCCCCGATACGGCCCGCCTTCCGGGCGGCGGCCAGTCCCTCGCGGGTGCGTTCCGAGATCCGTTCTCGCTCGAACTGGGCGATCGAGGCGAAAACATGAAAGACGAGACGGCCGGCCGAGGTCGTCGTGTCGATGTCCTCGGCGAGCGACCGGAAGCCGGCGCCCTTCGCGCGGATCGCCTCGACGATGGCCAGGAGGTCCTGCAGCGACCGGGAGAGCCGGTCGTACTTCGTGACCGTGACGACATCGCCGTCGCGGAGCTGCTCAATCAGCTTGTCGAGCGCGGGACGGGCCCGCTTTGATCCGGAGACCTTCTCGGAAAAGACCTTCTCGACCCCGGCGGCCTCGAGCGCGTCTAGCTGCGCCTCGAGACTTTGACCTTCGGTCGACACCCGCGCGTATCCGATGATCACAGTCGCGCTCCCACAAACCTACCAAAACCTTCATCGTTTTGAACGGGGGTTGTGGAACGGTCAAGCTATTGGCGAGACAGAAGCAGCCCAGGGCGTGCAAAAACGGCCGATATCGGTGAAAAAGGCCGGCAACCAAATGTAGTTTGGCTGCCATCCAGTCGGTTTCTTCGGGCGTTCGTAGCCGCGTCGGAGATCGACCGTCTGATCCGCGCGGGCTACGAGCTTCTCGCGCTCCGCGCGCTCGCCTCCCCGCCGTCAGGCGGGTGCGAGCTTCACGAGGCGTCTGAGGTTCTGTGCGGTGGCAGCGAGGAGGAATTCTTCGGTCGCTCCGGTCAGCCCTCGCAGGCGTAGGCGGCGTAATTTGAGATGCCTCTTCAGATGCGCGAAGAGCATCTCGACCTTCTTCCGCTGGGCCCGGGCGGTATTGTAGGCGTCCGTGCCTGCTAACTCGCGGACTGTCTCTCGGGCCTCCTCGTCGACGAGACGGATGACCGACCGCACCGAGGCGTCGGTACACTCGGGCTTGCGCGGACACGCCCGGCACGCGGCGGTCGCCGGCTTGTAGCGCTTCACGCCGGTCTCGACCGTGATGTTGCGATAGCTCAGATCGTGGCCCTCGGGGCAGACGAAGCAGTCGCGCTCCCGATCGTAGACGAAGGCATCGCGCGTCAGCTTGCCGTCGGTCTGTGTCCGGCGGTCGAGAACCGGGACATAGGGGGTGACCTTCCGCTTCAGAAGCCAGGCCAGGAACGGCGCGGTGCCGTTGTAACCGCCGGCCGTAATCTCCCCAGAAGCGCCGTTTGAAAATTCCCCGAACGCGAGCGGCGTCGGCGATTTCCG
>NZ_CANLTR010000096.1 GCF_947494055.1 uncultured Jannaschia sp. | reverse complement strand
AGTTCCTCGACGATGCGGTAACGCCGCACCATCACCTCTTCGACGATCGGGATGATGGTGACGTCGCCCTCCTCGCGGATCGCCGGCGGCTCGTCCACGATGCGGTCGACGGGCAGGCGCTCGACATCGACCTGCTCGCGGCGCAGCGTCTCGCGAACGGGAACCTCTTCCTCGCGGGTGCGGAGCCGGATCGTGGCGGCGACGCGCTCGGTCTCCTGCCTGGAAACCTTGAGACGTTCCTGAGCGATCGGAATTGTCTCGATCGCGTCATCGCGAGGCGGCGGGGTCGGGTCACTCACGTCGTGGGTTCCCCCGTTTGATCAGCAAAGCCAAATGTCTGGATAGCGTGTTGCTCCAATCCACATCGCTCCTGATTGTTCCGGGACCGCCGTTAAACATTATTAACGGACCCCTTCAGACTTGCTGTCAGGAAAGGAACAAATCTTGCTGCTGCTTGTTGCAAGCCCATGCAAAGGCACCGTCTCGGTCGCCGCTCGCATTCCATTTGGAGAATGTCATGGCCAACAATCCCGGGGATTTCCGGAATCCGAAAATCCAGGACACCGGAAAGAAATCCTCCGGTGGGATCGGCAAGTGGATCGGCATCGGGCTGGCGGCGCTCGTCGTACTTCTGCTTCTGCTCTGGCTGTTCGGCGCCTTGGGCGGAGAGGACGCGGCGGTCGAAACGAGCGACCCGGATGCGGTGACTGCCCCGACGAACTGATCAAGCTTGTGCAAAGGCAGACGAGGTCAATGCCTTTCGATTGAGACCATCTGTGACGATTGGTTTTCACTCGTTGTCGTTGATACGTGCCGAGAGAGGCGCAATTCTTGTCGTGATTTCACTAGGTCCCAGAGAGCTGACGGATGCTGAGGCGTGTAGCGTAAATAGGGTATAATTGCCTCGGCCGCCGCGCTCTGCGACGAGCTCTATGCGGTCGTGATCTCGCTCGAATACCGGCACGCCCCGGAGCATCCATTCCCCGCCGCGCACGAGGACGTACTGGCGGGCTACGAATGGGCCGTCGAGAACAGCGGGCAGTACAATGCCGATGCCGACCGCTTGGCGCTCGTCGGCGAGAGCGTGGGCGGCAACATGGGCAACATGGTCGTGGCCACGGCGATGGCGGCGCGGAACCAGCAGTTGACCGAGCCCGACCACGTCGTCTCCGTCTATCCGGTTGCGCAGAGCAATTTCAACACCGAGAGCTACGAGGCGAACGAGGCGGCGCTCCCGCTCAGCCTCGCGATGATGGCGTAATTCTTCGACCTCACCGACCCGAGGCAGCTCTCCGATCCGCGGATCAGCCTCGTGGACGCGGACCTCGCGGGCCTGTCGCCGGTGACCGTGATCACTGCCGGGAGTGTACCGGTCTACAGTTTTGAGACAGCTTATTGGGCTTAGGCAGTTTGTTGGTTGTTCATGGTTTGCTCTTGCCTGGTAGCTGCGGGCGGCGGTGGCCGCTCGATCAGCTAGTCTCGTTGTAGGTCTGCTGAAACTCCAGGAGGGCCTCCGGCGGACGTCCTGTCGGATCGGCTCTAGCGCCTCGTGCCGAGTAGCGGCGGCGCTGGCGTGGATGCCCTGACATTCGGCCGAACAGTGGTCGACGGCGATGAACACGGCCGCCTGACCTTCGCCGGTGCCACCGCGGTCATATCGGTTCCCCACATCTCGTCTATGCGCGGTGCAATGTCGGTTATATCAGAACTCTACTGTTCCAACACTATCATCAGCACCCCAAAGCCTATCATGATGGCGATGGACAGAACGGCAATGATGATAGCCGTCTGCCGATCTTCCTCATGAACATAGACATTCCCGCCGCACTTCGGGCAAGGTCGCTTCATATTCTTAAGATGACGCTTTGTCGTCCATCCGCAGTTAGAACACTGCCCTTTTATGCTGCTCATAGTTTCATGGCTCGATCTCAAAATCTGGGAAACGGTGCAATTGGACTTGGTCTGCCCACTCTGGAGGTCGCTACATTTGATCGCGTCCAACGCCTGGTCCTTCAAAACGACCGACAGAACACCGAAATCGACGACCATGATGCCTCACAACCGGACAGACTGGCTCGTGGGAGCAACTATTGGCGAAGGCAAACAAGGCGTCAAACTGCGCGGCTTCGTCATTCATCTGATTTGGCCCCCAACTCCGCCACGAAAGATCTCAACGCTTCCGCGCTCCGCAATCCACGCTGGTCACGCACATCGACTACCCAGATCGTGTCGCGTGCGACCGTGTAGAGCAGCGAGAAGGCCGTTCCCATGATCTTCAACTCGCGCACAGCCTCGTAATCCTCGTAGCGATGGCCGGCATTCGGGTGGGCCCGTAGCACGGCTTCGGCACGGCGAAGGGCGTCAACGGCACGGATCACGTCAAGCTGGGGATTGCGGCGATGGTAGGTCCGCATCCACCGCAGTCCCGGCTCGGCGGTCGCAAGATAGCGCAACGTAACCTGCGACATGACGGTGTCCGCGAGCCGTCAGCCCGCGATGGGAAACGGCCGCTCGTTCTCGTCGAGCATCCACTCGTGCACTGCCTCGGGCGTCACCCCGGCCGCGTTGCGCTCAACCATCTCCAGACCCGCATCCACAAGGTCCCGCACCGCGCGCCGCTCCTGCACGAAGGCGCGAATGGCCTGGTTGGCCACCCAAGAAGCGGAGCGATCTTCGGCACGCGCAATGCGTTCGAGTTCGGCTTTGAGCTCCTCGTCAAGACGGGTAGAGAACATGGCGGTCGGCATTCTAGAACACCTTCAAAAGATTTACACAGACACTGTCATACAGTGTCCTCGCGCGACCGGGATGTCAAATTCTTTACGAACTGATGCGCTGCAGGGCGGACGAAACGTAAAACCGCTAGACCATTTGCGATCAGATCCGGCAGGCACTAATCGGCCTTAGAAGCTGAACAGATCCGGATCGTCGAGCCGGTCCGCGCCAATGCCGCGCACGTGGATCTCGACATTGGCAAAGGAGATGACCGCGCCGCCTCTCTCGTCGGCAATCTCGAGCTGGCTGAACCGGCTTGCGCCTCGCCCGATTTCGATCATGTCGAACGCAGGCGCAAAGTCGGTGATCGTGTCCGAGCCGTCACCGCGCGCAAAGACGAAGGTGTCCACTCCCTTGCCGCCAGTCAGCACGTCACTACCGCGATTTCCATGTAGCTCGTCCGCGCCGCCGCCGCCCTCGATCGAATCTCGTCCGCCGCCGCCGAACGCAGTGTCACGGCCGCCGCCAAGCAGTAGGCTGTCGCCCCCACCCCCGTCCTTCATAAGGTCCGATCCGCTGCCCCCGAACAGCCAGTCGGCCCCGCCGTTGCCAAGGAGGCGGTCGTTTCCGGCATCGCCTGACAGCGTGTCGTCTCCGGCTCGGCCCCAGATCGTGTCGTCAGAACGACCGCTACCAACCAGATCGTCGCCACCCAAAGCATCGATGCGATCCTGTCCAGCGGTGCCGAGCAGGACGTCGTCGCTACGCGTCGGCCGAGCGTCGTCGCCCGGAGCGGTTGGCGTATCAAGCAGGTCGTCTGGAAGCGTCACTGAGCCGGAATCAATTGTGTAGCTCTGCCGGCTCATCGTCACGTGATCAGAGAACGGCGTGAAGTGGAGATAAGGCCGCAGATCGGTCAGCACCACTTCGTCAAACCGGGACTCGAGGACCAAGCCGTCGATGAAGCCGTCGCCTGTGATGTCGACCACGCCTAAGTACCGCGCCTCGGTGACGTTGTCCTGCGAGTAATAGCCGAGGCTGTCCACGGCGACGAGGGCGACGGTCTCCCCGGGCATCAGGACGCTGTTGGAACGCCCCGTCTCGGCGACGACCCATTGGAAGGTGCCAAGCGGGTGGCTCTCCTCGCTCTTGAGAAGAAACTCCGGCGAAGAAAACGAATAATCGGTTTGCATCGTGCCGATGCTGTGGTTCCAGAAAACAGCGGACATGGTAAACTCCTCACTCTGCTCACCAATGCGAACGTCACTGATTCCTTGGGACGGCCAGCACACGGAATTGCGGCGCAGATGTGACTACTTTATCAACTGACGGTTACCGGCTCGTTTGCAGCTCGGGTCAAGCAATGCATAGCAGGCAAGAAGTAACAAGCGTCCGGTCGTCGGTGCGGTGCAGTACAGAGGTGGCTCGGTTTGTCTGAACAGGTTCCGGGCGTTTCCTAAGTGGATTTCCGCCTTGGTTACGCAGCGGCCGCCTGAGGCATCAACGGTTTGAAATAGGCCTGATCGGGGGTTTTCC
>NZ_CANLTR010000095.1 GCF_947494055.1 uncultured Jannaschia sp. | reverse complement strand
ACCAGCCCGGCCGCACGCTGCGCCGAGCCAAAGGCTCCGCGCGCGGCCTCCTACACCACAGGGTGGGACACTATCTTCCTCTTCGTTTTTGGCCGCGTCAGGTCCCGTGTTCGAGAAAGGCCAATTACGTGATAAGACGTGCAAGGAAGGCGATCCGCAAGTCGTCTGGCTGGTGAGCCTTCGCTGTCGAAGCATGTACAATACATCGCGGGACGCGCGCCGGCCGGTCGGTAACGAAGCCGCCTCAGGTCCGCAGGGGGTCCAGATAGATAACCGGCGCATGGGTCACGAGGGACCGGACGCGCTCGATCCGCATAGAAGCCCGCTGCTCGGAGGCTTGCAGATGCGCGCCGAGCAGGTTCGCCGCCCGCGCCGTGTCCCCCTCCAGGATTGCATGGAGGATCGCAAGATGCTCGCGCAGGAACGGCTCCTCGTCGAAGAGCCGGGCGGTGAGGCGGTAGAAGAAGCGAGGCGCGAGCAACAGGACCTGGTACTGCTGCAGCGCGGATCGGTCAGATCCCTGCGAACGAGGAGATCGGCTCCGTCACGGCCCCTCTCGGGACATCGCTACGCGATGCCCTGCCGGGCAGCGGACGGCGCCTACGATACTCGCGGTTGCCACGATGCTATCGCCAACCGCGGCGCCCATGCCGTCATTCCGCCCCGCAAGAACGCGCGGTCGTGGAAGCCGGACACCGCCGGTGCCATCGCCCGAAACGAAGCCGTGCGGGCGTCGAAGTACCTGGGTCGATCCCTCTGGCGACGCCTGACCGGATACCACCGCCGCAACCGCGTCGAGACGAAGATGCATTGCATGAACCGAAGGTCCGCGCAGCGAAACTATTGGGTCAGCGCCTCATGGCGCGCGATTTCGATCGACAGGTCGCCGAACTCCAGATCCGCATTGCCGTGCTCAACCGCTATACCGCCCTCCGCATCCCCGTCACGAAACCCGCAGGATAAGTCTGTCCGGGGAAAGGGGCAGTCCGTCCGGCAATCAGGCCATGCAACAGAGCCCGATGAACCGAGATTCCGGCACGATGCGAGGTCGGATGATGATCCGCAGCGGCCGGATCACCGCTCGAAACTCCTTGTACACGGCAGCCGTGGTCGCGGTTCGCTGGAACCGCAATCTCGCGGCTTTCTATGGTCGACTGAGGCAGGCGGGCAAGCCGTTCAAGGTCGCGATCACCGCCGCCATGCGGAAGCTCCTGCTGCTTGCCAACACGCTGCTGAAAGAGGACCGGGCCTGGTCGCCCACGCCGCCCTAGACCGGCCGTTCGTTATGCCAAGTTGAAAAATCCACAATGCCGATAAAGCTACTACCCACGCAAGGAAAACTTGACTGCGCCATACATATCCATATTACATGAAATATGGATACTAATGCTGCTCTTTCTGCCTTTGCTGCCCTGAGCCAGCCGACGCGGCTCGATACGTTGCGCCTTCTCATCAAAGCCGGACCGGACGGCATGACCGCCGGCCGGATCGGTGAAGTGCTGGAAGTTCGGCAGAACACTCTGTCAGCCAACCTGACGGTGCTTCGCAATGCGGGGCTGGTACGCAACGTCCGGGAGGGGCGGTTGATCCGCTACTACGTTGATTTTGAAGGGGTCTCCGGACTGTTGCGCTTTCTGCTCGAGGATTGCTGCGGAGGTGAACCCGCACTCTGTCAGCCGCTGATCGACGACATTGCCTGCGCCTGCTGACGGCGGGACCAAACTGGAAGATACCTCATGACCGATGCAACGCAGAGTGCCCCCTCTCCGATGGGGTCTTTCGAACGCTGGCTCTCGCTGTGGGTGGCGCTGGCCATCGTGGCGGGGCTGGTACTTGGCTCGCTGGCCCCCGGGTTCTTCGAGGCCGTCGCCGCGGCGGAGGTCGTCTCGATCAATCTCGTCGTCGCGGTGCTGATCTGGGCGATGGTCTACCCGATGATGGTCGGCGTCGACTTCGGGGCGGTCGCGCAGGTGGCGAAGCAGCCGCGGGGGCTGATGATCACGCTGGTGGTGAACTGGTTGATCAAGCCCTTCAGCATGGCGGCGCTGGCGGTGCTGTTCCTCGAAGTCGTCTTCGCGCCTTTCATCGCGCCTGAAGATGCAGCGCAATACGTGGCGGGGCTCATCCTGCTGGGCGCCGCGCCCTGCACGGCGATGGTCTTTGTCTGGTCGCAGCTCACCCGCGGGGACGAGACCTATACGCTGGTGCAGGTCTCGGTGAACGATCTGATCATGATCGTCGCCTTCGCACCCATCGTTGCGTTCCTCCTCGGCGTGACCGAGATCGCGGTGCCGTGGGAGACGCTACTGCTCGCAACGGTTCTCTACGTTGTGCTGCCACTCGTTGCGGGGTTCCTGACCCGGCAGGCGCTCGGAAGCCGCGACCGGATTGACGCCTTCACCGCCCGGATCAAGCCGCTCTCGGCCCTCGGGCTGATCGCCACGGTGGCGATCCTGTTCGGCCTGCAGGGCGGCGCGATCCTGGAGCGGCCGCTGGTCATCGCCATGATTGCGGTGCCGATCATCATCCAGAGCTACGGCATCTTCGCGCTGGCCTACGGTTCCGCCTGGGCGATGCGCGTGCCACACCGGATCGCGGCGCCCTGCGCCATGATCGGTACGTCGAACTTCTTCGAGCTGGCCGTCGCCGTCGCCATCAGCCTCTTCGGCCTGAACTCGGGTGCGGCGCTCGCCACCGTCGTGGGTGTGCTCGTCGAGGTGCCGGTGATGCTGTCGCTCGTAGCCTTTGCCAATCGAACCCGCAGCCGCTTTGCCGGAGCCTGACCCATGGTGATTATCTACCACAATCCCGCCTGCGGCACCTCGCGCAACACGCTCGCTATGATCCGTCGATCCGGCGTCGAGCCCGAAGTGATCCTTTATCTCGAGACGCCCCCCTCGCGTGAACGGCTCGAGGCGCTGATCGCTGCGATGGGGATTGCTCCCCGCAACCTGCTGCGCCGTAAGGGCACGCCCTACGACGATCTCGGGCTCGACAATCCGGACCTGACGGATGTCGACCTGATCGACGCGATGATGGCGCATCCGATCCTGATCAACCGGCCCATCGTGGTGGGCCCGAAGGGAACGCGCCTGTGCCGCCCCTCCGAAGAGGTTGTGAAGGTTCTCGACAACCCAAAGATCGGGTCTTTCACCAAGGAAGACGGCGAGGTGGTGCGACCGTGACCCCCGTTCCCGATCTGCCCAACATCGACGCCGACCACCTGCACGCCATCGACCCTGCGGTCTACGCCGCACCTGGAGACGACGGGCATGCGCCGCGCATCCTGATCCTCTACGGCTCGCTGCGCGAACGCTCCTTCTCCCGCTTCGCCGCGGAGGAGGCGGCACGGGTGCTGCGCTGGTTCGGCTCGGAGACCCGCGTCTTCGACCCGACAGGCCTGCCGTTACCCGATGGTGCACCGGAGGATCATCCCAAGGTCGCGGAGCTTCGCAATCTCGCAACATGGTCGGAAGGCATGGTCTGGTCCTCGCCCGAGCGCCACGGGGCCATGACGGGCGTCATGAAAAGCCAGATCGACTGGATCCCCCTCTCCCTCGGGGGTGTGCGCCCCACGCAGGGCAAGACGCTTGCACTCATGCAGGTCTGTGGTGGGTCGCAGAGCTTCAATGCGGTGAACCAGATGCGCATTCTCGGCCGATGGATGCGCATGGTCACGATTCCCAACCAGTCCTCCGTTCCCAGGGCATGGGACGAGTTCGACGACGCCAGCCGGATGCGCCCCTCGCCGCTCTACATGCGCATCGTCGACGTCATGGAGGAGCTCGTGAAGTTCACCCTGATGACGCGTGTCCGCTCCGAAGCTCTGACCGATCGCTACTCGGAGCGGGTCGAGAGTGCGGAAGCCTTGTCAAAGAGGGTGAACCAAGGGCGGATTTGATGCGCCAGGAGTGAAGATGGGCTCGGACACTACCGCGCCGCCTGGCCGGACCTACGATACTCGGAGGTCTCCGGTCCGGTCAGGCTCATCACACGACTTCAGGTCTTGTGCATCAAGACAGCTGCTCTCCCTTCGAGACGACCAGCACGAAACGCGCATGGCAACCGGCCCTTCGATCCCGGGCAGCATCCCGAGCCTTGCGATGAGGTAATCGCTCAATCTCGCCGTGCAGTTCAAACGTTCGTAGAGCAAAGATTGTAACTCAAAATTAACTAAACTTTACGATAGGTTGCGGGACATCATTTCGTAATCTGCATCTCGCTACATCAATCCCCTGTAGCCCGCATGGCCGGTGGTGATCGTCGATACGTAAGCGGGAGCTGGGCCCCACGCCGGTTTCAGCTTGACGGATTGAAGTTCCAGGGGAGGAGTTCGTCGATCCGGCT
>NZ_CANLTR010000094.1 GCF_947494055.1 uncultured Jannaschia sp. | reverse complement strand
GCCCGCCGTGGCAACCTGATCAGGCTCGGACCTCTCCGAAGGTCGGCGCTCCTACACCACACGTTGGGGCACTACCATCCATACCTGTGGCGACTCGCGACCTTATCTTGAACTGGCCCGCTTACCTTGCATCGCTGCGTGAGCGTGGGTCGCCGGCTGTCCGCTGACCGGCCGTGAATGCGCAGCAATGTTACGGGAGGTTGAGTCGACCCTTACCGCTTCGCCGCCATCCCCGTCAAAGAACTCGTTGTCCGAACCGCCTGGGGCGAAGGCGAATGGCACGCCCGCAAGCATGGCGGGTCCAAACGCCGCGAGTGGCGCAAGGTACATCTGGCCTTGGACGAGGCGACGCTGGAGGTTCGTGCGGTTGTGATCACCGGCAGCGGCATGGGCGACGCGCCGATGCTGCCAAGCCTCTTGTCGCAGATCCCTGCGGACGAGCCGATCGCCTCAGTCACTGCCGACGGTGCCTACGACAGCCGAGCCGGCCGCGACGCCGTCGCCAGCCGGGGCGCTGATGCGATCAGCCCACCCCGGCGCAACGCCGAGCCCCGGAAGAAGGACAGCCCGGGCGCAGCAGGCAGAAACGAGGCGCTGCGCGCCATCAGGCGGGTTGGCCGGACGATCTGGCGCAAGTGGAGCCGATACCACCGCCGCAGCCGTGCAGAGACCATACATCTCGGGACCATGCATCGCCTGACCCTGCCGGTCAGCGGATGAACTGCATGAAGCTCCTCGGCCAAAGACCCATGTCCCGCAACTTCGACCGTCAGACCGCCGAGCTTCAGACCCGCATTGCCATCCGCTGCCGCTTCACTGCCCTCGGCAGCCCCGTCACACGGCCCGTCGTCGAACCCCAAACGACGAAAGGAAAAGTCTGGCTTCCACAAGCTTAGTGCAATAAGGCCCGTCCGGAGCGATCCGGCAGCTGCCTCAGCGCGTGTAGACCAGAGCGGAGTAGGCGCCCAGCGAGACCATGGCGCGAGGTCGACCCGTGTCTTCCGCCTCGCCGTTCGCCTCCAGGTCGTGGGCTTCGTGGTCGCCGAAGGCTTCGCTGTAGCCGCTCCAGTCGGTGTTGAGCCGAAGCCGCCACGAGCCCTTGTCCGGCATATCAAGGGCTACGTCGTGCGCCGCTTCCGCACGAAGGTTCAGCATCACCAGAACACCGGCTTCCCCGTTGTCGTCGTGACGGTGATAGGCCAGCAGCTTGCGGTCCTCGTCGGCCAGCAGCACCTCCACATGCCGTCCGCGCAGGCCCGGCTCGGAGAGCCTGAGGCCGATCAGGTCGCGCCAAAGCCGTACGATGCCGCCGAAATCCTCCGCCTGATCCCAGTCCAGCGGCACGGAATCGTCGAACCAGTCACCCTGAAGGAATTCCTGCCCCTGAAACAGCATCGGGATGCCCGGCGCGGTCAGCACCAACGCGGCGCCGAGGGTCGCGCGTTTCTGGGCGGCCCAGTGGCGCTGCTCATCCTCGCCGCCAATCTCGGCGGGCACGCGGGCCTTCCCGTTGGCGACCTCGTCATGGCTCTCGGTGTAGACGACGCGCTGGAACGGATCGCCGTTGTAGGTCCGCGTCAGCGCGTTGACGAGAGAGGCGATGCTGCGGTCGTCGTCCTCGGCTGCGATCAGCGCCTCCCGAACCGGGTGAACGAAGGCCGCGTCCCACTGCGCACCGAAGCCCGCGCCACCCTCGCCCGTGGTGGCGGTGACGGCGTCCACCTGACGCAGATCCTCGGCGATGGTGATGCGGCCGGGGAAGCGATCCGCGATCTCGTCATTGAGCCATGCCATCAGCGACCATCCGTCGGGAAGCTGGTCGCCTTCGTCGCCCTCGTCGCCCGAGATGGTGCGGATGTAGAGCGTCATGTCGAAGCGCAGCCCGTCGACGCGGAAGTCCTCGAGCCAGTAGAGCGCGTTGTCCCGGATGAACTGGCGCACCTCCTGGCGGCCGTAATCCGGCCGTGTCTCGCCCCAGGGGGTCGCGGCGCGGTAGTCCTGGTAGAAATAGACGCCTCCGGCCTCGCCCTCGCCCCAGCCGTCGAAGCGCCACAGGTCGAGGTCGGAGGGGCCGAAATGGTTGTAGACCACGTCGAGGATCACCGCGAAGCCCGCGGCATGCGCCGCGCGCACGAAGTCCTTGAATGCAGTCGGTCCACCGTAGGCGCTTTCGATGGCGAAGATGTGAGCGGGGTTGTAGCCCCAAGACACGTCGCCCGCGAACTCCATCGCGGGCATGATCTGGATCGCGTTGACGCCGAGACGGCGGAGGTGGTCGAAGCGACCGATGGCGTCATGGAACCCGCTCGGCGCGTCGCTCCCCTCCGGGCGGTTGAACGTACCGAGGTGCAGTTCGTAGATCACGAGCGCGTTCCAGTCGGGCATCTGGAACGCATCGTCGCCCCAGTCATAGGCGCGATCCGTCACGATGCCGTTGCCGACCGAGTTCGTGACCGCCCGCGCATAGGGGTCGATGCGCGAGATGGAACCGTCCGGCCCTTCGATGGCGAAGCGATACTCCTGGCCCGCCACAACGCCGTCCACATCGGCGTACCAATAGCCCTCGCCTTCCGCAGCCATCGGGTTCGCGGCATCGGACCAATCGTTCCAGTCGCCGGAAACGGCGACCGCGGTGGCATGCGGCGCCCAGACGCGGAAGGCGGCGCCGCCTTCGCGGAGAATGACCCCCATACCTGCGTGGGTTTGGGTCAGGGTAGACGAAGTCTGGACGTTCATCGGGGATCTTCCATGGACCGGCCGGCGGGATGCGCGGCGTCGGGGTTCGGGGATTGTCGGCGGAGCGGAAGCGACGGGAACGATCCGGTCGCAGGCAGGAAACGCTGTGCCGTAGCCCCGTGTTCCATGTTTCAGGCAAGACGTTTGTGGCGCGCATGCAGACGAGGGCGTCGACGCGTGAGGATCCATGCTTCGAGGCGTTCGAATGAACGGGCGCTACAGGCGCCGAGCTGCGATCAGGCAAGGAGCGCTGCGAAGATTGCGTGGGCTCCGGTCCAATGGTCAAAGGCGTCGTGCGAGGCGAAAAGAGTTCTGTCAGCACTGTGCCCCACGTCGAACTCGATCTCTATATGGGCCGGCCAGGCTGTGATGTGTCAGAACATGGCAAGCCTAGGCTCTTCGGCAACTGAGAACCGTCCACGATAAACCACTCAGAGAGAGGAAGCGGAGCAATAGATATACTGTATCAGCGTTTGGCCCCATTCGGTTGATCACAGGCTCCCGGTTTTGGACGACATTTCGGCCGGCTTGATACAGGTCACTGTAGTGCGCCCTTATGGCTGGGCAGGATCAGGCCGCGGTTTTGACCAGCTGGCGGGCGTTGTTGACTTCGTATTGCACCGGGCTGAGATAGCCCAGCGATGAATGCAGACGTCCGGCATTGTAGACGTCCTCGATGAAGCCGGGCAGGTCGGCTGTGACGTCCTCGTAAGTTCCGTATTCGTTGAGGTAGACAGGACTGTTGCTTTGCTGATCGGTTGGCGAGGATGCTGCTTTTCAGAGGCCGAGATAGGAGGAGCATGCCATGCGCCGTGATCCGTTCAAGGGACATCGGTTCCCGTGTGAGGTGATCCTGCTTGCCGTGCGCTGGTACTGCCGGTTTCCGCTTTCCGACCAGGATGTCGCCGATCTACTGGCGGAGCGCGAGATTACGGTGGATCGGGCCACGGTCTTCCGGTGGGTCCAGAAGTTCGGCCCCGAGATTGCCAAGCGCGCGTATGCCCACCGCAGCTGGCGCGGCCTGAACTGGCATGTGCCCTCCCGGGACATTGCTACGCAATGCCCTGCCGGGTAACCGACGAGACCTATGTCCGTGTCGGCGGCAAGTGGCGATATCTCTGGCGGGCAGTGGACCAGAACGGCCGGTTCATCGATTTCCGGCTGACGGCCCGGCGTGATGCGAAAGCCGCCAAGGCCTTTCTGAAGCAGGCCAGCGAGGGGGCCCGGCTTTACCGGCCGGTCTCCATCTGCACGGACAAGGCGCCCGGATACCGAAAGGTCATCCAAGACCTGAACCATCGCCGCGATCCGCATTTCGACAGCATCCTGCACATCGACCGGAAGTGGCGGAACAACCGGATCGAGAGCAATCATGCGGCGCTGAAGCGCCTGCTCGGAACGCGACAGTCTTTCCGCTCCTTGCGATCCGCCAAGGCGACCTTCGCCGCCATCGAGGCGATCCGGACCATCAAGAACGGCCACATCTCGAACAAGGCACCCGGTGTCCGCAGCGAGATCGACTTTATCCGAGGCCTGTTCGGTGAAGCAGCCTGAAACCCGGATAAGTAGTCCGCTCTGAACAACGTCTAGCGTTCTGATTTCACGCTACGAACCGACGTTCGCGCTGTGCTGGTTTCGCAGGGTTTGGTATTCTTGAGCCCGGAACCCTGCGATTTCGGAGGCC
>NZ_CANLTR010000093.1 GCF_947494055.1 uncultured Jannaschia sp. | reverse complement strand
TTTATGTTGGCGCCGCCTGCGCTCGCGCTGCGGCCCTCGTAGACATAGCCACCCGCGAGGTCGAACGCCTCGGCCTGTGTTCTTCCCGTCGTAACCATCACTTCTTCCGAACCGTTCGGGACCCCCCCCGTGGGGCTTTCCCCTAAGTCAACAGAATCGTTGTCTTTTCGTCCGGAGCCGTCCTTAGCACGGTCGAGCCGATCGGCAAAATCGCCCCAAGCTTCGCTACGATTCTCGTAGACGGTCCGGGCGCCGTCGTAGCTTCCGAGGCGGTCGCCCGAGCCGTCGCGGTCGTCCCAGGTATTGTCGCCCCAGCCGTTCTTCGCGAAGGAGCCGCCCCAGCTGCGCGCGCCGGGATTGTCGTTGTCGACATTGTCGAGGACGTAGAGGAGCGACGGGGTATCCCCCATTTTCAGCCCCTTCGCCGAGCCGCCATTGCCGTAGAGGTCATAGGAATAGACGTCGTGGAACAGGTTGCCGAGCGCGCCGTGGCCGTCGACGTTGTCCTTGACCCAACCCAGGTTCCGACCGGGATCGTTCTGCCCTGAAGAGCCGGCATACATGCCGCGGAAGCTCTCCTCGGCGTTGATCCAGAAGAGATCGGAGTAGCGGCTGTCGTCGCCGACGGCGTCCTTCATCCACTTGTAGGCTTCGGTATTCACCCGATCCTGTCCCAGCCCGTAGACGCTGTAGACGCGGACGCTGTCGACGATATCGGGGGCGGCCTTCAGCGCCGCGGCGATGTCGTGGACCGGACCCCACGCGAGCAGGTAGACCGGATCGTTCGGAGAAGCCGCGCGGGCCTCGTCGATGATGTGACGCGCGCCGCTCGACAGCGCGCCGGGAAAATCCGGGTTCACCGAACCCTTGTGGATGAGGCTGCGCATCTCGGAGGCGGAGGGGTAATCGCCGGTCTCGCGCAGTTTCGACAAATCCCGCCCATAGGCGTCGATGATTCGGTTGAAGTGATAGTCGGGATTACCATTGCGATCATCCGTCATCGTCGAGACGAACCCGCGGTAATTTACCTCGTCGGCATAGAGCAGGGCATGGATGAAGGACTGGGCGTCGTCCTTGTCGTCGCCGCCAATGTCGGTGGTAATGATCACGCGTGGTTTGGCCAAAGTTCTATCCTCTTCGATATGCGTGCAAGCGAGATCGAGCACCCGCTTGGCATTCCAGTGATGCAACCTGTGGTTGTAGATCAGGGTTAAGATCGGGTTAAACGGCCTGGTTCGTGACCAGTCGGGCCGATTGACGCCGTCGTTGACTCAATGTTGCAGGCGGCAAAGTTTCCATTTGATTAAGATATGAAACGGTATTCGACGTACGGGCATCCGGTTCTATCTCGTTGTCTCGGTTCGGGTATTTCGCAACCGGTCTCGTTTGGTCAGGTTTTTTCGGGAAAACAACCACGGTATCGGACAGGTCAGCGGATGCCCGCCCTTGTGAAGGCAAGTTCTTGCAAGACGGCTCTATGATAGATTGATCCGCCGCATTGACATTGCGAACGGACATTTCTGATATTTATGTATTTCGCAGGAAGTTGCTTCTTTGCCCTGCGGTTTCAATCCAATGCGTACGAATCCGCGGCGTTCCTGTGATTACGGCCACCATACAGATTTCGTTACGGAAACTTGAAACGGCTAGCATCAATGCGCCGATGCACGACTAGTACTAATTTGCCAGATCTTCGGAAGTTAGATAGAAAGGTTAGCCTGTAGGCGAAATACTGCACATTCAACGCGAGGTTCCGCACAACCATATTCATAAACTACATAATGCATATTAATTTGTTCAATCTTGTTACCGCGGCCCATTCTATTTTGGCTTGCGACATGTCTCCTATTCTTTTGATGGACTGGGAGGAAACAGGATGGCGCATCCGGAGTTCGGGATCGAGGAACGACGGCGGATCGAGCGGCTGAGAAACGCACGGGTGCCGGTGATGGAAATTGCGGATGAGCTCGGACGCCATCGTTCGACGATCTATCGCGAGCTCAAGCGGAACAGGTTCGCCGACGCAGAGAACCCGTATCTGGACGGCTACTACAGTTCGGTGGCGCAGACGATGGCGGCGCGGCGCAGATACCGGCGGCGGAAGCTCGCAAGGGAGCCGCTGCTTCTCGCTTCGATCACCGACCGGCTGCGCGCGGGCTGGAGTCCGGAGCAGATCGCCGGGCGGCTCCGACGCGACGGCAGCGGCGCGTATGTCTGCCACGAGACGATCTACGCTTGGGTATATTCCGAGGAAGGACGGGAACGAGGGTAAGCGGCGGTTGAGCCCCGCCTTCCGGCTGGTCTGACGAGTTGCGAAGGCATCCCTGTGATGAGGCAGGGAGTGCGTTTCGCAATGTGTTCTACGAATGCGTTTCTCAGATCGCTGGGTGTGGGGATCCATGCGTCGGGGCATCGGCGCTGGCCGGACGAGGTGAAGGCGCAGGCCGTCGCGGAGACCCTGTGGGCGGGGGCCACGGTGAAGGATGTCGCCGCGCGGTTCGGGGTCCAGCCCAACCAGCTGTCTGCTTGGCGGCGCCAGGCGAAGAACGGCGATCTGGTTCTACCGGTGCCGGAGGACGATGCGCTCGAGGCGGTCTTCGCGCCGCTGGTCGTGCGTGACGCCGAGCCTCCCGTTCGTGGCGCCGAAGCCACTCGCACGCCGGCCGAGATCCGGATCGGCATCGGCGAGGTCGTGGTCCATCTCGATGCTTCGACCCCGGCCGCACGCGTCGCCGAGATCGCCCGTGCCCTTGTCGAGCCCTCGTGATGCTGCCGTCGCACAAGATGCGCATCCTGGTGGCGACGCAGCCGGTGGACTTCCGAAAGGGGCATGACGGGCTGGCGGCCCTGGTCCAGTCGGCTCTGAAGGAAGACCCGTTCACCGGCACGGTGTTCGTCTTCCGGGCCAAGCGGGCGGATCGACTGAAGATCCTGTTCTAGGACGGGACGGGGCTGGTGATGGCCTACAAGCGCTTGGAAGAGACGACCTTCGCGTGGCCCACGATCGGGGACGGCGTGATGACACTGGACCGCGCGCAGTTCGAGGCCCTGTTCTCGGGCCTGGACTGGCGCAAGGTTCGGGCGCTGGAAGCCCGGAAACCGGCTGCGGCGGAATGACTCTCCGCAGTCGAAACCGCGTTCCTTTCCAGTTGGTTCGGGGTATCTTCGCAGCATGCCCGCCGCCGCCAAGATCGACCTGTCGAGCCTGCCCGAGGGCCAGCGCGATATCATCGCCGACCTCCTGCGGGAGCACGCAAATCTGCTGGCTGCGAACGCGGTCCTGAAGGCGGAAGCCGTCGACCTGAAGCAGATCGTCGAGCGGCTCGAGCATCTGGTCGCCGAGCTGAACCATGTCGTGCATGGCAAGAAGTCCGAGAAGCTCGGCGAGGACGACCGGCAGCTCGCCTTCGAGGACTTGGAGACGGCAGTGGCTGAGGTCGAGACGCAGCACGACGAGCGCGCTTCCTCGGACGAGGCTCCGCGCCGCAAGGTCGCTCCGGCGCAGCGCAATCGCGGCAACCTGCCGGCGGACCTGCCGCGCATTGAGCAGATCATCGAACCCGACAGCCTGGAGTGCCCCTGTGGCTGCGGACGGATGCACAAGATCGGCGAGGACCGGACGGAGCGTCTCGACATCGTGCCCGCGCAACTGCGGGTGCTCGCCACCATACGCCCCAAATATGCCTGCCGGGTCTGCACCGACGGCGTCACGCAGGGCGAGCCATCGTGCGCCATCGGTTCGAGAACGATGGCGAGCGCGCCCGCGGCCCTCATCGAAGGTGGCCTGCCCACCGAGGGCGCCATCGCCCACGTGCTGGTCGCCAAGTATGCTGACCATCTCCCCCTCTATTGCCAGAGCCAGATCCTTGCCCGGTCGGGCGTCAGCATCCACCGCAGCACGCTGGCCGACTGGGTCGGTGTCGCTGGCTTCCATCTGCGGCCCGTCGTCGACCGGCTGGCCGAGCATCTGAAATCCTCAGGCAAGCTCTTCATGGACGAAACGACGGCGCCGGTGCTGGACCCGGGCCGAGGCAGGACCAAGACCGGCTACCTGTGGGCTCTCGCACGCGACGACCGCGCCTGGGGCGGTGACGATCCGCCCGGGGTGGTCTTCTTCTACGCGCCCGACCGCGGTGGGCGGAACGCGGAGACGTTCCTGCACGGCTTCGACGGCACGCTGCAACTCGATGGCTATACCGGCTACAACCGTCTCACGCGCCCCTCCCGCAAGGGCGGCGATCCGATCCGCGTAGCGCACTGCTGGGCGCACGCACGGCGCAGGCTTGTCGTGTTGCCTCACGTAACTTTGCTACCGCTTGCCTCATCGAGAGTGTTACCCGCTGACCTGGCATGAGGCCTTCGGATCGGTAGTGTCCCGGGGCGTGGTGTAGGAACTGGCGTCCACCTGCTTCTTCATAGCTGGTGTCGCTCGTTCATTGAGCG
>NZ_CANLTR010000092.1 GCF_947494055.1 uncultured Jannaschia sp. | reverse complement strand
GTCGTCTGCTGTCGGTCGATGCCGTCAATGAAACCAGCCATCCTGACCCCCAAATGCCTCGGGAAAGTATAGCATGATAGGCAGTTTCCACACAGCCTCGGCCCATTGCCGACCTTGGCTTCACGTTCAGGCGCTGCGGCGCAGCTTCACCAGACCGGTTATCGGTGCGTCGCTCAGCGTTCCGGTGACTGTAGTGACCGGGTTGCGAACAAGGTTCGCCAGTTGCCTGAGCTTTTTAAGGTTGTTTTGTCGAGCAGCTTCAATCTATTAATTCAAAAAAAATACGCTCTCGCGCAAGGCGATCCGCAAAAGAGCTTAGAGGATCTTCAATGCCCAGCTCAGCCTTTGCCCTATTCAATGGTCGCCGCAGAAGAGAGGTTGTGGAGTTGGCCGATGTCTTCGAGGCGGTCAATGATCGCCGAGGCCCGAACACAAAGCATGCGTTACTCAACGGTGCGCTTGTTCTCCTTGTCTCCAGTTGGGAAATCTACTGTGAAGAGGTTTGCAGACAGGCCGCTCAAAAAATTCTTGAACGTAACCATCTTCGGTTCGATCAGATCACTGACCAACTTCGAAGAGACTTGCTGATCTACGCTGGAAGCGAGTTCAAAGGCAACCAAGACCCGCTTGACGAAAAGGTCGCCTTGCTGCCTGACGAAGGCTGGAAACAACTCCTTAGCGACCGGTTGGACGAGTATATTCGCGATTTCAACACCCCGAAGTTCAGTCGTCAGCGCGGCAAGGATTTAGACGGTCTTTTTCGACTCGTGCTCGGGGCCAGAATATCGGCCGCCATTGACAACTTCTTAGCAGAGCCCGGGCTCTGCAACCGATTGGATGCGATTGTCACGCTGCGGGGCGAGATCGCTCATACGGGTGAGGCGGCCCCGGAAGATCGTCTTACTGCGGATACTATCAGGCAACACACGGCCTCATTTGTCGAAGCGGCCGCGGCTACCGATGTGGTCATACATCGCGATTTTCGCGAAAGATTCGGCTTCGCTCCATGGCACATAACTAACCAAGTGCGCGAAGCTATTCGTGAGCCAGTTCGCAACGGCCTTTGAAGTGCTCCGTCGCGGTAGGCCTGACTGGAGGCGGGGCGTGAATTTCTGCCCTTGAACGAAGTGTGGCTTCGGTCACTTCGGGCTCCGAGCGGCCTTGCGGCGCCGAAGCCGAAAGCCGGGAAACCGCCGCTGTCCAAACTGGCCCACACCGGGTTTCAGGATTTGCTCGGATGCTGCATCGCATCATCCGCGAAAATGGCACTTCCTCCTCCAACCGAAGAAGCAGCTGTTACAAGACGGAACCAATGTCGTTCTGTTCAGCAGTCTGATCCGAGCATCAGAACCTTGAAAGCAGAGTGCTGCAACGCCGGGCGCGCAACCTTTGGTAGTTGCCGGGTCAAAGATTTTAAGGCAAACTCAAACGTAAGTTCAAGAGCAGCGCGTTGAATGTCGAACCCTTACATAATTTCCCCAAATTGCATTCTAACTCGAATCACCGGATCGAACGAAAGCTTGGAGAGCTATTGCGCCGGCTTCGAACTATCCGAGTGGCGTTGCTCTGGTCTCGCTGACAATCTGATCGAATGGATCATAGATTACGCTCTAAAGTCTGACGAACTTCGCGACACCAATCATACCAACACTTTTGTTCGGCTCAAGCAGGCAGCTTCCAGAGTTTACATCAGTGAAAAATATGAACGTCGTGGCGAGGTGGGGGAAATTGCTGCTCACGCCGTTTGTCGGACTTATTTCAATACGATACCCATCGCGGCCAGAGTTAACTATTTGAGCGCATCAAACGATCCGGTAAAAGCATTTGACTTAGTTCATGTTAGGTATGTCGGAGATAACGAGATAGAGCTTTGGCTTGGGGAAGCGAAATTCTTCAAGAACCGGAACGATGCGATTAAGGATGCAATCGCATCCATAACCGGGCACATCACGGCGGGCTTCCTCAAGAACGAGAAGTTACTCCTTGGGCCGCAAGTATCCAACGACATCCCGCACAGCGCAAAGATACAGAAGCTTCTGTCTGCGGAAACTTCTTTAGATGAGCTAATTACCAATGCAGTTTTCCCTGTTCTGATTGCCGCGAATAGCGATGCGACAGAAAGCCACGTATTGCTAAATGACGATTATAGCGCTGGGGTGGATGCAGAGATGCAAGCTCTGTGGGGGAAGTTAAAAGCGTCAGGGCTGACCGAAAAAATAAAACTGAAGCTCATTTACGTCCCGTTGGGTGATAAGGATGCGCTCAATAAAGCCTTCGATGACCGCCTTAAAGGGCTTCAAATTGCGTAAGGTGTAAAAAATGCCCGGTCTGAATATAAACTGGAAAGACCTCAATACGCTTTCTGGTTCCGATTTGAAGCGCGAAGTGTTCCGAGTGCTGCAAGCTGCGTCCTTCGCTATCCAGACAACGGATGCCGATGACCCAAGCTTGCTTGAGGTTGTTCCCAGACTTGCTGACCTCTTAGACACGCACCCCGACGAACTCCTAAGCTATCGGCCCCTTGTGAGCTCCTTGGCCCGTTCCACAGGCCTTTGGAACTACATCGAAACTGAGTGGGCAGACGACACAGACGCATTTGTCGCTGAGGCTGTAACCGCTTCCGAATTGGGAGGGGTAACGTTTCACCGCGAACAGATCAAAGCTTTGGATGCTCTCCTCGCGGGTCGAAATCTTATCTTGAGCGCCCCAACCAGTTTTGGAAAGAGCTTGCTGATCGACGCTCTACTGTCGACTGAACGTTATCGGCGTGTCGCAATTGTGCTTCCGACGATTGCACTACTCGATGAATTCAGAAGACGCTTTCGAGATCGCTTTTCAGAAAAATTCAGGCTCGTGATGCATCAGAGCGAGACATCGACGGAGAGTCCGACGATCTTCCTTGGGACCCAAGAACGGCTGATATACCGGGAAGATTTGGGAAACTTAGACCTCACTGTTGTTGATGAGTTTTACAAGCTTGATCCGGACAGGCGTGACGAGCGGAGCATCACACTTAACGCTGCGGTCTACCGCTTGCTGAAAAGGTCCAAGCAGTTTTTCTTTCTTGGGCCCAATATCGACAAAATATCTGTCGCGCCAGATTCCCGATGGAACTTCGAATTCCTGAGAACTCGGTTTTCTACAGTAGCGGTAGAGACCTTGGACCTTCGATCGGTGCCAGACAAGCGCGAACGTCTGATCGAAGAAATTGGCGAAGATAAAAACTGGCCTGCACTTGTCTTCATCTCGTCACCGGGCAGAGCCAACAAACTTGCAATTGAGCTTTCTGAAAAGATGGCCGTGGCAGAAGACACAAGCGACTTCGCCACCTGGTTGCAGAACAATATTGGGCGGAACAATTTCCTATCTGTCGCAGTCGACTATGGGTTTGGTGTCCATCATGGTCGCATTCCGCGAGCAATTGCTGGACAAATGGTTCGCCTCTTTAATCAAGGTAAGCTGCCTATACTTCTCTGCACTTCAACGCTCATTGAAGGCGTCAACACGGCGGCAAAGACCGTGATGATCTTTGACAAGAAGATTAATCGGGACTCGTATGACTTCTTCACCTACTCAAATATCAAGGGGCGCGCCGGGCGGCTCGGACAGCATCATGTCGGCCACGTTATTGTCTTCAATGATATCCCTGAGCACACCGAGCTGGAAGTCAGCCCAACACTGTTTTCAGAGGATGACGAGCTACCCGACGAGTATATCGTTCATATCGACAAACCGGATAGGTCAAAGCGATCAGATGACAGATTTCGTTACTACCGCGACAGGTTAGGTCTCGAGGGCGACGAACTCAAATTGGCGTCTTCAATCGGATTGGAAACGTCCGTAGCCATAAAGGAAAAAGTAGTGAAGTCGCTTGAAGAGAGCGACAGATTGATTTGGGCGAACTGGCCAAGATGGCCCGAAATTCTTGAGGTCTGTGATGTAATCTGTTCTCATCAGAATGTCGGTTCTTTTGGGGCGTTCAATACCAGGCAACTTGCTACACTCATCGACAGACTTCGAAAGGCAAATAGCCTGAGAGGATTCCTGCTGAGTCAGGATCAGAGCTACAAAGGGCAACCCGAAAACCGAGACAACATCTTCAAATTCTTGCGGGCTTGCGAGTATGGTTTACCTCAGAACTTTGCATTGGTAGAGTTGTTTGTTCGCCAATCCTCGCCGCAAGCCGACTACAGCCTGTTTTTCGGCAGCATTGGTAGCTGGTTTCAGCCTGAAATTCTCAAGGAGTTGGACGAAGAAGGGGTGCCAGTTCAGATTTCGCAGGCCTTCTACGTTGACGGTGACACCAAGACGACCTTGAGGAACCGCTTGTCCGAAGCCATTCAGGACCCCAAGGAAGCACTATCAGAATTTGAGCGTGAGTGGTTGCGGCAAGCTTTGTAAAGGAGTTTCAGCTAAAGCAGGGTATTGTTGCAGAACTCTGACTTCGGACGATTCACATGGTGAATCCATGCGGTTAGGCGGGACGCATGAGCAAGCCTCCTCCCTCCCGCTACCGCACGACGAACTGGTCCAGCTATAACGCCGCGTTGCGCAAGCGCGGCTCGATGCTGATCTGGGTTGACCAGGAGATGGCTTGGCTGGCGCCGCATGAAGGGCGCATGGGGCGCCCGTCCGTCTTCTCGGATGCTGCCATCCAGTTCTGCCTCTCGGTCAAGGTGTGTCAACGCCGACTGAATTTTCCTCAGAAGTGCCGAAGTAAAATTCCTCACTCTGGCGGGTCCGGTAATCAGCCGGGATCAGGGATTGGCGGCTCCGTTCTTGGGCGAGCGGCCACGTCGCTTCGGTGGCGGGGGCGGTGCGATCGGAGCGTTGGCGCGGACGTGTTCGGGGATGAGATCGGCGT
>NZ_CANLTR010000091.1 GCF_947494055.1 uncultured Jannaschia sp. | reverse complement strand
TCCTCCTCAAAAGGATGAATCACACCGCCTCCCTCATGGGAATCCCCACGATTCAACTTTCGGCCGAAAAGCTCTAGTACCGAGCAGCATATCCGCTGACGTTCTGTCGGACGGCCTAATCATGTGCTTTCGGCCGAACGATAGCGGTCGAGCCGTAGACGTATCTCTGTTCGCGGCAGGCGACAGCGCGGATGCGCAGAGAGAGCTGTCAAGCCGTCATTAAGCTCATTGCTTGAGCAGACCTCATGGACTTCCAGCTCGTCGAAGAGCCACAGGACGCCATGCATCGGAAGTCGCGCGCGCCGGGCGAGTGCGCGCAACTGACCGTCGCCGGTCAGGAGCGTCCAACCACGCTCGCGTGCGAGGCTGAAGGCATAGGCATCGGGCAAGGAGAGCGCGCCGTTATGCCGCCGCACTTGCGCGGCCAACTGTACCTCCGCCCCCGAAAGATCTTCGATCCGCAGTCCACGTGCAACGAGGTCGTCACCGCCATGGGAAGCCAGCTCTCGGTCGAAGAGAAGATCGGGCACCACGAAATCATGCGGCAACGCAAAAAGGCGCGCCATCAGACTGGCGCGCTCGATGTCGATGAGCACGGAGGTGTCGGAGACGAGGATCGGCATCGCGCCGTTATGCCACGGCGTCGAGCTCCTCCTCCAGCCCGCGGACGGTCATTCCAAGCAGTTCGGCCGCGCGAGGTTCCCCAATGAGCCCCTCGGAAAGCGCACGGAAACAAAGGCGACGGAAGCGCATCGGCTCTTCGCGTTCGGGTTCGAAGGCCTCGGGTTCCTCGTAAGGTTCCGACCGCCAGCCATAGCGGTCGTAGAGATCGAAGAGATCGCGGTAGAGCGACCGATTGATTATCTCGAGGTCCTTGCAGCGATACGTCAGCGCCTGAAGACTGACGCCGTAGCGGCGCTTCAGCACGCGAAGCTCGCCCAAGCTGATCTCCTTGCGCCGCTGGCCGATCTCCTGGCGCAGTACCTCGCCCGGCACTAGGAAGGCGCCAGCGAAACGGTTTGCGACCTTCTCCGCATCGATGCCGTCGGCCACATCCAGGACCAAATGCGCCAGTTCGTGCGCGAGACTGAACCGCTTACGTTCGGACCAAGCACCCTTGGCGATCATAATGATGGGTACCGGCGGATGACCATCGCGCTCGACCCTTGCCGCGAGCCCGTCGACGCGTGGGGAGTCAACCGACACGATCTTAATGCCATGCTCCTCCAGCAGCTCAGCGAGCTTCGGTACAGGATCGCCACCGAGATCCCATTCGTGACGCAGCGCATCAGCGGCGTCGTCCGCCTGCTCGACAGACACGATTTTGAACGCGGGGGAGCTCGGCGGCGCCCAGTGCAACGTGGGTAGGCGCAGCATTTCCTCGACAAGGAGATAACGCTCGATGAAGGCGAGCGTTCTGGCCTCGATCGCAGCGACCTCCTTGCGCGATGTCGAAGCTGCCTTGCGGAATTCGACCCCCTCGAGCTGCAGGTCACCGTCTCCGAGCAGGTAGTCGATTTCGACATCGAGCGCCTGCGCGAGTGCGGAGAGCACGGAGGAGCGCGGCATGTCTTCATCGCGCTCGTACTTGCCGATGGCCTGTGCGGAGACCTTGCGATCCATCGCGTCCGCTAGGGCACGCAGCGACAGACCGGCCGCCGTACGCGCGGACTTTAAACGTCGTCCGATCATGGTCGTCTCTCCCTATAGGTTACACTCATGCGCACGATAGACGGTTTTGTAAACTGGAGACCTTGCGGCAGATAGTCCGGCCCCTTAGGTTTACAATCGAGTCATGAAGAAAGTGTTCCGTAAACCGAGCGGGGAGCGAGGCAGTGCGACGTAAGGAGGAAGAAGAGGCAGGGCTAGGGGTTCGGCGGATCCTGAGCATCGACGGCGGCGGCATCCGCGGCGTCGAGCCAGCAGCGTTCCTCGCCGCGCTGGAGAAGGATCTCGACGAGCCGATCGGATCGTACTTCGATCTGATCGCTGGAACATCGACAGGGGGCATCCTTGCCATCGGGCTCGCGATGGGCTTGCGCGCGTCCGAGCTCCTCGACCTCTATGAGACCCGTGGGCCGATCATCTTCCGGGAAGGACCGGAACTCGGCGCCGTCCGGAGATGGCTGCAAGAGAAGGCACGGACGTTCGGTCGCCAGTTCTTCCGCCCAAAGCATGATGCGGAGGTGCTTCGGACCGAACTGCACGGCGTCCTCGGTGATCGAATGCTCGGCGATGCTCGCACGCGCCTCGTGATTCCGGCTTGGGACGCGGATCGCCGCAGCGTCTACATATACAAGACGGCGCATCACCCAAGGCTGAAGACGGACTACTCCAAGCCAGCGCTCGACGCGGCCATGGCGACCGCGGCCGCGCCAACGTACTTCGCGCGACATCGCACGGTCGATGCGACCGGCCTCCTCGACGGAGGCGTCTGGGCGAACAATCCGATCGGCGTCGCGGCGGTGGAAGCGACGACGCTTCTGGGTTGGCGAGGCGAGGACCTGCGTATCCTAAGCCTCGGCTGCGGCGAGGAGGTCTACCTCTTCGACGATGCGGTTGGTTTCAAGGAGCTCGGGATCAGCGGACTGACGCGGCTACTGATGGATGGTCAGTCCAGAGGTGCCATGGGCATGGCAAAGCTGCTCACTGGGCACCCCCACCAGGGCGATACGATCCATCGCTACGCGACGCCCGTGCCGGCAGACTTCTTCAGCCTCGACGACACCACCAAGATCGACCGCCTAAAGGGCCTCGGCGTCTCGGCCGCCCGCCATGCGCAGCCGATCCTTGAGCCCGTATTCTTCGGGGCCCCAGCTGCCCCTTTCGAGCCGTACCACCCCATCTCAGCCGCGAAGGACCACGCCGCATGAACGCCCCGTTCCGCCCACTCACCCCGCAGGACCGTCTACGGCGTGCGGAACTCTATCGCCTTCTCGTCGAGGTCTGCGAGGATCTCGCGCCAACGAAGGAGCAGTTTGAACGTGCCCGCTCCGCCTACGAGGCTGTGGCGACGTGGATCGCCGGCTCCGACGACCCGCTGCTGGCGTCTACACTGGTCTACCTGCATGGCAGCGGCGGTTTGGGAACGACGATCAAACCCATTGGACGGATGGAGTTCGACATCGATCTGATCTGCCTCCTGCTTGGCGTAAGCCGCAGCACGGACCCCGCGGCGGTTAAGGCGGCGGTCGGGAGGCGGCTTCGCGAGCATGGCCGCTACGCGCACATGCTCCAGGAGAAAAAACGCTGCTGGCGCCTCAACTACGCAGGCGAGTTCCACCTCGATCTGTCGCCGACGATCGCGAACATCCTCTGCCCAAACGGCGGGGAGCTGGTGCCGGACAAGGCTTTGTCATCATGGCATCCGACGAACCCGCGAGGGTATCGTAAGCTTTTCGAAGAGCGGGCCGCGCTGATCCCTCGGATCGTCAAGCGCTTCGCTGAATCGCAGAACCGAGCCGAGGCCGAGCCGTTTCCGGCTACGCTCACGCTCGCGAACGTGCTGAACCGCATCGTGCAGATCCTCAAGCGCCATCGCGACGTGCACTTCCTGGACGTCCGCGGGGACGTTGCTCCGATCTCGATCATCATCACGACACTCGCGATGAGAGCCTACGAAGCCGTCGTTCTGCGGGAGGTCTACGAAGATGAACTCGACGTGCTGATCGCCACGGTCCGAGCGATGCCCCAGTTCATCGAACGCCCGTTGATCGATGGCCGCCCGGCCTACGCGGTCTGGAACGAGACGACGCAGGGCGAGAACTTCGCAGACAGGTGGAACCGTGAGCCCGAACGGGCGGAGGCGTTCTTCGGCTGGCATGCAAAGGCTTTGGAAGATCTGGAGGCCCTCCGAGACACCTCTGGTTTGGACCGGGTCCGCAACCGCATGGAGGCGGGCTTCGGTCAGGCTGGGGTTCGCGTGATGAATCGCCACCAGGACAGATTGAGCGAGGCTCGGAAGTCGGGACAGCTTTGGCTCGCCCCGTCGGCTGGACTCATCACGACCCCGGCTCCATTATCGACGCCGGTCCGGTCCAATACTTTCTTCGGCGACTGAGATGTGGACGGCGCGGGAACGCAAGGTGCTGACCCTTCCACAGCAACACCTCTTCTTGCGGACAAGCCCTCTTCTCATCGGAGCAGACGGTCGACTGACGGCGACCGAGCTGATTTGGAAACTCGACGCCTGCCCGGACCCACTCTCACGGACCTACCGACTGCGACTTCGCTACGCATCTGAGAAAACACCGTCGGTCACGGTCGACAGCCATGACCTCCGCGAGTTGAGTGGAGGTCGGACGCCGCCGCACCTCTACCACAACCCAGATCGCCTCTGCCTGTACCTGCCAGGCACCGAAGAATGGGATCACAGGCAGCGTCTGGACCAGACGATCGTGCCGTGGTCGTTCCTGTGGCTCGCTTACTTCGAGCATTGGCTAGCGACCGATGAATGGGGCGGTGGAGGGCAGCACCCAGATCCGGAGGCCCCCTGCACCGGGAACAGGGAGGAGCGCCGTAGGTTTGCAGCTCAAAATCGCTAGCAGATTATCAGGCGAGAAACTGCATAGCCTACGCCGCGCCGCAGCTAGTGGGTTCTACCTCAAGGTCCGCTTTGGGGCCGTTCTCTATGGGCTGAATGTGCCGTATGGGCTGAATGTACCGTATGGGCTGAATGTGCCGTCATTCACTCTATAGCGTAGCCCGCGGCCGCCAGCGCGGGCCCGTGAGCACATCAACAATGCTGGCTTCGCCCTGCATGGACATTCCCAGGGTGATGCGCGTCGATCAGGATGAGATACGAGCGATAATCTGGATGAGAACGGGCCGCCGAACCCGGACCGCAGGAAGGGCGTAGCCCGACCGAAGGTCCGGGTTCGGCGGGG
>NZ_CANLTR010000090.1 GCF_947494055.1 uncultured Jannaschia sp. | reverse complement strand
CGAAGGCCGCATCGTCGTGCACTGGAGTTGCGCCGCGGCGCAGGCCTTCCGCCTGACATGGCGCGAGGAAGGCGGGTCCGCCCCCGAGCCGAACGTTGGCACCGGGTTCGGATCCACGATTCTCGACCGCATCGTCGGCGAATACTTTGGCGGCCGATCCAAGTTGCGGCTGGAACCGACTGGCGCGGTATTCACGATCGAGGGGCAACACGGTGCCGGATCGGGTGCGCTGAAAACCTGATGGTCGCCCAGTTACCCGTCAAGAAGCTGCGCATTCAGGAGGATCGCTGCGGGCGCCACGATCGACAAGCTTGGAAAACGAACCTGCGTGGGTCCCGCTCGCGATCGTCTAGAGTCCGTCGCCCCGGCGCTTGGCGCGTTTCGAGCCGCCGGCGGCACGGTCCGCCATGACGGCGCCGCGCGCGCCCATCGGCCTCTCCGGGCCGGTCGTGGTGTCGGCCGTCGTCTCGTGTTCGAGTTCGGAGTTCAGCTCCGCGCCGGTCACCACGACGATCGTACTGATCCAGATCCACGTCATGAAGCCGATCGCCGCGCCAAGCGAGCCGTAGGTCGCGTCGTAGGAGCCGAAGTTCGACGCGTACCAGGAGAACAGCCCGGAGAAGACCAGCCAGAGCACCGCCGCGATCCCGCTGCCCCAGCTGACCCATCGCCACTCGGGCGGTTCGCGGGACGGGCCGTAGCGATAAAGAAGCGCGATCAGACCGGCGACGACAATCAGGAGGACAGGCCAGCGAAGCCAGTTCACGAGCGCCTCGAGCTGTGCACCGAAGGCCATGTTCTGCAGGATCGCCGGCACCGCGAGCACCGCGCCGAGGGCCAGGATCACGAAGACGAGCCCGCCCAGCGTGAAGGCGAGCGAGGTCAGCGTCAGGCGTATGAAGCCGCGTGTCTCCTCTTCCTCGTAGGCGATGTTGAGCGCCTCGAAGATCGACTTGACCCCGGCATTGGCCGACCAGAGCGACGTGCCGAGCCCCGCGACGAAGGCCAGCCCGAGCCCGGCCGAGCCCTGCGAGGCCAGCGACTCGAGCTGGCCGCTGATGATCTCCATCGCGCCGCCGGGCAAGACGCCTTCCAGCGCGGTGATGTGCCCTTGGATCGTCGCCGGATCGGCGAAGAGCCCGTAGATCGAGACCAGCGCGGCGAGGGCCGGAAACAGGGCCAGAAGCGCGTAGAAGGTCACGCCCGCGGCCACCAGCATGACATGGTCGTTGGTGATTTCCGCGTAGGTCCGCTTGAGGACGTCCAACCAGCTACGTGTCGGTAGCTCCGACGGGGCTTCCGAGACGGGCGGTGACCTCGGATCGCCTGGACCCGGATCCTCGTCGTCACGATCGTACCGTCGCTGGCGAACGGCCGCGAGGCCGCCCGCGACCGTAAGCATGGCGAGGGCCCGCAGGCTGCTTGGTCTGGATGGTCTGCGCATGATCCCTCGACTAGTGTAGCGTCACGAATTCGCAGCTTGTCATCAGGAGCGGGGTTGATGGCAACGCCGCGGCGGCTCCCAAGAAGAACCGGTACGGTGAACGGATCCCGCCCGGACTCCTCATGGTCTGCTTTCGCATGCGCCTACTTGTCTTTATCCCGGTCGCTATGCGCGGTCCCAATCGGGTCGCTGAGCGATACTTTGCCTTTTTCCGCGGCTGCGCCAACGTTCTTAGCTGGCTTCGATCCGACCGGCTCCGTGATGGCGTCGTCCTTCAGAAGTGGATCGTCGGCGGTTGCGGAGTCGGTATCCGTCGCGAAGGAGGATGACGGCAGCGGATCGCCCGGCGCGCCTGAACGCGTAGCACTCGTGCTGGTGGCGCCGCCCGTCGTTCGCGGCCGTTCTCCCATCGTGGAGGCATCGGTTGCGCCAAGGCCCGAAGACGACGGGGTGGTGTTCGAGGCCGGCCTGTCATCGTCACGGTCGTAGAGGCGGTTCTCCGGAACGTGCCGTTCGAATGCCCCCTGGCTCGCTCTCCGCGTACGGTTCGATCCCATCGCCAGCCATGCGACCCCGATCCCGATCAGGACAAGCGGGATCGGATTGGCTTGAGCGTTTCGGACCAATGTATCGAGATGTCGACGACCATTCCCCTGGAAATACGCAATTCCCTGTTCCACGAGTGCATCTGGACTCAGGCGAGCTTCGAGGCTGTTTATGGACCCGGCCAGGTTCGCGCGCGCCGCCTCGACGTCACGTTCGGCTTCGCTTGCGGTCTTCTGGTCGTCATTACTGTCAGCCATTGTCCGGCTCCTTGATTGATTACGGGGATTTGAAGAGGTCAGCGCGGCTCAGACCTGGTCCCGGGCCAAATCTCCGTCTTTCTTGACCTGTCGGATCGTGCGATCCGGAACCAGGTTCCCCGGCTCGAGCTTGCTCAGACCATTGCGCAGGAGAAGGGCACCGATGACGGCAAACACGACGCCGACGAGCAGGGCTGCCAGCCCCTCGTAAGTCGGAAGCGTTCGTGCCGCGTCGAGGGCGGCGTCGACATTCTGATTGACCGCAGTAACCACCCGGGTCTGGCCTTCGTCGAGCCCGTCGAGGGCGACGATCTCTCGCGTGGTGGAGTCGTCGCCAAAGATGCCGACGAGCAGGCGCGCAACGCCACTGACAAGGGCAGAAAGCAGAATGCCCAGCGAGACCATCAAAAGCACGGTGCCCGCAATGAGTTCGCCGATCGCGGCCTTGAGCTGCCCCGCCTTCTCGGACATTTCGACTTTGACGAGTTCGATCTCCTGCTGAACCAGGTTCGAGCCATGCCGCATGACATCGCTGGCCAGCCCGCCAGCCGAGCGAGACGGACGTGCGGGATCCGCAGGGCGATTGGGGTCGGTCGGGTGTGCCATTGATCACTCCAGAAACGAGAATTCGGACAATCCGGCATGACGGAATTATCCCGTCATTCCCGGCTTCATGTTCGATATTAACCGATCGCCAGACGGTTCGTTCCGGATCAGCCCGAATGGCTAACTTAAATCAACTGGCTCGATTAATCCGGAACCTTAGTTCCAGATGCTGCCTTGTTGAATGTATCACGCAAATCAACCTGGTAGGTCCTCCAATGAAATCTGTACTGTCGACCTTACTTATAAGTACCGCTCTAGCCGTTCCATTCTCTGCTCAGGCACAGCAAACTTCTGTGGAAGAAGCCTGTGCCAACCTGCAGGCCGCAATCGCCAGCGAATTGCCCGAGGGGGCAGACGAGGCCCAGATCACGCAGATCGTCGAGACCGGCGACGGTGAGGCCTGTCGCGTCGAATACGAGCGCCTGTTCGTAGCGCAAAGCCAGTCGGGCGAGACGCAGTCCGAGTCCAGCGCGACCGTCGCCGAGACCGAAGAGACGACGCTCCGGCTCGAGGACGAGGTCACCATCCAGGGCCGCGTGCTGCTCGACCAGACGCCGCCGCGCGTCGAGGTGGAGGAAAGCCCGGCCGACGTGGAGATCGAGCCCGGCGCGCCGACCGTCACCGTCTCCGAAGGCCAGGGCGAGATCGTCGTCCGTCAGGCCCCGGCAAACGTGACGATCGACATGCCGACGCCGACCATCCGGATCGAGCAGGCGGCCCCCGAGATCATCATCACCATGCCCGACCCCGACGTCTCGGTCGGTGCGGCGCAACCGACGGTTCGTGTCGAGCAGGCCGAGCCGCGCATTTCCATCTCGCAGGCGTCGCCGCAGGTCGATCTGGAGCTGGAGCGTGTCGAGGACGGTGCCGAGAGCAGCGGCTTCGAGGTGACCGACAACCGCTCGGGTCAGGCCTACCAGCCCGGCACCGCACCCGAAGCCGTGACCACGGAAGATGCCGAGGTAACTGTGACGCGCGGCGAGCCCGTGGTTACGATGGCCGAGGCGACCGAAGAGGCGGACGTCACCATCGAGCGGTCCGAGCCGACGGTCCGGTTCGAGCAGGCCGATCCGCAGGTCGACGTCACCACGTCCGGTGAGCCGCAGGTCGAGTTCGTCCAGTCCGGCGAGCCGACGGTGACCTTCCAAGAGGCCGGCGCGGGATCCGAAGCGTCCGCGACCGACCAGGCAAGCACCGAGCCCACCGAGGGTGATGCCGCGCGGCCGCTGATGGCCGAGGAGCCGACCGAAACCGAGCCGGCGCCCGAGACGGTGGCACAATCGGAATCGACCGAGCCGGAAGCGCCCGCATCCGATGTCACCGCCGATCCGGCACTTGCGGAGACCGACACCGCCGAGACCGAGATGCCGGTTGCGGAAGGCGACACGGTCGAGACCACGGCGCCGGTCGAGCTCGGCGGTCCGACCGTGGAGCGCGAAGGCTACAACCTCGCGCAGGCCGGCGAGTTCGAGGTCGAGTCCCTGACCGGGTCCAACCTCTACGGCGTCAACGACGAGGATATCGGCGAGATCGGCGATTTGATCCTAAGCAGCGACGGCCAGATCGAGGGCGTCCTCGTCGAAATGGGCGGCTTCCTCGGTCTCGGTCAACGAGAAGTGCAGGTGCCCTACGATCGCCTGTCGATCCTGACCTCGGAGACCGGCGACATCCGCGCCTATATCGACGCGACGCAGGAAGAGCTCGAGGCGATGCCCGAAGCGCAATAAGGAACCGCGCTGCGGTGGTAGAATGGCCGTCCCGAAAGGGGCGGTCTTTTTCGTCGTTTTATATCGCTTCGTGTGGGTCCGCCTATGCCGTTCAGACATGGCCTGCCAAGCATGAGAGCAGGCCGCAAACGGCGGGTCGGCCGGCTGCGCTCGCAACGCGCGGCCCGCATGGAAGGCTTCGAGTCTCCTGTCCATGTACGACGCCACCGTCAGGCCATCTTCCAATCCATCCGCGTATCCCTTTGCCAGCCGACCTCGTGTAGAAGGGGTATGTCGGTCTCCGTCTCGGCATGACCGAGACAGAGGTGGTAGTGTCCCGGGGCGTGGTGTAGGAACTGGCGTCCACCTGCTTCTTCATAGCTGGTGTCGCTCGTTCATTGAGC
>NZ_CANLTR010000089.1 GCF_947494055.1 uncultured Jannaschia sp. | reverse complement strand
CACCAGCCCGGCCGCACGCTGCGCCGAGCCAAAGGCTCCGCGCGCGGCCTCCTACACCACAGGGTGGGACACTATCCTCCTTCGTGAACTCGTCTATGATATTCAGCGTGCGGAAGACCCGCCCGTCGTGCGTGCGATCCTGGACAAAATCATAGGACCAGACATGGTTCGGGCGCTCTGGCCGCAGCCTCACGCAGGACCCATCGTTCAGCCAGAGCCGGCCCTTCTTAGGTTGTTTTTTGCGGGACTTTCAGCCCTTCCTGCCGCCAGATCCGTTCGACCCTTTTATGGTTCACATGCCAGCCGCTGTTGTTCAGCATCCCGGTGATCATGCGATATCCATAGCGCCCATACTCTTCGGCCAGCGCGATGATGTCCTCGGTCAGCCGGGCTTCGTCCGGCCGGCGGCAGGGCACTTTGCGCTGCGTCGAGCGATGCTGACCCAAAGTGCAGCAGACCCTGCGTTCTGATACGCTAAGGGTCTGCCGCACATGGTCGATGCACTGTCTACGGCGGGAAGGGCTCAGAAGTTTCCCCGTGAAGCCTCCGCGAGGATCATCTTGTCCAACGTCAAATCCGACACGGCACGTCTGAGACGCGTGTTCTCGGCCTCAAGCTCCTTCAGCCGCTTAAGCTGATCCCGGCTCATGCCCCCATATTGCTTGCGCCACCGATAATAGGTCTGAACCGTCACGCCGATCTGCCGCACAGCTTCCTGAACCGAACTTCCTTGTCCTTGCAGCACCTCAACCTGTCGCAGCTTCAGCACGATATCCTCGGGCTTCTCGCGTTTTCCTGCCATCTCGTCGTCCTCCTGAAAACGGGATATTCCTATCCCAAAAGGTGGACCACTTCAGTGGGGGCACTCCAGTTGATCGATGGAGATCTTCCAGCATCAGCTGCACGAACATTCGCGAAGCCGTAACCGGGGCCGGACCGAGCTTGCCCTCGCGGTGCCGGCGTCGCCAGGTCGTTACCCGCGCTGGCATCAGCCGATGGCGCCGTGCCACCTCGCTGACCATCATCCCGGGCGCGTGCCTCTCGGCCACGATCCGCAGCTTTACATCCACAGGCCACGTCCAACGCCCGGCCGCACGATCCTCAAGAACTTCGTAGCGTCACAAACCCGTCAAACATCGCGCTCTCCCGTTCCACGCCGCAGGGATATGACGGACGCGCCGGCAGGGACGAGATCGAAAAGGAATGGAATCTATCCCTCGCTTACGTTTGGCAAGATCACCGAGCAGGTTGTCCTTCGGTGCGGCTGCCCGTCCCCTCCCCAAGGATCCGCATGTATGCGGCATATGCGTAAACTCGACCCCGCGCCTTACCTGTGATCTCCTCGACGATTTCGAGCCGTTCAAGCTCCCGCAGGGCGGCATTCACGGTCGGGGTGGTCAATCCCGTCTCGCGCACGAGTCGTGGCGCGGCGGCGAAAGGGTTGCGCTGCATCAATTCGTGGACTCGAAGCGCCGAATGCGATGCAGCCCCACCCTCGGCAATACGGGTTCGATCAGCCTCGAAGAGAGCCGCGATCCGACGCGCCGCGTCGAAGGCCTGGTTCGCCGTTTCCGTGACCCCCAGGAGAAAGAACTCGAGCCAGGCCTCCCAAGCCCCGCTCTCGCGAACCTCTTGAAGCAGCCGGTAATAGCTTGCGCGGTTCTCCTTGAGGTAGAGGCTGAGATAGAGCAGCGGATGCTCCATCCCATCGAAGACGCACAGGTAGAGCGTCACCAGCAGACGGCCGATCCGACCGTTCCCGTCGAGGAAGGGGTGGATCGACTCGAACTGGACATGAATCAATCCCGCCTTGATGAGCGGCGGCAGGTCCGAAGCGTCTTCGTGGATGAAAGCCTCCAGATCGCGAAGGCAGTCCTCCATGGCATCGACCGGCGGCGGAACGTAGAGCGCGTTGCCCGGCCGCGTACCGCCAATCCAGTTCTGCGAGCGCCGGAACGCCCCTGGGTCCTTCGTCGCGCCGCGCCCCGAGTCGAGCAGTCGTGCGTGCATCTCACGGATCAGGCGCAGCGAGAGCGGAAGCTCTTCCAGTCGCGCAAGCCCATGCATCATGGCGTCCACGTAATTCGACACCTCCCGCACGTCGTCGACCGGCACGCCGGCCTTCGCGTTCTCCTCGAAGAGGAGCAGGTCGGTCAGCGTCGATTGCGTGCCCTCGATCTGCGACGACAGCACTGCCTCCTTGCGGACGTACATGTAGAGGAACAGTTCCTGGCTCGGCAGAAGCATCGTTACGCCGTCCAGGCGTCCAAGCGCACGCTGCGCGTCGTTCAACAGGCGCAGAAGCGCACCCGCTTCGATTGGTGGCACCGGCGGCAGCGGTGCGGGCACAAAGGCGCGGACGGTCTCGCCGCCGGTAATGGTCTCGACATAATGTCCGGCTTGGCGCGGCATGGTTACTATAGTAAAGATACTACATCATATCTTTACTTCCGAATAACGTAAGTAAAGCAGATTTTCCTAGACCAGAATGCCGACTGAACTCGGCCGCCTGCGCCATACTCTCGATCAACCGAAGTGAGCGTCCGGTCACCTTACATCCGCAATGGCATCCCTTAGTGATCGGTACACTTGTCAGCGACAATCCTACGAGGATTACAGCTTCACATGATGGATCGAGCAACGCGCTTGCCATAATCCGGGCCATGGGGGGGCGAACCGGAGGTTGTCCTCGATCTCGACCTGCCGTGCGACCTGCTCCACCGAGCAAGCACTCTCTATGACGAGCTTGGGCGAGACGACCTGGCCCTTTACGGCTTTTGTACATTCGTTCAGACATCAGGCCGCGGCAGCGTATGCCGCCGTGCCCAGTCTCGCGCGGCGGCGACGTCGGTCTGCGAACTGTCGAACTTGTAGGAGCGGCCGAGCAATCCGATCGCCCAGCGGAGTTCGGAAACCTCCGTGCCGGGCGCGCCCTCCTCGCGAGACCGGAGCCCTTCGGCCTCGAGGAGATCGCAGAGGTCGCAGACGGCCGCCGGAAAATCCATCTTCGGATCGCTCGGCACGAAGATCCCCGGTAACGGCGAGGCAGCGAGCCGCACGGCGATGCCGCACAGATCCGGGCCGAGCGTCGACGCCCGACGGAGCGGGTCCGGGCGACTTTCTTCTCCACGACTCGACAGCACGGCGTGATAGCGGGCGGCAAAGGTCCGGGCCGAATTCGTCGTCTGGAGGACGTTGAGAATGAAGCTGACCGACAGGGTCAGGACGATCATCCCGTTCACCGCGGCCACCATCGACAGGATGTCCCACCAGCCATTCGTCACCTGCACCTTCGAGGCCCCGAGCGTCGAGAGCGCGGAGCCGGCGAAGGCCGCGGTCTGGACCCATGTCGCCGGGTCGCCGGATTGCGTCTCGACGAGGGAGGAACCGGCCCTGAACATCAGCGTATAGCCAGCGAGGTGAAGGAGGATCCACGTGCCCGCGATCGAGGTCAGGATCGACGGGCCGAGCAGACCACGAAAAGACAGGCCCAGCCGTCGTTCGCTGCGAACGGCGAGCCGCGAGCCCGCAAACCAGAGACCGGACGTGACCCACCGGCTGACGGGACCCAGCCCGCTCAGGCTGATGGTGGTCCGCAGGAAGTCGTAGAAGACGAGACCGACGACGAGGGCACCGAGAACGAACAGGAGAGGAGCGATCATGCCTGGTTGTCCTCGGAACGCGGATTTGCGTGCGGCGGCATCAGAGCCCCGTTCCAACAGGTGGATCGCCGCCGTCGGCAGGATCGACGGTGCGGACCTCGTCCTTGACTTGCGCGTAAGCCAGCAGCGCGAAAAGACCGGTCCCGCCAATGATGTTGCCGGCGAGCGTCGGCAGGGCCAGGGTGAAGAGGCCGTCCATCACCTCGAGTTCGCCCGCCAGCACGAGGACCACGATCTCGACCATGCCGGCGATTACGTGCGTAAACTCGCCCAAGGCGATCAGCCAGGCCGTGGCGGTGATCAGGACAAACTCGGAACCTTCCGCGCCCGGCTTCATCCAGACCATCACGGCAACGAGGAACCCCGCGCCGATAGCCTGTCGGAACGCTTCGCCGCCCGTCAGCTCGCCGTAATGCCGCGAGACCGCGATGACGGCCCGCGCGACATCGTCGGGGACGAGCGCAAAGGCAACGAGGCCGAGCGCGACCGCAATGCATCCGGTCCAGTTGGCGATCAGCACCACGCCCCAGACACGGGCGAGCGATCCCAGGGCGGCCCAGCTCCCTTCGGATATCAGCGGCAGGACAATCGTGATCGTGTTCTCCGTGAAGAGCTGCTGACGCCCGAGAATGACGATCAGGAAACCGGTCGCGTAGCCGAAGGACGTGACAAGAGGCGTCCATCCGGCTGTCGGCAGATGCATCTGCAACAAGGCCAGCGTAAGAACGGAGAACCCCATCGCGATACCCGACACGAGGCCCGACCAGATCAGCGAACCGGTTGGCCGGGCGAGCTCGGCTTCTCCCTCCTCCTTGATGATGGCGTAGATCGCGGGCGCACGTAGGCTGAGGCGTTCGACGACCTTCTGTTCCTCGGCCTCCGTAAGGGCCGCAGCCTCGTCGATCACCGTTTCCGGGCGCTTGTCCGGTCCTCGACCTTCCTGTGACTGGGTCATCGCTCCAACGTCCCCCTCCGTCAGCGATGCTCGGCTATTCGGGGCATGGTGGTGAACAGGATCATCGCCGCGGACCCCAGCGACGATTGCGCCCGAATCGACGCAACGAACGACCACGGGCAATCGGGTCCGAGCGGCAGTGGCCATAAACGGATAGGCTCACATAGGAAGCCTCCGTTCCGACTCAGGAGCGCAAGCGCTGGTTTGGCGTAGACTTGACTAGTTCGTCGGGGCGGTCACCGCATCCGGGTCGGTCATGTCGACGTCCGCATCATCACTGCCGAAGGCGCCGAGGAGCCAGAGCAGAAGCAGGAGCACGACAAGCCCCGCGATGGCGATGCCGATCCACTTGCCGATCCCGCCGGAGGACTTCGTCCCGGTGTCACTGATTTTCGGGTTGCGGAAATCCCCGGAATTATTGGCCATGATGTTCTCCCGACTGGATTGTGCCGCGACACACCGCCGCCCTGGCATGGAGCCGCAACCAGCGGCTCTGGCAATTGTTCCCGGACCTGCCGCCAGACGTACAGGGTCTTAACAATCGTTAACGGCGTCATACCGGAACAATCGGAGGCGGAACGGATTGGAGCGACATGCAAGTCGCATGACGGAGGGGATGCAGGACGTGAGTGATACGACGCCCCCGCGACGCGACGAGGCAATCGAGACCGTCCCGGTCGCGCAGGAGCGCTTGAAGGTCGAAACGCGCGAGGTGGAGCGAACGGTTGCCACAATCCGCCTGCGGACCGAGACCGAAGAGGTCCCGATCCGCGAGACGCTACGGCGCGAGCAGGTCGACGTCGAGCGCCTGCCCGTCGACCGCATCGTGGACGAGCCGCCGGCGATGCGCGAGGAGGGCGACGTCACCATCATCCCGATCGTCGAAGAG
>NZ_CANLTR010000088.1 GCF_947494055.1 uncultured Jannaschia sp. | reverse complement strand
GGAGGATTGGCGCAGAGACTACAACGAGGTCAGGCCCCACAGCGCGATCGGATACAACGTCCCGATCGCCCTGCATTATCCCGATGGCGCAGCCAGCCCGTCATCGTGAAAGAGCCGGAAAAATCCAGCTGCCGGCGGTCCAAGGTTGGGTGGCAGTGCAAAGAGCCGGAAAAATCCAGCTGCCGGCGGTCCAAGGTTGGGTGGCAGTGCATGGTGAAGCAAACTCTACACTGAACTGAGGGGCGGTCCGGGGGGCAGGTCAGGCATGATCTACGACTGGTGCCACAGTCTCGGCCAGACAGCCCTCGGCGAAGAGATACAGACAGACGACAAGAAGCCTTTGAACATTCGAAAGCACGTTTGGCATCAGACGCAGCGCATGGACGCGGAAGGGGCCGGTTGATGGCAAAGGCGGTTGAACTGCTGCATCCTATGCGACCCCGAGAGCGGGATGGCCGGCTGGTTCGCGATCACCGCTTCGTGCTGCGGCAGATGACGGCCACCTGGCGGGTCGCACCGCATTTCCTCGTCGCGGGCGCCATGAAGGCGGGGACGAGCAGCCTGTTTTACTATCTCTGCCAGCATCCCCGGATCGTGGGGCCGTTCCGGAAGGAAACCCATTACTTCACCGCCGGCCACCGAGCCGGCAAGGGAGAGGACTGGTATCGCGCACATTTTCCTCTGCGCTGGCAGCTCGGGAAGGGATATCTCACCGGGGAGGCGACGCCGGGCTACATGTTCGAGCCGGACGGGCCGGAGCGCATTGCCCGGGCCTTGCCCGATATCCGCGTCATCGTCGTCCTGCGCGATCCTGTGGCCAGGGCGGTCTCACATTACCGGCACGAGGTCGCGATGGGGCGCGAATTCCTGCCCTTCGATCAGGCGATCGCGCTCGAGGAGGAGCGGCGCGCGCGCGCGGCCGCTGCTGGACCGGCAGGGCACGAGACTTGGCTGCACGCGAGCTACAAGGCCCGCGGGATCTACCTCGAGCAGATCCGGCGGCTGGAGGCCGCGATCCCGCGGGAGCGGATCTTCGTCTTGGGTAGCGCCCTCCTCCGCCATCGTCCCGCCGAGGCTGTCGCCGCAGTGCTCGGCTTCCTCGGCCTGCCCATGGAGGGAGAATACAACTTCGCGCAGAAGAACCGCAGCAAGGTAAGCGACCCCCTCCCGGAACCCGTCCTGGCCGAACTGTCCGACTTCTTCGCGTCTCACAACGCGCGGTTGTTCGACCATCTGGGCTTCGAGCCGGAATGGTGATCGCAGTACGATCCACCGTTTGTCCGCGCGTCCGGCGCCACGCCCGGGCCGTCCGTCTGAACCGTGGCTAGCCGCGGGCCAGCTGGGCCTTGCCACGCGCGATCAGCTGCCTGACCTGATCCTCGGCCAGCCCGACATGCAGCAACGCCTGTCCGAGAAACCGCCGCGGGCTTCGCGGCATTTCCGGTCGGTAACCTTGGCGCGCCATGGCCGGACCGCAGATCGACTCGATCAGGCCCACTTCGTCGGGGGACAGCCTCTCGCGCCAGCGTCCGACACTTCCTGCCGAAACCGAGGCGGCGGCCCGGGTCCGGTGTGTACCGGCCCAGTCACCCCATTGCACCCGAATCGTGTCGGTGGTGGAGATCGTAGAATCCTCGCGGGGGGCGAGCATGTCGGGTTCGTAGCTTTCGCCGAGGAAGGCGCAGATGCGGCGCAGCTCCTCTTCCGGCCGGTCGACAAGCGCCTCGTAGATCACCACGTGCAACCGCGGATCGGATTCTGCATCCGCCAAGATTTCTCCGTTGGCCTGTCGCCAGAGAAGCGCGCGCTCGGCCACGTGATAGGTACGGAGCCGGCGGACGATCGGGGCGCAAAGTTGCGGCGGTCCCATCTGATCGGTGACCCAGGGCGCATTCAGATGCGAGGCGACCACGTCCCGCGGATCCCGCCTGAGGACCAGAACGCGGGTATCGGGAAACCAGGCAAAGATTCTGTCGAGATAGCGGTAATGACCCGGCGTCTTCTCACCAACGCGAGGTTTGCCGGTTGTCTCCCCGTAGGCCTCGAGCATCGCCGCGAAGACAGTACGGAAGTCCCGCCGGCCCTGCGCCTTGATCCGGGCCAGAACCTGTGCGGGGTCCACGTCGATCTCGCGGAAGCGGGACCAGGCCACAAGGTCGCGCCAGAACGTGTCGAAATCCTCCGGCGCCTCCCGGCTCCGTGCGCCCTCCCGGTCGGCGCGCTTCATAAAATGGGTCTCCGGCGTGACCGCGATCCGTGAATGTGCCGCAAGAAGGGACCGCAGGAGGGTCGTCCCCGATCGTCCCGAGCCTACGATGAAGAAGGGCGGCATGTCGGAGCGCTCAGGGAGACTTGATCGGTCGTTCATGGATGTCTCGCCGTTCCGCCCCGGTATCCGATGATTGACCTATGGCCCGTGGAAGCTCAGGAATGCCGTTGACGTTTTATTTGTGGATATAGCCTTTGCCAACCTCGCCCGAACCGGACGCGCCTGCCCTTGCCCTTGTCGGTCCGTGGATCCTCAACAAGGGCGACGATCTGATGATGCGCGCCGTTCTCGATCATTGTGGCGACCGGCGCATTGGCGCACCGCGCGAGCTTTGGCCAGCCGGTGTCCCGAAGAGACTCGTGCCACAGATGCTGCCGCCCCATGCCGGCGAGTTCCGGGCCTCCCTCGGGCGACCTGCGCTTCTGGCCCGTCTCGCAGCGAAGCGGACTATTCTACAATTCGCGGAAGCGCGAGCACCGTACTGGTTCGGCGCCGCCCCGACCCACGGGCTGTCCGCGCTCCTCGATTGCTCGGGCTTCGCCTATGGCGACACATGGTCCCCGGCGCGGATACTCCAGCGGCATGGCTATTACCACGGCCTGCGACAGCGCGGCGTCCGCATCGTCTTCCTGCCCCAAGCCATGGGTCCGTTCGAGAAGCCGGACGTACGCAACGCGGCGCGACGACTCTTCACTCTTGGGGATCTGATCTACGCCAGGGATGAAGATAGCCTGGCGTATCTCCATGGCCTCGACTTGCCGGAACACGTGCGGCTCGAACGTTGTCCAGACATCACCCATCTCCTCGACGGCACGCCGCCCAAGACGCCAGGCTGGGAACGACGCGTCGCGATCGTGCCCAATGCCCGCATGACCGACCGCACCTCGCCCGAGCGAGCCGGGGCCTATCTCGATTTCCTCGTTTGGGCGGCGGAGGTCGCGCGTGCCGAAGGCTGCGAGCCGTGTCTTATGATCCATGAGTCCAACGATGCGGGGATCGTGACGGAACTGAACGCCCGGCTCGCCGCGCCACTCCCCGTCCACGACGTCGATGCCGTCGCCACCAAAGGCATCCTGGGGGCGTGCCGGGCCGTGGTCGCCTCGCGATACCACGCGCTCGTCAGCACCCTGTCGCAGGGGATACCGGCGATCGGGACCTCTTGGACGCATAAATACGACAGGCTGTTCGAGGAATACGGGCACAAGGGCGCCCTGCTCCGGCCCGAAGTGGACGCGGATCGGCTAGAGGCGCATCTGCAGGCGGCGATCCGGGCGCCGAGCCGGACCGCGCTTGTCGCCCGGCTCGGCGCGGCAGCCACGGCGCAGAAGGATCGCGTGCGCGCGATGTGGGACACAGTGGACGCGGAACTCTGGCAGGCTGGCGCCTCAGGATCGCTGGCTGACAGGGACGAGCTTGGTCGTGCAAGTCAGCCGAGGGTCTGACGAGCCCTTTCGCTGGGCGAACATGTTCTACAGTTTCTAAAGCGGTTTGATTTCAATTTGACGCGTATCCGGCGGCGTTAAAGAAGCTCCGACACTCTTCAGGATCGAACAGGCCGCAGATGTCGCCGAGGGCCTGGATGAGGGTGTCGTAGGTTCTGGCATTGATGCGACGGAGGTGTGCCTTCAGCTTGGAGAAGGTCATCTCGATCGGATTGAGGTCGGGCGAGTAGGCCGGAAGAAAGAGCATCCAGCAGCCCTGGGCGTTCAGGATTTCGGCCGCCTTCGGGCTCTTGTGGGTGGAGAGGTTGTCGAGGATGACGACAGTGCCGGGCAACAGTTCCGGTGTCAGTTGTGTCTCGATGTAGATGTCGAAAGCGTCTCGGTCCAACGCGCCCTTGATCACCCATGGCGCGACCAGCGCGTCGCAGGTGAGCCCGGCGATGAAGGTATGCGTCTTCCAGCGGCCGAACGGCGTCGTTCCGAACAGGCGTTGGCCGACAGCACTCGAGAGTGTCCGATCTTCTGTGTATGAGGTTGCCGGTCCATTCTGACCAGAAGGGGGAGATGGACGATGACGAAGAAGATCGACGCGAAGGTGTTGGACGAGCTTCTGGCGGGCTGCGAGCGGTCGGAGGACCTGCTTGGCGCCGGCGGCCTGATGCAGGACCTCAAGCGCGCTTGTGCAGCGCATGCTCGGTGCGGAGCTGACCGAGCATCTCGGCTACGAGCACGGCGCCGAGGCACCGCCTATGCAGGCGAACCGCCGCAACGGCGCGAGCCGCAAGACCGTGAAGGGCGACGGCGGGGCCTTCGAGTTGGAGGTGCCGCGGGACTGGGACGGCGGCTTCGAGCCGCGGCTGGTGGGCAAGGGGCAGACGCGGATCGACGGGATCGATCATCGCGATGTACGCGCGCGGCATGTCGGTGCGCGACATCCGCGGGCACTTCGAGGAGTTCCACGGGCTGGAAGTCTCGCCTGACCTCATCTCGCGGGTGACGGATGCCGTTCTCGACGAGGTGAGGGAATGGCGTTCGCGGGCGCTCGATGCCGTCTATTCCGTGTTCGGCGGCGTGATCGTCCACTGGACGATCCCCTGATCCGCCTCACTCTTCGACGCGCTGCGGGTGAAGATCCGCGATAAGGACAGCCGGATCGTCAAGAACAAGGCCATCTTTTTGGCGCTCGGGATCACGGTCGAGGGCCAACGCGAGGTTCTCGGCTTCTGGATCGCCGACAGTGGGAGGGGTCAGGATTTGATCCAGTGGATCAAATCCCCCGACCACGGGGCGAAGTTCTGGCTGGGGATCATGAACGAGTTCAGGAACCGCGGCGTAGCCGACATCCTGATCGCGGTCGTCCCCTCTCGTGCATCGCTGCGCGATGCCCTGCCGGGCAATGGACGGGCTGAAGGGGGCTCCGCCCGTTCTTGCCTCAAACCGTCCCTCGGACGGTCTGCCGCCTTCGGCGGACCGGCGCGAACTCCCGAAGCGATCACCGCGGCCTTTCCGCAGGCCACGGTGCAGACCTGCGTCGTCCATCTGGTCCGCCACTCGCTGGCGTTCTGCTCGTGGAAGGATCGCAAGTCGGTCGCGGCATCACTCAAGGCCGTCTACGGCACCCCGGACGCCGACGCCGCCAGCGAGGCTTTGGAGGAATTCGATGCCCAGTGGAGTGGACAGTACCCCTCCATCGCCCAGGCCTGGCGCCGGGCCTGGGAGGAGGTAATCCTGTTCTTCGCGTTCAGCCCCGAGATCAGGCGCGTGATCTACACCAAGGATGGGATCGACAAGACTTTCCTGCACGTTTCCATTACTCTTCTGTCGTGCGGTCGACAGCGTGGCGCGTCGGCTG
>NZ_CANLTR010000087.1 GCF_947494055.1 uncultured Jannaschia sp. | reverse complement strand
ATGACCGCTCCCTCCCGTGGATTACAGCAAACCCACCTTGGCACATCGATGCCGTCGGGGGGCGGTCACACCATCAAGGCCAGTGTAGTAGACCGAGACTATGCGAGATTGTCAGGCCCCAGGTTTCCAGCCCTTTCTCGCAGCACGAACTTCTGGACCTTGCCTGTCGATGTTCGGGGGACCGCGTCGAACACGAACCGGCCCGGAACCTTGTAGTGAGCGAGCCGTTCGCGGCACCACGCCCGCAGCGCGTCGGCATCCGCCTGTGCGCCGGGAACCAGTTCCACGAATGCGCAAGGGGTTTCGCCCCATCCCGGGTGGGGCATCGCCACCACAGCGCACACCGCAATGTCCGGATGACGGTAGAGGACCTCTTCCACCTCGATGGAGGAGATGTTCTCGCCTCCCGAGATGATGACGTCCTTGGACCGGTCACGAAGCTGGAGGTAGCCGTCGGGGTGAACTACGCCCAGATCGCCCGAATGGAACCACCCGCCGTCGAACGCCGCGCGTGTCGCCGCCTCGTTCCGGAAATACCCTTTCATCACGACGTTGCCGCGGAACATGACTTCGCCCATGGTCTTGCCGTCGCTCGGCACCGGCCGCATGGTCCCGGGGTCCATGACAGCGAGATCCTCGAGCGGCAGGTAGCGCACGCCCTGGCGTGCGTTGAGAGTGGCCTGCTCCGTCGAAGACAGATCGGACCAGTCCTCGTGCCATTCGTTCACGACGGCGGGACCATAGGTCTCCGTCAAACCGTAGAGGTGGGTGACCTCGAAGCCCGCTGCGCGCATTCGGGCAAGCAGCGTCTCGGGCGGCGGCGCGGCGGCGGTGCAGAAGCGCACCCGCCGCGTCAACGCGCGTCTTGCGCCTTCGGGCGCCGCGTCGATCAGCGACATCACGATGGGCGCGCCGCACAGATGGGTGACCCCGTCCTCGGCCAGCGCCCGCCAGATCGGGGCGTCGCGGACCTCACGAAGGCAGACATGGGTGCCAGCCACCACGGACAGCGTCCAGGGAAAGCACCAGCCGTTGCAGTGGAACATCGGCAGCGTCCACAGATAGACCGCGTGCTGCCCCATCGCCGTCGTGAGCGCGTTCGCCTGGGCCAACAGGTAGGCGCCGCGGTGGTGCGAAACGACGCCCTTCGGATTACCCGTCGTCCCGGAGGTGTAGTTGATCGAGATCGCGTCCCATTCGTCCCGGGGCATGGGCCAGTCGAACTCGGGATCGCCTGCGTCGAGCATCGCCTCGTAGTCGACAGCCGCAGCTTCGGGGCGCGGGCCGTCGAACTCCGCGTCGTCGCAGAGGACGAGGGGCGGACGTGCAGATGACAATGCCACCGCCTCGCGCGCGCGAGAGGCGAACTCGACATCCACGATCAGCAGCCGGGAGCAGGCATGATCGAGCTGGAAGGCGATGGCGGCGGCGTCGAGTCGGGTGTTGATGGAGTGCAGGACGGCCCCCGACATCGGCACGCCGTGATGGCATTCCAGCATCGCCGGCACGTTCGGCAGCAGCACCGAGACCGTGTTCCCCCGACCGATGCCGCGCGCCACGAGCGTCGAGGCAAGACGGCGCGAGCGCGCGTAGAACTCGGCGTAGGTTCGGCGGAGCGCGCCGTGGGCAATGGCTGTCCGATCCGGAAAGACTTCCGCCGCGCGTCTCAGGAACGTGAGCGGCGTCAGCGGCTGGTAATTCGCCGGGCATCGCTCCAGACCGGTGTCGTAGTCGCCCTGCGCCACGGGATCAGCGGTCCTGCCAGCGCGGCGCGCGCTTCGCGACGAAAGCGCCGATCCCCTCGCGCGCATCCTGCGCGAGCATGTTCTCGACCATGATTTCGGAGGCGAAGTGATAGGCCTCCGAAAGCGGCATCTCCCGCTGCCGGTAAAAGGCCGCCTTGCCCGTCGCGAGAGACATGGCCGATTTCGACGCGATCTCGTGCGCCAGCGCCATCGTTTCATCGCGCAGCGTCCCGGGCGTCGTGACGCGGTTGACGAGCCCGATCCGCTCGGATCTGCTTGCGGGGACCATGTCGCCCGTCAGCAGCATCTCCATCGCGTGCTTGGCGGCGACGTTGCGCGACAATGCGACCATCGGCGTCGAACAGAAGAGGCCGATATGTACGCCCGGCGTGCTGAAGCGTGCCGTCTCGGCGGCGACGGCGAGATCGCAGCTCGCCACGAGCTGGCAGCCCGCAGCGGTCGCGACGCCTGCGACTTCGGCGATCACCGGCTTCGGGCAGGCCACGATCGCCTGCATCACGGCCGCGCAGCGCGCCATCAGGTCGGCGAAGTAGGACCGGCCGTCATCCGGAGCGTCGCGCGCCGCCGTCAGTTCCTTCAGATCGTGCCCCGCGCAAAAGGTCGGGCCCTCGGCGGCCAAGACGACGACGCGCACCGCGGGATCGTCGGCGGCCCGCTCGAACGCGGCGCCGAGCGCATCGAGCATCGCTTCCGAGAGGGCGTTGCGCCGCGCGGGATCGCTCAGTGTCAGCCGCAGGATGCCGTCCTCGGTCTCGGTGTGCAGAATGTCGGTCACTGTCCGCCGCCCGGCCGAGCGGTGACGGCAATCTCGACGCTTTCCGAAAGCGTGTTGGCAATGAAGCAGTAGCGGTGCGCGCGGCCGTGCATCGTCGCCATCCCGGTCTCGTCGATCACAAAGCCCTCGTCGAAAGCGACGCTCGGATTGAGCTCGATGCGCGTGACCGACATGCAGCCTTTCGCGTTTCTGCCGAGATACGCCACGGCCCGATCGTCATAGCGCGCCACCGGCCAGCCGGCTTTGGCGCTCAGGGCGAGGAAAGTCATCATGTGGCAGCTCGACAAGAAAGCGGCGAGCGCCTGCTCCGGGTTGGTGTTGGCCGGATCGCCGCCCCATCCGGGCGCGGCGTCGCCGGACAGGACGTGGCCGGGGCCGAACCTCAGCACGTGGGCGTTCGAATAACCTTCAGGACGAAGCTCCGTCTCGCCCCGCTCCCAACTCAGCTCGATCGACAGATCGTCGGACATTCCGGCACCTCCTTGGCTCAGGCCGCCGCGAGGCGCTTCTTGGGGTCGTGGAACGGACGTTCCACCACCGTTGCCCGCGCCGGGCCAGACGGCAGCGCGATCTTGAGTTCCGTGCCGATTTCGGCCTCTGCGGAGGCAACCATGGCCAGCGCGATGTTCCGGCCCAGACGCGGCGAATGGACCGCCGAGGTGACCTTGCCGACCGTTTCGCCCTTGGCTTCGATCGGCCAGAACGTCGTGTTCGGTCCCGCCAGAGGCTCGGCCTCGATCACCAGCCCGACCTGCCTGCGCGACACGCCCGCATCGCGGATTTGGCGCAGCGCGGTCTTCCCAACGAACTCGGCCTCCATGTCGAGATCGACCAGCCGGTCGAGGCCCAGCTCGAACGGATTGGTCCCGATATCCATGTCTGCATGGTAGGACAGCATCCCGCCCTCGATCCGCCGGATCGTCGAGGTATGCCCCGCCGCGAGGCCGAAGGACGCCCCCGCCGCCATGATCCTCTCCCAGAGTTCGTCGCCCTGCGCGGCATCCTGGAGGTAGAGCTCGTAGCCGAGCTCGCTCGACCACCCGGTCCGCGACACCACGAGTGGAATGCCGTCGAGCTCCGTCTGGTGGAGCCGGTAGTAGCCCAGATCCATCATCGCGTCGCCGAAGAGTTTCCGCACGATGTCGCCGGAGCGCGGTCCCTGGAGTTGCAACGGCGAGACGTCAGGCTCGCGGATGGTCACGTCCATCCCCGAATGGATCGCCAGCCCCTGCGCCCAGAGCAGCACATCGCTGTCGGCAAGCGAGAGCCAGAACCGGTCCTCGGCCAGCCGCAGCAGCACCGGGTCGTTGACGATCCCGCCCTCGGCATTGGTGATCAGCACGTACTTGCATTGCCCGACCTGCATCGCGGACAGATTGCGGGGCGTCAGCATCTGGGTAAAGCAGGCGGCGTCCGGCCCGGCAATCTCGACCTGCCGCTCGACGGCCACGTCGCAAAGGATCGCGCGCTCGACGAGGTTCCAGAAGTTCGCCACCGGATCGCCGAAGTCGCGCGGGATATACATGTGGTTGTAGACCGAGAAGCCTTGCGCGCCCCATCGCAGCGTCGCGTCGAAAAAGGGCGACCGGCGGATCTGCGTGCCGAAACCGACTCCGTGCGTATCATTCATGCGTGACCATCCCCCTGCCAGTCGCCATCCCTGGCGATATCGATCAACTGAATCCTAACGCCGCTGGACCGCCGATGCGGTCCGAAAGTCGGACCGGAGTCAGTCCGGACGGTCCGTTCGCGCGCGGATGGCAGACCGTTCGGACTGGTCCCCGCTTTCGATCAGCCGCGACAGGGTAGGCCGTGCGCGCTTGACCTCGCGCGTGACGATGTAGGTAAAGTACCGCTCGACCCCGAGCTCGGCGGCCAGCATCGCATCCATCTCAAGTTGGAACGCGGCGAGATCCGGGCAGACGAAGGTCAGCACGTAGTCCATACCGCCACCGGTCGCGATGCAGTCCGTCACGGCGTCACAGTCGCGGACATATGCCTCGAAGCGGTCGAAGTCGGCCCGGCGGTGCCTTGCGAGCGACAGCGTCACCACGACCTGCGTCACGTCGGCGATCCGCGCGATGGCGATGTCGGCATGATAGCCACGCACCAGCCCGACGGCCTCCAGCCGCGCAAGCCGTGACCAAGCGGGCGTCGGCGAAAGGTTGACGATCCCGGCTAAGCGAGCCTTGCTCAGCCGTCCATGGCGTTGCAGTGCATCGAGGATGCGGATGTCGGTCGCGTCGAGACGGACCCGGCTCATCGCAAAGCTGCTGCTGCAAACGCTGTCGTCCGAGCTCTCGACATTGAAAACGCCCGTGATCGCCGAGGCGAAAGCTTGCTGTTCCAGGATGGATAGATCGAACCTCGCATCCTGTCATGTATCGTCCATGGTTCCGCTCGGTCCAGCCTAGACACTCCGTGAACCGATGCGGCTCGTGATGCCGAAGCGGTGCCGTTCGAAGCGTCTAGCATTCCGATTCAATACACCCTGCCCCCCGTCTCCAGATGCCGAAAGATACTGGCGCGAAGATCGACATCTCCATGCAAGCAGCGTGTGGTGAAGGCTCGATGCGCGCTGCCGGGGTTTCGGATCGGCCGGGTCAGTCGTCTCGGAGAAGTTCGCTCGCGCACGTGCGACACGTGTGCGTCAAGCAGCTTTACTGGAGGGCCGAGGTGAGGTCAGGCGCGGCTCGCGCTGCCCGTCGATGAGTGGGGTCCGGTGGGCAGACTGGACGAACTCACGGCAGGCGCGTTGGCCTCGCATCGAGGCTCTAGCAGGAGGCCGAAAACCAGGACCGTGGCTGATGAAGGTCGGCCCGCATCCGCTCTTCGAGCGGGACATCGTCGACATGGCCGAACACGTTCTTGCGGTAAGCGACGACGCTGCCGCCGTGGGCGGGCTGGTTCTTGAGGCGACAGAGCTGATCAAGGCGGTCATTGCGGAGCCCGGTCAAGGTACGACGCTCGACGGACTGATCTTCCCCCGGTCCGGTGGACGCCCTGATAGGGTCGAGGAGACCCGGATAGGAGTGTCTGATGACGGATCGAAA
>NZ_CANLTR010000086.1 GCF_947494055.1 uncultured Jannaschia sp. | reverse complement strand
GGGCCGAGATCGAAGCCGTCGTCTGACCTCAACGGGGAAAGGGGACCGCACACCTCAAGCGCAATTGCGCAACAACGTCCATTTGAAAGCCTTGTTTACATAGCCCAGATTTTGGTGCATGTTCATTTGGACTGAGGTGGTACAACTCGATCCCGTCTGTGTCTTCCCGGTCGTTCTGAATGTTCCTCCGCCACCACACCCCGCCCGGACCAGCGGTTTGCAAGCAAGGCACCTGATCATGCCGATGCCGGGAACGGCACGCGCACCTCATGGCGGAGGCCGACAGCCATATGACGCGGGAGGCGCGTCGGTCGGGATCGGCCGAGCGGCAGCCGCCCGGCCAAGGGCTTCAGCCGTCGTAATCTTCGTCGGAGACCATCTCCATCCACGTGACGCGGCTCCCGTCGATGCTCTCCTGAATGGCGATATGGCTCATGGCGGTATCGGGCGCGGCGCCGTGCCAGTGCTTTTCGCCCGCCGGGAACCAGACGATGTCGCCCTGGCCGATCTCCTCGATCGCGCCGCCCTCGCGTGCCACGCGGCCGCGGCCGAAGGTGACGATGAGCGTCTGGCCCGCGGGATGGGTATGCCAGGCCGTGCGCGCGCCCGGCTCGAAGGTGACGTAGAGGCCCGCCGCACGTCCCGGCTCCTCGGCCTCAAGCATGGGATCGAGCCGGACGGTGCCGGTGAAATAATCCTCCGGCCCGGCGGAAGACGGAATGGTGCCTGCCCTGGTGATCTTCATGCTGTCTCTCCTTTTCACCCTTCGCAACGCGCGAAACGGCAGGTCAGCGCGGGGACGTCCCTCTTTCCTGCCAGGACGGGCATGCGGCGCTGGACCGGCGTGGCGTCGAAGCACGACATCCAACGCCCTCGTGGCGGCGTCTGCGCGAGCGTTTCCGGGCCGAAAACCGCCCGGCCGATCAGACGATGGCCAGAGAGCGGTGAGCAGAAAGCGCACCCGGGCCGGGCGGAACCGGTCCGAGCAGAATGTCTGGGGGTGGGCCTCGCCGGCCCCCCGACGCGTCAGTTCTGCGGGTCGGCGCTCTCGCCCGTCTCCGTGGCGTTCGTATCGGCGCCGCCGTCGTAGGTGACCCGCCAGATCGTCCCGCCGGTGTCGTCGATCACGTAGAGCGCGCCATCGGGGGCGACGGTCACGTCGGACGGCCGGCCCCAGACCTCGGCGCGGTCGGTGCCGCGCGACCAGAAACCCGTCAGGAAGTTCTCGTAGGTCCCGTCCGGCATCCCGTCCGAGAACGGGGCGAAGACCACCTTGTAGCCGGTCGGCTGGGTGCGATTCCACGAGCCCTTGAGCGCCACGAAGGCGCCGTCGCGGAAGCGCTCGGGGAACATCTCGCCGTCGTAGAAGGCCAGGTCCATGGCGGCGGAATGCGGGTTGAAGATCAGGTCCGGGACTTCTGCGCTCTCGACCAGTTCGGGTTCGAGCTGCGCGAAACCGGGCTGCGGATTCGATCCCATGTAGCTGTAGGGCCAGCCGAAGAACTCGTCCTCGTCGACGCGGATCAGGTAGTCCGGGACGAGGTTGTCGCCCGCGCCGTCGCGCTCCTGCACGACGGCGAAGACCTCGCCGGTCTCGGGATGCACGTCGAGGCCGGCGGGGTTCCGCACGCCCGTCACCAGGGTCCGCTGGTTCGATCCATCGGCGGCGAAGCTCTGAATCGTGGCCTTGGGCTCGGGCTCGACGGAGATGTTGCCGAGCGATCCGACACCTACGTAAAGCCGCCCGTCCGGCCCGATCTCGATGTCGCGATTGACGTGGCCGGTCATCTCCCCGAACACCCCGCTCTCGGTCAGAAGCGACTGACCGGAGAAGTCGTAGAGCGGCTTGCGCTCCTCGATCGGCGTCTCGTCGACCGTCTGGTTACGGGCGCCCACGTTGCGGATGTTGGGCGTCTTGTAGGGCTGCGACCAGATGCCCTCGAGATCAGCGATCAGGATCTCGTAGTCGAAGTCGCCCTCGCCGGTCCAGTCGCGATGCGTGATCCCGTAGGGGCCGGTGAAGGGCTCGAACGCGCGGGAGATGATGTCGGCTTCGCCGTCCTGATCGGTGTCGCGCAGAAGCGCGATGTAGCCGCCCTCCTGCATGGAGACGAGCAGGTCGCCGTTCGGCAGGACGTGACCCTGACGCGGCCCCTCCGGTCCCCGGGCGAACAGGGTCGCTGTGAACCCCTCGGGCAGGGACAGCTCCTCGGGCACCTCGGTGGCGCGGAGCGGCGCATTGGCGACCGGCGGGCCCGGATAGGGTTCGGGCAGATCGGCGAAATCGACGCGGAAGCTCTGACCCACGGCCTGATCCTGCTCGGGCGTCGCCGAGATCGCGCTGATCGCCTCGCCGGTGGGCTGCCCGTCGGAGGCGACGATCTCCGCGTCGCTCGGTGCGGGGCTCGCCTGCCCGTCCGTTGCATCCTGGGCAAGGCCGAGGCCCGGGGCCGCGAACGTCGCCACGAGAGCCAGGGTGGAAAGGTGGGTATGACGGGACATCGGACGCTCCTCGAACGATCATGATCGAAGGCACAATGTCTGCCGGGGCCCGGGAGTTCGATAGGGCGTCGATCTTGGGGCGGTTTGCCGCGGCCGTGTATCGAGCCGGTTCCTGCCTGGTCCAGCCTTCGGCGGCCCTTCGCCCTCGCGGCTTTCCGGCCACGAAGCCTTGCTTCCCCGGCTCGTTCGAAGCGTCCGGGCCGAAGCGATCATTCCTCCGTCAGACAGGATGCGAGCGTGCGCGCCAGGTTTCGAAGCAGCGCGGGATAGAGGTCCTTGCCCGTCGGGATCAGCGCGCCGAGCGGGTCGAGCACCGCGGTTCGCGCCGGCGTTCCCTCGATCAGGGTCCGCACGAGCCCGGCGCTGTATTGCGGCTCCGAGAAGACGCAGACGACGTCGCCCACCACGACCCGCTCGCGCAGGGCGACGACATTTGCGGCCGAGGGCGGCGCCGCCTCGCCCGCCTGGATCGCGCCGGCGGCGGGAATGTCGAACCGTTCCTCGAACGCGCCGAAGCCGTCGTGGAAGACGACGAAGCCGCGGTCCCGCACCGGGGCCACGATCTCCTCGATACGCGACGTCAGGCTGTCGAGTTCGGCCCGTCCGGCCTCCGCGTTGGCCTCGTAGATCACCGCGTTCTCGGGATCGAGCGCGACCAGCACCTCGCAGATCACGTCGAGCCAGGCCTTGCCGGTCTGCGGGTCGAGCCAGGCATGCAGGCGGGCGTGATCGTGGGCGTCGTGGTGCCCTTCTTCCTCGTGGTGCTCGTGGTGCTCGTCGTGCTCGTGGTCCTCGTGGTGTTCGCCATGCTCCATGTGACCGTGCGCCGGCGGGACCAGCGCCACCGAGCGCGCATCCGGCGCCAGCGCCGCGATCGCGTCCGCGAGCCAGGGCTCGAGCTCCGGACCGATCCAGAACACGACCTCGGCGGACTCGATCGTCCGGGCCTCGGAGGGTCGCAGGGCATGGCCGTGAGGGGATGCGGCAGGGGGCAGGATCAGGGCGGGCACCTCGACCCCGTCCATGACCCGGACGACGAGCGAGTGGACCGGCCCGATATCGGCGGCCACGCGCGGCACCTGCGCCGCGGCGGGCGTGGAGAGAAGCAATGTCAGGGGAAGGAATCGGAGGAACATCGCGTACCCAAAGCTTGTCGGAACACGACGGTTGTTAGGCCGGATGTTATAACATATCAACACCGCATGACACCCGTTGGCTTCGAACCTCACGACCATTCCGACTGCATCGACGTCGCGGTGGCCGCCGCCCGTGCGCAATGCGAGGTGAACGGCTTGCACCTGACGCCGATCCGACAGCGCGTGCTGGAGATCCTGCTGCGCCGTCATCGGGCCGTCGGGGCCTACGACATCCTCGCGGAGCTGCGATCCGAGGGGCAGAAGGCGCAGCCGCCGGTGGCCTATCGCGCGCTCGACTTCCTCGTCGGTCAGGGCTTCGCGCACCGGGTGGAGCGGCGCAACGCCTTCGTGGCCTGCTCCGTGCCCGGTCAGCGGCACGCGCCGGTCCTGCTGATCTGCCGCGGCTGCGACGCGGTGGCGGAGACGCAGGCCGACCGCGACGACGCGCTCGGTCGGGCGACCGCCGAGACCGGCTTCACCGTGGAGCGTGCGGTTCTCGAGGCCGAGGGCCTCTGCCCGACCTGCCGGGACGCGACGGCGTGAGCGTACTGGCGGTCGAAGGGCTGGACGTGCGGCTGGGTCGGCGCCGCATCCTCCACGATGTCGGCCTGACGATCCGGCCGGGCGAGATCGTGACCATCGTCGGGCCGAACGGGTCCGGCAAGTCCACGCTGGTCCGGGCGCTGATCGGCGCGCTGCGCCCCGCCGCGGGTCGGGTGACGCGCCAGGCCGGGCTGCGGATCGGCTACGTGCCGCAGAAGCTCGCCGTGGACGCGACCCTGCCGATGACGGCGCGCCGGTTCCTCGGGCTGCCCCGGGCGGTCGACGACATGGCGGCGGTCGACGCCCTTTTCGCGGCGGGCGTGCCGTCGGTGGGCGACACGCAGATCGCGGACCTGTCGGGCGGGCAATTGCAGCGCGTCCTTCTCGCCCGCGCATTGTTGTCCGAGCCGCATCTGCTGATCCTCGACGAGCCGACGCAGGGGCTCGACCAGCCCGGGGCCGCCTCCTTCTACCGCCAGATCGAGGCGATCCGGTCGGAGACGGGTTGCGCCGTCCTGATGGTGAGCCACGACCTGCATGTCGTCATGGCGGCCTCCGATCGCGTGATCTGCCTCAACGGCCATGTCTGCTGCGAGGGGCATCCCGAGCAGGTCGCCTCGGCGCCCGAATACCGCGCCCTCTTCGGGACCGGCACGCAGGGCGCGCTTGCGCTCTACCGACACGAGCACGCGCATTCCCACGATCCCGCGCATCCCCATTCGCATTGATGGCCTTTCTGGACAGCTTCCTGATCCGCGCCGCGCTCGGCGGGGTGGGCGTCGCGGTGGCGGCTGGGCCGCTCGGCTGCTTCGTCGTGTGGCGGCGAATGGCCTATTTCGGCGATGCGACGGCGCATGCCGCGATCCTCGGCGTGGCGCTGGCGTTGGCGCTGGAGGCACCGATCTTCGGCGGCGTCCTCGTCGTGGCGCTGGGCATGGCGGCCACGATCGCGACGCTGGCCGGGCGGGGCGCGGCGACGGACACGCTTCTTGGCGTGATGGCGCATTCGGGGCTGGCCACGGGGCTGGTGGCGGTGTCCTTCCTGCCGAACGTGCGGATCGACCTGATGGGGTTCCTGCTCGGCGACATCCTCGCGGTGACGCAGACGGACCTCCTGTTGATCTGGGGCGGCGCGGCGGCGGTGCTCGGCGTGCTCGCGTGGCGGTGGCGGGCGCTGCTGACCGCGACGCTCGGCGCGGATCTAGCCCATGCGGCCGGGATCGACCCAGATCGGGAACGGATGGTGCTGATGCTCTGCCTCGCCCTTGTGGTCGCGGTCGCGATCAAGGTGGTGGGGGTGCTGCTGATCGGAGCGCTGCTGCTGATCCCGGCGGCGACGGCGCGGCGCTTCGCGCGGACGCCGGAGGCGATGGCGGCGGGCGCGATCGCGCTCGGCATGGTGGCGGCGCTGGCCGGGGTGTGGCTGTCCTTCCGCTTCGACACGCCGACGGGCCCGAGCATCGTCTGCGTGGCGGCGGGGCTGTTCGCGGTGGCGAGCCTGCCCGGGATACCGGTGCCTTCCCGATCCTGACTAAAGCGTTTCGGCATTAACCCGAGCCGTATCCGGCAGCAGTGAAGTAGTTCCAGCACTCCTGCGGGTCGTAGAGA
>NZ_CANLTR010000085.1 GCF_947494055.1 uncultured Jannaschia sp. | reverse complement strand
GCGCGCCATCGCCCAGGACGTTGGTGAATGGATCGGAGCGCAATCGCCTGTCGGCAGTGGATGGATCGGGCCGCTCCGCGATGGTATCGTCCGACATGTGGCATATCCCTTTCTCGGCTGAGAATTGACGGCGCCTGAACACCGCCACGATATGCCGCCCCTCAGGGCATCACCAACTTTCGCGCGTTTCTCAGGCGCAAGTCGCGGCCCTTGTTCGCCAGCGCAAAGCCGCAGGAATGACGCAGCATGTAAGGGCGGACGCGGCCGAGACTGGCACGGGTACTGGCAGCCCCAATAATACAGTTGACCGCCTGTCGTATAAGCAGCTCCTTACGCTCAGAGACGAACAACGAGGGAAGCGCATCCTCTCGCTGCGCCGGCCAGCGCCTGATCGCCCGCAATTTATCGCCGGCGACCGGCTGCTCGCCACTGAGGCCATCTTCCAGCCGAGCGATCCAACTCCGCGAGTGAGCGAGGCCGACGTCCTGCCGATGCAGCGCGACGGCCTCGGAGATGCGAATCCCGTGGCGGAAAATCATCAGGGTCAGAAGGTGGTCGCGGATCCCGTGGCGGCTCTTCTTGGCTGCGACGAGGAGCCGACCGACATCCGGCTGACCGAGGTAGTCTAGGGCCCGGCCATGGGCATGTGCTGCCCTGTCGTCGCCACTTCGCCACTCGGGCATGGATCCGTCATTTCTCACAAGTCTCTGCCTCGCCTAGCTTGGTTCGATGCAGCACTTCGTATTATGTATGTTCTGTAGAGAGCTTGGGCCATCGGACAGCAACGCCGGAACCTTTACGGCGCCCCTCACCCGTGGGTCATTAGAAACCCGAGGATGAAACACGCGATACAATGAAGGACCAAACCGCCACCAATTAGGTCAGACGGTTCTGTCTGGCGCCCTTATAGCTGGGATCTCGTGCAGAATTACGGCCTAAGTCCGTTCATGATCGATCCGGGCGAGGAACTTCCCGACGAGTTCGCTGTAAGCGACCGGCCGCTCCACCATGGCTAGGTGGCGCGCCTTGGGTAGCACGGCGAGTTGCGACCCGCGTATTCCCCGGTGCAAATGCTCGTGGCAATCCAGCGTGACCTCGTCCCATTCGCTGGTCAGGACTAGGGTCGGCACGGTGATCCGGGCGAGCGCGGATCGCGCGTCCCAGGTCTTGAGCGTCCCCGTGACGCTAAACTCGCTCGGACCGTTCATCACCGCATAGGTGCGCGACGAGGCCACGTTCTCGAAGGTTTTTGTCAGATAGGCGGGCGGACTGTCGACATGGACGACATAGCGGTCGTAGAACGCCTCGGCGATCACCTGGTATTCGGGACCGTCCGTTTCGCCAGCGGCTTCGAGTTCACGGCTGCGCGCCGCCATTCCGTCCGGCAGCGTCGCGAGCAGCCGCTGCGTACCGGCCACGAACTCGGCGACGCTGGCAGAGGTCGAGGCGAGGATGAGCCTGTCCACGCTGTTCGCGCCCGCGCCGCTGCGCATGTATTCCTGCGCCAGTTAGCCGCCCCACGAATGGCCGTAGAGGCCCACTCGCTCGAGGTTGAGCGCTCGGCGGAGTGCATCGATCTCCGCGACGAAGCGTTCCATCCGCCACAGCGAGGGATCATCGGGCTTGTCCGACCTGCCACAGCCAAGCTGATCATAGAAGATGATCGGCCGGTCGACGGCCAGCGAGGCGAGCGGCTCGAGGTAATCATGGCCGGCGCCCGGACCGCCGTGCAGCAGGAGAAGTGGTGTGCGCGACCCCGATCCGGAGATGCGCCACCAGACCCGGCCGCCTGACACATCGGCGAACCCCTCGCGATCGCTCCGGAGTGGGGGTGAGGCCACGGCTGCCCGCGGCAGCGCAGTCGCCAATAGGGCACCGCCGCCGAGCGCAAGGACGTTGCGCCGGTGCCAATTCGTCTCGGAATGTTCGGTCATGACTGACTCCGGTTTGCTTTAGCCTCCGGTGTCTGATCCGACACCGGATGCATTCGGTTTTCCGACGTGACTCACGGCATCGGATGCGTGTCCGAGTGTGGAGCCGGTCGGGATCACGCCGCCGGCTCTTCCGGCCGGAAGGTCGGCTCGTAGGCGAACAGGCCCGGCAGGCCGCCGGTCATCACGAACAGCACCGGCCCGTCCCCTGCCCAGGCGGCGCTGCGCATCGCATCCAGGAGGCCGGCGAAGGCCTTGCCACCGTAGACCGGGTCGAAAAGCAATCCTTCCGTCCGGGCGACCAGCCGCACAGTGTCGAGCATCGCGGCGGTCGGAATGCCGTAACCCGCACCAAGCTGCCCGCCTGACACCGCGATCTCCCCGTCGGTGAAGGGTCGGTCCGGATCGATCAGGTCCAGCGCCTGACCGGCAAGCTGAATGGTGGTCTCGCGCGCCCGGTCGACGGAAGCCAGAACCGAGAAAGACGTTACGCGCGAAGCATCGTGGCCGAGCGCTTTCAGCCCGGCAGCGAGGCCGGCATGCGTTCCCGAACTGCCGTTCGGCACGACGATGCGCCCGAAGCGCAATCCAAGTTCCTGTTCCTGACGGACGATCTCGCAGGCGCAGGCGGCGTAGCCGAGACAACCGATCGGCGACGACCCGCCCGCGCCGACGATGTAGGGGCGGCGTCCTCCCGCAATCAGCTCCGCGGCGCGTCGCCGCGCGACCGTCAGTGCATCGACGTCGCCGGGTTGCCGATGAACCGTCGCGCCGAAAAGTTGGTCGAGCAGAACGTTGCCGTTGTGCCGATACGCCTCGTCCTCGCGCGGCACGGTGTCCGTCAGCACGAGTTCGCATGCGAGCCCGGCATGCGCGGCTGCGGCGGCGCTCAGGCGGGCGTGGTTCGACTGGCGTGCACCGGTGGTTATGAACGTATCGCAGCCCTGCTCGAGCGCGTCGCCGACGAGGAACTCCAGCTTCCTGAGCTTGCTGCCGCCCCCGCCGAGGCCCATCAGATCGTCGCGCTTGACGTAGATGCCGGAACTCTCCGCCAGGCCGAGAGCCCGTTCGAGACGAGCGAGGCGCTGGATCGGTGTCGGCCCGTCAAGGAGCCGGTATCGAGGCCGCTTCTCCAGTGAAATCATCGCGCGTTGTGGCATTGCCAATGCTCCTGTTCGGCCAACGGTCAACGTCGCTCGCCCGCTCGCGAAACTCCCGGTCCCCCCATGAAACTGCCGGGACCGGCGTTCGGGAGGTCTCGAACGCCGGTTCACGGATCAGCCCCTGTCGAGCGGGACGAACAGGCAATCGTTCTCGGCGCCGATCGCGGCGACCCGCGGCATCATGTCTTCGGGCGACATGTCGGCGAACGGGTGCGCGCGGTCGGAGGCTGCGACGGCATCGAAGAACCGTTGGTGCTCCGCCACGCTGATGCTGAGCATCCGGGCCTCGTCATGCCCGTGATTGACGAAGCCGTGCTGAGACCCCGAACGCGCCACGACGACGTCGCCGGTCTCGCAAGGGGTCGCCCCGTCCGGACCTTCGAAGGTCACGGCGCCCGACAGGACGTAGAAAGTCTCGGTATAGCTATGGATGTGCAGCGGCACCCCGTCGCCGGGCGCGAGAACCTGCTCGAAGAAGCAGAAGCGCGAATCCGTCAGGTCGCTCTTCACCTTCCATGTCAGCTTCGCGCCGGCAACGTCGAAATCCTCGCCTCCGCCCCGCGGGATACGGATGATCTGCGCGGGGGGTTTCATGTCGTCGGGCATTTCGGGTTCCTTGTCTGTTCTGATGTTGGTTGCGGGATTTCACGGCACGCGGACTCTTCAGGCGCCGAGTTGATCGAGCCAGATCGACCTCATGTTGTAGCAGTGGAACGACCGGACCTTGTCGTCCCTGACGTGGAACACGTCGCAGCACGGCACGTCGAATTTCTTGCCCGTGGCGGACAATACGCCTGCGGGAGTATGGAAGTCGCCTTCGTGGGTGCCTTGCAATCTGAGTTCGACCACGACCACCTCTTCGGAGGTGGAATAGACATGCAGAAGCTCGCGATGCATGTCGGGAAAGGTCGATGCCAAGCCCTCGACTGGCTGGCGAAGCTCAGCGCCGGTCCACTTCTGCCCCGAGGCCATATCGAGGAAATAGCCGTCATCTGCAAAAAGAGAGATGAACTTGTCCGGGTTCAGGCTTTTGGCCTCGGCAGAAGCGTAGACGTCTCTGATGATTTCTTAATTGGTCGTCATTCTCTATCTCCTGGTGTTGCGTTGAATAAGGTTTCGGGATCGGCATCATCTTCGGTAACAATCGAAGGCTGTATCGGACGACGACCCGATAAGGCGTGTTAGCGGCGCCATTCGGCGCATCGCTCAGGGCGGCGTGCCCGGGAGCTCAAGCCACGCGGAGTCGACGAAGCCCGGGGCTCCGAGGCTCGAGATATGGCCGGCGGTGGATGCGAGATGGCCGTCCATTCAAAGAATCCCTCGCCGTGTGTAAGGTCATGAAGGGCAACTAGCGTCGGGCTATCCGCGTGATAAGATCGATCATCGCTCATCGGTGGATGCAGAATCGCGCTCATGAAGACCACGGACCCGATGATGGGCATCTTCGCGTTTCTTGCCGTGGCGGACCGGTCGAGCTTCACGGCAGCTGCAGGCGATCTGGGGATGGGCAGGGCTGCGGTCGGTGCGCAGATCCGCGCCCTGGAGGCACGCCTCGGCGTCCGGCTGCTGCAACGCTCCACCCGTTCCGTGACGCTGACGGACGCCGGCGCAGCCTATCGAGAGGCACTCGGGGGCGTTCACGCCAGGGTGCTCGACGCCGAGCAGGTGGCGATGTCTTTCCAGACCAAACCTGTCGGACGGTTGAGGATCTCGGCGCCCCCGGTCCTGGGCCCCGCCCACATCGCGCCGGTGATCGAACGCTACCTGGCGGAGAACCCGGGCGTTTCGATCGAGATGGAACTCTCCACGGAGAGAGTCGATCTGGTCGGGCGCGGTTTCGATCTCGCGATCCGCGGTGCCCTCGCCGTGGAGCCGACGCTTGTCACGCGCCAGATCGGCTCCACCCGCTTCATTGCCTGCGCGTCACCGGCCTACTTGGCCGATCACGGGACGCCGATGACCCCGGACGAGTTGAGCACCCATGCCTGCCTGCACTTCTCGGGACTGCGTTGGGGCCGTGCGTGGCGGTTTCGCCGAGGCGATGAGAGCGTCGGCATCCCGATCCTGCCCCGGTTCGAGTGCAACGACGGGCAGACGCTCATGGCGGCGGCCATGCGCGGCGCCGGCATCGTTTTCGAGCCGTCCGTCGTGGTTGGCGCCGCGATACGAAAGGGCGCATTAGTGCCGATACTCACGGACTGGCAATTACCGGACATTCCGCTGCACGCTGCCTATCCGACGAACCGAAACATCGCCCGCAAGGTCCGCCGCTTCGTAGACATGCTGGCCCAGAGTTTCGGCAACGATCCGGACCTTGCCGAAATGGGGAATTCGGGTATGCCTCTACCGGACAATCGAGACTGAATCACGGTGCTGATCCCGCGGAGGCCCGGCCCGTTGGCCGTTCCGGTCACGCGCCGGGTTGCCTGTCGGATTTCGTATCGAGGCGATCGGCGGTGCGCAGTCTTCGTGTGGCCCGCGCCTAGCGTTGCGCGAGCGCGGTTGATCCATCTCGACCAGTATACCAGCGAAGTGCTGCTTGATCACGGCGTCTCGGACGTCGGCTTGCTGTACCGGATGACGGAATAGGGCACCTCGATCCACATTGGCTAGAATTCAGTCTGGCGAACCAGATCGTATGGCTGCTGGCCTGCATTGCGATCGTGGTGATGCCGGTCTCGGCCATCGTCATATGGGGCAGGCGCCGTCCCATGGGCTCGTTCGGCGCGCCGGCAATGCCCATTGACTGGCGCCTCCCTCAGGCGGTTCTGCCTATGGCGATTGCGGTGGCCTGTTCCTCCTGCTGGTCGGCCTATCGCTGCTCGTCGTGGACGAGATCGAGGTCGCAATACACGTCATGGGGGGGCGGCGAACGGCGCAACGTCGCTCGCTGAGGCGGTGGGAAGGAAGGCAACGGCGGCGGGCAATCGCTGCCTTCCTCTCTCACAAAAGCGTTTCGGCATTAACCCGAGGCGTATCCGGCAGCAGTGAAGTCGTTCCAGCACTCCTGCGGGTCGTAGAGGTC
>NZ_CANLTR010000084.1 GCF_947494055.1 uncultured Jannaschia sp. | reverse complement strand
AAGATGTCCATTATCGATCATGGACATTATCGACAGCAGAGGCTCACCGTCAGAGCAGTCACAACGGACGGATACGCGTTGATTACACGGAGTCGGGTTCGACCTTTCCTGGATCGGCGGCCCGGACATAGGCGTAGAGGGTCGGCTTAGAGATGCCCATCATCGCGCAGATCCTGGCGATCGGCACCTGACGCTCATTGTATAGGCGGATCGCGAGCTCGCGCTTGTCTTTGTTCAGGCGTGGAGGGCGTCCGCCCTTGCGGCCTCGGGCGCGTGCGGCCGGCAGTCCGGCCTGAGTACGATCGCGGATCAGGGTGCGCTCGAACTCGGCCAGGGCACCGAAGATGTGGAAGGTGAGCTTGCCGGCCGGACTGGTGGTATCGATCGCCTCGTGCAGCGAGCGCAGACCGACGACCTTGTTGTCGAGATCGCCAACCCAGTCGATCAGGTCCCGAAGCGACCGGCCGAGACGGTCGAGACGCCAGACGACGAGCGTGTCGCCGGTGCGCAGGATGTCCTTGAACTGCGCGAGGCCGGGGCGGGCGGAGGCCGCACCGGACATCTTGTCGACGATCACCCGTTCGCAACCGGCCGCCTCGAGCGCGTCGCGCTGCAGATCGAGGTTCTGGTCATGGGTGGAGACCCGCGCATAGCCGATCAGCATGGGTGGCGCGTGACCGATGGGCAGGGAACCCGTGCGGGCATGTCGTTTCCTGTCGAAGATTGGCTTACCATATTTACTTACTCGCGGAGCCCTTTTTCCGTAATTGGTGGGAAGGCGGCGCGGCATGGGCAAGCAATCCTTCGTTTGATTGCCCACGCCGAAAGAGACAGGACCCTCGCATGTGTCATCACTTTCCTGATGACATCAAACGCAGGTTGTCATAGGGACACTCTTGTCTAGTCAGGAGGCGAGCCATGTCCCTCACAGTTGACCTCCGGGTTGCCTCTAATGGCCGCCTCGTCCTTCCTAAGGCCATGCGCGATGCCATGGGCCTTCACGGTGACGCCAAGGTCGTGGCGACCATCGACGGCGATGAGGTCAGGCTCACGCCCGTGCACCACGGCGCACGGCGGGCGCAGGAACTGTACCGGACTCACGTGAAGTCTCCACACAGCGTCGACGACTTCCTGCGCGAGCGCCGGGAGGAGGCGGACCGAGACGAGGGCAGGGCAACCTCCGATGACGTGGACGCCCGCGCTTCGTGACCTCCGTCGTGCTCGACGCCTCCGCGGTGCTGGCCTTTGTGAAGGGCGAGACCGGGGGCGAGGCCGTGTTGCCCTATGTCGGCGACGCCGCGATCTCCGCCGTGAACCTGCAGGAGGTCGTCAAGGAGTTGCTCCGCGACGGGCTAGAGGTGGAGATCGTTCGAGAGATCGTCGACGGACTGCGCTTGGCCGTCCATGACCACGACGCCGCGGCGGCTTATGCGGCAGCCGGGCTCCATGCGCAGACCGAGCGATACGGTCGGGGGCTTGGGGATCGGACCTGCATGGCTCTGGGACTCAGCTTAGGCCTACCGGTCCTTACCGCCGACCGCGAATGGCGTCGGGTGGAGGTCGAGGGGCTGGCGCTGGAACACATCCGATAGGCACCATCGGCCGGACAGGGTGGGTCAGGCATGAGGCGGCCTGATGTTGCGATAGGGTCTAGACCGCCTTGGGCGGACGTTCCACGAAGATATTCAGACCTAAGTGAGACACCCGTTCTCTGACAGTGGACGTTTCATGGAGCCGTCCCGCATGGGTGCACCTTGCTGCGACCCTGCGGTTAATTTGGATCTCAGACGTCAGCCTACGACGAGGGCGATGACCATGATCGCGGTCAGCGCACCCAAGCCGCGCGAGACGAGGGTTCCGTCCGCGCCCAGGCGCCGTCCAAGCCGTCCCGCTCCCAGACCGATCGCAACGCCCGCAAGGTGCAAGAGCGCCGTCGACAGAACGAAGCCCGTGCCGAGCCGCAGAGATCCCGCTCCGCCGAGTTCGGTTCCGTGGGCATAGCCCTGGAAAAGGGAACATCCCGATGAGACAGGCGCAGACCCGGACGTCCATCCGCACGGCCATTGCGACCAGCAGTCCGAGCACGACCGTCGAGGACAGGATCATTGGTTCGGCCATTGGCAGCAGGACATGGGCCAAGGCCAGCGCGAATTCTATGATCATGACCCCGACGAAGGCGGATGGCACTTCCTAGAGAGCCTGACCGCCGAGGAGGCTCGCCCACAGACCGACGGCGACTATCGCGAGGATGTGGTCGAGATCGAAGAGGTACCGCTGCACAATCACCTGACGAAGGTGTCGAGCTTCAATCTCGGTGACGACACCTGGGCGCCAAAGCTGCTGGACTTCGTGAAGGCCGTGACGAAATAGATTCGGCGTCGAGGGGTCGAGACGCCGGATTTGGCCGTTCCGTCCGGCGCCGTCCGGCGCTTCGGCGGCTGGTAAGCGGCTCCAGTATACTGGGAAGGCGCGTGCGCAATCGTGGCTAAGACTCATCACGCCGGCGGCGGCGCGACAATGAGGAAGCGCCACAGCGTCGGCAGACGCTAGGGCTCTCGTCCGTCCGGGTGGGGATCACGGCGTCTTGAACCTCGACCATCGCGGACGTGGCCTCGCGGTATCGCCCGTCACGCGCCCCGCCTCGGTCCGCACGTCCACAGAGGCGCCGCTATCCATTCCACATCATGCCCTGCGGCGGGTTTTCGCCCGTGGCTCCTCGCCACCTCCGCGCCGCAGCGCCGCTTCCGACGCGGAGCGGGCGAGCGGTAGCGCTTGCAACGGCCGTCTCCACCGGCCCGGAAGTGCCCCGCCGACTATACAATTGATCTGGCAAGGAATAGGATTGGCGCCGGGAGGAGCGGGATGGGGGGTATCGCGCCTGAGCGACACTGGGATCGGTATTCCGATGTCCCCCGGATCGTGCTGTCGCAGGCTGCCGGCTCCGGACTGTTTCAGGAGGTGCATTACGGCAACGGCGGCACCTGGGATGTCGAGACGACCGGTCTGCACTTCGCGGAACTCGTGACGCCCGCGGTCCATGTCGAGGCGGGCCGCAGGGCGCCGTCGCGCAGGGTCATCCCGAGCTCAGCGATTGCCACGCCGGGGACCGGGCTCGTCGGCGGCTGGCGGGGCCGGATGATCGGCCGGCACCTCTTCGTGACGGCCTCGGACGCGAGCCGGATCCTCGATCGGGACATAGCGTCGGGCCCGATGACGAGCCGTGGCTTCCGGCGGGAGGGGGAGGCGGAGGGCGCGCAGGACGTCGTCTACCGCATCCTATCCACGATCGGCCACGCCTTCCGGACGGATGGACCGATGGATCCCGAGTTCCTGGACCATCTCGTCTGCGCCCTCGTCCTTCACGCCGGCCACCGCCCGTCCGCCCGGGCATATCCCGTCGCGAGGGCGGCCCGGACCGGTCCGGACCGGAGGATCGCGCGATCGGTCGACCTGATCCGCAGCCGGTGCGGCGACCGCCTGCCGCTGATCGACCTCGCCGAGGAAGCCGGCGTGAGCGTCTCGTATTACTGCCAGAAGTTCCGCGAGATGACCGGCGAGACGCCGCATCGCTTCATTTTGCGCCAGCGGGTCTTCCTGGCACGCGAGCTGCTGCGCGACGGGGAGCGCTCGATCGTGGACGTGGCGCTCGAGTCCGGCTTCAACGATCAGAGCCACTTCACCTCCGTGTTCAAGCGGTTCACCGGCACGACGCCGGCTCGCGCCCGGTCGCATCGGGACGCTTGACCGCCGCGCCGACGGACCCGAACGACTCCGACGCCCGCGAATGCCCACCCGGAGACGGCGCGCGTCCGGCGGCAAGTGTCGACGTTTCTGATAATGGTTAACAGATTTTGACAGACGGCCTCCCCGCCGCCGGCGACTATCCCGGCCAAGGTCACCTCGATCACGTCGGCGCGAGAAGCCGGCGCGTTTGGGCGCCGTGCGTCATCGGGAGGATGACGCCCGCGCGGGACCGGGACGCCGGGGAGGACGCCGCATCATGCATGTTCCGAAAATGATCATGGGCGCCGCGAGCGTCGCGGCCATCGCCGCGCTTCTTGCCACCGGCGCCGCGGCGGACGAGTGGCGCAGGGTGGCGCCCGAGGCGGTCGGGATGTCGGCCGAGCGGCTGCAGCGGCTCACCGATGCGATGCAGGGCTATGTCGACGACGGCGACGTGGCCGGGATCGTGCTGCTGATCGCGCGCGACGGGAAGGTCCCGTATTTCGAAAGCTTCGGCGCCCGCGACCTCGCTTCCGGCTCCCCGATGGAGGAGGACACGATCTTCCGCATCGCCTCGCAAACCAAGGCGATCATCTCGGCCGGCGCGATGCTCCTTCAGGAGGAAGGTCTCCTGCTGGTGGAGGATCCGGTCGGCAAATATCTTCCGGAATGGATGTCCACCATCGTCGGGGTGCCGAACGACACGGGTGGCTTCGACGTGGTGCCGGCGGAACGGCCAATCACGATCCGCGATTTGCTGACGCACACATCCGGCGTTCCATATGGAAGCTGGCAGAATGGCGTGACGGATGCGGCCTGGGACGCCGCGGGCATTCCTGGCTGGTATTTTGCCAGCGATGACGAGCCGATCCGGGACATCGTGCGGCGGATGGCGTCGTTGCCGATGCTGGCCCAGCCGGGAACGAAATGGGCCTACGGCAACAATATCGACGTCCTCGGCGCGCTGATCGAGGAGATATCCGGGCAACCGCTGGACGCGTTCCTGCGTGACCGGTTCTTCGAGCCATTGGGCATGGACGACACATACTTCTTCCTGCCGGAGGACAAGGCGGATCGGCTGGCGACGGTCTACGACCGCGCGGAGGACGGCACGCTGACCCCCGCCGCCGAGGCCGGCGCCATGGGCGACCAGGGCGATTACGTCGTGGGGCACGGGCCGAACGTCACCTTCTCGGGCGGGGCGGGCCTGCTGTCGACGGCACATGACTACTCAGTGTTCCTCGAGATGATCCGCAACGGAGGCGTCACGATGGACGGCGACCGCATCCTCTCGCCCATGTCGACCACACTGATGACGACCGACCATACCGGCGACATCGCGTTCCGGCCCGGGGCGGGCTTCGGCTATGGATTCCAGGTCGCGACCGATCAGGGCGCGCTCGGGATCCCCGGCCATGACGGCGAGTTCCGCTGGGGCGGGGCCTACCATTCGACCTACTGGGTCGATCCGGAAGCCGAGATGGTCGTGACCTACTTCACGCAGTTCGGCGAAACCGGCGGTCTCGACGATCAGGCCAAGCTCCGCGCGCTGATCTACCAAGCCATTGTCAACTAGGGAGGATAATCCATGACATATCACAGACCATATAAGATGACCGCCGCGGCGGCGGTCGTCGCTGTCTTCGGCGCAGCCGGAACGGCGCAGGCTGTCACGTTCGACGCGATCCAGATCTTCGGGGATAGCTTTTCGGACACCGGTGCCGGGTTCCCGCTGACGGATGGCGGGACAGCTGCAAGCTATCTCGCAGAGTTCTTTGACAATCCGGCCGTCCTTCCGGACGAACCCATGCCGGGCCGCAGCTCGATCAACTTTGCCGAGAGCGGCGCGCGGGTCGGTATCGAGAATACCCCCACGAGCCCCACCAGCCTCACCAACCAGGTCGCGAACTACGTGAGTCTTGTGACGAGCGGAGTTGCCTCGTTCGATCCGGCCTCCACGCTGTTTTTCCTCTCCGGTGGCCTCAACGATCGCGGCGAGCCGGCGGAGAACGTCACCGCATCCTACCGGGAGCAGGTTGCCGAGCTCGTCGAGCTGGGTGCGAGGTATATCCAGATCGCGATCCTTCCCCGGGAGGTTCCGGCGTTCACTGCAACCTCAGATAACCTGAATCCGGCTTATCGGGAGCTCGTGCCGGAACTCGATGCCTTCTACGGCGACGTTAGCATCACGCTGAGCAATTGGGGTATGTACTTCGACGACATCATCAATGACCCTGATACCTATGGTTTTACGAACGTCACGGATGCCTGCCTGTCGGGGTTCGGTCCGGGCGCGACAGTCTGCGACAGCCCGGAAACCTACTTCTACTACTTCAGCGCGCACCCGTCGGACTCCGCGCACCGGATCGTCGGGCAGCGTCTCTATGCGGACATTCTAGGGCTGGACCCGGTGGTCGCGCCCGTTCCGCTCCCGGCAGCTGGGCTTCTGCTCCTTGCCGGTATGGGTGGCTTCGGCGTTCTCCGCCTGCGCCGCCGCGGCTGAACACATAAAACTTGGGCCCGCGCTTTGCGGGCCCCAGGGCGTCCGCTCAGAACGGCCGTCATGTCCCGTTTTACCGCGTTCCGACAATAATGCGGCTGGAGCAATCGTGATGCTTTTGGCTTAAGCGGGGCGTTGATGGTGTAACCGCCCCCCGACGGCACACTGTGCCAAGGTGGGATCGCAACAATCCAACTTGGGAGGCGG
>NZ_CANLTR010000083.1 GCF_947494055.1 uncultured Jannaschia sp. | reverse complement strand
TGGAGCGAAGCGACACGCGACACTCGACACCCGACACTCATGTAGAAACGGACGGCACAGCCGGCCGTCCTTCCATCTTCGCCAAGATCGCAGCCGTTGCAGGGCATCGTCGTACTTCTCACAAGCGGAACGCTAACCGGATGGGGTGGGTCAGGCAGGGAGGGGAAGGTGAAGCAATTCACTTGCGTCTGGTCACTGAACTAGCCGTTGTTGTAGGCAGACCCCTTGCACTACATTTGTGTAGACAAAAGTAGGTACGTCACGAATGAAGATTGCGGGGTTCGATTGGGACAAGGGCAACTGGCCGAAATGCGGCAAGCACGGCGTATCCCAGGAAGAGATCGAGGAGGTCCTGATGGGGTCTCCGACCGTAATGGAGGATTCCTACCCTGAGGAGCCGCGCATGCGCGGCATCGGACAGACCGTCGCCGGACGCCATGTGTTCGTGGTGTTCATGCTCCGCGACGTGAACGGCCAGACCAGGCTCCGCCCCATCAGCGCCCGGTACATGCACCAGAAGGAGATCGCGCATTATGAAGCCCGAGACTAAGCCGATGCCCTCGCTGCGGAGCGACGCCGAAGCGGAAGCCTTCGTGGAGACGGCGGACTTGACCCAGTACGACCTGTCGGGCTTCAAGCCGATGCAGTTCGAAATCGAGCCGAAGGCCGCCTCGCTCAACATGCGCCTTCCGTCCTCGCTGCTCGACGCCGTGAAGGCCAAGGCCAAGGCCAGCGGTATCCCCTATACCCGCTACGTCCGGATGCTCCTGGAAGCGGACGTGGCCAACCACCGGTGAGGCTGAAAGTAGGATCATGACCGACTACTGCTGTAGTCAAATGGCTGCCGATCTAGATCGCACCTGCGACCAGCATGCCGATCGCTCGGACTGCCCGGATGCTCTCATCAAACAAGTTCGTGGCGGCTACGGCCTCATCATCCATGATGGCGGCAGCAGCGTGATCGAGATCGGCTTCTGCCCTTGGTGCGGAGGCAAGCTACCCCCTATCGGCGACCTCGATCTGTCTGATGAGGATGAACTGACCGACTAGCCCCACTATCTAACCGACATTGGATGTTGATTGACAGGTTTGAGCACGTTCGAACGGCAAGTTCTCAAGTTTATCCTTGAGACGGAGGAGTTCGCATACCTCGACATTCTCGATGAACTGCATGTCAAACGGCGTAGCCGTACGGGCATGGGCGTTTTCGTCGGTTTTGCGGAGCATCAGCCCATTGTAACGCGACAGCGACCGCGTCGGTACGGCAACGCGGTTGCCGGTATCATCAAAGAATCCGACGATGTGGTGCGGTTCGACCTGATCTCCGAGAATGGGCAGTTGTTGTACCTCGAGATCTTTAGCAACGATGGACAAGAATTGCCCGAAAGCCTCGATCACGTCCGGTTGGAGCGAATAAAGACCGCAAACTAGAATTATTCACTTAAGCGCCTCTGACAATTCGAAAAGACTCGAACTGGAGTGCGCCGGGGTACGTACTGCCGCTACGCTAGCTGCGACCTACTCGTAGTCCAGTCGTCGTAGCCGGAGGGGGCTGAAGCTGCCTGAGGCAGCGAACTCCTGTGAGGGGGGTCTAGTGCCTTGCGCGCCGGAGCCACCCCAACACCCCGCGCTGCCGCTCCTGAGGCTTCTCCGGGGCTCCTGGAGGCTCCTGAGATGGCATCCTGTCGAAACGGGGTGCTGCCAAGAGCTGCTGGTTCAGTGCGCGACGCTCGGCTTCGGAGGCGTCCAGGCGATTGCGAAGATCTGCGATGGTGCCGGTGGCATCGTTCAAGCGCTCCTGCATCAACGCTATCCGAGCCTTCCAACCGGGCGCGTTATCAGGGGTTTCCGGGGGGTTGCTAAGGCGTTCAGAGCGGTCCTCTGGCCGTTCACGGGGACGGGCTGCGGAAACCCACCGCATTAGCTCCGAGTGATCGATTTGCCACGAACCGTCATCGGTCTTGGTACCAGAAAGAGCACCGGAATGCAGGGCTTTTGATAACGTCCCCTTGGACTTCTTAACGTCCCGAGCGGCTTGGCTGAGGGTGAGTTTCATAGGGGGTTTCCTCATTTTGGAAACCGTTCAGAGTGGACTTCCAACCCGTTTCCTCAACGATGCCGGAAACCCCCAGGAAGATCAATCCACCGGTTACAGAGTCATTCAGCCTGATATTAGGCAATATCAAAGAGACAACGGGTCTTGTTGAAACGCTGTAAGCCAGCATACTCCTGTGGCCACGCTACGCGCGGTCACAGGAGTGCTGTCGAGGGGTGGCTTTGCCTCCCCTTCGAACCCCTCCGGGCCGCCGGAGGCGACCCCAAGAGAACCGCCCGGATGGGCGGTCGGTCCCCCTGAACCGCCCAGCCTTCTGGGGGCGGCAGTCCAGGGGGACCGGGCCAAGACGAGAGGGACGGGACAGGATCGGATGTGGATCAAGATCCGAGTGACGGAGGAACAGCGTAGCCGCTGGCATGCAACAGCCGAGGCGCGGGGTGTCTCGCTATCCGAACTAGTACGCCACGGCCTCGACGGCGTGCGAGCCATTCGGCGGCGTCACCAGCCACGCAGCGTCGATCCCGATCTCCTACGCGAGCTGGCGCGGATCGGAAATAACCTCAACCAGCTCGCTCGCTGGGCCAACCGTGAGAAGCGGGCGGCCGACACGGTTGCGGTGGTCGCGCGGCTGATCGAGCTGGATCGGGAGCTGACGGCGCTGCGGCGGGCGCATGAGACGCATGCCGACAAACCTCAAAGTGTCGTTTGAAATGTCCAGACAGTCAGAAGCCTCCGCCAACGAAGCGGTTTTCGAGAGCGTCATGGGGCATGCGCGAACGCCCGCTCGACTGTCGCGCGAGGAATATCGCGTTTGGCTAGATCGCATCCGAGGCGACCATGACCTGATCCGGGATCTCTTCGCCATCCGGAGCGGCACAAAGCTGATGGAGGATCTGGACGAGGGCGATGCCGGCATCTTCGCGGGCCGCATCTTTCCAGAGACAGAACTCACAAGGATTACCGAGAAGCTGGACCACATCGAACCCAGGTCGCGGGCGGTGATCGTCGCGGCCCTCCTTTCGAGAGTTCTGACCGACCTTCATTCCATACCTAGCGAGCACGGATCGGACGCGCCGTGCTGATCAAGTTCATGGGCGGCCGCGGCGGGGGCGGCGCGATTGCCGCCTACTTGGTCGACCGGCGCCGCCCGGGCCGCGAGGAGGCTGCGCCGGAGGTCGTGCGCGGCGACATCGAGCGCACCCGAGAACTGATCGACAGCATCGACCGCAAGTGGACCTACACTACCGGGGTCATCAGCTTCGCCCGCGAGGACGCGCCAAGCGCGGACCACCAGCGGGCGGTGATAGACGACTTCGAGCGCGTGGCCTTCGCCGGGATGGACCCGGAGCAATACGACATCACCTGGGTGCGCCACAGCCACACGGATGGCGGCCGCGTCGAGCTGCACTTCCTGACGCCGCGCATGGAGCTGACGACCGGCAAGGCGCTGAACATCGCACCGCCCGGCTGGGAGCGCACCTACGCGCCGCTCAGGGACGCCTGGAACCACGAGCAGGGTTGGGCGCGGCCGGACGACCCCGAGCGCGCCCGCACGCTCCAGAGGGGCCTCCAGCGCGAGGAGCGGGCGCAGACCCGGGAGGCGGTCACGGCCTTCCTCGAACAGCGCATCGCCGCGGGGGAGATCGAGGACCGCGACGGGATCGTGCGCACCCTCGAGGGGGTGGGCTTCACCGTGCCGCGCCAAGGCAAGGATTACATCACAGCCGCCGATCCGGAGACGGAGGCGCGGTTCAGACTGAAGGGGCGTATTTTTGAGCGTGACTGGACCCGCGCGAGCGAGCTTGACCGCGCAGTTGCAAGAGAGGCTGGCCGGGGAGCGGAGAGAGATCGAGGCGTTGACCACGGCCGAGCTGAAGCAGCTCGCCACGAGCTTGAACAAATCGTCGAAGGCCGTGCTCGACGACACGGAGAGGAATATGAACCTCAGGCTGCACGACATGCGACGCCGGATGGACGCCATCGAGACCCGGCAGAAGCTCTGGCCGCTCTGGACCGCCTTGAGCTCGGCCGTGATCGCCCTGGCAGTCTTCGCCTTGCTGTGGATGGCCACGACCTGGGCGCGGTCCGATCTGAGGACCGCGCTGCGAGAGAGGTACGAAGCGCGTCGAGCGCTGGACGACCTGCTGGACCAGACGAGTGGCGTGACCTTGCAGATCGGCTCGACCGGGCGGGAGTACGTCGTCGGTCCCGAAGGCTCCCGGGCGCAGGTCTGCAACGGCCTGCCCTGCATCGAACTGCCGGAGGAGTAGAGCGCGATGGAGAACCTGACGACCTTCGAGCGCGCGCTCTTGCGCGAGTTCGAGAGCTTGGCGACCGCGTGCGAGAGATCGGGGACACTCTCGGCCGATACGGCCGAACGGCTGTCGAAGGCGTCCGATCATTTCTCGGGGCAGATCGGAATGCTCAGAAAGAGGCAGACCGCGCTGGAAGAAACCTTGGGGAACTTGACCGAAGTATTGGATGGGCAAGTGCGACTAACGAGACGCTTGATCGAGCAGGTGAACGCGTTGCTGAAAGAACGCGGGAGTTAGCGCGGGAACGCGAGCGTGATAGGGAAAGAGAGAGAAATAGGGATCGTGGGTATGGCTGGGGGCTGTGAAAGAGCCAAATGCGCCCTGGTCGAGGCGACTAGGATCACCGCCGCTCTTGCCGCTATCTCGGCGATGGCCACTGGCTACGCACTCTCGCAAGAGGTAAGCGATTGCGAGAGTTACCGGGGCAAAAATCCAATCACGAGCGAAATCCTAGTTTACGACGCGCCCCCCATCGCCGGGGCCGTGCCCGAGACCCGGACCATGACCTATCGGCCCGAGTACGAGTTAACGTTCATTCCCGGTGCCTCGGGTGAAGTGGACAAGACGGAACTCTTCGCGGTTGACATCGCGACGGGGTCGCCGGCCGAAGAGCCCCAGAATTTCCGCAATCGTAAAAGCTACTTCACACTGCTTGTTGATGGGCTCGCGTACTCTAAGCCTGCCTATTCGCTGGCCGCCCTCGCTGCAGCGCCAGTCAAACAGCCGCTGACCGTTTCGCTATTTGAAACGACGGACCGAATGCTGGCTGGTTTTGAGGAGGTCCGGGTTAAGGATCAAGCCGACCATGTTACCGAAGAACGGCAAATCGCCGTTGAGTTCGCGCCAGATGGTGAAGTCTCGGCGGTTTTGGCCTGCGACAAGATCGGGGCTTTCCCGAGCCCAACCTGCTCACTCCACGAACAACTAGGGTTGTTCAGTTCGAAGATAACCTTCCTTCGATCAGAGCTTTTCCGCATCAAGGCGATCCGTGATAAAGCATGGCGCTTTGCCTTCTGCCTGCTTGAGTAATGAGTAATGAGTAATGGGCGATATTACGCAGCAATAGCTGAACAAGCTTTCGACATCAGGCGCTCCGTCTGTAACGCTGGTCTAGCCCTGACCGGCCTGAGCTGCCTCTGCGTTAACAGCAGCGTAGGATGCGCGCGCTAGGTCAGCGTCGCGGCGGGGGACGATCATGCCCCCAGCTTCGAAGGTCCGTCCGACGCGTTCGGCCCAATCGTCCCGTTCCGCTTGGTGAAGCTGGCCCCACCACGTCAGTGCGGGTTCAGCTTGGTCTTCGTCCTCGATTAGAGGCGGAGCATCATCGTCGTCCTGTTTACGCTTGCGCGCGAAGCTATGGCGATCATTCTCCAAGGCTGTGTCCCCGGCTTCACGGGGATCCTTCCATTGCCAATCGAAGCGTACGGCCGAGACGGATCGACCCGTCTTAATAAACGACATACCGACGACTACGGTGCCGTAGTCGTTGATCGCCTCAACGGCGGGGTCGAGAACCTTCTGCCGGAACGTGTTGAACCGCTCATAGGATTTTCGGTCGTCCACCCCCATGAGCGCGCGCAACTCTTCCAGTTCGAAGGTCCAGAAAGGCCGTCCAAGGCGCTTTTTGTCTGCCAAGATCGCATAGAGCTGCCGCCCGTGTCCCGTCAGGCGATGCGCTGCGGTAGCTTCGATCTTCGAGAAAGTTGCAGGAGCTCGCAGGGCATGGACGCCCGCAGGCGGGATTAGCAAGCGCACCACGCTGCCGCCTTGCTCAATGCGCCATTCGGCCAGCACTACCGCCCCCCAGGGATCGCCTCGGTAAGCCCCTGAAATCTGTACGCCGGTTAGTCGGCGAAGGCACTCACGCAGCCATACGTTATCGGTACGTCCACCCTCGCCACGGAGTTGCATGGCTGGAACCGTGATCCATACCGCGTTGTCAGAATTCTCTGGGATACGGGCGGCATCAATAGCAGACGCGATCTCCCAGACTGTCGCCGTCATGGCAGGGGTCAATGGGCGGTCAGCCCGAAGGGCGATGGCGTTCGATGCCAAGGTAAGCGTCCTCATATAACAACAACAAACAGAACCTTGAGTTGTCGTCAATCAGTTGTCTGACCCCTCCGAGAGGTTGTCGCAAACCCTCTCGCAGGTTGTCGCAAACCCTCTCGCAGGTTGTCGCAAACCCTCTCGCAGGTTGTCGTAAGCCCTCCGGGAGGTTGTCGTGAAGGCCTCTAGTGTCAGTGTCGGGTGTCGATGGAGCGAAGCGACACGCGACACTCGACACCCGACACTCATGTAGAAACGGACGGCACAGCCGGCCGTCCTTCCATC
>NZ_CANLTR010000082.1 GCF_947494055.1 uncultured Jannaschia sp. | reverse complement strand
ATTTTTTCCCCGCCTATAGATCATTAGAAAGGACAAAATTTTTCTTAAGGAAAATCATTGATCTAAGGGGGGGGGGGGCCTCACCAGCTATGAGGCTAGGGGGCCTCACCAGCTATGAGGCTACCTAGCATCATCTGTGTTCAAAAATAGAACGTTGACTTTCTTTTACTGAACGGATGATACGTACAATTATAACACGCTGACGTGCAGTTTTCGAACGCTGATGATGCCGGGTAGCCTCATATGACGATGCCTCAGAAGATTCCCGATAAGACCCCTTCGGGACGTTGGCTCCAGACTGAGAGAGCAGCGCATGAGGCATGGGCAAAGCTAATTGCGGAGGCGCCAAAAGCAGCCCAGCTGATGCACCTCCTCGTTGCTCGAATTGGCGAGAACAACGCGGTGGTGATCTCCCAGAAGAACCTAATTCGCCTTATGGGAGCGAGCCGTCCTACAGTGCAGCGCGCGGTAAAGAAGCTGAGGGACGATCTCTGGATTGAGGTCCGCCAGATTGGCGACCGGGGCACGACAAACGCCTATGTGATCAATGATCGCGTGGCTTGGCTCGGACGACGCGATGGTATCCGTTACAGCTTATTCAGTGCAGCCGTTGTAATCAGCGACGACGAGCAGCCTGATGTAGCCGAACTGGACCGCCAAGAACCGCTCCGCCAAATCCCGTCCATCGGGAGGGGCGAGCGGCAGCTTCCGACCGGTCCTGGTCTACCGCCTCCTTCCGAGCCAACCTTTCCTGGCATGGAAGCAGACTTGCCGGCCAAGACTTTACGCGACGATGTTGAGCCATAATAAGGGTGTTCAACATGGCAAACTTATCCATCAGAGAGGCGGTAAAGTATTATCAGGTTTCTCGGCCGACCCTGACCAAAGCTTTGAAATCCGGTAAGTTAAGTGGCACACAAGATGGCCAAGGTAAGTGGTCAATTGACCCATCAGAATTGGCCAGGGTTTACCGCTCTCGTACAGATACGTCGGATGCATCCGAGAAGTTCTTTACCGGACAATCAGCGACAATCTTGGCCACACAGAACACCTCCGGTCCGACTGAATTAGAGGCTTTGCGCGCGCAGCTTGTAGAGGTCGAGTTGCGTGCAGTGAAGGCCGAGACTCGGGCCGATGCTGCCGAACTGCTGGCAAAAGAACGCGCCGAGCGGATCGAGGATCTGCGCCGGATGCTACCGTCACCGGAAACGTCTAAGAAGCGCCGCTGGTGGCAAAGAAGGTAGGTAATTTTCACTTTCGGATCACATGACCATAGTCCGTAGATCCTTTGCCATTGAAGACGATACGTAATCCCGATGTTTATACAGACGCCCAATAGCGGCAGAATACTTGATGCCTATTACAAGCATTTTTCAAGTGTTTGGGTGGTATTGTCTCCATTTCTGAAGCCTCAAAAGCTCTCTTTCGAGCGTTTCTGTCCCGAGACTTACCCGACACGGAATGAAATTCTTGCTGACTGCAAACCGGTGACATGGGCGGAAATTCTGGACGAAGGAAGCTTTGAGACGCTTAGCGATATCGATATCGCCTTAAGATCTCACGTCTACGGCCTAACGCAGCCGAGCCAATGTCTCAAAGATCAACTCATAAACATGATCGAAGGGAAAAAACTCATCCCACCAGATAAAGGAAGTTTTGCTCCGCACAACGAACAAATATTCTTACTTCGCCTTAAAGATTTGGGTCGTTCTCACGTGCTTGTCTTTAATGAGTTCGGAGAGCAGACTAACTACAAAGCCATCGATGATATGCTTGCTGAAGATAGCATACCGCCCCATGGCGTGATTTCGACTGAAGACGGCTCGATCTTGGTCGGCTCCCACTGGGACAGCTGCTGTTCGTTCCTCTGCACCCAAGAGCATGACGATCAGTTCGGGGAGCTTGAAAAATTCCTCTGCTCAAGAATGACGGAGGTCTACTGGGGTCTTCATCCGATCTAATCTGGTTCGTCCGCTAAGAACTCGAAGCGGACCGTCCCTACCGATCCCAGCTCAGCCCTCGGCTCCGTTCTCTCACCCGCTCCCGCTCCAGTTCGCGTTTCCTTTCCCGCTCGCGCAGCCGCTCCGCTTCGCGGACCTCGGCGGCCTCCCGCGCCACGGCCCGTTCGTCGGCCTCGCGGCTGTCCCGCAGCGCGGCTGCCGCCCGCGCCAGCTCGGCCGGGTCCATCCGGGACACGGCCCGCTCCAGCCGCCGCGCCAGGTCCGGCATGTCGTCGTTCTGGTCCCGCCCGCGATCCGCGTCCCCCCGCTGCCACGCCTCCCAAGCCGTGTTCAGCCGCGTGGCGAGGTCGTCGCGATCGCCGTCCCGGCCTTCCGTCCTCTCCGGCCCGGTGCGACCGAGGGCCTGGCCCTCCTCATAGGCCGGGCCCGCCGCGGCCAGGCGGTCCCTCTCGGGGAACCGCGCCGCCACCCTGTCCAGCCGGACCTCGAGCCAGTCCCGGACCTGTCCGGCCAGGTCCCGGGCCAATGTCATCACCTCCGCCGCCCTTGCCTTGGCCTCGTGCCACGCTCCGACCCGCCCGACCTCGATCCCGCGTTCCTTCATTTGCCAAGCCCCGGGGGACAGCTGCGGTAAAGGTGGCCGGTCAAGCGACACCGCGCGAACCGTCTGCACCAGTTCCTCGCCCTCGTCCCCGCGATCGCGGGCGGCGCCGGCCAGCTCCCGCGCCTCGTCGCGCTGCGCCACCAGCGTCCGGTGATCCACCCGCTCGGCGATGTCCGCGCGCTCCAGCGCCCTGTTGGTGTCCCGCGCCCAGGCTTCTCGCCAGCCTTCCAGCACCTCGACCTTGTTCCAGTCCCGGTTCTTGGCGGTGAACCCCTCGGCGTCCACCTCCCGGGTGGTCAGCAGGATGTGGGCATGGTGGTTGCGCTCGTCGCCCGCGCGTCCCGGGGCGTGAAGCGCGATGTCGGCCACCATGCCCCGGTCCACGAACTGCGCCTGCGCGAAGTCCCGCACCAGCTCGACCCGTTGGTCGTGGGACAGCTCGGCCGGCAAGGCGACGCGGACCTCGCGGGCGACCTGGCTGTTCTTGCGGGTCTCGGCGGCCTCGACGCGGTTCCACAGCTCGGATCGGTCCTGGACCCAATCCGGCGCATGGGACGGAGCGAGGATCTCCGCGTGATCGACGCCGCCGCGCGCCGCGTAGTCGAAGACGAGCCCGGTGCGCAGGTCGGCGATCCGCTCCGCTGCCCGGTAGGCCGCCGACGCCGTGGCCGACCGCCCCTGGCTGCGGGAGATGACGGATGCCCTCAGATGGTAGATCGCCATTCGGTGCCGCGCTCTGGCTTGGGGGTCGAGGGGAAACGCAGTCTCCCCCGCCCACACAAACGCGCAGCGTTTGTATAAGTGGGCACTTCGTGACTTGTACCGTACCCAGACACCGGGCAAAACGTCAACATTTCAGAGTGCACCGGATTGACCGCATGAAAATTACATACATGACCGTGCTTGCCATTTTTGTTGCCTTGGTTGGGGCCGTTTCCGTCTCGATCTGCGAGTCGATCAGCGTGGCAGAAGCACAAAGATCCTGCGAAGATGACGCTAGGGCAACCCACGCCGGAATCGCCGCCCGAACCGACGATCTCGCAACCCTGTGCCCACCCCTCGCCTTCCCCTGAAGAAAGCAGCGATGTCCCGTTCCATCGACCAGCAGATCGCCCAGACCCAAGCCAAGCTCGCCCGCCTCAAGTCCCGTCAGAAGGCCTCCGAAACCCGCCGCAAGATCATCGTCGGCTCCGTGGTGATCTCCAACGCGCTGCGCGAGCCCGACAAGGCCCGGGCCCTCGCCGCTCTCCTGCGCCGCCTCGTCACCCGTGAGGTTGATCAGAAGGAACTGGCCGGCCTCCTCGAGGAGCTGGACGACGCGGCCGCCCGGGCGAAGCCCGAAGGGGGCCGCTCGTGAAGGGGAGCGACAATCCCTTTGTCGAGCTCCTCGATCAGATGACCACCGTGCGGCGCAGCGTCGAGCATCTGAACCGCTTCAGTCTCACCAAGCAGGAAGCGGCGGAATTGAACCGCACCCTGACCCAGGCCCTGGGCAAGATGGAGCGGGCCGTGCAGGGCGCCCCGGAGGCGCTCCAGGCGACCCTCAAGGCCGACCGGGACCGGATGGCCCTGAACGCCGCCCAAGCCGCCAGGGAGGCCTCAGAGAACGTTATGCGGGAAATCCGGAGGCAGCTGCAGGCCGAGCGCCTGCACTTCGCTGAGAGCGCCGGAGAAGCCCGTAGAGCGATCTGGCGGTCCTTCGGGGGGTTCTGGGTCTGGATTGTCGCTATGCTCGCCACAGGAGCCTTTCTGGGGCTCTTGGCGGCCGACGTCGCCGAGACCGCGGAGTCGCTCCTCTCGGTCGAGCAGATGGTGCGCTACTACTGCGGCCAGCCCTGGTTCGGCGGTCAGGAAGGCAGCGATGAGAACGGACGCACCGGATGCGCCTTCTGGTACGATTGAGGAAAGCAAATTTCTAGAGAAGAGAGACCATGGGTAATCCGTACGCAGATGGATGTGCGCGATCGACTTCGTGCGGCGTGATCGAAAAACCGGACAGCCAGCAAGAGTCGGGCTTTTGCTGGGTAAAATGATGAAAATATCGGTCGAAGATTACTTGCGCGACGATCTGGTGAACGCCCTCAATCTCCTTGCGGCGACAAAGTTCGCCCCGGACGAGAGAATGTTCTGGGTGTCACATCCGTTTTTCGAACTGCTTTCCGATGAGCTTACAAGGAAGCTGGAGAAGCTGGTCGGCGAAGAGAAATGCAGGGAGATGCTTTCGATCGACAGCATGTCGGATGAAAGCAAGGTCACGATCTGTCATGCGATCATCTCCCTGACAGGGACGAACGACCTGACTCAGCCAGAAGTCATCGACCGAATATCTGCGCCCTTGGTTTTTAGCGACCGTCTGAAGGCGGAAATAAGGTCGCTCTTGAAAACAACGTAATAAGTTGAGGGGGAATTAAGTGATCAGCGAGGTTCTAAGAAAGAATATACCTGCTTTAATCATCTTCAGTCTGCTTCTGGCCGTTCCTGAAGGCGCAAAAGCATGCGCGATGTTCCATCAGCCTGACCAAGACTTCTGGGCCTCGAATGCTTCAGCAATCGTCGATGCGACGGTTGTCGACGTTACCCAATCGCTACTGATCGAAACAGAGCCTTCGTCTTCGAGCTCCCAAAAGGAAAATACCTGGATCCTGCAGTTGAAGGTTCACGACGTCATCAAAGGCGACGCGAGCGATACTCTGTTCGTAGCGACACGCGTTTGGAATACCACCATCGTAGACGATCGATATGTTCTTGGATTGGTCAGATTGCGTCGGGAGTTCGCATTGGTGAGCCCTGCCGATGCTACGTCTTCGGATTTTCTTCCGATGCCTCGTGACGAGTTACCGGGGATCGTCTTTTTGCTTCCCAAGAACGAATTTCATGCGTTGGGAGAGAACAGCGAGCCGTTGTATGAGTTATGGGAAGGACTCTGCACGTCTCTTCCGATCTTCAGGCTGGGAACGTTCGGAGGTTAGGTCTCCAATATGGCGCAGTGGGTCAGACTGGCGTAGAAAGAAGGTAGCTGATCCGTCACGAGGGCCCAAGGCCCGTCAGCTTCCGCCGGGGCGAAACACGGAATGGGCTGCCGCCGCGGGGTTTCTGGTCATCCCGACACAAGAAAACCAGCCTTCCTTTCGAGCCGAATAGGTCTTCAGGCAGCCTCGCTGACACGAACCTCCAGATGCAGGCCCGCCGCCGACGCCATGCCCACGAGGGCATCCAGGCCGAACAAGGCGATCTTGCCCCGCACGAGGTCGGAGACGCGCGGCTGTGTCACGCCCATTACTCGGGCAGCTTCCGCCTGCGTCCACCCCCGCGCCTCGATCCGCGCCTTCAGCGCGATCATCAACTCGGAGCGCATCCGCATGTTCGCGGCCTCGGCCGGCGTGTCCTCGATCGCGTCCCAGACGCTCTCGAAGCTCTGGCCGGGGCCGTCCGTCTGCTGGTCGTGTTCGGTCATCCGTTCCGCTCCCTGGTCAATGCCCGCAACCGGCGGACTCCGGTCTCCAGATCGGCCTTGCTCGTCTTCCGGGTCTTCTTGGGGAAGCAATGCAGCACGTAGACCGCCTCCTCGAACGTCGCGACGTAGAGCACCCGAAAGGCGCCGGTCTCATCCCGGACCCGGATCTCGCGCACGCCCGGGCCCACGGTCTTCATCGGCTTCCAGTCGTCCGGGTTCCGGCCTCGCTGGACCTGGTCGATCTGATGCCCTGCCTCGCGCCGAGCCGCTGCCGGGAAGGCTCGCAGGTCGCTGAGCGCGCTTCCACAGAACCGGACAGGTTTCGGATCAAACATCGTCCGCGGTTATACATGAAGTTGTATAATTGAACAATCTATCTGCGCCAGAAAAACGGCTCGAGATTTCATAACCCGCCTTACGAACCTGCTTTTAGAGGGCTGAAACCGACGAAGAGGAACAGCTCCCAGTCACCCTCCCCTACTTTGTCCTTGCTTCTTCCGTCGAAGGCTCGTGGAGGCATGCAGCGGGTCAGGACTGCTCCGACCTTCCCCTCCCTGCCTGACCCACCCCATCCGGTTGGTATTCCGCTCGTGGAAAGCACGACGATGCCCTGCAACGGCTGCGATCTTGGCGAGGACGGAGGGACGGCCGACTGCGCCGTCCGTGTCGAGGAAAAACTCCACCCCCGCCCGGCCGTCCGCCAGCCTCCCAAGGGGCGCTGCCGTCCGATCGGGCGTGGATTTTTTCCCCGCCTATAGATCATTAGAAAGGACAAAATTTTTCTTAAGGAAAATCATTGATCTAAGGGGGGGGGGG
>NZ_CANLTR010000081.1 GCF_947494055.1 uncultured Jannaschia sp. | reverse complement strand
TGAGATCGAGCAGCACCTCGCGTCCCGTGGACCGGCAGGCTCTTTTCCATGGGAAAAGATGCCGAGAGGGGGCTCTGGGTGCTTTCGCGGAAGCCGTCCCTTGCCCGGCAGTGTATTGCCGTAGGCAATGTCACGAGAGGGGTCATCGCCAGAAGCTCCTTGCGGCCGTGTTCATCAGCACCCACGACCACCGGAATACATTGTTTTTCCTCGGCCATGCGCGGCTTGAAGTAAACGCCATCGGCCCGGATGTAGAGAAACCGCCGCGCGCCGGGGTCGCGCTTCTGCCAAGCCTCATAGTCCTTCCACCAATCTGCCTTCAGCCGTGCGATGGTCTTGGCGGACAGGCCCTGGGCGTTCGGCCCCAGCAGGGCAGCCAGCGCCTCGCTGAAGTCGCCGGTAGACACCCCCTTGAGGTAGAGCCAGGGCAACGGCTCCTCGACCGATTTCACCTTGCGCAGATATCGCGGCAGGATGCTGGGCGTGAAGGTGATCCTGTCCGCGCCAGGTTTCCGATCGCGGACACGCGGCACCTTCACCGGCACCGGTCCAATTCCGGTCATCACCTCGCGTTCGGGTAGGTGACCTTTCTCGACTGAGAATTGACGGCGTCTGAACACCGCCACGATATGCCGCCCCTCAGGGCATCACCAACTTTCGCGCGTTTCTCATGGAGAACCCCCGCCGAGGTCGTCGCCGAGAAGGCGATGGAGATCCCAGGACGACAACCCTACCTCTCGATCAGAAAGAAGTCCCCCTTATGTAACGCTTAACCCTACTTCAGGGGGGTAAGCTACAGGGCTGCAAGGCCCGTCTTGTCGTTGACGAAGCGGTGATGATCGAGCTCGCTTGCATGGCAGGCTTCCAGATGATCCTTCGAGGCGTCCACGCCGATCGTGTCTTGCACGGTCATGATCCTCCACCTCGTCTTGTCATGCGGGCCTCGCGCCCTGGTGTCCGTTCAGGTCAGAAGAAAAGGCGGGGGCGACCCTTCTAGGGAACGGTCCCTTGCGACCAAGAGGGGTGCAATCCATCCCCCGCCGATCCATCGACTGCGCAGCCGAAGGATCGGCCTCGATCATGCAGCAGGAGGCCTGACAGAGATAAGACAAGAGGGGGTGCAGATGGAGATCGGTCGATAGAGCCGGACCACCTTGTTGGCCTGCTTCGGAGAAGTCTTGGCGGCTTTTGCATCCCGCCTGTACGGTAGTCGGAGATCGATGAACCGGCCGTTCTGGTCTACCGCTCGCCGGAGATATCGCCACTGCCCGGCGGCACAGACATAGGTCTCGTCTGTCGCCCGGCAGGGCATTGCGTAGCAATGTCCCGCAAGGGCACATGCCAGTTCAGGCCGCGCCAGCTGCGGTGGGCATACGCGCGCCTGGCAATCTCGGGACCCAACTTCCGGACTCACCGGAAGACCGTGGCCCGATCCACCCTGATCCTGCGCCCGACCGGAGGATCGGCGAAATCCTGGTCGGAAAGCGGAAACCGGTAGTACCAGCGCACGGCAAGCAGGATGACCTCATGCCGGAACCGATGTCCCTTGAACGGATCGCGGTGCATGGCATGCTCCTCCTATCTCGGCCTCTGAAAAGCAGCATCCTCGCCAACCGATCAGCATCGCAACAGTCCCTTCTCGACCAGGGCTTACCTCCGCTGTGCTTTCCCGGACCCGCTTGTATCACCCCGGCGATGCCATGACCCTCGGTCAGTGCGTGAAGCGCTCTCAATACCCGGAAAGTCCAGGCACTGCGCAATCATGGGCAGGCCGCCTTCATGCTCTGCTCTGCGCGAAGGGAGCGATGTCGCTCTTCAGCCTTTGGGGGCGACAGGCTTGGCGGCTGGTCTATATTACCGTTTGAACCCGCGCTGCGCGGCGTCGAAAGCATTCCTGCGAGGAGCCGACCTTCTATGAAATCTTCCCTGATCCTTGTTGCTGGCCTGTTCGGTGCTTTCACCGCAACCGCGCATGCCGACATCGTCGTCTCGTCCAAGATCGACACCGAAGGTGGGCTCTTGGGAAACATGATCGCGCTCGCGCTCGAGGATGCCGGTCTGCCGGTGGAGCGCCAGTTGCAGCTTGGCGCCACTCAGGTCGTCCGCGAGGCGCTTTTGGCGGAACAGATTGACATCTATCCGGAATACACCGGCAACGCGGCCTTCTTCTTCAACGAAGCCGACAGCGATGTCTGGAACGATGCCGAGGCGGCGCATGACCGTGCCGCCGAACTGGATGCCGATACGAATGACATCACCTGGCTCGACAGCGCGCCGGCCAACAATACCTGGGCCATCGCCGTGACCGGCCCGGTGGCCGAGGAGAACGGCCTGACCACGATGTCCGATTTCGGGGCGTGGGTGTCCGGCGGGGGGGAGGTCAAGCTGGCGGCATCGACCGAGTTCGTGTCCTCGCCTGCCGTCCTGCCTGCCATGCAGGAGACCTACGGGTTCGAGCTGTCGCAGGATCAGACAGTCATCCTGTCGGGCGGCGACACCGCTGCGACGATCCAGGCGGCGGCACGCGGCACCTCGGGCGTGAACGCGGCCATGGTTTACGGCACCGATGGCGGCGTGGGCGCGACCGGCCTCGTGGTGATGGTGGACGACGAGGGCGTGCAGCCGGTCTACGAGCCGACGCCGATCGTCCGAGCCGCGGTGCTGGAGGAATACCCCTCGATCCCGGAGGTGCTGAACCCGATTTTTGGCAATCTGGACATGACGACGCTGCAGCAGCTGAACGGTCGAATCCAGGTCGGTGGCGAGCCTGCCGAGGCCGTGGCGCGTGACTATCTCACCGAGGCCGGAGTGCTCGACTGAGCCCCGCCGAGCAACGGTAATGATTGCCGGAGGCGGCGTGTCACCGCCCGGTCTTCTCTTCGCGACCCTCGGGCTGGCGGCGCTCTCGGCTCCGTTCATGACGCTTGCCGCCAACCGCATCGTCGCCGGAGAGGGTGTCATGGCCTGGGCTGTGACCGCGCCGGCGGTCACCCTGCCCGGAGTGGCGGTCATAGGGGCGGGCCTGCTGCTCGGCCTGCCGTCGGAATGGCCACGCCTGCGCCTTGCCGGGTCGGTTCTCGGACTGGGCGGTCTTCTGTGGCTGCTGATGCAGGGCGCGCCGCAATTGCTGGAGGGGGCCGGCGACTACGCCCGGGTCTCGCCCGCCATCGGATTCTGGTGCCTGCTGGTCATCCTGATGCTGCTGATGGCGGATTCGCTGGCCCGGATGGCGCCAGGGCCGCTGGCGCGGGGGGCGCTGCTGGCGGCAGTGACGGGCGCGCTGGCGCTGATCTTGTGGTCGGGAGTCCTGTCACAGCTATCGATCCTGCAGGAATATGCCAGCCGCAAGGCTGCGTTTGCCGATGCAGTCCTGAGACATCTGGCGCTCGCCTTTGGCTCGCTCGCGACGGCGGCAGCAATCGGATTTCCACTGGGCATCCTATGCCACCGCCAATTCCGTCTCCGCGGCACGATATTACCGGTTCTCAGCTTTCTTCAGACCATTCCGTCGCTGGCGATGTTCGGCCTCATGATCCCGATACTCGGTTGGGTCGGGGACCGCGTCCCCGGCGCGCAGGCCATCGGCATTGCCGGGATCGGCTTCGCCCCCGCCTTTCTGGCGCTGGTACTCTATTCGCTGCTGCCCGTCGTAGGGAACACCGTCACCGGCCTCGCCTCGGCCCCGCCCGCGGCGCTCGAAGCCGCGCGTGGCATGGGCATGACGCCGCGCCAGCGCCTCCTGAGGGTGGAGCTGCCGCTGGGTCTGCCGGTCATCCTCACCGGCCTGCGTGTCGTGCTGGTTCAGAACGTCGGTCTGGCGGTCATCGCCGGGCTGATCGGCGGCGGCGGCTTCGGCACCTTCGTGTTCCAGGGGCTGAACCAGACCGCAACCGACCTGATCCTGCTGGGGGCGCTGCCGACCGTGGCGCTGGCGGTCGCTTCGGCCGTCGTGATGGACATCCTCGTCGAGCTGGCACGGCCGGGATCCGGGAGGGCCAGATGATCGAGATCGACCGGATCACCAAGACCTACGACGGGGTCAACGTCGTGGACGCCGTCACGATGACGGCCGAAACCGGCACGATCACCGTCATTGTCGGCACGTCGGGATCCGGCAAGACCACGCTGTTGCGCATGATCAACCGGCTCGAGGAGCCCAGCTCGGGCGAGGTGCGGATCAACGGCATGTCGACCCGCGCGACGAAGCCGCATCTCCTGCGGCGGCGGATCGGCTACGCAATCCAAGGCCACGGGCTGTTCCCGCATCACACGGTCGCGCGCAACATCGGCGCGGTGCCGAAGCTGCTGAACTGGCCCAAGGACCGGATCCGCACCCGCGTCGATGAACTGCTCGCCCTGTTCTCGATGGACCCCGCACAGTTTCGCGACCGGCTTCCGGCCGAGCTGTCGGGTGGGCAGCAACAGCGCGTGGGCGTGGCGCGGGCGCTGGCCTCGCGCCCCGACCTGCTCTTGATGGACGAACCCTTCGGCGCGCTGGATCCGATCATCCGGGCCCGGGCGCAGGATGATCTGCGCCGGATCCAGAAGGCGCTCGGCTCGACCATCATGCTGGTGACCCACGACATGGAAGAGGCAATTCGCCTGGGCGACCGGGTGGCGGTGATGGACAGCGGCCGGCTCGTCCAGCACGGCACCCCTGCGGAGATCATCGCGCGTCCGGCGACGACGTTCGTGGCGGATATGGTAGGCGACGTGGAACGGCCTCTGCGGCTGCTGTCGCTGATCCCCCTGTCGGAGGTCGTCGAGGACGGCCCCGCGACGGGCAAGGCGCTTCCAGTCGATGCCAGCCTGCGCGATGCGCTCTCTTCCTGCCTATGGACGGGACGGACGGCGGTTCCGGTGGAACGTGACGGCGCCGTGGTCGGGCGTGTGACACTCGATGCCATCCGCGCACGCGCAGAACTCCGCGCATGAGGATCGGCGCCATCCTGCGTCCGGCGCTGGTCCTGCTTCTGCTGGCGCTTGTGCTGAAGCCCGCGTGGTTTACCCCCGTCTTCGCGCCGCTGGCGCCCGAGGGCGCGCCGGTCATCTACGCCCGCAGTTCGCTTCTGTCGCTATCGCTGAGCCATCTGGGCCTCGTCGCGGCGGCCACGACGGCGGCGACGCTGGTCGCGGTCACGCTGGCGATCCTGGTGACCCGCCAGGCGGGCGAGGCCTTCCGCCCGCTGTCGCGAACGATCACCAACCTGGGCCAGACCTTCCCGCCGGTCGCCGTGCTGGCCCTCGCCGTGCCCGCGCTCGGATTTGGTGCCGGGCCGACGCTGGTGGCGCTTTTCCTCTACGGCCTGCTGCCGATCTTCGAGAACGCGGTCACCGGGTTTTCGACTCTCCCGCCGACCACGATGGAAGCGGCACGCGGAATAGGGCTCAATCGCTGGCAGCGGTTGGTGCAGGTGGAAGTGCCACTTGCCCTGCCCGTGATGCTGACAGGTATCCGTCTGTCGGTCGTGATCTCGCTGGGCACCGCGACGATCGGATCCACCGTGGCGGCGCGTACTCTTGGTGAAGTGATCATCGCCGGCCTTCTGACCAGCAACACGGCATATGTGGTCCAGGGCGGACTGATCGTGGGGCTGTTCGCGGTGCTGATCTACGACGCACTCGTCCAGCTCGAAGCACACCTTGTCCGTCGCACCGGTGGGTAAGGCGGAACTCGCGCAAGCGGACCTGCGGCGGCTCGGGTAATCGGAACAGAGGCGCTGAGTGGATTGTCCGCGCGACATCGGCACGATCGCCGAGCGCGAGGAGGAACCATGACCAGACGACCGCGCCGGAACCACAGCCCGGCATTCGAGGCGAAGGTGGCGCTGGCCGCCATCAGGGGTGAGAAGACCCTGGCCGAACTGGCGGAGCAGTTCGACGTGCATCCGACCTAGATCACGCAGTGGCGCGCGTAGCTGCTGGAAGGCGCCTCTGGCGTTTCCGTCGCCGCGGCCGAGGCGGCCTAAGCGGTGGACGTGAAGACGTTGCACGCGAAGATTGGCGAGCTGACGTTTGAGAAGGATGCTCCGTAGGGCTTACGATCGCCCACCGGGGCCACGGTCCCTACTCCGATCTCCGGCGCGCTCGGCAAGGCAGGTCTGGTGCCGAGCGCAAGACGATGATCGACCGTGATCATGGACTGAGCATCACCCGCCGGACGAAGGCGCTCGGGATCAGCCGGGGCAGCCTGTACGACCTGCCGCGTTTGGCCTCGAACACCGACCTCACGCTCATGCGCCGGATCGATGAGTTGCATCTGGAACAGGCTTTGGTGATGTGACCGCCCCCCTGACGGCATCTGGCATGCCAAGGTGGGTCAGCGATGATCCGCGTGAGGGAGCGCTCATATCGAAGGTTACCACGGTCGGACTCGATCTGGCGACAAATGTTTTCCAACTGCATGGGGCGGACGCGTCCGGGCGGGCGGTGCTGCGACGCAAGCTACGGCGTGGCGAAGTGCTCGAGGTGCCGGCCCGCCTTCCGTCCTCCAAGGTTGCGACGGTAGCGTGCGGAGCAGCCCACCACTGGGGCGATAGATCGGGAAGCTTGGCCGCCAGGTCCGATTGATCCCGCCGGCCTATGTGAAGCCGTTCGTGCGCTGACAGAAGAACGACGGTGAGGCGGACCGTGGCTGCCGTGCAGCCGCGGTAGCCGACGAACGACGTCGAGGCGCGTCTCGCGAGGGTTCGAGCCGGTCGCGAAGCGATCCATCGATCCGGTGGATCGATGGAAGGTGATGAACCAGCGTTCGAACATGCGGTTCGTGCCGGTGAGGAACGAAGAGAAGCTGGGCGCCACCGCGGTGTTCCGCATGCGCGAGCTGCTGATCCGGCAGCGTACCCAGACCATTGATGCCTTCCGTGGCCACCTAACCGAGTTCGGCGAAATCGTTCCACAAGGTGATCTTCCCCCGGTCCGGTGGACGCCCTGATAGGGTCGAGGAGACCCGGATAGGAGTGTCTGATGACGGATCGAAA
>NZ_CANLTR010000080.1 GCF_947494055.1 uncultured Jannaschia sp. | reverse complement strand
CATCGACCGGACCAGCAAGTTTGCGGTCACGCAACTCGTGGACAAGGCTGATCGCAAGACCGCGTGGGAGTTCCTCGAACATCTTCTCAAGGCGATCCCATATCGCATCCACACGATCCTGACTGACAACGGCATCCAGTTCGCCGAGCAGCCCCGGAACCGCAACACTGCGTATTCCCGGCAGATGCGGTTCGACATGATCTGCGAGGCACATGAAATCGAGCCCCGCCTGATCAAGCCCAACCACCCATGGAGTTTGGAAGGTCGTGTCGCGGAGGGTGGTGGAAAATCGAGGGCGGCGTAATCTCCGGGTGAGTCAAACCACCTGACCGGCGGCGGCAACCGCCAGGGAGATCACGCCATGACGAAGATTACAGATACGACGATGCCGGCGCTACTGTGCGGTGATGCCGGCTATGACCCGATCGAGGATCGGCTGCGGCAGAACATCCGGGCGACGATCGAGGCGCTTTTCGAAGAAGAACTCGCAGCATTCATCGGTCACAGGCGCGTATCCCGATGTCCTGTGAGGCGTCTCGGAACCAGTCGGCATCATAGCCGCGATCGCCGAGCAGCCATTTGCCTTCTGGCAGTCCACCGAGCAGTGCCCGTGCGCCGATGCAATCGCTGACTTGCGCTCATGAAGAACCGGATCGGTCGTCCGAGCGCGTCGGTGACGGCGTGTAGCTTCGTGCTTGGCCCGCCCTTGGCGCGTCCCCTCTCAAGACATTGCCGTGCAATACCCTGTCGGGCAGTGGATCATGCGACCACGCCCCCCTTTGTGGATGGCCGGCCCCTCCCGTCGGCGGCTGTGTAAGCTGCCGGTGTCATGACGAGGAGGATCGGACTATGGTTATCGTGATCATCGGGGTGGACTTGGGCAAAGCGGGTTGCAGCGTGGTGGAGCTAGACGCGGCTGGGACCGTTGTGCTGCGACGGCGGATGCGGCGGGACCGGGTGCTGACCTTCGCTGCGGGCTTGCCGGCCTGTATGGTCGCCATGGAGGCGTGCTGCGGCGCGCATCACATGGGCCGCGCGCTGGCGGGGATGGGTCACGAGGTGCGATTGATGTCGCCGGAGCATGTGCGACCCTACGTGAAGGCCCGAAAGAACGACGACCGTGATGCGGAGGCCATCGCCGAGGCGGCGGCTCGGCCGACGATGCGCTTCATGACGCTGAAGTCCGGGGACCATCCCGACGTGCAGACGCTGCACAGGGTGCGTGACCGGGTAGTCGGCGACCGGACCTCGCGGACCGACCGGATCGGGGGCTTGCTTCTCGAGCGCGGCCATGTCGTGGCGCAAGGACGTGCGCGCCTGCGGGCGCGGCTGGCCGAGCTGCCCGATGGCGCTGAGGCGGCGTATGGCCTTTTCTGTTGGCTGACATGCGTGCCCGGTGGAACGAACGCGACCAGTGGATTGCGGCCTTCGACGCCGCGTTCGCCGCGATGGCCGAGGCCGATCCCCGTGCCCGTCGGCTGACGGTCGTGCCCGGCATCGGGGTGCTCGACGCCACCGCTCTCGTGGCCGCCGTTGGTGACGCGGCGAGCTTCGGTCGCGGACGCGACCCGGCGGCCTGGCTCGGACTGGTGCCCAGGCAGGCAACCACGGGCGGCAGGCCGAAGCTGCCGGGGATCACGAAGCGCGGCTCGAAGTACCTGCGCAAGATGCCGATCCAGGGCGCGCGGGCTACGAGGCCGGTGCTGCGACGGGTCGACAATGCCACGGGCGCATGGCTGCGCGGGTTGCTCGCTCGGATGCATGCCGACGTGGCCGTGGTGGCGCTGGCGGCGAAGATGGCGCGGATCGTCCGGGCGCGGCTCCATTACGGGCGGACTTGCGAGGCCACGCCGACAATGACGGCCGCCTGAACGGATACAGGGTCGGCTGGCAGCGCGGAGCTGACAGCCCCCGACCTGCGAGTGATGGAAGGAAGATGACCTGACAGTCCATCGGCATCCCGCAAACCTCCGGGACAAAATGGCCCAGGCTGCGATGTGCGTCATCCTGCCAGGAGGCCGGCCCCTTCACCAGCAACATCGACGACGCGCCAATGCTGCCCGAACTACTCGACCAGATCCCGCCCGATCAGGAGATCGGCGGCGTCATCACTGACGGCACTTTCAACACCCGCAAATCCCATGAAGCCATCGCCGCCTGCGGCGCTGCCGCGATCATCTCGCCTCGCAAGAATGCCAAGCCCTAGAAGCCCGACACCGCCGGTGCAATCACACGAAACGAAGCTCTCCGCGCATCACGGCGCTTCGAACGAACCATCGGCGACGATGGAGTGCATCTCACCGCCGAAGCCGTGCTGAAACAAAGATGCACTGCGTCAAGCTCCTGGGCCAACGTCTCGCAGTTCGTAACTTCGACTGTCAGGTCTCAGAGTTTCATGTCCGCGTCGCCGTGCTGAACGCATTCACCGCACTCGGCATACCCGTCACGGAAGCCGTCAAACGAGTTCATACAGGGAAAGGGGAACCTCAGCCATCAAGCAGATTGCAAAACGAAGTCGCGGCGGTTGCTTCCATCGACGCGCCTTCAAGACGCGCATGCCATACCCGCACGGCAGGATCCCGGTGCGTTTCGAAACGCGCGTAATCGGAGGCGGAAATCGGACCCTTCAGGTCGCTCTCGGAGCGATACTTCGCAAACACCGCGGCAAGCATTCGTCCCGGGCGAACGGTCGTTTCAGGCCGCTCGGGTGGTCACCCAAAGCATACCCTCTCAAGCAGTGGCGATGGAGATGGCGGAGGCGTGACGGCACGATAGCGATGTTAGCCCGACAGCCAAAGCCAAGGAATAAAATGCTATCTGACGGCACGTTACACGGTGACGCTAACGCAAGCCAACTTGTTCTCGCGCTTTATTAATACGGCACCGCCCCGTCGCCCACGAGCTATCCTGGTTTCAAGCATCGCGAGGCTCTGAAGGCCGTACATCTTAAGCGCCGCCTCGTTGGCCTACAGGCATCCCAGATCGAGGCCGAGGACGCTGTCCTCCAGACCTGCCATCCCCTGTCGAAGGCAGCCAAACGGCTTACGGGCCGTATCGTTCGGGCCAAGGCAACCATTTCCACCCCGGCGTGTTAACCAGTGCTCTGTCCATGAGCTTGGAGCAGGTTCAAGGAAACCGATGTCCCTCACCTTTCACACCGATGCGTGGATCCACGTCGACATTGCTGCGACAATGGAATGGCCGCGAAAGCTCGATCCGTGGTCCGCGACGTTCAACGACGTGCTTGTAACCCCGATCGGGGGTAGTGCGGATGCCTTCCAAAGCTGACCTGACGGAGCAAACCGACCCTCAGACGATCAAACTCGTCGAGGAACGTGCGTCGATCGGCGTCCGCGAGACGATCACGGGTCGGGTGCGCGTGACGACCGCCACCGAGACCTTCGACGAGGTTCGTAGTCACGAACTTCACGGAACCCGGTTCGAAGTGACCCGCGTACCAGTCGAGCGGATGTTGGAGCCCGGGGAAGCGCCCCCCGGTCCGCGCACGGAAGGCGGCGTCACCATCGTTCCAGTCTTCGAGGAAGTCCTGGTGACGGAAACCCGCATCGTCCTGACGGAAGAACTGCACATCACGCAGTACGAGACGACCGAAACTGTCGACATTCCCGTCAGCCTTCGCCGGCAGACGGCAACCGTCGCGCGCGTCGATCCGGAAGGATGACGCGCCGGCACATGGAGGACATCATGTCCGACTACGCTTACGAGACAGATACCGCACCGACGACCGGCCGCAGCCAGTACGTGACCGCCTTCTTCGACAGCCGGGCAGACGCGGATGCCGCGATCGATCGGATCGTCGCCGAAGGTGTGGCGCGCGACGACATTCGCATGGTCGAAGGCAACGACGCCGCCGACGCGCCGGCGGCGCATGAGGACAAGGGCTTCTTCGAGGCGCTCGGCGACTTCTTCATGCCCGACGAGGATCGTGCCACCTACGCCGAAGGGCTCAATCGTGGCGGCTACCTGGTGTCGCTGACCACGACCGCCTCGAACCGGGACCGCATCCTCGACATCCTCGATGACGAGGGAACGGTCGACATGGACGAGCGCGAGGAAAGCTGGCGCGCCGAGGGCTGGACTGCCGACAGCTACATGGAGCCCGGCGCCATGGCGGGATCGACCGGAATGACCGGCAGCGAGCCGCGTGCGACCGGCATGGCAGAGGCCGCGCCGGCCTTCACGCCCAAGGGCGATGTCGTCGACGGCACGATCGAGGTCGTCGAAGAGAAGCTCAGGGTCGGCAAGCGCGAGGTCGATCACGGCCGCGTCCGCGTCCGCTCCTACGTGGTCGAGACGCCGGTCGAGGAGACGGTGACGCTTCACGACGAAACGATCCATGTCGAGCGGAACGCCGTCGACCGGCCGTTGGACGACAGCGCGGACGCCTTTACCGACCGGACCATCGAGGCGACGGAGACCGCCGAGGAAGCCGTCATGTCCAAGGAGGCCCGCGTCGTCGAGGAGATCACGCTCAACAAGGATGTGGCCGATCGCTCCGAGACCGTACACGATACGGTGCGCCATACCGAGGTCGAGATCGACGACGATCGCACGGATCGCACGGAGACGACCGACCGTACCAAGCAGAAGATGTAGTCGTCGTGACCAAAAGGCGGAGCGAACGCTGTTCGCTCCGCGTCTTCGACAAGGAACGATGGAATGGCCGATCGCAATGTCGACCGGATGACCCTGGACGAGGCCGAGCAGGAGGTCGCGCTCGCACGCGAGGCGTTCCGGACATCGGTCGAAGCCGCTCGACGACGCCTGGACCCGGCGCCTTTCATCCGTGATGCCCGGACCTTCCTTGCCGGCGACGGTCGGAGTCTGGCGATGGCCACGCTTCGCAAGGCGCGGGCAAACCCCGTTCCGTTGGTCTTGATCACAATCGGCCTCGTCTGGTTGACGCTTGGCGTACGGCGGCAGGCAGAGATCGGCGTTCAACAGAGGGATCAGCCGGTGAAACGGCGGCGACGCGCCCGGGTGTACGACATTCCCGTCGCATCGGACCTGCGGCCATCGAGTGTGGCTGCGACAGAGCCCAACTCCATGCGTCCTGTCGAAGAACATCGTTCCCGAACGGAGCCTCCGGTCGCGGCTCGCACGGCCGATCGGAAGATGACTCCGACCAAGGCCGAGAAACCGATGGCATCGGCAAGCAGTGACGTCGAACCCAGGGCTACCTCGTCGGAGCCTGCCGACCCTTATGACCCGTTGCGCATGTCGCACAGTCTGTATCAAAGGAAACCAAAGCGGGGTTTCAACTCGTCAGTCTGATCGGCAACGATTTTCGTCGTAGTCGTCGGTAGCACGTTACGGATCTGCTTGCCCTTGCGGCGTTCGGGCCGACAGTCAGAAATCGAGATCGAATGTCCGCTGAGGAAAGCGCCGAACTGACGACGCGTCGCGACGAACGCGAAGCCGTGCGCAAGGCGTCCCCCCTGAGTTCCCGCCTGGTCTTCGAGGCGATCCGGCAGCACGGCGAGGAGGAACTGCGGCGGCCGGCCAGCGCGTTGTGGTGGTCGGGTGTGGCGGCCGGCGTACTGATCTGTTTCTCGGTCTGGGGCGAGGCCCTGCTGCGTGCCAAGCTACCAGACACCGAATGGCGATACATCATCGAGAATGCCGGCTACTCGATGGGCTTTTTGCTGGTCATCCTCGGACGGATGCAGCTGTTCACCGAAAATACGATCACGACCGTCGTTCCGGTCGTGCTGCGCCACAACGGCCCGGCGTTCTGGCGGACCATGCGGCTCTGGGCCGTGGTTCTGGCCGCGAATGTCGTCGGGGCCTTCGGCATCGCCGCATTCATGGCCTTCGCACCCGTGATGGAAGAGGACGTCGCCGCGGCAGTTGCGGAACTCAGCCGCCATGCGACCGGCTTGACGGGTGCGGAATCCTTCTACCGCGGCATCCCTGCGGGCGTCCTGATTGCCGCTCTGGTGTGGATGATGCCGTCGGCCAAGTCGAGTCGGGTGCCGCTCATCATTCTGTTCACGTGGCTGATCGCGCTCGGCGACTTCACCCACATCGTCGCCGGATCGGTAGAGATGGCCTATCTGATGGTCCAGAACGAACTGGATATCGGTCCCGCCCTGACGCGGTTCTTCCTGCCCGTGCTGGCCGGCAACGTCATCGGCGGAACGGTGGTCTTCACGCTTCTGACCTGGGCGCAGATCAAGGCCGAGATCAAAGAGGGAACCTGAGCGAAGCGATACGCCTGTAATCGCCCGTCAACCGAGTGGTCATGGTCCGGCAACAGCAGCCTGTTCGCGAACATCGTCAGGATCAGGAGATGCGCGCGGATCCGTATAAGCCCTTTTCGTAGTGATGCGTCGCCGATCGACCCGTGTCTACCCAGCATCGTCCCGGCCACGCTGATCGAAATCTGCTGCCCTGTAGCCTGCGCTGTTGTGATTTTGTCCGCGTGCTTTGCGTCAATGTCTCCTCTCCGGGCTCGATAATCTAGCTAGGCGGCAGAAACAGATCACCAGAATGACCGACGACATTTGCCACCCCGGCGGCTTTGTCGTGCAAAACCGGGAGGATTCCTCGCGAATCCATTGCGGTATCTCGTCCTCATGAGCAGACCCATCCCGTCGAGCTGCAAGACCAGGAACTGGCCGACCTGCAACGAAGCCCTCGAGCAGCGCGGTTCCCTGACGGTCTGGCTCGATCCGGATATGGCTTGGGTGCCGCCGCCGATCGGCAAGCGAGGCCGACAGCCGCGGTATAGTGATGCCGCGATCCAGACGTGCCTGACGGTGAAGGTGCTCTTCGGCATGGCCCTCCGGCAGACGACAGGGTTTGTGGAGAGCCCGCTGCGCCTGGTCGGCCTCGACTGTGTGGTGCCGGATTTCAGCACGCTGAGCCGGCGCCAGAAGACCTTGGCCGTGTCCATTCCCTACAAGGGTTCGCCGGACCGCTTGATCTGCTGATCCCTCTCGGGACATTGCAACGCAATGCCCTGCCGGGCAATGGACAGCACCGGCATCAAGGCAGAGGGCGAAGGCGAATGGCACGCCCGCAAGCACGGTGGCGCGAAACGACGCCTGTGGCGCAAGATCCACCTCGGCTTCGACGAACAGACGCTGGAGATCCAGGCCATCGAGATCACCGGGGGTCGCGTTGGTGACGCGCCGATGCTGCTCGAACTGCTGAGCCAGATCCCGGCCGACGTGGAGATCGGCTCGCTCACCGCCGACGGGGCCTACGACACGCGCAAGTGCCATGACGCCGTTGCCGACCGAGGTGCCCATGGCGTCATGCCGCCCCGCAAGAACGCGAAGCCCTGGAAGCCGTCAACTGCGGGTGCCATCGCCGGGCACGAGGCTGTGCGCGCGTCGCAATACCTCGGCCGGGCCATCTGGCAAAAATGGAGCGGATACCACCGCCGAAGTCGAGACGAGACGAAACGAGACGAGACGAGACGAGACGAGACGAGACGAGACGAAGATGCACTGCGTAAAGCTGCTGGGGCAAAGCCTCTTGGCGCGCGACTTGGTAGTGTCCCGGGGCGTGGTGTAGGAACTGGCGTCCACCTGCTTCTTCATAGCTGGTGTCGCTCGTTCATTGA
>NZ_CANLTR010000079.1 GCF_947494055.1 uncultured Jannaschia sp. | reverse complement strand
TCCGCTCCTCTCCCAGCCAGGGAAACTTAGCGGAAAACTCCAGTTTCAAACGGTCCAGTTCTCAGGGGGCAGAGCACTGTTTACGCCGGTTGGCGCAGGTTGAGCAATCGCTCGCCGCGCGGAGCTTTCATCTCGCGCAGCGGGGCGGGCGATTGCGGTGGTCAGGGCCTGCGCGTAGTTGGTCGGGGTCTGGCAACCCAAGGCCGAGTGCGGGCGTTCTGTGTTGTAGTCGGCAGCCCAGGCGGTGATCACGATCCGGGCATGTGCCAGGTTGCGGAACATTGTCTCATTGAGCAGCTCGTCCACTGCCTGGCAGGCGATTGTGAAGCAATCTGCCGAGAGGGGCGCATCCGGCCATTGAAACTCTCCACGAAGCCGTGTCTCGCATCGGTTTGCCCGGCGCGATGTAATGCCATTCGATCCGGTGTTCGGAACACCACCGCAGGATCGCGTTACTGGTCAGTTCGGTCCCGTTGTCGCTGACAATTATCCCCGGCTTTCCCCGGCGCTCGATCAGGGCCGTCAGTCCATGCGCCACACGGCGGCCCGAGATCGACGTGTCCGGGATTGCCGCGAGGCATTCCCGAGTGACGTCGTCGACCACGTTGAGAACCCGGAAGCGCTGGCCGTTGGCGAACTAGTCGTGGACAAAGTCCAGTGACCAGCGTGCATTGGGCCGCGCCTCCACCAGAATCGGGGCCCGCGTCCCGACCGCCTTGCGTCGGGCCTTCCGCTTGCGCACCGTCAACCCCTCCTCCCGGTAGAGCCTGTAGATGCGGTTGATCCCCGAGGGCTCGCCCTCGCGACGGAGCAGAACGAACAGGCGCCGGTAACCGAACCGCCGGCGCTCGTTGGCCAGGTCCCGCAACCGACCGCCCAGCACTGTGTCCGGCGCGCGCTGAGATCGATAGCGGATCATCGTTCGATCCGCGCCGGCGATGTGGCAGGCCCGCCGTTGCGACAGGCCATGCTCGGCCCGAAGATACGCAACGGCTTCGCGCTTCCCGGCGGGCGCTACCGGCCAGCGTCCTGCGGGCTTACGCGGCCCCACTGGGGCCACGGTCCCTTGGACCTACAGCTTCGCGTTCTCATCCTCGAGCGCCTTCAGCCGCTTGGCCTCTGACACCGTCATGCCGCCGAACTCGGCCTTTCAGTTGTAGAAGGTGCCTTCGGACATGCCGTGCTTGCGGCACAGGTCCGCGCACTTTGCGCCCGCCTCGTGTTCGCTCAGGATGCCCCCTCTCGGCAGCATCCTGCGCATGCGCCTGCCGGGCAGCGGATGATCTGTTCGACCGTGAATCTCGTTCGCTTCATTGTCCGTCCTCACGTCGGGACGGACTCCAATCGGCGGTCGAAGAAAAATTTCGTGGCAGGTCACGCGCGACCCTGCGCGCGGAGGACCGCGGGACGGCTGCAGAGGCGCTGTCGCGCCAGGCCAACCTCGCCCTTCTCGCCGCCAAGGCGGACGGCGGCGGGCGGATCCGCGCCTTCGAGCCAGGCATGCAGGAAGCGGCGACCCGGCGCGGCGAACTGGAGCGGGATCTTCGCGCCGCGCTCCGGGAGGACGAGATCGAGGTCCATTACCAGCCGCAGGTGGATGCCCGGACCGGCGCGTTCGTCGGGGCGGAGGCCCTGGCCCGTTGGCGGCATCCGGAGCGGGGCATGGTCTCGCCGGGCGTCTTCATCCCGCTGGCCGAGGAGACCGGACTGATCGGGGAGATCGGCGAGCGGGTGCTCCGGATCGCCTGCGCAGAGGCCGTGCACTGGCCGGCCGAGACGTCGCTCGCCGTCAATCTGAGTGCGATACAGCTCGGCGACGCGAACCTGCTGCAGAAGGTCTCCCGCGTCCTCGCCGAGACGGGGTTCTCCGCGCAACGCCTCGAGCTCGAGGTGACCGAGACCGCGCTTCTCGGCGACGACGAGCGGACCTACGACAATCTTCACCGCCTTCGGAAACTGGGCATCCGCGTCTCGCTCGACGATTTCGGCACCGGCTTCTCCTCGCTAAGCCATCTGCGGCGGTTCCCGTTCGACAAGATCAAGATCGACCAGTCCTTCGTGCGCCGGATTCCGACGGACGCGGACAGCGTGGCCATCGTCCAGGCGGTGACGGCTCTCGCCAGGAAGCTGCGGATGCGCGTCACGATCGAAGGGGTGGAGACCGCGGAGCAGAGGGCCTTCGCCCGGCGGGAGGGTTGCGACCAGATCCAGGGCTACCTGATCAGCAGGCCGATCCCGTGCGACGAGGTCCGCACCTTCATGATGGCCGTTTCCGATCTGCCCCGGTCCGCCTGATCCCCTTGATCCGCCGAGCGGAGCATTCTCAAAACCAGCAAGGATCTTGCTGCCCGGCCAAACCGTTTCACGGGGTCGTTTCACATGGGCGCGCCTTGGCGCCATCTGACTCGGTCGTGCCCATCATCCACATCCCCACGCCTCTGCACATGCTCGATGATGATGTGTCCGAAATCCATATCTGCCTCGTTCCGGGTCCGGCAGCTTGTAGAGACTAGTCGTTCTGACCATCTGCGGCTTCAGGGTCAAAAGGAAGAGACGAGAGGGCTGTGGAGGCTGAGGTGACGACCGGATCAAGACAGAAGCAGCGACTGATACGGCAGTTTGCAGTGCTGGAACGCCAGATTCCCGTTTTGCGGCAACCGATCCGCATTCTGCTGCGTACCGGTTGGATACTGGCGCGCGTGCCGCTCGCCCTCCTTCTGATCCTTGGCGGCTTGTTCTCCGTATTTCCGTTTCTTGGGCTTTGGATGTTGCCCCTCGGTCTTCTGCTCCTCGCTGTCGATATGCCTGTCGTACGGCCGGTAATCACGACCGCGGTGATCCGCAGCCGCCGAAGGGTCTCGATCATCATGCGGAGCCTCCGGGCCTGGCGGCGCGCGCCATGAGTACTCCCTGGCCACTGCGGCATGATGAGCGAACGACCAGATCATCCGCTGGACCGTTCACGATACCGGCTGATGAAACAGGCGATGAATACCGGTAGCGCTGACTTCATCGAGGTGCTGAAAGACGTCGGGATCGCCATCAGCATGCCTCTCGGTGATTGCTTGCAATCGCCTGCCGGTAACAGACGGCAAGAGTGCGTGGCGCGACAACGTCTTCCCCCTCCCGGGACATCGCGAAGCGATGCCCTGCGGGGCAGTGGTCGAGCGGCTCTGGCGGACGGAGAAATCCGAGGAGGCCTACCTGCGCGCCTACGCCAGTGTCTCCGAGACCCATGCGTCGGTTGACCGCTATCCACGCTTCTACAACGGCACGAGACCGCATTCGTCGCATGGCGGGCAGACGGCCGATCAAGCGTATCTCAAACAGCTGACGCCGATCCCGGCCGCGGCGCAACCAAAGCGGCGATCCTCTTGGCGGCTGCCCAGAAGCTGTTCAGACGAAACGAGCCGCCTCATCTGGGCTCGGTGAGGAAGTCGTCAAGAGGGGTCCTCTGGCATTGAAGATCAATGAGGCTGGAGCCGAGACGCTTACGCGATCTATTGCGCGGAGTACCCGGTACCCTTATGTGTATACCCTGACGGAATAATACACATGCGCACAAACATTGTCATAGACGACGACCTCATGACGTCCGCGATGGCCGTGACGGGTGCGGCGACGAAGCGGGAAGTCGTCGAACTCGGTCTGAAGACCCTGCTTCGCCTCCAGCATCAGAAGGATCTCAAGCAGCTCCGGGGTCGTGTAGATTGGACAGGCGATCTAGAGATGATGCGAACCGACGGATGATCCTCGTCGATTCGAGCGTGTGGATCGATTATTTGCGCGGAACCTCCAACGCCGAGACGGATCTTCTCGATGGGCTTCTAGGCGTGGAGCCTGTCGCGATCGGTGACCTGATCCTGACCGAAGTCCTGCAGGGGATCGGACCGGATCACGCCTTCGAGCAAGCTCGAACTCTCTTTTCTGCTCTGGACCTCGTAGAGATCGCCGGATCCTCGGTTGCCCTGGAAGCGACTCGCAACTTCCGCCGTCTCCGCGCGAAAGGGATCATGGTTCGCAAGACGATCGACACGTTGATCGCCACGCGCTGCATCCGCGACGCCATTCCGCTTCTTTTCACCGACCGGGATTTCCAGCCATTCGTGGACCATCTGGGACTGACATCCGCGGCGGGCGGGAGAAAGCGCTGACTTCCGTGCTGCTGGCGACACAAGTTTCGCACGATGAGTTGCACGTAAGCTAAAGAGGACCGGCATTTTTGATGAGAACCATACCCTTACCGCCAAACCTTGACGCAGAGCGCCTTGCTCTGCGGTCCCGTAATCCGCAACCGATCGCGACCTCACCTTGAAAAAGATCGGGGCGAGGTGCGGGTCAGGGAGGCAGACGAATTCAGCATCGAGCCTGACCCGAACCTTGAAGCGCTGTCGCCCGTTCATAGGTCGAGGCTCTAGGACGACCTTGCCCGACAATCGGGACAGCGATCGGGACGGCCCGGACACGACCGGGGTCAACTCATGCGCACAACATCCGACCGCATTCGCCAGGCCGTCGGCTTCGAGGTCGGAGGGCTGGCGATCACGGCGCCGCTCTTCGCCTGGCTGTTCGATCATCCGCTCGGCGATGTCAGCGCCGTGGTGATCATCGGCGCCACGACCGCGACGCTGTGGAATTACGTCTACAACCTCGTCTTCGACCAGCTGCTGCATCGTGCCACGGGACGTCTGCGAAAAACGCTTCCGATCCGCGTCCTCCATGCGATCCTCTTCGAGACGACATTGCTGCTGCTCCTGCTACCGCTCTTCGCCTGGTGGCTCGGCATCACGCTTCTCGAGGCATTCCTGACGGATATCGCCTTCGCTGCATTTTACGTCGTCTACACGTTCGGCTTCACTTGGGTCTACGATATCCTCTTTCCCGTGGATCGGACCGCGGCTGCGATCGGGAGGCAATGATGGAAGATGACAGCGACGCCTCGCCGGCTTGCCTGGCACACCGCCTCGTCGACGGACATCCCGTCGATCTAAATACGGCACGGGACGTGTCTCGGTTCCGAAGGGCTGAGCGGGCACGGCTCATGGAAGCGCGCAGGCGGATTTCGTTGATCGACCGCGCGGCGATGAACGACATGCTCGTACGCGCGCTCGATGAGCTGATGACGCCTCGACCGGGCCTTCGGATCGCCGCCTACTGGCCGATCCGCGGCGAGCCCGATCTGCGCGGGTGGATGGCCCGTGCCCACACGGCCGGTGCAACGATCCTCCTGCCGGTCGTGGTGGAGAAAGACGCACCGCTCGCCTTCCGTGCCTGGTCGCCCGGCTGCGCCATGGAGCGCGGCATCTGGCACATCCCGGTGCCGAGAGATGGCTCGGAGATGCGGCCGGACGTGGTGATATCGCCTCTTGTCGGCGTCGACGAAGGCTGCTTCCGGCTCGGAAACGGCGGCGGCTACTACGACCGGACGCTGGCACGGCTTGAGCCGCTGCCTCAAATCATCGGTATAGGCTGGCCCGATTGCGCCATCCCGACGATCTTTCCGATGCCTTGGGATGTGCCGATGGACCACGTTCTGCTCGCCGACGGTTCGATCCGGCATCGCACCTGACGGGAGAACGATCGACCACGGTCCGTCCCGATTCTACCTGTTAGCCTATCCCGAAACGCTGGCCATTTCGCAATCGTCTGTGATCTTTCGTACCACACGATTGGGTTCCTCAGGATGGTTTTCCGTCAGGTTCGCCCCGTCGCCGATCCGGTTGCTGTGGGCAAAGAGGCTTGGCGAGGCTGGGCGGTCTCAATCGGTCGTTGCAACGCTCTGAGAGGCTGTTTGGAAAGTCGCCGGCCGGCCTGTTGGTGCCATGTTCTATCCGGAGAAGCGGAGGAACAGTATGGCGCGACGTAGCTACCCGACGGATCTGACCGATGCCCAGTGGGCGCTGATCACCCGGCATTTCCAACCCGAGCGGCGTGGTGGACGGCCCCGCCAGACTGATCGTCGCGCTGCGGTCGACGCAATTTTCTATCTATCGAGGACGGGCTGCCAGTGGCGGATGCTGCCTGCCGATTTTCCGCCCCGGGGTACGGTCTGGTGGTACTTCCGGCGCTGGCGGCTTGACGGGGTCTGGGTCCGTTTGCACCGGAATTTTCGTGTCGCAGCTCGGGTGAAGGCCGGCTGTCGAAGCGATCCAACGGTGGTGATCATGGATGCGCTAGAGCTTTTCGGCCGAAACATGAATCGTGGGGATTCCCATGAGGGAGGCGGTGTGATTCATCCTTTTGAGGAGGATGGACCATGTCAGCACCTTTGCCGTCAGCGCTTCGGACACGGTTTCAGAAGTATATTGACGAGGGACTGAGTGGGCGTGCCGCTGCGGCGCGACTGAAGGTCTCGCCCGCGACCGGCGCCCGGTGGGCGCGGCAGATCAGGACGAAGGGACATGCCGATCCGGCGGTTCAGGGTCGCCCGCCCGGGTCGGGCAAGTTGGCGCCGTACCGGGCCTTTATCGACGAACTGGTCGCGCAAGACCCCGACATCACGCTCTTCGAGTTGCGCGACGCGCTCACCGAAGCGGAGGGGGTCCAGGTCCACCACTCGTCCATTGCCAAGCTGCTGACCCGGCTCGGCTTCACGTACAAGAAAAGTCGCTGGTCGCCACCGAACGCCGCCGCGCAAGGGTAAGGCAACAGCGCGCCGACTGGATGAGGCCCCGCCTCCCCGCCATCGCCGCCCGGCCCGAGCGGGTGGTGTTTCTTGACGAAACCGCCGTGAAGACAAACCTCACGCGCCTTCGCGGACGAGCCCCGCGCGGAGAGCGCCTGACCATGGATGCCCCATTCGGCAGCTGGGGCACGCAGACGCTGATCGCGGGGCTGACGGCGGACGCGCTGATCGCGCCTTGGGTGATCAAGGGCGCGATGGACGGCCCGGCCTTCGCCGCCTACGTCCGCAAGGTGTTGGTGCCCGAGATCGAGCCCGGCACCGTCGTCGTTCTCGACAACCTCGCCACTCACCGAAACGTCGAGGCCGCCCGCACACTCCGCGACCACGGATGCTGGTTCCTCTACCTGCCACCCTACTCGCCCGACCTGAACCCAATCGAACAGGCCTTCGCCAAGCTCAAGGCTCATCTCCGAAAGATCGGCGCACGGACATTCACAGAGATGTTCGACGCCATCGGTGCGATCTGTGATCTCTACGACCCGCAGGAGTGCTGGAACTACTTCACTGCTGCCGGATACGCCTCGGGTTAATGCCGAAACGCTTTATTGGTGAAGACGACCGAAAGGGGGGCGTTCGCGGCTTCGACGGCCACAAACGCGTGAACGGGCGCAAGCGCCAGATCCTCGTCGATACGGAAGGCTTTCTCGTCGCGTGCCGGGTCGAGTCGGCCGGCATGATCCGGCGGATCGCACCAGCATGACTTTTCACACAGCCTCTGTGCGGCGAGGCCTTCGATCAGGCGATTGCGCAGTGTTGCGCCGGCTTGAACGATGACAGGAGCCTGCTTGGAGTTGGCGAGATGGTCGTCTTCGCCTGCAGGGTACGGACCTCGAGAGGCTTCGACAACAGGAAGCCCTGCAATTCCGAGCACCCGAATTCCGTCAGGGCCTTGTGCTGCTCGACCGTCTCGACGCCCTCTGCGG
>NZ_CANLTR010000078.1 GCF_947494055.1 uncultured Jannaschia sp. | reverse complement strand
ACGGGTTTCATGGCAAGACGCTGGGGGCGCTCTCGGCGACCGGCAAGCCGATGTACCAGGAAGGTTTCGCCGCGCCCGCGCCGGGCTTCGACTACGTCCCCTTCGGCGACTTGGACGCCCTGCGCAACCGGCTCGCGGTAGCCGCGGACGGTATCGCGGCCTTCATCTTCGAACCGATCCAGGGCGAGGGCGGCGTGATCTGTCCGCCCGAGGGCTACGTCGACGACGCCATCGCGCTCTGCCGGGAACACGGCGTGCTGACGATCCTCGACGAGATCCAGACCGGAATGGGACGCACCGGCAAGCTTTTCGCATGCTCCGACGGCGCCGAGGTGCCCGACATGCTTCTTCTGTCGAAGGCACTTGGCGGCGGCATGATGCCGATCGGCGCCTGCATCGTGCGCCCTTCGGCATGGGACGACGACTTCGGACGGCGCCACAGCTCGACCTTCGCCAACAACAACCTGGCCTGCCGGGCGGCACTGGCCACGATCGACCGCCTGCTGGAAGACGACGCCGCCCTGATCCGCGACGTGGCCCGGAACGGCGCCTACCTGCATACGCGCCTCGAAGAGTTGCGGCATCTCTACCCTGACGTGATCCGCGAGGTGCGCGGCCGCGGCTACATGCTGGGTCTCGAGTTTCAACGCTTCGACGAACGTACCGATTCCGCAGTCATGGCGTTCGCGAGCCTCAACGGCGGCGTCACGCCGTTGATCAGCTCCTACCTTCTCAACGTCGAAGGTGTCCTGACCGCGCCGCTCTTCAACGAAACCCACGTGATGCGCCTGCAGCCGACGCTCGTTTCCGGCCGGGCGGAGATCGACCGCGCCGTCTCCGCGATCGGTGCGGTCTGCGAAGTGTTGGCCTCGCGAGACTATTATCGCCTTGTCAGACACCTCGTGGCCAAGCCTCTGCCCGACCGTCCCGCCGTCGAGAAGCGACCCACCCCGGTGCCTGCGACGGCAGATCAAGATGGCCGCTTCGCTTTCCTTATTCACTATACCGAGCCGGAAGACATCTTTCGCTCCGATCCGTCCTTCCGCAAGTTCAGCGAGGACGAGCTCGCCAACTGGTGCAGCTGGGTCAAGCAGTTCGGACCCGGTTTCGCCAGGCGCATGCCGGAGGTCATGTCGAAGACCGGCGCGACGGCGAGCGGCTGGATCATGTCCGTCCCGATGCTGCCGCTGGACATGCGCGGCGGCGGCCGCAGCGCCGCGGCGGGCATGATCGGCGACGGGGTGGACCTCGCCGCCAAGGACGGAGCCTCCCGGGTCGGCCTCGGCGCCTTCACTTCGATCGTCACGCGTGGCGGCGAGACGGTCACGAAACGCGGAGTGCCGATCACCAGCGGCAATACGCTGACCACGGTCGCGGCCGTGAAGGGCATCGAAAGGGTCGCAGGTCGAGCAGGGCTGCCGCTCGAGGACGCGCATGTCGTCGTCGTGGGGGCATCCGGCGCCATCGGCCGCCTCGCGAGCCTCATGCTCGCCCGCCGGGTCGGCCGGCTGAGCCTCGTGGGCAATACCGCGAACCCGTTCACCCCCCGGCTTCTCACCGGGGTTGCCGACGAGGTCTTCGGGACGCTTCTCGAGCCGCCCGAGATCCCGAAGGAACGCTCCGGCACGCTGCGAAAGCATGTCCGGCGGATGGCCCGTCAGATCGGGCTGGACACGCGGAGCGAGCGGAAGGGCTTGGCCGAACGCTTCGACACGGCCTTCCGGAGCGGGGGCGCGCGGCCACCGGTCGACTGGAAGACCTCGCTCGAGGCGGCAGTCGCGGACGCCGATATCGTCCTCGTCGCCACAAGCTCCGAGATGGCTCTGATCGACCCGCTCGATCTGCGTCCTGGCACGCTCGTCTGCGACATCGCGCGACCGCCCAACGTGGCCCCCGCCGAGGTTCCCGGAAGCCGCGTGCTGATCTTCGACGGCGGCCTGATCCAGCCCCCCTTCGCGGTCGATCTCGGACCATTCCAGACGCTGCCGGCCAATCTGTGCTGGGGATGCCTTGGGGAGACGATGCTGCTCGCGCTGGCGCGGGAGGAGCGCGACTACAGCATCGGCTCGCGTCTGTCGCTCGCGGATACCGATCACCTTGCGGACCTGGCCGAACGGCACGGCTTCGAGCCCGCGCCACCACAATGGTACGGCCGTCACCTGACCGAAGCGGAGCTATCGGCCTTCGCGAATCACGTCGCCCTGTCCCGGGTCAAGCGCTACAGGGCATCGAGACATGCGGGGATCTACGGTTAGCGTGTCTAATCCATCTTGCCTTCGCATGTCTCCGGCCGGTCGTTCCTCCCGCAATAGCGCTGCGGGAACGGTCGACCGAGCTGCATGCTCACCGCAGGCTTTCCCGCGCTGCTCGTTCGCCCGATCGGATCGCACCTTCGATGTATCCCGTCCATTCCGCGGACGTCTCGGTCCCGGCCCAGTGCAACGGGCCGATCGGAGGCCGCAGATGTTCTCCGTAGCGTGTCAATACGCCTGGTGGGGCGAAGGCCCCGTAACAGCCCCCCGACCATTCCTCCCCGGTCCAGTCGTGATCGACGTAGTCCAGAGGTTGCAACGCGTCGGGGCCGAAATGGTCGGCTAGCATCTCGACCACGATATTGCGGCGATCTTCCCGTGAATGGCCGGCATAGCGGATCGCGTGCGCGCCATCGAAGAATCCGACGAGCAAGCCCTGATCTTGGCCCGGTGGCGTTACGTCCATGATTGGGGTGGTCGGGACGTCGTCACGCAACACCAAGCCGTTCAGCGCCCGATCGCGCCAGAACGGCGCATCGTAGAGTACCCAGAACTTGATGGACGACCCCATCGTCAGACGCTCGTGAACCGCCATCTTCGGTCGCGGCAGTTCGGGCGTGAACCGGATGCGTTGCAGGAGCGTCGAAGGGACCGCGACGATGGCCTTGCGCGCAGTGAACCTGCCCGCCTCGCTCTGCACAATCACCCCGCCGTCGTGCCATTCGATGGCACTGACAGCCGCCTCAAGGCGCAACCGCTCTCCAACCTCATCGGCCATGAGCCGGCTGATCTGATGAACTCCGCCCTGGAACAGGAGATTTTGCGCGCCCCCGGTATCGGACGATATCAACACGTCGAGCCCACCGCCCGACTTGAGGTAATGGAGGAAGAACAGAAGCGAGATCTCGGACGGCTCGGCGCAGAGCACCGTGGTGCAGACGGTCCGGAACGCGGCCCGCGGCAAGGCATGAAGGACGTTCCGCGCGATCCAGGCCTCGACGGTCATCGCATCCAGCCGGCCGGCCTCGGGATGCGCCCACGGCCGCTCCGGGTCCAGCGGCGCCATGAGGCGCTCGAGCTTCCATCGGGCGAGCAGATAGGCCAGTCCGCCCCCGACGCCGAGAAGCCGGCTCAGATCCTCGCGGGGGCCTTGCCGTTCTCTCTTGCCGATCCGAAAAATGGCGTTTCCGTCGAGATGAGTGGGATACGGGCGGACGCGATAATGGGCAGCCAGACGCCTGAGCCGCGTTTGCCCCGGTGCCATCCACATACCGCCCAGGTCGATGCCGAGATCGCCGATCCTGCCCAGTTTGGTCCGCCCACCGACGCGATCCCGCGCTTCGAGGATGACGAAGTCGTCTTGCCCTTTCGCCATGAGCGTTCTGGCGGCTGAAAGGCCGGCAAACCCCGCCCCGACGATCACGTTACCCAGCAACTGCGTTCTCTCCTCGTAGTCCGTCGTACGGAAGACCCCGTCTCCGGATCCGCCATAATGATCTTGATGGAGGCGAGGGACTTGGGCGGGACCTAGCCCCCGGCCGTGTCTCCGGGCAACGAGGAACGTATTTGACGGTGAGAATCGGCCACGCCGTCGTGATCCGAGGCCCAAAGAGTCGGTTTAATGAACCGAACTTCTGACCCGTCGGCGAGGCATTCGGCGCTACGGAGGGCAATCGATCGGACGAGATAATACGGCGGACTTTCGTCGGGGAGGGAGTGTCAGGAACTCTGTGTATCTGGCCGCCGGCCCGGTTACGTGATGGCCGCTCTCAGCCCCTGACGGGGGAGAAGCGATCCTCGAACAGTATGGCGAACTAGTTGACCGCTGTCAGCCACCCTCTGACCGTCCGCGACGTGTTTTCGTGGGCCCGGATGGCGAAGTAGACAAGCTTCTCGGCGGCCTGTTCGGAGGGGCGGGTCGATCGGAGAGGGATCGCACCGTCCGTCTCCGAGATGCCCGGGACTGTCAGATAGTTTGTGTGCGAGGCCGGTTCTCGTCATGAGCTGACGAACCTCTCGCCGAAGATGACGGCGAATTGGGTTTTTGCCTCGGTCCATTCTCGGGGCGGGCGTTTCCAGCCCCGAGCCGCGCGATCGAGAGCCAAGTATAGCAGCTTCGTTGCGGCTTCGTCGTTGGGGAAGTGGCCGCGTGCGCGCACCGCCCGTCGCAGCTTAGAGTTCAGCGCCGCGATGGCGTTCGTGGTGCAGATGATCCGGTGCACACCCTCGGGAAATGCGAGGAACGGGATGACCAGATCCCAGTTCCGCCGCCATGCGGGGCCGATCGCGGGGTATTTCGTACTCCACGGGCCGTCCTCGAAGGCGTCCAGTGACAAGGCGGCTGCCTCGGCGTCCTTGGCCCGGTAGACGGCCCTGAGCGCCTGTGCAACCTGCTTGCGGTCCTTCCAGCTGGCGAAGTTCATCGAATGAGGGATCAGATGCACGATGCATGTCTGGACCACAGTGTCGGGGAACACGGCATCGATCGCTTCGGGAGTTCGCGCCGGTCCGCCGCAGGCGGCAAACCGTCCGGGGGACGGTTTGAGGCAAGAACGGGCGGAGCCCCCTTCAGGCCGTCCATTGCCCGGCAGGGCATCGCGCAGCGATGCACGAGGGGAGACGACGGCGACGAGGATGTCGCCCAGGCCACGCGCTTTCAGCTCGTTCATCACCCGCAGCCAGAATTTGGCACCTTCGGTCTGCTCGATCCATAGCCCGAGAATGTCCTTGGTGCCGTCCAACAGGATGCCGAGCGCGATTTAGACCGCCTTGTTTCAGACAAAGCCTTCATCGCGGATCTTTACCCGGATCGCATCGAAGAAAGCCAGCGGATAGCAGGTGTCGAGAGGCCGGTTCTGCCATTCCGCCACCTCCTCCAACACCGCGCTGGTCACCGCCGAGATCAGGTCCGGCGACACGTCGATGCCGTAGAGTTCCTGGAGATGCACCCTGATCTCGCGCACGCTCATGCCACGCGCATACATCGAGACAACCTTGTCGTCGAGATCGGGAAACCGCCGCTGATACCTGGCGATCAGCTTCGGATCGAAGCTGCCGTCCCGATCACGCGGGATATCCAGCGTCACCTTCGACGTGCCCGTCAGCATCGTCTTCTTCGACACGCTGTTACGATGGTTGCCCGCCACCCGACCGGCATCGCCGACCAGATGCTCGTCGAGCTCGGCATTCAGAAGCCGCTCGCATAGCGCCTTCTGCAACTCATCGACCAGCCCGTCCTTCGGGAACAAGTCCTGCGGGTCGCGGCCAGCCAGAAGCTGGTCCAGCAGATCCTTCTCGATTGCCATGTGATGCTCCTCTCCGATTGTCCATTACGGAGTGGCAACTCTGACGCTGGTGCCGGTGCGGGGATGACCTTGGCGCCGGCACAAAATCTATCTACTGCGCTCGGTAACGTCTCGGGGTGAGGCAACAGGCCGGGCCAGTTCCGAATGTCGCTGGACACCTCGCGCATACGCTCGATCTCCGGGCCTCCGGTTTGCTTGGCGTCGAGCACCCGGGTCTTCTCTTGGAACCCCTCGGCCCCAGCACCCGCGTCGAGGTCAGGACATGCGCGTGGTGGTTGCGCTGGTCGCCCTCGCGGTGCGGCGCATGGATCGCCACGTCCGCGACCACGCCGTCTCGATCCACCAGCGCCCCCGCAAAGTCCCGCACGATCCACGCCCGCTCGGCGGCGGAGATCTCCGACGGAAGCGCCAGCGCCGTCGCCGAACGCCCGGCGGAGCGGTTCAGGGTCTTCACAGACAAATGGTAGCTCGCCATCAGTCGGCGGCCTTCGCATGACGCAGAACCGACCCGCGCGTTAACCTGTCCTAGTCATGTTTGTGCCAGGTACGACCTGCACGAGCATCACACCTGTCAGTGCAGCAGGCGCGCAGCCGGTTCCCCCCGATCCTGCTGCGCGCCGCCCTTCCCCTTCCCGCAGCACATACGACATGCGTTCGCCTGCTGGTCAGCCGCGCATGTGCAAAACCCGTGAACCGTCACCTGGCCCCAAGGGCGCGGCGATCGCGCGGTCAACATGACGGTCTGAGCTTACAAGGAAGCCGTTCAGCCGTTGGCGCTGTCCTTGAGGCGCTTGGCGATACGCATCTTCACCTGTCGGTCGGCCGGCTTCTTCAACTGCGCGCCGGTGGCGGAATTGCGGACCATACGCTCGGGACGGTCGCGGCAGGCGATCTTGCCTACATCGGGGATCGTGACCCCGCCGCCGGCGGCAACCTGCTCCAGAATCACGGCGCTGAGCGCGTCGAGTGCCGCGGCGGCGCTTTTCCGGTCGGTCTCCATCTTGTCGGCGAGTTCCGCAATGAGCTCTGTCTTCGTGAGCGGCTTGGTCATGGGACGCGTACCTCCTCTTCCGTCGGGTCCGTATGTGTTTGATGAATTTCAGGTGCAGCTCGCGCCGGATGGCAAGCGGACCGGCCGCCCGTTCTTCCGCTCAAAGCATGTCCTTGGTCGGAATGACCTTCACCTCGAAGGCGTGCGCGAACCATTGCGGTCCGGCTAGTGCGTTCTCGATGACGAACAGCACCTCGAGCCAGAGCCACGGCGCGCGGGCGGCGATCTCCTCGGCGACCGTGACGATCTCGATGGCGGCGGCCAGGTAGGATTTCCCTTCGACGCGATCCGCCCGGACCGGCGCCAGGGCCGCCGCGGGATCGTCGTAGAGCTTGCGCAGCCCCGCCCGGACCTTTTCGAGCAGCTGCACGTTGTCGCCGCGCCACGGACCCGCGTCCCAGAGCACGACCATGACGGCGAGCAGGAACACGTCGCGGTCCCGGGCGATCTCCGGTCCCCCGGCATACATCCCCCGCACGATCTGGCCGTAGTTCCGGTCGGCATGACGGTCGGCCAGACCGTCCACCTTGAGCGCCCCGATCGGCAGCCGACCACCCTCGCTCTGGTGGCGATCGATGCGGGAGACGACCGGGAGGAACAGGTAGGTCGAGCGTTTGGCGGCCAGTTCCTCGAAGAAGGCGACCATGCGCGCGCCGGTCGCGCCCCGCGGCAGAAGGGTCCGGCGCTCCGCGAGAAGCCGGCCATGTCGGCATAGCCGCGCCAAGCCTGCGCCCGCACCTGCCGTAGAACCTCACGAGCGTGGAACACACCTTCGCGATCCGCACGGGCCGCCCATGCGTAGACCAGAAGCCCGTAGAGATCCCGCGACAGCTCCCACTCCGTCCCGGGGATCAGATCCTGCCCGAGATCGAGAAGCGCCTGCGCCTCCTCCGACCACCCTGCGACGACATCGTCACGTTGCTCGAGCCGCCGTAGCTTTCGCCGCTTTCTCCAATCGTCGATCGACATCGACACCTCCTCGCGCATGTCCAACCGTCTGCATCCTTGATCACAGGCACGACCCGTACGACCGGCGTTTTCCGGCCGGCGTCCTGTCGGAGCCGGTGCCGGAACGCAAGATCGGCCGTCGATCGCATGGAGGGACCACGGCGTCGTTCGCCCTTTTCCCAGGAGCCTAGCGTCTCACGGTCCCATCCGCGGCCCCGACCGCATGCGCGCGCCTTGGGCGAGCCGCTGCGCCTCCGCCGCGCCGGCCCGCG
>NZ_CANLTR010000077.1 GCF_947494055.1 uncultured Jannaschia sp. | reverse complement strand
CCGTAGCGGGCACAGGTTCACATGGTGTCGACGCGTCGGTAGGTCGTCGCGACGAGCCGGCCTCGTCCCATCAGATGGGGCTTGTTGCACATATCGGTGAGAGGGATTCAGTTCGAGAATCCTGTAGTTTAGATCGGTCGGATGCCGAAGCCTGACGCCATCCGCCCCCGCACGACGAACTGGTCCGAATACAACGCCTCGCTGACGAAATGGTCTTGCGTGGAAGCCCGACTGTCCCGCCGCGATCTCCCGAAACGAGACCCTGCGAGCAACGAGATATCTCGGACGAGCCCTCTGGAAGAAATGGGCGGGATACCATGTCCGAAGTCGTGTCGAGGCCCAGATGAACCGCCTGAAGCTTTTCGGGGAGCGGATCATGTCACGTGATCCCGACCGCCAGACTGCCGAAATCCAGATCCGCATCGCCATCATGAACCACTGCTCGGCCCTCGGAATGGCCGAGATCGAAGCTGTCGCCTGAAGCTAGCCAGGGAAGGGGATCGTCAGGCTCGAAGCCGATTAGCGCAACAAGCCCCACGCGCTCGCCTGATGTCGCAAGCCGATCTTGCCGAGGTCTTCGACGTCTTGTGTCCGACCGCCTAGCGGGTCCTGCAACGTGCCCCGAGCAAAGGATCGGAACGTCCGGGCCTGTAACTTCCTTTCACGACGCAACAACGGGAAGGTTAGGAATGCGTGCGAAGGCATCGTCCGCCACCGTTTCGTAAAGCACCATTATCGGCGGTCATGGTGTCCTGTAGGGCGGATCTCATGGACATCGCGATAGCATCCACGTCACAGTGTCGTATGAAATGTACATTCTCTCGGTCCATGACCTGCCCGGGGAGGACTAACGGGTTGGACCCGTCGATGCCTTGTCCGGCGTCGTGACCGAGCGACACCCGACCGGCACCTATGTTTTCGGCGTCATGAAAATGGAGGTCGAAGGCCGCGATTCCGAGCGTTTCGGCGCGATCGTGGCGTCCGCCGTCGCCACGCTGGACAAAACCTTCGCGTCGGAGCCGCGACTGCGGACGCGCACGCTCGCCTTCGCAGGGGCGCATCTGACCCCGGGGGCGGGCAACTACGCGCCGCTCGACTTCCTCGAGATCGGGCTCGCCGAGAAGCTGGAGCGCGACTTGCCGTTCCTGCTGATCGTGACCGAGGTCGACCTGTCATCGTCCTCGCTGGCCTATACGCTGGCGCTGCCGAGCCAGCTGACCAACATTGCAGTCCTGTCCACCCGGCGGCTGGATCCGGAATTCTGGGGCGACGCGCCCGATCCCGAGCGCACGGCCGGACGGCTGGCCTCGCTGATGCTCCATTGCTTTGGGCACCTGAACGCGCTGCACCATGTGAGCGAGCCCACGAACGTGATGTATGCGCTTGAGGGAGTACAGGACCTCGACGGCATGACGCGGCTCGACGCCGACCAGCTTGCGCATATTGCCCACACATTGCCGCGAGAAGCGCGCGAGCGGTCGACCCGCGAGGGCAAGCCGGGCTTCGTGCTGCGGATGCTGTTCGAGGACGCCGGCGTCATCGCGCGGGCGGTAGCGCGCGCCAATCCGTTCCGACTGTTGGCAATGATGCCGACGATGCTGGCGGCAGCGCTGTCGGTAATCGTGGTGCTGATCTTCAGCGCGGAGACCTGGGACGTTGCGGCCGCTGTGTCGGTGCCGCAGATCGGGACGTTCTCGCTCATGTGCCTCGCCTCGGCCGCGTTCGTGCTCTATCGCGCCTTCGCGTTCGACACGCTGCTCAGTCGCGATCGACGGCTCACGGAGTCCGGCATCGTGACGATGGCGGCGACGATCCTGTGCCTGATCCTCACGTTACTTGCGATGTTCGTCCTGTTCGGTGGCCTGATGTACCTCGTCATCATCACCGTCTTCCCCGAGCGGCTGATGGAAAGCTGGCCCGGCACCGGCGAGGCGACGACGGCCGTGGATCACCTCAAGCTGAGTCTGTTCCTCGCCGCAATGGGCGTCCTCGCCGGCTCGCTCGGCGGGCGCACCGACAGCCGCGATCTCGTCCGCGGCGTCCTGTTCATCACGGAGGAGACGTGAACCGTGTCCCACGTCCCGCCGGGAGGCCGCAGTAAGCGAACGCTCGCTGGCAGGCGTCGGACAATACTTCCAACAGTATAGGGGCTTTGTTCCATGACCCGGCTACCTACCAAATCTGGGAGCCTCCGGTAACCGCGGGGCGGTTCGAAGCTAGCGCATTCTGACATGATGCGTCATCGACAGGCCCCCATTACGCTGCCATGTCGAACCCTGCAGAACAGGGAGGCATACTGGATGAGCGCTGAGACCCCGGACCATTCCCGTGCCGGTTCGGGAAAGGAGGCCGGCGAGAGGCGGAAGCATCGGCCCAAGACGGTGATCGATGAAGCCAGCTCCCTGACCGAGGCCGAGGAGGAGAAGGTCGTCGACCGTCTGAGCTTGCGAGCGCCCGCAGTCTATGCCGTGATCAAGGAGGAAGGCGAGGCCGAGATCGCCCGGCCGACCGGCGCGCTGTTCTGGTCCGGTCTGGTGGCGGGCATCGCCATGGGGTTCTCGGTCTTGACCCTCGCTCTCATGCAAATGCACCTACCCGACACCGAATGGGCGCCGCTTGTCGCGTCCGTCGGTTACGCGACGGGCTTTCTTATCGTCATCCTAGGGCGTCAGCAGCTCTTCACCGAGAACACGATCACGGTCGTTCTGCCGCTCATGTCAGAGCGCAGCCGCTCCGCCTTGGGGCAGGTCGCCCGCGTCTGGGGCGTAGTGCTGATTGCCAACTGGATCGGCTGCGTCGTGGTGGCGCTCGGCCTCGTGACCTTCTCGCTCGTTCCGGCGGATGTGAGCGCGGCTGTCCTCGACGTCTCCCAGCACTACGCCGAGCTGACGGCCATCACCGCCTTCCGGCAGGGTATCGGTGCGGGCTTCCTGATTGCGGCCATGGTCTGGATGATGCCCGCTGCGCAGGGTTCCGAATTCGTGCTCGTCACCGCTACGGCATGGCTCATCGCGCTCGGCGGCTTTACCCATGTGATCGCTGGCATGGTGGAAATCGCGGCCTTGGTCCTGGCGGGTGAATTGTCGGTCGTGGACGGTCTGCTCACACTTACCTTGCCTACGCTGGCGGGAAACGTCCTTGGCGGAACGGGGCTCTTCACCCTTCTTGCTTATGCGCAGGTCAAGTCCGAAGTCGACGCCGCCGATCCGGTCGACGAACCGCCCGCGGGACCTAGCCTGTGACCGCTCCGATCATACGCCGAGCCGGGACTGTTGCATTGGCCAGCCTAGAGGTAGCTCGGTTTATCTGAACAGCTTCCAGGCTTCGCTAAGTTAATTTCCGCCGTGGTGACGCCGCCGCTGGGATTGGCAATGGCTGGTTGAGATAGGCCCGGCCTTTATGGTGTGACCGTCCTCCTCGTGGTTCGTTGATGACCCACCTTGGCGCACCAAATGCCGTCGGGGGCGGTCACACCATCAAGACCGCGACAGGCGGTCGAATGGGTCGACACTTTCTATACCCGCCGCGCCCTCGAGGGGGATTGGGAACCGCGACCTCGCCGACCCCGAGTCCAATCGCGTTGCGCGCACATGGCGAAGTCGAAATTGCCGGATCGTTGCCGAGGAGTCGTCGGTAGGGTCCTGCCGTGACCGCTTGATGTTTGGGCGAACGGCAATATGGTTTGCGGTGCGCGCACGGATGGCGTCGCATGGCGCCACGGGTGACGTATTCGCGATCTCGTTTTCAGCCACATCGTCGGGATCAGACGGACCTACTGGTTCTGGCCAAGCGCGATGACCGTCCTCGCGATTATTCTGGGATTCACGCTCCCCTTCGTGGACGAGAAGCTTGGAAGCGACTGGACGAGGAGCCTCGGATTCTTCCGTGCGATTCAGGTGGACGGTGCCCGTGCGATCCTGACGACCTTGGCCGGCGCGGCGCTCGGCGTGGCCGGCGTCGCGTTCTCGATCACGATCGTCGCCGTGTCGTTTGCGAGCTCGAACTACGGCCCTCGTCTGATCGGCAACTTCATGGCCGATCGCACGAACCAGATCGTGCTCGGCGTATTCGTAGCGACCTTCGTCTACTGCATCACCGTGCTCAGCACCGTCCACAACCGGATCGAGTTTCAGGACGAGGCGCTCGAAGCGTTCGTGCCCCAAATCTCCACGCTGTTCGCACTCCTGCTCACGCTGTCCTCTGTTGGCGCGTTGATCGGCTACATCCATCACATTCCCGAATCCATCAACATCATGAACCTGACGGCGAGTATCGGCCGGAAGCTGCACGAGGCAATCGCCGGCCTACCCAGTCCGGAACACGCTGGCCGGGACGAGAGAGAGCCCGTCGACGTGGCCCCTTGGGCCGGACTGCCAACCGGAAAGGGCCGCTCCCATGCGGTGCGCGCGCGCTCGACAGGCTACCTACAGCGGATCGACGTCGGAAGCCTGCAGAATCTCGCGCGGTCAAATGGGGTTCAGGTCCGGATCGACCGCGCCGCAGGGGATTTCCTCGCGACCCGAGAGACCGTAATGACCGTACTGGGACAGTCCGAAGTCGACGCCGGCCTCGAGAAGAAATTCCAGCGTGGCTATACGCTCGGACCCAGCCGAACGGACGACCAGGATGTCCTATTCCTGGTCGACCAACTGGTGGAGGTCGGGGTTCGCGCGCTTTCTCCCGGCGTCAACGACCCACACACGGCCATGCTCTGCCTCGACTGGCTGGGCGCGGCACTCTGCGCGTTTGCGGAACGCCCACCTGCTGAACGACTGCCAGCAGCGTCTACCGTGCTTTATTCGCAGGTGACCTTCGGAGTCATGCTTGACCGAGCTTTCGATCAGATGCGCCAGCATGTCAGCACCGACAGGACCACGGCGCTCTATGCGCTCGCCATTCTGACCGACATCGCCAGCGTCGCCTGTCGGCCCGACATGGCGGCGGGATGCGCCCGACAGGTCACGCGCCTCGCTATGTCCGCCAACGAGCAGCTCACCGAAACGCTGGCACGCGAAGACGTCGAGGAAGCCCGGGCCCGTGCCATCGCCAAGATCGCCGCTCCCCAGGCCGTCGACCTCGGCGACAGTTCCGCCAGGAATGGATAGGTCTCGTTCCAAGGCGTTCTTCGCGACCTCACGATCCTTCAAACCGCGACTCCCGTTCCCCGAAAACCAGTCCGACCGAAGCTAAGGCTTTGAGCACAGGACTCTGATTCCCAACTTTGGACCGCCCGAAAGCAGAGTTTTCCCGGGATCACGTTAATTGATACGTCGATTGGCGCGGCGTGAACAATCGGCAGCGTCGCGTCTCGGGGAGCAGACCAGCCTCGCGAGGCGCACAGGTTCGGAGTGTGACCTTCGGCCTTGCGCGAGCCAGATTAGTCTCACCGGTGTGATCAGCGGGAGGCGTTGTTGCAGAACTCACGCCTGATGCATGATTTTCCCTTACCCCGCTGACGTTATGCAACGCGAACGATCTCGGCAGTGCCGAGGGCATCGAATCGGTTCATGAGGGCGACGCGGATGTGGATCTCGGCGGTTTGGCGGTCGGGGTCTCTCGCGGCGATGCGCTCGCCGAATGCCTTGATGCCTCGCATCTTCGCCTCCACGCGGCTCCGGGCGTGGTATCCGGTCCAGTGCTTCCAGAACGCCCGGCCGTAGTGTCTTGTGGCGCGCAGCGTCTCGTTCCGAGCCTTTGCCGCCGGGCAGTCTTCCTTCCAGGCACGCCCGTTCTTCCGGATCGGAATGATCGGGACAGCCAGCCGTTCGGTGATGGCCGCATGGCAGCGGCGCGTGTCGTAGGCACCATCAGCTGTCACCGTGCCGATCTGTTCGTCCTCGGGGATCTGGCCAAGCAGCTCGGGTAGGATCGGATTGTCACCGTCGCTGCTGGGGGTGAACTCGACTGCTCGGATGTCGAAGGTGTCCGTATCCATGGCGAGATGCACCCTGCGCCACTGACGGCGGCCCTGACCGCCGTGCTTGCGGGCTTGCCACGCTCCATCGCCCGGGACCTTGATGCCGGTGCTGTCCACTAGGAAGCTCAGGGGGCTGTCGATACGGCGGTAAGGGATCTGCGCGGCCAAGGTCTTTTGCCTGCGGCACAGGGTGCTGAAGTCTGGGACAGACCAGTCCAATCCCGCCAGCTGCAGTAGGCTGGCCACCATGCCAGCGGTCTGTCTCAGGGGCAGCTTGAAGAGCACCTTGATCGAAAGGTAGAACTGGATCGCGGCATCGGAGAAGACGGGAGGGCGCGCGAGACGACCTTCATGCGGTGCCAGCCAAGCCATGTCTTGGTCGATCCAGATCAACATCGAGCCGCGCTTGCGCAGCGACGCGTTGTAGCTGGACCAGTTCGTCGTGCGGTAGCGGGTGGGTAAAGGCTTGCTAATGCAAGCCCTCTAACCGCATGGATGCCCGCCGTGAATCGTCAGAAGTCAGAGTTCTGCAACAACGCCCGCTGGATATGGCGGCGAAGCTCGATCTCCTCGGCAAGGAGCGCGGTCCGTGTCGCGCGGTACTCGGCGCTCTCGTTCGGCCAGCCCGCCACTGAACGCGCCGCGAGTTCGGCCGCGGAGGTCAGGCGTCCGGACATGGCATCCTCCGATTCCCTTGAATATAGGTTGATATCAAATTATATTTAGTCTCGTGTCAACAGAAGTTTCTGGCATCGCCACCTTCGGCATGACCTTGCGCGTCCGGGACACCTGTCTCTGCCTGCGCACGCAACGCGCCGCTCGCGCCATCGCCCGCCGCTTCGACGAAGCGCTGCGTCCCGTGGGACTGCGCAGCGGCCAGTTCTCGTTGCTGATCTCGCTCAATCGACCCGAACCGCCGACGGTCGGGTCGGTCGCGTGGCTGCTGGCGATGGACCGCACAACGCTGACGGCGAACCTAAAGCCGCTGGAGCGGCGCGGATTGCTGACCACGGCGCCCGATGCGGAGGATCGCCGCGTCCGCCGGCTTACCCTGACGGGCGATGGGCTCGCCCTTCTAAAACGGGCCGTTCCAATCTGGATCGCGACCCATGAGGCGATCGAGCGCGTCGTCGAGGACGACCTCGAGACGTTGCGCGCTCAACTTGTCGGGCTAAAAAAAGCAGTGTCGATCAAGCCGCCGCCGTCGGAGTGAGGTCCACGTCGTTCGAGGGGACCTCAGGTATCTGCATCCCTCGTTAATGCGTGTTTCAACCACCAAGAAGTGTCACTGTGTCTGCAAATCAGTAGCGTCACCGGTAGGGGGGTCAGGCGAGCCCTTCAGGGGGTGGGCCGGGCAGGCAGGAGACGTCAAGGATCGGAGGTCTGCCCGGCCCCGCCTTTCGCGGCCGGGGCAGCTGCATCGCCCTTCTTCTTGCGGGTGGCCAAGCTGTTCCATCCATCGTTGCGCCGACCGTTGGGCGTGTAGCGGGTCCGTTGGACGGGGCCGCGTCCGGGCCCCGGAGCGGGTCGAGAGTGCGGAAGCCTTGTCAAAAAGGGTGAACCAAGGGCGGATTTGAAGCGCCAAGAGTGAAGATAGGCTCGGACACTACCGTGCCGCTTGGCCGGACCTCCGGTACTGGAAGGTCTCCGGTCCGGTCAGGCTCATCGCACGACTTTAGGCCTTGCGCTTCAAGACAAATCCTTTCCCTTCGAGATGACCAGCACGAAACGCGCATGGCAACCGGCCCGTCGATCCCGGCCGTCAGGCACTTCATGCAACCGCGCCGGAAATTGCCCAATCTCGCCGTGCAGTTCACACTGTCGTAGAACAAAGATTGTAACTCAAAATTAACCAAACTTTACGATAGGTTGCGGGACGTATCCGTCCGGCGTGACCGCCGTTGACATTCAGCGTGGCTGCCAATTCCACGGCGTGAGTTCGTCGATGCGGTT
>NZ_CANLTR010000076.1 GCF_947494055.1 uncultured Jannaschia sp. | reverse complement strand
TGGCCCAAACAAAGACACGGCGTGGCTACGACGACCGGGCGTAAACGGTGTGGCCTACATGATTTTCGACGCTTAACCATATAACCGGTAAGGATATTTGTTATCGTTCCTCCGCTTTTCGGGAGCACACGCCAATACGATCCTTGCCTCACGTGGGGCACTAGACTAACTTTAGTCCACCGGAGGCGTCGATGCAGTTCAACATCCACGAGGCGAAGACCCAGTTCTCGAAGCTCGTCGCGGCCGTGGAGCGTGGCGAGACCGTGACGATTTGCCGGAACGGTCGGCCCGTGATTGCCTGCGTACCGGCGCGGCCCCAGGGGCCGTTTCCGTTCGGCGTTTGGGGATCGCTATCTGGCGAGGCGTCGTCACTCGAGCACATGGTCGGACCGACCGACGAGGAGACACTCGACGACATGGAGCTCTGATGCTCCTCGACACGCATGTGCTGATCTAGGCGATGCTGGCGCCTGATCTTTTGTCGGAGCCGGCGCGTGACGCACTTGTGAATGCGACCGAACGCTGTGTGAGTGCAGCGAGCCTCTAAAAGATCACCTGCAAGGCGATGCTCGGCAAATGGCCCGAGGTCGAGAAACTGCTGTCCGTCGATCTCGACGTGCGACTTCGATCCGACGGGTTCGAGGTCGTCCCGGCGTCCGGGGCCGTGATGGAGCGCGCTGGGCGGTTCACCTGGACGCACCGGGATCCGTTCGACCGGATCATCGTCGCGACCGCTCTCGAACGCGCCATACCGGTCGTTTCGAAGGACGAGACGCTGGACACCGTGTTGGGCGGAGGGGTGCAGCGTATTTGGTAAGGACGGTCCGTAAGCTACCGAAATTCCAAGGTTTCATAACTAATAGTAAGTTCTATTATGTATCTTATATGCTAGTCTTGGCGTTGGAGCGGACCGGGCCGTTACCATCCACGGCGTCGAGTTCGTCATCGACAGCGGGACCATCCGCACGGTCTGAAGATGCCTCCCGACGCCCGCCCTTACGTGAGGAAAAAACGGGCGCCGGCATGCAAACTGTCATCGCTCGATGTCGCCTTTCCCGTCGCGCATCCCAACAAAGTCATCAGGGTCTGGCGCCTCAGTTCCGCGGACCTTGCGCAGGCGTTGGTTCTTGCAGACCGCCTTGTCCAGCGCACCGGACCCACACTGATTTTCGAATGCTGCGCTTCGATCCGAACGGCGGCTTAGCGGAAGCTTAGACGCAGTCAGCGGCCAAACCTGATCGTCCGAAATGCGCCGCGAGCGACCGTCGCGGCGGCGTGCCAGGTGTTCGGTTCGCTGCGCAGCCGCGCCGGGCCAACGGCGTTTCGGCTATTCGCGGATCTTGAAGCGTCAGCTTTCGTTTCCGGTTTCGACGATGCCACAGGGGTGCGTGAGAGTATCCAGAAGCGCCGAGGTCATCTTGGCGTCGCCGAACGCTGAGCGCCACTCGCCGAAGTCGAGGTTGGTCGTGACGATGATTGAGGTGCTCTCGTAAAGACGGCTGACGAGGATGACATTGTCGACGATTTGCTCCATGGCGTCTGTCACTGGGCGACGATGAACTTCGGACGCAAAGTCGGTAGCCGCCCGTTCGTATTTGCTAGGGCTCTCTTCATGACAATTAGGCGAGGAGTGGGCATGGACCTGAACCTTCTGGCCCTCTTCCAGGCTGTTGCCGAGGCGGACAATTTCCGGGCCGCCGCCGACCGTCTGGGCGTGACGCGGTCGGCTGTCAGCCAAGGCATGCGCCGGCTGGAAGACATGATTGGGGTGACGCTGGTCACGCGCACCACCCGCGCGGTGCGGCTGACCGAAGAGGGAGAACGGCTTTATGCGTCTTTTTCCACTCCGCTTGCAGAAATCTCCGCAGCACTCGACGTAGCATCCGGAGACAACCGCCCGCGGGGCGTTCTGCGCCTGGCGGTGACATCCATCGCCGAGACGGTTCTGTCGGGCCCGTCGCTCGTGACCTTTGCCGAGGCGCATCCGGAGGTCGTGCTCGATGTAACGGTGACCGACGAAGAGGTCGATATCGTCGCTGCCGGGTTCGACGCCGGGATCCGGCTGGGCGATGTGATCGAGCAGGATATGATCGCCGTCCAGGTCACTGCCCAAGAGCGCGAGTCCGTCGTCGCCGCGCCGGCCTATGTGGCCGCGCATGGGGCGCCGAAGCATCCGCGCGACCTGATCGCGCATCGCTGCATCGGCTGGCGTCCCTCACCGGACACGGCCCCCTACCGGTGGGACTTCTCGGATAACGGCGTCGCGTTCGATGTCGCCGTGGCACCGCAGATCACCACCAACGATCTGCGCCTGATGCTGCGAGCGGCTCTTGCAGGCGGCGGGATCACCTTCGCTACCCGCGAGACATTCCGGCCTTTCGTGGAGCGGGGCGAACTGGTCTGGCTATTGGAAGATTTCCTGCCGCCGTTTCCGGGCTTTTCCCTTTTCTACCCGCATCGGCGCAACATGGCCCCGAAATTGCGTGCGTTCGTGGACCATGTAAAAGCCCGGCACCCATGAGGGGCCGTTCTGCCGTGACTGGTTAGCCAGGCTAACCGCGATGTCCATCATCCGCCGGATACCGGCGAAAGCGCAAATTGCTCATGTTTCTCGGCATCGGGCCAACGGCCCACATGCAAGATAGGACATGGACATGAAGACCACTCTTCTGACGCTCGCGATGCTCATGGCAGGCTCCTCCCTCTCCGCAGCACCCTGCGCGCAAAGCGGACCGGACTCTCCCGGCGCCCTGCACGCCGACTGGATGATGGAGGGCTGGGAACGCCGCGAGGGCGATCCCAACTTCGTCTTCGAAGAGAAGATGGCGCGCTACTACGATCTTCAGGATACCCGGGGCGTCTTCTACGACAACTTTGCCCCGGGCCAGACGCAGCTGTTCGGCGATGCCGCGGTCTATGGCGCGAACTGGGAGGATCTGCAGAACGCGGCGCGCAGCGTTCTGCACGGGCTGACGGAGGCCAACGAGGCGCTCGTGGGGGACGGCGTCGCCTCGACCACCCTGGGGTTCGTCGGTCAGATCGACCGGCTCGACGGCGAGGTGATCGCCTTCGACGGTCGCTCGCAGCTTGGATGGGCCTGCACGGAGGATGGCTGGAAGATCCAGCACGAGCTGAACTACGCCTGGACTGTCGACCCGGAGGAGATTTCCGACACGCTGGGCCAGCGCGGGACCGGGCAATGAGCGACCCTGCGGTCGACTTCACCGGCCTATGGATCACCGATGACGGCCAGGTCCGCCACGAGCTCCTCCCCGCTGGCCGGTATATCGAAGCGCGCGGACGTCGCGAACGCGCCTATCAGGGCCGCTACGAAATCAGCGGCACCCATGTCGAATACTGGGACGACACCGGGTTCGCCGCGGACGGCGACTTCATCGATGGTGTCCTGCACCACGCCGGGATGGTCCTTCGACGCAATTGAGAAGCACGCCAGGCCATCGCGGCCCGGCGCATCCCCATACCCCGAAAGGAAACAGATCATGACCAGCGAAACCAGACTGGACCGCGGCCGCCGCATGCTCGACCGGATCGACGGCGAGGCCGGACAGAATGTCATCGACGCGCTCGAAGACATCGCGCCCGATTTCGCCACCTACCTGTTCGAGTACCCGTTCGGAGACATCATGTCCCGTCCCGGCCTCGGCCTGCGCGAGCGTGAGATCGCGACGGTGGCGGCGCTCTGCGCCCTGGGCACCGCGGAAAACCAGCTCAAGGTTCATATCCAGGCCGCGCTGAACTGCGGCGTCAGCCGAGACGAGATCATCGAGATCCTGATGCAGATGTCGGTCTACGCTGGCTTCCCGGCAGCTCTGAACGGACTGATGGCTGCCAAGCAGGTCTTCGCAGACGCGCCCGCGAGGTCCTAGCCGGGTCAGCAAGAGGCATGCGGGTACTGCTTTTCGCACGACGGTGCGCAGGGGAATTCCGAGGATCCGTTACGGTCAGTTGCACACCCACCTCGGCGACTTCATGGCTACCTGCAACTTTGCACGTCGGCTCAAGACGCTCGACATCCTGTAGAGCGACGATTGGGATGAGCGGCAGCGTCAATTACGATGAGCGCCTGCGAGCCAGTTTGATGTTTTCCTAATTGTCGCGGGGGGTCAAGGTTCGGGAGTGCGCGTCAATTAGGATGAGCGGTCGGCTCGGCTTTTGACGAGGTATTGCGGGCCTGAGCGCTTTTGCGGCGATAGCTGTCGGTGTTCATCTCCAGGATGATGGCATGATGGACGAGCCGGTCGATCGCGGCGACGGTCATGGCGGGATCAGGAAAGATCGAGTCCCAGGCGCCGAAGGGCTGGTTTGCGGTGATCATCATGGATCGGCGCTCGTATCGGGCGCTGATGAGCTCGAACAAGACGCTCGTCTCGGCCTGGCTTTTCTGGACGTATGACAGATCGTCGAGAATGAGCAGGTGGTATTTGTCGAGCTTTTCGATCGCTGCGGCGAGCCTCAGGTCCTGTCGGGCGGTCTGGAGTTGCTGGACGAGGTCGGTGGTTCTCGTGAACAGGACGCGATATCCGGCATCGATCAGCGCATGACCGAGCGCCGACGAAAGATGCGTCTTTCCCACACCAGGCGGGCCAAAACACAAGATGTTGGTGCCTTGGCCAAGCCAGGCGTCGCCCTCGGCGAGCGCGGCGATCCTGGCCCGGCTGACCATCGGCACGGCGCCGAAGTCGAAGGTGTCGAGGGTCTTTCCGCCGGGCAAGCGTGCTTCGGTGAGATGGCGCCCAATGCGCCGTCGGACGCGCTCGGCCACTTCGTGTTCGAACAGCGTCGCCAGGGTCTTCGCCGCCGGCCAACCTTCCTCGTCGGCGGTTTGGCTGATCGTCGGCCACAGGGTCGCGATCGTGGGAAGCCGCAGCGTGGTCAGCAGGAGCGGCAGGCGGGCGGTATCGGTCGTGATGGTCATGCCGTCACCTCCGGTTCCGCAGGCCGCCGGGCGAGCAACCGGTCGTAGACGCTGGCGTCCGGCATCTCGATATGCACCGCCGGGATCGGTCCCGGTGCGGGCAGGAAGCGATCCCTGAATGCGGTGACATCCGGCAGGTCGCCCTGGTCGAGGACGGTGCCGAGCGCTTCGGCGATCCCGGCCTCCCTGCCAGTGTCGTGGGCCAGGGCGAGGAGCGCGACCATCGTGCGTGAGGCTTCCCGGGCAGACCCGACAGCCATCAACGCATCGAACGCACGCCGATAGGCCGGTCGCGGCCACAGCGCGTCGCGATAGGTGAGACCCGCCAGAGCGCCGGGCCTGGCGCGCAGCGAGCCGATCACGTGGCGATAGTCGACGACGTGGGTGGTCGTCCTTTTGGCGCCCTTGGACGGGGCGCGGCCGCGCGGCAGGGTGAGGACCCGTTCCCCGGCAAGGAAGGCCTCGATCCGGTCGTCATGGACACGCAGATGCAGGCGATGACCGATCAGGCGGGACGGCACGGTGTAGAAGGCATGGCGGAACGAGAAGCCCGACGAGCTCGTCACCCGGACGCTGGCTTCGTCCCAGGTGACGGGCGCCGCCGGAGGCAACGGCTTCAAATGGCCGCGCTCGATCTCGATCGCATCGCGATGACGGCGATTGTGATCGGCGACGACGCTGGCAACGAAGGTCCGGTAGGCGTCCAGCGTGTCGAAATCGGTCGAGGCGCGCAACAGAGGTGGTCCGGGAAATCTGAACACGGGCGATAGGTGGATGATCCGCGCCATATCGGCATGATGCCGAGAGCGAGGAGAGACCATGACGAGACGACCACGCCGGAACCACAGCCCGGCCTTCAAGGCGAAGGTGGCGCTTGCGGCTATCAAGGGAGAGCGGACGCTTTCTGAGCTGGCCGAGCAGTTCGACGTCCATCCGAACCAGATCACGCAATGGCGCGCCCAGCTTCTCGAGGGGGCGTCTGGCGTGTTCGGGTCCGCGCCTGCCGCCGAGGCCACTCCGGCCGTCGACGTGAAGACACTGCACGCGAAGATTGGCGAGCTGACGCTCGAGAACGATGCTTCGTAGGGCTTACGCGGCCCCACTGGGGCCACGGTCCCTACTGCGATGTCCGTCGCGCTCGGGAAGGCAGGTCTCCTGCCGAGCGCAAAGCGATGATCGACCGGAACCATAGGCTCAGCCTCGCCCGACAGGCCAGGACGCTCGGGATCAGCCGGGGCAGCGTCTATTACCTGCCGCGCCCGGTGTCGGATGCGGATCTGACGCTGATGCGCCGGATCGACGAGCTGCACCTGGAATATCCGTTCGCCGGCAGCCGGATGTTGAAGGGACTTCTGAACGGCGAAGGCCATGAGGTGGGTCGGTGTCACGTCGCGACGCTTATGAAGCGTATGGGGATCGCGGCTATTTATCGTCGTCCGAACACTTCGAAGCCGGCGCCGGGGCACAAGATCTATCCTTACTTGCTGAGGGGCTTGGCCGTGACCCAGCCCAACCAGGTCTGGGCGATGGACATCACCTACGTCCCCATGGCGCGCGGCTTCGTCTACCTGGCCGCCGTCGTCGACTGGTTCAGCCGCAAAGTCCTAAGCTGGCGGCTGTCGATCACGCTATCCGCCGACTTCTGCGTCGAGGCCCTAGAGGAAGCGCTCCGTCGCCATGGCAAACCGGAGATTTTCAACACTGACCAAGGATCGCAATTCACCAGCGTCGACTTCACGAAGGTTCTGAAGGATGCGAAGATAGCCATCAGCATGGATGGCAAGGGTGCATGGCGCGACAACGTCTTCGTCGAGCGGCTCTGGCGGACGGTCAAATACGAGGAGGTCTACCTGCGCGCCTACGCAAGCGTGTCCGAGGCCCGGGCCTCGATCGGACGCTACCTCGACTTCTACAACGGCACGCGGCCACATTCATCGCTCGGCGGGCAGACGCCCGACCGGGCCTATCTCAACCAGCCATCGCCAATACCGGCGGCAGCGTAATCAAGGCGGAGATCCACTTAACGAAAGCCCGGACGTTGTTCAGACAAACCGAGCCACCTCTACAGCCCCTGGCAACGCGGCACGAACGAGAACACCAATGGGCTCCTGCGCCAGTACTTCCCAAAAGGCACAGACCTTACGATGCATGGGCCCGACGAACTCAATGCCGTAGCCGCCGCACTCAACGGCAGGCCGCGGAAGACATTGCGATGGAGAACACCCGCCGAAGCGCTGGACGAGTCGCTGGCCAAGACGCAGAATGACTGTGTTGCGACGACCGGTTGAGACCGCCCAATACACATCCGTGGCGTTCGGCCTGCGATGCAAGGAGGCCGGGGTCCGCCCGTCGATGGGATCCGTTGGCGACGCCAACGACAACGCCATGTGCGAGAGCTTCTTCGCCACCCTCGAATGCGAGTTGCTCGACCGGCGCAAGTTCACCACCAAGGCCGCCGCCCGCATGGCCGTCTTCGAGTTCATCGAAGGCTGGTACAACCCGTCGCGCCGCCATTCGGCAATCGGCTACAAGTCCCCCATCACGTTCGAAAGGACCGCGCAGAACCAGCTACGATCCGCTACTGGCTAACCGTCCACGGAACCGGGGGAACTCCAACTCCACGTTGCCGAGCTGACCCCGTGCTTCCGGCAGACGTCGGCCGTCGCCACGCCCGCTTCCTGCTCCTTCAGCATCGCGATGATCTGCTCCTCGCTGAACCTCGATCTCTTCATCCGTCCATCTCCTTCTCAGGGACGGACTCTACCCAAATTCGGAGGAGGAAACGGGGCTCAGGTCACCGCCCATCACGCGGCGCAAGCCAGGTCATCTCCCTGTCGACCCAGATCAGCAGGGACCCCCGCTTCCTGAGCGACGCGTTGTAGCTGGACCAGTTCGTTGTACGATAGCGGGCGGGAGATGGCTTGCTCATGCGTCGCGTCTGACGCCATGGATTCACGAAGTGAAAGATAGTGTCCCACCCTGTGGTGTAGGAGGCCGCGCGCGGAGCCTTTGGCTCGGCGCAGCGTGCGGCCGGGCTGGTGG
>NZ_CANLTR010000075.1 GCF_947494055.1 uncultured Jannaschia sp. | reverse complement strand
TCCTCCTCAAAAGGATGAATCACACCGCCTCCCTCATGGGAATCCCCACGATTCATGTTTCGGCCGAAAAGCTCTAGTTCGACGACCGCTGTCGCTGTGCAGCGGATCGGGCTGCCAGCTCGAAGATGCTTGCGACATGACGACCTCGCCCGACTGGCGGCACTGAGCATTTCGTCACTTGCAGGTCCTACGAGCGTTTCGATTCATGAATCAATGAAATGCTTTTGGCAGTAAGCCCGAAAAAGTTGCTCACAAAAAGGAAACGGGCCGCAAGTGGAAACTTGCGGCCCGGATGTCGGTAGCTGACTGATCTGACGATCAGACCGAGGGTAGCATATCAAGCCTTCTTGCGGCGCAGAACGGTAAGGCCGCCCAAACCTCCGAGAAGCAAGAGACCGGTCGCCGGCAGCGGAATAACGTTCGGCGGCGTATCGCCCGCATTCAGCGTTATCGCGCTGATCTGACCGTCGATGTTGTCCTGCAAGCCGATCGTATCGACGATGAATTGCAGCGCAAAGACGTTGCCGAAATCGAAGTCGTCGTAGTCCTCATCTGTATTGAACTGAGTAAGGAAAAGATCGGGGCTGAAGTTCCCGCTCGCGACGTTCTCTACATAAGAGATGACGGTTCCGTCATTGTCTGTCAAGTTTGCCGTGATGTTCACGTTGCTGTCGTTGTCGAAGGATGCGCCTTCGAAGCTGAAGAACGGATCGGTCCCGATCAGAAGGCTGGTCATCAGACCCGCACCGTCCGCGTCGTAGGTCAGCGACCCGGAGCCAGTCGAGTTCCGGGTATTCGAGAACGTAAGGATGCCGCCGAACGAGTCGAAGGTCGTGGCATCGGTTGGGCGGTTGCTGGTCGAATTGCTTGCCGCCATCGTACGGAAGCCGCCGATTGCTTCCGGCGCGGCGATGGTCGAATTGTTGACACTGCTCGCGCTCGGGACGTCGCTGACGACCTGGTCGGTGTCGAACGAATCGATCGTGACTGTCGCAGCAAACGCGCCGGCAGTCGATGCAACCAGCGCAGCGGCGGCTGTGAGGCCGAGATACTTCGTATTCACAATGGATCTCCTAGAAAAGCGAGTTTCGCTTCCCGTTAACGTATCGTTAACCGCCTATCTTGTCACCCCCTAGTGTGAGGTCGACCGACACGGACATTACTCAAGTGAACTGATGCGGTGGATGCCCCCGCCCCTGGAGCCGGACGGCGTCTCGTATGCCATGACGGTTCTATAGAACCACGCGGAGGGCGCACCGATGAAGACGAAGATTAGTATGTTGGCGATCGACTTGGCGAAGGGCAGCTTCCAAGTCTGCGCGATCGGACCAGATGGGTCGGTCCTTTTCAACCGGGCGATGTCGCGACCGCGGTTGGCGCCGATGCTGGCCGAGCAGCCCGCCTGCGTGGTGGCGATGGAGGCCTGCGCGACGTCGCATCATTGGGGCCGGGTTGCGCAGTCGCACGGTCATGAGGTCCGGCTCGTTCCGGCTGCTTACGTGAAGCCGTTCGTGAAGCGTCAGAAGAACGACCGGGCCGACGCGGAGGCCATCGCAGAGGCAGCCCTGCGTCCGACGATGCGCTTCGTGGCGGTGAAGAGCGTCGAGACGCAGGGCCGCGCGGTCGCGTTCCGCACGCACCAATGCCTTGTCCGGCAGCGCACGCAGCTCATCAATGCTCTGCGGGGCCATCTGGCCGAGTTCGGCCTTGTGGCGCCCAAGGGTCCGGCGAGCCTGAAACTCCTGAAAAATGCCCTTGGCGACGAGGCTGCGGATCTGCCCGGCCCCGTCCGCGAGATGGGGACCGTTTACCTCGAGCAGATTGCGAACCTCACGAAGGTGATCGAGCGGCTCGCGACCGAGCTGGAGGCGGCAACAATGACCGATGAGGAACTGCGCCGCCTGTGCACGATCCCCGGGATCGGGCCTGTGACCGCGGGCGCCGTCGCGGCCTTCGCGCCTGACCTCGACACCTTCGACAGCGGGCGCAACTTCGCGGCTTGGCTGGGACTCGTGCCACGGCAGAGATCGACAGACGGGAAGACCAAGCTCGGCGCGGTAAGCAAGATGGGCCAGACCGACATCCGGCGCCTTCTCATCGTCGGAGCCATGAGCGTGATCCGCTGGGTGGTCCGGAAAGGCGGCAGTTCGAACCGCTGGCTGGCGTCACTCGTGGCCCGCTAGCCGAAGATGGTCGCGGCCGTGGCACTCGCCAACAAGATGGCGCGCATGATCTGGGCCGTGACAATGAAGAAAGAGGATTACAGAATGGCGTGACCGGAACCCGACCGGGCAAAGGCACGGCATGGCCGCAAGGCCGGGGCGAGCGATCGACGAGGAGTAGGCGACACGGGACTTCGAAGTTCATGGTAAGCTACTGGCTTTGTGTGGCTGTAGTATATATGGTAATAAGATTTATGTATCTCTTCCATTCTACAGCACGTCGACTTTCTCGACCTTAGCCGCTGCGATCAATGCTTTGTCGAGGCTTGCGAGAGGCTCACACTGCCGGATCGCGAGCTCGAGATAGGTACTGTCGTATGCGGTCAGCCTGTGCCGCCGCGCCAGCGCCATGACCCGTTCACTGTCCGTAGATGTGTCGAGCACAATACCGAGCTTGTCGACCTGTTGCAGGATCGTGTCCGTGTCTGTCGGCTCGATCCGGCCGCGTCGTTCGATCATCACGAGAATATTGCGGAGTTCCACCCAGAGAAGCCAAGGTGCCACGATAGGCTGACCATCGAAAAGGATGGAAATGTCTGGTCCATCCTCATCGGGTAGTAGCCACCCCGCCAGTGCCGACGCGTCGACGACTGCCACTACCGACGACCGGTATCGCGCGCGTCGAGGATATCTCCTGTCGTCACCTGCCCGCGCAGCCTGATGCGAATGGCCTCGAGCGACTTGAGGGCGGCAGCGCGTTCGCTGACCTCCGCCATCGGTAGAAGTCGCGCAACCGCCGTGCCGCGGCGGGTGATGACGATTTCCTCGCCGCGCTCGACGCTTGCAAGCAACTCCGACAGATGGGTCTTGGCTTCGAAAGAACCGACAGTTCGCATGGGTCACCTGGTTGATGAACTGGTTTGAACCTAGTCTGAGACGAGGGCCGTCTCAAGTACGTTCACACTGCCCGAAATCGAACGATACCAATCGCCATGGCCCGCCGGTGGGGTCCTCATGACCTCGGGTATCGCTGCTTTCGCGAAACAAAGCCCATACCGACACAAACAAGCGTCGCCGCGGTTTGAACGATCAGCGTCCCACGTCCGGATCGAACTCCAAGTCTCCCGAGGACTGACATGGCCGGCAAACTTTTCCTCGCGACGTACGCTACCGGAATGCTAAAAGACCATCCGCACAACCCGTTATCAACGACACAGGCGATCGCGATGTCTGATATCAAAGACAACAAGCCCGGACACCGGGGGCGCAACCAATCCGATCTCGAGCTCGATCCCGAAAAGGCAAAGCCGAGCACGGAGCCATCCGTTGACGATCTGCAGATCGACATGGCGCAGCTGTTCGAGCAGGCGGTGGAACAGACGCGGATGGCGCTTTGCGTCACCGATCCCCACCGGCCCGGCAACCCGATCGTCTACGTCAACCAAGCCTTCATGGAGATCACGGGCTATAGCCGCGAGGAGTCGCTTGGCCGCAACTGCAAGTTTCTGCAAGGGCCAGAAACCGATCCAAAGGCAATCGAGCGCATTCGCCAGACGCTCGAGGATCGGGAGGTGCGCGTCATCGAGCTATTAAACTACCGGAAGGACGGCACGACCTTCGTCAATTCCCTGCATGTCGGGCCAATCTACGACGAAGAGGGAACGCTGACCCACTTCTACGGGTCGCAATGGGATGTGTCCGAGGTCATCGACAACCGGGCGCGCGAGACCGTGCAGCGCCATGTCACCGCCGAGCTGCAGCATCGGACACGGAACCTCTTCGGTGTCTTCGGCGCGCTGCTGCGCCTGACTGCCAGCGAGGCCGTGGACAAGGCAGAGCTCGTAAGCGAACTGTCATCACGCCTCGACGCGATGGTACGGGCACACGAGGCGTCGATCGGCCCCGGCGGGACCGCGACCGGGCCGAGCGACCTGCACGCCCTCGCCGAAGCCATCCTGCGCCCGTACCGAACGGCGTCGACCGGGCGGATCGCAATGGACGGGCCGGTCGTGATCCTCAACCCATCGACCGTCGTCCCCCTGGGCCTCGCGCTGCACGAACTCGCGACCAACGCGCTGAAGCACGGCGCGTTCAGCAACACCGACGGAAGCGTGCAAATCGGCTGGATCCGCGACGGCGGTGAGATCGTATTGACGTGGGAAGAGCACGGCGGTCCGCCGATGCCGGAGACATCCGAGGTGAAGCGCCACGGGGGAACGGGATCGAAACTTGTGCCCGCAATGCTTCGTAGCGCCGGCGGCGGGATCGAGATGCGACCCCGGCCGGAAGGGATGGCGGCGCGTATCCGACTGCCCGTCCGAGACGATTGACCCGTCGCCCGGCCTGACGTCCAGTCGGTCGAACCCTTGTTCGAAGGGTTTCGCAGTCGGTTTCTTGTAAATACGTGCCCGCTCGATCCCCGATTTCAGGCGGAACAGCCCAGGCATTGGGACACGGTCTGCATTCGTGTCATCTCCTTACAGGCGACGCCGTGGCGGGCCTATGCGTCGGCTTGTGACTGACCCGACGCTGCTGGGGCGCGCCGGCCGGGATAGGGCGACAAGGCAGATACCGGCCGCGATGTCGATCGAGGCGCTCGATGTCCGAGCGCATCAGGCTTCGGACGGGACGACCTGGCGCAACAGGTCGCGCACAGCCTCGACCAGTTCGTCCTCATCGACGGGTTTGACCATATGGCGGTCAAAAGGCGCCGTCTCGCCGACGTCGAGCTGCGCCCGGGAAATGGCGGTCACCATGATCGCCGGCACATCGATCCCCTCCGACCGCAACGCCGTCAGCATGGCGATCCCGTCGAGCCCCGGCATCATGTAGTCCGTGACGATGGCATCCACGGCCTTCGCGCGCGCAACTTCCAGCCCCATCTGACCATCCGACGCCACCACGACCTCGAAGCCGGCCTCGTGGAAAGCCATCTCGACGACCATCAGAATCATGATCTCGTCCTCGACGAGTAGGACGCGCTGGCTCACAACGTCCTCCCGGCCAACGAGCCGGCCACGGGGGCGCTGGTCGCCATCTCCTGCAGCTTGCGTCCGCTGTCGCGGTCTCGGAACACCAGCCCGCTGGAGGTGATCCTGTATTCGCGGCTGACGTGATCGAAGTCGCTGTCGCGCAGCTTGAGAATTGCGGCCCGGCGACGCACGTCGTCGCCTTCGATGGCGTAGTGCAGCAGGAACGTGTTGTCGATCACGCCGGAGAGTTCGTCGATGGCCAGCGCCTCCGGGAAGAAAAGCTGCGGCACCTCCCGGGTGTAGAACGTGGTGACGCCGAGGGTCTTCAGCATGTCGTTGAAGGCGCGTAGGAAAGCGTGCAGACGCGCCGTGTTCTCAACAGGCCGGCGAAGCGCGTTGATCCCGTCGATGACGAGACGTTTCGCTCGGAGTTCGCCCACGGCGTCGAGGACGTATTGTCCGACCTCGTCGATCAGGTTGCCGAGCGGTGGCCGCCACAGGATCGTCAGCGCCCCGGAGGCTTCGAGCGCGGCGAGATCCAGACCGATCCGCGCTGCCTTGAGCCGTATCCTTTCGGGCGTTTCGTAAAACCCGACGAACAGGCCGGGATCCTGCGGCGTGCATCGGCTCAGGAATTGCAGCCCGATGGTCGTCTTGCCGGTTCCCGTCGGCCCGAGCACCACGCTGGTCGAGCTTTCCGGAAGACCCCCTTCAGTCATGCGATCAAGCGCCTCGACGCCGGTCGAGAGGCGCCCTGTCGGCGCGACCTCGGGGGGTGTCCGAGAAGCCAGCGTCTCGAGGCGCGGGAAGACGGTGATGCCGTCCGAGCGGATGACATAGTCATGCCGTCCCCGCAGGATCGGGCCACCCCGATGCTTGTGAACCGCCATCGTACGCTGTGCGCGCCCGTCGGTAAGAAGCGCATCCGCCATCTCGATCCAGCCGTCCACCATCGTGTATTCGGGCGAGGACGGTTTGCGCCGGGAATTTGTCAGCAGAAGCAGGGTCGTCTGCGACATCGACCCGATCGCGCTCAACTCGTTGACGAACTGGCGGAACTCGTGTTCGGTTTCGCCCGAGCCTTCCCCCGCCACGAACAGGCCGTCGAGCACGACAAGCGACGGTCGTCGCTTGCGGATCTCCTCGTGGATCAGGCGGGCCAGGCCGCGCAAGCCGTCGTCGCGCATCGTGCCATAAACCGAGGCATAATAAAGCATCTCGGGTATACGTTCGCGGTCGAAGAACTCCATCCCATCGAGAAACGCGAACATCTGCCCGAAGCTCTCCGACAGGAGCGTCAGGTAGAGTGCTCGTTCACCGTTCCGGACCCGTTCGAAGCAAGCTTGATTGGCGAGGATCGTCTTGCCCGCGCCCGGGGAGCCCTGAACGATGTAGGCCGACCCGCGGACAAGACCGCCACCAAGAAGCACGTCGAGATTCGTGACCCCCGACGTGATCCGCTGCAGGGACCCGCCGTCGTCAACGTTCGTCTCTTGGCCCCAAGGGGGTCGGGAAGATAGCGTCATCGTGGCTTCCTGTGGACGGGCCCGTATGTCACGGCACGATCTCGATTAACCTTTTGTTATCCACACTTACTGATATGTTGCGTCCCGCGGTTCAAGGTCGGGACGGATGTCCGACCGGTGTGGACCGATGGCCTGTTGTCTTCTTCCCACGGTTTTACATGTCCGTTCTGCCTACTCCTTCTGCATCATCGGAGTCCGACGCCCACGAGGCGGACGCCCGCATCCAAGCCCTGCACGATCTCGGCCTGCTGGATGGCGCTTCGAGCGACGCGTTCGATCGTTCGGTTCGCATCGCGTCCCGCGCCCTCCGGGCCCCGGTCTCGCTCTTTTCCCTGGTCGACGACCGGCGGCAGGTGTTCAAGGCCCAGACGGGGCTGACCGGGCCCTTCGCTGAGACAGGCCAGACTCCTCTGTCCCATTCGTTCTGTCGGCACGTCGTCACCAATCGTGCGCCGCTGATCGTTACCGACGCCCGCGAGCATCCGCGGGTCCGAGAGAACCTCGCAATCCGGGATCTGGGCGTAGTCGCCTATCTCGGAGTCCCGGTCCGGTCGCCTGACGGCCATGTGCTGGGCGCGCTCTGCGCGATCCAGGGTACACCGCGGGATTGGACCGAGGACGAGGTTGCTTTGCTTGGCGACATCGCCGCCGATGTCGACACCATCATTGCCCTTCAGGTCGAGAAGATGGAGCGGCAGCGTATCCGGGAGAGACTCGAAACGAGCAATGGGCGATTGCACCATGTGCTGGAAAGTACCGGCGACGGCATTGTCCTTGTCGATGCGAACTGGCGCATCCAGTATGCCAATGGCCGCTTTGTCGATCTTACCGAAATCGCTGACGATCCGACGGGCAAGACACTTTGGGACCTATTTCCCGAGGCGGTCGGTAACGCATTCTGGCGGGAGTATCATGCCGCAGTCGATGCGAGGGAGACAACGCGCGTCGTCGCCTATTATCCGCCGCTTCAACGCTGGTTCGAAGCCGACGCCACGCCCTCCTCGGACGGGCTGACGATCTTCTTCCGTGACATCACCCCGCGCCACGAGGCCGAGGAAGCCCGGAAGCTCATGATCCGGGAGTTGCATCATCGGATCAAGAACCTGTTCGCCATCCTAACGGGCCTCGTCTCGATGACGGCACGCACGACCGACACGCCCACCGCGATGGCGAAGGCCCTCCGTCAGAGGCTGCATTCCCTGGCGCGCGCGCACGAACTTATCCGGCCCGCCGTTACTCTGGAGGCGACCGAGACCTCCGACACCACGTGTCAACGGCAGAGTAAAATCCGGCCACGTGGCGGCGCAAAACCAGGCCAATATTGGGGTGCCGAGCGCCATGGCGC
>NZ_CANLTR010000074.1 GCF_947494055.1 uncultured Jannaschia sp. | reverse complement strand
AGTTCCTCGACGATGCGGTAACGCCGCACCATCACCTCTTCGACGATCGGGATGATGGTGACGTCGCCCTCCTCGCGCATCGCCGGCGGCTCGTCCACGATGCGGTCGACGGACAGGCGCTCGACATCGACCTGGTCGCGCCTCAGCGTCTCCCGAACGGGAACCTCCTCCTCGCGAGTGCGGAGACGGATCGTGGCGGCGACGCGCTCGGTCTCCTGTCGGGAAACCTTGAGACGTTCCTGTGCGATCGGAACTGTCTCGGTCGCGTCATCGCGAAGCGGCGGGGTCGGGTCACTCACGTCGTGGGTTCCCCCGTTTGATCAGCAAAGCAAAATGTCTGGATAGCGTGTTGCTCCAATCCACACCGCTCCTGATTGTTCCGGGACCGCCGTTAAACATTATTAACGGACCCCTTTGGACTTGCTGTCAGGAAAGGAACAAATGATGCTGCTGCTTGTTGCAAGCCCATGCAAAGGCACCGTCTCGGTCGCCGCTTGCATCCCATTTGGAGAACGTCATGGCTAACAATCCCGGGGATTTCCGGAATCCGAAAATCCAGGACACCGGAAAGAAATCCTCCGGTGGGATCGGCAAATGGATCGGCATCGCCGTAGCGGCGCTCGTCGCACTTCTGCTTGTGCTCTGGCTTCTCGGCGCGTTCGGCAATGACGAAACAGCCATCGAGACGGACAACCCAGACGCCGTGAACGTCCCGGCGAACTAGTCAAGCCTACGCTAAGGCTAACGAGGTCAACGCAGTTCGATCGGCACCATCTGCGGCACTTGGGTTTTCTCTTGTTGCCGCTGATGCCGGCCGAGATTGGCGCAGCTCTTGTCGAGGTTTCGCAACATTACGGAGAGCTGACGGGTGCCAAAGCGTTTCGTCAGCCAATTTGAGCACGATTGCCACGGCCGGAGGATCGGTCCCCTTTCCTTCGACGCCCGGTGCATCGTGCGTCGCCTTTCGTATTTCGGCACCTGTAGCTGAAGATATCTTGTCCTGATTCAATAAAGTCGTCGGCGGACAGGCGCTTTGGTTTTGATCTTCCACGGCGATTGCCGTGACGGCCCTGAACGATACAAGCAAGGTCATGGAAGACGCCCGCTTCGCTTTCGACGCCTACCACATCCTGCTCGTCGCACTGGGCGTGAGCTTGCTCTTGTCCTATTGGCTGCCGCACCTCTTTATGCGGCGGCCGCCTGCCGCGACGGCGCTCCTCATGGCCTGCGGAATGACAGGGTCGCTACTGTTTCCTGATATCGTCGCCGGCATAGACCCCACGGAGAACCCGGCCATCTGGGAACTTGCGGCCGAGCTCGTGGTGATCGTCGTGCTTTTCGCCACCGGGCTGCGGATTGACGACTTGGGCGGTCTGCGGCTCTGGCGGCCGACATTCAGACTTCTTGCCGTCACCATGCCCCTCACCATCGCAGCCGTCGCATTCCTCGGGTGGAGCCTTGCGGGGATGACGATCGGGGGCGCCATCCTGCTCGGAGCCGTGCTCGCGCCAACAGATCCGGTTCTCGCGGGTGATCTCCAGATCGGTCCGCCGCTCGAGGGCAAGGAGAATCCCGTCCGCTTCGCGCTGACGACCGAAGCCGGGCTGAATGACGGCCTCGCCTTCCCCTTCGTCTATCTGGCGCTTCACGTCGCCTCTCAAGGCGCGGACCCGTCCCTGTGGCTTGCCGAATGGCTTGCCTGGGACGTCCTCTACCGCATTGTCGTCGGCACCTTGCTCGGCATCGGCATTGGATGGGTCCTTGGAAGGATCCTTGCGGTCCCCGCCTGGAACACGGTCGCCGCATCAGGCCCCGGCGTCCTTGTCCTTGCCGGCGTGTTTCTCGCCTACGGGGTCGTGGAACTCGTTGAAGGCTACGGTTTCATCGCCGCCTTCGTCGCGGGGCTGGTATGCCGACGGGCCGAGGCCCGGCACAAGTTTCACCAACGTCTCCATGGCTTCGCGAACTCGATCGAACATGCCATCACGGCGATCCTTCTCGTTCTTCTCGGCAGCGTCATGCCCTCGCTCTGGCCTCATCTCGACTGGAGCTACACGATCATCGGTTTCGGGCTGATCCTCGCAATCAGGCCACTCGCGGGGATGATTGGACTGCTGGGGACGCCGCTCAGCTTGCGGGCGCGGGCTGTCGTGTCGATCTATGGCGTGCGCGGGATTGGGTCACTCTATTACCTCGGCTATGCATCCACACATATTGAATTTATCGACGAGGGCGCGCTCTGGGCGCTCGTTGCCTTCACCATCTTTGCCTCCACGGTCATTCATGGTCTGACCGCGACCGCAACGGTCGAGGTACTTGATCGCGAATACGCAGAAGGCAACGGGATCCCACTTGATCGTGACGCTGACGTTCCAAGGGATGGATGACGGACGAAATCCTGGATTGGGGCAAAGACCCGCGTCACAAGGCAATAGAGGCCGGCCCTCTCGATCCGATCCCGACCGGTCCTGGCGGTTCGTCGCTGAAGCCCGGCACCGACCCCATTCAGTGCCTAGGTTTTCTGGACCCCAAACAGCAAATCCGACCGCTCGAAACGTGCTATCCGTTGGTTCATGCAAATAAGCATTTCGTCCTCGACGAGGCTCTGATGGTGTGACCGCCCCCCGACGGCATCTGACGTGCCAAGGTGGGTCAGTGACGATTCACGGAGGAGGGCGGTCACACCATTAGAGCCCATACAAAGTCTTATGCGGCAACATTAACGCGTCTTTGACCGTTCATGGGCAGTCGTTGAATTTGCGACGTACCTTCGTTCCGGCCATCCGCAGGAGTGAGGTAATCGTCTTCCCCTCGTCGGCATGATGCCCGACGAGAACCTGGCTGCCACTGCCGATCCGGCCCCATTCCCGGATCAGTCTCAGCCCACCGAACAGGTCGGGCTGCACCTGCAGAGATAGAAGCGACACATGCTGCGCGCCGGATCGATCCAGCGAAGCTTCAGACCCGTCGGAAACACCTCGTTCTGGACGTCGGACGGCGGCATCTCTTGGCTTGTTCTTCCCCGAAGACGGAGACGATGCGCGTCAGTCGCGAGGCGATCTATCAAGCGCTCTACATTCAAGCCCGCTGACGAGGCTCCACGGGGGCAAGGGGCGCTGCCTTTCAAGCGATCCGTGCAACAAAGCCACCCTCAAGCACGTTCATCGGTGGACACGCGATTTCGCGTCGGCCTGGTGCAACCGAAAAGGATGACGAAAATGTCGACGCTCAAGGATCTTTACGAGGAAGAGCTGCAGGACCTCTGGTCTGCCAATGACCAGATGGCCAGGGCAGTGTCGAAGATGTCCAGCAAGGCCAATGACAAGAGCCTGGCCGACAGGCTCCAGACGGCCAAGGACGGCATCGACAAGCATACCGAGATGCTCCGATCCCTTCTCGATGCGGCCGGTCTGGAGGTCGAGAAGGAGCATTGCAAGGGAATGGAAGGCCTGGTCGAGGAAGCCCGGAAGCACGCGCTCGACAGCGACCTTGAGGGCGCGGTCCTCGATGTCGCCATCATCGCCCAGTATCAGCGGATGTGCCATTACGGGATGGCTGGGTTCGGCACGGCCAAGGCCTTCGCCGAGGCGCTTGGCGAAGAGGATGCGACGCAGAAGCTCGATCGTGCGCTCGACAAGATCTACGGCTCTGACGAATTCATGTCCGATCTGGCGGAGCGGTCGCGCAACCTCGAAGCGGTCTGACGCCACAACGGACAAGTCCGGGACGGGTATACCCGTCCTGGACGTCTTGCGGCGAGGATAGGTCCGTGTCCGTGGCCTCCTGTATCAAAACCGAAAGCGCATCTCTGTGGGTTCGTTCAACTTCAACCCGCGCTTTTTTGCGCTCAACAGGCAAATGGGTGTCCTGATTGAGAGCCAGCGATTGGCGGGAGGCCTAGCACGGGCTTTCGCCGAAATGTTCCCTGTGGCGACTTACCGCCCCGTACCGCGCGTGGACAAGACGCTGTTCCGGGAGGAAATCACGCTCGACTGAGATGTCATTCGCCGTGCGATCGAGCCCGGCGCGACAATGCTCTCACGCCTCTTGCTATTCCTCATTGGAGCCTTGCCCATAGAATGGCTTCGCTGAGTTGGACCGACGAACTTTACGGATAACAGACGTTCAGGTGATCCGATGCCGATCAACGGGGCCAGGAACAAGCCCGGCAAGCGCCATGACCGCGTCCGTATGAAGCCAGGCCAGCGTCGACTCCGCGCCTTGGTTCACGCTGATGCCCTGGGGGTCGATCCCGTCGCGACAGCCGCCGTCCGGGGTCACGAGGGGGCGGCCGACCTCGTTGCGGCCAAGGAACCAGGCGTGCGCCCGCTGCGCCTTTCGGGTCCAGTCCGCATCGCCCGTGAGCGTATGGGCGGCAAGCGTCGCCTCGACTTGCGCCCAGGCGTCGAGGGGCTGCTGCGCGTAGCGGGCCGGGCCACCGGGTCGCCCGTACGCATTGGAGCCTGGAGGGCGGAAGGCGCCGTCCTCCGCGGTCTGGATGCGCGACATCTCGCGTAGCGCAGCCAGTCCTGCCTCCGCGAGTTCCCCTCGCCACCGCGCGCCGTCAAGCGCGCCCTGGGCGAGGCGCGGGCTGTCGTAGGCCAGTTCGGCCTCGAAGGTATCGCCGGGCGCACGCTGCCACAGATCAAGCAGGCGGTCGGCGAGCGTTCGCGCCGGAGCGTCGACCGGAAGGTCGAGCTCACGTGCCGTCGACAGCGCTCCGAGCGCCCAGGCCCAGGGCCGTGGTGACCGGAAGGTCGTCGCCGAGGGCAGCGCGTTCCGCAGACACTCCCGTGCCCAGTCCCCGATTCCGTCCGGTAGGGGCGCTAAGGCTGTCTCCGCGAGCGTCAGGAGGGTGCGCGCGGATGCATCTTCGTCCGGGCCCCCGATCCATTGCCGATCGTGGGAGAGGAAATTCCGGAACCCGCCCGCCTCGGCGTCCCAGGCGTGATCCACGAAGGACGCGTAGATCACGGCCAGTCGTCCGGGCAGGGGATCGACCGGATCGAGCCGTGCGCGCCGCGCGCAGAGCCAGAGCGCGCGCGACACATCGTCGAGACAATAGCCGTGTCGACGGTCGGGGACGATGCGCCGGGCGTGCTGCCAGATTCCGCAATCGTCGGTCAAACGAACGAGGTGATCGAGAGGGGCCATCGCCGAAATCTCCGCTGCGATGCGCGATGCCCCGCGCATGGTCGGGTGGGGTATATGGAACCGGCACCTTCGTCGAATGGTTAACGCCGCACACGGCCGAACGATGCCGTCCACTCAATGACATCGTAGTTCAAGCGACACGGTCGGGCCGAGCGTGTCTTCAAGGAGATCCCGCCCCATGGACGTATCGTCGCTTCGCAGGCGCCGGTCGCGATACCCGCTGCGCGTCGCGCTCGTCGGGAACCATCCGCCCCGGCGTTGTGGCATCGCGACCTACACGCGCGACGTCGCGATCGCGCTCCGCGCTGCAGGGCATATCGTTCACGTCACCGCAATGTCGGAGCCCGGACGGAGGCATTCCTACGGGTCGGCCGTCGATCTCGAGGTGCGGCAGGAAGTCCGTGCGGATTACGCGATGGCCGGGCGCGCGATCGCAGCCTGGGCGCCCGACGTTGTCTTCGTTCAGCATGAATTCGGTATCTTCGGCGGTCCGGCGGGGGACTGGCTGATCGACCTTATCGACGCCGCCAACGTTCCGAACGTCGTGCAGCTCCATACGGTGCTGGCCGAACCCGACTTCCATCAGCGCGCTGCGATGGAGGCGCTTCGACAGCGGACGGCGTCCTTCATCGTGATGGCCGCCCGCGGGCGGGACATGCTGGCGGAGACCGGCCTCTGCGGTCTTTCTGTCCATGTCGTTCCGCACGGCACGCCAAACCGGGCGCGCATCCGTCCCGCCGACATGCGCCGGCGGCTCGACTGGTCCGACCGGCCGACACTCCTGACTTTCGGCCTCCTTTCTCCGGGCAAGGGGATCGAGACGGCGATTGCCGCTCTGCCGGCGATCCTCTCGCGGGTTCCGGACGCGCGCTATGTCCTGCTGGGCGCGACGCATCCAATGCTTCTGGCACAGGAGGGGGAGCGGTATCGCGAGGGCCTGATCGATCTGGCGCGCCGGCTCGGCGTCGAAAGGGCGCTCCGGATGGAGAACCGCTTTATCGACGACGCGGATCTCTGCGACGCGCTGCAGGCGGCGGATGTCTACGTGACGCCGTATCTCAACCGCGCGCAGATCACGTCGGGCACGCTCGCCTGCGCGCTGGCCTGCGGCGTCCCGACCGTGTCGACCCCGTACTGGCATGCCGAGGATGTCCTCCCGGCGGAGCTTTTGTTTTCGTTCGGCGACGTTGACGGCCTGGCGGCGCGTGCGACGGACCTGCTGACGCAGCCAGATCGGCGGGAGGCGCTGGCCCGGCGGGCTTGGAACGAGAGCCGGTCGGCGATCTGGCCTGCGATCGCTCATCGGCTCGACACTGTCCTATGGGCGGCAGCGCAGGTCGACATGCCGACGATCGCCGCCAAGTAGTCCGCATGCGGATCGGGATGGTCGCGCCGATCGCCTGGGCCTGCCCGCCATCCGGCTACGGGCCGTGGGAAGCGGCGACGAGCACCTTGACCGAGGCGCTGGTCCGGCAGGGCCACGATGTGACGCTGTTTGCGGCCGGGGGCTCGTGCACGGCCGGCACGCTTCGGGTGACGGCGCCGCATCCCTACGAGGAGAGGCCGCTCGACGTGAAGGTCTGGGAGACGCTGCATCTTGGTGCCGCCATGTCCGAGGCGGCCTGTGGCGCGTTCGACGTGATCCATGTCCAGTGCGACTTCCCTGCGCTCCCCTATGCGCCGCTTCTGCCCGTCCCGATGATCGTGACGCTGCACGGCTTCGGCCCGCCCTCCGTGCGCAACGCGGTCCTGCCGATCTGGCGCGCGTACGCGAACGACGCCCATTACGTTGCCATCTCCGATGCGGATCGGCATCCCGACCTCCGCTACGCCGCCACCATCCACCACGGTCTCGCCCTGAGCGCCTGGCCGGTTGTCGCGGAGTCCGCGCCCGACGCGCCGCTCGTCTTCTTCGGCCGGTCCCATCCGGAGAAAGGACCGGCCGCCGCCATTGACGCAGCCCGCGCGGCCAGCGTACCGATCCGCCTTGCCGGGATTGTCGCGGATGCCGACTACCACGCGGTCGAGGTCGTGCCCCGGCTGGAGGATCCCGGCGCGGTCTGGGTCGGCCCGCTCGCTGGAACGGAGCGGGCACGATTCCTGGGCGCTGCACGCGGACTCCTGCATCTGATCGCCTTCGATGAGCCCTTCGGTCTCTCGGTCGTCGAGGCCATGCTCTGCGGCACGCCGGTGATCGCGCTGCGTCGGGGCTCCATGCCTGAATTGATCGAGGAGGGCGTAACCGGCTTCCTCATTGACCGCCTGGAGGACGCTCCGGCCGCGATCGCACGACTTTCCGGAATCGACCGCGCGCGATGTGCCGCGCAAGCGCGCCTGCGCTTCGCCGACGACACAATGGCTGTGCGCTACGAGGCCGTCTATCGAGCCGCTCGGACCATGAAGCTGCAGCAGTTGGCCACGGACGAGGCCAGTAGGAAGTTCTGTTGATGTCTGTGCTGGGGATCATCTCGAAGCTTTGCGGGTCGTACATCGCGAGCGCCGCATCGGCGGCCCAATGGCGGTGAGCTTCTGCTGATCTGCGAAGATCATGACGGTCCGTCCCTCCCGACCGCGCCAAAGGTGAAGAGCACCGGGGGAGCAGGATCGCGGCGCATGCCTGCAATGCTTCGCAGCGCCGGCGGCGAGATCGAGATGCGACCTCGACCCGAAAGGTTAACGGCGCGTATTCGGCTGCCTGTCCGAAAGATAACCGCTGCTTTAGGTATTGGAGATTGGTCAGGTGATTGCGGACAGCTATTCGACACAGGGCTATGCCGATCGACCATTCATAAGCCGCAATGGAATTTTCGCGGTCGCTCCTTACGGAAACGTGTCGTCCAAGCTGTCTCAACCTGCTGCGCAGGCGGCGTCCGGAAGTGGCGCCGTTCGCAATGATTGACCCGTTGCCCGTGATGGAGTTGTAGTCGTCCGCCAGCCTCGAAAGGGTTCGATGATAGTGTCCCACCCTGTGGTGTAGGAGGCCGCGCGCGGAGCCTTTGGCTCGGCGCAGCGTGCGGCCGGGCTGGTG
>NZ_CANLTR010000073.1 GCF_947494055.1 uncultured Jannaschia sp. | reverse complement strand
GCTCAATGAACGAGCGACACCAGCTATGAAGAAGCAGGTGGACGCCAGTTCCTACACCACGCCCCGGGACACTACCGTGATCTTGGCGTCTTCGTCTACGGCGTACCGGTCCTGCGAGAGGTTTTAACAGGCTTTATCACCCGCCTCGATACGCTGCTTTTTGGGCCTTTTATCCATTTCGGCAGTCGTCCTGCCCCGCAAAAATGAAAGATAATTGTCGAGAGGTTTGACACAGTTCCCAATTTTAACGATAGATATGTGAATCTAGGAGAATGATCGATGCGATTGACGGTCTTTGCTGAAGGTGGAGAAGCCCGGCTGGGTATCCTCAAGGACGGTCGCCTCCATGACGGCGGTTATTTTCCTAGGACTTCCGAGGAGTTCGGCAGCCTCGCCGAAAAGGTCGCGGCAGGCGCCATCGAAGTTAGCGACCGCGTAGTGGGTACGCCTGCGCCGGCGCTTCCGGTTGTTCCGGGTGCTCGAGTCATCTGCATTGGGCTCAACTACGCCGAGCACGCACGCGAGGGTGGCTCCGAGCCGCCCGACTATCCGGCCTTGTTTTACCGCGTTGACACCTCGCTGGCGCCGAACCGTGCGCGCGTCCCCGTGCCGGAGGTTAGCGACAAGCTCGACTTCGAGGCAGAGCTTCTCGTCGTTATCGGCCGCGGTGGCCGGTCGATCTCCGAGAGCAATGCGCTGGACCACGTCTTCGGCTACGGCGTCTTCAACGACATCTCTCTCCGCGACTACCAGCGGAAGGGCGGGCAATGGACGCCCGGCAAGAACTTCGACGGAACGGGCATCGTGGGCGACGAGATCGTGACGCCCGATGAGGTGCCGGCGGGCGCATCGGGTCTGAGGGTTCGTTCGATCCTGAACGGCCGGACGATGCAGGACGCCAATACCGATAACCTGATCTTCCCCGTCGCGCGGTCGATCGCGTTAATCAGCGAGTTCATGACCCTGCGCCCAGGCGATCTGATCGCGATGGGAACGCCTTCGGGCGTAGGCTACGCCCGGACGCCGCCGGTCTGGATGAAGCCGGGTGACGAAATCGTGGTCGAAATCGACCGGATCGGCCGCAATTCAGCAACGATAGGGTGAGGCAATGGACAAGCGCCCAGGCCTCATTCCCGAACTCATTATCCCTATCGGCGCCGTGGCCTTCGGAAGCTACTACATCTCGACCGTCGCGTCTCTGCCGTTCCAGGCAAGGATCGTCGGCATCTACGTCACCGGGGCGATCTGCATTCTAAGTTTGGCCCTCTTCATACGCTTCGCGCGAGAGCTGCGATCGGGCGAGAAGAGCTTTAGCTTCGCAGGGTTCCTATCAGATCCCGCATCGGAGGGCCGGCGCTGGAGCGTCTTGCTCCTCACAATCCTCTTCATCGCGCTCATGCCGGTCTTGGGCTTTATCGTCTCTCTCTTCCTGTTCGTTCTCGGGACGGTCCTCATCATCGGGGGGATGGAGCGCCTCAAGGTCGCTCTGCTCATCTCCACGATCATGACGGTCACTGCATTCACGATCTTCATCCTCTTCGTGAGGGTCCGCTTCCCCCTGTCGATCGTCGATCAGACGATCAGGAACTGGGTGTTCTGACATGGATCAGGTCTCAACGATCACCGGTCTCTTTGCGCACTCGCTCTCCTACTGGTGGGTGATGATTCCGGCCGTCATTCTAGGCAACATCGTCGGAGCGATCCCAGGATTCAGCGCCGCGAACACGATCATCATCCTGCTACCGCTCACGTTGTCGGTCGACGTGGAAGTCGCGCTCATCTTCATGATGGCGCTCTACAGCGCGTCCCAAGTCGGCAACGGCATCCCGGCTATCCTGGTGAACATCCCCGGGACCGGCGGCGCTGCGGCCACGACGCTCGACGGCTATCCCATGGCCCAGAAGGGACAGGCGCAGCGTGCACTCGTGTACTGCTTCGTCGCGTCGATCTTCGGCGGCCTCATCGGCACGACGTTCGTACTGGCCCTCCTGCCGGTGCTGTCGCAGGTGGGGAACTACCTCCATTCGGTCGAGATGGTGGTCATCATCCTCTTCGGTCTGACGCTGATCGCGGTGATTGCCGCGCAGGACTTGATCAAGGGGCTTTTGGCCGGCATGTTGGGCCTCCTCATTGGCGCCATCGGGACGGACTTCATCTATTCCGAGCCGCGAGCGACGTTCGGGATGCTCGAGCTCTACGACGGCGTGCCTCTGGTTCCCGCCCTCATTGGTCTTTTCGCGATTTCAGAGGTCTTCGTCCTCATCGAGCGAGGGCGCGTGGTTCAGGATGAGTTCATGGACGTCGTCGTGAGTTCCAGGCTCTACGACGTCTGGCTGCTCGTGAAGGAGTCGCTCGGAAGTTGGTTCCTGATGACGTGGACCGCGCTGATCGGCGTCATCATCGGGATCATCCCGGGTGCAGGAGCATCCATCGCAGCCTTCGTTGCCTACCAGCAGGCGCGCATGTTCTCGAAGACGCCGGACGCTTTTGGTACCGGCGTCCCCGAAGGCGTGGCTGCGCCCGAAGCCGCCAACAACGGCGTCACCTCCGGCACACTTGTTCCCCTGATGGCGATCGGTGTTCCCGGCGGTAGCACGGCGGCGATCATGATGGTGGTTCTGCAATACCACGGCGTGACGCTGGGTCCGCGTCTTTTCATCGACCAGCCGGAACTGGCTTACGGCATCTTCACCGCCTCCTTCATCACCTACCTGCTGATGATCCCGCTGATGTTCCCGATGGCACAGTACATGTCGAAGGTCACCTCCTTCCCGGCCTTCTTCCTCGTGCCAACCATCCTTGCGTTCACGCTGCTCGGGGCCTTCGTTCCACGCGGCTACATGTTCGACATGGGGCTCGCAGTGGCGTTCGGGCTTCTGGGCTACCTCGCGAGGAAGACCGGATATCATGTCACCGCCATCCTGATCGGGATCATCCTCGGCCCCTTGATGGAGCAGTATCTGATGCGGGCGCTACGCATTTCGCGGGGCGACTTCGGCATCCTGTTCAGCTCGACGGTCGGCAACGTCTTGTGGGTATTCCTGGTGATCACGCTCGTGGTCCCCTTCATCCGTAGCCGAATGGCGCAACGTGACAAGGAGTCCGCCTGACATGGCCAATCAGCACGTCAAGAATTTCAACCGACTAGCCCGCCTTGACCTTCCCGGAGGTGGTCAGGTGCGGGTGGACGGCGACTACTGCTACGTGGGCCATATGGACGCGCCGCTCGGCACGACGATCATCGACGTCTCCGACCCCGGCGCGCCGAAGATCGTCGCCCAGGTGAAGATGGACGATCCCTGGTCGCATAGTCACAAGGTGCGCGTGTCAGGTGACCTGATGATCGTGAACCACGAGCAGAACAAGCGCCACTTCCACCGGAAGGGCGAAGGGTTGCTCGAACATGTCCAAGCGGTGCGTGAACACGACGGACGCGATCCGACCGACGCGGAGCTGGCGCAGTTCCTCGGCGTCACGCCCGACGACATCCCGACGCTGCGGGAGAGTGCCCGGCGCGGCTACCACGATGGCGGCTTCCGGATCTACGACATCGCCGACCGGTCGAACCCGAAGCTCCTGTGCCACAAGAAGACGCATGGCTTCGGCGTGCACCGCTTCGACATCGACGAGCGTTATCTCTACATGTCGACCGAGATGCCGGGCTACGTCGGTAACATCCTCATGGTCTACCAGTACGACGATCCTGCCAATCCGATCGAGGTCGGGCGTTGGTGGATGCCCGAACAGGAGAACTACGAGGGGGAGCGGCCTTTCTGGAAGGGCTATCAGAACCGTCTCCACCACACCCAGCGGGTGGGTGACGAACTCTGGGCTGCGTGCTGGCATGCGGGGTTTCGCGTCATCGACGCGACGGACATTACCGCATTGAAGACGATCTGCGACTTCGACTACCATCCGCCGAGCAAGCATCCGACGCACACTGTCAAACCTCTGCCCGACCAGATTGGCGGGCGTCGCTACGCTCTCGCAGTCGACGAGGAGCACGCGCACAAGAAGGGTCAGCTGCCGGCGCATCTGTGGGTCTTCGACGTGACGGACCTATCGGATGTGCGCTATGCATCGGCCTTTCATGTCAGCGAACTGGACACGCCTTACGCCACCGCGGGCGGCCGTTTCGGGGCGCACCAATTCGCCGAGATCCTGCACGGCAACACCGTGTTCTGCGCCTGGTTCTCGGGAGGGCTGCGCGCGATCGACCTGTCCGATCCGCACGATCCAACGGAGGTCGGACACTTCATTCCCAAGCCATCCGGGGGCCATGCCGCTCCGCAGAGTAACGACGTCTTCGTCGACGAGCGCGGGATCGTCTACCTGCTCGACCGCCTGGAAGGGCTCGACATTCTCGAGTTCCGTCCGGGTTGATCCCGGGCGGCAACGTGAAGATCACCATCAAAGGGAGGACGACATGATCAGGACAACCAGACCAATCAGCCGCCGCAGTCTCATTCGCGCCGGAACCGCCGGAGCCGCAGTCGGGCTCTTCACCCCTTCAATCCTGCGGGCTCAGGCCGCTTACCCCAATCGCAATATCAACGTCGTGATTGCGACGGGCCAAGGCGGCGGCGCCGAGACGACCGCGCGCGCATTCACGAACGTGCTCCGCGAAGACCTCGGGGTTGATTTCGAGTTCGAGTTTCATCCGGGCGCGGGCGGGCAGGTGGGCTACGAGCTCTATGCCAGCCGTCGTGATCACGATGGGTACAATTTGCTCTACAGCAACATGCACCCGGAGATCATTACCTACGCCACGCAGAATACGAACTACGACCTGCCTGAGGATATCATCCACTTCGCTAAGACTGGCGGGACGCCGATCGTTTTTTACGTCGGCGCTGATAGCCCGATCGAGACGGTCGAGCAGCTTATCGAGGAAGGCAGGAGGCGGACCGTAACCATCGCGACGAGCCGGCTGCCCCATCCTGGCACGATCGGCATGCTGTCGCTTGCCGATGCGGTCGGGGCTGATTTTAACCTCATTCCTTTCGGGGGCGGAAACCCGACTTCGATGGCGGCCATCACGGGCGAGACCGACGCCGCCGTCCTGACGGCGGGTGTCGCGATTAGTCTCGGTGATCAGGTGCGGGTCCTCGGGACGTTCCGGCCGTCGCCGGACTTCGACGACCAGATGGGCAATCCGCCGAGCGTGAACGATGTCTTCGACACGACGATCCCTGGCCTAGAGTTGGCAAACGGCTGGGCCATCCACACGGATGTCTGGAAGAACATGCCCGAGGTGCGCGAGCGGCTCGTAACGGCAATCCGGTCCGCCTTCGACGACCCGGAACTCAGGGCTCAGTACGAGGCCGTAAACTACCCGTTTGCGGGTGTTGAATATGGTGACGAAGCGGTATGTGCGCAAATCCGGGAAGAGACCATCGAACTCGCCCGGCGGTATGAGGACCGGATTCGGGAAAGCTGAGGGAGATCGATCGTCCGGCGGGAAACCCGCCGGACGATCAGACAATGAGCATGTTGACCAAGGCGCAAGTGTCCATCGGAATATCGCTCGTGGAGAAGATCCGCGCAGACATTCTGACCGCAAAGTTGAAACCGGGGGAGAAGCTCACGGTGAAAATGCTGAGCAAGATGAACGATTGCGGGGCTTCACCAATCCGCGAGGCGCTGAACCAGCTTACTTCGGATGGGCTCGTCCTTCGTATCGACAGGCGCGGCTTCTTCGTCTCGAGCATCTCACGGGAGGAGTTCGAGGACATCCTCTTCAATCGCTGCTTTCTGGAAAGCGAGGCGCTACGGCGATCGATTGAACTGGGTGGCCCTGATTGGGAAGAGCGAGTCTTGATCGCGCATTACCGCCTGAACCGCCACGAGCGGGAGATCGACGGTCCGGATGGACCGGTCCCCAACCCGGATTGGGAGATTGCACACAAGCAGTTCCATCTGGATCTCCTTTCCGCCTGCGGATCGAGCATCCTTCTAGGCAATTGTGCCAAGCTTCACGCTTTGAACAACCGATACCGCTTCTTCGCGCGTAGCGCACCGGGGCGCGCGCGAACCGTCAGTGAAGAACATACGAGGTTACGGGATTTCGCGCTGTCTCGGAATCTGGAAGAGGCCATTAAGGCTTTGGTGGATCACTATCGAAAGACCGGCGAGGCCGTCTTCCAGGCAAAGGTCACCTCGCTGTCGATTGTAGAGGCCGACGCATCGAGCGTCTAAAAGTAACGGATGAATCCGGGAGACTACCGATGAAGACGCGGAAACTGGGTCAGGTAGAGATCCCGGCGATGGGGCTGGGCTGCATGAGCATGACACCGATCTATGGTGTCCCCGATCCAGAAGAGGCCGTCTTGACGATTCACAGGGCGCTCGAGATAGGCATCACGATGATCACCACCTCGGATGCCTACAACGACGGAAAGAACGAAATGCTCGTCGGCCGGGCATTACGGGATCGACGGGATGACGCCTTTCTCGCGACCATGTTCGGCAACATCCGCTATCCCGACGGGCGCCGCGACGTGAATGGCAGGCCGGAATACGTCCGTGAGGCTTGCGAGGCGAGCCTGAAGCGTCTCAAAACTGATCGCATCGATCTCTACTATATCCATCGCATCGATACGAGCGTGCCGATCGAAGATACGGTCGGGGCGATGGCGGATCTGAAGGCCGAGGGCAAGATCCATCATCTGGGCCTGTCGGAGGCTGCGCCCTCGACGATCCGGCGCGCGCATGCGACCCATCCCATCACCGCCCTTCAGACCGAGTACTCGCTCTGGAGCCGCGATGTTGAGGAAGAGCACATTCCGACTTGCCGGGAACTCGGGATCGGCTTCGTACCGTATTCGCCTCTCGGGCGCGGCCTCCTCACGGGTACGATCAATGCTGTCAACGACATGGAAGAGAGCGATCGCCGGCGGGATCATCCCCGTTTTGCGGAAGATAACCTTGTCGACAACTTGGCTCTGGTTGACGTGCTCCGCAGGCTGGCGATGCAGGAAGATTGCTCCCCGTCCCAGCTAGCTCTGGCTTGGGTGCTGTCACGCGGCAACGACATCGTCCCGATCCCGGGCACCCGTCGGCGTCGTTGGCTGGAGGAGAACATCGACGCCCTCGACCTCGCACCCGCGAGCGGAACTCTGGCTGAACTCGACCGCGCCTTCGCGCCCGGAGCAGGCGCCGGCATGCGCTATCCAGCCGGACAGATGAAGCGGGTGAATGTTTGAACCAGCGGCAGGAGGAGAGGGCATGGACCATCGTACGCTTGGCTCGCAGGGGTTGACGGTCTCGGCGCTCGGACTCGGCTGCTCGGGAATGTCAGGAGATTACGGTGAACGCGACGACGTCGAATCTACCGCGACCCTGCACCGGGCCGTCGAGCTCGGGGTGACGCTCTTTGATACGTCCGACGCCTATGCAGCCGGTCGAAACGAGGAACTTCTCGGTGCGGCCATCAAGGATCGGCGGGAGGGGCTAACCATCGCATCGAAGTTCGGCAACATCCGCGGGCCGAACGGCGAGCGTGGCGGCACCAATGGGCACCCGGATTACGTCCTCCAAGCCTGCGAGAAGAGCCTCGCACGGCTAGGCGTGGATGTGATCGACCTCTACTATGTTCACCGCATCGATCCCGACGTTCCGATCGAGGACACCATTGGCGCGATGGCTCGTCTCGTGGAACAGGGTAAGGTCCGCTACCTCGGCCTCTGCGAGGCTGGACCGCGGACCATCCTCCGTGCGCATGCCACGCACCCGCTCTCGGCCGTTCAGATGGAGTACTCGCTTTGGACCCGCGACGCCGAGACCGAGATCCTCCCTCTCCTAAAGGAGCTGGGCATCGGTCTTGTGCCCTACAGCCCACTCGGGCGGGGGTTCCTGACCGGCGCCATTGCTAACAGGGACGACCTGATCCCGACGGACAGACGTCATGCCCATCCACGCTTCCAAGAGGGCAACTTCGAGAAGAACCTCGCCCTTCTTGAGCCGATCGAAGAGATCGCTGCAAGGCACAGCGTCAGCAACGGTCAGATGGTTCTGGCTTGGCTCCTGGGGCAGTGGGACGGGCTTGTGCCGATCCCCGGAACTAAGCGGCGACGCTATCTCGAGGAGAACCTCGCAGCCACCGAACTCCAGCTCGATGACGAAGAGCGCGCCGCGCTCGCCGCGGCGTTTCCTATAGGTGCGGCAGTTGGTCTGCGCTATCCGGAGTTCCAGCTGAAGAAGCTTGGAATTTGAGATCAACACGGCGTTGATGGTGTAACCGCCCCCCGACGGCACACTGTGCCAAGGTGGGATCGCAACAATCCAACTTGGGAGGCGGT
>NZ_CANLTR010000072.1 GCF_947494055.1 uncultured Jannaschia sp. | reverse complement strand
GGCCGCCAGACCAGCCATCATCCGCGCGAGACCCTGTACCGCTCCAGCGCTTCCAGCGGCTACAAAGCGTCTTGTAAAGGCCAAAGACCTCCGGCACGTCGCGCGGCGCCAGCCATTGCGATCGACGAAGGCAATCACGCTCGAGACTCACTTGTCATCCACCCGAGGCTTGCCCTGCGACTTCGGGAAGAAAGCGGACAGCCTGCCCATCCGCTTGTCGGTCGGCCAGTAGAGGTCGCTCATGCACCAGATACGCGACACGACCCTCCAACTCCAGGGGTGGTTGGGCTTGGTCAGGCGGGGCTCGATTTCATGTGCCTCGCAGATCATGTCGAACCGCATCTGCCGGGAATACGCGGTGTTGCGGTTCCGGGGCTGCCCGGCGAACTGGATGCCGTTGTCAGTCAGGATCGTGTGGATGCGATATGGGATCGCCTTGAGAAGATGTGCGAGGAACTCCCACGCGGTCTTGCGATCAGCCTTGTCCACGAGTTGCGTGACCGCAAACTTGCTGGTCCGGTCGATGCCCACAAAGAGATGAAGCTTGCCCTCCACCGTCCGAACTTCGGCGATATCAATGTGGAAGAACCCGACAGGGTAGCGCTTGAACTTCTGCCGCTTCGGCTTGTCCACTGCCCGACAGTGCATTGCGCAGCAATGTCACGAGAGCCCTCGACATCCGGCAAGCGCGAGACGTTATGGCGCTGCAGGCAACGATGCAGGGCTGAACGTGTCAGGCGCGGGATCGAGGGCTGCAGGGCATAGGGGCAGTCGTCCAGCGGCAGCAGCGTGTGCCGTCGGAACGCGCCGATCATCGCCGCCTCCGTCTCGGTCAGAACTGTCGAGCGCGGCTCCCTCGGAGCTGTCTTCAGATCCTCGACCGTCGCCCGCTTCCGCCACTTCGCAACCGTCTTGGGTTCGATCCCCAACTCGCCGCTCAGCCGCGAGAGCGAAGCTTGCCCCTCTCGGGATCATGCTGCGCATCACCCTGCCGGGCAGTGGATCGCTGTATTGCAACTCTGACGGCGAACGTGCCCTCCCCGCAGATCTGCCATGCAGATCGCCTGCCGGGTGACAGTACGTGGCGGTCCCATGACGAACTTGTCCCATATCGCCTCTTTCCATTCCCGAGAAAGGATCGCACCACCAAACCGTGGGATCAAACAGCTAGTTTAAGGCTGCGGCGCCGCTCGGCACGCCCTATTCGGGAATCAAGCCGAATCTCGGATAGTCGTCATTTCGTCGAGGAAACGAAGAAAAACGTGGCAGGTGTACTTGCGGTCCACAAGCGTGAACGTTACTTCGACGGAAGTGACGCGGGGTGGAGCAGTTCGGTAGCTCGTCAGGCTCATAACCTGAAGGTCGTAGGTTCAAATCCTACCCCCGCAACCACCGAAATCTGATTCAAGACTGATAAAGCGCCCCTCGGGCTCTTTTGTCTTTCTGACCGGCTGCGGTGACCATCCTGGCGAGATCGCCATGGATCATGACCGCGAAACCGTCGCGCGCATTCTCGTCCGGGTGGACTCGGACTTCGGAAATGAGCCGGCTCATCAGTTCGTTCGCGATGACAACCTCCGTCGGCTTGGCCAAGAAACTATCGAGCCGTTCGAAAAGACCGTCGTAGACCATCTCGAGATCCGGCGTCTCCGCCGACGACGGGGACTTCGATGACTTGTCGCGCGCGATGATTGCCGCCTCGAGCAGCTGTGCCTCCTTCACCTTCGCCTGGATGCACTCAACGAGGGCATCGCTTCCCACTTCGCTTTCGAGAATGTCGAGAAGGTGCGCGATCGCCCGCCGGACCTTTGCGAGATCGACCTCCAGCGTGAGATTCTTCCTGTTGGCCTTGGCGGATTCGGCATTCATAAGACGCGCGACCTTGGACTTGAAATACCCCGTAAGTTCAGGCGTCAGAAGTCCCTGACGGAGCCGACCGAGGATTCATTTTTCGAGGCGGAAGCGAAGATCGTCTTTGCGTTCCCGCATTCCTGTGCACCGCGCGTCTTGCGCCCGTAGCACCCGTAGCGATCCTTCGCGACAATGGTGTACCCCGCGCCGCAGCAATCGCAATTGACGAGACAGGCAAGTAGATACTCTGCGCGGTGGGATCCGTTCAGTGAGCGGGCGTCGGTCTCATCTTTCGCGTACTTCTCGTAGGTCGCCTCCAGACGATCTGAACGGAATTCCAGAGTTCGTCATCGACGATCTGTAACTCGGGACGGTCGCGATGCACGATGTTGTCCACCTCGGCCGGTCGCGAGACGCGGTTGCCGGTCTCCAGGTCCTGCATGAAATTGTTCCGGCCGTAGACGATCACGCCGACATACGCCTCGTTACGCAGCATGCCGTCCCGCTTCTTTGCGTTCCCCCGGATCGTGCTGTCGTTCCACTTCCCGCCGCGCAGACTGGGAATGCCATCGGCGTTGAGACGAGCCGCAGTCGCACGTGGTCCGGCTCAAAAGTCTACGTCAGGGAGGACCACTTTTCAGGGCGCACTCCAAGGATCATGGCGCCCTTCTCGTAGCGTGCGTTCACCAGCTGGAAGAACAAATTGGCGCGGCCCTGGCTGATGGGCAGGTAGCCGATCTCGTCCACTGCCCGGCAGTGGGTTGCAAACCAAGAGAGGGACGATCAAGAGCGCGGCGCGGGCGTAGAAGCGGACCATCTCGGTGAGCTGTCCGTGGCGTTCGGCTCTGGCGAGGCCGTCGATCAGTTCGGCCAGCGAGGCGCGGTAGACTTGGCGGCCGGCCTGCACGGCGGCAACGCCGAGGGCGGTGGCGAGGTGGCTTTTCCCGGTGCCCGGCGGCCCGAGGAAGTGGACGACCTCGGCACGACGAATGAAGTCGAGCTGGGCAAGAGCCGCGATGCGCTCGCGGTCGAGCGAGGGCTGGAAGGAGAAGTCGAAGCTCTCGAGCGTCTTGACCGGATGGAGCTTTGCGGTGCGCAGGGTCCCGCAGCAGTTCGTGGGTGCAGAAATCGAGCGAGTTACGACCGCCCTTACTGCCGTTTGTTTATCGCGCAGAGACAATCCGCTCCAATCCAGAATGCTCATCACTGCTTGTATCGGCGAGAAATCAGTTGCGGACGTTTGGCGGCTGGCCGCAGGTCGCGTGGGGCAGGTCAGCACAAGTTAAACACTGTACCCGCCTACTGGCGAAGGCGCGGGCGCCGGAAGGCCGGGAACCTCGGCCGATAAGCGCAGCCTTGCGGCGTCTCTCGATGGCGGCAGGCCGAATTGCCGGGCATATTCGCGGCTGAACTGTGAGGGGCTTTCATAGCCAACCCCGAAGGCTATGGAGGTTGCATTGCCGTCGCCTGCGAGCAGTTTGGAGCGTGCGTGCAGCAGCCGTACGTGCTTCTGGTACTGGAGAGGAGACAGGGCCGTGACTGCCTTGAAGTGGCGGTGGAAGGCCGAAACGCTGAGGGCCGCCATCTCGGCCAGCGCCTCGACTCGTATGGGTTCAGCGAAGTGCACCCGTATCCACTGGATGGCGAGGTTGATCCGGGACAGCGCGGTGTCGGGTGTCGCGATGTCGTGCAGCATCCAGCCCATCGGGCCCTGTAGGACGCGAAAGAGGATCTCGCGCTCGTAGGCCGGGGCGAGGGCCGCGACCTCGTCCGGGCGCTCCATCAGGCGCAGCATGCGCAGCCAAGCGTCCAGCAATTCCGGCGTCACGGGCGCAACCGAGAAAGCGGGATCGTAGAGAGCCCCTCCGGCAGGTTTGGGCAGGTCGGCCAAGAGGTTCACCAGGATCGCGGGCGTCAGCGTCAGGCTGACCGCCAGATAAGGCTCGCCAGCGGCGGACGGATGAACGGAACCGACCGCCGGCAAGTCGACTGACATGACGAAATAGGTCGCAGGATCGTAGCGAAGTGTCAGGTCGCCGACCGTCATCGTCTTCGAGCCATTCAGGATAAGGTTCACCATCGGGTCGTAGACCGCGGCAAGCTGGTGCTCCGGGATCTCGCCTTGCACCATGGCAACGCGCGGGATGCCGGTTTCGGTGCGGCAATTTTCGGCACGCGCTGCCAAGTATCTGAGTTCGTGAAGCTGCGTTTCCATCAACCACTTCTGACACCAGTTCGGCCCGACGACAACGCGAAAGCAGGATCAGGCAAGTTTAGGGGGGGATCGGGTGAGCAGGGCCGGGGCACGGCGGCTATCTCTTGTCCATCCGAACAAGGGAATAGCGAAATGAGTATCGTCATCATCACCGGCGGAAGCCGCGGCCTTGGGCCAGCACGGCTATCCAATGTGCCAATCCGGGGATGGGCGTCATCCTGACTTACACAGCAATGCAGCCGCCGCCGAGGATGTTGTCGCGACGAACGAGGCCTCCGGTGGCAAGGCGGCGGCCCTGAAGCTCGATGTGGCCAACAGCTCCAACTTCCCGGCCTTCCGTGACAGCGTCAGGTCCGTGTTGGCCCGGAACTGGAACGCGCAGAGCTTCGATGCCCTCGTCAACAACGCGGGATACGGGATCTACGAACCGATTGAGACCGTCACCGAAGAGGTGTTCGACGGCCTCTTCCGGGTCCACCTCAAGGGGCCGTTCTTCCTGACGCAGGCGCTGCTTCCGCTAATGGCAGACGGCGGTCACATCGTTAACCTGACCAGCGCAACCAGCCGCGTGGGGACTGCTGGCATTGCGCCCTATGCGTCCTTCAAGGGCGGTCTCGAAGTGCTGACTCGCTACATGGCCAAGGAGTTCGGGGCGCGCGGAATCCGGGCCAACTCCGTTGCACCGGGGCCGATCCGCACCGAGCTCGGCGGCGGGTTGAACGAAGAATTCGAGACCCTGCTCGCCGGGCAGACGGCACTTGGTTGCGTGGGTGAGCCGAACGACGTCGGCTGCATGATCGCGGGGCTCCTTTCCGACGACAACCGCTGGGTCAACGCCCAGAACATCGAAATCACCGGTGGCTACAACATCTGAGGAGACTTTCATGCTCGACCACATCTTTCTGACCGTGAGCGATACCGCGCGTTCGATCGCCTTCTACGAACAGGTCCTGCCGATCCTCGGGATCACTGCCCGCCACGACTACGACGGCAGCGAGGGCCCGGCGGGGCATCCCGACCTCAAGGGCTTCGGTGCAGGTGGCAAGGTTTTCTTCTGGCTGCGCCAGGGCACCCCTGCTCAAGGGGCAGTGCATGTCGGCTTTGTCGCCACATCTGACGCCATGGTTCGGGCCGTCCATGCCGAGGCACTCTCGGCCGGGGCGGTCGAGATCCACGCGCCGGGCCCGCAGCTCCACTACGACCCGCGCTACTTCGCGGCGCACGTGCGCGACCCGGACGGCTACAGCCTCGAATTCGTCTACAAGAGCTGGCAGCATGGGAACTGACGTGATGCACCCCGCGATAGGGGACGCCGCCATCGCGCTGGTCGAGGCGACCAACGCCTACGACGTGAACGCAGTCCTGGCGCTCTTCACAGCCCATGCGGTGATCGACGATCCATCGACCGGACACCGGTTCGACGGTCACGCCGGCGTTCGCGACTACGTTGAGCGATTTTTCGTGGGCTTTCACACTGTGACCCGCATCCTGTCCCTCGAAGGGATGGGTGCGGTCAGCGCCCGGCTGCGCGTCGATTTCACGGGGGATTTCGGCCACGAGGTCGGACGCCTCGACCTGTCGGTCGATGCCGCCGGGCTGAGCAAGCGCATCGACGCCGACCTCGAATAGACCTGAAGGAATTCCAATGACAACTCTCATGATTTACGGCGCCGCCGGCTATACCGGCGGCATGGTGGCGGAGCATGCCGCCTCGTCCGGACACGGCCTCGTGCTTGCCGGGCGCGAGAACGACAGGGAGAAGCTGCAAGCGTTGGCCGACCGTCACGGCGCGGATACAAGGCTGTTCTCGCTAGACGATCCGGATGCCGTCGCGGCGGGCCTTGCAGGGATATCGGTGGTGCTGAACGCCGCCGGACCCTTCGCACATACGGCCGCGCCCCTCATGTCGGCCGCGATCCGCGCCGGGGTGCATTACCTCGACTTCTCGGCCGAACTGGACACATATCGCGAGGCCCTGGCGCTCGACCCTCGAGCCCGAGAGGCCGGAGTCATGCTTCTGCCGGGAAGCGGGGGAAGCGTCGCCATATTGGGGAGTCTCGCCGGGCATGCCGCTGCCCGCGTGACATCTCCCCGGAAGATCAGCATCGCGCTGCATGTCGCAGGTTCGATGTCGAAAGGATCGGCGGTCAGCGCAAGTCAGAGCCTCGCGCCGGAAACATTGCAACTCGTCCAAGGCGCTCTCGTCACGCGCAGCCCCGAGGATGTGCGCGAGTTCGATTTCGGCTTCGGGCCGAGATCGTCCTTCCCGGTGACGCTGCCCGACCTGCTGACGATTCATCAGGCGACCGGCGTGTCCGACATCGAAACCTTCGTCCACGTCACCGCCGGTTCCTTTGCGACAGGAGATGTAAAGGATCTGCCCGCGGGGCCCAGTTTCGAGGAGCGCGAAGCGAACCGGTATCAGGCGTCGGTCGAAGTCACGGGCGCGGACGGCAGCGTGGTACGCTCGGTGCTCGACACGGTGAACGGCTACACCTTCACTTCCATGGCGGCAGCAGAAGCGGCCCGGCGGGTGCTTGCCGGGGACGTGCGGCCCGGCTTCCAGACGCCGGCCGGCCTGTTCGGCAACGGCTTTGCCGAGACCATCGCCGACACGCGGATCGTCGATCTCTGACAACCTGCCCCGGCGACGAGAAGGCCGCCCCCAAGCTGGCCTCTCATTTCGATGATTGCGACTGCGGCAAGCCGGGCCGCAGGTCGCAATCATCCCTCCTTCCGATAACATTGTAGTGACTGATATATAAAGTGTGTGGCTCCTGCGGGTGCACTCCCATAAAGACGCAATATAGCAATCGATATATCTTCCAATCAAGGCGGCAGACCCAGTGCGCCCGATCACGAAACGCCCATCGCAACGGGCGGCTTACATGCAAAGGAAACAGCAATGACGCTTACAGGAAAAACGGCCCTCATCACCGGCGGATCGTCCGGCATCGGTTTGGGGATCGCAAAAGAACTGGCAGTCCAGGGCGCCAAGGTGGTCATCACAGGCCGTCAGGAGGCCAAGCTCAATAGCGCAGCTGCGGAGATCGGCAGCAATGCGCGGGCGATCAAGGCGGAGGTTTCGGACCTTGCCCAACTCGACCAGCTCTACGAGACGATCAAGGCTGACTATTCGACGATCGACATCCTCGCGGCCAATGCAGGCGGCGGCATCATCGCGCCACTTGGTGCCATCACCGAGGAGCAGGTCGACAACACCTTCGCAACCAACGTCAAGGGCGTCATCTTCACGGTCCAGAAGGCCCTGCCCCTGATGAAGGCCGGAGCGTCCATCGTCCTGATCGGCTCCACCTCATCCATCCAGCCCGGTGCCGGGCTCAGTGTCTACGGAGCCTCCAAAGCTGCGCTGCGTGATCTGGTCAGATCGTGGGTCCTCGACATCAAAGGTCTCGGGATCCGCATCAACGTCGTCAGCCCGGGCCCTGTCAGAACGCAGTCACTGCTCGACTTTCTGCCAGAGGGACAGCAGGACGATATCCTTGCCTTCCTCGAATCCAAGAGCACTGTCGGTCGGCTTGGACAGCCCGAGGATATCGCCAAAGCCGTCGCCTTCCTGGCCGGCGAAGGGTCGGGCTACATCAACGGCATCGAACTGTTCGTCGATGGCGGCGCGTCGCAGGTCTGACCCTCGGCCCCGGTCCGCGCGCGGTTCCGGGGCGCTTTCAATCTCAACCCTAAACAGATCGTCCGGGACCGGATGATCGAAAGGGAAATCGTGTCAGTTGAAATCTATTGCCTCATCGCGACTGCGGTGCTGCTCCTCGCCCTCGCTATCGTATCCACGGCCCTTTACGGCGGCCAGGTCGGCAACCCCGCACTGACGGGCAATCGCGAGGGCATAGCCCCACCCACCGGCGCCGCGGGGCGGGCAAGGCGCGCGCACCTGAACCTTCTGGAGAACGCGGTTCCCTTTGCCCTGGTGATCCTGAGCGCAGAGGTGATCGGGGCCACGTCTGGCGTCACTCAGACAGCGGCGCTCGTGTTCATCGTCGCGCGGGCCGTGCACGCAATCTTCTATGTTGCTGGCATTCCGGGCATCCGCACCCTTGCTTGGCTTGCGGGCGTCGTGGCGACGATCGTGATCGCGATCGCGATCGTTGCCTGAACCTGCAACGCTTTAGGGCGGCCCTTGCAAGAAGGCCGCCCCTTTGAATGTCTGCCGATGGACGCGTTCTTATTCAGTCTGACAGACCGCTTCGATATTGTTCCCGTCAGGATCCAATACATACGCCGCATAGTAGCTGTCGTGGTATCGGGAGCGTATGCCAGGCTCGCCGTTGTCGTGGCCCTCCACGCCCAAAGCGCGCGCATGAAACAGATTTACGCTTTCCCTGCTCGGGGCGCGAAGGGCCAGATGGATAGGTGCTGCCACATCGCGGGGGCCGACCAGCCAGAGCCGTGGATAGCCATCCTTGCCAAATCCAGCCCGCCAAGCTTCACCTTTGGCTGCCTTCACGGACAGGATTTCTTCCAGCCCGATCGGCTCAAGCGCGGCGCGATAGAAGGACCGCGCGCGCTCGAAGTGCGATACGGGTATTTCGACGTGGTCGATCACACCTTCGGGGGGCTGGGTCGTATCCGTCCGTTGTGACTGCTCTGACGGTGAGCCTCTGCTGTCGATAATGTCCATGATCGATAATGGACATCT
>NZ_CANLTR010000071.1 GCF_947494055.1 uncultured Jannaschia sp. | reverse complement strand
ATGACCGCTCCCTCCCGTGGATTACAGCAAACCCACCTTGGCACATCGATGCCGTCGGGGGGCGGTCACACCATCAATGCCGTGAATATGTAGTCAGCTTCGCGTTGCCGCCGAACAGCCAATATTGCCGGCGTGCCAAGCTTTCTGAATTTTGAGGCAGCTGCTGCGGATGAGGGGCCCTGATGAGCAGAGACAGCAAATTTCTATCTCGCCTCCTCCGCCATGCCCCTGAAGACGTCGGGCTCAAGCTCGACGTGCACGGCTGGTGTCAGCTCGACGAGCTTATCCGCGCGCTGAAGAGCGTAGGCCGACCTATCACGAGGGCTCGACTTCACGAGATAGTAGAGCATGACGAGAAGCGACGATTCACAATCTGTCCTGCTGGTCGACGCATCCGAGCCGCACAAGGGCACTCACTAAATATCGATCTCGGCCTGACTCCGACCGACCCGCCGGAAATCCTGTACCACGGCACGGCATCACAGACACTCAACGCCATCTTTGGGGAGGGCCTGAAGCCCGGACGCCGCCGTCATGTGCATCTCTCTCCCGATCCAGAGACCGCCGTCATCGTCGGACGCCGTCATGGCAGACCCGTGGTCTTGCATGTTCATGCCGGCCGTATGCATGCGGCTGGCCACATCTTCTACCAGGCAGACAATGGCGTATGGCTGACCGATTACGTGCCCGCAGGATTTCTTGCATTCGCGTCCTGACAGGCGGCTCCAAAGCCCGCCGAGTGTATCATACTTGCGGATCAGTGCACCTAAGGCCACAATCAATTCAACGGCTTCCAACGACGAAGAAGCGAATAAGGGACAGGCATGGCGATCAAGAAGAGTGATATCTACCGATCCCTCTGGGACAGCTGCGATCAGCTCCGCGGCGGCATGGATGCCTCCCTCTACAAGGATTACATCCTCACCCTCCTCTTCGTGAAATACGTCTCGGACCGCGCTGGAAAGCACGACGCGCTGATCGATGTGCCTTCGGGATGCTCCTTCGACGACCTGAAGAAGCTCCGCGGCACTAAGGACATCGGCGAGGGGATCGACACTGCGATTGCCGGCATCGCAGAGGCGAACGATCTCAAGAACGTCATCGACCGCGCCTACTTCAACGACACGGAGAAATTCGGCCGCGGCGCGAAGATGGTGATGACGCTCACGGCGCTCATCAACATCTTCAGCCGCGAGGAGCTCAACTTCAGCAGCAACCGTGCCGATGGGGATGACATCCTCGGCGACGCCTACGAATACCTGATGCGAAATTTTGCGACGGAGTCCGGCAAGAGCAAGGGGCAGTTCTACACCCCGGCCGAGGTCTCCCGCGTTGTCGCGGCTGTGGCCGGCCTCAACCGGGCCACAAGCCCGCGGCAGACCGTCTACGATCCGACCTGTGGGTCGGGCTCTTTGCTCCTCAAGGCTGCCGACGCCGCTGACGTGCCGCTTACCATCTACGGCCAGGAGTTTGACATCACGACCCGCGGCCTCGCTAAGATGAACATGATCATGCACGGCCGCGAGGACGCCGAGATCGCGCAGGGCGACGTCATCGCGGAGCCGGAGTTCAAGGCGTCCGACACCGAGATCCAGACCTTCGACTTCGTTGTCGCCAATCCGCCCTTCTCGACGAAGGCCTGGGGGTCGGGCCTGACGACAGAGAGCAGGTTCGGCCGGTTCGATCTGGGCATGCCGCCTGAGAAGAACGGCGACTTCGCCTTCCTCCTGCACATCCTCGCGTCCATGAAGGCTACCGGCTCCGGCGCCGTCATCCTTCCCCACGGCGTGCTCTTCCGCGGGAACAAGGAGGCGGAACTGCGCGAGAAGATCCTGAAGCGCGGTTACATCAAGGCGATCATCGGTCTGCCGGCGAACCTCTTCTACGGCACCGGCATCCCCGCCTCGATCATCGTGCTCGACAAATCCGGCGCCTGCGCCGAGCGTCCCATCTTCATGATCGACGCCTCGCGCGGCTTCACGAAGGACGGCCCCAAGAACCGCCTGCGGGAGCGGGACATCCACAAGATCACCGACGCCTATACCCGCGAGATGGAGATCCCAGGCTATTCCCGCCTCGTACCCTACGCCGAGATCTCGCGTAACGACTTCAATCTGAACATCCCGCGCTACATCGACGGCTCCGACCCTGAAGACCTTCAGGACATTGAAGCGCATCTGAAAGGCGGCGTCCCAAACCGGGACATCGACCTGCTGGCAGAGTTCTGGGATGTCATGCCGGGCGTCCGCGCAACTCTCTTCGGGCCGAACCCGCGGCCAGGTTACTCCGACCCGCTGGTCGAGCCGGAGGAGGTCCGCACGACCATCCGCAACCATTCCGAGTTCGGCGCCTTTCGCGACCGCGTCCATGGCATCCTCGACGGCTGGGCCGGGGCGAATGCGCAGCTGCTGGACGGCATCCGGATCGGCGACAAGCCCAAGGCGCTGATCCACGCCATCGCCGAAGACATGCTCGAGCGGTTCTTCGAAGCGCCGCTCATCGACAAGTACGAGGCCTATCAGCGGCTCATGTCCTACTGGGCCGAGACCATGCAGGACGACGTCTTCATCGTCGCCGACGCCGGGTGGGACGCCGCGAAGGAGTTGCGCGAGGCGCGGAAGGAGACGGACAAGACCGGCAAGGTGAAATGGCTGGAGGAGGCCGATCTGACCGTCAACAAGGTCCGCCTCGTCGCCGATGTCATCCCGCCCCGGCTGATCGTCGCGCGCTTCTTCCCCCAGATGCAGACCGCACTGGACGAGGCGCAGACGCACGCCGAGGAGCTGGGTCGCGAGATCGAGGAGATGGTCGAGGAACACGGGGCCGAGGGCGGGCTGCTGGTCGATGCGCTGACCGAGACGGGCAAGCTGACCGCAGCTTCGGTCAAGGCGCGCACGAAAACCGGCGGGGCCGAGCCGGAGGAGACCAAATTGCTGAAGCAGGTGGCCAAGCTGATGACGGCCGAGACGGCGGCGAAGAAGGCTGTGAAGGAAGCGGAGGAGGCGCTGACCGAGGCCACGCTGAAGAAATACCCGGACCTGACCGAGGAGGAAATCCGCACGCTGGTTGTGGATGACAAATGGCTGTCCGACATCGCCGAACTGGTCGAGGCCGAGATCGAGGCGCGGACGGAGCAATTGACGGCGCGGGTGCGGGTGCTGACGGAGCGGTATGGGCATACGTTGCCGGAGATGGCCGAGAGCTTCGGCAAGCTCGAAAGCACTGTTGCAGATCATTTGCGCGCCATGGGCTTCGCAGCATGACAGTTGCTGAAGATACTGTTCTACCGTTCCAACTCCCTATTGACTGGCAGGCAACCTATGTGGGCACCGAGTTCTTTCTGATCTTGGGAAAGATGCTGGACGCCGAGAAAAATGTCGGCGTTCCGCGGCCGTATCTTGGCAATAAATCGGTTCAATGGGGGTGCATTGATACGGAAGACTTGTCCCTGATTAAGCTTACACCGGGCGACCTCCGCCGTTATCGCCTGATGGATGGCGACCTTCTGGTTTGTGAAGGAGGAGATATTGGGCGGTCAGCAATATGGCGGGGGCAACTGGAAGAGTGCTATTTTCAGAAGGCACTGCATCGCGTTCGTCCGCGAGGCGGGTTCTCACCCGTGTTGCTTCGATATTTGCTCGAATACTACTCCAAGACGGGTTTCCTTCTGAACTTCGCCACTCAAACCAGTATCGCGCACCTTCCGAAGGACAAGTTCGAAGTCTTGCCGTTGCCGAAGCCACCAATGGTGGAACAAGAAGCCATCGCCGAGGCGCTTTCGGATGCGGATGCGCTGATCGAGGGGCTGGAGCGGCTGATCGCCAAGAAGCGGCTCATCAAGCAGGGCGCGATGCAGGACCTCCTGACCGCCAAGCGCCGCCTTCCGGGGTTCTCGGGGGAGTGGACCGAAGCAAAGCTCGGAGCGATATCGCGCATCATTACGGGTCCGTTTGGCACGCTCCTGAAGGCATCCGAGTATGGCGGAAAAGACGGCGTCCCGCTGATTCCAGTTGGTGAGGTTCGAGATGGATATTTCCGTATCACATCAGAAACGCCGCGCATCTCGACCGAAGTTCTCAAACGATTACCCCAATACATCTTGCGTAAAGGCGATATTGTTTTTGGCCGGAAGGGTGGTGTCGAGCGTTCTTCAATTGTCACCGACGACCAAGTCGGTTGGTTCCTTGGCTCCGATGGCATAGTGGTCAGGTTCCATGAGCGCTTCAACGCAGACTTCTTTGGCCATTTGGTTCGCAGTCCGAAGGTTAAAGAATTCCTCCTGATGAATGCTTTAGGCACGACCATGCCATCACTCAATCAGAGCGTTCTCGGTGCGGTCCCGATCCAATATCCCGGTGAAGAGGAGCAGAGCGCAATTTCTGGAATACTGGCCGACATGGACACCGAAATCCAAGCCCTCGAAACCCGGCTCGAAAAGGCTCGGCAGGTGAAGGAGGGTATGATGCAGAACCTTTTGACCGGACGGATCAGGCTGGTCTGACGCCATTTTTATGGTGAGTGATTTTCAGAACGGAGTGCCCCCATGAGCAAGATCGGCGAGGTGGAACGCAAGGCCCAAAACCGGGTCATTGATCTGCTCTGCGGGGACAAATCCGGCAGCGTCGGCGGCCTCGGCTGGCGCTACCTCGGCGACTGGCAGAAGCGCGAGGGCAACGCCAACATCGAGGAGGACCTGCTCCGACCCTGGCTCCTCTCTCGCGGCTACGCGCCCGAGGTCGTCACCCGCGCCGTCGCCCTCCTGAAGCGCGAAGCACAGATGGAGGCTGTAAAGCTGTACGAGGCCAACAAGGCCTTCTACGACATGCTCCGCTACGGCCTGCCTGTCGCCCCCGGCCCCGGCGAGGCCCCGGTCACCGTGCACTTCGTCGACTGGTCCAACCCGGCCACCAACGACCTCGGCGTCGCCGAGGAGGTCGCGGTCAAGGGCAAGGACGCAAAGGCCTGGAACAAGCGCCCTGACCTCGTGCTCTACGTCAACGGCATCGCCCTCGGCGTTGTCGAGCTGAAGAAGTCCACCGTCGGCGTCGGCGAGGGCATCCGCCAGACCCTCGACAACCAGCGGTCCGAGTTCATCCGGCACTTCTTCACCACCGTGCAGATCACCTTCGCGGGCAACGACAGCGAAGGCCTGCGCTACGCCCCGATCCAGACGCCGCAGCCCTACTGGCTGGCCTGGAAGGAGGAGAGCGAGACCACCGCGCGCCTCGACCGGGACGTTAGCCAGATGATGGCCCCGGGCCGGTTCCTGGAACTGATCCATGATTTCACTCTGTTCGACGCCGGCATCAAGAAGATCACCCGTGTAAACCAGTATTTCGCCGTGAAGGCCGCTCAGGAGCGCGTCGGTGCCCGCGAGGGCGGGATCATCTGGCAGACCCAAGGCTCGGGAAAGAGCCTGATCATGGTCATGCTGGCGCGCTGGATCAGGGAGCATCACCCAGACGGCCGCATCCTGATTGTGACCGACCGCAAGGAGCTCGACGGCCAGATCGAGGACGTGTTCGGCAACATCGGCGATAAGGTACGCCGCGCCCGCAGCGGCAGCGACCTGATGGCCGCGCTCGCAGACCCTACCGACCGCATCGTCTGCTCCCTCGTCCACAAGTTCGGCAAACGGGAGGAGAGCGAGCTGGGCGAGCTGATCTCCGAGATCCAGAACGCAAACGTCGGCGCGCCGGTAGGTGACTTCTTCGTCTTCATCGACGAGGCGCACCGAACCCAGTCGGGCAAGCTCGCCCGCGCTATGAGGAAGATCCTGCCGGGCGCCATGTTCATCGGTTTCACAGGTACGCCGTTGCTGCGGTCCGACAAGGAATCCTCGCTGGAGACCTTCGGCCCCTACATCGGCACGCCCTACCGCTTCGACGAAGCGGTCGAGGACGGCGTGGTGCTCGACCTGCGCTACGAGGCGCGCGATGTCGACCAGCGCATCAGCGCGCCGGGAAAGATCGACGCATGGTTCGAGGCGAAGACCAAGGGGCTGACGCCTGTCGCCAAGGCCACGCTGAAGCAACGCTGGGGCACGTTGCAGCGAGTGTTGTCCAGCCGTGACCGGCTTGAGCAGATCGCCAACGATATCATCCTCGACATGGAGATGAAGCCGCGGCTCCATGCGGGAACGGGCAACGCGATGCTCGTTGCCGGTTCGATCCCTGAGGCCTGCAAATTCTTCGAGGTCTTCCGCAAATCGGGCTCTGTCCTTGCGGACAAATGCGCCATCGTGACCTCCTACAAGCGCGCCGCGCCGGAGATCACCGGCGAAGAAACGGGTATGGGCGAGACCGAGAAGCAATACGTCCACCGCGTCTACACCGACCTTCTCGGCGACACCTCCGAAGAGGACTACGAGGAGGAAGCCCTGCGGCTCTTCAAGAAAGAGCCCGGGCGGATGAAGCTCCTGATCGTTGTGAGCCGTCTGCTGACCGGCTTCGACGCACCGACCGCAACATACATCTACATCGACAAGCAGATGCGCGATCATGGGCTGTTCCAGGCAATCTGCCGCGTGAACCGGCTCGACGGCGAAGACAAGGATTTCGGCTACATCGTCGATTACAAGGATCTCTTCCGGAATATTGAGAGCGCCGTCGAGGACTACACTTCCGAGGCCTTCGACGCCTTCGAGAAGGAGGATGTCGAAGGGCTGATCAGTGATCGCGCGGATCAGGCCCACGACGATCTTCTGACGGCCCGAGATGCTTGGCTCGGCCTGATGGATGCTGTCGAGCAACCGAAGAATGACGACGAGATCTTCGCGTACTTCTCGAGCCCCCAGGGTCTCGACAATGATCCAGAGGCGGATGACAAGGCGCGTCGCCGACAGGCGCTCTATAAGATCGCCGGCCGGTATGCGCGCGCCTACGCCAACGTAGCTGCGGAGCCCGAAGGGTCTGGCTTCAATGATCTCGAACTCTCGGAGTATCGGAACGAGGTCGAACAGGCCATCGGTATACGCGATGCCGTTCGGTTGCACAGCGGTGACGCGTTGGACATGAAGCTCTACGAGCCCGCCATGCGGCATCTCATCGACAACTATATCCGGGCCGACGACTCCAAGGTCATCTCGCACCTCGACGACATCAGCCTGATCGATCTGATCGAGAGCAAAGGAGCGTCAGCCGAAGATGACCTGCCTGCCAGGTCGAAGAAGAAGAAGGAGAACGTCGCCGAGGCGATCGAAAATAACGTCCGGAAGCTGATCATCGACGAGACGCCGGTCAATCCGCGGTTTTACGAGAATATGTCCGAGCTGCTCACCGACCTGATCAAGCAGCGACGGGACGATGCTATCGCCTATGCGGATTATCTGGAGCGCATCGCCGCGCTCGTGAAGGACATCAAGGCCGGCCACGGAAAGCAGTATCCGGCGTCGGTGGACACCCCCGGGAAGAAGGCTTTGTTCGACAACCTTGAGGGGGACGAAGAACAGGCGCTCAGTGTAGATGCGGCGCTCCGCGCCAACGTTCCCTTTGGCTGGCGAGATCATCCCATGAGGGAGAGGAGAGTCAGGCGCTGCCTCGAGGCGCTCTTGCCCGACGAAGCCAGCGTGGAGCGGATCATGGAGATCCTGAAGCATCAGCATGAGTATTGAAAACCTCACGATCGGGGGCACTCAAGTCGAGGTCCATCGAAAAAAGATCAAGAACCTGCACGTGGGGGTATATCCGCCGGACGGTCGGATACGCGTTGCAGCACCTGACAGCATCAGCACGGACGCGATCATGACGGCCGTTCTCACGCGCATGGACTGGATCAGGCGGCGGCAGTCCCGCTTCCATTCTCAGGAACGGCAATCGGTTCGCCGCTACGTCTCGGGCGAGACCCATTACTTCCTTGGTCGGCCGCTACGCTTGACCGTGACGGAATGCGACACGAAGGTCCATCGGATCTCCATTGAAGGAAGAGATCGGCTCCATCTTTCCGTACCCGCCGACAGCACACCTGAGAACCGCCGGAAGTGGATCAGGAACTGGCGCCGCGCGCAATTGCGCGAATTGGCGGCTCCGTACGCCGAGACCTGGGCTTCGACCTTGAAGGTCGCCCCGACCTTCTGGGGCATAAGAGAGATGCGGACAAAGTGGGGAAGCTGCAATCCGAAGACGGGCAGGGTCTGGTTGAACCTTGAGCTTTCCAAGAAGCCGGTGGAGGCGATTAACTACGTCGTCCTGCATGAGCTGGCACATCTTATTTCGCCTCGGCACGATGAGCGCTTTATCGCGACACTGGACGCGCACATGCCGCGGTGGCGACAGATCCGCTCGGAGCTCAATGCTCTGCCTCTCTCTTCATGGAGCGAATAGTTCGGCTTGGGTATCGTTTCTACGTCCATGCTTGTTTGAGCGGCCTGCGCTGCACGGTCAAATTCCGGTCCCGCAGAGGATCGATGCGCCAGAAGCTAAGCGCGTCCGGCGGGCTTTCGCGAGGCTCGTGCCGCCATGGCCCAGTGCATGCGAGGACACCATCAGGCTTCATCAGCACCTCGGATCTCTGGCTCTCACGGCTCAAGCCGACGCGGCTCGGTCAGACGGCCTCGACGGCTACGAATTTTGATGCGTCAGTGCCTCGACTACGTCCTACAGGCCTACGCAGAACACGGCGTCGAAGAGCTGTCCTTGGTCAAAGCCCGTGATTTCCTGCGCATCCGCTACGCCGGCACGTTCGATACGAAGGCGGACCTCAGGTCGTTCGCGGAGATCAGGAAGGCCTTCGTCGACATTCAGGGACATTTGTTTCGCTGGAACGGCTTGAACGGCTGATTTCCCGCCGAAAGCCTCCAGTGGTCAGCTTTTGGTTGTCATAATGGACAAATGAACACCAAAATGGCCAATAAATGGTGGTCCCTACAGGACCAGTCTGTCGTGTCGCCTGACATTTGCAGAAGCCGCAGTTCGCACAGATAGCGCAGCCTTCGGTAGTGTCCCGGGGCGTGGTGTAGGAACTGGCGTCCACCTGCTTCTTCATAGCTGGTGTCGCTCGTTCATTGAG
>NZ_CANLTR010000070.1 GCF_947494055.1 uncultured Jannaschia sp. | reverse complement strand
TCCTCCTCAAAAAGATGAATCACACCGCCTCCCTCATGGGAATCCCCACGATTCAAGTTTCGGCCGAAAAGCTCTAGTCTTGGATGCCATTGCCGCGATTAATCGATTGACGATGCATTCTGGAATCTTAATAAAAGAATACCACCGCGTGATCATTCGGAGAATAACGAGGCGGCTTTATCACTCGATGGCAAGATTCTGCCTGCGTTTAGAAGATCAAAGCAGAAAACCGCTGCCGTCTTCTGCGTAGGCTCCATGGCCATTGTTCCGATCGATGGAATGGAACAAGGGTTTCGCAGGCGTCCGGCAATACGCCTGAAAACAATGATCCTACCAGCCAGAATTTAGGGTCTGCTCTGCCGGGGCTGCGGTGCCTTTGCGTGCCTGTCAATCCGTCTCCGGCACCATCACTCGCAAGGAGGCTACTTTGATCGAACGACATCGGCGATTTGCTGCAGTTGCGTCAGGAAACCTCGTTCCGAAACAATGGGGCACATCATGACAGCTCTGAATCCCGCCCGTACGAACCTTCTCGAGATGTTCGCACTCGACGCCCGGATGGTCCGCGGTGCCGGCTTTCGACTCTTCGATGAACAGGGTCGCGAATACCTCGATTTCCTGTCTCAGTACGGAGCGCTCCCTTTCGGACACAATCCCCCCGAGATCTGGATAGCGCTGAATGCAGCACAGGCAGAAGCGCTTCCGTCCATGGTCCAGCCGCTCCGTCCTGTCGAGGCCGAGCGTTTGGCCGAGCGCCTGGCCGAGGTCACGCCCGGCGATCTGTCGATCACGACGCTGACGAACAGCGGGGCCGAAACCGTCGAGGCGGCGATCAAGCTCGCGCGGCTGAGAACCGGTAAGTCGGGCATCCTTTCGGCCCGAAACGGGTTTCATGGCAAGACGCTGGGGGCGCTCTCGGCGACCGGCAAGCCGATGTACCAGGAAGGTTTCGCCGCGCCCTCGGCGACATCCCAGTCCTGGCCATCCGCGACAATCCGAGTGCAGTCTTCGACATTGCGGCCTGCGTCGACCGGCTCGGGCTGGATGACCCAGCCTGCGACGCTGACAGGCCAACGATGCGCACGGATGAGCTCGTCTTCGGCGGCAATGTGACCTTAGCGGACTTTGAGGACGTCTTCTGCGACGCCGCCCGCTGCCCCACCGCGCGCGACAACGTGCTCCTGTATCGGGATGCGCACCACATCTCCGCGACCGCGTCCCGGCTGATGGCACCTCATCTGGAAAAGGCGCTCAGAGCAACGCTGGCAGAGGATCGGCACGACGGACGGTAAGCCCGCAGCATCGAGACCAATCCTCTTGCCCGACCGCATAGTTGGATAGTTCCCGTCCCTACGTGCAACCATGCTCGGCGCCATTCACCATCGGACCCTGGAGCCCTTTGATACGACCTTGTCCATGATAGATATCAAAAGCGGTGGCTCACGGATTTACTCGTGCAAGTAACGAAAGTTTTCCACCGTATCCGGCCGGATCAACTCCGGATCGGACATGATGTGCTCGAACAGAATACGGGACTGCTCCATCATTCCTCGCTCCGGGTAGTCTCGACTCGCGGCGATGTTGTAACGCCATCCCATATCTCTGCCGAAAGCGTTGGAAAGGAACATTCCTGAGATAACGACCATAGACAATATGGCCATTGCCATCAGTTCCCGACTGTAGCCCGACATCTTGACGACCTTGAACTCGAAAGCCGTATGAAGGGCCCAGAAAAGAACGATAAAGGATAGAAGCGCCTCCGCGATCTCATCTCCTTTGACCATTGGCCGGGCTATCAGTATCATAGATACGACGATCGTCGTTGGCCAAATGGAAAGAGCCGGCAGGGAAAGATCGCCAATCCACGCGAATCTTTTCGACAGGAGATCCCTGAATACCGATACGAGCATCAGAACCTGCAGGAGAATACCGGCGGCGACATGGAAGTTCAGTTTCTGCAAAGGCCCGATGTTGTGGATCGTAAGTTCGCCTTGCTTGTTTATCTGCCGAACCACCTCAGGCGTATCAATTCCGATGATCCGCTGCCCCCACGAGATTTCTTCTCCTGCGATGAACAGAGAAAAGATGGACATGAAGATTAGGAAAAGCCGATTGACTCCGGCGCTTCGTGATCCCGCAGTAAGGAAGAATACGCCGGCCGTTGCGAAGGCCACCGATGTGGAATATTCGCCGATCCTGTCTTCGGATATCAGGTGAACATAAGAAATCGGAAGAAAGTATTCTGTCAGAAGAACACCGGTCAAAGCGATCGCTACAAGCGTGAGGTAAAACCAGCTTTCCCATGAGACGAGAGGGTTTCTTGGTTCGGCAACAAAAAAAATTCTTATAGTCGAATTATCGAATTGTTTAGACGTAGACAATGTTTTTTCCCTTCCAAATAACATTTAAAAAAAACTTCTACAAACTATGGTCGAGACACGTTTCGTATTACTAAGTATAGCGCAGGTCATAAATAATTGTCATGACAATGTTACAAAAGTTTCCTGCGAGGTTAAGCGGTTAATATTAACGTGACGTCAGGATCCCGCGTTCACGGCGGCGCGGCTGCGCGCTTGACCGTCCGGCCCTCTCGGCCTTTCCTTCCCACCGATCCGACGCACGTGGAGTGGTGATGGAGGAGATCCGACAATGAAGTACCGACCGCATATCGACGGCCTACGGACCGTGGCGATCGTGCCGGTCGTGCTGTTCCATGCCGATGTCGCGCTCTTCTCGGGCGGGTTCACCGGCGTCGACGTCTTCTTCGTCATCTCCGGCTTCCTCATCACCTCGCTCATCGTCGAGGAGATCGCGGAGGACCGGTTCACGATCTGGAACTTCTACAAGCGTCGCTTCCTGCGCATCCTGCCGGCCTATCTCGTGGTGATCGCCGCCGTGATCGCGGCGAGCTGGTTCGTACTCTTCCCCGAGGAGACCCGGGCGCTTGGCCGGTCGGTCGCCGCAGCCTCGCTCTTCGTGTCGAACTTCTACTTCTGGCAATCCTCGGACTACTTCGCGCCGGACGTCGCGACGGCGCCGCTCCTTCATACCTGGACGCTCGCCGTGGAGGAGCAGTACTACCTCCTCCTGCCGCTCTTTCTCCTCCTCGTCGCGCGCTTCCTCGGTCGCCGCTACGTCGTGCCGATCGTCGTGGTCTCCGTTCTTTCCTTCGGGCTCAGCGTCTGGGGTGCCGTGCGCTACGACAGCGCGACCTTCTACCTGCTGCCGACGCGGGCCTGGGAGTTCGGACTGGGCTCGCTCGCCGCGGTCGCTGGCCTCGCGGACCGGGGAAGCGTCCGGATGCGCGGGATCGGCGCCCTCCTGGGGACGGCGCTCGTTGCCTGGAGCATCTTCGGGCTCGACGAGGACGTGGTCTTCCCGGGTGCAAACGCGATCTACCCCGCCCTGGGCGCCATGCTCCTCATCGCCTGCGCGGAAGGGACCCCGGCGGGCCGCGTGCTCGGCGCCCGGCCCGTCGTGGCGATCGGCCGGATCTCCTACTCGCTCTATCTCTGGCACTGGCCGATCATCGTGTTCTGGAAGCTGCGCATCGACCCGGCGCTCGACCCTTGGGACGTGGCGGCGATCTGCGCGCTTTCCCTCCTCGCGGCGGGGCTCAGCTACTTCTTCGTGGAAGAGCCGTTCCGCGGCCGGTCCATGCGCCTGCGGCCGGCCTTCGCCGTCAACGCAACCGCCCTCGGCGGCCTCGCCCTCGCGGCTGGGCTGGGCGGCGGCCTCGTCGCGGGCGCCGAAGGCTGGGGCGGCCATTCCGCCGAGGTCCGCCGGATCGCGAGTTATGTCGACTACCGCGATGGCCGCGATGCGCATCCCTGCCTGATCCACGCGCGTGTCCCGGGCCAAGACAGGGCCTTCGATCCGGCGACCTGCCTGCCAACCGATCCCGCGCGACCGACACTCCTCGTCATGGGCGACAGCCATGCCGAGCACCTGATGCCTGCGATCGAGGAGGCGTTGCCGGGCCTCAACCTCCAGTTCGCCGCCAGCACCGGCTGCACGCCGACCATCGACGTCGAAGGCGAGTGGTACTGCCCCCGCGTGATCGGTCCCATCCTGCGCGAGCACGTCCCGCAAGGCGGCATCGACACCGTCCTGCTCTCCACCCGCTGGGAGGCCGAGGACATCGAACCCCTGCAGGAGACCATCGACTACCTTCTGACCTACGTGGACCGGGTCGTGATCCTCGGGCCAACGCCGGAATACCTGACGAGCTTCCCTGCGATCCTCGCGCGCAACCTCCACAGGAACGACGCCCACATGTCGCGTTTCCTCGACCCCGAGATCCGCGCCCTCGACTACCGCATGGCGGGCACGGACTGGAACGGGGCCAGCTACGTCTCGCTCTACGACCTGATCTGTCCCGACGAATGCCGTCTCCTGACGCAAGACAGTGTGCCCTATCTTGCCGATTACGGCCACTATACCCGGGCATCGGCCCGGGAGATCGTGGCGGATCTGGCCGAGCGGGGGGTCTTCGCTACCGACTGAACCGAGACTTCACTTTCCTAGCGACGCACGAAGACGACTTTCGCCGGGTTGCCTTGGACGATGGCGAGCTCCGGGATCGTTCCCGACACGATGCTGTTCGGTGACACGATGACGCCGTCGCCGATTCGGGCGCCGTCGAGGATGATCGCACCGGCCCCGATCCAGACGTTGTTTCCGATTGTGATCGGCCCGGCCGAAACGTGCCCCTGCTCGCGCATCGTCTGATCGACGCGGTCGTAGCGATAATTGACGCCCACGATCGAAACGTTCGGCCCGAGGAGACAATCGTCGCCGATGGTTATGCCGTTCGCATGGCCCCCGATCCAGCAGCCGCAGGCGATGTCGGTCCGCGCCCCGATCGTGACGGGACCGTCGCTTGCCTTGATCTTCACGAAGGATCCGACCTGCGCCTTGCGACCGATCGTGAGCAGGCGGCTGAGTTCCACCTCGGAACGGGGGCTGACGAAGGCCCTGTTCCGGATCAGATGGAAGACCGTCACGGCAATGCGCGGAACCGCGAACCTGCGAAGGGCGACGCCGAGCTTCATCCTCAGAGCTCGATCATGCGGGCAAGATCGGAGATCGACCGGGCCTCCGAGATCTGCTGCATCGTCAATCGGACGCCGAACCGAGATTCCACAGCCGTCACGATGCGGAGATGCGCCAGCGAGTCCCAGCCGTCCACGTTGTCGCGGTCCGCGTCGACCGGAACGTCGTCCGGGTCGCGGTCGATCTCGTCGCAGACGGTCTCGGCAAGCTGTGTCATCCTGTCGTCCATGTCATCTCTCCTCAACTGTCAGCCACGGGCAATCCGTCAAACGAATGTCGGCGCGGTTGAGTTCGTAATCCCGATGATCTTCCGCCGCGCGCGCGGAGAAGCCGGCCTCGTCGTAGAACCGCGCCGCCGGTTCGTTCCGCGCCGTCGGCACGAACCGCGCCGTCATCGCCCGACACTCCGTCTTCTCGAGGACGTAGCGCTTCAGATCGTCGAGAAGCGTCTGTTCCACGCCCCGCGCCAGCGCACGACAGCTCATCACGAAGCTGTCAATTCGGACCATGTCGGCCTCCCGCACCGCCAGACACAGCCCGATCGTGCCGAACTCGCCGAAGCGGTCCTTGAGCGAGCAGACCGTCAGCCGATGATCCGGATCGGCCAGGAAGCGCTCGATATCCGCGACCGAATAGCGCTTGGTCGTCGTGTTGAACTGGTTGGTCTTCGAGAAGAGCTGGTGGACCCGCGCCACGTCGGCCGCGCCCGCCTTCCAGATCGTGACGGTCATCTCGAGATCGGCTAGATAGTCCTCCGGCTCGACGGACGACGCCATCGCCGCGGCACGCGCGGCGGCCTCGGCGTAGAGCTGACCCTTCGCCGCATCCTCCGTGCCCACGCGCGACTTCTCGAACGCCGTGAGGCTGTCGAAGGTCGCGACGTAATCGGCGGGGTCCGGCGGCAGCAGGACGCTCAGGGTCTCCGGCAGGACGGCGCGGACCTCGGCGATCTCGGCCGGATTGTCGTCCACGAAGACGAGCGCGTCCGTCCCGATGTTGAGTTCCCCGGCGATCTTGCGCAGCCCCGAAGACTTCCGGTCCCAGCCGATCGCGGTGGCGGAGAAGTCGGACAGCCGGAGTGGCATCTCCGAGCGCCGCTCGAAGGCCTCCTCGACGAACGCATGATCGTTCTTGCTGCACAGGGCGAGCAGGACGCCCCGTGCCTTCATGCTGCGCACGCGATGCTGGAACGCGAGATACGCCTCGCCCTCGACGTCGCCCACCGAGATCCGGATACCGTCGGGCCCGTCCTCGCCCAGAACGCCGCCCCAAAGCGTGTTGTCGAGATCGAGCACCAGGCATTTCCGCGCCGTCCCGGTCGCGGCGACGACATGCCGGGCGCATTCCCGGGCGAGCGGCATCCGGAGCGCGTCGGTCCAATCCGTCTTCGCGATATGCATGAACCGTGCGTCGAACGCCCGTTCCGATCCGGTCTCCGCGACCACGCGGGCGAGGTCGAGCACCTGCACGCGGGGATGCGGGCGGAGGCGGCGCATCAGTTCGAGGTTCAGCGACAGGAGGAACTCGGTCTCGCCGAAATCCCGCGCCGGATCGGCCACGCCGAGCGCCGGGGCGGCGGTCGTGGGGAAGTTGCAGACCACGAGGGTCGCGCCGGTCTCCGAAAGCGCCCGCGCGGTCCAGCGCTCGACCTCGTCCAGCACGTCGGTCTCCAGCGCCCGGACCGCATCGGCGGACATCTCGGCGAAGGCGTTGACCCGATCGGGGCGAAGAAGCGGCAGCGACAGATGCAAAAAGACGATCTGGGGATCGAACGACTTGAAGTCGGGGGCGGCCAGATCCTGCATGTATTGTCCGAACGGACTGACATGGGTCGCGGCCCGCCAGCCCGCGCGCGCAAGCTCGACAGCGAGGAAGGGCACGAAGGGATCGAGCGTCGTGTTGCCCATCAGGGCGATCCGAAGGTCGGAACCACCCTCCATCTTCTTGAGCGACCGGGCGAGCCGGCGGTAGTCCGGCGCAGCGGCGACCTGCTCCTCGCCATCGCGCAAACGGCGCGCGAGATTGGAAAACGCGTTGATCTGGTCCATCGTCAGAGGCCCTCCGTCAGCCTGCGGCGTGCGAGATTCGCGGCAGGCAAGGTCGCGAGCAAGCCCCCGAGGCTCACCCCCCATATCAGCCCCGTCAATCCACCCTGCGCTCCGACGAACGCGCCGCCAACGGCCAGGACCACCCAGACGATCCCGAGCCGGTTCAGCGCGGCAAGGTCGCGGTCGCTGCCGCAAGCCGTCAGGACCGCGCGCGGCACCACCATCAGGATCTTGACCGTTCCGTTGCAGCAGGCCGCCGTGGCAAGCGCGTAGCTGATCGCATAGCCGCCATCGGTAACGAGCGTCGTGACCGGTGGCGCCAGGAGGATGATCACCGGCCAGGCGAGCGCGACGATTCCACCGAGCAGAAGAAGCTCGGAGCGAAGGACCCGGTAGCGCGCCGACACGCTCGACGCCGCCTTGAGCCGGGGCACGACAGTGAAGTTCACGCCCGCCGTCAGAAGCCGGAAAGGAAAGATCGCGACCGAGGCCAGCACGCTGAACAGCGCGAGGTCGCGCAGGTCGAGCGGGATCGGGATCACGATCCGCTCGATCTGCAAGGACACGGCCCCGATGAACGCGATGCCGAGAAGCGACATCGCCTCGCGCCAGAGGACCGGCTCACGGTCCGCTTCGGGCACGCGACACGAGCGCTGCAACATCGACCATCCCCAGATGGCGGCCGCGACGTTCCCGATCGCGAACAGGGCAAGGGGCCATTCGGCATCGCGAAGGTCGAACGCGAGCGTTGCCAGGCCAATCGTAAGAAGGATGAAGCTGGCGATCGTCGCCATCGTCAGCGCAGCCCAGGGCTGCTGCCGCATGCGCAGCGTCATGCTGGCCGTTATGGTCACGCATCCCGCGAGTGTCATGACCACGAGCCACGCGGCTTCCGACGCCTGAAAGCCGCCGAACGCGACGACGGTTACGGCAACGGCCACGCCCATCGCCAGGGCGGAGGCCAGCAGAAGCGCGAGAAGCCTGATACCGGGATCGATCCTGCGGCGCGCGATCTGCTGATCGATGCCGAGCGGTGCCAGAAGGATCAGGACGTTGAAGAGCGCGATGACGAGCGCCACCCGGCCGAACGCCTCGACCGGCAATTGCCGGGCCAGGAGCAGGTTGCCCAAGGCGAACGCAGCCCCCGAGACGGCGAACGTCATCGCCGAGACGAGCGTGGGCTGTCGGATCAGGCGAAAGACGAAGCCCATGGCCCCGGTATTGCTGGCTAGGGTCCGCACGGACGCTCCTCGGAATGCCGCGTCAGGTCAGCGCGAACGGCGCGACGCCGGCAGGGTCGCGCTGCGCTGCGAACGCCACGGCCGAGAGAACCGGGCACCGGGTCGGACGAGTGTTCATAGGGCGCTCCTTATCCGCAAAGCAGGCAGTCTGCCTACCGGGTCCTGTCAATTTTCGGAGAACGATGGTCCGGATCGCCCCCGTACCGAAAGTTTGGGAAAGAGGCAGAACTGAAAAGACAACGAGTCTGGACCCATCCAGGCTCCAGCGACGAGTTCTCTGCAAGCACATGCATCGATCCGAAACTCATGACCCCTTCCCGAGAAGCAGGGCCTCAACCGCATGGCAATCGGAGGCTATCGGTCGAAAGCCCGTTTGATACGTGAGCATGACAATCGTCGCGACATCCGACATCCCGCATGGGATGTGACGTCCGGGACTCAGAAGGCGATAGCCCCTTGGTCGAACGTTCTCGTATTGATTGACCGAACGCCTATCGGAACTGCTCGACCTGAACGCCGATCGCATTGGCAACCTCCGTACCTCCCAGTCCGGATCGTGAGTGTCGAGTACCGTCCGGGGTCCGTCGGATCGTAGCGCATGCGCGACGCTCCTCTTGGTCTCGCTGACATTCAAGATCGCGAACGTATCGTACCCATCCGCCACTTCTAGCTACAATCACGGTCCCATCCGCGGCCCCGACCGCATGCGCGCGCCTTGGGCGAGCCGCTGCGCCTCCGCCGCGCCGGCCCGCG
>NZ_CANLTR010000069.1 GCF_947494055.1 uncultured Jannaschia sp. | reverse complement strand
ACACCGCTCGCGCCCGATCACCGCCGGGCGGGCGCGCCGGACACGTGGCCGTTCGGAACGTGACGGGGCAGGTGGACTGCCTCGTTCGCGCCATGTGCCTTGAAGCATTGAGGCACGCGACACGCGCTACTGTCATGACGCCATCGCCGCGTCGAAGTCGGGATGAGCCGCGTCAGGCTCCTTGGACCGACGCCTATGACGCGCGACTTTGACCGCCAAGCCGCCCAGCTCCGGACCCACATCGTCATCCTTGATCGCTGCACCGCCCTTGGCACTCCGTCATCCGGCGCACAGGTTGGACTCGTCCCAAGAGAAGGGCATTCATTCGCAGGCAGACCGCGCAACACGGCCCAACTGCCAACAAAAAATGGCATTACATAATAGACCTTACAATTTACAGAGTTCTGAACGAATTCCTGTTGATGATCATGCTCTTACCACCAGACCTCAACGCAGGCTGCTCCGCTCTCCTCTGCGGCGACAATATCGACGTAGCGCGCACGTAGTGCTGCTTCGACAGCGGCCGTCGAACTATTGCCGCCACGCAGCCAGACGACGAGCGGAGGCGCGCCACGAAGCGTAGCTATCTCTGCCAGGTCGACGTCGCGGGTGGCGATCGCGAAACCTTCTTGGGCCGCATTCTCCCAGATGTCCGTGTCAGGGGCGCGATCCAGATCGATTAGACGGACTTGAGTTGACCCTGGGAAAAGGTCGGCCAGCCGCAGTGGAAGACGGTGGCCGAGATTCTGATCGAACAGAAGCTTCACGGCAAAGGAAGCGTACCGGGTCCCGTCACTCCGCCGCGACGGTCGTGGTGCGCTCGCGCTCCGCTGCAAAGGCTAACGCAGCGCGGATGTCCGCCTCGGTCAGTTCGGGAAAGTCCTCGAGGATCTCTGCGACGCTCATCCCCGAGGCTAGCCAGCCCAGCACATCGCCCACGGTGATACGCATGCCGCGGATTACGGGACGTCCGCCACGAAGACCCGGCACCATCGTGACGATCCCGGCCCATAGGGGCTGCTGTGGCTTCGATGGGGACGGCATTGTCATAAAAGGAAGATAGCGCGCAGCATGGTCTGTGGAAAGAAGGCGTCTCATTCTGTCGTCCTGTCTACCTACCACTGATGGTTACTCAACATGAAGACTATTACCTATCTAGTTCGAAAGGTTATAAAAATTTTTATACTTGATGTCGGTTATGTACTTCATATGACATGCTGTCAGTTCCTCTGGCGCCGCCGATATTCGGATGGTCCTTCAGGTCCTCAAAGAGCCAAAGGCTCCCTTGGCTCATCGTGCGTGTGCATGGCCTCTTGTGCGGCAACCGGGAGCGACCGCATTCTCGCCGGGCATTCCGGCTGGACGCATTGAACTCGTTGCTCCATGCCATCGACACCTCTCGGAACAGAGGGCTCTGGGCCTCCAGCCAAGCAGCCTGATGCGACCGTTCCCCCGGACCCGAACGCCCGGCGCGGCGTTTTGGAGGTGTCGCTCTATAGCCCACCTGACAGGTACGATGTCCGCCTTCGATTACGCCCTTTTCGAGACGCATCGGGATCTTGCCGTGCGCGTCTGGCATGCTCGCCTCGAGGGCGCACCGATCGAGGCGATCGCCGCACGCGAAGGGACGGCCGTAGCAGAGGTCTGGCGGATTCTCTCTCGTTGGCCGCCCGAGGACATCGCTTTCGAGCTGCGCTTCCGGACGGGGCTTCGATCCTTCTGGATTTGCCAGGAGGGAGTCGTGCGTTCGGATGTGCTCGCTGATGCGACAGGTCGGGTCCATCCGTTCCTGCTGATCCTCGTGCCGACCGATATGGACCCGCGAGACATCCGCCTGCAGCTCGCCCGCCTCCGCGATCTCATCCGTGCCAACGGACGCCCGGGTTTCGCGTTCACCGACGTGGAGGGAAACCAGGAAGTCGAGATTTCCCTCAGGATGGCCACCGATCACGGCATTCCCTGCTGTGAAATCTGCGACGACGGGGATCCACTCTTCTGCACAGGTCCGCGCCTGCGGGCCTACCTTGAGATGGCCCTAGCCGACCAACATGAGATCGTGCGGCCAATCCGTGCCTTCGCCCCTGCACCATCCTGAGAAGGTTTCCGTGGAGTTCGACGAACGACGACTATCCGCGAGCCAACGAGTTCATCCGCCACACCGGCGAGAGCGTGCTGACCGCCGCTCTGTTGGACCGCATCCTCCATCGCGCATCGGTGGTGACAATCTGAACCGCCCCCATTTCGACCGGACACCTCGGCATACCCAGCGATGACCAAAGCCTGAGCCTGAGGAACATGCTCATGCCCGACGAGGACCGACCGAGGCGAGCAGATCGCCAGTGTCGCTGGACGGCGCTACTGGTCCACACAGGATCAACTTCGGCACGCAAACCCCTTCCAAAAGGAAGGATCCAAGCTCTCGTGTTTCGACCTTGTGTCAACGCGTGAGCCAGGCATGGTCTAGTCCATTCGGAGGCGGCCATGCAGTATTTCGAAGGTCTTCGGCGACGAGGCCGGTCCTAAGTTCGAGGCGGGCGGGAACCGTATCGCAAGGTCGTAGTCCTGATTTCGAAGGTCGGAACTCGGAGTCGGCGCATGGATCAGGTCGTGCAAGCGTTCGTTACGGGTGCAGGTATGCTGTGGAAGGCGCTCTGGGCGCTTGTCTTCGGCTACATCATATCGGCCGGCATCCAGGTCCTCGTCACGCGGGAGCAGATGGCGAATACCCTCGGCGACCGTGGAATGCGGCAGGCCGGGATCGCGGGATTCTTCGGCTTCATCTCCTCCTCCTGCTCCTTCGCTGCCCTCGCGGCCTCGCGCTCCCTCTTCGTCAAGGGCGCGCATCCAATGAACGGCATCGCTTTCCTCATCGCCTCCACCAACCTCGTCATCGAGCTCGGCATCGTGCTTTGGGTCCTGCTCGGCTGGAAGTTCACCCTGGCGAACTTCCTGCTCGGCATCCTGATGACGATCTATGCCTACGGGCTCTCTCGGCTTTGGTTTCCAAGGGGACTTGCCGACCCGGCGAAGGACCATGCCGAGAAGGCGCAGGCCGAGGAGGGAATGGACATGGACACTTCCATGGAAGGCTCGCTGCAGGACAAGCTCCTGTCGCTGGCGGGCTGGCGCCGGATCGCCCGCGCCTTCGTCATGGAATGGATGATGGTCTGGAAGGAAATCCTCATTGGTTTCACGATCGCGGGCTTCATTTCGGTCTTCGTCCCGCAATCGGTCTGGAACGCGATCTTCCTCATCGGGGAGGGCGGCGCTCAGGATGCGCCGGGGCTCCTTACGGTCGTGGAGAACGCGTTCGTCGCGCCTGTCGTGGCCTTCTTCACGTTCATCGGCTCGATGGGGAACGTGCCTCTCGCCGCGATGCTCTGGTCGAAGGACGCCTCCTTCGGCGGCGTGATCGCTTTCCTCGGCGCCGACCTCGTCGCCGCCACCGTGGTCTGGGTCCACGCCAAGTATTACGGCTGGCGCTACGCGCTCTACCTGTCGGGGCTGCTGTATCTCTGCATGGTCGCGGCCGGCATCAGCGTGCACTACATCTTCGCGCTGCTGGGTCTGATCCCGACCGAACGCCCGTCGCTGCAGGAAATGGTCCGCTTCGCTCTGGACTACACGTTCTTCCTCAACCTCGCCTTCCTGGCCCTCGCGGGCGCGCTCGTCTGGCTGCATCTGCGCGGCCATGCCGAAGACCGGACCGCAGAGGAAAAGCCTGCGTAACCGCTCAGCCGCTGGATGTCTTCGAGCGTACCGAAGCGCGCCGGTCGGGAACCGTGATCCGAACCGACGGTTGACGCCGGGAAACGACAAGGGTTGCGCGTCGCGAAGCCGCACCGCAACCGGTTCGCCTTCCGGATGGAGATACGTTCATGAAACGTCGTCCCGACCGTTCGCCGCACAGAGGTGCGGGATACTGGACACGCGTCGCCATCGCCCTGCTCTTCGGGGTTCTCGGCACGATCCTCCTGATCGGAGGGGTCTGGCTTATCGCGCTCGGCGGCAGCTGGTACTATGCGCTCGCTGGGCTCGGGCTCCTCGTCTCGGCGTGGTTCCTGTGGCGCGGCCAGATGGCGGCGCTGGCGGTCTATGCGCTCGTCTGGGCGTTCACGCTGGCCTGGACGATCTGGGAGGTTCGCTTCGACTGGTGGGCCTGGGTGCCGCGCATGGTCGCGCCGACGGTGCTGCTCGTCGTGGTGCTCGCCTCTCTGCCCCTGTTGTCGCAGCGCCGGGCCGCGCGGCCGCATCACGCCTGACGATCCCGGACTCGCGAGGCCCGACATGATACTGACCCGACCGAACGCGTTCCTTTACACCGCGGTCGCGGCCGTGCTGGCCGCGCCTGCCCTGCACGCCCAAGAGGACGCCGCGCCGCCCGCCCAGACGCCCGAGGCCACGATCCTCGTTCCTGCCCCGCCGGGTACCGTCGAGATCGAACCACCGGCGGAGGACACGGCCACCGCCGCGCCTTCCGTTCCCGCATCGGACGGCGGCACGGCGGCCGAGCCCATCCCGACCCCAGTCAGCGCGCCGCAGCCGCAGCGCGAGGTCGGGGTCGACTGGCCGTTCTGGGGCGGCGACGCGAACGCGACGCGCTATTCTCCGCTTGAACAGATCACGCCTGCGAACGTGGCCGGGCTGGAGCGCGCCTTCGTCTATCACACGGGCGACCTGCCGAGCCCCGAGGCGGAGGGCAAGTACGCACCGGAGACGACGCCTCTCAAGGTAGGAGGCGACCTGCTGATGTGCTCGGCCATGAACGTCCTGATCTCGATCGACGCCGCGACGGGCGAGGAGAACTGGCGTTTCGATCCGGGCGTCCCCGATGAAGCGATCCCCTATTCCGCCTCCTGCCGGGGGGTGAGCGTCTGGACCGATCCCGAGGCGGCGGAAGGCGATCTTTGCGCCACGCGGGTCATCGAGGGCACGCTCGACGCCAAGCTCGTCGCGGTCGATGTCGAGACGGGCGCGCCCTGCGAGGGGTTCGGCGAGAACGGCACCGTCGACCTCTGGCAGGATATCGGCGAGCGGGTGCCGGGCTGGTATGCCGTCACCGCGCCGCCCGCGATCGTGCGCGGCATCGTCGTGACCGGCGCGCAGGTAAAGGACGGTCAGGCGGAGGACGCGCCCTCGGGCGTGATCCGCGGCTACGACGCGCGCAGCGGCGAACTCGCCTGGGCGTGGGATCTGGGCGCGCCGGAGCAAAACGCCGATGGCCCGCCAGAGGGCGAGGTCTATACCCGCGGCACACCGAACATGTGGACCACCGCCACCGGCGACGAGGAGCTGGGCCTCGTCTACCTTCCGATGGGCAACAGCTCCGTGGATTACTACGGCTCGAACCGTTCGGAGGCGGAGGGCGACTGGTCGACCTCGCTCGTCGCGATCGACGTGACCACGGGCGAGCCGGCCTGGTCGTTCCAGACCGTGCACAACGACGTCTGGGATTACGACCTGGGCAGCCAGGTGAGCCTGATCGACTTCCCGACCGAGGACGGTTCCGTCCCGGCCCTCCTCCTGCCCTCCAAGCAGGGGGACATCTACATCCTCGACCGCGAGAGCGGCGAGAACCTCGTCCCCGTCGAGACGATCGAGAACCTGCCGCAGGGCGAGATCGAGCCGGACTTCATCTCCGAGACGCAACCGGCCTCGGGCTATCACACGCTGCGCTTCGACAACCTGACCGAGCGTGACATGTGGGGCTTCTCGCCCATCGACCAGCTCTGGTGCCGCATCCAGTTCCGGCAGGCGAACTACGAGGGCTTCTTCACCCCGCCGTCTGCCGATGCGTTCTGGATACAGTATCCGGGATACAATGGCGGGTCGGACTGGGGCTCCGTTGCCGTAGACACCGACCGTGGGATCATCGTCGCGAACTACAACAACGTCCCGAACTACAACCGCCTGATCCCGCGCGAGGAAGCCGACGAGCGTGGCCTCGCGCCGATCTACGCACAGGAAACGGGCGGGGAGTCGGGCGAGAACGCCGAGGGCGCGGGCGACGCGCAGGCCGGCGCCCCTTACGCGATCAACGTGAATGCCGGATGGCGCTCGGCCCTGACCGACATGCCGTGCACGCAGCCGCCCTACGGCGGCATCCGCGCGATTGACCTCGCCACCGGCGAGACGCTCTGGGACGAGCCGATCGGGACGGCGCGCCGCAACGGACCCTTCGGTATTCCCTCCGGCCTGCCATTCAAGATCGGCACCCCGAATAACGGTGGCTCCGTGGTCACGGCAGGCGGGCTGATCTTCATTGGCGCGGCCACCGACAACCTGATCCGCGCGATCGACATCGAGACGGGCGAGACGCTGTGGACCGACGAGCTCCCCGCCGGCGGTCAGGCCAACCCGATCACCTACGAGGTCGACGAGCGGCAATACGTGCTGATCGCGCCGGGCGGTCACCATTTTATGGAGACCGGCGTCAGCGACGCCGTTATCGCCTACGTCCTGCCGCAGTAGAGGGGCTCTGTTGCACGGAACTCCTGAGGGCTGAGCTTCCTCTTTCCCCGAGCGGCTCAGACGACGGGTTCTGTGACGGGAATGCCGAGTGCGGTGAAGCGGTTTAAGATCGCGATGCGGACCTGAAGCTCGGCCGTCTGGCGATCGAAGTCCCGAGCTATAAGTTTCTGGCCGAGCAACTTCATACAGTTCATCTTGGTCTCGGCCCGGCTTCGGCGGTGATAGCCGCTCCAGTGCCGCCAAATAGTCCTGTCGAGGTGCTTGATGGCGCAGGGCCTCGTTTCTGTCTGCTGCTCCGGGGCTATCCTTCTTCCACGGCTTGGCGTTGCGCCTGGGCGGGATGACCGCGTCCGCGCCCCGGTTCGCGATGGCATCGCGGCAGCCGCGAGTGTCGTAGGCGCCGTCAGCCGTAACGGAGGCAATCGCTTCGCCCTCGGGGATCTGGGCGCGCAGATCAGGCAACACAGGTGCATCGCCCACGCCGCTGCCGGTGATCTCAACCGCACGAACTTCCAGCGTCGCCTCGTCCATGGCCAGATGGACTTTGCGCCAAATCCGCCTGCGCGCACGACCGTGCTTGCGCGCATGCCATTCGCCTTCGCCGCGGACCTTGATGCCCGTGCTGTCGATGAGCAGGTGCAGCGGACCGTTGCTGCCATGGTAGGGCAATTGCACAGCCAGCGTCCTCTCTCGCCGGCAGAGTGTCGAGAAGTCCGGGACCGGCCAATCGAGATTCGCGAGCTTCAGCAGGCTTGCCACGAAGCTAGTCGCTGGGCGAAGCGGGAGGCCGAACAGGACCTTGATCCCTTTCGGGACATCACTGCGTGATGCCCTGCCGGGCAGTGGTCATACAGGCTTGGATCGCGGCGTCGCTGTAGACCGGCTGACCACCGCGCTTGCCCGATGGCATCGCGTACCAGGGCGTCGACGGATCGAACCAGACGGTCAGCGATCCACGCTCACGCAGCGCCGCATTGTAGGCGGACCAGTTCAGAGTGCGGTAGCGGGTGGGTGCAGGCTTAGACATGCCGCCGGCAGCGCGTTGCGGACCGATTGTCCGCGCTCCTCGCCGCCGAAGTGGATCTGTCGGACGAGGCCATGCAGCGGCCCTTCGTCCGCGAAGCCTACGAGGCCGATCGGGTCTATGCCTTCTAGCGACCCGGTCCGCCGGTTCCGGGACATCGTCGAGAATGTCGACCGGATCGAGAACTACCTAGACGGCTACGACTTCGCCCAGTTCACACAGGACCCCCGGACCATCGACGCCATCGGGCGCTGCATGCAGCGTATCACCGAGGTCGCGATCAAGGCCTAAAAACACCCGAACGTGCATATTTGGACGTCTTGTAGAACGTTCGACGAACAATCTATTCGCCTGACTGGCTGAGGTACAAGGCGACATCTTCGGCGGAGAACTTGTATCCGCGGCCGTCGGCGATGCGTTCGACGCTGATCGGATATTTCGGGCGGTTGGGATTTATGGCGGTGATGCGGAAAGTTTCGCCGCCGGTCCTGAAGATGCGGGCGTAGTCGGAGGGTTCCAGTCCAAAGCTGCTCGCCAGTGCCTCGAATAGAGTCCTTTCCGGGGAGAAGAGCGATCCGTCCGGTGTCGGAATCCCGACGCGAAACCCGATATCGAATCCATGGCGCAGGTCGATCTCGCTCAGATCGCCGCCTTCCACGGCAAGCCCATGGGTCTCGGCGACGCGTCGGCATGCGGCAAGAAGGTCTCGCCGGAGACGTTCGCAGAAAGCCGGAGTGAGGTTGCGGGGCGGGACGGGCTTGGCCATCGTCGTCGCCTTGCTCTTCTTCGTCATCACATCGAGACCTTTGCCTTGTAAACGGTTCCGCGGGGACTCCCCATCTCGCGGGCGATTTCCGTCGGGGACAGTCCCTTGGAGAGAAGCGCCCTGATCCCGTCCATATCGATATTGGGCGGACGTCCGCGATAGACGCCCCGGTGTTTGGCGGCGGCGATACCCTTGGCCTGCCGCTCACGCCGCAAATTGGTCTCGAACTCGGCGAAGTCATGGCGACGAGATCAATGCAGCGGCACGTCGGGTCGACCGCCTCGCAGCCGCGGTTTCAGACGTTTCGTTGCCTCCGTCAGCCAGTCGACGGCCCCGGGCGTCTCGGACCAGGCAAAGCCGTATTCCTCGACGTAGTAGGCAGCCTCGTCTTCGCCGCCGAGCGTGTAGTATCCCGTATCCTCATAGCGAATACGGTTTTTCCGCGCGAGCAGAGTCGGCACGTGGTGATTGCACTCCCAGGCGTCCTCGACAGCCCGTCGGGCAACACTTCCATCGTCCGACTTTCGGAAAGCGAAGAGCGCCTGCGTGTACCGGATGAACGTACTGGCCTCGTCGCTGTGCGCGCGCAGAAGGTCTTCGGCACCGGCGTCATCATGCATGGCTAAGAGCCAGGCGAGCAGCACGTATCTCAGTCCCTGGTTGTCGCCTGGATTGAGGACGAGCATCTCGCGCAGATGCCCGATCGCGGCGTCCCGGTCGCCGGCTTGCCACAAGTCCTCGGCCAGACGGTGTCGGGCCCGCATGTAGGGCCGGGTTTCCAGAAACCCCCAGAAATGCCCCGCGTACTCGCCGAAACCGTCCTCGCCGAGCGCCAGTTCACCGGCCTTGACAGCGCGCTCGAGAAAGTCCCGTCGGTCCTTCGCGCCGAGCGACGGACGCTCGGCCAGGATAAGCCAGGCATCCGC
>NZ_CANLTR010000068.1 GCF_947494055.1 uncultured Jannaschia sp. | reverse complement strand
CGACGGTGCCGCGCCCCGAGACATCGGGCAATCGTTCCAAGGGCATGTTCGTGAAGGCCGACTTTGCCTACGATCCCCCCCGAGACATCTATCGCTGCCCGGCCGGGGAAGAGTTGACCTACCGCTATACGCGAGAGGAAGACGGGCTTCAGATCCGACGCTACTGGACCGGCGCATGCCGGGACTGCCCTGTCCGGCAACGCTGCACGACGGGCAAGGAACGCCGCATCACCCGTTGGGAGCACGAGCATCTGGTCGACGCCATGCACGACCGGTTGCGAGGCACTGACGATCCGATGACCTTGCGACGCTGCACGGTCGAGCACCCGTTCGGCACGATCAAGGCCTGGATGGGCACGACCCACTTCCTGACGAGACGCTTGAAGAACGTTCGCACCGAAATGACGCTGAACGTTCTCGCCTACAACATCAAGCGGATGATCTCGATCATCGGCATCCGGGGCCTTCTGACGGCGATCCCAAGCTGATCCGGAAGATCGGATCATGCGATTTTGACATCTACCGCAAGAGTATGCCGTTATCAGTCAAAGGGGCGTCGCGGTCCCCCAAACTCAGACGTTTCCACACAGCCTCGGCCGTTCGCGTCTGAAGCAACGGTCTATTCACGATGCTCGCGCTGCTCTCAGGTGGCCGCTGGGCCTTGAGCATTCACCGTCGAAATCGACATCTGCTTCTTGGATCGGGTTGCGAAACAGCGCTCCGCATCTGGCATTGATCTGATCCACCCGTGGGAGACGCGACATGGCTGGGAGGCGCATTGCAGCGTTGGGTGACGACGATGAACGGGTCACGACCGGCGCAGACCCGCAGAGAGCTGCGGAAGGGAAGATCGAGAGCCTACGGGGTCTCTCTCATCGCATTGCCGCGGGCGAGCAGCTCGGGCCGTCGGTCCTTCTCACCTGATAGGCGCGGCGCGAGCATGTTAGCTCCACACTGCGAGAGGATCACGCCGCAAGAATCGAGCAGCGCTCCAATAGCGCGAGGGAGAAGTTCAACGCGCTGGCGGGCAACTTCTTCGTGTTCTTCCGGGGGCACGGCGCTTCTGTTCTACCGTGACATGGTAGGGCAGAATTCGCACATGCCGACAATCATGGCACTGGATGACGTGCACCCCCAGACCTTCAGCATCATGCCGGACGTGAACGGCGCACCGATTTTCGGCGTCAACGACTCTGACGAGACAATCTATGCGTCATGAGAACGTCGGTCACATTATGCAATACGCCTGGTAATTGATTGGCAATGCGTCATTGCCGACGGTGACAATCGCACAGAACGGTGATCATTGAACCGTTATCCGGACGCTTCCGGAGATCCCGTTTCTTCTCGGTCAAATGGGGCCAATATTTCAAGCTCCAATCGGAGTTTGTTATGATGGACTTGCCAGAAATTAGTATTCCAGAAGCCTTGGATTGTCGAATCGAACGACGTGCCCTCGCATGCTCACGTCGTCTGAAAGAAATACGACACAGCCATCCAAAAGAAAGATTCTTATGGATTTGGCCTGAATTCAGAAAGTCTGAGGCTGGTATCGTAACGAACGTGCGATTTCGTCTCGACGATCGGCGGCATGCATTCGAAGTAGATGCGATGCGTTCGGAAAACAATCTGGCATCGTGCCTCGCTTGGACTGCGCGGGAGCGTTACATCGTTTTACGCGTTATTGAGGAATGCGGACCTGAACCATTATTCAGGGCCACTCAGAAAGAGCTGGAAGTTCTCTTTGATGCCATCGAGATCGATCCTCACGCCTCCGCCTGGTACGATCTGGCGATGAGGGAGTGGCTTGCACGAGACGGAGAAAGTAATCACAGGAAAATGCTACGACTTCAACTACAGAGGCAACCTGGTGCTTAAAGGGTAGCCAGGGTAATTCTGAAATTCATGTGCAATAGAAGCGAGATTCCTGAGGCGCGATGTAAGATGCATACTTTGCGCGGTCTTTAGGCTGAGAGGCATAGGGGCTCTTTGCTTGCCATATACAGGGTTCAGAGGTGAATCACCGGCTCTCGGCGCTGCGCCAGCCGGCGGCCTGCGCAGCGGCCTCGTCGCAGAACCATCGCTCGCCCTGCGCTTCGCTGATCTGCGTGCGCCCGTAATACGGCGACCACGGCGTATGGTAGATACGTTCGCCCGAGGCACTGATGTTGCCCTTGATCGGACAGCCGCTCGGCGAAGCCTCGACGGCTCGTCCCCAGCGATCGGCACGGTAGTCCCACGGTGCCTCCGCCGCAGCCTGCCAGACACCAAGCCCGGCGGCCTTAGCCTCCGCTTCGATCGCAACGTAGTCGTCGCTGTACTCTACATAGGCCCAGGCTAGACCAGCCCGCATGATACCCGTGGCGACGTCGCGGCCGCCCACCGCGCAACTGGCGACGATCCGGCCGTAGGGGTCCCCGTCGAGCGCGGTGCAGACCACCTCCCGGCCGCCGGCGAGATCGTCGAGCAGCTGTGCCGCGTCTTTGCCGCAAGACCATGTACCGCCCCCGGCCCGCGGACAGGTCTGCCCGGCCTCGGGGGCGTCGATACCGTGGAGACGGATTGCGACAGGACCGATCTTTAGCCCGTCACCGTCTATGACGTCAGCCAGCCCGGTAATCGTCGGTCCGGTATCGGCCGTCACGGCGCCGGCAGCGAACAGGGCGAGGGCCAAGCTTACAACGGCAACGGTCCATCTCGACCCGCCCCCTGCCGCCAAGTGGGTCAGCCTGTCCTGTTCAGGTCTGAACGAATGTCTCTGCATGCGCTTCTCCGCACTGTATCAGAAATGTCCAAATGGTATGCGGTGTTCCGGACGCATTGTCAGACCGTTATCAATTGTCAGGGTTGCGCCGATGCTGACCGCCTGACCTCTCCTTCGAGGTCCTCGATCAGACCATCGCGATCGAGATCCAGGCTGAATACGACCCTCCGGCTCTGCTTCGGGTTCTCCCTGCCCCAGACATTAAGGACCGGTCGCGCCGACGAGAACCCGATCGCCTGAAGGTGGGACCGCGCCCATTCCTCGAGTGCCGGGCCGCCGGCATCTCCGGATACGATGGCGAGGCATTCGCGAAGGACGGCCGCCGATCGTCGCTGGCTGAGATCGAGATTGTTGAGATAGGCCTCCTGGGCCGTGCTGTCGGTGCGCCACTCGCTCGAGGCATGTCCTTCGATCTGTGCGCCCGCGACGTCGACCTCGGAACGCATCATCACCTGCATCCAGGGAACGCACATCCGCTCGAGGAAGGTCTTCATCCTCGCCGTGACGCGCGCTGATCCGACATCGAAGAGGATGGTGTCCTGGAGGACGACAGAGCCGTCCTTCGTGATCCGGCCGCCCACGGCCTCGACTGCGTCGCCCAGGGTGCGCCGCAGGTCCGCGACGAGGTCGCCCTCGGCATCCCGGACGGCGTCGATCTGTGCCCCGATCCCGGCCAGCCGTTCCCGGGCGCTCTCGTCCTCCTCGGCACGCACCGTCATCTCGAGCATCCGCACGATGTCGTCCGGGTCTTCGGCCTCGACGAAGGCGGCAAGTTCTTCCTGGATATTCTCGGGCAGGTCCTCTGCCGCCTCGAGAATGCGGCGGAGCTCCTCCGTGTCGGCGCGCTCCGTCATCTTCAGCAGCTCCACGATCTGACGCGGATCGTCGATCTCGACGAGGTCCGCCAAGTCTCTCTGGATGTCCTCGGGGAGCTGCTGCGCCCCCTGAACGATACGGAGCAACTCATCCTTGTCGATGAAGCGCCAGCGCTCCTCTTCGGTGGCGATCTGCGACAGGCGAACGACATCCGCCCCGCTTCTCTCGATATCTTGCAGATCCTCGAAGACCTCGCTTTCGGCCAGGGCGGCCGCATCGTGGAGGCGATCGGTTTCGGTCAACGTCACGATATCCTCGATCTGTTCGGCCGTGAGATCCTTGATCTGCATGTAGCGATCCCGCTCCTCGTCGGCCTGGGTCTTCCAGGCCGCCAGCAAGAGAAGCAGCGCGAAGGCGATGAGGATGAACGCCTCCGCCAGCGTCATCCCGAGAAGCGCGCCGCGCCTGTATTGGCGCGACGTTGCCCCAACTGCCCCGCCGTCATGAGAAACAGGCATCGGTCATTCCTTCCCGTTGCCCCCGGAGCCGGCATCGACCGTAGGGTTTGCGGGCCTCCCGGGAAGCGACAGGACAGGTCGAACAGGCTTCTCCTCGTCCCAGGGCCCATTCGCCCGAAGAGGACTGGTGTCCGAGCGGGTAGTGCGCTTCGCGGCGGCCACCCTCTCTGCGTCCTCGAGAATCCGGGACGAGAGGGCTACGGCTTTTTCAGCAGTGTCGGACGCGTCCGCGAGGGACTGGGACATTTTCTTGGTGCGCGCGGCAAGCGTGCGATAGCTGCCCTCGGTCGCCTTGTTGTTCTCTCGGGCAACCTGCTGAATCTCGTGTACGACGTCGCGGAACTCCTCCATGCTCTCCTGCAAGCTTTTCTCGGCATCGAGACGCGCTCGGGCAGCGGCATCTACATTCTCACGAAAGGCCTGCGAGGCCATCGAGAGTTCCTCGACGGAGGCCTCGGCCTCTCGCCGAACCACGTCGGAGATCTCCTGCGTCAGGCGCTTGCCGGCCTCCTCGATGATGCCGTCAAATGCTTTCGCCTGGCGCTCGAGCAACTCGGACGTCTGCTCGACCTGGACCTCCAGCACCTTCGACATTCGGGCATTCCGCTCGGCCACATGCTGCTGCGTCTCGACGGCGACGCTCTTGAGAACGAGCGATGCCTCCGCCAAGGCCTTTCGAAGGTCGCGCGCGCCCTCGTTGAGATCGTTCCGCGCCGTCCGATCCCGCACGACGATGTCGGGGCGGAGTTGCAGCAGGAACACCCGCAGGAACACACCGGCGATCGTCGAGGTGAGGGCCACGCCGAAGCCCGAGATTACCGTCGGGATCAGATCGGCGTCCTCGGCGCCGATATCCTTGATCCGGTAGAGGGTGACGGCGAGGCTCGCGAGGGTGAACAGGAAGCCCAGGTAGTAGCTGTTGTCGCCGATCGTCTCGGGTTCCGTCCCGATATTGCGAAGAAGCAGGCAAGCCACGACGTAGGCCAGCAGCACCACGACCGGAAAGAGCGCGACGGCCTGGACCGGGACCTCGACGAGCTTGAGCCATATCGTCCCGAGGGTTCCCAGAACAAAGGCGGCGAACAGCACGACCTTGTCGAGGCTCTCGCGCGCTGGGACGCCGTGAATCCTGAAGGGCCTCACGTCAGAGATCCCCCAGGGCTTCCACGACTGGCGGGCGGGCGCCCTGGCGATCGAAATACCGCGACCAGAAGTCGTCGACCTGCTCGTGCGGGATACTGGCCGCGCCCGGGCGCGGTATCCTCATGATGGTGACCCGCGCGTCCTGGAGGTTGCCCGCGAGCCGACCCGCACCACCCCGGCCCTCGAGGGTCTGCCAGCCTTCCCCGCGATAGAAGGAGATCTCTTCGCTGTTCTGAAGCAGGTCCGAGACGATGACGAGATCGTGCGGCCCTTCTCCGGTCTCGAATTCAGGCGTGTCGGCGATCAGGGCCTGTAGGGATTCCATGATCGGCGAATGACTCTCTTCGGGCGCGCGCATGGCCTCGTCGAGCGCCGCGCGGAGCGGCACCATGAAATTCTCTTCGAAGCGTGCCTTGATCATGGCGGGGTTCTCGTAAATCTGGCTCGCCTCCCGGCCGTCGGCCGGTTTGCAGCTCGAGAAGATCGATCCGCGCCGCCGGACGTCGCCGCCGACCACGCCGAACGAGATCATTGTCCCTTCCGGCAACTCCGCCACGCGCTTCTCGAGGAGCGTCCCGAGACGATCGCCCTGGGGTCGCGTCAGCGGATCGGTGAGATCGAGCAGGACCATCGTGGCGCCGGTCGCGCCGTCCTCGGGGCACAGCGTCGCCTCGTCGATCTGAACGCGGGAACTCGCGTAGCTCCAGGCGAAATATCCACCTGCAAGGCTCGTCGCGACCAGCGCTGTCAGGAAGATGCCCCATCCCGCGCCGGAGGCTGCCTCGCGCCGACGCCGCGCCTGCTTTCTGCTCGTCATCAGGCCGTCCCTCCGGTCCGGTCACCTTCGAATCCGCTCTCAGCGACAGCCTTGAGCCGATTGGCGCGGACCTGGCGCCGCGTCGCCCCGTCGTCGATGTTCATGCCAATGAGTTCCCCTGTATTCGAGTATTCGTCCTGCGCATGGCGGTAATCGACGTGGATGGCCTCGATGGCCTCATCCACGATGCGCTCGATCTCCTCGCTTTTGGATTGGCCGGTCTCCCAGCGACGATCGTTGCGACCATGCCCCATGCCGACATCGGGCCTGTCCGCGAATGCGTAATCCTCGTCGAAATGCTGGGGGGCGGATTCGGTTCGCGCCGCCCGGTTCGCATCCCGGTAACGCTTGAGCAAAGCCGTCGCCCGCGCGTCGCAATGCGTCAGGAACGATGGCAGATGTTGCTGGAGCTCCTGCCGCCCGGCGATCGCATCGATCGCATCCCCGATCTGCCTGTGAACGTCCTGGCTCTTCTCTTCCAATTCGTCCTCAGCCTTGTCCCGGCACGCGAGGAGCTCGTCGAGAGCGTCCGACAGGGAATCGTTGTATTTGTCGATGGCAGCGCTGCGACGCTCTGAAATCCGCGCGTATCCCGGATAAATTTCGCCGCCGAGGAGAATCTTCAGGAACGTCACGATCGAGATGAGCAATCCCCATGCCATCAACAGCCACGATTCCATGCTCGCCAGTTCGAACGGCGCCTCCAGCAGCGTCTGGATCGAAGCCTGGGTTGCCAAAGACCAGCTTTCCAGCCTCTCGACGGCATCGCGGAAATGCGCGACGGCGAAGTTGAGGATTACGATTGCGGCGAGCCAGGCGAGCGTGACGACATAGCCGAGGAGCTTGGCGATGAAATGGCGATGAACCGAGTAGCGTGCAAAAAACCCGGACAGCCCTGATGCGCCGACATTCACGATCGAGATCAAGAGCGCGATGAAGCCGCCTCCGACGAGGCCCAGTTCGTTCTTGCCGGCAAACAGAACCCCGTTGAGCAGGGTCTCGACGATCAGGAATGCAAGGACGATCGAACAGGTCTTGGCGATATTGGGGCGCGAATAGGCAGGCCTTGAAAGATCATGGCGGACCCGGAACCTTGCGAGTGCCTCGTTCCAATGACGCACCTCCTCCTCGATGGGGGCCATATCGGCCCGATACTTCTTCACGCCATTGGCGAAATCGCCTTTCGCCCTTGCCGCGGTCGACTTGATGTCTGACAGGATGGTCTGCGCCGAATTCAGTCGCTGCTCGTAGCTGCGCATGTGTTCCGCGTACTTGTCGAGACCGCGGCGACGCGCATCCGCTATGCGATTGACGATGTCCATCTCGACGCCGTCGAGCGACATGTCGGTGCCCGAGGGGAGATTCGAATGGCCGCGCTTTCTTGCCACCTTTATAAGCCCCAGATCCCGCTCGATCTTGTCGATGTCGATCTCTGGAAAAACCGCCGAGGTCGGAATGAAATCATCCGTCGGAAGAAGTTTTTTAAGTTTATCAAGCATTCGTTTCTCTTTTTAGGCTAAATAACCTGCCCGAACGGGAATGCGCCGTGTACTGGGCGAATCCGGGGAAATGAAGCCAACGACTCTCTGCTAATTAAGAATGGATGACTCTATGGCTGTACCGATGCTCGAAATTATCCCGTTTGAAATACGAATTGATTGCATCGTTCTTTGTAATATACGTGCGAATGGTACTGACATCGATTTACTCCGCCGACGGTAAAATCGGCTTTAAGCAGAGATATTCTTAAAGAATGACTACATCGTAGCTTTTAAGTAATTTTGCAGCTTAGCCGGCCTTGTTGTGCAAAGCCTGCCCGGGATTCACATTGCGGGTCCAGCGGTATAGCTGGGCGGCATGTCCAAGCCTGCGTCGACCCGCTACCGCACCCTGAACTGGTCCGCCTACAACGCCGCGCTGCGTGAGCGCGGGTCGCTCACGGTCTGGTTCGATCCCGACACGGCGTGGCACGCAGTGCCTTCGGGCAAGCGCGGCCGTCAGCAGGCCTTCCCGGACGCCGCGATCCTGGCGTGCCTGACCACTGCCCGGCAGGGCATCACGCGGTGATGTCCCGAGAGGGATCAAGGTCCTCTTCGGGCTGCCACTCAGGCAGACGACCGGCTTCGTGGCGAGCCTGCTGAAGCCGGCGGGCCTCGCCTGGCCGGTGCCGGACTCCTCGACGCTGTGCCGTCGTCAGAAGACCCTGGCCGTGCAACTGCCCTATCGGGGCTCGGGCGGGCCGCTGCACCTGCCCGTCGCCTTTCGGGACATCACTTCGTGATGCCCTGCCGGGCAATGCACAGCACGGGCATCAAGGTCCGGGGCGAAGGCGAATGGCATGCCCGCAAGCATGGCGGGGCCAGGCGGCGCGTCTGGCGCAAGGTGCACCTCGCCATCGACGAGGCGACGATGGAAGTCAGAGCGGTCGAGATCACCGGGAGCGGCGTGGGCGACGCGCCCATGCTGCCCGGTCTGCTGTTGCAGATTCCCGCCGGCGAGCCGATCGCGTCCGTGACTGCCGACGGCGCCTGCGATGGCCGCACCTGCGGCGACGCCATCGCAGACCGTGGAGCGGAAGCGATCATCCCGCCCCGCCGGAACGCAAGGCCCTGAAAGACGGGCAGCCCCGGGGCGGGAGCGAGAAACGAGGCCCTGCGCGCCATCGAGCGCTTCGGCCGAACGCTCTGGCGCAAATGGTCCGGCTACCATCGACGGAGGATGAAACTACTCGGCCAAAGGCTCATGTCTCGCGGCTTCGACCGTCAGACCGCCGAGCTCCAAGTCCGCATCGCCATCCTCAACCGCTTCACCGCTCTCGGCATCCCCATCACGCAGCCCGTGAGCTAAAGTCAGACGGGGAAAACGGAACTTCGCCCGTCAGGTGATTTGCGCAACATGTATAACCGCCCCATGTATAACCGCCCCATGCGCAAGAGGGATCTTCGAAGCTTCGTCTGACGCGTTGTCGGGTGCTGACATGTATCCGGCCTCTCGATGCGGCCGTCCGTGCCGCGGGCCCGTGTGGTGGTCGAGGATCGGGTCCAGATCAAAGCCGCGTGCTCGGTAGCACTTTGTTGCGCCCTGGGTGTCCCGGCCCTGTCTCACGACGATTGCGCCATACCGCTCCTTGCCCTCCTACGCTCCGACGCTCCCCGACCGCGGACGACCTACGCCGCCGCGACCGGAGCCCTGTAGACGCCGCCCCGAGCCATCAGGGCCCAGACGATCCGCGCCATCTTGTTCGCGAGTGCCACGCGCACCAGCATCCCCGGCTTGCGCGCGAGCAGCCCGCCGAGCCAGGTACCCGGTTGCGCCATGGGGTTCGTACGCCGCTTGATGACGACGCTGTTGGCCCCGAGGATCAACAGCCGCCTGAGCGAGCGCTCCCCCATCCTGGTCGTCGCCCCGAGGCGTTGCTT
>NZ_CANLTR010000067.1 GCF_947494055.1 uncultured Jannaschia sp. | reverse complement strand
TGCCCCGCGCCGTCCTCGTCCCACGTCTCCTCCTCCGCCTCGTCGCCGATGAAGGTCTGACCGGTGAAGTCCGAGGCGAAGAGAAAGGCGACAATGGTGTCGAGCATGGACAGGCGCACGTGGTCGCCGCGGCCGGTGCGGGCGCGGGCGAGAAGCGCCGCGGTGATCGCCTGGCTCGCCTGGATCGCGGTGACCTTGTCGGGCACGATGGTGCGGACGAGATTGGGGCGGCCCCGCCCCTGCCCCTGCACCGCCGCGAGGCCGGACAGCGCCTGGATCAGCGGATCGTAGACCGGCTGGTCGGCCCAGTCCCCCTCGAAGCCGAAGCCGGCGATCGAGACGTAGACGATGTCCGGCCGGAGCGCCCGCACCGCCTTTTCCGACAGGCCAAGCCGTTCGGCGACGCCCGGCCGCCAGTTCTGCACGAAGACGTCGGCCATCCCGAGGATCGCACGCAGTGCCTCCAGGCCCTCCGCGCGCTTCAGATCAAGCGCGATGGAACGCTTGGAACGGTTGTTCTGAAGGAAAGACGCCGACCACCCTGCGCGACGGCCGGCGACCTGACGCGAATGGTCACCGCCCTTCGGGTTCTCGATCTTGATCACGTCGGCGCCCTGATCTCCGAGGATCATCGTCGCCAGCGGTCCCGCGATCATCGAGGTCGCATCGACGATACGGATACCCTGCAGCGGTCCGGCCATACGGTTTCGGCTCCCTCTCCGGTTCGCCCTAACCTTGGCTTCAGAAACGGTATGTCAATTACGCCGTCCTCAGCGGGCTTGTCCGATCAAGGCGGTGCATTCGCGCATCCCGCGGTGATCATCGTTGCAGATGAGGCCTACGCGGCGCAGTCGTCCTCTCGCCGCGGAGATACCCCTTGAGAAGGGTGCTCGGGATGCTGTCTTCGCAGAATCCGCTGATTGACGTCGTGCAATCCGTAGATCGGGTCATGCGTCGGACCGAGGGCAATGTCGGTTATGTTTAGAAGCGCCTAACATGAACGTCTGATCTGGTGACGGTCATCTCCCCCCTGCCCCTTCCGTCCATGGATCGATGACCTCGATCCCGCAATCGGCGAAACCGTCCCTGTCCCGCGTCGCGACCACGGCCCCGCGCGCCCGGGCGGTGGCCGCGATCTGGCAGTCGGGAAAGGAGATCGGACGGCCCCTGGCCTGCCGCTCGGCGAAGACGACCGCGAAGGCCGATGCGGCGACACTGTCGAACGGCACCACGCGGCCCTCGAAGTCCTCCGCGACCATCGCGTCGACCGCAGCGAGGAGCGCGGCGCGTCGTCGGCCGTCCGGCAGAAGGGCAACGCCGCGGCGGAGTTCGGCCTCGGTGACCGCGCTGAGATGAAGCGCGGCCGCGTTCTGCCGACCGAACCAGTCGATTACGGCACCCGCGGGCGACGGGCGCATCAGCTCGGAGACGACGTTGGTGTCGATCAGGATCACGGCCGGCACCTGTCTCAGTCGAAGCGCGGCGGCTCGGGCATGGGCTCGCGCGGCGGCAGGTCGACCTCTGCCCCGCCCAGAGCAGCGAAGCGCTGGTGGATGGCCTCGCCCAGGTTCGCGCGCGACGGCGACCGGCCGACCGACCGGCGCAGGATTTCGCGGACTTCCTCCTCCATGGACCGACCGTGTTCGGCGGCCCGCATGCGCAGACGCTGCTTCAGAGTGTCGTCGAGATTACGGATCGTGATGCTGGCCATGGCGTCCTCTACCTTACATGGCAGACTAAGCAATGATTGCATTGCAATCAACACTCGCGTGCGGGCTGGGTTAGTTTCCTGCCCCGGTATTGGACAATGAATGCTGTAGCCTGAGGGAAGCTCGGGAGCGGGAACGCTGTCGTACGCCCGCGGCGCCGGTATTGTACCTGAATGACACGCCCTTTTCTGACCAACCCGCCCGCCCGCCGGCTCTTTCTCGACCGTCACCTGCTGCTGCGTCCGGGTTCAGGCTCCGGCAAGGGGCATGATCTGGAGACGGTCCTCGATGGCCTCGGCTTCGTACAGATCGACAGCGTCAACACGCTTGCACGGGCGCACGATCTGATCCTGTGGTCACGGCGCGGGCAGTACCGTCCATCCGCGCTCGAGACGCTCGTCGCCCGACGGCGGACGGGGTTCGAGCATTGGACCCACGACGCCGCGGTCATTCCGATGCGGTTCTATCCGATGTGGCGTCTGAAGTTCGAACGCGACGAGGCCCGGATGCGGAAACGCTGGCCCGCATGGCAGCGCGACGGTTGGCAAGACGAACTCGAAACCATTCTGAAGCACATTACGGATCACGGGGCGGTCAGTTCGCTCGACGTCGGGGAGAACGAGGAAAAGAAATCGTCCGGCTGGTGGGACTGGCATCCTTCGAAGACGGCCCTCGAGTTCCTCTGGCGCTCCGGCCGGATCGCGGTCTGCCATCGGCGAGGATTCCGGAAGTACTACGATCTTCCTGAACGGGTTATCCCGCAGGAATACCTTTCCGTCCGCCTTGAGGACGCCGAGATCGTCGACTGGGCCATGTCCGAGGCACTGGAGAGACTGGGGTTCGCGACGAGCGGTGAACTCTCGGCCTTCTTCGAGATCGCGAGCCGCGACGAGGCCAAGGCCTGGTGCGCCGCGGCGCTGGCCTCGAGGCGGATCGTCGAAGCGGACATCGAAATGGCCGACGGCGCCCGCCGCCGGTGCTTCACGACGGAAGCGAAGTTGGACCGCGCTGCATCACTGCCCGCCCCTTCTTCGCGCGTTCGCATCCTGAGTCCGTTCGATCCCGTCCTGCGCGACCGGGCGCGGGCCGAACGGCTCTTCGGGTTTCGCTTCAGGATCGAGATCTTCGTACCCGAGGCCAAGCGGACATACGGCTACTATGTCTTTCCCGTCATGCAGGGCGACCGTCCGATCGGGCGGCTCGACGCTCGGCGCGTCGGCCAGGCAATCCGGGTGCGCGCCTTCTGGCCAGAAGCCGGTGAACGGATCGGAAAGGCGCGCCGCGCGGGACTGTTGGCCGAGATTGAAAGGATTGGCAAACTCGCCGGCAACACGTCGGTCGAGTTCCTCGAGGACTGGATGAGAGCGTGAGCCGCCTTGGTCGCGAGCCGGAAATTTCGGCCCTAACCTGCCGTTCACCGCTGCTCTCGATGCCGCAGTGCGGCCCGCCGAAACCCGGCATTCGCCGGAGCCGCAAGATCAACGTAGCCCCGAACTCACACTTTGCGGACGAAGCCGTCGCTCCCGCCGGGCTAAGTCATGTCCGGTCCCACCCCTCGTACGACGTTGAGCAGTTCGCTGACCGATGTCGGAAGCGGACATCGCTGCAGACCGAAGACAAGGTCATTCGGCGGCCGTTGTCCTGTCAGCCTGCAACTCTTCCTCCAAGCGGCTTGTCAGGACGCCCAGGGCAATCGTGGCGGATTCGATCTGCTCGGACGTCAGGTTTTCGGCCAACGATCCCGCCCAAGGAGCCTGCACATCCAGCGCGCGGTCGTAGAGGCGGCGCCCTTCCTCGGTGAAGACGACGAGTTGCGCACGCTTGTGGCGAGGGTTGGGCTGATAGGCGAGGGTTCCCTCCGCGACCAGTTCGCCGCAGATTCGCTGTACGCCCTGTCGCGAGACGCCGAGATCCCGTGCCAGTTCCGAGACCGTCCGCGCCGAGTCCGCCTCCGCCACGCTTCCCAACACCTGCCAGCGCGCACTCGTCAACCCGAGCGGCGCCGTCAACTGGTCCCCTCTCAAGATCAGACGGCTATTGGCGCGCATGATCGCGAGGATGAGCCGGGTTATCGGATCGGACGACATCGGCAGAGATACTCCAGTTCGGCAGGCGCTGGAGCAAACTCCCAGACTTGACAACATGATGTCAAGACCCGACATATTGACAATATGTTGCCAAGCTGGCCGAGCGCGGGACTATGGTTCTCACCCTATACCAACCCGAACGCGCGGGGCTGGATCGCACGCCGGATACTCCGGAAGGGATGCTCGGACGGAGCGCTTGAACGGATCTGCCGCACGCAGCCGATGGCAGCGTGTGCCACCACGCGCTGATTTGAGTGCGACACCTGAAAGGAAAGACCATGACCAACGCCCTGAAAACGCTCCGAGGAGCCCATGTCGGACTGCGCGTCGCCGAGCGCGATGCCGCGGTGGAGTGGTACCGGGAAAAGCTGGACATGCACGAGACGAGGGCGTTCGACCTCATGGGCATGACTTTCACCGAGATGGCGCTGGCCGGCGATCCGACCTTCCGGATCGAACTCGTGTCTGGTCCCGGAGCAGAGGGGGTGGCCGAGAGCGACGACCTCTACGCGAGCTTCGGCTCGCACGGATGGCATCATCTCGGCCTGTGGGTCGATGACGTCGATGCGGCCGTCGAGACGCTGCGAGATCGCGGCGTGACGGTCACGCTGGAGCCCGTCGACAACGATGACTGGATGGTTCGGGTCGCCTTCGTGGTGGACCCTTGGAGCAACGTGATCGAACTCCTCCAGTCCAGAGTCTGAGTTGCACGTCTCGTTACCTCTGCGCTCCACCGTCCCTGTGGAACTTCTTGGCCGGTGTGCTCGACGAGGACGACATCGAACATCAAAGGTCTGCTTTCAGCGCGGTAGCTCGAAAGCAGACCGAGAGCTTTCCACCTAGAGCGGACCTAGCTTCCTCGAGCAGCGATGAACTGGATGGGGCTCCAAACGGACCTGCGGCGGCGCGGCGATGAAACCACCGCCGGGTAGTAAGTCATCGACCTGCCCGCCCCATAGCTGCCGTTCACCGCTTCTGTGAATGCCGCAGCGCGGCCCGCCGAACCGGCCGTTCGCTTCGGTCGCGAGATCGACGCACCCTCGAACTCACCCTATGCGGGACGGAGCGGACGTTCGCTGCCCCATGCACGAAAGTCTGTTTCAGCCGGGTATACCTTTCAGAGGAGTTACGCCGGCGCCACCCGCATGCGCGGGTCTGCCCCTCCGTGGCGCACCCCGGGCGATGAAGTGGGTCGCCCCTCAGAGAGGCGGGCCAATGCGTTGATAAGCGATGCGCCATGGAGCTTCATACGGGCGGCGGTCGTCCCCCAGGCCCATGTCGCGGAGGAGACGGTCAGACATGGCGTTCGGGTCCGGACGGGCGAGGGGCACGGCCCATCTGGGGTGCGGCCGCGCGAGCCACGCAAGCACGAGGCGGACGTAATGGGATGCCAAGCGGACGGGCGTCGCGAGCGCTGTCCGGTCCCTGCGAGGAGTCGTCCCTAGGGGGTCCAGTTCGACGAGCGGCGGTGCGCGACGCGTCGTCGTCATACAACGGCGGAGCGATGGGGCACGGGCGACGGCGTCCGTGCCCGCACCCTCCATGCGGCAAGCCGGGGCACGATGGCCATGCGCCTTGCTCCTTCCGGGTTGGGGCGCCCGGCATCGGCCCGCCCTCCCGTCACGGCCGGGCCTCCAGTACCATGTTGAAGGGCGTCTCGGTGGCGCGGCGGAAGCGGCCGAAGCCGGCCTCGCGCGCGATCTCGCCCAGGCGCGCCTCGCCGGCCTGCGCGCCCAGCGCCTCGCCCACTTCCTGGTCGAGCGAGGTCGGCACGCAGACCATGGTCGAGGCCGAGTACATCAGGCGGCCCACGGGGTGGAGGTTGTCCTCCAACCTGTCGCCTGCCATCGGCTCGACGAACATCCAGGTTCCGTCGGGCGCCAGAGCCTGCCGGATGCGGCGCGCGGCGGCGCGCGGGTCGCCCAGGTCGTGCAGGCAGTCGAAGCAGGTCACGAGGTCGTAGCTCCCGCCGGGGAAGTCCTTGGCCGTGGCGACCTCGAAGGACACGCGGTCCTCCACCCCGTGCGCGCGGGCCTGGGCGCGGGCCTCCTCGATCGAGCCCTCGTGGAAGTCGAAGCCCGTGAAGCGTGCCTTGGGGTAAGCCTGCGCCATGAGCACGGTTGAGTGCCCGTGCCCGCAGCCAACGTCGGCGACCGCGCCCCCGCGCGCCAGCCGCTCGGTCACGCCGTCGAGCGCGGGCAGCCAGGAGGCGACGAGGTTGTTGACGTATTTCTGGCGGAAGAACCGGCCCACGGCGCAGAACAGGCACCCGGCCTGGTCCCCCCAGCCCACGCCCCCGCCTGAGCGGAACGCCTCGGCGACGAGGTCGGTGTTGCCGCCCATCGCCGCGGCGAGGTCGAAGGCGCCGCGCAGGTCCACGGGGCTGTTGTCGTGAGCGAAGACCATGGCCTGCTCGGGCGAGAGCCCGAAGCGCCCGCCCTGCGCATCGTAGGTCACGTAGCCCGACGCGGCCTGCGCCGCGAGCCACTCGGCGACGTAGCGCGGCGCGGCGCCTGCGCGCTCGGCCAGCTCCTCGGCGGTGAGCGCCACGCCCTCGCGGAGGTGGCGGTAGAGCCCCAGCCTGTCCCCGATGCGCACGAGCGGCACCGAGAACGCGCCGCCCAGGTCGCTCAGGATGCGGCTCACCAAGGCTTCCAGCTTCGCGGCATCGACCGCGGCTGCGGGGTTCGGCGCCGGCGCGACGGCGCCGTCCGTCGTGGCTCCGTTCCGCCCGGCCGATGTGGCGATGTGATCGTGGTCCATGCTCACAGCTCCTTCGCGGGCAACACGTGGTCGCGGCAGGTCCAGCCGCGGACCTCCCAGCCGGGATGGCCCTCCCGCCAGAAGGCCAGCTGCGCCTGCGCGCCGGGCGTGCAGGTCGTCACCGAGACATCGACGAACTGGAGCCGCTCGGTGCGGCAGTCCGACGGCGCGGCGGCAAGGCAGAGGAGGAACGAGAGCTTGATCATGACGGACACCTTTGGGAACGAGTGGATCGTGGCCAGGCCGGCTTGCGCCCCCTCTACGGGGCGCCGCACCGGTCTCGAAGTCGTGGATCCCCGGCCCGGCGCCGGACGGCCGAGCGATCCCAGCAAGATCCGACGGCGGCCACGACGAGGATCCGGCGCCCTCAGTTCACCGGCGGCGCGAGGGCGTCATGCTCCTCGCGCAGGGCCTCGAAGTCGTAGGCCGCGCCGTTGAAGACGGTGCTGAAGTGGCGCACCATCCCGGCCATGGCGACGGCCTCGCGCAGCTCGGCCTCCGCGGCGCCCGCACGCCGAGCCTGCTTGGCGTGTATATAGACGCAGTAGTCGCAGGGAATCTGCGCGGCCACCGCGAGCCCAATGAGCTCGAAGGTCTTGGCATCGAGCGCCGCCTCCTCGCCCTTGAGAGAGGTGTAGCCCTCCATCAGGGGTCCCAGCGCCTGGGGCGGATAGGTCTCAGTGAGGTAGCGCGGGCCCTCCTGGGCTCCGGCCGCGCCGCACAGGGCCCCGGCGGCCGCCGCGGCGATCATAAAAGCACGCATCATCGTCTCCATCACATCCATCTCGACGGGCGCGAGCTCGGGTGCGAACCGGGATGTCCGGCTCCGCGTCCACGCGTCGAGGCACCGAGGGTGGAGCCTGCGTGGGAGTTCGCGCGCATCTTGAAGGCGACCCTAAGTCCGGCGGGGGCGGGGCGTCCTGAACACCCCGACCGGAAAAACTGAAATTTCCTGAAAGCCGCCGATGTGGTAGAGTGCCTCGAGGTAAAGGGTGGGGTGACATGACGGTGGTGCAAGGCTCGCTGCCGACGCTCGTGATGGACGAGGCCCGGCAGGCGGTTGGGGAGGCCGGCGGCCCCATGGCCCGGCTGCGCCGCAAGAGCTACGACATGCTCGCCGTGCTCGCCCGCAACGCGCCCGACTGCGTGAGCAAGGACCTCCTCGCCGAGAGCGTCTGGCCGGGCCTCGCCGCGACCGACGACAGCATCGCGCAGTGCATCCGCGACATCCGGCGCGCGCTTGGGGACCGCCGGCGGCGGCTCGTCCAAACGGTGCCCGGACGGGGCTACCGGCTCTTGGCTCACGCCCTCGGGCCAGGCCGGGAGGCACCCTCCGACACGCGCCCAGTGCTCGCCGTGACGGCCTTCGAGGCGCTTACGGAAACCACGCGCTGGCGCCACTTCGCCCGCGGGCTCACGGCCGACCTTATCGCCGACCTCACCCGTTCCGGGGCCTGCTCGGTCCTGTCGCCCACGCTGATCCACACCCCCGACAGGCTGGGGGCCGTCCCCGCCTCCGACTATGGCCGGCTCGGCGCACGCTGGGTGATCGCGGGCACGGTGCAGTGTGATGAGCAAAGCGACCCCTCCGAGCTCCGGGTCGCGGTCAGCATGGTGGAGGCCGCGGACGGCACGGTGGTCTGGTCGCGGCGGTGGGACGAGCCCGTGGAGCGCTTCTTCTGGGTCCAGGATCGAATCGTCTCGGGCATCGTGAGCGGCCTCGCCAACCTCTGGTCGGGCCGGCTGGCCGCGCTGGCCGAGCGCGGGGCGCGGCACCTGCCGACCACGAGCCTCGGGGCTTACGAGCACTTCCAGCGCGGCGTCGTCGCGGCCGGCCGCTTCACGCCCGAGGGCCTTGCGGAGGGCGTGACCTGCTTCGAAGCGGCGCTCGCGCTCGATCCAGGCTACGGCGACGCTTGGTCCACGCTCGCCACCATTTACGGCCTCCTGTCCGCCTCCGCCTCGGGCGCCGAGCTCGACGCGCTGGTCGAGGCCCGGCTCGACGCGTCGCGCCGGTCCTTCGCGCACCGCCCGCGCCGGAGCTGGGCGTTCCTGTCGGGCGCCTGGGTGGCCGCGCGCGACGGCGACGCCGAGAGCGCCCGCGCCCTGATCCGCGAGGCCGTCGTGGATGCGCCGAACGATGCCGACCTCCTCTGCGCCGCGGCCTGCTATGCGGCCCTCAACACCGAGCTCTACGATGAGGCCGAGGCCTGGGGGACGCAGGCTCTCGCGCTCAACGTCCGCGCGCCGGACTGGTACCACTTCCCCATCGGCTACGCGCGGTTCTTCCGCGGCGATCCGGCGGGCGCGCTGGCGTCGCTCCGGCGCGGCCCGCAGACCTACGCCGAGCTCCTCGCCTACAGGGCGGCTTGCGAGGTCCAGCTCGGACGCGGTGCGGACGCGGCCGCCACGGCGCGGCAGCTCACGGCGCTCCACCCCGGGTTCTCGACGGCCGCCTACATCGCCTCGGAGGCCTTCTTACCCGAAACGAAGGTCGCGCGGATCGTCTCGGCGTTCCACGCGGCCGGCTTGCCGCGTTGAGCCCGGCCTACTGAAAATCCAAAAGGTGGCGCAGCTCCACGCCGCCGACGAGGCGACGGGCTTTTGCGTGCGCTGCACGCCATCGCGTTGGACCCAGACCGTGCGAGCAAGCGGAACGGTGTACTGTTATAAGCCCCGGTCGCGTCCCGGCAGCGGTAGATCGTGGCTGGATGGACGTTGAAGGTGCGCGCGACCCCGCTGACGGATCGGCCCTCGGCGAGGAGCTGGAGCGCCAGGGCCTGCTGATCGGGGCGCAGCTTCGGCGGCCGACCGAAGGCCACTCCACGCTGGCGCGCTGGTCCAAGAAGGTTTCAAGGTGGGGCGGCTGCATGTCGCCACGCTCCCTCTCGTGACATTGCCGTGCAATGCACTTCCGGGCAGCGGATGAAGCGCATGGGCATCGAGGCACTGTATCGCAGACCCAACACCTCGAAACCGGCACCGGGGCACAAGGTCTATC
>NZ_CANLTR010000066.1 GCF_947494055.1 uncultured Jannaschia sp. | reverse complement strand
GAATGGCCGCCTTACGGCCCGGGATCAACAACGCCCCAAGCATCCGCATTGGCGCCGAACCCCATCATGCACCAAGATCGAACCTGGACCACCCGATGGGGGCAGACCAGACGCGCCTGCGTCGGAGAGAAGGTTTACCGTTCCCGCAGGCGCGACGGCGGCGGGAGGAACGGCGATCCGTAAAGCGGCAGGGTGGCGTCGAAGGCGGATGGTCGGGATCCGCCAGCGTCAGATGTCGAAATTCGTCGGCAGAACGATCATGTCGCGGATGGTGACGTTGCGCGGACGAGTCAGCATGTAGAGGACGGCATCGGCCACCTCCGTCGGCTCGATCAGCGAGCCGGAATCCTTCGCCGCCTGCAGCCGGTCGGCCGGCCAGTCCGCGAGCAACGCAGAGACGACGGGGCCGGGAGAGACTTGGCCCACGCGGATGCCGTGATCCTTGAGCTGACGACGCATGGTCTGCACGAAACAGGTCACGGCCCATTTCGAGCCGGAATAGACCGGCTCCCATTGGATCGGCATGTGGCCCGCGACCGAGCAGGTAACAACGATGTCGCCGGTGCTGCGCTTCATCATGTGCGGCATTACCGTGCGGACGTTCTTCATCACCACGTTGACGTTGAGGTTCAGCATCCGGTCGATCGTGTCGAGGTCGGTGTCGATGAGGTCGCCGCCGATATAGGTGCCGGCATTGGCATGGAAGATGTCGAGCCCGCCCGCCACGTCGAGCACGCCGTCGAGTAGTGTCGCGCAATCGGCGGGGTCGAGCAGGTCCATCCTGAGCGGGATCGCCGCGCCGCCGTGCTTCTCAGCCAGCTTCGCCATCGTTGCCTCGTCACGGTCGACGATCACGACGCGCGCGCCCTCCGCGATCAGCGCCTCCGTCGTGGCGAGCCCGATGCCCGAGGCGCCCCCCGTGATCGCGGCGACCTTGCCGTCCAGTCTGCCTGTCATTCCCGCTCTCCCTGTCGTCGTGCTCAGTGCGTGGTGTAGCCGCCATCGGCCACGAGGACCGCGCCGGTGACGTAGCTCGCCGCGTCGGAGGCGAGGAACAGCGCACAGGTCGCCATCTCCTCCGGGTCGGCGAAGCGGCCCATCGGCGTGTTCTCCGTCCACATCCGGTTCCAGTCGGCGTTGGCGATCCCGCCCTTCGTCATGTCGGAGACGACGTAGCCGGGGGCGAGCGCGTTCACGCGGATGCCGCGATCGGCGTATTCGAAGGCCATGGTCTTCGTCATCTGGTGGATCGCCGCCTTGGAGGAATTATAGGCCACCTGGAGCTGCGGCTTGTTGGCGACGAGAGCCGAGATCGAGCCGATATTGACCACCGCGCCCGACCCCTTCTCCAGCATCGGGCGGATCGCCGCGCGGGCCACGCGGAAGGGCGCAAGGAGGTTGGTGTCCATGATGTAGTCGAGCTGCGCGTCGTCGAACTCGTGGAAGTTGCCGTTCGCCGCGACGCCCGCGTTGTTGACGAGTACGTCGAGCGTACCGAACCGCTCCAGCGTCGCGGCCACGAGGCGCTCGCCCGCATCCGGTGCGGTTACGTCGGCGGCTGTCCAGGCGTAGGTTTCGGTATCGTCCAGAAGGGCATGCAGCTCGTCGGTCTCGGACCGGCCGCTCAGCACGCAGCGCGCGCCGGCCGCCCCGAAGAGGCGCGCGATGGCGAGGCCGATGCCCCGGTTGCCGCCGGTGATCAGGGCGACCTTGCCGTCGAGGCGGAACTTGTCGAGTGTCATGCTGTCTCCGTTCTTGCTGGATGGTTCGCCCGTGCGCGTCAGGTCCCCTCCGTGTCGAGCAGGAGCCGCGCGGTCACGTCGTCGGTGATGAGCGTGTCCACGAGGCCGCGGCGGATCGCGGCGCGCAGGATGGCGACCTTGTGCGGGCCGGCGGCGGCGAGGATCTTCTCGGGCGTGCGCGCCACATCGGCGGCCTCGATGGCCACCGCGCGGGTGTCGATCGGGTGGTCGATGGCGCGGCCCTCGCTGTCGAGGAAGCGACCCAGCACGTCGCCGACGGCCCCGGCCGCCGTGAGCTCCTTAGGAGTGACATCGCGGGGCAGGCCGTTGGCCACGAGGAAGGACCGGGGCGAGACATCGCTCGCCGTCATGATCGCCGCGTCGAGCCGGCCGAGCTTGCTGAAATGGTCGGCGAAGATCTCCTGCCCCAGAAAGGCGTCGCGGTCGACGCCGGCGGCGAGGTAGATCGGCGCGGCGAGCAGCGAATAGCTGGCGCCGAGCGCCGCGGCGAAGCCCGAGGCGATGCCGAACGTGTTGAAGGACGCGCCCTTGGTGGTGCCGCCCAACATGGAGACGATCTCGAGGTCGGGATGGTTTTGTGGCATCAGGCGCCGCGCCGCGCTCTCCAAAGTCATGCCCCAGGACACGCCGATCGTGCGCCAGCCGGACGGCCCGATCCGCTCGGTGAGGTAGGCGGCGAGCGCCGCGCCGACGGGGGCGTGGTAATCGTAGGGGTCGCTCCGCGCCGGGGCGATCAGCGCCTTCGGAATGCCGAAGCGGGCCTTGACCTCCTCCTGAAGGCCGATGCGCTGGATGAAGGGCGAGTCGATCTGCACCCGGACCATGCCGCTCGCGCGGGCCCGTCGGATCGCCTGGTTCACGCGCAGCCGGGTGACGCCCATGACGCGCGCCACCTCCGCCTGCGTCATCTCGTTGACGTAGTAATGCCAGCAGACTTCGCTGACGAAGACGTCCTCGGCGTCGCTCGCATCGAAAGCCATCAGGTTCTCCCCGGCGCCCGTCCTGCCTCGTCGGCCGCCTCCCTCTCGGGTGACGATACAAATGTCTCCTGCGGCATTCAATTGCAAAATACTCTTGCAAGTTAACCTTTACATTTGCATGATCTTGGTATCGGCGTCCCTTTCGACGCCAGATACGGGATCATTCTGGGAGGAACATGATGACCATATCGCTCAAGGCCGGTTCGTCCGCGCTGGCGCTCAGCCTGCTGGCGAGCACCGCGCTCGCTCAGGATCTGCAGATCGAGAATGCCGAGTGGTGGCAGGAGGCCGCGCGCAGTTCGACGGCGTGACGCTGCGCGGCGTGACCGAGTCGACCCCGCCGTCGAACTTCGTGTCCGACGTGCTCGCCCCCAAATTCGAGGAACTGACGGGCATCCGGGTCGAGATCGAGACGACCTCCTGGGATCAGATGTACGACAAGGCCATCAAGGACATGGAGGCCGGGACCGGCATCTACGACATGGTCTATCTCGAGCAGGACATCGTCTATGCCTATCTCGCGCGGGACTTCCTCGTCGACGTGACCGCCGCGCTGCAGGAGCATCCGGACCTGCAGGCGCCGGGCTACGACGAGGCGAACTTCACCACATTCGCCGACAACTTCCGTGGCGAGAACGGCGGCCTCTACGGCACGCCGATGGAGGCCTTCATCAAGGTCTATCTCTATCGCACCGACCTGTTCGAGGACGAGGAGATCCGCGCGGCCTTCCAGGAGCAGACCGGGCGCGAACTCGAACCCGCCAAGACCCATGAGGAATACGCCGAGATCGCGGAGTTCTTCACGAGATGGGGGCAGGAGCACGACCTGGACCTGTGGGGCACCACCGCGCAGGCCCATACCGGGCACCCGGCCTCCTGGTACGAATACTTCGAATCCGTCGCGCCGACCTACGGCGTCTACGACTGGGGCATCAAGCCGGACCAGAACTACGCCGCGAGCGTGGAGAACGGCGGCGAGATGAACTCCGACGAGGCCAAGGCCGCGATGACCTGGTGGCTGTCGATGCGCGATCTCGCGCCGCCGGAATCGGTGCAGTCCACCTGGACCGAGGTCGCGACGACCTTCGCCGCCGGCCGCGCCGCGCAGGGCCTTGTCTACGGCGAGAACGCCGCCTGGATCGCCACCGACGACAGCCAGTCGCGGGTCGTCGGCGAGGTGGGTGTGGCCATGCCGCCGCTCGAGGACGGCGTGATGGAGGATGCCGAGTCGGGTGAGGGCTATATCGGCTATTACGACGGCGGCGCCTTCGGTATGCCGGTGACGTCGAACAACCAGGACGCCGCGCTTCTCTTCATGCAGTTCATGGCGCTGCCCGAGGTGCAGGAGGACTGGGCGATCGCCGGCTCCCGGATCACGCTCAACTCGACCTACGACGCGCCGCGGGTGCAGGAAGTCGACGCGGAGCTGGGCGGCTACTACACGATGCTGCGCGACGATGGCCGGCTCTTCAAGGGCGCGCCGGAATACCCGTTCCACCGGCAGCTCATCGAGGCCACGGCGCCGATCTTCTACCAGATCCTGACCGGCGACCTGGAGCCGGGCGAGGGGCTCGACCAGATGGCCGCGAAGAGCGAGGAAGAGCTCACCAGCCTCGGCTACCGCACGAACTGAGCGGAGAACCGCCTCCCGCGGGCCGCCGTCCGGCGGTGGCCCGTGCCGAGCCGCCGGGCGCTCCGCCCCCATCCGCATCCGAGGACAGGCCGATGCAATCCAACAAGCTGGGCTGGTTTCTGCTCGCGCCGACGCTGGTCGTGCTCTTCTTCTTCGGCGTGATCCCGTTCTTCTACGTAGTCTGGCTCGCGTTCCATCAGTGGAATCCTTTCGCCGTCAATCCCGAGATCGTCTTCAACGGCGCCGCGAACTTCCGGCAACTGGTCTTCGATCAGGGCTTCCTCGCCTCGCTCGGCGTGACCATCGCGTTCGTCTTCTTCGCCGTCACGACCGAACTCATCATCGGATACGCGCTCGCGCAGGCCTTCATGCGGGATTTCCCCGGCAAGGCGTTCTTCCGCACGATCCATACGCTCCCGCTGATCATGGCGCCGATCATCGTCGGCTCGATCTGGAAGCTGATGACGACGCCGTCGATCGGGATCATTCCCCAGTTCCTCGACAACTGGTTCGGCTACGACCTCAATATCGGACAGAGCGCGCTTGCCGCCTTCACCGTCACGGTGATCATGGATGTCTGGCACTGGACGCCGCTGGTGACGCTGACGATGATCGCCGCGCTCGTCTCCCTGCCGCCCGATCCGTTCGAGCAGGCGCAGATCGACGGCGCCAACAAGCGGCAGATCTTCTGGCACATCACCCTGCCGATGATCCGCCCGGCCATCCTCGCCACCGTGTTCATCCGCCTGATGGACGCGCTGCGGACGGTGGACGAGGTGCTGATGCTGACGGGCGGGGGGCCGGGCTCGGCGACGCGCTACTTGGGCGTCCACATCTTCAAGGAGGTCTTCCCCAAGACGAATTACGGCTACGGCTCCGCCGTCTCTGTGATCGTCCTCTATCTCACGATCGTGGTCTGCTGGCTTCTCTTCGTCGCCCTGATCGCGCCGCGCAACAAGAAGGGCTGAACCGATGCAGAGGCAACGACCGTGGCTGTCGATCCTGTTCTGGGTCCTCATCAGCTTCCTGACGCTGTTCCCGATCTACTGGCTCTTCGTGATCTCGGTGAAGCCGGCGGTGGACCTGTTCTCGACGCCCGACCTGATCCTGAAGAGCTTCTACTGGGACAACTACACCGAGGTCCTGAGCGACCGGACGCTGCGCGGTTACATGATGAACTCGCTCATCGTGTCGACCGGCAACGCCGTGCTCGTCACTACGCTGGGCTTCCTCGCCTGCTACGCGCTCACACGCTACGATTTGGGCGGCAAGGAGAGCATCTTCTTCTGGATGATCACCAACCGCATGGCGCCTCCCGCGGTGTTCCTGCTGCCGCTGTTCCTGCTGATGACGCAGTATTACCGGATCGGGGACTTCACGCTCCTCGACACCAAGATCGGGCTGATCCTCGTCTACTGCACACTGAACCTGCCTTTTGCGATCTGGACCCTGCGCCCTACGGTGGAGGGCATCCCGAAGGAGCTGGACGAGGCGGCCTACGTGGATGGGGCAAGTGCGTGGAAGGTGATCACCGAGATCGTGTTCCCGCTGGCGCGGCCCGGCGTCGCGGTGACGCTGATCCTGACCTGGGTCTTCGCCTGGAACGAGTACCTGCTGGCGGCGACGCTGACGAACTTCAACGCCCGCACGCTGACCACAGGCCTGTCGGAATACGTCACCACCACGGGGACCGAATGGGGGATCATGGCGACGATCTCGGTCTTCACGCTGATCCCCGCGCTGATCGTGTTCAGCCTGGTGCAGCGCCACATCGTGACCGGCCTGACCTTCGGCGCGGTGAAGGGATAGCGCGATGACCCATACCGATCCGAAGGACGCGGACGCGCCGCTCAACGAGGCGGAGTTCCAGGAAGAGAGCCGGCAGTCGCCGTTCGACGCCGAACCGGAGCCCGGCTTCCTGCCGATCCAGACCAACTGGTTCGACCGGCTCTTCATCTCGGTGGTGATCTGGGTCGGGCTCTGCCTCTTCTGGCTGCGCTTCCTGGAGCCGGCGGGCCTGTCGCTAAATTTTGCACATGCGGTCGCGGCGGCCCTCGCCATCGTCATCATCTGGAAAGGCTGAGCCATGAAATCGCTGGTTCTCGAACGGAAGGACGAACTGTCCCTGCGGGACTTCCCGATCGAGCGGGAGGAGGAGATCCTCGGCCCGTGCGACGTGCGCATCAAGCTCCATACGGTCGGCATCTGCGGCTCGGACGTGCATTACTTCACGCATGGGCGGATCGGTCCGTTCGTGGTGAACGACCCGATGATCCTCGGTCACGAGGCGTCGGGGACGGTGATCGAATGCGGTGCGGAGGTGACCACCCTGAAGGAGGGCGATCGCGTCTGCATGGAGCCGGGCATCCCGGACCCCAATTCCAGGGCGACGCGGCTGGGGCTCTACAACGTGGACCCCGCGGTGCGCTTCTGGGCGACGCCGCCGGTTCACGGCATCCTGCGCCCGACCTGCGTCCATCCGGAAGCTTTCACATTCAAACTCCCCGACAACGTGAGCTTCGCGGAGGCCGCGATGGTGGAGCCGCTGGCCGTGGGCGTCCATGCCGCCACCAAGGCGCGGGTGAAGCCCGGCGATACCGGCATCGTGCTGGGCGCGGGGCCCATCGGCCTCGTCACCGCGCTCTCGGCGCTGGCGGCGGGCTGCGCGCGCGTCTATGTGGCTGACCTCGCCAAGAAGAAGCTGGAGATTGCGGCCGCGCTCTCGCCCGCCATCGTGCCGGTGCAGGTGCCGGGCACCGACCTCGCAAAGACGGTCCTCCGGGACACCGACGGCTGGGGCGCGGACGTGCTATGGGAGGCGACGGGCTCGCCCAAGGCCGCCGCAGGCGTGTTCGAGCCGCTGGCGCCGGGCGGCTGCGTCGTGATGATCGGCGGGCAGGCGGAGCCGATCAGCTACGACGCGGGCGCCGCAATGGTCCGCGAGGCGCGGGTCGAGAACATCTTCCGCTACGCGCACGTGTTCCCGCGCTGCGTGGCGATGCTTTCCTCCGGCACGATCGACGTGACGCCGCTGATCACCCGGACCTTCGCGTTCGACGACAGCGTGGAGGCCTTCAAGATCGCCGCTTCCGCCCCCGCGGGGGACGTGAAGATGCAGATCGAACTGCCGCAATAGGATCACCAGGGAGGGACGGACGTGGCGAATGTCGCGATCAGGGACGTCATCAAGCGCTACGGCTCCGTGCAGGTCATGCACGGCGTCGACGTCGATATAGAGGACGGCGAGTTCGTCGTGCTCGTCGGCCCCTCGGGCTGCGGCAAGTCCACGCTCCTGCGGATGATCGCCGGGCTCGAGGCGATTTCGGGCGGCGAGATCCGCATCGGCGACCGCTTGGTCAACGACGTGCCCCCGAAGGAGCGCGACATCGCGATGGTGTTCCAGTCCTACGCGCTCTACCCGCACAAGACCGTGGCCGAGAACATCGGCTTTCCGCTGAAGATGGCGAAGCGTCCCAAGGCGGAGATCGCCGAGAAGGTGAACTACGCTGCCGACATTCTCGACCTCACGAAGTATCTCGACCGGTATCCCAAGGCGCTCTCGGGCGGGCAGCGGCAGCGCGTGGCAATGGGCCGGGCCATCGTGCGCGACCCGCAGGTGTTCCTTTTCGACGAGCCGCTTTCGAACCTCGACGCGAAGCTCCGCGTCACGATGCGGGTCGAGATCAAGGAACTGCACCAGCGGCTCGGCACCACCATCGTCTACGTCACGCACGACCAGATCGAGGCGATGACGATGGCTGACAAGATCGTCGTCATGCGCGACGGGCGGGTGGAGCAGATCGGAGCGCCGCTCGATCTCTACGACGATCCGCGCAATGTCTTCGTGGCGGGCTTCATCGGCTCGCCCTCGATGAACTTCATCCACGGCACGATCGCCGGCGGCACGCAGGGCAGGGTGTTCCGGTCGCACGAGGGGCTGGAGCTTCCGCTGCCGCCGACCGCGGCGGTCGAGGGGCAGGAGGTCACCTACGGCATCCGGCCCGAGCACATCTCGGTGGGCGAGGGGGGCATTCCGGTGAAGGTCGTCGTCGTGGAGCCGACCGGCTCCGAGACGCAGGTCTTCGCGCGGTCCGGCAAGAACCTGATCGACGCCATCGTGAAGGAGCGCATCCGTGCGCGCCCGGGCGAGGAGATCGGGTTCCGCATCGACGCGGCCGACGTGCGGCTCTTCGACCGCAAGACCGAGCAGCGGATCTGACCCGGCCCGTGACCCCGGACGCCCCGCGCCTCGTCCTGTTCGACCTCGACGGCTGCCTCGTCGACAGCGAACCGCTCTCGCTTCAGGCGCTCGTGGCGGAGATCCGGGCGGCCGGTTTCGACGGCCTGGACTTCGAGGACATGCGCGACCGTTTCCTGGGCGTCACGCTGGCCGACATCGTGGCGCATGTCGAAAGCGAACTCGGCCACGCGGTACCGGAGGGGTTCGGGGACCGGTTCCACGAACGCCTCTACGCCCTCTACGCCGAACGGCTCGAGCGGATCGACGCGATGGTGGCGGTGGCCGAACGGCTCGCGGCGGAGGGCGTCGCAATCGCCATCGCCAGCGGCGGCTCCGCCGGGCGCATCCGCCACACGCTGGACCTGACGAGGCTCCGCGAGCCGTTCGGAGACCGCCTGTTCAGCGGTGAGGAGGTCGGGCGCGGCAAGCCGGCCCCGGACCTGTTCCTGCATGCCGCGCGGCGGCTCGACATGCCCCCGGGGACGGCTTGCGTGGTCGAGGATTCGCCACACGGGATCGAAGGCGCGCGACGGGCGGGAATGCGCGCGATCGGCTTCACCGGCGGCACCCATCTCGACGGCATCCGCGCCGCGCAGGCCCGGCGTCTTCTCGACGCGGGTGCGGCCTGCGTGGTCGAGGACGCGTCGGAGGTCTATCCGGCGATCATGGATGCCCGCCTTGGCCTCGATGCGCCCCGGCGGGTCAGGGGATGATTACGCACGGGAACCCGAGCAGGGGGCGAGCCAGACATCGCGGTCGCCGTCGAGCAGCGGGGTCACATCGTCCGAAGCGGCGCGTCCTGCCGTCTCGGGTGCGTAAGCCAAGCCGCTCCCGCGACGGGCGGTAGAACCATGGGTGCTACCGAATCGGCAACCTCGGAGAATGCCGCGGCGATGGTCGCCTCGTGCCGGGGCCGCATGGAAGGCAGGGCGGCGTAGCGGCGCGCGGCGACCTCGTAGGTATGCCCAACCGCGAACCGAGCTATGTGGCCTTCGCGCTTGGAGGTACCAAAGCGCCTTGTGGGTCTTGCGCAACCGGGACAGCAGGAGACGCAGGGGTTTGCCGTCGTCATCGACGATGCCATGGCTTGCCGTCCATGCGTCGAGCGGCACTCGTGGATGGCCGATCCTCGAACCGAGGGTTCCTAGGATCAAGATTCATGCCCAATAGATGACGAGGGCCGCGAGGGCGATTGCTGAAAGGAAGACCTTTGGACATCGGTCATAGCGAGTTGCCCCACGCCTCCAGTCCTTGAGCTTGCCGAACATGATTTCGATCCGGTTTCGCCGCTTGTAGTGGCGCTTGTCCATTGCCCGGAAGTGCATTGCGCAGCAATGTCATGGGAGGGGTATCCGACTGGGGTCTTCCGCTTCGTCCGGCCGGGAATGCAGGCGCGTATCCCATGTCCTGTGAGGCGTCTCGGAACCAGTCGGCATCATAGCCGCGATCGCCGAGCAGCCATTTGACTTTTGGCAGTCCACCGAGCAGTGCCCGTG
>NZ_CANLTR010000065.1 GCF_947494055.1 uncultured Jannaschia sp. | reverse complement strand
GCGCCATGGCGCTCGGCACCCCAATATTGGCCTGGTTTTGCGCCGCCACGTGGCCGGATTTTACTCTGCCGTTGACAAACCATCCGCACGGCGCGCTCGCGCACTTCAGGAGAAAACTTGTTCGTGGTCTTGTTCATGATGCTCCATCCTACTCAAGAGTTGGAGCCTCCGGTAAACCCGGCGCGGTTCACCATCTTACTTCTTGGAAGGAATGCTCTGGAACGTGCCGACGCAGAACTTCAGCTGGACGTTCCAACAGACCTTCGAGAACTGTCTGGCGTGGCTGGATGGTTGCAACCCGACTGAATTGGCGTGCGCCAATGACCTGCACTGGTTGATACAAGACGGGGCGAACGTCTGTTGGAACATGGCCGACTTCCATACGACGATGGCGGCGTTACGACTGTACTGGAACACGGGCGGCCGCTGACTACAGCGTAACCGTACAGGTGCGCGGAGAATACGCCGTGTTGAGGAAGCGAGCTGCTCCAAAAGCTGCCATTCGTTTAGAATGCGGCGAATGGCAGCTATCCGCCCTTACTACCGGAACGGAAGCTATCGCTCGGCGGGGCGATTTAACAGAACAGCCCAGTCCGTTAAGCGGGTTGCCGGGCGGATAACCACGCTCCGTGTGAGGCCCCCCTACTCTTCAAAGGGCGACCTTTCTCACATCCAGGGATCGATCAACGTGACGGCCGTCGCCTCGAAGTCCCGTACGTTACGGGTCACGACGCTCATGCCGTGGACCAAGGCCGTTGCCGCGATGAGGGCGTCGCGCTCCGACCGCGGGTCCGGAACATGGAGCCGGGCACAGCGGAGGGCGACGGGACCGTCGACTGGTAGGACCCGATCGGAGAACGCGGGGAGAACCCGTTCGTTCAGCCAAGCACGGAGGCGTTCCCCCTGCCCCGGATCGCGGCGCTCGATGCGTAGGACGCCGATTTCGAGCTCCATCAGGGTTAGTGCGGAAATGTAGAAGCGCCCGGCATCCTGTGCGGCGATCCAGCGGATCACGTTCGGGTCCGCACGGCCGTCCCCGGCCTTCCGCAACTCGGAGACGACGTTCGTGTCGAGCAGGAACATCAGCCGAGATCGGCCGGACGGCTCGCGATCTCGCTCTTCGGCGGGTCGAACTCGATCTCCGACAGGCCCGGCATGGCCAAGACCTCGGCAAGGTTCCGGGTCGTTCCTACGAGCTTCTCGTAAGCCTCGATGCTGAGGAGGACGTGGGCGGGTCGGCCCCGGTCGGTGATGAAGACCGGGCCTTTAAGAGCAGCCCGCTTCGCGCGACTGAGATCTTGGTTCAGTTCGCGGCTACTCACGATCACGATCGGCATGACAGACTCCTGTAGTTACGTTACTACCTAATGTCTGCATGATACGAGGTCCAGCACTCCTGAAGGTCTGGTCATGTGAAGCGGCACTATCCTAATGCAGTGGGCCGTCTTGGACCTAGTCGACGCCGGACTTCGTCCGCTACCGGACCAGATCCCTCTCGAACTGCGCGACCGGGTTCAGAATTTGCATCACCATCCGCCCGTGGCGCTGGTTAGGTCCGCGCAGCCCAGGTCGAGGCTCCGCACCCGGACCGACATCCTGCCCAGCCTCTCGATCGTCGCCATCACGTCGATCGCGTTGCGGCCGAGCCGGTCCATCTTCGTCACCACCAGCGTGTCACCGGGCTCGAGCCTGTCGACGAACCGCGCGAAGCCCGGCCGCTTCATCGCCTCGACGCTGCCCGAGACCGACTCGGCCATGATCTTGTAGTCCTCGATCTCAATCCCGGCCGCCGCGATCTGCTGCTTCTGGGTCTCGGTCGTCTGTCCGATGGTCGAGACACGAAGATAGACAAAGGTGCGAGCTACGGCGCCGAAATCCCCTAATCATTTTGAACATGCCCATAAGAGCTCATTTCAAGCTTTTGAACAGTGTTCTCAGCAGGTGTCCCAAACCGTTCGATTTAGGTCAGCGCGAACGTACTTGAGACGGCCCTCGTTTCAGACTAGGTTCAAACCAGTTCATCAACCAGGTGACCCATGCGAACTGTCGGTTCTTTCGAAGCCAAGACCCATCTGTCGGAGTTGCTTGCAAGCGTGGAGCGCGGCGAGGAGATCGTCATCACCCGCCGCGGCACGGCGGTTGCGCGACTTCTACCGATGGCGGAGGTCAGCGAACGCGCTGCCGCCCTCAAGTCGCTCGAGGCCATTCGCATCAGGCTGCGCGGGCAGGTGACGACAGGAGATATCCTCGACGCGCGCGATACCGGTCGTCGGTAGTGGCAGTCATCGACGCGTCGGCGCTGGCGGGGTGGCTACTACCCGATGAGGATGGACCAGACATTTCCATCCTTTTCGATGGTCAGCCTATCGTGGCACCCTGGCTTCTCTGGGTGGAACTCCGCAATATTCTCATGATGATCGAACGACGCGGCCGGATCGAGCCGGCAGACACGGACACGATCCTGCAACAGGTCGACAAGCTCGGTATTGTGCTCGACACGTCTGCGGACAGTGAACGGGTCATGGCGCTGGCGCGGCGGCACAGGCTGACCGCATACGACAGTACCTATCTCGAGCTTGCGATCCGGCGGGGTGAGCCTCTCGCAAGCCTCGACAAGGCATTGATCGCAGCGGCTAAGGTCGAGAAAGTCGACATGCTGCGAGATGCATACAACACATAATCTAGAGCTTGTCGGCCGAAACTTGAATCGTGGGGATTCCCATGAGGGAGGCGGTGTGATTCATCCTTTTGAGGAGGATGGACCATGTCAGCACCTTTGCCGTCAGCGCTTCGGACACGGTTTCAGAAGTACATTGAAGAGGGACTGAGTGGGCGTGCCGCTGCGGCGCGACTGAAGGTCTCGCCCGCGACCGGCGCCCGGTGGGCGCGGCAGATCAGGACGAAGGGACATGCCGACGCGGCGGTTCAGGGCCGCCCGCCCGGGTCGGTCAAGTTGGCGCCGTACCAAGCCTTTATCGACGAACTGGTCGCGCAAGACCCCGACATCACACTCTTCGAGTTGCGCGACGCGCTCACCGAAGCGGAGGGGGTCCAGGTCCACCATTCGTCCATTGCCAAGCTGCTGACCCGGCTCGGCTTCACGTACGAAAAAAGTCGCTGGTCGCCACCGAACGCCGCCGCGCAAGGGTAAGGCAACAGCGCGCCGACTGGATGAGGCACCGCCTCCCCGCCATCGCCGCCCGGCCCGAGCGGGTGATGTTTCTCGACGAAACCGCCGTGAAGACAAACCTCACGCGCCTTCGCGGACGAGCCCCGCGCGGAGAGCGCCTGACCATGGATGCCCCATTCGGCAGCTGGGGCACGCAGACGCTGATCGCGGGGCTGACGGCGGACGCGCTGATCGCGCCTTGGGTGATCAAGGGTGCGATGGACGGCCCGGCCTTCGCCGCCTGCGTCCGCAAGGTGCTGGTGCCCGAGATCGAGCCCGGCACCGTCGTCGTTCTCGACAACCTGGCCAGACGTGCTTGAACTCGACGAGCGTGATTGCGGTTACCGATTGGTCGTCGCGCGATAGCGTTTCTGACGATGACTACCGTAGATAATGCGCCAACCTTGAGACAAGCATTTGAAGGGGGATGGCAATCTGTCGGAAGTGACAGCTTGGAAGAACCGCAGATTGGCTACGAGCTTTCAAGTGCCGTCGATCTGCAGCGCCTCGCGGTGTAGGGCAACGACCGCGTCCTCCTCGGTGCGAACATCCGCGAAGGTAAGGGCTTGCCCGGCCGGCACGTCCCGGACGACCTCGACCTTGTGGGCGAGGCCGATCGGAAGGGGCAGAGTGGCATCGGTCGCCGCCGAGGCGGGGGCGAGACGGCCCCAGACCGTGTAGCCGCCCTCTCCGTCGAGCCTGTCGCCTACCCGCAGGTCGCGCTTGGCCACCGCGACGGCGCCGGCTCGGAACGCCTCGGCCGCCCCCGTCGCCTCGCCCCGGAGCGCGGCGCTCAGGACCGAGACCGACAGTTCTAGCCCGATCAGGTGGAACGGCTTGTACATCGCGGCGTAGCGCCCGGTCGCGTCGGTCGGCAGGCCGTATTGCGCGAAGCAGGCCGCCGCGTAGTCGTTCGGCGCCTCGATCACGACGAACACGCCCCAGCGGAGGTCGCGGAACACCGGGCGGCCGTCGCGCTCCAGGCTCGACACCACCTCGACCGCTCCGGTGCCGCCGGGCGCGGTCCCGAGCTGGCCGCCCAGCTCGCGCGGGCGCAGCACATGGGCCAGGTCGTCGACGCCGCAGGGCGGGAACGAGAGCCCATCCTCGGGCACGCCGAGCCCGGTCGCGTTGGCGATGGCCGCCATCTCGATCGCGCTCTTCGTGCCGTCGAGGAAGGAGTTGAACATCTGCGGGTTCATGCCGCCCGCGGCGGCCTGCTCCGGGGTCAGCCCGTAATGCCGCCATACGTCGTCCGGGGTGACGGCATGGTAGGCGGGCAGGTACTTCGTACCCTTGCCGGCGGCGGCGACGTTGAATCCGGCGGATCGGGCCCAGTCCACCATCTCGGCGACCAGGGCAGGCTGGTCGCCATAGGCCATCGAATAGACCACGCCCGCCGAGCGGGCCCGGCGCGCAAGGGCCGGCCCGGCCAGCACGTCGGCCTCCACGTTCACCATCACGACATGCTTGCCCGCCTCGATGGCGGCGAGCGCATGGGCGATGCCCGCGCGGGGATTGCCCGTCGCCTCGATCACCACGTCCACGTCGTCCCGCGCCGCAAGGGCCGCGCCGTCCTCGACGAAGGCCGTGCCACGGGTTCGATCCGCGTCCCACCCGACGGCGGCGCAGGCGGTGCGCGCCCGTGCGACGTCGAGATCGGCGATGCAGGTGACTTCGAGGCCCGTGATCGTGGGAACCTGCGACAGGAACATCGAGCCGAACTTGCCTGCGCCGATCAGGCCGACCCGGACCGGCCGACCCTCTGCCGCGCGATCCACAGCAAGACGTGTCAGACTCATGATGCGTTCCCCCTCATGGCAATCCTAGCCGGTACGGACAGGTTGTCGACAAGCCCCGCGATAGCACGCCAGCCGCCGGTCCGGGCTGCGCTCCTTCGCGGGCGGCGAACAGCACCGCTTTCGGCGACGGCATCCCCCATCGCATCTTCGCGCGATCGTGGCCATTGTCACTCTGAGGGACCATGGGAGCAAACTGCTCGGCGGGTTAACCCAAATCCCGAATAGCTCTAAATGCATCTTGGGAAAAGGGAAGTCCGGGCTTCAAGCCTTTTGCTTACCAGATGCGCTGCACCCCTCCGCCCGGCACGGTGTCCAGCGTCGCGTCCTTCGAGACGACCGGTATGGCGCGTTCGAGAGCGGTCGCGACGATGATCCGGTCGAACGGATCCCGGTGCGCCCAAGCGAACCGTCCAGCGCGATCCATGACGGCTCCGGACGCCGGGACGACCTCGAACCCGTCGGATCGGAGCCGCGTGTCGAGATCGACGGACAGCAGTTTCTCGACCTCGGGCCATTTGCCGAGCATCGCCTTGTAGGTGATCTCGTAGAGGCTGGCTGCACTTACACAGCGCTCGGTCGCATTCACAAGTGCGTCACGCGCTGGACCTGACAGAAGGTCTGGCGCCAGCATCGCCCAGATCAGCACATGCGTGTCGAGGAGCATCAGAGCCCCATGTTGTCGAGCGTCTCCGCGTCGGTGGGTCCGACCATGTGCTCGAGCGATGTCGCCCCGCCTGACAGCGATCCCCAAGCGCCGAACGGAAACGGCCCCCGGGGCCGCGCCGGTACGCAGGTGATCACAGGCCGACCGTTCCGGCAGATCGTCACGGTCTCTCCACGCTCCACGGCCGCGACGAGCTTCGAGAACTGGGTCTTCGCCTCGTGAATGTTGAACTGCATCGACGCCTCCGGATGGACTAGAGTTAGTCTGGTACTTCCTGTGATACAAGGATCGGATTGGCGTGTACGCCCCACGAAGCAGAAGAACGACATAGGACGTTGTTTGCCAGACACTTACCAGTCGACACTAATCCGAAGTCAGGTCTTGTTCATCATTGTCCTCACCAACAGGGTCGTCTTTGCACTGAAGCCGTCCCTTCCTCCAATCATCGAAGCGGCGGCGGAATGGATCGACTGGTGCGGCTCCGTCGAACCCGGTCCCCCTGACGCGACAGTGCGAATGACGCCATAACGGGGTCAGCCGTCCCGGCGGCGCAACGCAAGAGCCCCCTCGCGATGAGATAAGCGCTATCGAACGCGACGGGCGTCGGCCTGCTTCTCGTCGTCGCCGTCACGATCCTGGAGCCATGCCGAGGCCGCGAGGTTTCACGGCGATCTCGAGAGCATGTTCGATTAAGAACGGTGCGAGGGGCCTTGCTTTCCCTAGAGAGGCAACAGGAGCCGTCCGCCATGAAGACGATTTCGTCGTCCGTGTTGTGCGCCGCCATTTACGGCTTTACCAGTCCGGCATCGAGTCAGTGCCTGCCGACCGAAACGCGCGGGAGTTGGGACGTGTCGGCATCTGAATGCAGGTCTCCCGGCAAGTCGGTCACGCGGATCGATATCGGTGCAGACACGATCACGACCTTCGGCGGCAATGCGCGCGTCAGGGAGGTCTAGCGAATAGGTCCGGTGACGTTCGTCGCCGCAGACTACCTGCAACTCGAAGGGGTGCCGGAACTCGAAACTCGAGAGCGCGTCTATTATCGCCTGACACAGCGCACGGGTTCGGACGATCTGAGCTTCATATGGAAGGATGTTCAAACCATTGATCTGGTCCGTTGCGACGGCGGTTCCGGACTGGCGGATGACGCGGCATCGGACCCGCGGCCTGAGACCGTTCCAGAAGGCGCCGCGGCCACGCTGCCGGTCTCGACATGTCACGAAAACTGATTTCCACGGGGTCGCCATTCGAGAAGACGGCTGGATACTCCCGCGCCGTTGCCGCGGGCGACGAATGCTTTGTGTCCGGGACGACAGGCTACGATTACGACACGATGACCATGCCGGAGGATGTCAGTGAGCAGACGCGGAACGCGTTGGCGACGATAGGACGAGCTCTCGAAGAGGCGGACTTCAGCTTTCGGGATGTCGTGCGGGCCCGCTACGTGGTGACGGACCGCGCCCACGTTCAGACGGTGTTCGCCATTCTTGGCGAGACTTTCGGTGAGGTGCGACCTGCCGCGACGATGATCATCGCGGACCTGGTCGAGCCGGAGATGAAAGTTGAGATCGACGTCACGGCAAAGCGAATATGAAGTTTCACCGCTCAATCCAGATGAAACGCTCCACAAGACAGCCGGTGCCCCGCGAACGCGGTCCTTCGCCACCGGCGCAGCATTCGAGTGGGTTCTGTCCGGACCTTCGTTGCGGCCGGGGCGAACGGCAGCTTTCGCTTCGACGCCGCCTGACCGGACCTCCGATCGTCGAAGGTCCGGTCAGGCTTATCGCACGACTGCCGGCCTTGGGCTTCAAGACAGATGCAGCCCTGCCTCGTCACCCGCGCGAGGAAGTTCAGCGCCTGCGGGACAAGGAGGGGCGCTGTATCGCCGAGATCGCCCGGCTGCTTGACGTCAGCCCGAACACGGTCTGGCGGGCATAGCGGAATGAGACCGCCATGCGTCCGGTGACTGCTCGACCTGCGCCGATCGGTCAGCCGAGAAAAAGTCTGCGGATCGGGGGTGGCTTCGCGACTTCAAGGCTTTCGCCATCAAGGGCATAGACTTTGACGGAGGCAAGTTCCGAGGGAGAAACTCACATGCGTCTAACCGAAGCTTTGCGCGACCGTTGCGCCGAAGACTGGGCCGCCGCGACCGACCATGCGTTCTGCGCCGAACTGGCAGCCAATACATTGCCGGAGGAGAAAATGCGGTGGTACCTGATCCAGGATCACAAGTTCCTCGAGGAATTCGTTCGCCTTCTGGCCACGGCACTGGCCCATGCCCCGACCTTGGAGGATGCGATACCGGCGGCGCAGTTCCTGGCCCTGATCACCGGCACCGAGAATACCTATTTCGAGAGATCGTTCGAGGCGCTCGGGGTCGATGCCTCGGACCGGGCAGCGGCGCCGGCATCCGAGACCGCCGCCCTCCTGGAGATCATGGCCGCCGCCCGGAGGTCGGGGCGTTACGCGGAAATGCTGGCCGTCCTCTGCGTGGCGGAATGGAGTTACCTCGAATGGGGCGAGCGTCATGCCTCGGCTGCCAGTGGGCTCCCGTTCTGGTTCCGGGAGTGGATCGAGCTGCATTCGGGGGAAGGGTTTCGCGGCGTGGTCGAGTACCTGCGGACCCAGCTTGACCGAGCATGGGACGATCTCGATACGGAGGATCGCGCAAGGGTCGAAGACGTCTTCGGCGAAACAGTCAGACTCGAGCGGAAATTCTTCGATGCTGCTTATGCGTCAGGCGTATGACCCGGGCCGACAAGGCGACGTCATACCACGATAGCTGATCCGAGATTGCGGATCGCCCGCAGGACGCTCATGGCGGTGAGGCTGGAGCTCCGCGGATTGTCGGCGAGCGGACGCCCTTCGATCCAAAAACTGAACGAGCCGAACGCTCCTTCGGCATCAATCGTATGGATGTTGGAGTTCACCGCGGGGTCCGCGATGACCCTGACCTCTGTGTTGTCGAAACCCAAGCCTGCGAGTGCGACCGTCGCCGCTACATTGCTGCTCTTGGGAAAGAGGAGAGCCGCCTCTCGTGCGGTGCCGTCGAGAAGCACCGTCTCTGCGGAGCTTTCGGCATCCTCGATCAGCGTGGCGGCCGGCTTACGCGCCGTGTAGACGACACGCCGCAACCCACCTTCGCGTGCGGCGGCGAGCGCGTCTATGCCCCCCAATGCGCCGGCGGGCAGGAGAAGCCGCCCGCGGCCGGAGCCCGGTGGCCCCGCCGCGGCAACGATGCGGTCGTGAAGCGCAACATCGGCCAAGGCGCCGACGGATGCGACGATCAGGTCGCTCCCCTGCGCGAGGGCGCGTTCTCCGTACTCCGCCAGACCACCATGTCCCGCGACTTCGACGATCAACGGGACCCGGGTCAGCCTCTGGTTCCGCCCGATGAACCGGACCGGCCCCGTATGCCGTTCGGCAATCCAGCGGCCGATGGCGCCTTGGCCGATGATTTCGAGAGCAGGGGCGTCGCGTTGCGTCATGATCAGCCCGGTGTCTGTGCGTGATACTTTTCTGGGCTCAGAGGATCGCCACGCGTGGGGTGGAGCCATCTAGCATACCGAATGCGGCATCGTGCAGGATCGACTACACCAAGTCGACGATGAGTGCAGAGCGACACCATGTCGGCCTTCTTCGCGGCTGCGTGGGGTCGACTGATGTTCGGCTGACCGAGATCGTCCCAGCCCCGAAAACGGGCATCGGCGATTCTGTCATCGACATTCCTTGCATTTCACCGGTCAACTAGGATCCGCCCTGCCCTGCAAGCCCCTGCTCTGCCTGCGTCACCGCAGCACGACTTTAACACTATGCACCTTCCGTAAAGAGTCCCGTCGAAGCCGTCGACACGATGGGGACAAACGCGGCGAGGTCCATTTGGATTCAGGTGCCGCCGCGGCCCAGGGCGAGCAGGCGGTCGGCGTTCTGGTTGAAGGTCACGGCATCGTTCTCGACCGTGCGCTTGCCCTCGCCGCGGTTCTGCTGGTTTTTCTGAAGGTCGATCGCGCGGCGCACGGCGGGACGGCCCTTCAGCCGTTCGCGCCAGTCCGCGACGTTCGGAAAGCGGTCGAGCGACGAGCCGAGGGGCTTGGCGATGAAGGCCCAGGGGAAAGCCTGCATGTCGGCGATGGAATACGCCTCGCCGAGAATGTGGGGGCGATCCCTCAGCCGGTTCTCCAGCACCGCCATGGTGCGCTCGTACTCGCCGAGATAGCGGCGGAAGCCGTAGTCACGCTCGGCTTCGGGCGCGTAGTTGCGGTAGTGGCTGAGCTGGCCGCCCATGGGCCCCTGGCTGCCGGTCTGCCAGAACAGCCACTCCATGAGGTCCTTGGACGCCCGCCTGTCGCCCTCAGGCGGCGCAAAGCGTCCCGTCTTCTCGGCGAGATAGAGCAGGATCGCGGCGGACTCGAAGATTGGCAAGGGCGCGTCGCCGTAGCCCGCCGCCGGCGCGTGGTCGAGGATGGCCGGCATCTTCGCGTTGGGGCTGAGGGCGAGGAAGTCCGGCGCGAACTGGTCGCCCTCGTGCAGCCG
>NZ_CANLTR010000064.1 GCF_947494055.1 uncultured Jannaschia sp. | reverse complement strand
GGGCATGGCGAGGTCGATCCTGACGGCGAGATCATGACGGTCAGGGTCGACTGGACTGCCCGCGGGGCTGCGAGCCTCTTGAATAAAACGCTGCGGTTCGACGATCACGGTCTCCTGAGCGAACTTCTGCAACGCGGCGAGACGGTGGTTCTCAACGACGTCCGTGACGATCCGCGCGTGACGGAACCCGGGCCGCTCGAGCGGATCGGCCTGCGCGCCCTGGCCCAGGTTCCGCTGATGGAGCGCGGTCGCCTCACGACCGTGTTCTTTCTGGGCGACGATCGACCGCGGAGCTGGACGCAGGGCGAACTCGACTTCATCCGCGCCGTATTCGACCGTACCTACGCCGCCATCGAACGGGTCCGGGCCGTCGAGGAGCGCGAGCTGATGAACCGCGAGCTCGCGCACCGGATGAAAAACGTGCTGACTATCGCGCAGGTGATTGCCACGCAGTCGCTGCGCTACGCGACGACGCTGGAGGCTGGCCGCGCGCAGGTCGCCGCCCGCTTGACCGCACTGGCGCGCGCCCAGGACATGCTGACCGACGGCAGCACCTCGAACGCCGATATCCGCGACGTGATCCTCAAGGCGATGACGCCCCATCTCGATAAGCCGGACCGGCTCACGCTCGATGGACCGTCCGTCATGCTTACGGAGCAGCAGATGCTGGGCCTGTCGCTCGGTATCCACGAGCTTGCAACCAATGCTGCCAAGTACGGGGCGCTCGCGGTGCCCGAAGGCCGCATCGTCGTGCACTGGAGTTGCGCCGCGGCGCAGGCCTTCCGCCTGACATGGCGCGAGGAAGGCGGGTCCGCCCCCGAGCCGAACGTTGGCACCGGGTTCGGATCCACGATTCTCGACCGCATCGTCGGCGAATACTTTGGCGGCCGATCCGAGTTGCGGCTGGAACCGACTGGCGCGGTATTCACGATCGAGGGGCAACACGGTGCCGGATCGGGTGCGCCGAAAACCTGATGGTTGCCCAGTTACCCCGGTCAAGAAGCTGCGCATTCAGGAGGATCGTTGCGGGCGCCACGATCGACAAACTTGGAAAGCGAACCTGCGTGGGTCCTGCACGCGATCGTCTAGAGTCCGTCGCCCCGGCGCTTGGCACGTTTCGTCCGGCATCGCCTCTCTCATGCGCCGAGCTCGAAGCGGCCGGACGCGCGGGCCGCGCCAAGCATTCCGATGCAAGCCCGGAAGGTTTGTAGCGCCGCGCAGTTGCCGGCTACGAGCGCTCCGGTAACGTTCGGTCCGGCGACAGTCGTGCCGCACCCCAAGCCATGTCGGTCATCCGGCACCGTGCCAGGGAATCTCCGCCAGCGCGCGCTCTTCCGAGCGGCCGCCGGAGCATGGCCTCCCGTTCAGGGTCGCTTGAGATAGGTGTCATCGGTAAAGGCCGCCCCGACTGGCATCGGTGTGCCGCCCCGTCGGTCCACCTGTCGCAGGCTTCGGGAAGACCACGCGCGATAGCTCGACCGGAAGGACCGACCACATGCGTGGTTTGGCGTTGACGGTTCGTTTCTCGGGTTGGGGGCTCGCCGCACGCCATCACATGACGGCGGCTGACGTCGAGAGCCGGACGGTCGATCGCCTTCTGGAACTGGCCGGGGGCGATGCCTGCGCGCTTCGCGAAGATGCATCCCGGCCATACGAAGACCTGTGGCGCGCCGAACTTGCGCGAGGTGATTGCGGGCGTGTGCGAAGGCCGAGCGGCGAACGACGAACGGCGAGGAACCTAGGACCACCCGTCCGGACGGGCTGCTGCCGACCGACCGCATCGAGATGCCGGGTTTCCCGTTCACCTGGCCGATCGTCCCCCACGCTGACCGCACGCCCGTCGACCTTACCGGCTCGGCATTCGTAACCTCGCGGTCGGGGACATGTCCCATGGGAGCGTTGCATAAGACTGCGCCTGAACGATGCCGCCATGCGCATCGCCGCCCCCCCCGGAGCGAGGCAGCGACGGACGTCGGCTACAGCGATGCCTCTCGGGTCAGCCGGAAGTTCAAGCGAATGTCGGGAAGTCGCCGAGGGCATGGCATGGAGTCCATACCGCGGCGACAGCGGCGCAGCGGCAGGGTGCGGAGGCGCGGCGCCCTCCACGGCCCGAGACCGGTTCCCAATTGCACCGTCGGTCCAGATGTGAAATTACACGACAGAATTTCACGGGATTTCTGTCGATGCATACTTTGGGAGCCGACCTTCGCGCCCTGCGCCGCGCCCGTGGACTGACTCTCGCCGAGTTGGCCGGCCGTCTCGGACGGTCCGTTGGTTGGATGAGCCAGATCGAGCGCAATCTCTCCACCCCTGACGACGCCACCCTCGCCCGGCTCGCCGACACGTTGGACGCGCCCCTGAGCATGCTGACCGCGGCCCACACCGGAGAGATCGTGCGCAGCGGTGCCGGGCGTCCCTTGGGCGAGAGGGTGCCCGGGCTCGGCGAGACCCTGCTCTCGCCCGATCTCACAGACGGGTTCGAGGTCATCCATTCGACCTTTGCCCCCGGCGCCCGGCGGGACAATCCCGTCACCCGGCACACCACAGAGATTGCGTATATGCTCTCGGGCCAGCTGACGATCTGGCTGGGCGACGTGCGCCACGACCTTGGCCCCGGCGACACCGCCCGCCTGCGCGGCGAGCCGTTCAGCTGGATGAACCCGCATGGCGAGCCCGCCGTGGCGATCTGGATCATCACCCCCGCCATCTACACCCAGGAAAGCACGCAATGACCGAGACCGCGCGCGTCGTCATCATCGGAGGCGGCGTCGTCGGCGCCTCCTGCCTCTATCATCTGGCGCTGCGGGGTTGGACGGACTGCACGTTGCTGGAAAAGAACGAGTTGACGGCGGGCAGCACGTGGCACGCGACGGGCAACTGCCCGACCTTCTCGACCTCTCTGGGGATGACGAAACTCCAGCGCTATTCGATGGAGCTCTACCGCGGGCTCGCGGAAGCCACGGGCACACCCTTCACCTACAACGTCACCGGCGCGGTTCGCCTCGCCCATACCGCTGACCGGATGCGCGAGTTCGAGCACGTCGCCTCTTGGGGCCGCAAGCTCGGGATGCCCACCGAGATCATGTCCGTACGGGACATCGAGGACGCCTATCCCTTCCTCGAGACACACGACCTGGCGGGGGGGTTCTGGGACGCGCATGACGGCGACGCCGACCCCGCCTCGCTGACGGCGGCCTTCGCGGCGGGGGCGCGCAAGCTCGGCGCGCGCATCCACCGCTTTTGCCCCGCTACCGGGGTGGCGCGCGACGGGGACGAGTGGATTGTCCGCACCGACAAGGGCGACATCCGCTGCCAATACGTGGTCAACGCGGGCGGCTACTACGCGCAGCGCATCGGCGAGTGGTTCGTGCCGTTCGGCGGCCGCACCGTCCCTATGACCGTGCTGCAGCACCAGTATCTGCTGACCGACGAGATCCCCGAGATCGCGGAATGGTCTCGCGCGAATGGCCACAAGCTGCCTCTCGTGCGCGACCCGGACGTCTCTTACTACTTGCGGCAGGAGAAGCACGGCCTGAACCTCGGCCCCTACGAGCGGGGCGGACAGCCCTACTGGACCGACGGGTCGATGCCCGAGGATTTCTCGTTCCAGCTCTTCCCCGACGACCTCGACCGGCTGGAGCCCTATATCGAGGACGCCATGGCCCGCCTGCCGCTCTTGGGCACGGCCGGCATCAGCAAGGTCATCAACGGCCCCATCCCCTACGCGCCCGACGGGCTGCCGCTGATCGGGCCGATGCCGGGGGTTCGAGGCGCCTTCGAGGCCTGCGTCTTCACCTTCGGGATCGCGCAGGCAGGGGGCGCAGGCAAGCTGCTGACCGACTGGATCGTGGAGGGCGCGCCCGAATGGGATGCCTGGGCGATGGACCCGCGCCGCTTCACCAGCTGGGCCGATCAGGACGCGGCCGACGCGATGGGGCTGCAGGTCTACCGGCACGAATACGCGATGCACCACCCGTTCCATGCCTGGCCGGAGGGCCGCGACAAGCGCCTCTCGCCCGTGCACGGTCGGATCGTCGCGGCGGGCGGCCAGATGGGCGCGTTCGGCGGATGGGAGCGCGCGCTGTGGTACGCCCGCCCGGGCGACGACACCTCCGAGGCAGCGACCGAGACCTTCGAGCGCGAGGGCCCGTGGTGGGGCGCCGTGGCCGAGGAGGTCGCTGCCGTACGCGACCATGCCGGCGTCATCGATATCTGCGGCTTTTCGCGCTTCGACCTCGAAGGGCCGGGCGCCGCCGACTGGCTCGCCTCCCGCATCGCCACGCGACTGCCTGGGACGGGGCGCATGGGCCTCGCCTATTTCAAGGACACGCGCGGCCGTTGCCTGACCGAGATGTCGGTGATCCGGCGCGGAGCGGACGCGTTCACCCTGATCACCGCCGCCGCGGCGCAGTGGCACGACCGCGACGTCCTCCTCGACGGCCTGCCGGACGCTTTGACCTTGACCGACCGGACCGACGACTTCTCGACCCTGCTCGTCACTGGCCCGGAGGCCCGCGCGGTACTGGCCCCGATCACCGACGCCGACCTGTCCCTACCCTGGCTCTCCCACCAGGCGGCGCAGGTCGCCGGGCGCCCCGCCAAGCTGGCGCGCGTCTCCTTCGCCGGCGAGCTCGGATGGGAGGTCCACGCCCGCCCCGAGCACGTCCCCGCCATCTGGGACGCCGTGACGGAGGCCGGGGCGCGGCCCTTCGGCATGATCGCCCTCGACTCGCTGCGGCTGGAGAAGGGGTGGCTTTCCTGGAAGGGGGACATCTCGACCGACTACACCCCCGAGGAACTGGGCCTGTCGCGCTTCCTAACCGATCCAGGCCCGGCCGAGCGGCGCCTTGTGCTCGTCGCGCATGATGGGACGCGCGAGCCGCCCGCGATGTCGAACGTCCTGTTGGGCGGCGAGATCGTGGGCGAGGTCACCTCCGCCGCCTATGGCCACCGGGTGGGCCGCCCGCTCGCGCTGGCGATGGTGCCGCTGGCGCAAGCCGAGGGCGGGACCGAGCTCGCCATCGACATCTTCGGCGAGACCGCCACCGCGCGGGTGCTGCAGAGCGCCGCCTGGGATGCGGACTTCTCGCGGATCCGCGCGTGACCGCCCTGCCCGGCACGGCCCGCGTCGTCATCATCGGCGGCGGCGTGATCGGCTGCTCGGTCGCTTATCACCTTGCCAAGCTGGGCTGGAACCCGGTCCTTCTGGAGCGCAGGCGCCTGACTTCGGGTACGACGTGGCACGCCGCCGGCCTCATCGCGCAGCTTCGCGCGACCCCGGCGATGACCCGCCTCGCGCGCTACAGCCAGGAGCTTTACGGCACCCTGGAAGAGGAGACCGGGCTGGCCACCGGCTTCCGCCGCTGCGGCTCGATCACGGTGGCGCTGACAAGAGACCGCCGTGAGGAGATCACCCGCCAGGCCGGCATGGCGCGCGCCTTCGGCGTCGAGGTCGAGGAGATCTCGCCCGCCGAGGTGCTGGAACGCTATCCGCATCTCGACATCGGCGACGTTCGCTCGGGCGTCTGGCTTCCGAAGGACGGCCAGGGCGACCCGACGGGCATCACCATCGCCCTCGCCAAAGGCGCGCGGATGCGCGGTGCCACCGTGGCCGAGGGCACGGAGGTCACGGGCGTGCGCCGCAACGGGGCCCGCGTCACCCATGTCGAGTGGCGCCGCGGCAAGGAGCGGGGCGCCATCGCCTGCGACCACGTCGTCAACTGCGCCGGCATGTGGGGCCGCGAGGTCGGTGCCATGCTGGGCCACGCCGTCCCCCTTCAGGCCTGCCAGCATTTCTACGTCGTCACCGAGGCCATCGCAGGTCTCGGCGCGCTGCCCGTCCTGCGCGTCCCCGACGAATGCGCCTACTACAAGGAGGATGCGGGCAAGATGTTGCTCGGCGCCTTCGAGCCGGTCGCCAAGCCCTGGGGCCCGATCCCCGAGGGGTTCGAGTTCGACCAGCTCCCCGAGGATCTCGACCACTTCGAGCCGATCCTCGAAAAGGCCGTCGCCCGCATGCCCATGCTGGCCAAGGCGGGCATCCATACCTTCTTCAACGGCCCCGAAAGCTTCACGCCCGACGACGCCTACCATCTCGGCCCCTGCCCCGGCTCGGACAACGTCTGGGTCGCGGCGGGCTTCAACTCCATCGGCATCCAGTCGGCGGGCGGCGCGGGCCTCGCCCTGTCGCAATGGATGGAGGGCGACGAGATGCCGTTCGACCTGATGGATGTCGACATCGCCCGGATGGAGCCGTTCCAGTCGAACCGCCGCTACCTGCGCGCCCGCGCGACCGAAAGCCTCGGGCTGCTCTACGCCGACCACTGGCCCGCCCGCCAGAAGGCCACGGCGCGGGGCGTCCGCCGCTCGCCTCTGCACCGCGAGTTGCTGGATCACGGCGCGGTTATGGGCGAGCTGGCCGGTTGGGAGCGGGCCAACTGGTTCGGCGCGCCCGGCGAGGGCTACGATTACGGCTGGGGCCGCCAAACCTGGTGGCGGGCGCAGCGGCGCGAGCATCTGGCGATCCGCGAGGGTGTCGGCCTCTACGACATGTCCTCCTTCGGCAAGCTGCGGATCGAGGGGCGCGACGCCCCGCGCCTGATGGCGCTGGCCTGCGCGGCCGATCTGGACGTGGCCGCGGGGCGGATCGTCTATACCCAGATGCTCAACGCCCGCGGCGGGATCGAGGCCGACGTCACCGTTACGCGCCTGTCTGAAACGGCCTTCATGATGGTCACGCCCGCCGCCACCCGTCTGCGCGACGAGACCCGCCTGCGCCGCATCGCGGGCGACATGGCCGCCACCGTCACCGACGTTACTGCCGGAGAGGCCGTGATGGCCGTGATGGGACCGGGATCGCGCGCGCTGCTGGCCGGGGTCGTGCACGAGGATATGTCGAACGCCGCTCACCCCTTCTACACTGCCCGCGAGGTGGATCTGGGAATGGGCCGCGCGCGCCTGCACCGCCTGTCCTATGTCGGTGAGCTCGGCTGGGAGGTTTACGTATCCGCCGACATGGCGGCCCATGCCTTCGAGACGATCATGGAGGCCGGGCGCGATCACGGGCTGACCCTCGCCGGCCTGCACGCGATGGACTCGCTTCGCATCGAGAAGGGCTTCCGGCACATGGGCCACGACATCACGCCCGCCGACCACGTAATCGAGGCGGGCCTTGGCTTCGCCTGCCGCAAGACCGGCGGCTATGTCGGCGCGGCCGCCGTGGATGAGGTTCGCGCAAGCGGCCCGCAGAAGCGCCTGCTACAGTTCCAGCTCGAGGATGCCGAACCCCTCCTTTTCCACGCCGAGCCCATCCTGCGGGATGGCGAGATGGTCGGGCACACGACATCGGGCGGCTACGGGCACAGCCTGGGCGGCGCGATCGGCCTTGGCTACGTCCCCTGCCCCGGCGAGACGCTGGCGGAAGTCTTCGCCTCGAACTACGAGATCGACGTCACGGGCGTCCGCATCCCGGCGACGGCGTCTTTGAAGCCATTGCTCGATCCAAGGGGCGAGCGAATGCGGACCTGACCTCCGGAGCGGCTTTGCAGGACGAGCGGGCGGGCATGTCTTAGCGAACGTCGTCGAGACAACGCTTCCGCCCGACAGCCGTTAGTGCTCCACTAGGACGGGCACGTTTGGGAGGGGCCATGTGCGCCGTGTTGGGAAGATGCCTGGGCCACCCGCATGGGAAGGGCCAGGAGTGGTGGCCGCCCCCCGCGGGCGGCTGAGACGGCCTTCCAAACCACCACATTCCCATCGGAGAGATCCATGACATCTACCCTCACCTCCGGGGCCGAGAGCCTTGAGATCCGTTGGTCCGACGGTACCGTCGGCCAGTTTCCCTATATCTGGCTGCGCGACAGCGATCCTTCGGGCTTTCACGCCAAGACCGGCGAGCGCGACTTCGACCTGACGAGCGTGCCCCTCGACCTTGCACCGTTCCAGGCCGAGATCACGCCGGATGCCCTCTTCGTCACCTGGGCGCCAGGCGGTGTCCCCAGCCGCTTCGACCTCGACTGGATCAAGGCCCACCGGCCAGGCCAGGCGCGCCCCGACCCTGCGGATATTGCCCCCGTACCGTGGCGGGCGGAACTCGGCGAGCGCGGCGTGCCGCGCCGGGATGCCGGCGGCCTCATGTCCTCGTGCGAAGCCCTCGCGGACTGGCTGGCACGCGCGACGCGAAGGTCCGGCTGGGCGACATGGCGATGGTCAAGAAGGCCTTCGTCGATCTGCAGCACGCCCTCTACCGCGCATGAGGGAGCATCTCTTTTCCTCCAGCGTGCCTGCTATGCATCGGAGGCGCTGACGGATGCCCCGCTATGGCTACGCCCGGGTCAGCACGACCGACCAGGACCTCACCGTGCAGCGCGCGGCACTCTCTCGCGCCGGCTGCGCGGTGATCCGCGAGGAGAAAGTCTCGGGCACCTCTCGCCAGGGTCGTGAGGAACTAGGCATTCTGTTGACCTTCCTGCAGCCCGGCGACGAGCTCGTCGTCACGCGGGTGGATCGCCTCGCCCGCTCCATCGGTGACCTACAGGACATCGTGCGCGAGTTGCACGAGAAGAAGGTGGCCCTGGTTGCGACCGAGCAGCCGATCGACACCTCCACCGCCGCGGGCAAGGCGTTCCTCGATATGCTGGGAGTGTTCGCGGAGTTCGAGACTAACCTGCGCCGCGAACGGCAGATGGAAGGGATCGCGCGGGCCAAGGCGAGGGGTATTTACAAGGGACGCAAACCGGTGGTCGATCCCGAACAGGTACGGGCGCTGCACGCGCAGGGTATACGCACCGTGGCCATCGCGCGAGAGTTAGGCATATCGCGGAGCACGGTGTGGCGGGTGTTGAGGAAGAACCCCCTAAGTTAGAGGAGGGAAACAATCAGCGTAGCCGTCGCCGCGTTTCTTGGATCAGCCGGTCTGGTAGGAACACCGACCGGTCTGCCGACCAGATCGACAACGCTTCACGCAGCTGTTCGACATCGCAAGCCCTTGCAACGTGTAACTCCGTGATGACCCAGAGGACCCCATGGACTCGCGCCCCGCGGTCTTCCGCGACGCGGCGTAGGAGACTGTCGCCAGTCAGCAGGACGCTTCGGTCCCGCGCCTCGGCCGTGGCGAGGACGAAGGCGTCGTTCGCTGACAGGCGAGGGTAACGGGCGCGAACGGTCAGCGCCCGGCCAACCAGCTCGGCGGGGAGATCGAAGGTTTCCATCCCACCGTCGTCCAGTACGCGCCATTCCTGCGCGGTGAAGTCGAGAAGTTCTGATTGGCGGATGGGAAACGGAACGACGAAGTGGTGCGGCAGGCGTGCAAGGACGTGCAGAAGCTGGGCCTTGCGCAGGTCAATGAGGCAGGAGGCGTCGTTGACGACGACGAGGCGCGAGGCACTCACCTGGCCTCGGGTCCGCGGATCTGCGCTTCAACGTCTGCCAGTGGCTTCTTGAGCAACTGTGCCGCGCGCACGGGCGAGATCATCTCCTCACCAACCGCGCGCCAAACCAGCGACTTGTAGCGACGCGGACGTTCGAACGCGTCAAATCCTTCGCCCTCGCGGAGTGGCTCGGGCTCCTCGGTGCGCCACCGCCGCGCCCAGGTTCGGAATGCGTACTGGACGACTCCCTCCGGTAGCAGCCCGGTTTGACCGAGCCGAACGAGCATCGCGGCGGCCGACATGCCGTAGACATGTTTGACCCGTAGGATTTCTCGATAGGTGGTCCCGTGTCGTCCCCCGCCGAACTCACTACACAAGTGTTCCTCGGGTGCGAGGAACGCTCCGGCGAAGCGGTTCATCGCCTTCTCTAGTGAGATGTTCGGATTGTCGCTCGACGCGATGATACGGTGAGCCAGTTCGTGCGCGAGAGTGAACCGCCGCCGCTCCACGCTCGCACGCGATGAGACGACCACCACCGGGAAGGACGATCGCTCGCCCGCGCAACGCACAGTGCAGGTTAACCCGTCGAAGCGTTCGGGCAGATCGGCCTGAACGAGGCGGATGCCTTTCTCTTCCAGAAGCGCCGAGAGGCTCGGGATCGGATCGATACCGAGCTTCCATGATCGTCTCAACTTCCGCGCAGCGTGGTCGATCTGCTCGAAGCTCTCCACCCGTAGACCGACCTCGTCACCGAATGCGTTGGCCTGCGGTGGCGCATCGAGAATATCCTCCACCGCGAGGTAGTCCTCGAGATGCTCAAGCACGATGGCTTCGGCGCGCGCGCGATCTTTCGCACCAGTGCGCGAATGCTTGCGGAACTCGATGCCGCACAGCTCCTCCACCTGCCCACCCATCAGGAAGTCGAGCGAAACGTCGAGTGATCGTCCGAGCCCCACCAGAACGGAGGACGACGGCAGCATCTTGTCCGCTTCGTACTTCGAGATGGCCTGCGCGCTGACATGGGGTTCCATCCGCTCGGCCAAGTCGCGCAGCGACAACCCCGCCTTCTTCCGCGCGAGCTTCAACCGTTGGCCCAGCATATCGTCCTCCCCATGGCGTGGTTGACAAACATCATTATAGCTCCAAAGTGTCAACCTCAGGTTAGCGAGTGGCGGAATCGCCCGGCGAGAAATGAAGGGCGGCCCTATGATCAAGAGAAACCAACACGTAGTGCCTCACGATCGCGGCTGGGCCGTGCGCGGCGCGGCTAGTGCGCGTGGAGTGCCCCCATTGGGTGGTCCAGTTTGAATGTTAATGCATGGTCGGTCTCTGGTCTATCGGGACGATGCTTTTTGGTGCCGGCGGCCGGTATCCTAAGGCGCTGTGCGACCTGACGGTGTTGTAGTGGCGCCGCCAGCGTTCGATCAAGATCTGGGCCTCGCGTAACGTGGTGAAGACCTCGCCGTTCAGCAGCTCGTCTCTGAAGCGGGCGTTGAAGCTCTCGCAGTAACCGTTCTCCCAGGGTGATCCCGGCGCGATGAACGCCGTCTTTGCGCCCACTGCCCCGATCCAGGCACGCACCTTCTTGGCAATGAACTCCGCGCCATTGTCCGATCTGATGTATTCCGGCGGGCCGCGTAGGATGAACAGATCCGTCAAAGCATCGGCCACATCCGTTGAATTGAGCCTGCGTTTGACGCGGATCACCAGCGCCTCCTTCGGGTAGTGTCCCGGGGCGTGGTGTAGGAACTGGCGTCCACCTGCTTCTTCATAGCTGGTGTCGCTCGTTCATT
>NZ_CANLTR010000063.1 GCF_947494055.1 uncultured Jannaschia sp. | reverse complement strand
CGGGTGCAGGTCACCGAGACGCTGCGCGAGGCCCGGCTCTGGAACGGCAATGCCGGGGTGATCACCGGAATCGATGCGGAGACGGGGCGGATCACGGCGCGGCTCGACGGACCCGGCGGGGTCAGCGGCGGCGGTAAAGAGCCGGGGCGCGAGGTGAGCTGGCGGGCCGCCGAGTTCACCGGGTTCCGGCACGGCTATGCCGGGACGATCTACAAGGGGCAGGGCAAGACCATCGATCACACCTACCTGCTGCACTCGGCGCATTGGCGGCAGGCCGCGTCCTACGTGGCGCTGACCCGGCAGCGGGAAAGCGCGCGGGTGTTCGCGGCCACCGAGACGGCGACCGATCTCGGTCAGCTCGCGCGGCAGATGAGCCGGCGCGAAGTGCGGGCGGCCTCGATCGCCTGGGCCACGCGGGAGGAGTTGCCGGCGGCGCTGCGGCCGGCGGTGGCGAAGTCGGTGGCGAATTCGGCGGAGGCCAAGACGGGTATAGGGCCGGCGGAAAGGCCGGGTAATGCCGGGATCGAGCACCCGAGTTCGACGGAGACGGTCGCGCCGGTTGCGCGAACCGATGAGCACAGGACGGAGACAGCTGTTCCGGGGCCGCTGGATGCAGCAGCCAAGTCGCGCACGGGCGCAGGTTCGCAGATGCAGGGGCCGACGTCCCGATCGGGACCGCAAGACGTGGCGGCGTCTGCGCCACGCTGGCTGATCCCGCCGCGCCTTATCGAGGACAGGATCGATCCGGGGGAACGGGCTGCGGCGGTGGCAGCGGACCCGGCGGTGCAGCGCGAGCGCGACGCCTTGGGACAGTACCTCGCCGGCGCCTACCGCGATCCACGGGCGGCACGGGCGCGGCTGGGCGAGCTGGTGGCGACGCACGGGGCGACCTCGGCGGCGCGGCGGATCGAGGTCGCGCCGGACCAGCTCGGGGCGCTGGCGGGCCGGACAGGGCTTCTGGCGGGGCGCACAGGCCGCGCGGCGCGGGCGCAGGCCGAGCGGGTGGTTCAGGCCGTGGGACCGGCGGTGCGGCGCATCGGCGAGGCGGAGGTCGCCGCGGCGCAGGACTACACGGCCGGGATCGCGGCGCGGCGGACGGCGGAGGCCGTCGGGGTGCCGGTGTTGTCGGTGCAGGCGCAAGAGGCGGTGCGGGCGCTCGGGGCGGCGGCAACGTCCGAGGCGCGGGCGGGGGCTTGGACGTCGCTGCAGGCCGATGGCCGGGTCGCCGGCGAGCTGGCGAGCTTTGTGCGGGCGGTGGAGACGCGGCTGGGGCCCGACGCGGTGCGGGCGATGGATCGGCGCGGGGCCGGGGTGGTGGAAGATGCCAGTACGCGGGGCTTGGGGATCGACCGGGCGACGCTCGGCGAGATCGGTCGCGCGGTGCAGGCGGTGCGCCACGGAGAGCGGGCGGCGGCGGAGGGGCAGCGGCTCGCCGCAGGCGCGCGGATGCGGTCGGGGCCGAAGATGAGGCCGTGAGGCGGGTCCAGAAGCCGAAAGAAGCGCCGCCGCGGCTTGGGCTGGCACGCGGGCGCCGCTCTTGCTTCCCGGAGTTTCTGATCACGACCACCGCGCCAGCGCTCGAGACTCTTGCGGTCTCCGCGCTGTCCCTCGACACTGTAAATCGACCGGAATTTTCTGGATCAACGCGGCCCTAATTTAGGGGGAAAGTCACTCAAGGCGTGGTTCCCGCAACGTCAGCTCTAGCGCTCATGACAGTGCTCGTCGAAGCAATGTGCGAGGGTCTGTCGATGGAATAACGCACTGCCGGTAGGTTTGTAGGTTTAGTGTCGAGTTTCAGTTCTGTTTTTGACCGACGAGGGCTTCGCGGGAGACGCCCCAGCTCTCGGCCATCAGATCGCGGCATGCCTTAGCGAGCCTCAGGGAGCGCTGAGTCAGGGGAACATCATTGCACCCAGTTTTAATGTTGCCGCTGAGATGCCGACCGATGCAGACCATCTGATGTTCGACGGCAGTGTTCTCGACGATACCGAGGGGTCCCCAGTACAGCACCCAGAATCTTGCTTCGGCGGCACTTCTAGCGCGATCGTTCTTCGCAGTACTCGCGATCGTGGCCGCTATGGTACTGGCCTCAATACAAAAATCCATTTGCTTCTCTAGAAAGGGCTTCTTTGCGTTCATCGAAAATGTTTGAAAGAATTGAAAGCCAGTAAAACCAAGTCCAGCTAGAGCTACGGCGACCCCGAGCAATTTTGTCCAAGATTCAATCCTCTCTGGTTGCTTCATCCGAGTAAACTCCCCAGCGCTCCCCGTCACATCTCGCGCATGATTTGATAGAGCGCACCAACCCGCTTCAGCGAGAAACCAGCCGAGCGAAGCTGCATGATGCCAAGACTGCCTGTTTGCAGAAGGTTCGAAAAAAGGTCATCGAAAGACGTAACATCGGGCCGGAGCGGGCGGCACGAGCGGCGTTCCAGCATTATCAACCTCCATGTCATGCGTCGTCGAGGGTGAAGCGCACGCGCGGACCCTCCTTCCCCGGGGCGACGTTGCGAGCGACGACGTCGGCTAACGTCGAGACGCCATCGATCTGGCTCCGGCCATACTTGGTGAACACGTCGACCCGCTCCAGGCCGTACGCGGACGGCTCGTCCATGCTAAACACGTTTTCGGCGAGAAGCGGGTTGGTCAGCGCTTGGGTGAATGCGTCCGAGGCCACCATAACGAGAAGCAGCGGCGGCAGGACGTCGGACCGTTTGCGGCCCTCGGCAAAGAGGCCGACATAGAGCTCGACGCAGTCGATCCCCCGTGCGCCGTTCCTGTCGGGATAGAGAGCGGCGAGCCGTTCGGCGAGTTCAGTGTCGCCGCCGGTCAGCTCTTCGAAGGTATCATACGGGCGCAGCTGCCAGCGCTCGCGGTAGGCGTTGAACGGAGCGAGGCGGAAGAGACGGCCAAACGCGATGGACCTGCGTTCGGCCTCCATCAGAAAGTCGGGCGTGTTTCCGAGTGTCAGGCGGCCGGCGGCTTGGCGCGAGGCGGTGTCGATGATGGCCTCCACGCCGCCAGCCTCGATCAACCGGTTGTCGAAACGAAACTCGGTGTTTATCAATTCGTGTCCGCCGAGCTTTAGCGTATCCGGGACCATGGCGTGCCAGCGGTAGAGCAGGTCGAACTCCAGCGCGATGCGGTTCGTCCGGTACCATTGCTTGCTATCGGCGAAGCCCTGCTCGAGCATGATCTTCACCGGCAGGCCGGCAAGGTGGTTGATGTAGTCCTCAACGATGATCTTGAGCAGCTGGACGATGTTGATGTTGCGGGCAGTCTCGAAGAGGCGGGCGTCGTCCCAGTCAGGGTTGCGCGCCTTGAGTTCGCGGGCGAGGCGATTATGCTCGCGCAAGAAGATCGTGTTGATTGCACTGTAAACGATGGTGGAGTTGGCGCGCTCTAGCCCCGCTGCGTAGTGTACCTTCCAGCGCCCGGGCTCGACCGCCCAGTCACCGATCGCCTCCTTTAGGAACTTCTTGAGGTCCCTAGCCATGCCGTGCGGGGGCTCGGTGTCCGCGAACGAAGTCGCCCAGGCGGGGTCATATGCGATGCGCTCCAGGTCGGGGGCGACGGTGCCGTCCGGCGCCAGCAGCGCCGGCAGTTCGCCAACGTCCGTATTGCGCGACTTCAGTAGGCCGTCCTTGCCGGTGCGCAGAAAGGACGTGCTCTCCTCGCCGAGCCCATAGATCTGGCACAGGTCGATCTCGTGGTTCGACGTGTTAAGCCGCCGGTCGTTTGGATGGGTTCGAAGGAAGCTGTCGGTGAACCACTGTGCGAAGAAGCAGAACAACGTCGTCGTCCGCGAACTTTCCACAAACGTGTCGCGCTCGAAAAGCGCCGCGACCTCCTCGAGCGGAGGAAGTGCCTCGACCTCGGCTACCGGGACCGGTGGAAGATGGCGGCCGGTGTAGGCGCGGTCAACGAGGCCGGGCCAACTCGGGATCGAGGACGGAGCGTGCTTGCTATCCACGGTAAGCGGCTGGCGATCGCTCGTCCACAGTGAAAGGGGAAGCGGCCGGCCGGGCGGGCGGGCGCTCAGCTGGTGGATGATCTGCCGGTTCATCCAGCGCCCGATTGGGCCGATGCGCTGCAGCGCGCGCAGCAGCCACGGTATCCGTATGACGACGAAGTTGAGGAGCTGGTTGGCGATGCGGGTCGGGAGCGGCTTGTCGCGCAGCAGATCGCGCCGACCGTCGAGATCACTCCAGAAGGGGAGGAACACCGCCGCGTAGACGATGTGTGGCCATACGTGATGGTGCCAGATGTCCTCAAGAATGAAGATGAAGACGTACGCGACGATTAGGTTGCCGAGCACAAATAGCCAATATCCGAGCCGCTGCCGGCGGTACATCAGATAACAGGCGTACGCCCCCATCAGGAGGGCGGCGCCTAGGACGAGATGGATAGGGTCCCAGTTATAGAAGAAGGCTTCGACCACGCCGCGGTAGAACATGATCGTTCCGATGATCATGCAGACGACGTCGAGAAACGCGCCCTTGAAGGATTCACTTAGCCGCATGACGTCGCCTCAAAGGGTTTTTAGGTACTCAATCAGGGCGGATTTGTCGTCGTCGGCAAGGTCCGTACCCCATGTGTGGCCTGTGTTGGCGTTGCCAACGAGGCTCGTGTCGAACGTGAAGCCCTCGTCGCAGACGAAGCCAACTGCGTTCGGATCGTAGCTCGTGCAGCCCCTGACAAATGTGTCCGGTCGCTCCTCCGGCTGTGACAGGAGCGCGCGCAGCGTCGGCACGGAGCCATTGTGCAGGTACGGCGCGCGGACCCAGATGCCATCGAGCGGGCTATTCGTGTAGCCGTTCGTTGGCCGATAGTGCGTGAACTGCCAAGAGTAACCCTCGCCAACCGTGTCGAACAACTCGACGAATTCCTCGTCGAAGAGGTCGGCGCGCTCCGGATCGGTGCCCAGTTCGGACAGGTCCGTCACTTGGCCGATCCGTTCGCCGCCGACCTCGTGGCACGTGCCGCACCCCACCTCGCGCCACACCACCTCGCCCCGTTGCGCCAGCACGGGATCGATGGGGGTAGGATGGGGGGGCGCGGGAAGGTCCATCAGCCAGTCGGAAATCCGGGCGATAGCTTTGCGCTGGAGCAGCCAATCGGTTGCCCCGCCGGCGAGCGCGGCCGAATAGTTGCGCTCGGTCAGGGAGTCGTTGTTCCCGTCCCAATGGAACCAGCCGCCGAGCCGGTCGCGCTGGCGCCACACTGCTGGATGGTCGACGGTGCCGACGCGCGCGTCGCCCCCCGGATTGAGGCCCCAGGTTTGGCGCCAGCCGTTGCCAGCGTCGGTGCGTCCCGGTCCATGGTCGGGCTTGGCGTCCATCCAGGCGAACGCCTCGACGAGCGACCCGGCACGGCCTTTGATGCTCGGAACGAGCACGTGACGCACCAGCAGCCGCCCAGCTAGACCGAACGGCCGGCCAGCGTCGGCGGCGCTTTCGATGACAGAGTCGGCGGTCAGCCTGTCGCTACCGGCGGCCTCGGCGATGAAGCGAACGTAGGACTGCAGGTCAATTCCAGCTGACGGAGCACCGAGGATGGTGTGCGGCACGCCCTCCACCTCCACCTCGGCGCTGTGGCACGTCGCGCAGTTGAAGCCGACGCGCTTTACCCCGATGCGGCGCACGCTGATGCCCACCGGCACCGGCGCGCCCTCCTCCTCGATGAATCCGAAGGTCTTCCAGCCGCCAGGAAGCTGCTCGGCGAAGATCGCCGGGAGCTCGCGCCACACGACATAGGGAAAGCCGTGCGTCTCGGCGCCGATCGAGCCGTACTTGAACGTCGCGATGATGTCGTCGTAGGTCGTCGGTGGCCCGGGCTTGATGGTCAGCCGCTTGAACTCCAGCGCAAGGCAGGTGACCAGCAGGACTGCCACGGTTGCTGCGGCGACGAGACTCATGTCGCGACGTGGCCGCGGCGGGCGGTTGTCGGGTGCATTGTTTTCCAAGGTACGCTCCTCCCGGTAGCTCGACGGGACAGACGCGGCGGCCGGTGGGGACACGCCGTTGACGGCGTGGCGGCTCGCGGCGGCGGCCTCGTAGACGGTTCGACGTGCGCGATTGATGGCGCCGAGGGGTTCGTGCGCGGTGAGCGTGTGCCACGGCGAGAAGGCGATGTTCTCTGCGAGCGGAGCGGCGGGGTTCACCGCCTGCGCTGGGATCTCAACTTTCGCAACCCGGACTCGGCGTGCGCTGGGCATTGCAGACCAGCGGACGGTCGGATCCTCAATCGGCTGGCGGTCGGGATCGGTCTGCACATCGACGCACAGGTCGAACGACGCCGGGATGTACGAAAGCTGCCTCGCGAGCGCGGCCGACAGGCCATTCTCGCCGGTAAGGTCCCCCTCCGGCGCGGTCTGCAGCGGCAGGGCAAGGTACTTTACGACCTTCTCGCCGAGCCTGTAGGGTGTAGTGCTGAAGTAAGTGGTGGACAGCGGCGACCTTACCCTGCCGCCAGCGAAGGCCAGCATACGGGCAAGCGTCGACCAGCGCACGACGACGAGCCACAGCGCGACAAGGAATCTGCCGGCTCCCGTCCCGACAACCAGCCTGTTGATGCGCTCGTAGTCCACGAGGTCGCCGGAAAAGTAGGTCTCGTGATCGACGAGGACGATGTCTTGGACGCTTTCTGGTGCGCCGTTGACGCCAAGAATTTTGATGGCCATGCCGTGGGCGTCGGGACTGCGGTCATCCAGCCGCCGGCCGTTCGAAAACCTGATTAGGGCGTCGAACGCGCCAGCTTGTGCAAAGAGCCCGGCGCGCAAATCGTCCGGTACGGACTCGTCGACAATGAACCGGGCCCGCACGCAGCCGTGATGCTTCGGATGCTGGGCGCGACGAGCGAGGCCTGCCCGGACCTTCGAGTGGGCATTCTCCGTCGCAATCCGCTCGATGAGTGCGCGTTCCCGACCCTTCTTTGAGCGGGCCGAGGGGATATGAGGACCGAGTTCTGCAGACGGCCTGTCACTCATGTTGCGAACGTCCGGAACAGTGAGTTAAGATCGAGATCATCCTCGTCGGGATGATCTGGCTCGAACTGCGATGAGATGCCTTGTTGAAATCTGAAAAGGTTGCCAGGATCCCACCGCTCCTGCACGCGAACCAATCGAGACCATGACGCGCGGTAGTACTTTTCGCGCCATCCGGTGAGGAGCGGGTCGATGTAGTTAACGTATGCCCCCGTACCGACCCTGCCCAAATCTTCGAAAAAGCGGTATGCCCAAATGACGGCCGGCTGCAGAAGCTCAGGGTAGTCGACGGGCCAGAAGGCTTTCACGGCAAATGCATACTCCACGTCTCGATGCGGAAAGGCCGCAGTCCGAGCGTCGAATCGGTTTATGGCGCCGGCCGCATGGGTCCAGACAACGAAGACCGCGTCTTTTGGGATTCTCTCGACATGCTTTCGCAAGATTGGTGCCGCTTGGCTAAGGCGGCCGCGCTTCAGCATAACGGAGCGCACGTAAACTCCAAAATCTCCATCAGGATTCGAGCTGGAGAGAAACGAAACGAGGTCGGTCAGAGGAAGGGAATAAACCTGGGTCGTTAGCGGAGAATGGGCAAGAAGCGGCATAATCTGCGCAAGACCCTCCGAATAGTCGCCGTTGTAGACGGCGGTCAAACGCAGGGCGAGAAACGTCTCGCCGGGATGGCGCGGATCGGGTTGTGCAAGAATGGCACCGTAGACGGTCATTTTATCCGGTAGGGTGTCGACCCAATCGTCGTAGAATGAAAGTACTTCTTCGAATCGTTCAAAATCGAAAGCGATCCGTGCCGCAAACATTCTCGGCGCGGCCTGATGCAACAGGATTGAAAAGCCCGTCACAACACAGAAGTTGCCGCCGCCGCCTCCCTTTAGAGCCCAGAAGAGTTCCCGTTCTTGGGCACATGCCGAATGTTCTCCTACACGAAGCTGGCGGCCATTACTGGTGACTAGATCGGCAGATACAATCTGGTCACAGGCCATACCGTGCGAGCGGGAAAGAAAGCCATAGCCTCCTCCCATAAGGTAGCCCGCGACTCCAACACCCGGCCAGACCCCGCCGATGACAGCATGCCCTTCGTCCTGCGTGCGGATACGGTTGTAAACGTCGGCCCATATTGCGCCAGCGCCAACGTGGCAGACGTCCTTGTCGATCCGGATCTCGTGGATCGCCCGCAAATCTATGACAACGCCTTCAGAATTTAAAGAGTAGCCGTTCGGGCTATGCCCGCCGCAGCGGACGGTAAACGCGACTTCCTGGGTACGACAATAGTCGATAAGTCCCGCGATGTCGCCCCGACTCCTTGGACGAACGACGAAGTCGGGCGCATGCAAGATAGCACGATTGTCTAACCTCAGCGCACTGACATAATTTGGTTCCGAACGCGAGTAAACCCCTCCCGGAACAATTGAACTCAAATCACGATTTAAGGCATCACCAGGCATCCAGTGTTCCTAACGATTTAACCTACATTAGCTATCATACTAAGCTTTGTTTCTGTCTCTTAGTGGCGTGGGGTAAGTTCGAATGTTCCGTCGTTGTTCTTCTTTCTAAATCCGTCCAGAACTCCTTGGCGAAACCGATACGTTCAATAGCTGTAATCTATCGCGAGCTGTCAAATGGCTCCAAATCGCCAAAGAATGGTGAGTTCTGGAGAGGGCATATACCATGTCAGAACCCTTCGCATGGTATTACCTTGCGGCTCCTATTCATCGACCGCCCACGAACACTCGGGGATTCTAGCCTGATGGAATCAGCCGAATGCATTTATTAAGTGGCATGCATTCGACGGGACATCACTTGGCTAAGTGAAGGAAGGTGATGTTCTGTGGCAACCAAAACGTCGTCATAGTCGGAATTAGCTTCGCCGCGATTAATCAGGTTTCCGTCCTCGAACTCGGAGAGATCACCCCATGGAATTCTTCCTAGCCGGATTTCACCTTCCCAGAGCGTTTCACAGTCTTGCCAAACTGGAATATGCCAGCAGCCTTCGACTTTGCAGACAAGAGCCTCGGGCCACTGGCCATTCCACTTCACGTCTATTATACAGGCCTCTAGGCTTACGGGCCTGTTTCCAATTTTGAAGCAGGCGTCGGAAAGCTTCCAGCGTTTTTCTTCGCTAGGAATCCATAACTCAAAATAGATTTCCTCGTTGTCAATCAGTATTCTAGCGCAACCTCGCAGGCGAACGCCTAATCCCGGGCGCTCATCAAAGCATCGCTCCCAAACCTTTCTCATGACACTCTCCATTCTCTTTGCCCGATGCGGAAATAAACCATAAGCTAGAAAAAAGTCATCTGGTTTGTTGCGATCCGGATGGCCCTGAACTTCCCAATGTGTTAGCCTAAAACAGCTGTCTCTGCCGCTTTTGGTCACGTCGTGCTCTCCAATAGTATCTCCTTTTCAGCCAATCAGCACTTCATTTCCGAGTTCGGTTACGCTAAGCTCATAGCTCCCCAAACCGGAGGAAAGTTCGCTTGCTGCAATGTAGTAGGTTCCAGCAGTGTCGGCCGAATAGACGATCTGAGAGTCAAGGCTGTCAGCGTCGTCGTTGAAGGCGACCTCCGAGCCCTCGGCGTCTAGTAGTCTCAGGTACGGGTCCGGCAAGGAGCCGAACCCGAAGGACTGGCCGCGGAGGTCGATCACGTAGGTCTCACCATCCGCCAGCTCGATGCGAAACCAATCCTCGTCGAATGGTACACCGATTCTTCCCGTCACCGTTTCGCCGGAAGCGATCTCTCCGGCGGTGGACGCATCGTTACCGAAGTCATCGGCATAGCGCTCCGCCGCAGCTGTGAGCGTGTAGGTTCCGGTACCTCCGGACGCCCCGGCCGAGACGAAATAGGTCCCCGATGCGTCGGCCACGAAGGAAAGAGCTTCAACTCCCTCTGTGACATAGTCACCGAGCTCGTCGTAGAGCACCAGATACGGGTCTTGGATCGTTCCGCCGCCGTCCGTTCTCCCCTGCAGATCGAAAGTATAAAGTTGCCCTTCCGCAAGATTGATCTGGAACCAGTCCTCGTCACCCGCGACTTCGATTTCTCCGGTCGTCGTTGCCCCGGTTTCAATCGAACCACGGGTCGCAACGGAGGCGGCATAATCATCGTCGTACCAGCGGATCTGGGAAAAGAGATTGTAGTAGTCGCCTTGGAAGTCCGTGAGTTTGACATCGTGGAATTTTCCAAAGGTATTCCATGTCACGTAAACATCGCCCTGCGCTTCCCAGATGCTGAAGCCCCCGCGCTCGGGCGAAACTACGTCATAGCCGGCAAAGTAGATCACTTCGGTTCGGGAAAGATCGATGGTGTCTTCGCTCGAAAAATCACCGACCGTATCGGCGCGCCCGAAGCTGACATCTCCTGCATCTCGATCATTGAAGATGAAGACATCAGAACCGGACCCGCCGAAAAGAAGATCGACACCGCGGCCACCCACGATCGTGTCATCTCCTCCCGCACCAAAAATTACGTCGTTGCGGCCAGTGCCTTTTAGAAAATCCCCCTGCGGGCCACCCTCAAGAATGCGGCCGAGTATATCGCGCTTCATCTTTTGTCACCAATGGATAACCAGCTCCAAATATTGACAATGCTTGCTGGAAGTTCGTATCGACCGCATCCCCCAAATGGGGGAAAGCATCCGGTCTAAGGACGTTTAGTAGGTCATGGGGGTCGGAACTAGGGCGGTCAGGCCCGTCAGGGCCCAAGTACAAGAGCCGTTAAAGCTGCACGACTATGAATTCCGCATTTGGCATAGATTGCCTTCACTTGGCTTCGAACCGTGGCAAGACTTACACCTCGTTCCATGGCGATCGTCGCCGTGTCTTCGCTGCGCGCGATCGCTTCGGCAACCTCCTGTTCGGATCTGGTCAAGCCAAACGTCGCGAGACGCGACGTCCGCCTCGCTGCGGTCGAATGATTGATCACGCAGAGGACGCTTCGCGGCGGCAACCTCAGGAGCGTTGCCAGCGGCCAGTCCTGAAGTTCATCATGGTCGAGACCGATGAGATGAACAGCAGGCGACCCCTCACTTCGAGGTACTTTCAGTACTACCGGCCGGTCGCTCCGCGCCAGCTCCTGCAAGGCTACTGAAAGAGCCCTCTCGGCTCGCTTATCAGTAAAAACAAGGCGGCCATTACGGCCGAGACGGCATTGCTTCCCTGTTGCCAGTAATTTCTCAGCCGCCTCATCGGCAAAGGCGATCGTCCTGTCTGTTCGTAGAAGGATCAGGGCCGCGCGTGAGGCGGCCACTCCTGCCTCGGCAGCAGCGAGCCGGATTCGTGGCTCGAACATGGCTTGGCCGAGTTGCCAAGCGAGCGTGAGATGTGGAGCGAGCCTGCCCATGAGCTCGATCAACCGCGGATGCTTTTCCTGCCTGTCGCGTTCGCGGATATTGGCGCCGAACATGAATGGTCCGGATCGTGTGCGACCGATGACGACGCCGGCGCCGACGCTGATATTCTCCTGCGGACGTATCCATTCGTCGTAGAAGAGCGTCTTCTTCAGTTTCTGTTCGGGGCAAAGCGCTTGGCTGGGAAGCACGACGCCGACAGGAGCGTTGATGATCGTTCGCGACCACGGGTTACTGCGCGCCAGATGCCGATATATCGCGAGCATCTCAGGGTCGTACCCTGTGGTGGTCGCGAAAGTAGATCCAGAGGTGTCGGTCCAGCCATGTATCTGCATACGCGCGCCGCCGATTTCGGCCGCCGCCGCCTCGAGAAAGCTCTGCCAGCATGAGGGATCCAGCAGTGACGAGTAAATCAACGCAGTGAGGCGTCGCTCGGTATCCAAATCCACAAGCTCATCCTCCACGGAGAAGTAACAACGAGCTACGGGTAAAAGGAGAGCGTATAAGAGGCCTCTTGTCACCCAAACAGAGGAGAAGGGCCTGCAATTTTCATCCGCTCTTCATTGCACAGAGCGCACTAGCGCCGCGGCATCGGTTATGCGTAAACGGCCGATATCGGTGAAAAAGGCCGGGTCCTACATCTTGTGAGATAGTCGTTGATCGGTGCGTAAGCTCATGATTCTCTTGACCTGAAAGGGCGGGAGGGCTTGACGATGATGGGACGACTGGCAGTTCAGGAGGCATTGTTCTACCGGTTCCGGATTGAGGATCACGTCCCGCGGGATCACTTGCTTCGGCGCATCGACCGGGTTCTGGATTTCGACGCCATCCGGCCGCGGCTCGCCGCCCTTTACAGTCCGATCGGCAGGCCATCGATCGACCCGGAGCTGATGATCCGGATGCTGCTGGTGGGCTATCTCTACGGAATTCGGTCCGAGACGCGGCTCTGCGAGGAGGTGCATCTCAATCTCGCCTACAGGTGGTTCTGTCGTCTTGGGCTCGAGGGGCGCGTGCCGGATCGGTCGAGCTTCTCGAAGAACCGCTACGGGCGCTTCGCCGATGGCGATGTCCTTCGTAAGCGGTGGCTGCGGCCCACGTTGTCGGGCATCGGCCTGATTGCGAGATCTACCCATCTCAAGATGGGGAGTGC
>NZ_CANLTR010000062.1 GCF_947494055.1 uncultured Jannaschia sp. | reverse complement strand
CAACCGCATCGACGAACTCACGCCGTGGAATTGGCAGCCACGCTGAATGTCAACGGCGGTCACGCCGGACGGATACGCTGGGTCATGTCACTCTCCGCAAGAGGAGCGGCCGCGTTGAATACGCGGCCGGCCGGTGGCTTGGGAACGTCAGGCAGCTGCGGTGGCAAGGCGGTCGGCATATCCAAAGAAGGACCGGATTTCGGAGAGTACCTCTTCCGTTCTTTCTTCGGGAAGCCAGTGACCCGCTCCTTTCACGGGACGGCCCGTCGCGTCGGGCGCGGCATCCTTCAAGCCCGCCAGGAGAGGCTCGTACGTGAACTCCTGAGTGAGGATCCGGACCGGAAGCGTGAGCGGCCGCTTCATGCTGTCCGCGTTGTCCTGTTCGTCCGCCGGCCAGGCGCGATACCATTCCATGCCGTTGTGCCAGACCCCGGGACGTGAATAGACCCGGGTATATTCATCCAAACCGTCCAGCACCAGCGACGCATCCACGGCCAGGCTTTCGAAGAAGTAGGACAGGAATTCCCGCTCGCGGCCCTCGACCAGCATCTCCGCCAACGGTTTCTCCGTGAAAAAGCCGAAATGGAAGGAGAGGGGCTTGAGCTGCTCGAAGGTCAAGGCGCCGCCCGTGACCGGGAAGTCCATGATGAACAGGCTCGCGATCTGCTCGCGATAATTCGCAGCCAAAGCATATGCGATGGAGCTGCCGAAGTCGTGAGCGACGAGTTTCACGCCCGAGACGACCCCGAGGGACACCAGCAAGCGGTGCACGTAGGTCGCCAGGGTTTTCTTGTCGTAGGACGGCAGGGAACCTGTGCTGTCGCCCAGCCCCGGCAGATCGATGGCGATCACCCTGTGACCTTCCAGCAGATGGGGCATGACAGCCCGCCACTCGTACCAGCTCTGCGGAAACCCGTGGAGCAGGATGATGGTCTTGAGGCCGTCACCGCCAATGACGTAATGCATCTGCAAATCGTCGATTGTCTTGAAGCCATGGTTGAATTGGCGATTGAACGCTGCGTCATCGCGTGTTGCCGCGTCGTAATTCAAGCTCAGGGGTGTCTCAGTGGTAATTTCGGTCATGATCGTTTCCTATTGTCGCAGTGGGGGATTTCATTATTGGGAGATGCCGCCGTCGGCAAAAAGCTCGATCCCGTTGACGTAGCTGGCATCGTCACTCGCAAGGAACGCTGCCACTGCCGCGATCTCCCTGACTTCACCGATACGACCGAGAGGGCTTTGTTCGACGAGAGACTTCACCGCCGCCTCCGCATTCTCACCGAAACTGTCTGTCAGAGCCTGCGTATTGGTCGGTCCCGGGCTGACGATGTTGATCCGGATGCCAAGGCCCTTCGTGTCGGCCAGCCAGCTGCGCACGAGCGGACGCAGCGCCCCTTTTGTCGCGCTGTAGACGCTCATCCCCGCGGGGGAATCCATGGACGCGGTGGAGCCGACGATCACGATCGCGCCGCCAGCGCTCATGTAGGGCAGAGCCTCCTGCGCGGTGATGATGACACCCTTCACGTTCGTCGCGAATTGCTGGTCGATCAGGACCGGATCGATCTGGCCCAACGGGGCGTGGACGCCGCCACCGGCATTGGCCACGAGGACGTCGATCCTGTCATGCTGTGCAACGACCTGCCGAACTGCGGACTGAACGGACGTGGGATCGGAGACATCCGCCGCATAACCCGTAGCTCCGTGCCCGATACGCCGAACAGCGGCGTCCAGCACCTGCTGTCGGCGGCCAAGCACGATCACGGTTGCCCCTTCTTGCACCAGCCTTGTGGCTATCGCCGCGCAAATGCCGCTGGTGCCGCCCGTTACCAAGGCTACTTTTTCGGAGAGTCTTTGAGTCATCCTGAACCTGCTCCTGCACGATGTAATGATCGCTATATATAACTCAGCTAAGAAGGCAAGTTTTATATATCGAGTGGTATATACAGCAAGCAAGAGACCCTGCCTGCCCATCCCGGGCGGCGGATCGTGGCGGTTCAGAGCGCGAAAGGGTGTGAGGCTGATCTGGCGTTCGATCCGGGCCGGTCTTGTGGTTTGGCCCGCCTAGCCCTACGTGTTCTTGCCTACGATAACTTGGCGCGCGGGGCATTGCAGGGTGGAGCCGGACGGGAACGGCAGCCCCCGGAGAGCGCCAAGATCGTCTAGCCGAAGCGTGACGTCAGCAGTCTCGACGGACTGCATCTGCACTGTCCTTCGCTAAGCTTTCGCCGGAAAGTCCTGTTCGAAAGCGCGTCCCGCCATCCTGGCGCATTCGATCAAACGCTCGGCGGGCGTTCCAAGGCAGGCATAAGAGGAGAGCCCTCTCAGCGTGACCAGGACATAGTCCGTGATACGCTCCGCCTCTGCCGGATTGTGAGCCGCGATGTAGTCACGGATGGTCGTGTTGGCGTTTTCGGCAAGCGCCGCAGCCTTCAACCGGGCTGTTTTATCATCGGCGCGCATACCTTCCGTGATCATGCATCCCCGACGCGTGTCGTGGCGCGTGTATTGCTGCGTCGCCAGGACGAAAAGAGCCGACAGCTCTTCGGCGGGAGGGCGCTCGTTCTTCAGAATGTCCGCCAGGGGAAGCATTTCCGTTTCGGCGTACCGTTTCATCGCCCGTTCGAACAGTTCGGTTTTGCTGCCATATGCAGCATAAAGGCTGGGGGGAACGATATCCAACGCCTGGGTGATGTCCGCGACACTCACGGCATCGTACCCCCGTTCGTGGAACAGGTTTTGGGCAATGGCGACCCCTTCCTCTCGATCAAATGCGGGACGCCGCTTTCTGACTTTCGCGGTCATGCTGGTACCTCTTGATGCCCTTTTTGTAACGTGCGCTACACCACTCTTCAAGTATGAGATGACCTCTCCTGGATCGCAACCGCCGTGGCGGTGACGCGGATGACCGGTGCAAGATGGACCCCCGGTTCGGACGAATTGTCATAATCTAGCAAATATTTGCGCGCCTGAAACCTCCCGACAGGACCGCCGCGGGTCGGTTGATGCGCTGCGCATGGTAGCGACCACTATAAATGTGTGGTCAAGGCTGAGGACGTCGTGTAGTGGTCGATATATAACGGCCGCTACAAGATTTGCGGTTCAGCGTAGAAAGGACGCCAGCGATGGTAATCTCACGCCGAGGCGGCATGGCCTCGAAGACTTCAGCCTGGCGACCGGCCATGGCGCTTGGCACCATCCTGACGGCGCAACTGATGCTGCAGATGGACCTCCTGATCGTTATCGTCGCCTTGCCTCAGATCCAGGCCGAGTTGGGGTTCACGCCCGCGGGCCTGACCTGGGTTCTCAACGCCTTCGCGCTGGCCTTCGGCGGCCTTCTGCTTCTCGGCGGACGGCTTGGCGACATCTACGGGCAAGTGCGGGTGTTTCGCATCGGCATCGCGATTTTCGTTGCCGCGTCGGTGGTCGGCGGACTCGCTGGATCGGCATCCGTGTTGATTGCCGCCCGCGTATTGCAGGGCGTCGGGGCCGCGTTGGCAGGGCCAAGCGTTCTGGCGCTCATCACGACAATGGCGCGTGATGAGGCGGAACGAAATCGTGGGCTGTCGCTCTTCATCGCGGTCTCTTCGGTGGGCGCGTCTGCGGGCCTGATACTGGGGGGTGCCCTGACCGATCTGGCGTCCTGGCGATGGTCCCTTCTGACCAATGTGCCGGTCGGTCTGATCGTCCTTCTGCTTATCGGAAGCCTTGTCAAAGAGACGAGCCGCAAACCTGCACGGCTTGATGTCTCAGGCGCCGTCACCGCAACGCTCGGTTCCGTCGCCCTGGTGTATGGCTTCCTCGGAGCTGCCGACCACGGCTGGTTCGCCGACAACACTCTGGCTTCATTCGGTGCGGCTGTCGTTCTGCTTGCGGCATTCCTCTATACCGAGAAGCGCATACGCGAGCCGTTGCTCGATCTTTCGCTGCTGCGGAACTGCATGCGGGCTGGTGGTCTTGTCGGCATGGCCATGATCGTCGGCATGAATTTCTCGATGCTGTTCCTGATCGTCCAATATCTGCAACAGGTGCTCGGATTTGGGTCTCTGGTGACGGGTCTCGCCTTTCTTCCGCTCACGGCGACGGTGTTCGTCGCCACGCATTTCATTCCCCGTCTCATTGCCAGGTTCGGGCCACGTCCGTTGATGACCGGCGGTACTGTCTTGGTTGCGGCCAGCATGTTGGGATTTGCAGCTCTGGATGACGGAGGTGTCTACGTCCCCTTCGTCGTCGTGCCCATGATCGTCCACGCCATCGGCATTGCCCTTGTTTTTGTGCCGGGGACGGTCGCGATCATGGACGGCGTGCCGGATGAGCACGCAGGGGCCGCGTCCGGGCTTTTGCAAATGGATCAGCAGATCGGCGGGGCACTCGGAATTGCCATCATCGCCGCGGTATATGCCGGCGAAGCGGTGCCGGACGATTTCTCTGCCGGCCTGGGAGCAGCTTTTGTTGTCGGGGCCGTCATCGCGCTCCTGGCCACGCTCGTCACGCTTGTCACCATCGGAGCAAAAAGGCGGGGCGGCAAAGGCAATCTCCGACAGCCTGTAATCCACCTGTGAACCTTCGGGAGCATTTCCTGCAATTTCAGAACCAAGGAGAAGAACCAAGTCCGACACGAACACGCCGAAAACCATTGCGCGCCTTGACGCCGAGAGCGCGATCCACCGCCTCATCGCCAGCTATGTGCACCTGCTGGATGAGGGGAAATTCGGCGAAATTGCCGAATTGCTCCAATATGCCGAGTTCGACATCGTTGGTAACGTTGCGTCCGGCGAAGCGAACATCGAGGCCCTGCTTTACTCCAACGTCCAGCTCCATGCCGATGGTACACCGCGCACCTGGCACACGCTGGCGAACACCCTGATCGACGTCGATTCGAGGGGCGAGACGGCATCCGCGTCCAGCTACTATACGGTTCACCAGCAGCTCGATGGCTTTGCCCTTCAGCCGATCGTCACGGGGAAGTATCTTGATCGTTTCGAACGCCGGGACGGCGAATGGCGTTTTGTCCACCGCGCGCTGACGGTCCATTCCATCGGTGACCTCCAGCATCATGCAAAAAGCGCGGAGGCCGCATGACCTAGGGGAATGCAACTCCTACCCAGTTCGCGCTTGTAACGGGCGCGAACAAGGGTATCGGCCTTGCCATCGCCAAAGGGCTGGGACAACGCGGCTATCAGGTTTGGGTCGGATCACGCGATCGCGGACGCGGACAGGCGGCTGTCGACGCGCTGAAAGCGGATGGGATCGACGCACGGCTTCTCGTGCTCGATGTCGCCGATTCCGAGAGCACCAGATCGGCTGCCGCGACACTTGCCAAGGCGGTTCCGCATCTGGATGTGCTGGTTAACAAAGCCGGTATCATCGCCGGATCGTCGGACCTGCCAAGCCAGCAATCCATGGACGATGTCAGGACCACCTATGAAACGAACGTCTTCGGGCCGATCCGGGTGACGCAAGCGCTTCTGCCTCTGCTGAAGGCTGCGGACGAGGCCAGGGTCGTCATGATGAGCAGCGGGCTTGGCTTGCTCGGTCTGATCACCGATCCCTCATCGGCCTACTCGACCGTCAACCTGATGGCCTACAGTTCCTCGAAGACCGCTTTGAACGCCGTCACCGTCGCCTTCGCGAAGGAGTTGGCCCCCCTGGGCATCAAGGTCAACGCCGTCGAGCCGGGCAATGTGGCAACTGGCCTCAATGGGAACAGCGGTGTATTGTCGCCTGCAGAAGGCGCAGCCAGCGCCATCCGTCTCGCAACCATCGGGAAAGACGGCCCCACCGCCGGCTTCTTCGGAGTGGACGCGTCTGTACAATCGTGGTGAACCACCTCTTGTATAAAACCCCCTCGGCAATTCGCGGGCGTCAGACCTACATGCCCTCGCGGACGCGATGGAAATTGGGCACTAGGTGATGACAGCGCCTAAGAGGATCATCTACGCCTGCTGGCCATGCGGAGGAAGATAGCCAAGCTTTAATGACCCCTAATTCTGTCAAAAACCCTGCTTTGCCAACTCGGCGGCGATCCGCGTGCGGGACGCTGCATGGCGGGTTGGAAAGGCGGTGAAGTAGTCGGCCTTGGTCGCATCTGTCTTGCGGTTGCGGATATCCTGCCGCAGACGGCCAGCGCGCTCGTGTCGACCGGCCAACCCGTTTGCCGCAAGTGCGATCATTCCCATGAGGTAGTGGGCGCCGGGCTGCATAACGGCGCGATCGGCCCATGTGGCGGCGGCTTCGTAGTCTTCTTGCTGCATGAGCAGCTGTGCCCGCACGCCATGCACGCCGTAGAGAAGCGGGTCGAGCGGGCTGAGATGCAAAGATGTCTCCAGCGCCCCGATCGTCGTTCCCGCATCGCCGATCAGCATTGCCGTGAAGGCCGAGGCATAGAAGCCTTGAGCGTAGTTTGGATTGAGAGTCGTTGCTCGCGAAAGCCACCCGGCTGCAACATCCGGCTGGTCGGTCAACCAGAACGATCGGCCCATCGTGAAGTTGGCGAAGGGATCGAGCGCGTCCAGTTCCAGCGCCCGTTCGGCGTACTGCCGCGCGACACGCGCCGCCGCTGCTCTGTCGGAATCGAAGCGCAGGAAGGCCGCAAGGAAGCTTGTAAAGGAGAGCCCCGCATGCGCGCGGGCGAAGGCCGGTTCGGACGTGATCGCACGTTCGAAGCAGGCTCGCGCCTGCTTCGTGTCCGCCTCGGTAAATCGATATAGGTGTCGGAGGCCGACATGATAGTTGGCCCAGGCATCGAGATCCTCGAGCCTGTTGAGCCGAGCGATGCGCGCTTCGTTAAAGGGAATGTGCGCCTCGAGCGCGGCAACCAGGTCGGCGACGATCCGGGTCCTCAGTTCATCCATGCCGTCGAGCGTGGACTCCAGCCGGTCGGCCCAGAGCACCTGCCGGGAGCCGGACTCCATGAGCTCCAGCGTGACCGCAAGCCCGGTGCCGCGCCGCTCGATGATCCCGGTGAGGACGTAGCGCGCCGACAGGGCTGTTGCGACCAGGTCGATGTCGGCCGCGCCAACCCCGAAGCGAAACGAAGATCCGCGCGCGATGACCGCCAGCCAGCGCAGCCGCGACAATGCCTCGATGATCTCGTGCGGGATCGCCTCGGCCAGGACCGCGAGGTCGGACTCAGCCCCAAGCGGCCTGAAAGGGAGGATTGCGATCGAGGGCCTTCCCCGGAACTGCTCGAGGAGACCGTTGGTCTCGGCGCGCGAAGCCGCTCGCGCAGGCGCCGACGTCGTGACCTCCGCGACGAAGCGGAAGCCCCGCCCGTGCACTGTCTGAATCACCTTTTGCCGGGCGCCGTCATCGTCCACCGCCTGCCGCGCCGAGCGGATGCGGCTAGAAATGCTGGCGTCCGAAACCGCTCGCCCTTGCCAGACCGCCTGCACGACCTCGTCCTTGGAGACCATCCTGCCATGGTTCCTCACGAGATGAATCAACAGGGCAAGCACTTGGGGCTCGAGAGGCACGGCAACGCCGTGGCGCGCGAGCTGGAACAGATCCGGGTCGAGATGAAAATCTCCAAACGTCCAGGCCATGAACAATTCTACACGAAGTCGGTGGTGTCCTACAGGAAATCTTCAGATTGCCGTCAAGCACCGGGCACTGCGTCCCCGGTAGACTCGACCGTGCCGGGGGGACTGGCCTTCCTGCATCGCAACAAGGAAACCAGGATCATGATGGCGCAAGCGATTGAAACCCGGAGGTTCGACACCCCCGACCAGTGGCTCGGCATGAAGGAGATGGGCGGGATCTCGATCCTCCAGATGTCGGACGGCAGCACCGGATTGCACGCTGTCTTCGAACCGGGCTGGACGTGGAAAAAGGATGAAAAGCCCCTGCTCGGGTCGCCGGATACCTGCCCGATGCGGCACAACGATTACTTCATCTTGGGAAACCTGGTCCTGCGCATGCTGGACACCGGAGCGGAAACGCCGATCGGCATGGGCGATCTCGTTAGAATTCCGCCGGCACGACGCCTATGCGGACAGCGCCAAGCGGGTCGAACTGATCCCCTTGGCCTCGCCTGAACACCAGCACTGAACGCACAGGGCGCAGCGGCAACCCGCCCACACCCCAGAACAGAACCGGAGAAAAGTCATGGATGTCATGACGGCATATACAACAGAGGGCCGTGGCCGCCTTTACGCCAGCGTGCTCGACACGATCGGCAACACGCCCGCGATCAGGATCAACCGCCTCGCCCCGAAGGACGTGGAGCTTTACGTCAAAGCCGAGTTCTTCAACCCTGCCGGGTCCGTCAAGGACCGACTGGCCTTGAGCATCATCGACGAGGCCGAACGGAACGGCAGCCTGCGTCCCGGCCAGACGGTGGTCGAGGCGACCTCGGGCAATACCGGGATCGGACTCGCCATGGTTTGCGCGGCGAAGGGCTATCCGCTGGTGGTGACGATGGCCGACAGCTTCTCGGTCGAGCGGCGCAAGCTGATGCGGATGATGGGGGCCAAGGTCGTGCTGACGCCGAGGGCCGAAAAGGGGCTCGGGATGTATCGCAAGGCGGTGGAACTCGCCGAGGCGAACGGCTGGTTCCTTGCCCGCCAGTTCGAGACTGACGCCAATGCCCGCATCCACGAGAACACGACGGCTCGGGAGATCCTCGCGGATTTCGACGGACACCGTCTCGACAGCTGGGTCACCGGCTATGGCACAGGCGGGACGGTGACGGGCGTGGCCCGCGTCCTGCGTCGCGAACGCCCGGAGACGAGGATCATCCTGTCCGAACCCGGCAACGCGCAGCTTCTCGGCAGCGGTCATGTCCAGGCCCGCAATGCCGACCACTCTCCCGCGGAAAGCCACCCGGCTTTCGAGCCACATCCGATCCAGGGCTGGACGCCCGATTTCATCCCTCAGGTCTTGCAGGAAGCCGTGGACGACCGGCTCTATGACGAGCTTATTCCCGTCGCTGGCCCCGAGGGCATCGCCTGGGCGCAGAAACTCGCGCAGTCCGAAGGCATCCTGACCGGCGTCTCCGGTGGCGCGACATTCGCCGTCGCCATGAAGGTTGCCGAGCGGTCGGAGCCCGGCGCCGTCATTCTCTGCATGCTGCCCGATACCGGAGAGCGCTACATGTCCACGCCGCTATTCGAGGCGATCCCCGAGGAGATGACGGAAGAAGAGGCCGCGCTGTCCCGATCGACCCCCGGCTATCGGCTGGAATGATCCATGGCGAATGCACCGGAAACGCTTGACCCTGGTGATTGGGACGCCCACCGCGCCGTCGCCCACCGGATGGTGGACGACGCCGTCGACTACATCCGGGACATCCGGACGCGGCCGGTCTGGCAGGACATGCCGCCGGCCGTGCGGGAGCGGTTTCGCGAAAGCGTGCCCCGTGACGGTCAGACGCTCGACGAAATTTACCGTCAGATCGAAGCGGACCTCATGCCTTATCCGATGGGCAACATCCATCCGCGGTTCTGGATGTGGTATATGGGAACGAGCAACTTCACCGGCGCCCTGGGGGATTTCCTTGCTGCCATCCTCGGGTCGAACCTTGGCGGAGGCGACCATGCCGCTGCCGAGATCGACAAACAGGTCGTGGGCTGGCTGAAGGAAATGGTGGGCTATCCGGCCTCGGCCAGCGGAACGCTGGTCTCCGGCGGGTCGATGGCCAACTTGATCGGACTGACCGTCGCCCGAAACGCGAAGTCCGGCATCGACCTGCGAGAGCTGGGCCTCGCGGCAATGACCGCGCCGATGCGGTTCTACGGCTCCGACCAGATCCATTCCTGTCACAAGGTCGCGGTCGAAGCGATGGGCCTGGGCAACTGGGCGCTGCGGCGTGTGCGTTCCGACGCCGCTTGCCGAATGGATCTTTCCGCGCTGCGCGACGCCATCGCCGAGGACCGGGCGGACGGGGTTCAGCCCGCTTGCGTCATTGCGACAGCCGGGACCGTCAATACCGGGGCCATCGACGATCTCGAGGCCGTCGCCGATCTTTGCGCCGCCGAGGGTCTATGGATGCACGTGGACGGCTGCATCGGTGCGCTTCTCGCCATCGCGCCGAAGGGCAGCGCGCTGGTCCGCGGGCTCGACCGCGCGCATTCGGTCGCACTCGATCCGCACAAGTGGCTCCACGCGCCGTTCGAGGTCGGCTGCGCGCTGGTGCGGGATGCCGAGGCGCATCTGGGGACGTTCTCGACGACGCCGGAATACCTGGAAAGCGCGTCGCGCGGCATCGCCTCGGGCACATGGCTGCACGACTTCGGGCTCCAGACCTCGCGCGGGTTCCGCGCCCTAAAGGTCTGGATGGCACTCAAGGAGCACGGCCTGGTAAAGTTCGGCCGGCTGATCGATCAGGACCTCGCCCACGCACGCTACCTGTCCGAACTGATTACGGCCACCCCCGGGCTGACGTTGTGCTTTCCCACCGCCATCAACATCGTCTGCTTCCGCTATGATCCGGGCGACCTGTCCGAAGCGGCGCTAAGACAACTGAACATAGAGATCATGGTGCAGATGCAGGAGGCCGGCATCGCCGCCGTGTCGGACACCACGGTTCAGGGGCGTCACTGCCTGCGTGCGGCGATCAACAACCACCGCACCATACCTTCTGACTTGGATGAGCTGGTTGCAGAAGTCGTTCGGCGAGGACGGGCGCTCGTTGCGGAAGCGCTTGCCGACTGACGGCGTGACGTGCCGCAGCGAGTGGCGAGAGGTCGCCACATTGCGGGCCCGAGCAAGGACGGTGTTGCGGAGCGCAAACAGTCCCTTTGAGGAAGCCGCTCCGTAGCGTCAACGCGGCTCCTGAACGGCAGGTCTGGGCCGAGGCTGTGTGGAAACTCGGGTCTCACGCATGTTGAAGGAACAACTTCCTGCTGCGGCACGGAGATCGTGACGCAGTCAGAACCGAGGCATCGATTCGCGGGCTTTCTGTGCATGCCGTCCTGCTTCCACACACTTCGGCCGAGTTTCCACACAGCCTCGGTCGGGTGCTGCCAAGGTGTTCTCTTGAAGGAGACGATAACCGACATCAGCTATCGGTTCGCGCTGCGATCCAGATCGTATGGCGGGCCCCGCGTTTCGTGCGGCCGGCGCGGACCATGTGCACACTGGTCTCGAAGCCACACCGCGACAGCCGTTTCGTGAAGGCCGCGTCCGGTGCGGCGGACCATACCGCGAGGATGCCGCCGGGAACCAGCGCCCGCCGCGCCGATCGCAGTCCTGCCTCCCCGTAGAGCGCGTCGTTGTCCGCACGGGTGAGCCCGTCGGGGCCATTGTCGACGTCGAGCAGGATGGCGTCGAACGCCCCTTCGACCGTGCTTATCTCGGCGAGGACGTCGCCCGGCCGCATCTCCACGCGCGGATCCGCAAGGCAATCGCCGAAGACCGCCGCCATATGTCGATCCGCCCACTCGATGAGGTCCGGCACGATCTCAGAGACGATTAGGCGGGCATCGGGCGGCGCAACCTCCTGCGCGGCGCGTAGGGTGAAGCCCATGCCGAGGCCTCCGATAAGCAGGCGCGGAGCCGGGCGACCGGCCAGGCGATCCAGGGTCAGGGTGGCGAGGGCCTGCTCCGATCCGCCGAGCCGGCTGTTCATCAACTCGTTTCCACCGTCGAGACGGATCGAGAACTCGTTACCCCGGCGCAGAAGCCTGAGTGTGTCCCCGCCCGGCGCAGGGGCCGTCGCCAAATGTATCCACGGCAGCACGAAGCAATCCTGTCATCAAGGTCGGCTGTCCGCCTATACGCCCGCGAAAGCCAGTAGAAGGGTAAGCGTTCCGGGCGCTTGTGGTCACGTCGGTGACGCAGATGGTCGCCTTTATCTATCGGCCGTCCTCAGCCGCACCACTGCATGTCCGTTTCGAGCCCTCTTCGACGGATGCTGCGAGGGGCGTGGATGACGGTTTTGGTGGACTCTTACTTTGGGCGTGGATGATTCGCCGAAGGAATGCCTGTGACACGACGTTGCGTGAGTGGGTCATGGCGGAAACGCGGTGGAGGGCAGCGTCGCTGGTCGTCACCGAGGAAACTTGGAGGTGCTGTCCGCGGCGGACGATCATAGAAAGACCGCTACACGACCGCCCGACTTCGGATAGGATGGTCCGATGGCGCTGAGGTCGACAGGGTAGTCCATGTCCATGACTGGCTGAAGCACCATCCGGCTCGCACGCCCACGCAGCCGATGTGCCGGCATATCCGGTGAGCGCCCGAGCCGGTCCGATGAATCGGTAGCGGGCATGACGGGGAGGAACGACGATGGCCAAGGGCGACAAGACGCGGGGCAACAGGGAAGCCAAGAAGCCGAAGAAGGAAGCGGTGAAAGTTTCGGCGACGGCCGACTTCAACAAGGGCAAATCGCCGCTCGACAGTCAGAAGAAGAAGACGAAGTAGGCGCGGCAGGGCTGTCCGGCTGACGGACACGTCTTCGACATCCCGCCGGCCGATTGGAAGGTCCAGCGCCGATCGGCTTCGCTCGCCGGTCGGCATGGGGCAGACGAAGAGACATCTGATGGGACGAGGCCGGCTCGTCGCGACGACCTACCGACGCGTCGACACCATGTGAACCTGTGCCCGCTACGG
>NZ_CANLTR010000061.1 GCF_947494055.1 uncultured Jannaschia sp. | reverse complement strand
CCCGTCACGCGGCCCATCCGCTGACATCCACGGGGGAAAAGGGGGAACTCGGCCTTCAGCGCCTTTACGCAACAAGGACGATCCGGTACATCAGCTTCAGATCGGCGGTCGAAACCGGGCGCGGCCGATAATAGACGCTGCCTCGGCCGATACCCAGAATATTCGCCTGGCGGTTGACGCTCAGCCCATGGTCGCGATCGATCATCGCTTTGCGCTCGGCAGCAGACCCGCCTCGCCGAGCGCGCCGGACATCGGAGCAGGGGCCGTGGCCCGGTGGGGCCGCGTAAGCCCTGCGAAGCATCCCTCTCGAGCGTCAATTCTCCTATCTTCGCATGCAGGGTCTTCACGTCGATCACCGGTTCCGCGTCCTTCTTCAGCACCTCGCCGAATACCCCGGTCGCCCCCTCCAGGAGCTGGTCGCGCCACTGCTCGATCTGGTTCGGATACACGTCGAAATCCTGCGCCAACTCGATCAGGGTCTTCTCGCCCTTGATCGCGGCAATCATGCCGCCGTTGCGCGGTAAATCCACTGATCCCGGCTGTTTAGATTCCCCGAACCACCTCTACCACGTATGGCTCAGCGTAAGTGCAACCTCCCGTCCGGGATTGTAGTAGTTCGCCGAGAACCCCTTCTGAGCGACGTGTTGCTCGTCCAGGAGGTTGGACACGTTCAGGCGCATCTCCGTCGTGTCTGTCAGACCGTAGCCGAGTGCCGCATCCACGATCCAGCTCGACTCGATCTCGTCGGTATTGGCGTCGGATGTCCAGTATTCGCCGATGTAGCGCGCGCCGAGACCCAGATCGACATCGCCGATCGCACCCCGTCCGGGAACCGCGTAGCCGATCCAGAGCGCCCCTGAATGCCGCGGGACCGAGCCAAGCGAATTGCCGTTGTCCGTGCCGTTGTCGGACTCGACGATCTCGCTGTCGAGATAGGAATACGCGGCGATGACGGACAATCCGTCCGTCAACTCGGCCTTGGCTTCCAGATCGATGCCACGCACCTGCGACTCGCCGATCGTCTCGGGCAGGAGCGTATCGGCATCGGTGACCGTCTGGTTGAACTTTCTCAGATCATAGACCGATGCGGTGAACAGCGCGCGCATCGCGTCGGGCCGGTACTTCAAGCCTGCCTCAAGTTGCTTGCCCCGTTCCGGCTCGACGCCGAAGGCCGATGCGGGCACGGCGGATTCCGCGTAGCTGCCGTAGAGCGACAGGTTCGGGGTCAGACGGTAGGTCAGGCCCGCGCGCGCGGTCGTCTCGTCGAACGCGCCCTCGGTCTCCACGCCGGACAGGTTGTCGGTCTGCTCCGCGTCGATCCGGTCGTGTCGCAGCCCGACCTGCGCGATCACGCGATCCCACGCGACTTCCTGCTGCAGGTAGACCGAAGCGACCCGCGTGTCGTTCGTCGTGGCCTGGAACGGCGTCGTCTCGTCGAGGTCGAGGCCACCGGCGTAAGTCGGATCGGTGAAGTCGATGTCGTCGGCCGGCGTGTACCACAGGACGTTGTCGCGGTGGTTGTCGCGGTACTCGACGCCTGCAAGCGTGCGGCTCTGCATTCCGCCCAGATCGGCGCGGTAGAGAAGATGGGCATCGCCGACGAAGTTCTCGAAACCGGCGTCGTTGGCGAAGTAAAAGCGCGACACGTCGGTTTCCGACGTGGTGGCGCCAAGGAACACGTAGCCGAACCCGCCGGTCCCGTCGGTCCAGCGCGCGGTCGATCCGAACTCGAGCCCGCCGCCGAATTCGTGCTCGACCTTCAGGGTCAGCGTATCGCGATCGGTGTCGAGGTAATTGAAGCCCGGCTCGCCTAGGAACAGGTCACGGTCGAACGCGTCGCCGTTGGCAGGGTAGCCGGAGCTGTTCGGGTACCCGTCCCGGTAGAGCTTGTCGTAGACGAGGCTGATAGTCGTCGCGTCCGAGGGGCGCCAGGCGAGGCCGCCGAGCAGGAAGCCTTCGTCGTCGTTGGAATCGTCGGTCTCCGCCTCCGCGTCCTTGGCTTTGCCGGTCAGGCGCCACGAAAATGCACTATCGCCAAAATTGTCGCCGAGATCGAAGCCGACTTCCTTGCGCGCGAAGGACCCGACCGTGCCATAGACGTAGCGCAGCCGCTCCCCGGTCGGGCTCTTGGTGATGAAGTTCACCGCGCCGCCCGGATCGGCCACACCGAAGGCCGTGGAGTTCGCACCCTTCAGGACCTCGACCCGGTCGAAGGCGAAAGGCTCCTCGCGCACGCCACCGAAATTCTCACCGATGAACAGGCCGTCTCGGTAGGTATAGGCGTCGTAGCCGCGGATCTTGAAGTAATCGAACCGGTCGTCGCGGCCGTAATAGTCGGTGGCCACGCCGGACGTGTATTGCAGCACCTCCTCGGTGGTCTCCGCCCCGCGATCCTCGATCTCCTTCGAGGTGACGACGGAGATCGAGGCAGACGACTCGAGGATGTCGTTGGGCAAACCGCTGCCGCTGCTGACCTGATCGACGACGATGGTCTCGCCGTCGGTGCTGCCGGCCACGGAATCGATGAAGATCGTGCCGAGATCGACCACGTCGCCGGCCGTCTGAGCGTGGGCGGCCGCGGCGAGGAGCGCGCAGCTCGCCGACCCCGCAAGGAGGAGGCAGGCATGGGTGGAACGCGGCATGGCCGGGGGCTTGGTATTCACGGGGGGATAGTCTCCTGCTTCGGGGCTGGGCCAGAGCGGCATTGTCGAAGCCGTCCATTCCCGGACGGCTGCCTCTGGCTTCGAAGCGTGCGTCGTCTCGGCTTGTTCGCCGTTCGCGACGATCACCCCGTGGCTGGAGTAGAATCGAACCCCGTCAGGGGATCGGCCGCATTTGCGCTTGCTTGACGAAAACAGTCAACTTATTCCCACGAGAAAATCCGCGATCCCGGGCCGCCGAATGCATCGGCTTCGGATGGCGCGGGAACGCAATCGACGAGGGCGCTACGATGCAAACAAGAATGGAACGCGGTCTCGCGATCCTGACGATGGTTTTTCTGGCCGTCGCGCCCGTGTCGGCCGATCCGAGCTATCCGCTCGAGATCGTGCATGCCTATGGCACCACGATCATCACCGGGCAGCCGGAACGGATCGCGACCGTCAGCTGGTCCAACCACGAGGTCCCGCTTGCCCTCGGCGTGGTGCCCGTCGGCATGGCCGCGGCGAATTTCGGCGACGATGACGGGGATGGCGTCCTGCCCTGGGTGGCCGACCGTCTGGCGGACCTCGGCGCCGAGACGCCCGTGCTTTTCGACGAGGGCGACGGGATCGACTTCGAAGCCGTCGCCGCGACCGGGCCGGACGTGATCCTCGCCGCGCATTCCGGCCTGTCGCAACAGGAATACGAGATCCTGAGCCGGATCGCGCCCACGATCGCCTTCCCGCACATGCCCTGGACGACCGAGTGGCGCGAGATGATCCGCATGAACAGCGCGGGCATGGGCAGGCCCGAGGCGGGCGCGGCGCTGATCGCCGACCTGGAGGCGCAAATCACGCGGGCCGTCGCCGGGACGCCGGCGCTCGCGGGCAAGAGCGCGATCTTCGTCACGCATCTCGATCCGACGGATCTGAGCCGCATCCCCTTCTATTCCGACAACGACACGCGCGTGGCCTTCCTGCACGATCTCGGCCTGGTCTCGCCGCCGCTCGTGCAGGAGATCTCCGCCTCCGGCCGCTTCTCCGGTGAGGTCAGTGCCGAGCAGATCGACCGGCTCGACGACGTGGACATCGTCGTGACCTACGGAACGGACGCGCTGCTCGAACAGCTCGGCACCCATGTCCTCACCCAACGGATGCCGGCGATCTCGCGCGGTGCCATCGTGCTTCTTCCGAACGATCCGCTCGGCACCGCGGCGTCGCCGTCACCCTTGTCGATCCCCTACGTGCTAAACCAGTACGTCGCGCGGCTCGCTGCCGCGGCCCGGGCCGAGTAGGGGCATGGCCGACGTCTCGATCCTGCCCGCGCGATCCGGCGGCAGCCGGAGGCTCGTCCGGCTCGGCGCGCTTCTCGGCCTTCTCGTTCTCTGTGTTCTTCTCTCCCTCGGCTTCGGCGCACGTCTGACTGGCTGGGCCGATCTGCGCGCGGCCCTGACGGGGCAGGTCGAGACGATGGGACAGGCCGCCGTGGCGAGCCGCGTGCCGCGCACCGCGCTGGCAGCGCTCGCCGGCGCGTCGCTCGGGATGGCCGGCGCGGTCATGCAGGGCCTGACGCGCAACCCGCTGGCCGATCCGGGCATCCTCGGCGTCAATGCGGGCGCGGCGCTTGCCGTGGTGGTGGGACTGGCGACGTTCGGGCTCGACACGTCCGGGGCCTATGTCCGGACGGCGATCTTCGGCGCAGCCGTCGCGGCCGCAGGCGTCTACACCATCGCCAGCCTCGGTGCCGGGGGCGCGACGCCGCTCAAACTGGCGCTCGGCGGCGCGGCCCTGACGGCGGCGCTGACCTCGCTCACGACGGCCGTGATCCTGCCCCGCGGCGACATCTCGGGGCTCGTGCAATCCTGGCTCGTCGGCGGCGTCGGCGGCGCGACCTGGGGGCGGATCGCGCCGGTCCTGCCGTTTCTGGGCTTCGGCGCGATCTTCTCCCTCCTCTCCGCGCGCAAGCTCAACCTTCTGGCGCTCGGCGACGACACGGCGGCCAGTTTGGGCGAGAGTGTCTGGCAGGCCCGCATACTGGCGGCGGCAGGGGCCGTCACGCTCTGCGGCGCGACCACGGCGGCCTGCGGGCCGATCGGCTTCGTGGGACTGGTCGTGCCGCATCTCTGTCGCCTGCTCCTCGGCGTCGACTACCGGGCGATCCTGCCCGGCTCGGCGCTGGCGGGCGCGGTGTTGCTCCTGCTGGCCGATATCGCGGGGCGTCTGGTCGCACGTCCGGCCGAGCTCGATGTCGGCATCGTGACGGCCTTCGTCGGAGCGCCCGTCTTCATCTGGATCGTGCGGCGCAAGCGGGTCACCGCGCTGTGAGCGTCATCCCGAACATCGCCGGTCTGCGGCGCCGAAACGGTCGCAAGCGACATGTCGCGATTGCGACGCTCGCGTGCCTCGTGCTCCTCGGGACCGCCCTGACCCTGTCGATCGGGCAGTCCGTGACCACGCCGCTCGCCGTCATCGCGAGCCTGACGGGCCAGGAAACGGGCGGCGAGGCCTTCACGATCCGCGTCCTGCGCCTGCCCCGTGCGCTGGTCGCGGCGCTGGCCGGAATGTGCTTCGGGATGGGCGGCGTCGCCTTCCAGACGCTGCTGCGCAACCCGCTGGCAAGCCCCGACATCATCGGCATCAGCGCCGGGGCGAGTACGGCAGCGGTCTTCTGCATCGTCGTACTCCAGCTGTCCGGCGCGGCCGTCTCGGTCGCGGCGGTGGCGGCGGGTCTGGGCGTCGCGCTCCTGATCTATCTGCTCGCATGGAAGGGCGGCGCGGCCGGCGCGCGGCTGATCCTCGTGGGCATCGGCATCGCCGCAATGCTGCAGAGTTTCACCGCCTACCTCCTGACGCAGGCGCCGAGCTGGTCGCTGCAACAGGCGCTGCGCTGGATGACGGGGTCGGTCAACGGCGCGCAGCTCGATCAGGCGCTCCCCCTCGCGGGCGCGCTCCTCGTCTTCGGCGGCGCGCTGTTCGCCATGGGCCGCGATCTGGAAGCGCTGCGGATGGGGGAGGAAATGGCGGCCGGCCTCGGGGTGCGGACCGGGCTTGCGCGGATCACGGTGACATGCGCCGCCGTCGGGCTGGTCGCCACTGCCACTGCGGCAACCGGCCCGGTCGCCTTCGTGGCGTTCCTCGCCGGTCCGATCGCCGCGCGGGTTCTGCGCCGCGCCGGCTCCCTCCTCCTGCCGGCGGCGCTCACCGGAGCGGCACTCGTCGTAGTCGCGGACTTCGTGGGCCAGGTGGTGCTGCCCGCGCGCTACCCCGTCGGCATCGTCACCGGCGTCCTCGGCGCACCGTATCTGTTGTACCTGATCGTCCGCGACAATCGCACGGGGACGGCCCTTTGACCGGGGTCGCACTCTCCCTCGAACGGCTCCACGCGGGCTACGGCGAGGGCCTCGTCCTCGACGGGCTCGACCTGTCCCTGCCTCGCGGCCGGATCACCGCCATCGTCGGGGCCAACGCCTGCGGCAAGTCCACGCTCCTGCGCGCCATGTCGCGGCTCCTGCCGCCCAAGGCCGGACGCGTGCTCCTTGACGGGGCGGACATCCATGCGGTGGCGCCGCGACGGCTCGCGCGCCGTCTCGGGTTCCTGCCGCAATCGCCCGTCGCGCCGGAGGGGATCACCGTCCTCGACCTCGTCTCCCGCGGCCGTCATCCCCATCAGGGACTCTTCGGACGGTGGCGTGTCGCGGACGAGCGAGCCGTCGCCGAGGCGCTACGCCTGACCGGGACGGGCGACCTGGCCGAGCGTCCGGTTGAGGATCTGTCCGGCGGCCAGCGACAACGCGTGTGGATCGCCATGGCGCTGGCACAGCAGACCGACATCCTGCTCCTCGACGAGCCGACGACGTTCCTCGACATCAACCATCAGGTAGAGGTCCTGGACCTGCTGACCGATCTGAACCGCGCGCGCGGCACGACGATCGTCATGGTCCTACACGACCTCAACCTCGCCGCCCGCTACGCCGCTCTGCTGGTGGCGATGGCCGATGGTCGCATCCACGCGTCGGGCAGGCCGGAGACTGTCCTGACGGAGCCGATGCTGCGTGCGGTCTTCGGCCTGTCCGCACGCGTCGTCGCCGACCCGGTCACCGGCAAGCCGATGATGATCCCGATCGGCCGGCACGGGGCCCGGTCCTGCGACGCCGAGGGCGCGATGGAGGTGGATTCATGACGCAGGTTTCGTCCGCCGAGTTCCGGCATCCGGATAGCGAACGCCTGCTCGGGTTCTACCGGGCGCGATACGAAGGGCACGACCTGACGTTGCGCGAACCGGAGCACGGCACCCTCGTGGCCGATATGGGCTTCGCGCAGGTCACGATCGAGGCCGCCCGCGAGGCCTGCCGGATCCGCATCGCCTGCGACGACGCGGCCCTACTGCCGGAGTTCCGCACCGGCATCGCATCGCTTCTGGCGTCGTTCGACCCCGCCCTGCCGCCACTTGGCTGGTCGGGTGCCGCGGCGGCCGGCGCCATGCCCCCGACATTCGCCGCGGGACGGGTGGTCGATTGCCGCCCGCTCGGGCGCTCGTGGTGGCGAATGTCGGTCAGGCTCGCACCGAACGGGTTCGCCCGCTTCTCGAGCGAGACGCATTGGCACGTCCGCCTGCTGCGTCCCGCGCGGCCGGGCCGCAAGCCCGTCTGGCCATGGCTGACGGAGCGCGGCACGATCGCCTGGCCCGAAGGCCGTGACAGTCTGATCGACCGCGTCTTCACCCTGCGGGCCTGCGATGCGGCCACCGGGACCGTCGTCTTCGACATCTTCCGCCATCCCGGGGCCCCGACGAGCGACTGGGCAGCGACGAATCCCGTCGGTCGGACGGTCGGTCTGATGGGGCCGGGCGCGAAGGCCGGACCGTATGTCGACGGGCCAGAGCGGCTTATCGTCGGCGGGGACGAGACCGCGGTTCCCGCGATCCTGCGGGGGCTCGAGGGGCTTCCGGTCGGAACGGGGGGCGACGTCGTCCTGCTGGTCGGTGACGCGGCGGATCGACAGGACGTGCCGGCGAACGGCCCCTCGGTCACTTGGCTGCTGCGATCCGAGGGGGCGACGGACGAGACCCTGATGGATGCGCTGCGAAACCGGTACGTCCCGGACTCCGTCGATACCCGGTTCTGGTTCGCCGGGGCGAAATCGTCTGCGCGCGAGATGCGCGCCCATTTCCGGAAGGTCGCGGCCGTCCCGAAGGACCGGGTGCATGCCGTCGGCTACTGGTCCTGATACGGCAGCGGTGAAACGTACGATACCGATCGTCAGTCAGTTGCCAGCGGGTCTGAGACCGAATCGAGCTCCTCCCGATTCACTGCCAGCCTTAAAGTCCGACAAAAATCGTCGGACTCCCCTTGCCGGCCGACAAGGCGTCTGGAATACGATGCCCATCCGGCATCTGGTGCCGTCCCTGTCTGGTCTTTGGCCTGGTCCGAGGTGTGTTTCGTGAGATATTCTGTTCTTGCAATCCTGTTCGCCCTGCCGCTCGAGGCGCAGGAAATGCCCGCGGGTCTGTCGATCGAGCTGAACGCGCTCGACCAGGTGGACGGGGCGTGCCGGCTCGTCTTCGTGGCGCGCAACGCGACCGATGCGGATATCGACGCGCTCGTCCTCGAGACGGTCGCCTTCGACGCCGAGGGCGGCGTGACGGGCATCTCGCTCTTCGACTTCGCCACGCTGCCCGCCGACCTGCCGCGCGTGCGTCAGTTCGACCTGCCCGGGACCGCCTGCGACGAGATCGGCAGCCTCCTCGTCAACGGCGTGCAGGCCTGCGAGGGCGGGGCCTGCGACGCGCCGCTTTCCGTGGGAAGCCGCACCGGGGTGGAGTTCCTCGGATGACCGGCCTCGTGGACCGGATCGTCGCGCTCCTCGCCCTCGGCGGCCCGGTCGTCGCGATCCTCGCCCTGCTCTCGATCGTCACGCTCGCCGTGACGCTCTACAAGCTATGGCAGTTCCGCGCCGCCCGCGTCGGGGCCCACCGGCGGCTGATGCAGGCGCTCGATGCCTGGGATCGCCGCGACCGGGTCGAAGCGCAGGCGCTGGCGGGCCGGAGCCGGAGCCATCTCGCCCCGCTCGTCGCCGCCGCGATGGAGAGCACGACCGACCGCGACCGGCGCGAGCGCATCGAGGCGGAGGCCGCGATGTCCTTCGGCCGGCTCGAACGCGGCTTCCGCGTCCTCGACAACATCGCGCAGATCGCGCCGCTCCTCGGCCTGTTCGGCACGGTGCTCGGCATGATCGACGCCTTCCGGGCGCTGCAATCGGCGGGCGCGGCGGTGGATCCGTCGATCCTCGCGGGCGGCATCTGGGTCGCGCTGCTCACGACGGCGGCGGGGCTCGCCGTGGCCATGCCGACCTCGCTCGTCCTCGCCTGGCTCGAGGGCCGGATGGCGCGCGAGCGGGACTTCGCGGACCTTCTGCTCGCGCGTGCCAAGGCGCCGGTTCCCCCGGCGGATGCGTTGGTCCCGAACCTCGCCGCCGCTCATGCCTAGATCCGCCTTCCGTCGCCGGGCGCTGTCGCTGACGCCGCTCGTCGACGTGATCTTCCTGCTGCTGTTGTTCTTCATGCTGACCTCGACCTTCTCGCGCTACGGCGAAATCGAGATTGCGGCCGCGGCGGGCGGCGGCGGCGGTCCGACGGACAGGATGCAGTTCCTGCAACTGGGCGAGGATCGCCTGCGCCTTGCCGGGCAAGAGGTCGCGATGGGCGCGCTGGCCGGACGGCTGGCGGGCGCCACGCTTCTCGTCTCGCTCGACGGCGAGGTCCGGGCGCAGCGATTGATCGACCTGATGGCCGTGCTGCGGGGCGTGCCCGACCTGTCGCTCACGGTGCTGCGATGAGCGCCCCACGCCATACCGCGCCCCGGCGCAAGCCGGAGGCGACAATCGCGCTGATCAACGTCGTCTTCCTGATGCTGATCTTCTTCCTCGTCGCCGGCACCGTCGCGCCGCCGCTCGACCCCGACGTGACGCTCGTGCGCACCGAGGATCTCGAGGGCCGCGCTCCGCCAGACGCGCTCGTCCTCCTCGCGGACGGAACCGCGCGCTACCGGGGCGCATCGACCAGCGCGGCGGAGCATGTGGCCGCGCGCGAGGAGACGACGATCCGCATCGTGCCCGACCGTGACGTTTCCGCCGAACGGCTGATCGAGCTCACGATCGAATTGCGGGCCGCCGGGGCCGAACGCGTCATGGTGGTGACCGAACGCGGGCTCGAATGATGCGGACCGCGCGCATTCCCGTCTCGCCGGTCGTCGCGGCGACGGCCCTGTTGGCCTCGGTCGCGACCCATATTGCGGTGCTCGCCTGGCGCGACCTGCCGGACCCGATCGCGATCGAAGGCGGCGGCGGCGCGCAGATGGCGATGGAGGGAACGGCATTCGCCGATCTCGCCCGCGCCGCCGCGCCCGTTCGAGCCACCGCGCCGGCGGCCACGTCGCCCCGATCCGAGGCGGCGCCGAGCCCCCCCGATCCCGCGATTGCCGCGCCGAACGTGGCCGATGCCATACGACCATCGCCTGCCGCACCCGCCCCCGAAGGCGCGCCTCGCCCCGCCTCCGGCATCGAGAACGCGCCGTCGGTCGCGGTCCCCGTCGCCCCGGAAGCTGCGACACCGGCCTCCGACACCGCTTACGCGACGCCGGACGCCCCGCCCAAAGCTACACCGGCCGCCGCGCCGGAGGCCGCGACCGCCGTCGCCATCGATCCCGCCCCGACGCCGCCCGTCGCCACGGCCGAACTATCCGAAGCTCCGCCTCCCGAGGTCGAGGAGATCGACGCGATCGAGGAGATGACACCGCGCCTGTCCGCCCGCCCGCGATCGCGGCCAGAGGCGATCGAGGCCCGCGCGCGCGCGGTCGCCGCGGCCCGAGTGGAGCGGTCGCCAGACTCCGCGCCAACGCCCGAGCTGGTCCGTCAAGGGAACGCCGATCGCGACGCGCGCCGTGGAACCGCCGGTGGCTCGGAGCAGCAGCAGGCCGCCGCTTCCGGCGCCGGACGGCAGCAGGCGGCGGGCAACGCGGCCGCCGCGAACTATCCGGGCCGGGTACGCCAGCAGGTCTCCCGGATGCGCCAGCCCAGGATCAGCGCGCGCGGCACCGCGACCATCGCCTTCACCGTCGCCGCGAACGGCACGCTGGCCTCGCTCGGCCTCGCCCGAGCCTCGGGCGTCGCCCGGATCGACCGCGAGGCCGTCGATCTCATACGCCGCGCCGCGCCCTTCCCGCCCCCGCCCCCGGGGGCGCAAACCTCTTTCACGGTCCCGATCTCCTGGCGGTGAAGAACCGGCCACCAATGGGGTTCCGCTCCATCCTTCTTCCGAGGCGAGCCAGCCGCAACTTCACGAGCGGGCGCCGGGCCGCTCGAAGGCTCGTGACTTCTGGAACATGGCGGAGAACGATGATCGGGCCTGTTGCGTCGTCGATCATCCACCAGCGATGCTGATGGCAACCGTCGAAGTACGGGGAGCCTGCCATGCGCCGCGATCCGATCAAGCGCCATCGGTTTCCGCGTGACGTCATCCTGCTTGCCCGTCCTTTAGACCACTGGTTTCCGCTCTCCTGCCAAGATGTCCGCGATCTGATGACAGAGCGCGGGATCACGGTGGACCAGGCTACGGGCATTTGCCGGGTTCGGACGTTTGGCCCCGAGATCGCGATGCCCGCCGACGATCACCGCAGCTGGCGGCAAGGGGCGACACCTTTGGCGCGCGGTTGACTACGAGGGCCGGTTCATCGACGTCCGACTGAAAGCCGAGTGTGACGCGAAAGCCGCCGAGGCCTTTCTTGAACGGACTCCGCGGGGAGATCGCCTTTGTCCGGACCCTGTTTGCCGAGACAGCCTGACGCACAGCCAGGCAGCCCAAGCTCGCTATCGGTGAGCCAATGCAACAATCCCCATGATCGTGCGTCAGACCGGACCGGAGGGTTACTTCGACACGACAATTCCCCGCGCTCGGGCTCGACCCGTGGACGGTGTTCGATGTTCCACTTTCGGAGGTAGTGGACGCCGCACGCCGCTTCCCATAACCCATCGACCGCAGCCATGTGCGGGCACTCGGTCTAACCCGTGATCCCGGCATCAGGGCGAAACGCGATCCCGAGGCCGGACGTTCGAGTCGGTCTCACGAGAGATGAGGCCGAGAGTCGATGCCACGCGACGCCTATGTCACGCTCGTCACGAAGGACGCTTTCGCGATCGGGGCAGAGGCGCTGCTTAACTCCCTGGCACATACCGGTACGACGGCAGATCGTGTCGTCCTCCACACGGGCAACATCGGCGCGGATGCCCTGTCGCGGCTGCGCCGGTCGGGCGCAACGCTCCTCGAGATCGGACTTTTGCCGACCTCGGATGCCTTCAACGCGGCGCATGACCGGGCCCGTATTCACGGCATGGTGGCCTTTACCCGGGGCGAGAAGCCGGCCTTCCACACGCCGCTCGACAATTTTGCGAAACTGCGGCTCTGGGAACTCGATTACGACCGGCTGGTGTATCTCGACGCCGACACGCTCGTCCTCCGCAACATCGACCGGCTGTTCGACTATCCGGAATTCTCGGCCGCGCCGAACGTCTATGAGCGCCTGTCGGATTTCCACCGTCTGAACTCCGGCGTGTTCACTGCGCGGCCGTCCCGTGCGACATATCAAGCGATGCTGGCCCGGCTGGACGTTCCGGGGGCGTTCTGGCGGCGAACCGACCAGACCTTCCTCGAGACGTTCTTCCCCGACTGGCACGGCCTGCCTGTGACGATGAACATGCTGCAATATGTCTGGCTCAACCTGCCGGAGCTGTGGTCCTGGGATTCCATCCGTGTCCTGCACTTCCAGTACGAAAAGCCATGGGAACCGCATGCCAAGGCCGACCGGCTCAGGCCCCTGATCGACCTCTGGCATGCCTATTCCGAAGGCACGCCCCCCGACCTGTCGCGTCTGCCGGACCCGTGCGCATCGCGCTGACCGGCGCCACGGGGATCGCCGGCCACGCGGTCGCGGCCTGTCTCCTGTCGGCCGGATGGGACATCGTCACGCTTGGTCGGCGGCCTTCCCGTTTCGATGTGCCGCATGTGGACTGGTCGCTGGGCGAACAGCCGGACGTGGCCTGCGACGCGCTCGTGCATTGCGCGTTCGCCCATGCGCCCGGCCGCTACCGGGGCGGGGAAGGAAACGATCCGGCCGGGTTCCTGCGTCTGAATCGTGACGGGACCCTGCGGCTTCTCGATGCCGTGGCGGGCGCGAAGGTCGTCTTTCTCTCCTCCCGCGCAGTTTACGGCGCCTATCCACCCGGCACGCGCCTCGACGAGACGATGCCGCCGCGTCCCGACACGCTCTATGGCCGGTTGAAGGCCGAAACGGAGATCGTGGTCGGCGATCGCGGCGGGACGAGCCTTCGCGCGACAGGTCTCTACGGACCCGCGCCGCCCGGCCGGGATCACAAATGGGCCGATCTCTTCGCCGATTTCGTCGCGGGTCGATCCATCCTCCCGCGGGTGGCGACCGAGCTTCACGTGTGCGATCTCGCGGATGCCGTCGAACTCTGCCTTCGGGGCTGGACGCCGCCTGTTCTCGACGTCTCCGACATCCTTCTCGACCGGCGCGATCTTCTCGCGCTCTATGCGGAAATCAGCGGTACCGACGGACGCCTGCCCGATTGCGGCGACGCGACACGGGTCAGCGAGATGGCGAGCACGCGCATCCGCGCGCTCGGCTGGATGCCGCGAGGCCGCGCGGGACTTCGATCGAGCCTTATCGAAATGCTCGGATTTTAGGAGCCAAGGTTCGGCATGGAGCGATCCAGCCGATGACGGCTGATCCTATGGCGTGCAACGATTAGACCTGATGCGGACTGCAAGTCGCATCACGAGGGAGGATCGGCCGTTCGGTCCTCGCGCCTGTCGCGAACCCGGGCCGACAAGATCCTGGGGTCCGGGCGGATCCAAGGACCAGATGGGCTTTGAGGGATGCACGCGGAGCGGCAGCGTGAGTTCCGAGCGCTCTTGGACGAGGTCGGAATACGCTGCAAGGAGATCGACCGCGGCTTCGAAGCCGATATTGGCTTGCCTGCGCAGGAACCCTCTTGCACGAAGCCTTCCCGGGGTTCGCATAGCGAGCCCGGCTGCATAGCTGCGCGGCATATCCATACCGGTAGTGCCCCGGCTGGTGGTGTAGGAGGCCGCGCGCGGAGCCCTCGGTGTAGCGTAGCGCGCGGCCGGTGGTG
>NZ_CANLTR010000060.1 GCF_947494055.1 uncultured Jannaschia sp. | reverse complement strand
ACCAGCCCGGCCGCACGCTGCGCCGAGCCAAAGGCTCCGCGCGCGGCCTCCTACACCACAGGGTGGGACACTATCCGTCAGAGAGCGCACAGACGCCCACTTGTCGATCATAGGACATGCGGCCTTCGAGACGGCAAGCGAACGGCCCTGTGCTGGCAAGCTGCCGCATCCGGACCATTGCACGCTCACCCGAAGCCGTGCCTCGTTCATCGCAATCCAGATTAGCGATACGAACAGGAATACCGGCCACCTCGACAGTATCACCATCCCGCACATGGCTGACCTGACCCCGCAAGGCACGGCCATCCTGATAGCTTGCTTCTGGTCCGAGCGTCTTGGGCCCCCAGGATGCCTGCCGTAAACCCGAGACCAGATCGTCGAGGTTGAAAGCGACACCGACCGTCACAGCCGCGAACAAAAGTGCGGCAGGTATCAAGCCGGACGATTTGCGAGGCACAGCGTGCCGCCGCCGCTGGCGCGGTCTCATGGGAACGACGTTTCCCCGGGGCTTGTATCTTCGTCGGACCGACATCTGCCCTCAGGATGGCCCATCAAGCTTTGGAATTCGTGAAGCCGGTTCGGTTATCTGCGGCCACCATTCCATCTGCCATTGATGGTGTGGATGGCCCCGCCAGCGGCATCGCGTTGTGCCAAGGTGGGTCTGTGAAGCACGCACCTGAGGGGAGCCATCCATGGACCAACCTACCACCGTCGGCCTCGATCTGGCCAAAAATGTCTTCCAAGTTCACGGAGTGGACGCGGAGGGCACGATTGTCTGCCGCCGTCAGTTGCGTCGGTCGCAGGTTCTGGTGTTCTTTACCCGGCTTAGCCCTTGCCTTGTAGGCATGGAAGCCTGCGCCGGGGCCCATCACTGGGCGCGGGAGCTGGCAGGCCTTGGCCATGAAGTCCGTCTTATGCCGCCCGCTTATGTGAAGCCTTACGTGAAGCGGGGTAAAACCGATGCCGCCGATGCCGAAGCCATTTGCGAAGCGGTGACGCGCCCGACGATGCGCTTTGTGCCGGTGAAGTTAGCGGAGCGGCAGGCAGCCCTGCTCGATCACAAGGCAAGGGACTTCTTGGTCCGGCAGCGGACGCAGATCGTAAACACGATCCGCGCGCACCTGGGCGAGTTCGGGGTCGTCGTGGCGAAAGGCATCCACAACGTCGATCGCCTTCTCGACGCCGCCTGCGACATGCCCAATGCAGCGCGCCCGGCCCTGGATATGCTGTCCGATCAGCTGCGCGACACACAGGCTCGGATCGAAGATGTCACCGCGCGGATCGGCGAGATGCAGGGCGAAGACGCGCTGGCGCGCCGACTGGCGACGGTGCCCGGAGTGGGCACGATCTCCTCCAGCGCGTTTGCGGCCACCACCCCCGACGTGGCCGCCTTCCGCAGCGCACGCGATTACGCGGCATGGCTCGGCCTGACGCCGAAAGCCCATTCCAGTGGCGGGAAAGAGAGGCTTGGGCGGATCTCCAAGGCAGGCAATCGATACCTGCGAAGGTTGCTCTACCTCGGCGCAATGGCCCAGATCAGCGCGCGGCGAGGACGTCGAGAGGTTGCATCAGGCCAGGCACCGGACTGGCTCGACCGGATGCTCGTCCGCAAGCCCGTGAAGGTGGTCGCTGTCGCGCTGGCCAACCGCATGGCCCGGACGATCTGGGCACTGATTGCCCGTGGCGGGAGCTACCGAGCCGCCCCAGCCTGAGACCCAAGAGACCAGCCGCGCCGGTCTTGGACCGGCAGGCCCAGAGATGGTGAGGCGCAGCGTGAGGTGATGGCATAGAGACGGTAACATGCAGAACGGGACACCCAGTTTGGACCGAAGCGCCTCCGAGCGCGCGCCATTGATCGGGACCCGACCGCCGGCTGACTTCATCAGGGCGCGCAGCTGTAAAATCGCTGCATCTCAGACGCCGTATACATGGCCGCGACCGACCATATGCCGGATCAAACAAAGCTCTTGCCAAGGGGCCATCCATACATGCCAAGGGGCCATCCATACAGGTCCCAAGCACTCTTCTGGATCGGAAGCGGACCTTCAGAAGCGCTAATCACTCGCCGCTTTCGTTGATCGGGCTCCGCATGTCAGGTTCAAGGCCTGACGCTCAGACGTCCGCCGGGCCCTCTGACCGATCCCCACGCGCCACGATCTTGAGCACCCCGTCCGGTAATGGCCGCTGTGACTCCAAGGCCTCCTCCACAGGTGCACGCATCCAGACATCCAGCTCGTCCCTCTCCGTCAGGATCACCGGCATCGCCTTTGGATGGATCTCGGCGACCACGTCGTTCGGGGTCGTCGTCAGGGATCCGTAGAGATCGTTCGTCGTCTCGCCCTCCTTCATCTTCCGAACCGACGTCCATTCGGTCCAGAGCTCGGGGAAGAACATGAGCGGGCGGCTCTCCTCGAGGGCGAACCAGACGGGAGCCTTGCCGTCTTCGGTGGACTCGTACTTGGAAAAGTTCGTCAGCGGCACGAGGCAGCGATACTCGGGCGGCGCCAATGCGGCGACTTCGTGTTGCGGATGTTCGTCATGCCTGGATCGGTCTTGCGGTTCTTCAGCGCGAAGGCGGGCGACGGCGTCCCCCATCGCATCATGGCGAGCTCGCGGCCCTCTGCACCCCGGCGATCTCGGGATCGCGGCTTGGCCCTTCGTCAGCGCGTACAGGTTGCAGGTGGCTTAGGTCTCCTCGGCCGGTGCGTTTACCTTACCACGGCGGTCGCGGATGCGCTGAACGGTCATTCGGCTGGTGCCGAACCGTCGCGCCAAGGCAGCGATCACCTCGCCCTTTTTCAACGCCGCCTCGATCTCGGCCCGCCGCTCCGGGTCGAGGACCGGCGGTCGGCCAAGCCGCTTGCCCTGCGCGCGGGCCCGATCGACGCCGGCCTGCGTCCGCTCCCGGATCAGGTCCCGCTCGAACTGCGCGACGACGTTCAGGATATGCGTCACCATCCGGCCCGCGGCGCTGGTCAGGTCCGCGTCGCCCAGGTCGAGGCTCTTCACCCGCACCGACATCTCGCCTAGCCGCTCGATGGTGGAAATCACATCGATCGCGTTGCGCCCGAGCCGGTCCATCTTCGTGACCACCAGCAAATCGCCGGGCTCGAGCCGGTCGACGAGCCGCGCGAAGCCTGGACGCTTCATCGCCTCGACGCTGCCCGAGATCGTCTCGGCCATGATGCGGTAGTCTTCGACCTCGATCCCGGCGGTCGCGATTTGCTGCTTCTGGGTCTCGGTCGTCTGTCCAGCAGTCGAGACGCGAAGGTAGGCAAAGGTGCGGGCCACGGTGGCGAAATCCCCCGTTCGTTTTGAACATGCTCATAAGAGTTTACTGCAGGCTTTTGAACACTGTTCCCGGCGGACGTTCAAAACCGTTCGGTTTCGGGCAGTCTCGAGAACGGGTTTCATCCCGCGTCCTTTCGGACGAGGCCGGTCTCCTGCGCAAATGAGGTCGGCACGCAGATCATCGTGGAGGTGGAGTAGTAGATGCGTCCGACAGGGTTGAGGTGCCGCCTGTTCGCGAGGCACAGACCTTGTCTTCAACGCCCTCACGTTCATCCAGACGTATGGACAAAGTCCGAACTCTTAGTATGGCTATGCCACAACCTTGCGTTGCGGAGATCGTAGGGTAGATTTCGATGCCTTGCATACCGGTGGTTCCTGGTCGAGATCGGACAGCCTCGCGTTGGTTCGGAACGATCTTTTCAGCTGTAGCGATGGTTGGCGCGTGTTGCGTGCTCGTTTTCGGCTGGGCCTTCGACGTCGACGCTGTTCGACGGATTGCGCCTCACTATCCGGCAATGGTCCCGGCCACCGCCCTGACATTGGCGACGGGAGGGTTCGGTGCTCTCGCACTTCATCGGCGCTGGCCACGCTGGCAACCGATTGCGGCGACCGTGATCCTGGGTGGCGTGATCGTGCTCGAACAGACGGCCGGACTGACCCCGGAGACATTGCGCCACGGGGACGGAATGTCCCTCGCAAATATCGCAAGTGCACTCCTGCTTAGTGCAAGCCTGGCGCTTCGCACGAACGGCCAGGACCGGGCGCCGATCGTATCGGACACGATCGGATTGATCATTACGATGGTTCCGCTGATCGGTTATCTTTTGGGGTCTTCGGCCCTCTACGACAACCCGCTCTATACGCAGATGGCTCTGCACACAGCGCTCGGCTACGCCACCGTGTTTCTTGCACTGCTGCTAATGGCGCCTCAATGCGGTTGGATCGCGATCCTGTTCGAAGGCGAGCCAGGCAGCGTCATGGCGCGCCGGGTTCTGCCTGTCGCGATCATGGGGCCGCTGATCCTGTCCCTGGTTGCGACGAAGGCCGTGGAACGGAACCTGATCACGGCGGAGTTCCGCCTTGCTGTTCTGACCTTTCTCGTCATCGCCTCCACGGCGGCGGCCGTGTTGGGCTTCGCTGCCATGACCAACCGGGCGGAGCGGCGCAGCACGGAGGCGGAAGCGGCCTACCTGCAGAGCGAGAGACGACGCCAGAAGATAGAGCTGGCCGCAGCCCGATCCGACAAGATCGCGGCTCTGGGCACGCTCGTGGGCGGGGTCGCGCACGATTTCAACAACACCCTGAACGTCATTCTTGGCAATCTTCAGCTTCTCCACGAGGATCCCGACAAGAATACCCATCAAGGCTACGTGGAGGAGGCGATCAAAGCCTCGAACCGGGCGGCCGCGCTGACCCGCCAGCTTCTGGCCTACGGGCGCAAGTCGCGGCTCTGCCCGATCCCGCTCGTACTCGAAGAGGAGATCGCCTCGGCTCTGACGATGTTCCGGCGGCTCTGTCCCGCCAACATCGCTATCCGGAAGGAGGTCGACAAGAGCCGCACCCAAGTACAGCTCGACCCCGACGCCTTTCAGCAGGCGGCGCTGAACGTCCTCATCAACGCGCGCGACGCCCTGCCGAACGGCGGTTCGATCCAGGTCGTCACCCGGACCGAGCGGTTGGAAGGTGCTGTTGTATCCGGGTTTCAGGACGCGGAGACCCTACCACCAGGGTGCTACGTCACGGTTCGCTTCGAGGACGACGGGATCGGGATGTCGCCCGAGATTGCTGCCCAAGCCACCGAACCCTTCTTCACTACTAAAAGTGTCGGCATGGGAACCGGACTAGGCCTGTCCACCGCCGCGGGGTTCTGCCGGCAATCCAAAGGAGGGTTGCGGATCGACTCGACCGAAGGGAATGGGACCACCGTCACCATGGCTTTCCCCGTCTATTCAGGCGCCCCCCGTGCCGAAGGGGAGGGGATCAAGGCGGGCAGGAAGGCGCCAGCGTGGCGTCACAAGATCCTGGTCGTGGACGACGACATGGCCCTGGCTCGGGTCATGGTGAACCAGCTCGAACTGGACGGACACGACGTGCGCCTTGCGCGCGACGCCGTCGAGGCATTGCGGGCGCTCGAGGACGGCCCGCTGCCCGACGTCGTACTGACCGACATCGTCATGCCTGGCGAGATGCAGGGTCATCATCTGGCGGTCCGCATCCGTCAGCGTTTTCCCGATATCCGCGTCATTCTTATGTCCGGTTATTCTTCGGAAGGATACCGGGAGAAGACCTTTGCGAAGCTCGGATCGCCGTTCCTGCAGAAGCCTGTCGACCTTCGTACGCTTCGAACAGTGATCGGGAGTACAGTCGTGAACCCAACCTTTCCGCAGGCGGGGCGGTAGCCGCACATCGTGGGTCCTCCGGATGAAGTCTCGGAGTGCCCACGAAAGCGGATCAACTCCGGTCATGGAGAAAGGCGCCATTCACTGCGTCGCGCATGTGTATCCGAAGCGCGGACGCCAAGCCTAGTGCATCAGCTTGCAAGTCCGCTTGCTTCCAAATGGCTGCGGACTTTCAGATGGCATGGTTCGACAACGATTGGCCAATGTCCAATCCGGCCCTTATGCCAGCATCCTTGTCGATAAAGGTCCATTATCGCATTCCGTCAGCGGTCGATTACCTGACCGTACATATACCCCTACTGAACGTCATGGTTTAGCGGTGACCACGGATGCCCCTGCTGTAAATTTCGCAGAAAGTACAAAGACGCCGCATGAAAATCTCCCTGCCCATGCGACCCATCTAATTTATCACCGTAGTATTCGAAGAAGTAAGGTCGTTTTCAGGAAGCGTTGGACAGAATACGACCTGACGGCCATTTTACGCCGAAAGCGGCACTTCAGGCAATATCGTCAGAAGTAAACGGTCTCCGACAAGTGAACTCACAGTCTAAAAGTCAACGAATACGATTGACAGATTTAAAAAGGGGAGTACCTTTGCATATGAGTTAGTTGAACCCTCAAGGTTAGGGGATGGCTGATGTTACCTGCAAATCTTACCTTCGAATACGCGCTCGGAAAAGAAGCCAGACGCTCCTATTTCGATCGAAGCGATATATTGATCCGATCGCTTCCCGAAATCGAGAAGCGCTACGTGGAAATGAACAGGGAAGATTTCAGTGGTCTCTCCGACATACCGGAAGAGACACGAAACGAAGCGCTCGATATCTACAATAAGGTCGTCGAGGACGGTCGGTACGTTCGCCTTCTCGCGGACGCACCCAAAGAGGCGATAGAGCGCCTCGGGCTTAGGGTAAGCGACGACGCGCTCTCGGCGGTCGATCGTATCCGGACGCAGCTCGTCGATCCCGGAACCGTCGAAGGTCCTGTCGAGGCGGTAATTGCGGTGGCGGTGGTCATCGCGGTCGCCGCGGGCGCTCCGCAGGAGGGCTTCGTCCTTGACCAGTCCGCCGGCGTCCGGCGGAAGCTGTAAGTCCGGGCATGGTAGTCGTCATGGACCCTGTCGTTACCTTGGTCAGCATGCCGTGGGCCCCGGCCGTGGAGCCGTCCCTCGCGCTCGGCATCCTCACCGCGCAAATGCGCCGGCATGACATTGCCTGCCGGGCAATCCACGCGAGCAGCGATCTCCTTCGCTTCGTCACCTACCCGACCTATACCGCGGTCGCCGAGTTCTGGGGACTGAACGAGTTCGTGTTCACCGGGGAGATCTCGCCCGGCCTCGACGAGAGGCAACGACAACGCCTGATCGATCGATGTTTCGTGCATGCCGCACAGGATCGGCCCGCCTTTCAGTACAAGACGGTACCGTCCCTCATGGACATGCTTCTGAGGTTTCGGGACGAGGTCGCGCCGGAATACCTCAATGCCTGCTGCGACAGGGTGCTCGAGAACGATCCGACCCTCGTCGGGTTCACCTGCATGTTCGACCAGACCCTCGCGTCGGTCGCACTGGCTCGGATCATCAAGCATCGGTCGCCGCAAACGATGGTCGTCCTAGGGGGGTATGCGGTGCAGGGTCCGCCGGGCCGCACCGTGCTCGAATCCTTCGAATGGATCGATGGGGTAGCGCAAGGCGACGGCAAGAAGGTCATCCTCGATCTGGCGGCGGCGTCGGTCGGTCGCGTCGATCTCCGGGACATCCACGGCCTCCTCGTCCGGAATGCCGATCCGCGTCCCCAGCAAAGCTTCATGTTAGAGGCAAGTCCGGACCCGGACTACCACGACTGGCTGGCCGACCTGGCGCGCCTAAAGAATGACCATGAGATCGAGATTTCCTTCGACACCTACCCTGTCGAAAGTTCCCGCGGCTGTTGGTGGGGACAGCACAAACATTGCGTCTTTTGCGGAATCGACGAGGAAACGCTCAAGTTTCGAAACAAGTCCGGAGAGAAAGTAACGCGCATGCTGCACGGCATGCGTGAGAGATACGGTGACGCTGCCTATCGCTTTTCCGACTACATTCTTCCGCAGACTTACTTCAAGACGCTGATGCCGGAACTTTCGGGCATTGACCCGAAGTTCCGGCTCAAATGCGAGATCAAGGCAAACCAGAGTGGCCAGCGGATGACCGAAATGGCCAAAGCTGGTTTCTTCGAAGTCCAGCCCGGAATAGAATCCTTCTCGACGAACGTCCTGAAATTGATGGACAAGGGCGTGAGCGGCATTCAAAACGTGGCGCTTTTGAAATACGGCTTCCTCGAACGCGTCATCGTCCACTACAACTTCCTTTATGGAATACCTGGAGAGACCCTGTCGGATTACGAGGAAATGGTCGAAAGGCTTCCGCTCCTTTACCATTTCACGCCCCCCGTCAGCCGGACGGAAGCGATCATCACCCGCTTCGCGCCGATGCATGAGAACGCGTCCGCATTTGGGTGCCGCGACAAGCCCGTACATCATGCGAGTTACGACGTCCTTTTCAGCGAGGACATCCTAGAACAATCTGGATTCTTGCTCGACGATTATGCTTATTATTTCGAGCGCTATTTCGATTTCACGCCTGAGATGGCAGCCGTCTATGGCAAGGTGGTCCGGCAGATAAACCACTGGAAAAAGCTGCACCGGGAGCGATCGGTCCTGCTGACGGTCGACGATTTGGGTGACCGGCTGGAGGTGACCGATACCCGTCATCTCGGACCGCGGACCTATACGCTACCCAATCTGGAAAGCCGGGTGTATCGCCTTTGCGACGAGAAGCCCGTGACGATCGAGGCGATCGTGGCGTCGGCCGAGACGTTCGACGCCGATCCCTTAGCGGTACGGGACGCGCTCGCGCGCCTCGAGGGAGAACGTCTACTTTGGCGTGAGGGGTCTCAGATTTTCGGCCTCGCGACACCGGGCTCGATTGCGCATGCCCATGTGGAGAGCAACTGGAACAAGCGCTGGACGGCAATCTACCGGTAAGCCGAAGGCTGTCTTCAATTGTTCGATTTGGAGCGGTCTAGAATGGGTTTAAGTTTGTCGTGTCGTTTGCGGTAGGGTGAGAAAACCTCGGCTAAGCCGATAGCGGTCGTTCGGGCAGCGCGCGGCGAAGGACCGGTTCGAGCCCACTTTAACTGATGCTGCGCTTCGCACGAACGTCCGGTTTTCGGGAGGTGGCCAACAAAACCTGCCAAAACCAAGCGGAGTTTTGCCAAGGGTTTGTGGCACAAGAATATTGAGTGATTTCGGACGTCGCGCCATCAGTGAAAAAACGACCCTATTCGACCATCCCATTCTGACCAGAGGATTCTGTCCGGATTGCCGCAAGCGATGGTGATTTTCTGCCATACGCAGTTGCGGCATGTTCGACGTAGAGGGCGGAAAGTCGTGTTTGCTCAAGTCGATTCCCGCGGTTCGTGTTAAAATGTGCGGTGAACGCAGAAGATTTCAGGACAAACCGTGCGTGCGCAGGACATCATCGCGTGACATGAACACTTGGTCACGTTTGCCCCATCTGGCGCGCGCGTCGCGGAATGCCGCTTTGTGATTGATCAACGGAGCAGGCAACGGATTGTCGAACCAGAGCCACGGCTCGTGCCCGAAGCCAGCCGGAACGGAGTCCAGTTCGGGAAACCAATGCCTGATATACGCCTCGGATGGATCAAGATCGTTGCCTTGCTTGACAGGATTGAGGATCCGCGGACCCCGCTCCTGCATCAATGTGCCATCGTTCAGCGCCACCTGCGGCCATGTGATGCCGGGCTCATAGTCGTCGAACAGTTCGGCCAGAGCTGCGCCGACCTCTACGGCGGGCAGCTGGAGCAGCTGAATACCATATGAGGTAACCAGCTGTCGCAGCCGGAAGTTGATCCAGCCTGTCGCGCTCAGTTCCCGCATGGCGGCGTCAGGCATCGGAATACCAGTATTTCCGGACCGCCAGGCGCTGAGCCGTTCGCTTTGCGCAGGCGTCAAGGAAGCGCGAGATGGCTTGTCCTTATACCGGGAGAACGTGGTCAGGAAGCCGGTTCTCATGGCGATCCTGCTACGGAAGTGCCGGAAAGACGTCCCTTCGGTTGAACGTGACCTCTCAGGATTTGCAGCGTGCCAGAGCTTTTCCGCCTTTGCGGTTTCCCATTCCGCACGGTGGCTTGAGAGCGTTCCGGCGGCAAAATGGGTCGACAGCTGGCTGGAGCTGACCCGGTCGCGGCCAGGGATCCACATGTCGGCGAGGTAGTTTCGTTCGGGCAGAACCCGCAAGAAGTCCCGCAGAAGCCGGATAGGATGATCGTCGGACAATTTTTCCTGCGCGACAGCCTGGTCGTCAGATAGAAATGGCTGGTCCGGTTTGGCGCCGCCAGGACCAACGCGGCGGATCATCTCACCATTGACCGTCAGGAAAGGGATGTGTGCGGAGTGCAGCTCCTGCTCCCATCCGACCCGATGGGCGTTCTCTGCCGCCATCCCATCAGCGGCATTGCGAATGACAGACGTGCATCCCAATCGGCGGCAAGCCGTCACGAGCGATGTGTCGTCGTGGGGCCGCAAAACCTCGAAGGGCATCCTGCTGTGCCGCAGTTCCTCGCCGATGCGCGCTTCGGCCGCGTCTTCGATCTCATGCCGATGCCGGGTGCGCGTGGGGCGTCCCCGCGCCTCTGGCTGAACGCGCAGAACGGCGAACCCGTCGCGGCCCGTGTCCGACGCTATGGCGAATGCAAGATTGTCTTCGAGGCGCAGGTCTTCCGCGAGGAGGACCAGCATCTTGCCGCGCGGAATGGGGGGATGGGGGATGTTCAAGAAAGTTACCCCACGACGGCCTTGTTGATGAACTCCACCAGCGGGCTGGCCGTCCGATGAGCGCTGACCCACTCCGACAGCGCGCCGTCTGCGGACATCTCCGCATCGGTCATGCGGTGGTTAAGGCTGAACCCTTCCAGCTTGAGGTATTCAATCGCGGGGTCGTCCTTGTCATAACCCTTCGGCCCGTTCTTCAACACGTTCGGGGCGATGAAACCGTCCGGAAACATGCGCCGGACCTCTGGGCTTTCGACGATGGCTTTCCACTCCGCAAAGCGACCCGAAATCCGGTCGCGGATCTTGGACAGTGGGCCACGCTCTGTGCGGAAGATCCCGGCACTTGCGTAGCTGCCGCCGGGTTCGATGTGGATGGAATAGCCCGCGATCCGCTGAAAATGCGGGCTCGTTCTGACCATGACAAAGAAATCGGTCTTGTAAGGCGTCTTGTCCTTGGTAAATCGCATGTCGCGGTTCATCCGCGTCACGGCCATCGCCGGGTCAAATCCTGTCTGGCGAATCGCCTCGTCAAAACGGGCAACCTCTACCGTCAGCTTTGCCGCGACCTCGACCAGATTGGCTTTCGCATCCTCATAGTCAGCGCGATGGTCCGTGAACCATTCCTTGGTGTTGTTCGTTTTCAAACCAGACAGGAATTCAAACGTGCGAGGATCGATCATCGTTGGTGTCCTTGCTGCCTTACAGCCGAAAAGTGCGGCCCTACTTGCAAGCAACAACGTCCGCATCGTGTCAGGTGCATTCGTGTTCCGCGTAGTAGTCGCAGTGCTGGGTCACGCGGCAGTCGTCGCATTTGGGGCGGCGTGACACGCAGATCTTCATCCCATGCTGAATTAAGCATTCGTGCGCATGGCGTTTGAAGCGGGGCGGCGTTTCAATGTTGATGATGTCGGCCGCCTTGTCGCTTGAGGTCGTGTTCACGATGCCGAGGCGATTGAGAACACGCAGGACATGGGTATCGACGGCGATGCTGTCTTCCGAGAACTCGAAGTTCATCATGATGTCGGCGACCTTTCGACCGACGCCGGGCAGTTCCATCAGCTCATCGCGGTTCCGGGGGATTTCTCCGCCATGCTCGTCGATGATCTGACGCGCCATGCGCTTCACCAGATCGGTCTTGCGATTGTAGTGTGCGACCGGTCTGATGATTTCTCGCAACTCGTCATCGCCGAGGCTGGCCAGGTCTTCGAAGCTCGACACCTTTTCGTAAAGCGGCACGCAGGCCTTCACCACGCGGGCAGTCACCGTCATGGTGGACAGGCAGGTCGAGACGAGCGTGTGAAACGGCGTCGCGGATAGACCGTTCGCCGTCCATGGATCGTCGGTCTCCTCGAAGGTTGGATACGTTCGGCCGAGGACCCCATAGATCAGAACCAGCCGGTGCTTGTTCTCATCGGAGAGGCTGCGGTCATCTTTTTCGGTTTCGGCGACCGCTGTCATTCTGTCTTTCCCGTCGCAATAATGATCGCGTGGCCCTTATGAGGCCACGCGATCATCGGAGTCTCCTGGAGGCCATCAGGCCGCGTCAGACTGTCCCGACGTTGCCCGGTCCAACAGCCCGGCCGAAACCGCGTTCATGCGATCTTTCAGTTCCCGCCACTCATCGGCCATCCCGGCCCAGACCTCCGCCTGATCATCCAGACCAATCGATCTGCACGTCACCGGTTGGCTGGCGAAGCCATCACGCAAATATTGCACACCGGTGCGGCCGCCCGAGAGCACCGCCAGATCGATCGCCGGTCCTTCAGGTGCCGCGCGCATCATCTCCTGCGTGCCGTTTCCGATGCCTTTCATGATACGGTCCGTGAAGTCGTTGGGCGCTTCGCCGAGTGCGTCGAGCAGTGACGCAATCCGGTCGCTGTGCGCTTTCGCTGTCGTTCCGTAGTCCTGGATGGCGGACTGCACTGCTTCGGTCCGTGCCTTGTCCCTCAGATGGTTCGCCGCCGCCTCGCCCTGTTCGCTGGCGGAGCGCAGGGCATGCAGGGCCCCAATATAGTAGGTTCTGATGTCGTCGGTGGTGATTGCCTCGGTCATGAAGCCTCCGGTCGTCTCGCGTTTCCAAGTTAATGGACGATATAGTCCATTACAGGGAGAACGGCAACCGGGCCGGATCGTTCCCTCAACCCGGACGATCCGGGTCGGCAAGCAGGCCCTTGGTTCCGAGAAGCAAGATGGCGTCCTCAATATCCGCTTCGGCCCTGTCGCGCAGGACAGCAGGGGAGTGGCCGAAAATGGCCTGAAACGACAGGGGCTGGACTGCAATTTCGATAAACCGTTCCGCGGCACGCCTCAGTTTCTCACTTGGTGCATCGCGTGCGAGCGCCGCTGTCACATATCGCACCGATCCGTCGAAGCTTGTCCGATAGGCCATCTCGGCCAGGCCGGGAAAGTTCTCCGCCTCGGCGGCCGTGATGCGCATCAGGGCGATGCACCGTGGCTCCAGCAGGTTTTCGACCAGTGCGATTCCGGCCGAGCGAAGCCGATCCTGCATCCGGTCCGATGCCGGAGCCACCTTCGGCGGGGCGAACATCGCCTGGATCGACCGATGCACCACGGCGGCAAACAGCGCCTCCTTGTCCGGGTATCGACGGTATACTGCGGATTTGCCGGTGCCCGATTTACTTGAAACGGCATCGAGCGTCGTCCGGCCAAAGCCATCGGCGAGAAACAGGGTTGTCGCCGTTTCAAGGATGCGCTCTTCAGCTTGACCGGCTTCCTGTGCCGGGGGCCGCCCGCGTCGCGGGCGGGCGTCATCTAGGTCTCGAACGGTCATATTGCTTGTTTATCCCAATGGCTGATCGGTAAGCAAACCGCGCTGCTGACAGTTGGAACAGTTTTGTAAGTATATCCGGCTGAACCGGACCTTCATACATCGCGCAGCGAAAGCCCGCAAAGTCCCGCAGAGCTGACCTTCCAACATCGCGCAGCGAACGGCAGCTTCACATGACGTCCCCGCCCCGCGCTACCTGCACGACCCCCGCCACCTGTCCCCCGCGAGCCCCAGATGCGGGCAGACGCGGACCAGATCGACCGCCTCGCGCAGCGTTGGATGGTGCATCCGCACGATCGGATCGCCGGTCGAACTGAGACGCCCGTGCGACATCGCGAAGCGGTGCGTGACCCCCGTGAGGTAGTCGCTCGTCCGCCGGTTCGCCCCTCTTGCTCTCGACTGAGAACGGCGGTGGAAAAGTCGGCCACGGGAGCGGCGGGATGAGCCTGCTGCGGGCGGCGTAAAAGTCGGCCACTTTTGCCCTTTCTGGTGGCAGGGAGGGCGGGAGGATTTTTACCGTGGACTTGTATCGGAAGGTTCGGCTGGCCTGTGCGGAGGGCATGAGCCGGCGGCAGGCGGCGCGGCATTTCAA
>NZ_CANLTR010000059.1 GCF_947494055.1 uncultured Jannaschia sp. | reverse complement strand
AGAAGAATTCGGCATGCGCCTGATCTAACCGTCAGGATTAATCACCTGAATCCCTCGCATCTTTGCGCAACAACGCCCATGCAACCGCTGAAGCGTCGGAAGGGGATGCTTAAATGGGCTTCCGCAGCCGTTGAGGACCAGTCCGGCAGCGGGCATGGATAGCCTCCAGAGCAGTGAACGCACCGCAGCCGCCGAAGATATCGTCGGGACTATCTAAACCGGGTCAAGGTGCTCTTCAAGCTGCCTCTGCGGCAGACCGCGGGCATGGTGGCCAGCCTACTGCGGCTGGCGGGATTGGACTGGTCCGTCCCAGACTTCAGCACCCTGTGCCGCAGGCAAAAGACCTTGGCCGTGCAGATCCCTTACCGCCGTATCGACGGCCCCCTTGAACCTCCTGGTGGACAGCACTGGCATCAAGTTCCTGGGCGATGGAGAGTGGCAAGCCCGCAAGCACGGCGTTCAGGGCCGCCGCCAATGGCGCAAGATCCATCTCGCCACGGATACAGCGACCTCGGACATCCGGGCGGTAGAGTTCACCCCCAGCAGCGACGGTGACAGCCCGATCCTGCCCGAGCTACTCGGTCAGAGCCCTGAGGACGAGCGGATCGGCACTGTAACGGCCGATGGTGCCTACGACACGCGCCGTTGCCACGCGGCCATTACCGAACGGCAGGCCATCCCAATAATCCCGATCCGGAAGAATGGGCGCGCCTGGAAGGAAGACTGCCCGGCGGCGAAGGCTCGGAACGAGACGCCGCGCGCCACGAAACGCTACGGTCGCGCATTCTGGAAGCACTGGACCGGATACCACGCCCGAAGCCGCGTCGAGGCGAAGATGCGAGGCGTCAAGGCATTCGGCGAACGCATCGCCGCACGGGACCCCGACCGCTAGACTGCAGAAATCCACATTCGCATCGCCCTCATGAACCGATTCAATGCCCTCGGCACTGCCGAGATCGTTCGGTTGGCATAACGTCAGCGGGGTAAGGGAAAGTCATGCCTCAGGCATGAGTTCTGCAACAACGCCCCTCTGGACCGGTAGTGGCTCGAGCCACTACCGTGATGCGGAATGCCATTCAATAGACGTACGACCCCGTTCAGCGCCCGAAAATCGGTCATTAATAGGAGGCCAGTTCAGTTATTTCTTATAACTACCTTTGCGCCGATCTTGTTCTTCGTCGGGATCGAAGCGACACGAAGACGAAGACCGCAGCGCCAGCCAGCAGAACAAGCGGAATCGGCCTGGTCACGAGCGGCATGAGGCTTTCGTACTGGCCTAGCATCTGGCGCAGGTTGGCCTCGAGCGGCGGTCCAAGGAGAAAGCCCAAGATCACGGGGGCGAGCGGGTAGCGATAATGCTCCAGCGTGTATCCCAGAAGGCCGAAGCCGCACATTATCCAGACCTCGAACATCCGGCCGTTGAGCGAGTAGATCCCGACGGAGGCGATCACGAAGAGGCTCGGCAGGAGCACAGGCTTCGGCACGTCTAGGAGCCGGACAAGGACGTTGGTTGCCCCCAACATGAAGGCGAACATCATTACGCTGGCGATGATAACCGAAGCGTAGATCGCGTAGACGACCTCGGGCGCATTGGTGAACATCAACGGCCCCGGTTGGACCCCCTGGATCGTCAGCGCGCCGATCAGGACGGCGGTTACTGTGTCGCCGGGGATGCCGAGCGTCAGGGCGGTGATCAGCGCGCCCCTTACGGTGGCGTTGTTCGCGGCCTCGGCGGTGACCAACCCGCCCTCGGCGCCCTCGGCGCCCTTGCCGAAGGTCTCGGGTTAGCGTGAAGCGTCGCGGGCTTGCGCGTAGGCAATGAGCCCGGCCGGTCCGCCGCCGACCGCCGGCAAAATTCCCACCGTCGTCTCGATCGCCGCGGACCGGGTCGCGTTGGGAAGGTGGCGGAGGAGCTTGCCGAAGGGTGGCAGCGTGGCGCGCCAGCCGATCCGCTGCCGGGGCACCTCGGGCCCCGACCCGCCACCGAGGGCGTCGCGCATGACCTGCGAAACAGCGAAGAGGCCGACGAGAGCAGGCACCAGCGGGAAACCCGAGAGCATCTCGGCAGAGCCGAAGTCGAACCGGGGAAGCCCGTCGATGGTCGAGATGCCCGCCGTGGCGGCCAGGGTGCCAATGAGGGCGGCGATCATACCCTTGAGGAGGTTTTCGCCGCTGACGGCAGGCACCGCGGTCAGCGCGAACAGGAAGGCCGCGACGTATTCGGGGAAGTGGAAGCGTAGAGCGAAACTCGACAGCATGGGCGCGAAGGCGATCAGGATGACGCCGCTGAAGATGGTCCCGAAAACCGACGCGGTGATGGCGAGGCCGAGCGCGCGCGCCGCCTGACCATTGCGCGTCGTCGCATAGCCGTCCTTGATCGTCGCCACGGAGTTCGGCGTCCCGGGGATGCGCAGAAGGATGGCCGAGATGCAGCCACCGGTGATTCCGCCTACGAAGATGGCGAGCAGGAGGCTGATTGAGGGGACGGCTCCCATCTGGTAGGTAACCGGGAGGTGAAGGGCGATGGCCATGGGGGCATTGAGCCTGGGAAGCATGCCGACGCGGCGGCGTACCGGCCAAAGATGGCGTCGGCAGCCTGAACGAGCGGATGGTCGCAGCGGGCTGGGCATTGGCCTACAGGCGCTACTCCACGGCCTACGTTGGAGTGGAGAACAAGGCACAGGCGGACGGGCGTGGCATCTGGCAGGGCGCGCATACGTCGCCTTGGGACTACCGACGCGGGCAGCGCCTGATGTCGACCGCTGCTCCAGCCGCGAGGGCTTCTGCCCCGTCGACTGTCGCGAACAGCCGCAACTGCGCGATCAAGGGTAACATTTCAGGATCGGGGCGCATTTACCATGTCCCCGGCTCCCGCTGGTACGACCGCACCCGGATCGACACAGGTCGCGGCGAGCGATGGTTCTGCTCAGAAGCCGAGGCCCGGGCTGCAGGATGGCGAGCGCCGCGAGGATAGTGCGCCAGATCACGTACGATATGGCGATACCGCTAAGCGAAAACGTCTTGCCGTCTGGATGCGGCCGGCCGCTCACGACGGCCGGCCTCACGACATTCGTCAGAGCACCGAGAGCATGCCACCGTCGACATAGATCATCTGGCCGTTGACGTAGTTCGAAGCGTCTGAGGCAAGGAACACGGCGGTGCCGACGAGTTCATCCGGCGCCCCCCATCGACCTGCGGGCGTGCGCCCCTTCACCCAAGCGTCGAAGGTCGGGTCGTTGACGAGAGCCTCGTTCATGTCAGTCAGCATGTAGCCCGGCCCGATCGCGTTGGCCTGAATTCCGGCGCCGGCCCATTCGGCTGCCATGCCTTTGGTCAGCAGACGGATGCCGCCCTTGGCGACAGTGTAGGGAATGACCGTCGCACGCGCGAGTTCGCTGGTGAGGGACCCGATATTGATCACCTTGCCGTAGCCACGGCCAATCATCCGCTTCGCGGCCTCCCGTCCGACGAGGAACGCGCTCGTCAGGTTCGTGTCGATCACGCGCTGCCAGTCGGCGAGACGAAGCTCCACCATAGGCTGGCGGTGCTGGATGCCGGCATTATTTACGAGGATATCGATCTCGATCATGTCGGCGTCGAAGGCCGCGAAGGCTGCTTCGACCGCGTCTTCACGCGCGACGTCGAACGACGCCTCGCGCACGTCATAGCCGGCCTCGCGCATCTCGGCCGCGACTGCGGCCAGACTGTCCGGGTCGCGGCCGTTCACGACGAGCCGCGCGCCGGCATCGCCAAGGCCCTCGGCGATGGCCCGGCCCAGCCCGCGCGACGAGCCGGTCACGAGGGCGGTCCGTCCGGAGAGATCGAAAAGAGGGGGCTTCGGGGTGGCTGGCATCAGGTCAACTCCGATTTGCGTACGGTCAGATCAGATCGCTCGTAGACGGCCGGCTGCAGTTCGGTTCCGAGGCCCGGACCTTCCATCGGCAGGACGTGACCATCCTCGATCTCCGGCACTTCGGTCACGAGTTCGCGGTACCAGCCGGTGTAGAAGGCGCGGACAGATTCCTGGATCAGCGTATTCGGCTGGCTGAAGGACGTGTGCACGGCAGCAGCGTAGCCGACTGGACCGGTGCAATCATGCGGGGCGAAGGGCCGCTGGAAGGTGTCAGCGAGGGACGCGATCTTGCGGCCCTCGGTGATGCCGCCGGTCCAGCAGAGGTCGACCATCGCGACATGGGTCGCGTCGCGCTCCAGCATGTCCTTGTAGGGAAAACGTGAGCCCAGCGTCTCGGACGCGCAGACCCAGACATCCGTCGCAGCTGCGTATTCAGCGAGCGCCTGAGGAGAGTTCATGCGGATCGGGTCTTCGTACCAGAGCGGCGCGTAGGGCTCGAGCGCGCGGGCGATCTTCTTCGCGGTGGGCAGGTTCCACAGGGAATGAAACTCCACCATGATATCCATCCGGTCGCCGACGGCCTTCCGGATCTTCTCGAACGGCTCAAGCGCGGTCCGCATCTGCGCCGCGGAGATGTAGAGGCCGCGGTTCTCCTGCGCAGGCGGATCGAACGGCCAGATCTTCATCGCCGTGATGCCGTCCTCGAGAAGGTTCTCCGCCAGCGCGCCGGCATCGCCCATGAATCCGGCGAGGTCCTCGTGTGGGCCCTCGGAGGCGCCGAGATTCCAAGTGTCGACAGGGCGGATGTTGTGGCTGCGCACGTAGCCGTAGCCGGCGCAGGTGTTGTAGACACGCAGCCGGTCGCAGGTCAGGCCGCCGAGCAGCTGATGCACCGGCTGGTCGCAGACCTTGCCGAACAGATCCCACAGAGCGATGTCGACGGCCGAGGCGGCGCGATACTCCACGCCGGTCGAGGCCTGCGCCATCGGCAGGTCGGTCATGACGCGGTTCAGCGCTTCGATGCGGAGCGGGTCCTGACCGAGGAGCCGCCCGGCGAGCGTATCATGGATATGCGCCTCAACTGCGCCCGCTCCGTAGAACGTCTCGCCGAGGCCGACCGGACCCGCATCAGTATGGACCCGCACCCAGAGGACGTTCGAGAATTCCTCGGTGCGCAGGGTTTCCAGTTTGGTGATCTTCATGCCCATGCTTCCGTTCCGTGGCTGAACCGGACGCCGCCGCTTGATCGAATTGCGTCCCAAGTTGACATTGTCAGGAATACCGTGAAATATCACTGACGGGATTAGGGGGGTGAGACGCGCTTTGCAAGTTTCGATGAAAGCCGAGGCGACGCAGGACGCAAGGACGTCCGCCCCCGTCCGGTCCGCCGATCTGAGCGCAGTCGCCTACGAGTGGATCGAGGAGTTGTTCGTCTCGATGCGGCTGGCCCCAGGCGCGTTCCTGCGGACGCAGGACATCCAGGCACTCGTCGGGATCGGGCGCACGCCGGTGCATCAGGCGATCCGCCGGCTTTCGGCGGAGACGCTATTGGAGATCCGCCCCCGGAACGGGCTTCGCGTGGCACCGATCGACCTCGCGCGGGAGCGCCATCTTGCCGTCCTGCGCCGCGACCTGATGCGGTTCGTGACCGAGGCGGCGATGCGCAACCTGTCCTCGAACGACCGCGTGCGGATACACGATCTACGCCGACGCCTGACGGACGATCCGGAGGCCATGGACGTCGACCGGTTCAACGAAATCGACAAGGCCTTCGACATCCTGCTGATCCAAGCCTCGGGCGAGCGCTTCCTCGACCGCACGCTGCGCCCGCTTCATGCAATCGCGCGCCGGACGGGGTACCTGCATCTGACGCAACTCAGCGGGGCGAACGGACTTGCGCGCACTGTCGAGCGCCATCTCGTGATCATGGAGGGCGTCGTGTCTGGCGCAGCCGGGACGGTCCGGGCCGCCTGCGACGACCTGGTCGCTTATGCCGTCGAGCTGATCGACGATCTCGAGGCCCGGATCGACCCGCGGCTCCTGGACGTCAACTATCCAGCACTGAGAGCCAGCTCGACGCCCGGCACCTGATACACCGCACCGGCGGATAGACACGAGCGTTTCGCAGCGGGCGCTAGAGCGAACCGAAATCTTGAGGAGGAGAACGAGAATGACGACGAGATTTTTCATGCCGGTCGCCGCGGCCGCCGGGGCGATAGTTCTCGCCACGATGTCGCCGGCGCAGGCAGCCGACTACACGGCGCGCCTGTCGCTCGACGTGCGCGAGGACAATCCGAAATACATCGCCGCGCAGACCTTCGCGGAGCTGGCCGCGGAGAAGACGGACGGTGCGGTTGAGATCCAGCTCTTTCCGAACTCGCTCCTCGGGGGCGAGGTGGAGACGGCCGAAGGAATCCGCCTCGGTTCCATCCAGATGGCCATCCTGACGAGTTCGGTCCTGTCACAATGGATCCCGCAGGTTCAGGTGCTCGATCTGCCCTTCGTTTTCGAGAGCGACGCGCATGCCGTGGCGATCGACGCGCCCCTAACGGAGGCGCTCGGCGACGCGTTCGAGGAGAGCGGCTTCCACCTCTTGGGCTTCACGCCGAACGGCGCGCGCTCGATCATCTCGAAATCGGCGATCGCAACGCCCGAAGACGCCTCCGGCAAGAAGATGCGCGTCATCCAAAACCCGCTCCACGTCGCTCTCTGGGAGTCGGTCGGGGCTAACCCGGTTCCGATCCCCGCACCCGAAATCTACAATTCAATGCAGACCGGCGTCGTCGACTTCTTCGACAATACAGCGTCGAACTACCTGACGTCGAAGTTCTTCGAGGTCGCGCCCTACTATACGAAGCTGAACCACATCTACGCCATGGGCACCTGGGTCGTGGCAAAGCCGTGGTGGGACGCGCTTCCGGAGGACATGCAGGCGGCAGTGGCCGAGGCGGCTGCCGAGGCGCGGACTGCCTATGTGCCGATCTGGATGGAAGCCGACGCCGCGGCACTGGCCGAAACCGAGGCCCAGGGCTCGACCATCATCTCCGACATCGACCGTGATGCCTGGGAGGCCAAGATGGGTCCGGTGCGCGAGCAGTTCTCTGCCGAGATCCCCGAGGCCGGGAGCCTTCTCGAAATCATCGCGGCACAAAAGCCCGCAGGCTGACCGAACCGGCACGGGCGGCCCGCCGTGGGCAGCCCGTCCCGCGTTCCGATCCAAACCGGAGCCGGAGCCCATGCAGCCATCAGACGATCATGCCAAGCGCCTGCCCTCGGGCAACGCCTCTGCAGCGGCGTCGCACGCGGCAGGGACGAGGCCTTTCGCACGCGCGCGTCGGGCTCTGGCGACGGCGTTTGGCGGCGCCGTCTTCGCGATCCTCTGTGCCATGACGATGGCCGTCTTCGCCGGGGTCGTCTCGCGATACGTCTTCAACGCCTCCTTCTCCTGGACGGAGGAGTTCGCGATCTGGGCGTTCACCTGGCTCATCTTCCTCGGGGCCGCCCTCGGAGTCGCGCGCGACAGCCATATCAGGGTCGAGATCTTGCCGGTTCCACATGGCCGGGCAGCGGCCTTCGTCTTTCTCGTCCTGCGACAGGCCGTGACGGCCTTTACCCTCCTGATGCTGACCTTCGGCGGCTACGAACTCGCGCAGATGGTCGGCGGCGTGAGCGCCAGCCTGCAATGGCCGAACGCCATCCGCTACGCCGTGGTCCCGATCGCCGGGATCGGCGGGCTGTTCTTCCTGTTCACACGCGAAAGCGAGACACGGGGAGCGCTGGCACTAAACGTCGCGGCGCTCGTCCTCGCGCTGGCCTTCTGGGGGGCGCTGCATCTGGGTCTCGGCGAGATACTACGTGGTACCTCGCCGAGCCTCGTCATCGCCGCCAGTTTCTTTGTCTGCCTCGTGATGGGGGTTCCGGTCGCGTTCTGCCTGCTGGCCGGCGTGTTCCTAACGACCTTCACGGGCGGCCTGCTGCCCGCTCCCGCGATCGTGCAGAACGCGATCGGCGGGGTCGGCAAGTTCATCCTTCTGGCGATCCCGTTCTTCCTGTCGGCGGGATACCTCCTCAGCCTTGGGGGCATGTCGGCGCGGATGATTGGTTTCGCGAGCAGCCTTGTCGGTCATTTCCGCGGCGGTCTGGCCCACGTCAACATCCTCAACAGCTTCCTCGTCGGCGGCATTTCCGGTTCCCCGGGGGCCGATGCCGCCAGCACGACCAAGATCGTCGTGCCCGAAATGGTCAAACGCGGCTACGACCCGGCCTTCTCCTGCGCGGTCACGGCGGTTGGGGCCATTCTGCCCAACGTCGTGCCGCCGGCGATCGCAATGCTGGTTTTCGCCTCCGTCGTAGATGTCTCGATCGCGCGGCTCTTCATGGCCGGCATCATTCCCGGAATTCTTATCGCATCCGCCCTCATGGTGACCGCCTACCTCATCTCCGTCCGCCGCGATTACGAGCGGGCCGCGCGGCGGGCCCCGCTGTCGCAGGTCGGGCGCTCCTTCCTCGACGCGCTGCCGGTCCTCTTCATTGTGATCGTTGTCCTGGGGGGTATCCGCTTCGGGGTGACGACCGCCACCGAGGCGGGCGTGATGGCGCTGGTCTATACCTTTGTCTTCGGGAAATTCGTCTATCGCGCCTACTCCTGGGGCGAGTTCTATGCCAATTTCCGCGACTGCGCCGTGGAGGCGGCCATCGTCGCCTTCCTGATCGCCGCGACGGCGCCCTTCGCCTGGTCGCTTATCGCCGAGCAGATCCCGCAGCTCGTCATCGCCTGGGCCGCCGCGCTGGTCGACAGCCGGATGGGCCTGCTGGTTCTGATGAACCTCGTCCTGTTTGTCGTCGGAATGTTTCTCGACCTCACGCCGGCGATGCTGATCGTGGCGCCGCTCTTCATGCCGGCGCTAGCGGCCATGGGGGTCGATCCGGTGCAGGTCGGGATCATCATGATCGTCGTGCTGCAGCTCGGCGGGGTGACGCCGCCGGTCGGTATCCTCGTCTTCATCACCGCGCAGATCGCAAAGGTCAGCCCGACCGCGATCTTCCGCGCCGTGGTGCCGTTCATCGGAGCCGTCGGCGTGGTCGTCTTGCTTCTCGACGCCGTGCCTTGGTTGACCTTGGGTCTATGGCAAGTGTTCGAATGACCGCACCCAATCACCCAAGCCAAGTGACCGGCCGTCCAGGTCGCGCGAGTCGTCTCGCAACGGTCACGTTCCGGGCCGAAGGCCGCAGCGGGTCGAGCGGAGACGACGAGCGATCATCAAGAATGATCGCAGGTGGGGGATGTTCCATTCGCCCCCCTGCGGTAATCAACTTCATCCTAGTACCAGAGGGAGGATCGAATGAACTTCAACATCACCGGGATCGCCATTGCGGCGACGCTCGCCCTTGCGGGCACGGCGCTGGCCCAGGACTTCACGTTCCGGTTCCAGTCTTCGGACCCTGCCGGCAACCCGAACTTCGAGTATCAGCAAGGCTGGACCGAACTCGTCGCTGAGCGTACGGACGGCCGGGTGCAGATCGACCTTCTGCCCGTCGGCTCGATCGTCGAATACAACGAGACGCTTGACGCGGTCGCGGCCGGCATCCTCGACGGACAAATCTGCGACAGCTCCTACTGGGCCGGAAAGGACCCGGCCTTCGGCCTGATCGCCAACCCCGTGGGGGCCTGGTCCGATCCCGCGCAGATGATCGATTTTGTCGAGAATGGCGGCGGTAAGGAGATCATGCAGGAACTCTTGGGCTCCTACGGGCTGCACTTCATCGGCGTATCCACCCCGGGACTGGAAGCTTTCGTCTCGCGCGTGCCGCTTGAGGGAGTGGACGACCTGCAGGGCCTCAAGATGCGCTCGCCCGAGGGTCCGATCGCCAATGTCTTCGCCGCCGCGGGCGCCGCGCCGGTCAACCTGCCGTCCTCGGAGGTCTACACTTCGCTCGACAAGGGCGTGGTGGACGCGGCCGACTACTCGGTCTTCTCCGTCAACCAGCAGCAGGGCTTGAACGAGGTCGCGCAGAACCCGGTCTATCCCGGTTTCCACTCGCTGCCGCTCGTCGAAGTGTCGATGAACCAGGGCAAGTGGGACGCGCTGCCCGACGACATCAAGACGATCCTCAAAGAGACCGTGAAAGAGTTTCAGCAGACCCAGCTCGCGGGGCTGAAGGAAGCCGACCAAGCCGCACTCGCCGAGGCCGAAGCCGACCCGGAGATCACCGTGCACGACTGGTCCGAGGAAGAACGCGCGAAGTTCCGCAAGCTTGGTCAGGCGGAGTGGGAACGCATCGCTCAGGAATCGGAGATGGCTCAGAAGGTCTACGACACGCTCACGGTCTATCTGACGGAAAAGAACCTCCTTCAATGACCTCGGCGCGGCGGCGTCCTTCCGGACGTCGCCGCTCCCTCTTCATCATGTCGCACCGGTAGCAGTGGACCCTCAGGATGAGTGACGAGACCCGCACCACCGAACAGATCGATCTGCGCGCCACCAGTGAGGGCAGCGGACGCACGGCGACGGAGGCCGGCCTCATGGGCCGCATCGTCGATCTGGCTGGATACGTTTTCGCGGCCGGCATCGTGCTCGCCGCCGCGATCCTGCTTCTCGAGGTCTTCCTGCGGTACTTCTTCAACCGCCCGACGATCTGGGCGCACGAGACGACGGTCTTCCTGTGCGGTGCGGCCTTCGTGTTCGGCGGCCTCTACTGCACCTGCAAGAACAGCCACATCCGGGTTGTGCTGCTCTACGACCTCCTGTCGTCCGGCGCGCGGCGCGTAGCGAACGTCGTCATCTCGCTCGCCTCTGCGGTCGCCGCGGCCTTCTTCGCCTACGCCGCCTGGCACATGGTCGAGCGTGCGGTCTGGACGCCCTCGGGCGACATCCGCCTCGAGACGACCGGCAGTGCCTGGAGCCCGCCCACGCCGGCGCTGATCAAGATCTTCGTGCTCGTGGTCATGGTCCTCCTTGTGGTTCAATTCCTGATCCTCGCAGTCAATTATGCCCGCGGAAGATACGACAGATGAACGCTCTCCTCGATCTTTCCGCCCTCGGGATCGGCTGGGGCACCGCGGTCATGTTCGTCATGCTCGTCGTCCTCCTGCTGACGGGCATGCCGCTCGCCTTCGTGACGCTTCTAGTGGCGCTTATCTTCGCCCTCGGCTGGTTCGGGCCGATGTCGATCCCGCTGATCACGAGCCGCGTCTACTCCTTCGTGATGAACTTCGTGTTCGTCTCGGTGCCAATGTTCGTCTTGATGGCCGCGATCCTCGACCGCTCCGGCATCGCGCGCGACCTCTTCGACGCGATGAAGATCTTCGCGGGTCGCATCCGCGGCGGCGTCGCGGTGCAGACCGTCTTCGTTTCCGTCATCCTCGCGGCGATGTCGGGCATCATCGGAGGCGAGATCGTGCTTCTGGGCCTGATCGCACTGCCGCAGATGCTCCGCATGGGATACGACCGCAGCCTCGCCATCGGCGTGGTCTGCGCCGGCGGATCGCTCGGGACGATGATCCCGCCCTCGATCGTGCTCATCATCTACGGCCTGACCGCGAACGTCTCGATCGGCGACTTGTTCACGGCGGCCTTTCTGCCGGGCTTCATGCTGGCGATGTTCTATGTCGCCTACATCCTGTTCCGAGCCTATTTCTCCAATGGCATCGTGCCGGACCCCGATCCGATGGTAATCTCCACTGCCGAAAAGATGCGCCTCCTGAAAGGCCTCGCGCTGCCGATCCTTGTTGTCGCGACGGTCTTAGGATCGATCTACGGCGGCATCGCCTCAGTCACCGAGGCCTCCGCGATCGGCGTCGGCGGCGTCGTCGTCTCGACGATGCTTCGGGGTGAATTCAGCTACACCCTGATGCGTGACGCCGCGCTGCAGACGCTCGCCACGGTCGGCATGATCGTCTGGATCGGCATCGGCGCGACCGCGATCGTCGGGGTCTACAACCTGATGGGCGGCGTGGACTTCGTCTCAAGCATGATAACCGGCGTGTCGGACAACCCGACCGTGGTCGTGCTCCTGATGATGGCCATCCTGTTCGTCCTCGGCGCATTTCTTGACTGGGTGGGGATTGCCCTGCTGACGATGCCGATCTTCGTCCCAATCATCGTCTCGATGGGGCTTGACCCGGTCTGGTTCGGCGTTCTCTTCTGCATGAACATGCAGATCTCGTTCCTGTCGCCGCCTTTCGGCCCTGCCGCCTTCTACCTCAAGAGCGTCGCGCCGCCCGACATCTCTCTGGGCGACATCTTCCGGTCTCTCTTGCCGTTCATCCTGCTGCAGATGCTTGCGGTCGGCCTGCTTGTCGCCTTTCCGGGTATCACCGGCCGCTGATACGCGCCGATGTGCTCAAGGAGATCGAAGGGCGCGCCGCGCTCGTCGAGCGCTTCTGCCTCGGCGCCCCGCAGGTCCATGCGGTCTGGGCGTACGATCCGGAGCGAGCCGGCGTTTTGGACGGTCCTATGCTTTGTGACCCGCTGAAGGGCGCCTGATGGCGCCGCCGCGCTAATCGTCCTCTGATTTGGTATCCGTTGAGGGGGCGCTGCCCAATTGCTCTGCGGCAGCTTGTCCGTCACCAGACTGTCGTTGCTGGATCAGGTGGTGGTCTGCCCCCAGAAAAGTGGTCCTTCCTGAAGTAGGCTTTCAAGCCAGATGGAGGACGAAGGAATGGGACAGAAGAAACACCAGCCGGAGGAGATCGTTGCGAAGCTTCGGCAGGTCGACGTGCTGGTATCGCAGGGCCGATCGGTGGCCTAGAGCTTTTCGGCCGAAACTTGAATCGTGGGGATTCCCATGAGGGAGGCGGTGTGATTCATCCTTTTCAGGAGGATGGACGATGTCAGCACCTTTGCCGTCAGCGCTTCGGACACGGTTTCAGAAGTACATTGAAGAGGGCCTGAGTGGGCGTGCCGCTGCGGCGCGACTGAAGGTCTCGCCCGCGACAGGCGCCCGGTGGGCGCGGCAGATCAGGACGAAGGGACATGCCGATCCGGCGGTTCAGGGCCGCCCGCCCGGGTCGGGCAAGTTGGCGCCGTACCGAGCCTTTATCGACGAACTGGTCGCGCAAGACCCCGACATCACGCTCTTCGAGTTGCGCGACGCGCTCACCGAAGCGGAGGGGGTCCAGGTCCACCATTCGTCCATTGCCAAGCTGCTGACCCGGCTCGGCTTCACGTACGAAAAAAGTCGCTGGTCGCCACCGAACGCCGCCGCGCAAGGGTAAGGCAACAGCACGCCGACTGGATGAGGCACCGCCTCCCCGCCATCGCCGCCCGGCCCGAGCGGGTGGTGTTTCTCGACGAAACCGCCGTGAAGACAAACCTCACGCGCCTTCGCGGACGAGCCCCGCGCGGAGAGCGCCTGACCATGGATGCCCCATTCGGCAGCTGGGGCACGCAGACGCTGATCGCGGGGCTGACGGCGGACGCGCTGATCGCGCCTTGGGTGATCAAGGGTGCGATGGACGGCCCGGCCTTCGCCGCCTACGTCCGCAAGGTGCTGGTGCCCGAGATCGAGCCCGGTACCGTCGTCGTTCTCGACAACCTGGCCACTCACCGAAACGTCGAGGCCGCCCGCACACTCCGCGACCACGGATGCTGGTTCCTCTACCTGCCACCCTACTCGCCCGACCTGAACCCAATCGAACAGGCCTTCGCCAAGCTCAAGGCTCATCTCCGAAAGATCGGCGCGCGAACATTCACAGAGATGTTCGACGCCATCGGTGCGATCTGTGACCTCTACGACCCGCAGGAGTGCTGGAACGACTTCACTGCTGCCGGATACGCCTCGGGTTAATGCCGAAACGCTTTAGGCGGTGCGGTCGATCGGGGTGACGCAGTTCACTTACTTCCGGTGGCGCAAGGAGTTCGGGGGCCTGAAGATCGACCAGGTGAAGCGCCTCAAGGACATTGAGAAAGAGAACGAGCGGCTACGGAAGGCGGTGTCCGATCTCACGCTCGAGAAGCTGATCCTCCGGGAGGCCGCCTCGGGAACCGAAGGTCTGCGTCAGCAAAACTTCTGAGCCCCGCCCGTCGCCGAGCCTGTGTCGATCATGTCAGGCGAAAGTTCTCCGTTTCGGAGCGCATCGTCTGTCGCGTACTTGGACAGCATCGCTCTACCCAGCGGAAGGTGCCGCGGGGCCGTCCCGACGATGATGCGCTGACGGCGGACATCATCGCGCTCGCAGCCCAATACAGGCGCTACGGCTACTGCCGGATCGCGGCTCTTCTTCGGGATGCGGGCTGGGCCGTGAATGTGAAGCGTGTCGAGCGAATATGGCGGCGGGAGGGGCTGAAGGTGCCCTCGAGACAACCCAAGAAGGGCCGGCTCTGGCTGGACGACGGATCGTGCATCCGTCTCCGGCCGGAGCGGCCGAACCACGTCTGGTCCTACGACTTCGTCGAGAGCCGGACGCACGACGGGAGGAAGTTCCGAATGCTCAACGTCGTCGACGAATTCACCCGAGAGTGCCTGGCGATCAGGATCGACAGGAAGCTCAATTCGACCGCGGTGGTCGATGCCCTGACGGACCTGTTCATCCTGCGCGGCGTGCCCAGCCACGTTCGCTCAGATAACGGGCCAGAGAGGCCTTGTTGCGCAAAGCCTGCTTGGGATTCACATTGCGAGTCCAGCGGCATAGCTGGGCGACATGTTCAAGCCCGCGCCCACCCGCTACCGCACTCTGAACTGGTCCGCCTACAACGCATCGCTGCGTGAGCGCGGGTCGCTGACGGTCTGGTTCGA
>NZ_CANLTR010000058.1 GCF_947494055.1 uncultured Jannaschia sp. | reverse complement strand
TCGAACCAGACCGTCAGCGACCCGCGCTCACGCAGCGATGCGTTGTAGGCGGACCAGTTCAGAGTGCGGTAGCGGGTAGGCGCGGGCTTAGACATGTCGCCCAGCTATGCAGCTGGACTCGCAATGTGAATCCCAAGCAGGCTTTGCGCAACAAGGCCTCCGATGGCGCGAGGCTTCATCTATCTCGCCGCTGTTTTGGACTGATCACCCGCCGCGTCCTGACATGGCGCGTGTCTATCACGCTGGAGGCGGATTTTTGCATCGAAGCAGTTGAGGAAGCCTTGGCGCGCCATCTCGTCCCCGAGATCTTCAATACGGATCAAGGAAGCCAGTTCACATCGACCGAGTTCATTAATGTGCTGGCCGCCTGCGAGATCAAGATCAGCATGCCCCTTGGTGATTGCTTGCAATCACCTGCCGGTAACAGACGGCCAGGGAGCCTGGCGCGACAAGGTTTTCGTCGAACGCCTCTGGCGAACCCTCAAATACGAGGAGGTCTACCTGCGGGCCTATGCAAGTGTCCCGGGGGCCCGTACCTTCATCGGCCGCTACCTTGGCTTCTACAACAGCCGCCGACCCAATTCAGCGCTTGACGGAAGAACGCCCGATCAGTCCTACTTCGGCCAGCCGATGCCCGAAACGGTGGCGGCGTAACCGAGGCGGAAAACCACTTAGCGAACGCCCGGAACCTGTTCAAATGAACCGAACCACCTCTTTGCGCGGCCGCGCCGACGATGACAGCCGCCTTAAGGGATACAGGATCGGCTGACAGCGCGGAGCTAACAGCCCCCGACCTGCGAGTGGTGGAAGGAAGATGACCTGACAGTCGATTGGCATCCCGCAAACCTCCGGGACAAAATTGCCCAGGCTGCGATGTGCGTCATCCTGTCAGGAGGCCAGCCCCTCCATGAGGATCGGGATGCGCGGATCGCCATCTTGGCCGCGGACGCAACCACGGACCGACATGCCGGATGCGTTTGTGCAGTCTGATCCCGCCAGCGTCCGAATAGCGCTTGCAACCGGGGCGGGCCATACGTTCGCCCCGATGGACGCGGCGTCCATCGAGGCACGGGATCAGTCTAGCTTGCCTGCGCGGGTTGAGCCGTTCGAACAGGACGCGGTGCCGCCGGTCCCACATCCCGGCGGCTCGCCAGTCCCGCAGCCGCCAGCACGTCATACCCGAGCAGCCGAACACCTCGCGCGGCGGCATCCCCCACGCCATGCTCGAGCGCAGGACGAAAACGAACCCACGCAGGGCATCTCGATCCGGTACACGCGGACGACCACCTTTCGGCTTGGCTGGCCCCTCGGGCAGCAGCGGCGCAACCATCGCCCACATCTCATCCGTCACAAGCCCATCTCTTATGACCAAAGAATCCACTAGAAGACGATCAGTTTCGTTAGGCGCTCTTAGGACAGTCGTCGCAGCAGCGAGGCGCCTTTGTCCTTGGCCAATTTTAGTAGCGTGATAGTTCCTTCTCCCTCGTCGACATATCTACCTTATTGGGAGGTTGTCCGATGAACCCGACCGCCGCTGCCAATCCATCCCCCTCTCTCGATCGGGCCTACGCCGCCTCGAATCCTTTGATCTTCATCAAAGACGCGCTTTCGGGTGACGCAGATGGTCGTCCGGCCAGATCCGGGAGCAGCCGACATGCGTAACGTAACGATCCTTCTACTCTTGGACACCGAGGCCCGGCCAGGGGATCTCGGTCTGCTCTCGGAAAGCGTCCGAGAGTCGGGTGCCCACCTGTCCGTTGTGATCCTTGGCTCGATGCCCCAGTTGCCGGTCTATGCCTACGGTGCGGGGGAATACGGCGCCCTCGCGCTTCCTCAGAACTGGATGGACGATGTCAAGGCCAGCCGCGAGCAGTTGCAGGCGCAGGCCGACGTACTGCGGGACGAACTCGCGCGACAGGATTGCAGCGCCGAGGTAGAGGTCCTCATGGCAGAGCCGGCGGCCCTCGGTGTGGCAATCGCCCGGCGAGCCATGACCTGTGACCTCGTGCTGGCCTGCGACGCAGTCCGCAACAGTACGAACGCCGCGGGCCGGGCGGTGCAGGCCGCGCTCTTCCAGATCCCGGTGGGCCTGATGATCAACGGCATGCGGAAACCCGGCGCGTTGCAGCCGAAGCGTGTCCTTCTGGCCTGGAACTCGGGTCTGCCGGCCGGCCGCGCCGCCCATGCGGCCCTGCCGCTCCTCCGGGCAGCGGAGGACGTCACCGTTGCGGTCTTCGATCCGGTCGCGACACCACTGCGCGACGGCGAGAACCCCGGCTCAGACATGGCGCGGTGGCTCAGCCGTCACGGCTGCAAGGTCGACGTGCAGCAATATCCCAGCGGGGGGGTCGAGATCGGCCGGGCCATTCTCGACCGTGCCCGGGAGTTGCGGGCCGACCTTGTGGTGATGGGGGCCTGGGAGCATTCTCGGATGCGTGAGCTGATCCTCGGCGGTACAACCCGGACGGTGATGGCGCAGAGCGAGATGCCAGTGCTCCTTGCGCATTGAACGCGCATGACCAAACCTGCACCGTCGTCCTCTGATGCAGAAAGGCTCCCCTCATGCGCCTCGCCCCATTAATGCTCGCCACGTCGTTTCTCCTGACGGCCTGCCAGACGAACGATCGCCTCCCGACGGAGGCGGATATCGACGCCTCCCGCGGGAAGGCGCTCTTCGCAGCGAGTTGCACGGGGTGTCACGACGATGACGGAAGCGGCGGGATCGGACCTGATCTGACCGGACTCTCGGCTCGGGCGGGCGGGACGTTCCCCGAGGATTACGTGATGGCGACGATCGACGGGCTGGACCGGCACGGCGATCCGGAAGCGGTCATGCCGGAGTTCGGCGCGCAGGGTCTCGGCGACACGGTGATCGTCGAACATGACGGGCTCGGCACGCCGGTCCCGGCCGATCTGCTCGCGCTCACGGCGTTCCTGCGGAGCATCCAGGATTAACGATTCGGTGTCGGTCCTGCTCCTGTCAGACAACAGGCTGTGACGTCCCTCCGGCACCGCGTTGCGCGAAATGAGCGATGCCGATCGCCCGAAACCTAACCTTGTGGAGCCGGTCCGACGCGCGAGCCGCAAGGTCGAGCCGTTGCGCGGCGTCGGGCGGGTCGGCCTCCCGGATGATCACCTGCTGTTTCGATATCCGGGGCCCATGCGCGGAACCGTAGAGCGCGTGCCGCTCGGGTTCGAGCCCGGGCACCCATCGATCGTGTAATCGAGGCTCGCCAGAGTCTGCCGCGGCAATCTGTTGAGCAGGTCGAAATAGATGCCCGCCACGCCCCACGCCTACAGACCCCGCACCGCCGCCGCCTGCGCGTCGAAGCGGCGTGCATCGGCTTGGTTGGGTCGACCTCGATTGAGGAGACCTCCGCGCCGGGGACACACGGGAAAGCGGCGCCGATCATCGCGAAGAGGCGGCGCCGCAGGAATGCCGGCCTGCCGCCCCCCACATACAGGTGCTCGATCGTCACGCCGCCCGGAAGCGGTGCCGCGACCAGCGCGATTTCCGCCTGGGGCGCGTCGAGATAGGGCGCAAGTGGATCCTCGGTGTCGACTTCTTGAGTCCGGCGGGCGCAGAACCAGCAGAGCCACCGGCAGAACGGGATGTGGACGTAGAGCGAGGTCCGTGCGCCCGCCGGAACGTAAGCCATCCAGTCGCTCGGTATGTCGGGTCCGACCGCATCGGAGAACTGCGTCGCGGGTGGATAGCTCGTGTAAAGGGACGCGCGGGCCGCGAGGGCGCGGGCGGTGAGCCTCGCGTCGGAAATGGTCCCGCCCTGCCGGCCTCGGCCCCCGTCGCCTTGATGCAGGTCAATGGACGTGACACCTTGCCTGCCTTTACCGCCGGAGAGTCCAGCCATGTCACGTATCGACCTTTCGCTCGCGACCGTCGATTGCGCTGCCTGTCCGATCCGGCACCGAGCCGTCTGCGCGTCTTGCGAGGGCGAGGATCTCGCCCGCCTTGCAGCCATGAAGTCCTACCGCACCTGGAAGGCGGGCGAGACGATCGTACTCGAAGGGCAGGCGCTGTCCTTCGTCGCGTCCGTCGTCGAGGGCTGCGCGACGCTCACCCGCTCCCTCGAGGACGGACGGATGCAGATGGTGGGGCTTCTGATGCCCTCGGACTTCGTCGGCCGTCCCGGCCGGACCACCGCGCCCTACGAGGTTACCGCTGCGACGAAGGTCACGCTCTGCATGTTCGACCGGCGGGCCTTCGAGCGGATGATGACGGAAACGCCGCATCTTGCCGGGCGGCTGCTGGAGATGTCGCTCGACGAGCTCGACGCGGCGCGGGACTGGATGCTGGTCCTCGGCCGCAAGACCGCGCGCGAGAAGGTCGCGACGCTGCTCGCGATCATCCTGCGACGGGCCCCGACCGCAGCCCGGCCGCTCCGTGCGGAGCTGCCGCTCACCCGCGAGGCGATGGCGGCCTATCTGGGCCTCACGATCGAGACCGTCAGCCGGCAGATGACCGCGCTCCGCAAGGACGGGCTGATCCGCCTCGACGGTGCACGGGGTATCCTCTGCGAAGATCTCGCCGCGCTCATCGCCGAGGCCGGCGACGACGGCGACGGCGCGCTGCTGACCTGAGCCGGATTTCTTCGTCGGTTTGATCTCGATCAAGGCCGCCGCCCGAACCGGCATGCCACCGGTCCCGCGACGATCGGGAAAGGATTGGCATGTCGGATTATCTCAAGCTGGTCGGGTTCGGCCTGCTCGCGTTCCTGGCCGCGATGGGGGCGGACTGGGCGCGAGACCCGGCCTATATGCTCCATGCGATCATCGTCCTCGTCCTTTCGGCCTCGGCCTTCCTGTGGACGCTTCGGACGATGCCGGCCGACGGGGTTCCGCGCGCCCCGCGCCCCGCGCCTGGCGGTTACATGGACGGCCCCGTCCGCGCGGGCGTGATCGCCACCGCGTTCTGGGGCGCCGCGGGCTTTCTGGTGGGGACCTGGATCGCCTTTCAGCTGGCCTTCCCCGCGCTCAACATCGAATGGGCACAGCCCTACGCCAATTTCGGTCGCCTCCGCCCGCTCCACACGTCGGCGGTGATCTTCGCCTTCGGCGGCAATGCCCTGATCGCGACCTCCTTCTACGTGGTGCAGCGCACATGCGGCGCGCGGCTCTGGGGCGGCAACGCGGGCTGGTTCGTGTTCTGGGGCTACAACCTCTTCATCGTGCTGGCCGCGACCGGCTACCTGCTCGGTGCGACGCAGTCGAAGGAATATGCCGAGCCGGAATGGTACGTCGACATCTGGCTTACAATCGTTTGGCTGGTCTACCTCGCCGTGTTCCTCGGCACGATCGTCAGGCGACGCGAGCGGCATATCTACGTCGCCAACTGGTTCTATCTCGCCTTCATCGTGACCGTGGCGATGCTGCACGTGGTCAACAACCTCTCGATCCCCGTCAGCATCTGGGGCTCGAAGTCGGTGCAGGTCTTCGCCGGCGTGCAGGACGCCATGACCCAGTGGTGGTACGGTCACAACGCCGTCGGCTTCTTCCTGACCGCGGGCTTCCTCGGGATGATGTACTATTTCGTCCCGAAGCAGGCCGAGCGACCGATCTACAGCTACAAGCTCTCGATCATCCACTTCTGGGCGCTGATCTTCCTCTATATCTGGGCGGGGCCGCACCACCTGCATTACACCGCCCTCCCCGACTGGGCCGCGACGCTCGGCATGGTGTTCTCGGTGATCCTGTGGATGCCCTCCTGGGGCGGCATGATCAACGGGCTGATGACGCTCCAGGGGGCGTGGGACAAGATCCGCACCGATCCGATCATCCGGATGTTCGTGGCCAGCCTCGCCTTCTACGGCATGTCGACCTTCGAGGGGCCGATGATGTCGATCCGCGCGGTCAACTCGCTCAGCCACTACACCGACTGGACCATCGGCCACGTCCATAGCGGCGCGCTCGGCTGGAACGGACTGATCACCTTCGGCGCGCTCTACTTCCTGACGCCGCGCCTTTGGGGCCGCAGGCAGATGCACTCGGTCGCCGCGATCAACCTGCACTTCTGGCTCGCGACGCTGGGGATCGTCCTCTACGCGGCCTCGATGTGGGTCTCCGGGATCATGGAAGGCCTGATGTGGCGCGAGGTCGATGCCAACGGCTTCCTCGTCAACGCCTTCGCCGACACCGTGTCCGCCAAGTTCCCGATGTACGTGGTCCGCGCCCTGGGCGGCGTCCTCTACCTCGCGGGCGGGCTCGTCATGATCTGGAACATGTGGCGGACGATCCGCGCCCCCGACGCGCGCCCCGTCCTCGCAGCCACCCCCGCGGAGTGAGACAGATGAGCAAGGACCCCCAGAGCCCCGATTACAATCCCGCCGACGACCCCAAGGTCGTTACCGCCGAGGAAGCCGTGCGCGAGGGCGACATTCCCAACGAACTGCCGCCGGAGACGAAGACGATCACCTTCCACCAGCGGCTCGAGCGCAACGCGACGCTTCTGCTCGCGGCGAGCTTCGCGGTCGTCACCGTCGGCGGCGCGGTGGAGATCGCGCCGCTTTTCTGGCTGGAGAACACGATCGAGGAGGTGGAAGGGATGCGCCCCTATTCCCCGCTCGAGCTGGCCGGGCGCGACATCTACATCCGCGAGGGCTGCTACACCTGTCACAGCCAGATGATCCGGCCGATGCGCGACGAGGTGGAGCGCTACGGGCATTACTCGCTCGCCGCCGAGTCGATGTACGACCACCCGTTCCAATGGGGCTCCAAGCGCACCGGGCCGGACCTCGCCCGCGTCGGCGGCCGCTATTCGGACGAATGGCAAGTCGATCACCTGACCGACCCGCAGAGCGTGGTGCCCGAAAGCATCATGCCGAAATACGCCTTCCTCGCCGATACCGAGATCGACTCCACCCATATCGGGGAGCTCGTCGAGACCCATGCGATGGTGGGCGTGCCCTATACCGAGGAGATGATCGCGGCGGCCGAGGCCGATTTCCGCGTCCAGACCGACCCGTGGGGCGACATCGACGGCCTGCTCGAACGCTATCCCGGCGCGCAGGTCCGCAATTTCGACGGGCTGTCGGCGACGACCGAGATGGATGCGCTCATCGCCTACCTCCAGATGGTCGGCACGCTCGTCGACTTCTCAACCTTCACCCCGGACGACAGCCGCTGAGGAGGCGACGATGGACACCTATTCCTTCCTGCGCGAACTGGCCGACAGCTGGGTCCTGCTGATCCTGACCTGCATCTTCCTCGGCGTGATCGGCTGGGCCTTCCGCCCCGGCTCGCGGGACCTGCACGACGACGCGGCGGCGGTGCCGTTTCGCCACGACGAGGCCGCGCCGCAACGCCTATCCGGACCCGAGGGAGCGCGCCGCGATGTCTGACCGAAAGGAAATCGACGAGGCCACGGGAACCGAGACCACCGGCCACGACTGGGATGGCATCAAGGAGCTGAACACCCCCCTGCCCCGCTGGTGGCTCTGGACCTTCTACGCCACCGTGGTCTGGGGCGTGATCTACACGATCCTGTTCCCCGCATGGCCGATGGTCTCCGGCGCGACGGTGGGCCTGCTGGGCTATTCCACCCGCGCGGAGGTCGCCGCCGAGGTGGAGCGCGTGGCGCTTTCGAACGCGGAGCTGACCGAAAGCCTCGCCACCATCGACCTCGGCGTGCTGGAGGAGAACGCGGCGCTGCACGACTTCGCCGTCGCCGCCGGCGCCTCCGTGTTCCGCAACCACTGCTCGCAATGCCACGGCGCGGGCGCGGCGGGCGTGCAGGCCGGGGGCTATCCGAACCTGCTCGACGACGACTGGCTCTGGGGCGGGCAGATCGAGGACATCGCCATCACCGTCCGCCATGGCATCCGCAACGAGGAGGATGCCGGCGCCCGCTTCTCCGAGATGCCGGCCTTCGAGGGCATCCTCACGGATGAGGAGATCGCCGCCACCGCCGCTTTCGTGCGCGGCCTGTCGGGTCTCGACCACGACGCGGCTTTGGCATCGGACGGGGCCGAACTCTTCGCGCAGAACTGCACCGCCTGTCATGGCGAGGACGGCCGGGGCGACCGCGAACTCGGCGCGCCGAACCTTGCCGACGCGATCTGGCTCCGCGGTGGCCGGCAGGAGGATATCGAGCGGCAGCTCCGTACCCCCCGCCACGGCGTCATGCCGCCCTGGGGCGACCGTCTGGGCGAGGCGCAGATCCGCGCCGTCGCGGCCTATGTTCACGGGCTTGGCGGCGGCGAGCGGCAGGTCGCCGCACCGGTCGACGACGCGGAGGCGGAGGCCGCGGCCGAGGTTCCGCCGGCGAGCTATCCCGCCGGGGCCGAGCCGACCCCGGCCGAAGCGGGGGAACCGCCGGTCGAACCGGTCGAGACCGACTAGGCCCCTTCCCGCACGGCCCGGCGCGCTTGATCCATGTCAACGCGCACCGGGCCCCCGTCTGCGATGGGCCGCCCATCCGATCCCGAGCCACCCATGACCGATGTCCCCCTCTTCGCCGCGCAGGAACCCGTCTTTCCGAGACGGGTTCGCGGCACGTTCCGGCGCCTGAAATGGGCGATCATGGTCGTCACGCTCGGCATCTACTACGTCACGCCCTGGATCCGCTGGGACCGGGGGCCGAACCTGCCCGATCAGGCGGTTCTCGTCGACCTCGCGAACCGACGCTTCTACTTCTTCTGGATCGAGATCTGGCCGCACGAATTCTATTTCGTCGCGGGGCTGCTCATCATGGCGGCGCTCGGGCTCTTCCTCTTCACCTCGGCGCTCGGGCGGGTCTGGTGCGGCTATGCCTGCCCGCAAACGGTCTGGACCGACCTGTTCTTCGCCGTCGAGCGGCGGATCGAGGGTGATCGCAATGCCCGCATCCGCCTCTGGAACGCGCCCTGGGACGTGCGGAAATGGCGGCTCAGGCTCACGAAATGGGCGGCCTGGCTCTCGATCGCGATGGCCACCGGCGGGGCCTGGGTGTTCTACTTTGCCGACGCGCCGACGCTGCTGCGCGACCTCGTCACGCTGGACGCGCATCCCGTGGCCTACGCCACCGTGGCCGTCCTTACCGCGACGACCTTCGTCCTGGCTGGCTTCCTGCGGGAGCAGGTCTGCATCTACATGTGCCCCTGGCCCCGCATTCAGGGCGCGATGATGGATCCCGGCACGCTCACGGTCGGCTACCGGCACTGGCGGGGCGAGCCGCGCGGCAAGGGCACGCGGCGGCGCGCCGCTGTCGCGGCGGAGGCCACGGGCGGCGGGTCAGCACGGGTCCGCTACGGCGCCGGCGCGGGCGACCAAGATACGGCCGGCGATCGCGTGTCGCGATCGGGCGAAGCTCTCGGCGACTGTATCGACTGCATGGCCTGCGTCGCCGTCTGCCCGATGGGGATCGACATCCGCGAAGGGCAGCAGATGGAGTGCATTACCTGCGCCCTCTGCATCGACGCTTGCGACGACGTGATGGCGAAGATCGGCCGGCCGCGCGGCCTGATCGACTACCTCGCCCTCGACGACGAACCGCCGCTCCGGCCCGGCGACCGCGTGGCGACCCGGCCGATGGGCTCCTCCGCGCCGGACGCGCCGGTGACGCAGGCGACGGGCATGGCGGCCACGCAATCCATCGATGGCGCCGCCCGCCCTGCCCCGCACGCTCTCGCAGCACCCGCCGTCACGACCGCCACGCCGGGTCCGCGCGATGTCGGCGACTGGCGGCCGAAGCCGATCTGGAAGCACGTCTTCCGACCCCGCACCATCGTCTACGGCGTGGCCTGGGCCGCGATCGGCGTCGCGCTCCTCGTCGCGCTGTTCATCCGGCCCGAGATCGAGATGATCGTCGCCCCGATCCGCAATCCGACCTTCGTGACGCTCTCGGACGGCACGATCCGCAATGCCTACGACGTGCGGCTGCGCAACAAGCACGGGGAGGCGCGGGACTTCGACCTCTCGCTCACCGCCCCCGACGCGCTCGCCCTGTCGATCGAGGGGACGGAGGGACGGACGGTCACGGTGCCGCCCGACGCCACGGCGCTCCATCGCGTGTACGTGGCCGCGAGGCCTGAGACGCAGACCGCGGCGGCCGGTCGGACCGACCTGCGCTTCTGGGTGGAGGACGGCATCTCCGGCGAGCGGGCGCATCAGGACAGCATCTTCAACGGACGAGGCAGCTTCGATGAGCGGACCGGCAATGCAGGATAGACCCCTTCGCGGATGGCACGTCGCCGCCATGTTCACGGGCGGCTTCGCGATCATCATCGCAGTGAACCTCGCCCTTGCTTTCAACGCCGTGTGGACCTTCCCCGGCCTCGAGACCGACAGCGCCTATGTCGCCTCGCAGCATTTCGACGCCGACCGCGCGGCGCAGGAAGCGCTCGGCTGGGACGTGACGCTCGACCACGCGGGAGGCACGCTGCGCCTCGCCATCGCCGGGCCGGGCGGCGCGCCGGTGCGGCCCGGGATCGTCACCGCCACGCTCGGCCGCGCCACCAGCGTCGCGGAGGACCGCACGCCGCGCTTCGACTGGGACGGCGCCGCGCTCGTCGCGCCTGCGCAGCTTGCCCCCGGCAACTGGAACCTGCGTCTCGACCTGCGGGCCCCCGACGGCACGCCGTTCCGCCGCCGCATTCCCCTACGGGTCCCGGGATGACCGCCCTCGCCGCCTGCCCGGCCTGCGCCGGGATCGACGTGGCCGACGCCACCCCGCGCGACGCCGCCGGGGAGGTCCACCACATCGCGCTCCCGGCCATCCACTGCGCCGCCTGCATCGCCGGGGTCGAGGGCGTTCTGGCCCGTACCCCCGGCATCCGCGCCGCGCGTGTCAATCTCGGCCGCCGCCGGGTCCGCGTCGTCGCCGATCCGGGGCGCGGCGCCGCCCCCGCCCTCGCCGCGCTCGATGCCGCGGGCTTCGAGGCGCACGAGCTCGACGCGGACGCGCTGACCGAGGCCGACCCCGCCGGCCGCCTGCTGCTCGCGCGCATCGCCGTCGCGGGCTTCGCGATGATGAACGTCATGGCCCTCTCCGTCGCGGTCTGGTCGGGGGCGGGCGACGCGACGCGGGCCCTGTTCCACTGGGTCTCGGCCGCGATCGCCCTGCCCGCGCTGGCCTTCGCGGCGGTCCCGTTCTTTGCCTCCGCCGGCGCCGCGCTTCGCGCGGGTCGGGTCAACATGGACGTACCCATCGCGCTCGCCATCGGCCTCGCCGCGGCGACCTCGCTTCACGAAACGGTCGCGGGACTGGGCGCGGATACCTGGTTCGACGCCGCGCTGTCGCTCACCTTCTTCCTTCTCGCGGGCCGCTATCTCGACCACCGCGCCCGCGCCGCCGCACGCTCCGCCGCGGCGGAGCTGACCGCGCTCGAGATCCCGCGCGCGACTTGCCTCGACGAAGGCGTCCGTCGCACGGTCGCGGTGGCCGCGATCGTCCCGGGCGACCGCATCGCGCTCGCGCCCGGCGCCCGCGCTCCCGTGGATGGCACGGCCGCGACCGCGATCCGCGTCGACCGCTCCGCGCTGACCGGTGAAGCTCTGCCCGTCCCGGTTCCCGCCGGTGGGGCAATCTGCGCGGGCGACACGATACTCGACGCGCCGCTCGTCCTTCACGCCACCGCGCGCGCGGAGGACAGCACGCTTCGTCGCATCGCCGCTCTCGTGGAGGTGGCGGAGACCGCGCGGCACCGACATTCCGGCATCGCCGACCGGGCGGCCGCACTCTACGCACCTCTTGTCCACGGGCTCGCCGCTCTGGCCTTCGCGGGCTGGTGGGCGACCACGGGGGACCTGCATCTCGCGGTCGGTATCGCCACGGCGGTCCTCATCATCACCTGCCCCTGCGCGCTCGGCCTCGCGGTGCCGGCGGTGACGGCCACGGCAACCGCACGGCTGTTCCGTCGCGGCGTGCTGCTCAAATCCGCGACCGCGCTCGAACGGCTGGCGGAGGTCGACACGGTGCTCCTCGACAAGACCGGCACGCTGACCCAAGGTGCGTTCGATGCGCCGGCGCTGGACCCGGACGCCGCCGGGATCGCCCTGACCCTTGCGCAGGCGTCCGACCATCCGGTCGCGCAAAGCCTTGCCGCCGCGCTCGCCGAATACGCGCCGGCGCCGGTGGAGGCGCTTCGAGAAGTCGCAGGCGAAGGCGTGCATGGTCGCTGGCGCGGTCGTCCCGTCTTCCTCGGTCGTGGTCCCGGGGGAACCGAACTCCGGCTGCCGGGCCGGACGATCCCGCTGCCCGTGACCGAACGGCTGCGGCCCGGCGCTGCAACGCTGATCGACGCGCTGCGCCGCGACGGCATCGCACCAATCCTCGTGACCGGCGACCGGGCCGCGGCCGCCGAAGCGCTCGGACGGCGGTTGGATCTGACCGAGATCCATGCGGGCCTGCGCGCCGAGGACAAGACAGCACTGATCCGTGACCTGCAAGCCCAGGGCGATCGCGTCCTGATGGTCGGCGACGGCATCAACGACACGGCCGCGCTCGCGGCGGCGGATGTCTCGATGGCCCCGGCCACCGCCCTCGACGCCGCGCGGGTGGCCTCGGACGCGGTGATCCTCGCCGCCGACCTTGGCGCCATCGTCGAGGCCCGCCGCGCCGCCCGGCGCGCGCTCCGCCGCATCCGCCAGAACCTCGCGCTGGCGGCGCTCTACAACGCGCTCGCCATTCCGCTGGCGCTCGCCGGGCTCGCCTCGCCGCTCGCCGCGGCGGTCGCGATGTCGGCCTCCTCGATCACCGTCGTCCTCAACGCGGTGCGGCCGTGAACGTCCTCATCGTGCTCATCCCCGTTTCCGTGGCGCTCGGCGGGCTCGGCCTCCTCGCCTGCATCTGGACGCTCCGACACGGACAATACGACGATCCGGAGGGCGATGCGGCGCGCATCCTCCTCCACGACGCAGCGTCGCCCGACCAGCGAACACCATCCACGGAGCCCCGCGAATGAAGCCCAGCTATCTGACCCGATCGGTCCTCGCCTGGATCGCCATTGCCCTGACGATCGGCGGCTTGGCCCTCACCGGCATCGCCGTGGCCGCCGATCTGGCCCCTTGGCTCATCCCGTTCGGCTATTTCACCGCGCTGATCGGCGCCGGCTTGCTGTTCGTCGGCTGGCTGCGATTGCGGGGGTAGGTCTTCCGTCCCGGATGGTCACATAGACCCTCGCCGGACCGCGCTCTTCATGGCAAGATCGATCCTGCGGGAGGTTCGGGACGGGAGGCAAGCGTGCTGATCTCTCTTCACAAGCAGGCGACGACGGCGCCGAAGATCCGGGCTGCGATCCAGACGAGCACCGAGCCGGCCTGGAAGGTGGCGGAACGCTACGGCATCTCCGAGCAGACAGTCTGGAAGTGGCGGGGCCGGAACAGCGTCGAGGACCGCAGCCACACGCCGCATCGGTTGCAGACGACGCTGACGCCGGCGCAGGATTCGAGCGTGAAGCGATCGATCCGGTGGATCGATCGTAGCGAAGAACGTGGCGGTGTCCTTGCGCAAGACCCTGCTGCTGCCGCTGGACGACCTGCTGTCTGTGGTGCATGAGTTCCTTGATCCGCACGTCTCGCGCTCCGGGCTCGACCGCTGCTTGCGTCGGCATGGGGCGGGCAACCTCCGCGCGCTGGGGCCCGTCGTGCCGCGGGCTGCGCACAAGCCCTTCAAGGCCTACGATCCGGGCTACCTTCATGTCGACGTGAAATACCTGCCGCAGATGGCTGACGAGACCCGCCGCGTTCAGGCGGCTTTCGCGGCGCCACTGGCGCCACGGTTCGCCCTCACCTGTTCGTCGCCATCGATCGCGCCACGCGACGGGTCTTCGTACGCATCTATCCCGCGAAGACCGCCGCCAACGCCCGTCGCTTTCTCCGCGACCTCGAACGCGCCGCGCCGCGCCGATGCGGATCACGCGAGTGCTCACGGACAACGGCAAGGAGTTCGCATATAGGCTCTTCGGCCTGCGAAAGCGCGCCGCCACGGGCAACCACGACTTCGACCGCCTCTGTGCCGATCTCGGCATCGAGCATCGCCTGTCCCCGCCGATGCATCCACAAACCGATGGCATGGTCGAGCGCTTCAACGGCCGGATCGAGGACGTCCTGCAAAGCCATCACTTCAACAGCGGTCAGGACCTCGAACAGACGATCCATCGCTATGTCCGCCTCTACAACGGCCAGCTCCCGCAATCAGTGCTCAAGGGCCGAACGCCCATCGACGCTCCGAAGGACTGGCAACGGCAAAGGCCGGACCTCTTCAAGAAGCGGCCGTATAATCACGCGGAATGTGACAGGTAGACCTCGGGCCGCCGTGCATGATGTCGGCTAGGTTGGCGGCCATTACCGCATTCAAATATCGCAAGCTATGGGTTGGCCGGGCTCTGTTGCGCAAATTCTAAGAGGAATCCAACTCGTTGGTCCAGCAGGATAGCTTGGATGTTTGAACGGCCCCATTTCCAACCTTTAAGACTAGCTGTTTGATCCCACGGTTTGGTGGTGCGATCCTTTCTCGGGAATGGAAGGAGGCGACATGGGACAGGTTCGTCATGGGACCGCCACGTACTGTCACCCGGCAGGCGATCTGCATGGCAAATCTGCGGGGAGGGCACGTTCGCCGTCAGAGCTGCAATACAGCGATCCACTGCCCGGCAGGGTGATGCGCAGCATGATCCCGAGAGGGGCAAGCTTCGCTCTCGCGGCT
>NZ_CANLTR010000057.1 GCF_947494055.1 uncultured Jannaschia sp. | reverse complement strand
TCAACCGCATCGACGAACTCACGCCGTGGAATTGGCAGCCACGCTGAATGTCAACGGCGGTCACGCCGGACGGATACTTCTGAGAGACTTTTTCTCGCGCTTCCTTCAACCGCTCCAGCGTCTTGTTTACTCTCATGGTGGATGATTGCCTGAAGGTACGATCCGGAGCCTTCAGAGGTGCAACAGTCTCGTCATCCTCCATCGAGGCGACAACCTGTTGAGGAGTCGCTTCTGAGACTGACGCTTCGTCTGGAGCGAGGTTTTCCGACTGTATCGCCTTGGTTTCCTCTGTATCTTGACCAAGCTCTTTACGGCGCGTGTCTTTCAATCGATTTGCCAAGCCGTCCACATCAAGGATCAACTGCTCCAGGCGCTCGATAAGCCGCTGGTGTTCCAGTTCATCCGCCTCGGATACGTGGATGGAGATTATAGCCGGTGATTCATCGGTATTGGTCGATGGGACTGGCACCGGTTGCAGCCTGTCCGATCCAGCATCCATCACTTTGCCGGTGTCGTCCTCGCCGCTGTCGCCTCGGTCAGTTGCTACCAGCTTGGATTTGTCGATGTTGGATATGACAGGTGACGATGCCGTGGCATCTGCCACCGTGTCGTCCAGCTCGACCGCCTCACCCTCGATCGTCTCGTCGTCCGTCTCGTCGTCGAACTCGTCGAGATCGTCACGGTCGTCGATGAAGTCGCCGTCGAAGCGTTTGGGCAGCGCGCCGTCGCTCGGACCCGGCTCTTCGGGATCGTAGGGCTCGATCTCGGGCGGTTCGGGATAGGGGCCTTTCTGGGATTCGAAGATCCGGTTCAGTTCGCGATCCTCATAATAGGTCACGCGATGCGCCAGGATCGGCAGCATGTTCTGGACAAGAGCGACCACCTGCGTCTCGCCCAGCAGACGGACCTGCTCCGGCCGGATCAGCCGCGCGCTCTCCGTCCGCTCCGCGTAGGAGGTCGACAGCTCGCCCCCCTTCCACGACTTGGAACGCGTCTTGCGGGTGTAGTCGCCGATGGCCTTCGAGATGTAGTCCGGCGTTTCCTCGTCGGCCGGCCCCATGAAGAGCTGCACCCCGCAGTTCGAGATGAACGTGCCGGCCCCGTCCTTGCCGTAGAGGTCGCGCAGCGACGAGATCGTCTGCACGACGAGCATCACCCGGACGTTGTATTCGCGCAGCGTGGTGATTGCCGTCTTGAGGTTGTCCATCCGGCCCAGCGACACGAACTCGTCGAGAAGCATCAGCACGGGATACTTCTCGCCCTTCTTCTTGTCCGGCAGGCTGCGCTGGAGGATGGCGACGGTCTGCTGGAAGATCAGCCGCACGAGCGGCGCGAGCGGCTCGATGTCGTTCGGCGGGATCACGAGGAAGATCGAGGCCGGCTTCGAGCGCAGCGTGCCGAGCTTGAAGTCGCTGGCGGCCGTCGCGTCGCGGACCATCGGGTCGTTCCAGAGGCCGAGGCCCGCGTCCATCAGGATCGACATGTAGGCCGACAGGTGCTTGTCGTCCCGATTGGCATACTTGTTGAAGACGGCGCGCGCCCTTGCGGACCGGACTTCCTTCGCCATCAGGGAGAGGGCCATCTTGTCCTTTCCCTCCCCCGACAGCGCGTCGTGGACGGCCGCGATGGTCGGCGTTCCGCGCTGGACCATGAGGAGCGCCGTCGCCGCGAAGATTTCGCGCGCACCTCTGAGGAACCCCTGCGCGGTGTCGCCGTCGAGCGCGAGGAAGGAGGCCGCAAGCCGCCGCGCCTCGGTGAAGCGCCGACGTTCCGGGGTCTCCACGATGGCGTCGAGCGGGTTGAACCTGTGTGTTCGGCCGTCCGGGTCGTAGGGCGCGAACTTGTAGACCCGATCCCCCATCGCGCGCCGATGGCGGGCGGTGTTCACGTAGTTCGCGCCCTTCATGTCGAGGCAGACGATCGAGCCGGGATAGATCAGCAGCGTCCCCGTCACGATGCCGACGCCCTTGCCGACGCCCGTGGGCGCGGCGATCAGGCTGTGCGGTATCTTGACCGACGTGAGATACTTGCCCCGTTTCGAGGGCGTCGTCGTCTTGCCGAAGATCGGGCCGTTCAGCTTCTCAACGTTCGAGAGGAGCTTCGCCCGCTTCATCTCGGCCTCGGTCGCCCACCGGGCCGATCCGTGGCTCGTCAGAGCCCTCTGCATTCCCGCGATCGGAAACAGGACGGCCCCGGCCAGGGCCACGCCGCCGCCGATCATCGCGGAGGTCCGGAAGGGCTCGGTGATGTACTGCCAGGAGACCGGAAGGAACGCGAAGATCGTCCCGAACCCGATGTTGGTCATGTCCCCGCCCCGGACCCAGGTCGCGTAGCCGCCGGCCGCGAGGAGGCCGAGCAAGGACCCGATCACCAGCCCCCCCAGGGCCAGCAGCAGGATGTCCTTCGTCTTGTCATTCGTCATGTGCCGCCCCCTCAGATGTCGTAGTCGTCGCTATCGCGGTCGCGCTCGTGGATGGCCTGCCGTGCCTCGTCCGAGAGTTTGATCCCGTGCTCGCGCTCGTAGTCCCTGATCTGGCGATCGGTGTCGGCGCGGCGTTCGGTGTCGTCCTCGCGATCCCGGCCGGCGTCGCCGCGATTGAGTTCGCGCAGCTCTTGGCGGTCCTTCTCAGACAGCGTGATGCCATGCTCTTTCTCGTAGGCTCGGATTTCGCGGTCGATCTCCGCATCCCGGTCGGCGTCTGGCTGGCGATCCTCCGGCGAGGGCCGGTCGTTGTCCCTGTCCCGGAACGCGGCCGCCGGTTGCGGCGCCTCGTCCCGGTTCGGGATGGCGCCGCCGGAATAGTCCTCGGCCTCCCGCTCCCGGACGGCCGCAGCCCGCGTGCGCTCACCCGCCTCGTCGACACGAAGCCCCTCGCGGACCAGCCGCGCGTCGTCGTGACCGGTATAGCCGGGGTCCTCGCGGACTTCCGCGACCTCGGCATATCGCTCCTGCACGATGTCGCGCGCCTCGCGGTAGACGTTCTGCAACTCGCTCCGCATCCGCGCGAGCGCCGCATCGCGGTCCTCGATGCTTTCCGGCCCGTCCCCCGACAGCGTGCGGGACTCCGCCCGCTCGCGCTCCTCGGCTTCTGCGAACTGCCGGGCGAGCCCCCGCGACGGAATTGCGCCGGAATACCGCTCCACCGTGGCCTCCGGGTCGAGGCCGTAATCCCGCGCCACGTCCCGCGCCACGTCATCGGCCGCCGTCTTGACCTGCCGCGCCACCGGGTCGGAGGGCACGATCGCCTCGAACCGCCCGCTCTCGTCGGGCTCGACGAACGCCTGCAAATCGCCCGGATCGCGCAAGTACGGCACGGTGTTGGCCTTCAGCTCCGCGATCTGGCGCAGGAAGCGCATCCGCGTGGCGTCGTCCTCCACGTCCACCACATCGGTGTCGAGGCGCTCGAGTTTCCCCCGCACCTCCATCGTCACTTCCTCCAGCCTGTCTGCCATCTTCTGTTCTCCTTCCGGTGAGAGGTTGCCGTAATGGCGGGTCGTGATCGCCCGGCCCTCCGAAAGATGTTCGGAGATCTCGTGCAGCATCTTCGCCTGGTCGGGCAGTTCGCGCTCGATGGCGCGGGCATCGGCCGCGAACTGGCGGGCGAAGTGCAGGAGCGACGCCGCCGCGCGGATCGCCGTCTCGTGGGTATGCTCGGGCGCCTCGGCCTCCCGGTCCTCTTCCACCGCCCGCCGGTATTCGGCGTCGGGTACCGGTCGGTCGTGCAGGCCCCGCGCCAGCCGTGTCGTGGCTTCCAGCTCGATCCCCTCGCGCCCGGCGACATCGACAAGGACCTCGCGCATCCGGTCGTAGTTCACGTCGCCGCGCTGCGAGACCTTGAGCCATTCGCCGTTCTCCAGTCCGCGCCGGTACACGACGACGTGCATGTGCGGATGCGCCCGGTCGGTATGGAACGCCGTGTAGTAATCGTAGCTGTCGCCGCCGTGCTGGCCGGACCCGAACATCTCTTCGGCCCAGGCCCGCCCCGCGCGCTCTGCCGCGGAATGCGGCGCGTCCTGTGGAAAGCTGACGATGAAATGCGACGTGCGGTCGGCTCGGTCGGCGCCCTCGGGCGGCATCCGCCATTCCTTCTCCATCCGCGCGGATTCCTCGGCGTCGAGCGCGATCCCCATCATCGCCTCGGACCGCTGCAACGGCTCCGCCCCGTCCCGCGACAGGTACGCCATCTGGTCGCGCAATCCGCGCACGTCCGACGTCCCGCCGTTCCGGATCATCTTGACCACGGCCTGCGACTTTCGTCCCGGAAGCATACCACCGGCAAGCCCCCGCTCCACGTCCACCCGGTGCGCCGCCCGCAGCCCGAACCGCGCCCCCTGCGCCCGCCGCGCCCGCCCCGGCTCGATGATCGCCCAGTCTTCGCCCATGACCGCATCGAGCGCGGAGACCTCGGGGCCGGCCCCCCTGCCCCGCTTCAGAAACGTGGCGACCTCGTAACTCATTCGTCGGCCTCGCGGCCGAGCCGTGCCAACCCGTCCTCCCGCCGCGCGGCGAGATCGAGGATGATCTGCGTCTCGCCCTGCACTCGAGCCAGAACTTTGCCGAGCGCCGCGCGCTCTTCCATGAACGCCCGGTAGTCCGGATCGCGGGTCCGGTTGGCTGACTTGGCGATCTGGTTGATGTTTCGCGCCACCCCCACGAGCTGTCGCGCGACGTCGCGCAGCGCCTCGACCTGGGCCGGATCAGCCTCCACGAACCCGCCGATCCGGCGCGCCGCGATCCGAAGCGCGCGGTTCCGCTTGATCCCGAGCCGCGCGATCTGGGCGTCGAACTCCGTCAGCTCGGCCTCGGTCAGCCGCACCGAGATCGTCTTGTCGGCGCGAACCGGGGCGGGCTCGGCGTCGGGATCGACCCAATCACCGCCCTTCATCACGCGCTTCTTCCAGTTTGGCGTCTGATCGTCGTCGGTCGGCATCGGGGTCGCTCCCAGGGTCGGTTGGCCTTCTAATAGCAAATGTTCTACATTTGAATATATCCTGCCAACTACTAAACCGAACCGTTACTTTTTTATTAAAGCCAGTCAATGGCAAGAAGCAGAAGGCCACGGAGAAATACTAGGGGCTAGCGCCAGCTCTCAGATGCCCCTGAGGGGCTGGTAGGACCCGCTGAGAGGGCATCTCGGCAATCGGTGGCTCTGGGCACTATGGGCATACAGATCGCGCCTGTAAGCGCGCCCATGAAGACTATGGTACGTCAGATGCGCTAGATGCGTCTAATACGGTAACTGCGTCATGTGCGATCTATGCGTCAAGTACGGCAACTGCGTCAGACATGTTCGATGTGCCTGATGCGGTAACGGCGTCAAGAGCGTCCAGCGCGGTAGATACGGCAGTTACGTCATCTGCGTCCGGTACGGTAGATGCGGCAGTCACGTGATATGCGTCAATTACGTCTGCTACGGTACTTACGGCAAATGCGTTTAACGCGTCTGATGCGTCAACTGCGGTAGCTGCGCTAGAAACGTCAAGAACGGTAAATGCGTCAGATACGTCAGATGCGTCGCCTGCGATACATACGTCAGACACGATAATAGCGTTAGATGCGTCCAATGCGTCCGACACGTCAGGTACGTCGGATGCGGTAGTAACGTTAGATGCGTCCGATACGGTATGTGCGACTGACGCGTCAGCGGCGGTGGTCACAGTAACTACGTCATATGCGGCCGTTACGTTAGGTGCGGTAGTTACGTCACACGCGTCAGATGCGTCAGATACGGTAGTTGCGTCCCACGCGTTAGGTGCATCAGATACCTCCATTGCGATCGCCAAAATCGGGTGGACAAAAACCGATACGTCTCGAGATCGGACAACGGGCAGCGAGGACAAGTCGTGCAGAAAATCACATTCATGGCCTTTAAGGGCGGAGCCGGGAAATCGACCGCGCTGTTTCTAATGACGTCGGTGCTGAACAGGCGGGGCATCCGGGTCGGTCTGGTCGACGCCGACGAAAACAAGTCCGTCCTTAAATGGGAAAGGCACGCACGCGGAATTGGGACTTGGGACGACGAGAACATCAAGGTCTATGATGGTTGGGGCGAAGATCGCTTCGAAGAAGCATTCGAGGAAGCCGAGCGCGACAACCCTGACTATCTCCTGATCGACACCAAAGGCGGCGGATCCGATCTCAACCAAACCGCGGCCTTGAACGCCGACCTCATCGTGATCCCGACCGATCTCGGAGTCGGCGAAATCGATATCGCGCTCGAGACCATGGAGTACGTTATGAACCTTCTGAACGCCGCAGAAATGGATATTCCGACGGCCTTTTTGCTGAGCCGCGTCGTGACCGATGACAGCAAGTTCACTGAGGCGAACCGGACCGCCATGAGGATCTTCGAAGACCTGCCGGCGTTCGAGGGCAGGATACCGACCAGTGCATATTACAAGGATATGGCCGGCACGGGTCCGATGAACCTCTATGCAGACTATCTCAGAACCCACGACAAGATGACGATGCGCGCTAGGGCACCCCAGACGCGCCTTTGGCTCAACAAGGCCGAACCCGTGGTCGATGAAATCCTCGCCGCCCTGCCTGTGAAGGAACTCGCGTAATGGCACTCAAGAAATTGCCAAGAAACCTGAGCTACGAAGCGATCCGCCATAAGCATCCGCCGACACCGAACCACGCTCGCGGGACGGCGCCCGTCGAAGACGTGAAAGCGGAAGAAGCGACTACGCCGACAATCACGATCGAGGACGATCGCATGATCGCCGCTCCCGATGATCCGGCCTCAGTCCCAGGGACACCCACAGAGGCAACGCAGCATCGGGCACGGGTCGAAGGTCCGCGGCGCAACAGCAAACCGGCGCGTCGCTCGACAGGACCCAACACAGATACGCCAGCGAATAAGAGCGTGAGGGTCAGGGGATACGTTCGTATCCCGCAAGCCGGAGAGCATCGAGGTTTCGACGAGTTGCTAGAGATATACGGAGAAAGAGATGCCCTTTCGTTGGCGCTCTCGACCGGCATGGCGTCGTATGAAGCTGCACTTCGCCAGTCCAAAGTACTCGTTCCTCCGTCACGTCCCCATCGAAGATCAGGACGTGTCGAGACATCGAGATCAATGCCACAGGAGTTATACGCTAAAGCCGTCGAACATCTCGACCCCAAGGGAATGCTCGGTCGGTCGCAAATCGGTAGCCGTATTCTCGACCTTGCACTGGCTCACTACCTCAAAAAAAGCTTGACCAAGTAATTCTCCGAACCGTCCCCGCAGCGCGCCTGGCTGAACGACAAAAGCCCCACCAGAGGCGGGGCTTTCACATGGCAGGGCAGGGGAGGGGGCGCTACTCGTCGGACAGTCGCGCCATCGCTTCGCGGACGAGGGGCCGGTCGGACGGCTTCCGGCGGCGGCTCACGGAGCCCTCATCGTCGATCATGTCGAGCCGCTCGGTCGTGCGCCGCGTCATCCTCGATCCATCGCCGGCGACGTTGATCTCCACCTCCGGTGCGATGCGGATGTAGGAGCCGTCCGCCTCCAGCCAGCTCTCGTCGTCGGCCGCGCCTTCGACTTCGCGCTTGATCGAGCCGTCCGCCTGCACGGTGATCCAGACATCGCCGACCAGGACGCGGACGCCGTAATGGTCGACCTGGAGGCCGGACCAGCCGATCGCCTCGGGGTCGCGGCGCAGGATGATCTTGTCGGGGTGGAGCTTGATCTGCACATCGCCCGCATCGCCGTGACCGCGCACCACAAGGACGGATTCCTTCGCCTTCGGATCGTCGGTAACGCCGGCGACCCCGTTCTTCGGGCTCCAGAGCCGCGGGTCCTGCCGCCGCCGGCCGTCCTTGTTGCGGTGAAAGGCGATGAGGAGCTGCGCCGACTTCCACGCCGACTTGATGGGGGTGAGGGCGTTCATGGGGGGCCTTTCCATCGGGTATGATCTTGTCCCGATCCTATCATGGGGGCCACGAAGGGCCAAAGAAATAAGGGGTTTGAGGCGGCTTCCCGCCCCAATTCAGGCGGCGGCGTCGGCCTCCGTCCGGAAGCAATCGAGAACCTCGTCGGTGGACGAATAGACCGCGTAGATCGCCCGTTCCTGTACCACGTCGAAGTCCCGGCGGCACATCTCCACCACCCGCAGGTCGTGGTCGCAGTAGGCGCAGACGCCGCCGTTGCGGTACCGGAAGGCGCACCATTTCGGCAGGCCCTTCGGGTTCGCCTCGGCCTCGAGCGCGATCTCGGCCGCGATGAGGTTCTGCACCTCGACCGACTACGCGGTGTCGCGGATCGAGGGATGACAGTCGCCGTACCGGAAGTCCGGTCCTTCCTCGTAGCCGAAGGCCATGCCCGGATGGCGCTCCGCCAGGAGCCGGGCGGTGATCTGCGCGGCCCGTTCCTTGTCGCTGTGGATGACGAAGCGCCGGGGCGTCATCGAAAGCAGAAAGACGGACCAGATCATCGTGCGTCCTCCAGTTCGCGGGTGTCTTCGGCCACGGCGGCGATCGCGGGCTCGGCGCGCAGCGCGGCCCGGCGCAGCAGCGCCCGGCCGTCTGGCTCGTCGGTGGGGATCGTCACGGCATCGACGAGCCACGCATCCGAAAGTTGCCCGGTGCGGCCAGTCGCAAGGTCGCGGACCAGGGCGATGTGCCCGCCCGCGATCCGCTTGGTCACGAACCGTCCGCACTCGACAGCGGTGTCGTCGCGGGGCAGCCACGCCATGACCTGCACCTTGCGGCCTCGGATCAGGGCGATGGTGCCGACCGGCACGGTGCCGGCGGCACGGATGCGACTGCCGAGCAGCGCACGGCGATGACGCTGGGGGTTGTACTGGCGCAGCATCACACGATCTCCTCGAAGAGAGCGGCCACGCGGGCTTCGAGTGCGGCGGTCTCGGCGTCGTCCTCGGTCACGTCGCGCCACGGGTATTCCGAGGCGGAATTGATGCGCCCGATGAGTGTTTCGATTTCCGCCCAGCCAAGGGACGTGAACGCGCCGCACTCGGTGGCGATCTCTTTGATCTCCGGGGGCAGGGCAGGGGTCTGCTGCAAGAGGCGCAGTCCGGCGAGGATCATGGCCAGCTCGTAGCGGTCGATGTCGGTGAGGGTACAGCTATGCAGGGGCATGGTCGTCTCCGTGGTGAGGTTTCCCAATCCTGTTCGGATCACCCCCTGCGAAGCTGCCTCTCTCTCTTTCCTACCCCGATAGGGGAGGGGGGCCGGCAGGCCCCGGCCTGGAGGATTTCTCGTACCCGGTCGGGGTGGACGGTCCGGTTCGGCAAGCGTGCGGGGCGGAAACTGTCCACGGGCTGCGAGGCGGACGCGCCCCCAGATCGCGAAGGGAGACGAGTGGCCGGTGGGCAGGTTCAGCACCCGCTCGCACCGGCGACCGTCACCCGAAGGGCCGAGACCTGGCCCGCTGACCGACCATTCGGCCGCGTTGGCGGGCGGCTCCGGAGGAGACGGCCGGCGGCGCATCGGGCCGATGGGAGGGCCGGGGGGCGGGGCTCGGGGAGACCCGCGCGCAGTGGGGGCCGAGTAGGGCGCCAAGCGCACGGCGCAGGCCGTGCGTGGAGGGGCCATGACACGAACCCACCGTAAGAATATCAAGCCGGGACAGGATCAGGAAGGAAAAACGTGCCAGATTATTTCGTCCACGTGCGGAGCGGATGGCGTCGATATCGGGATCAACGCGGTAGAAACTTGAAGGATCGTGCCTCGGGCGAGGCGTATGTCATCAAGATGATCCAAAGGATCGTCCAAGATCATCCGCCCGAAGGGAACGAGCATGAGCTCGGGGTCATCGTCCAAGACGCCGCGAACAGGGGGATTTACAGGGCGAAGCTCGATTTTATCAGTGAGTGGGCTGACGAACCGCAGGAGAAGGTCGTGATCCAGTAGTTTCGTTGTCTGCGCCGGCCTTGGCCGGCGTCGCCTGCCAGGGCGAAGGGCGGCCCGAAGGCCGCCGCAGCGGGTCACTCGTCGATCGGCGGCTCGCCGTCGCGCGGGCTCGGCTGGAAGGCGACCAGCTCGGTGACGGCGACGGGGAAGTCGAGCTTGATGGAGAGGAAGGTTTCGCCGGTGTCGCGGCGGGTGTTCTCGAAGACGGCGCCGACGCGGCGGTAGCGGCGCTCGGTGCGGCCGTTGCGGGTGAACTCGTAGGGGACGTTGAGGGTGTAGGTGGTCATGTCGGTCTCCTTTGCTTCCGATGGCGCTTGGAAGGCGGATCGAAAGAGGGGCGGGGGCAACGGCAAATGCGGAGGGTCTGCGCCTGAAGGGCGTGGAAGCCGTATTTGCCGTTGGCGAGCCGAAGGGGAGTGCACGCCCGGCCCGCGATCCGCCAAGTGCCATGAGGGAGGAAGTGAAGGAGGCCGGGGTAATCGCCGGTGCCGGAAGGTCTGTCCCGCGTGGTCACGAACGGCCGGACTGTGTGCTGCCGTCCTGCGTCTCGATGCCGTCCTGAACACGCGCCGCGAGGGCGGTGAAGCCGCGTCGATCGAGCGTCACCCGCGCTTGGCGTCAGCGGGCCGGTTGCCGCCGGGACAAGCGGCGGTGGGCCGGTTGACGAGTGATCCGCGTGGCAACGAGGGCCAGATTCTGCTACCTTGGCGGCGGGGATGTCTGCGAGGCAGCATCATCAGGCCGGGCCGGGCGCGCTGCCATGCGACCGGCCCGAAGCATGTCGCGGCATCGTGGATTGACGCGCCTCGGTGGCGGCGGCGAAGCGGCCCCCGAAGGGGCCGCACCTGGCGTCAGCCAACCCATCCGACGATGGCCGCGACACTGACCGCGGTCAGGGTGAGGCTCAGGCACCAGAGCCGGCGCGTGAGCTTGGCGATCCGGGCATCCCGAGGGTCAGGACTGTCTTCGCAGGGCTCTGACATCCGAGGGGACATCGGCGGCTCTTCAGGGGTTCGGTTGTTCCGCGCGATGACTGCGGCTTGGGCGTCCTCCCACTGGGACGGCAGGGCCTTGTCATCGAGCAGGTCGGCCAGTCGATGTGGCTCGGCCTCGATCGCGGCGAGGAACTCTCCGAGGCTGTAATTCGGGCGGGGCTGTGTCTTCTGGGAGTGGACCTTGTGATGCCTCCGATCGTTACGAGCGTGGTCGGTCATGGGTGGTCTCCTGTGATGTCGCTCGCGCTGGATTGCCGAGCATGGCCGAGCCCCCCGAAACCGGACCGCGCCGGGTCAAGGACGCCGCAGGCGCCGGCGGAGCCGGGCGGAAAAGTCTTCCGGGCGCATCGTCGCCTCCTGCGCCGCAGCCGCCGGTATGACTGACCGTGCCAGGCGGTGCGACGGTGCCGAAGAGTTTTCCGATCCTTGAGGCGGCGTGTTTCGGGGGCGCATCCGGAGGATATGCTTGGCGGTCCAGTGTGTGCGTTTCCCGATCAGCAGCCGGCGGTAGACGCGCGGTGGAGGGCTGACGCGGAGACGGCGATGGAGGGGAGGGAGCGGTCGCGGAACGCGATCCCGACCGGAGCGCAATCGGCGGCAGAGCGACAGACCGGAGCCGTCGCGGGCGCCTCGGCTGCGGGTCCTGGGCGCGACGCCGCGCGACTGCGCGACGGGCCGCAGGTCCGTTCCCTGCCCGACACGCGAAGCCGAGGGCAGGGGCGACGGCCGCGACCTGGCGGGTCACCCCGGAAGGAAGCGGTCCCGCAGCCTCCGGCGTCGCTTCCCCGCCTTCCTTGCCCGGCCCGAAGGGCCGTATCCTGAGCTGCGGACCCGATCCCTTGCGCGGCCTTCCGGGCCGCCGCAGGCGGGGTGGAAGTTAACAGCCGCGCGCCGTTCAATCCTGCGCCGCAGGCGCTCTCGCGCGGATAGCGCAGGGCCGGGGCGGGCGGGGCCGGCAGGGCCGGTTCCGCCCGCCCCGGTCAACCCGAGCCCGATCGCCGCCAGGACGACGGGGGCGACCTGGGGCGGCGGGCACGCGAAAAGGGCGACCCTTTCGGGCCGCCCTCTCGGGGTTCGGGATGGGGCGCGATTACTCGCGGGCCGTCTCCGGCTTCGGGATGCGGGCCACGGGCAGCTTCTTCGCCTCGGCCTTCTCGGCAAGGTTCAGGCCGATGCCGCCGCCGCCGAAGAGGATCACGCCACGGATGCGGGCGGTCAGCATCTCGTCATTGGCGCGGAACGGGGCGGCCTTGTTGAAGGCGGACCAGTTCGGGCGGAACATCACTTGCGGCACCTTGCGGCTCTTGGCCCATGCGGCGGCGATCCGCTCCGCGCCGCGCGATCCTTTGTGGCACAGCACCATGTCGGGGCACTTGTCGCGGGCCACGTCCAGCCGCTTCCAGATCGTCGCGCTGTCGATCCAGTCGGCATCCCCGGCCACGGCGATGAACGTGCCCGCGACCTTGTTGCGCTCCGCCTCGGCGCGGTCTGCGGCGTCCAGCAGCTTCTTCGCCTCGAACACGGCGCCGGTCTCCATCGCGCGGCGCGTGGTGCGGTCGCCGGTGACGGGGGTGTAATGCTCGCCGGTCTCGTGCTCGTAGTGCTGCGCGGCGCACTCGGCCATGATCTTGAGGGCGTCGGCCTTCTCTTGCAGGATCGTGTAGAGCCGCGTGGTCTGGTCCAGCTCCGCCTCCGCAATTTCGCTGCCGTCCTGCGATGCGATCAACGCGCGGGCCTTCACCTTCTGGCGGTCGGCGGCTTGGTCCAGCGACACGGCGCGGCGCTGCAACATGGTCGCGAAGGCATGGGCGAGGGGTTCCACCTCGGACGCGAGGCCGGTGCCTTGCAAGGTGCCGATCAGCGCCTCGAACGCCTCGCCCACGGCGCGGCCTTGCAACTCGTCGTCGTTCGGAATGGGCAGGTCGTCGCTGCCGTTCTCGGTGAGGCCAAAGAGTTCGATCTCGTCATAGGTCGTGAGCATCGGAGTCGTTCCTGAATGTGCGCCGGACATTTCCGGCTTTGGAGGGGAGCGCCATCCGCTTTCCCTGTCTCCTTTTTATGAGTTAATTACGGCCTAAGCTAATGCTTTATTTACGTTTTCCGCTAATTGTTTGCTTGCTTCAATTCCCTGGTTCCGCTTGTTCTGATCCCCGAATGAGGGAGCACACTCCAAATTGATTTATCAATTCGGAATACAAAGATAATGGCGTTTTAGCGCCGCCTTATTCTTGATTACGGACAGACCCGTTGGGGGCATCGCTTGTTCGTCACCCGTCGGTCGGTCGCACGGCCAGAACAGGACGGGGCGGGGGGACGGGGGCAACGGCAAATGCGGAGGGTCCGCGCCCGCAGGGCGTGGAAGCCGTATTTGTCGTTGGAGAGCCAAAGGCGACCGGACCCCCGGCGCCCCGCCCCGTCAGGTTCGATCAGGCCGCGATCGGCACGGGGGACGGACAGGCGATGCCCCGGGGCGCTGGTCCGGAGGGAAGCCCCGGCCGAGCGGCGTTCGGCGCGAAGCGGCGAATCTCCGAGGACGGCCTATCCGCCTGGTGCGACGGAGGGGCGTTCGGCTTGTGTGGATGCCGCTCAGTTAGCAAGGGAAAAACTTGTGTGGATGCCGCTCAGTTAGCAAGGGAAAAACTGAACCTTCGGAGAGTGATCGAGCGCGTGCTTGTGTCAGACCTCAGTAGTGCGGCTTAACAAGCGCCGCGGGCCGGTATGGTGATGCGTGGATCAGGCCCAAATCTTGTCCCCGAACTCAAAGTTCCGAGCCGAACACTGGTTTTCCCGATCCTGATCAAACGATCATTTTTCCATTCAGTTGCTGTCTTCCTTCACTCCCCGGCGTACCGATCGCTCAAGCCTGTCAGCAGTTACACTGCGGCCTGCACCATCGGATCTCGATAATCCTGATTTCGGGTCAGCATCGCCCAGATGCTTCGCGCCATTTTGTTTGCCAAGGCGATGACAACGAGCATCAGCGGTTTCTTTTCCAACATTCGCGCAAGCCACGAACCTTCGGCGGCGCCTTTTCGAGATGCCCACTGGGCAACGGCCATCGCGCCGACGATCAACAGTCGCCTGATGTCGCGCTGTCCCATTTTCGAAGTGCGGCCAAGCCGCTGTTTGCCGCCCGACGAGTTCTGCAGCGGAACCAGACCCAACCAAGCCGCAAAATCCCTGCCACACCGGAAGCTTTCCATCGGCGGCGCGAAAGTCTCGATTGCCAGGGAGCAGATCGGCCCGATCCCCGGCATGGTTTGTAGCCGGTGCGAAACCTCGGACCGTTTCGAAAGAACGCCGATCTCCTTGTTGAGTGACGTGATCTTTTCGCTGAGCTGATGGATCTGTTCGAGCAGCATCCGGCACATCTCCCGGGCAACATGGGGCAAGTGCGTTGTTTCATCGAGAATGATGTCTTCGAGCTTGGGCAGATAGTTGATCCCCTTCGGTGCAATGTAGCCGAATTCATAAAGATGGGACCGCAGGGAATTCACCAAGTCGCTTCGCTGATGGATAAACTGCTGTCGCACGCGAAAAGCAACGGCACGCGACTGCTGACCCTCATTCTTGGGCACGACGAGCCGCATGGTTGGCCGTTGTGCAGCCTCGACGATAGCTTCAGCATCGGCTGCGTCGTTTTTCTGCCGCTTGACGAAGGGTTTGACATACCGGGGCGAGATCAGCTTCACGGTATGCCCGATCGCTGCCATCTCTCGTGCCCAGAAATGAGCGCCGCCACACGCTTCCATCGCAACGACGCACGCTGGATGAGCCGACATGAATTTAAAGAACTGAGGGCGCGAGAGCTTCTTTCGGAAAACCACCGATCCATCCATCGCAGCTCCGTGCAGCTGGAAAACGCTCTTTGCCAGATCCACTCCTATGATTGAAACGTTTTCCATAGATGCCCTTTCCTGTTTCTGTGGTTGGTAACACCACAACTCTGCCACGTTGTGATGCCGTCGGGGAGAGCGGCATCCACCCCATCTTGTCCGAACCCCCGGGTCGCGATGCGAGGGGCTCGGTGTCAGGCTTCAGGCAAAACTAACCTTCCGGTCACATCGCTGACCCAGATCGGTGTGAAAGAGAAAACCGGCCGTTCGTGCCTTGTGCAGAGAACTACCGAAAAGAGCCCTCTTAGGCTGATGCTGCGTGACCGACGAACGACCGATATGCGAGAAGACGATTCTAGCATTGTCTGTAAGCGGGAGCTGGGCCCCACGCCGGTTTCAGCTTGACGGATTGAAGTTCCAGGGGAGGAGTTCGTCGATCCGGCT
>NZ_CANLTR010000056.1 GCF_947494055.1 uncultured Jannaschia sp. | reverse complement strand
ACCGCTGTCGAACGCCGCAAGGGACCCGGTCGACCACCGACACGCGCGACACCGAAAACGCTCGCTGATTGACGCTCCGCGACAATCACGATGAGAAAACCCTTGCTCGCGGCGCCCGTCGCCGCGATGCTCGCACTCGCCGCGACACTCCCGTTTCTCATCCAGATTGTCGCGCTCTTCTCATCCAAATTGTCGCGCTACAGCGATCTGCCCCATAAGTGCGTGTTTCCCCTAGATGCGTTCTCTCCGACATCTCCTGCCGGCCATGTCGCCCTTCCGTCTCCCGGAGCAGCTTCGCGCCGCGGCAGGGGCCGTTGTCGGGCTCCTCTTGTGCTCTCTCCTCGTCGCCACGGGTAGCCCTGTTTCGGGGCTGACCGTCGCTCTCGTCGCCCCCCTCGGGGCGAGTGCGGTCTTGCTCTTCGCGGTGCCCAACAGCCCGCTGGCGCAGCCGTGGTCGGCTCTTGTCGGCAACGTCATTTCGGCCCTGGTCGCGCTCGCAGCCCTGACCTTTGTTCCTGCGCCATGGACGGCCGGCCTGGCCGTCGGCGGAGCGATCCTGGCGATGATGATGCTGCGTGCCTTGCACCCGCCGGGCGGCGCGGTGGCGCTGCTGAGCGTGCTCGATCCGGAGCCGGTCCTGGAAGCGGGTGTCTGGTTCGCATTTGTACCGGTCGGAATTACCACGGCCACGCTCGTCGTCGCCGCCATCGGCTACAATCATCTTACTGGCCGCGCCTATCCGTTCCGGCAGGCCGACACCCCAAAGGGTCGCGAGGCGGCGTTGCGGCTCGGGCTGACGAATGACGACCTTGGCGCGCTCCTCTCGCGCTTCAACCAGTCCACCAATCTCGGCGTTGCGGATCTTGGCCGTCTGCTGGCGGCGGCAGAGGAGGAGGCCGCGCAGCATCGTTTCAATGGTACCACTTGCGCCGACGTGATGACCCGTGACCTGATCACCGCGCGTCCGGACGCGCCGCTCACTGAATTGGCGAGACTGTTCCGGGATAACGCGATCAAGAGCCTGCCCGTCATCGACGACCACGGGAAGCTCCTCGGTCTCGTGCTGCAAGCTGATCTCATTGCGCCCCTCATCGTAGCCGGACCGGTGACGGCTCTGCGACAGAAGCGCTCTACACTTATGGCTTCGGATATCATGCGGCCGGCGACAGCAGCCGTGCCTCACGATCTTCCGGTCGGGCTGCTTCTAAATCGGCTCGCGGCGCAGGGGGTCGAGGTCGTGCCCGTGACGCGAGCGGGACAGCTGGCCGGTATCCTGACCCGGTCCGACATCATAGGGCTCCTCCTCCGAGGCTCGGACGAACGGCGGGCGGGCCTGAGGGGCGTCTCAGCTTGAAGCTTTCCCAGCCGGGCATATCTCCGGTTTCGAGGACGACCTCGCTCGACGATCGAGACAGCATTCGGGACGGCCCGGACGAGAAGCGGGAGCCGTTCATGCGCAGCACCTCCGATCGTATCCGACAGGCCGTCAGCTTCGAGCTCGTGGGTCTGCTGATCGCAGTGCCCCTGTTCTCGTGGATCTTCGGCCATCCGCTGAACGAGATGGGTCCGCTGGCGATACTCGGCGCGACCGCCGCGACGGCTTGGAACTATCTCTTCAACCTGGGATTCGACCACAGCCTGCGGCAGGCGAGGGGGACGCCGCGCAAGACGGTGCCGATCCGGATCGTCCATGCGCTCCTGTTCGAAACGACGTTGCTTTTGCTGCTACTGCCGCTCTTCGCATGGTGGCTGGGCATCACGGTCTTGGCGGCGCTGATGATGGACCTGTCGTTTGCAGCTTTCTATGCCGTCTACGCGTTCGCCTTCACTTGGATCTATGACGCCATGGTTCCACCGGGCGCCGGCGCGACCGCGGGAGGGAGAATCTGATGGAGAATGATCGAGGCGGCTCGCCGGCCTGTTCCGCGCACGAGCTAATCGGCGGGCAACCTATCGATCCTGAGGCGGCACGGGACGTCGCACGGTTTCGCAAGGCCGAAAGAGACCGGCTAATGGACGCGCGCAGGCGCATCTCGAGCTCTGATCGCAACAAAATGACGGCGACGCTCGGGAATGCGCTCGGGGAGCTCGTCGAACTGCGACCGGGGATGCGGATCGCTGCCTACTGGCCGATCCGCGGCGAACCGGACCTGCGCACCTGGATGGCGAGCATGCATTCGACCGGTGTCGACGTCCTGCTGCCGATCGTCGTCGAGAAGGCGGCGCCGCTAATCTTCCGCTCCTGGTCGCCGGATTGCGCGATGGAGCGCGGTGTCTGGAACATCCCGGTGCCGAGCGAAGGGCAGGAGATGATCCCGGACGTGGTGGTGTCGCCGCTCGTCGGCGTCGACGAGGATTGCTACCGCCTCGGCAACGGCGGCGGCTACTATGACCGCACACTGGCGCAACTCGAGCCGCTGCCACGGGTCATCGGCGTCGGATTCCCCGGCTGCCGCATTCCGACGATCTACCCGATGCCTTGGGACATCCCGATGCATGACGTGGTGCTCGCCGACGGATCCGTTCGGCATCGCGCCTGAACCCGGGATAACGAGAGGTCAATCGACGATGTCAGCGATCCAGTGAAACCGAATGGGATATTCGCTCTAATCTTCCGGTATCGGCTCGGCGTTATAGCTTGGCGTGGCGTTTCCTAGGGATGGGAACAGCGAGAGAAAGTCGACCTCGCGCTTGGGCAGGTCGGCAAACGTGTATCGGTCGAGTACGGCAAGAAAGGCAGCGACCGCCTCGTCTAGCACGCTGCTCATTCCACAGCCGCTTGCGATAACGCAGGTCGAACAATCTACGAGCTGGAAATCCGCTTCAGCCAAGCGCACGACCTTTCCAACCGAAAGCTCGGCCGGCGGACGAGCGAGGCGGATGCCGCCGCTGCGACCGCGGATACTGGTCACGAAGCCTGCCTTTCCAAGGTCATGGACCACCTTCATCAGATGGTTGCGCGAGATCCCATAGGCCTCTGACATCTCGGAGATCGAACAATGCCGCTCGGGTCGGGCCGAGAGGTACATCAGCACCCGCAGGCTGTAATCGGTGAAACGGGTCAGTCGCATGTAGCTCCGATCTGGGTTCAGTTCCGAATAGATGTATTCCTATTGCATCTTTTCGGCAACTCGCTACATCACGCGAATAAAGATGTCGCGACGATACATGTATAGTGGCGCCGCGAAGAACGGAGAAGAAGGCATGACCGGTCAACTGAGTTCGAAGACGATCGAAATCGTGAAAGCAACCGTTCCGGCGCTCGAAGCGCACGGGCTGAAGATCACGCGCGCGATGTATGCCCGTCTGTTCGAGAACGAGGAGATTCGGAGCCTCTTCAACCAGTCGCACCACGGTGAAACCGGCTCGCAGCCGAAAGCCTTGGCGGGCGCGATCCTCGCTTATGCGCGCAATATCGACAACCTCGGCATACTTGGCGCGGCGGTAGAGCGGATCGCGCAGAAACATGTCGGCCTGCAGATCCTGTCCGAGCACTATCCCTACGTCGCAGATGCTCTGCTCAGGGCCATCGAGGACGTGCTGGGAGACGCCGCAACCAATGACGTGCTAGCTGCCTGGGGCGAGGCGTATTGGTTCTTGGCCGACCTGCTAATCGCGCGTGAGACAGTGCTTTACGACGAGATCGCGGCGACTCCGGGCGGATGGACAGGCTGGCGGGAGTTTTGTGTCGAAGAAAAGACGCCGGATAGCGAAATCATCACCTCCTTCATCCTGCGCCCGGTGGATGGCGGTCCGGTCATGGCGCACCGGCCCGGCCAGTACCTCACCTTCTGGATCGAGATCCCGGGCCAGGAACCGCAGAAGCGGAATTACAGCATCTCGGCGGCGCCAAACGGCGAAACGTATCGCATCTCCGTCAAGCGGGAGCCGCAGGGCATCGTTTCGGGATGGCTGCACGAGCATGCGGGCACTGGCACTATTCTCAAGGTGAGCGCACCGGCAGGCGAGTTCTACCTGCCCGAACAACCAACCCGTCCTGTCGTTCTGCTGAGCGGCGGCGTCGGCCTGACGCCGATGATCAGCATGTTCGAGGCGCTGGCCGAGCAGCCAAGTCAGGTGCCGGTGCATTACGTCCATGGCGCGCTCGACGGATCGGTCCATGCCATGGGCGAGCGCGTCCGGCGACTGGCGGAGCGCTCGGGTTCGAACGCGACGGTCTTCTATGAGCGTCCACGCTCCGAAGACCGGGAAGGAGAGAACTACGACGCCGCGGGCCGCATCTCAACCGAGTGGCTGACAGAGAACACGCCGATACGCGAGGCCGATTACTTCATTTGTGGCCCCAAACCATTCCTGCGAACGTTCATCAACGGTCTGGCGCAAGCCGGCGTCGCGCAGGACCGTATTCACTACGAGTATTTTGGTCCTGCCGACGAGCTGATGTCGGTCTGAACAGACTTTGTTGCGCAAATCAGCTGACGGCCAAGGTTCCCCTTCCCCCGAGCGGACTCATCCTACGGCCTCTGTGACGGGTATTCCGAGCGCGATATAGCCGTTCAGAATGGCTATGCGGACTTGGAGCTCGGCGACTTGGCGATCGAAGTCTCGCGCCATGAGCCGTTGGCCCAGCAGTTTGACGCAAGGCATCTTTGTCTCGACGCGGCTCCGGCGGTGATACCCACTCCATCGGCGCCAGATGGCCCGGCCCAGGTATTTCGATGCCCGCAGGGCCTCGTTGCGCGGTGAGCCATGGGTCGCCATCGGTCCGAGAGCCATGGCGAACGCACCGGCGGTGACGGCTTTCCATGGCTTGCCGTTCTTCCGTGGCGAGATGACGGCTTGGGCGCCGCGGTCCGCGATCGCATCGTGGCAGTTTCGAGTGTCGTAGGCGCCGTCCACTGCCCGGCAGGGTCATGCGAAGCATGATCCCGAGAGGGGCGGTGACACTGCCTATCTCTTGGTCGGCCGGGATCTGGTTGAGCAGGTCAGGCAGCACCGGCGCGTCGCCGATGTGGCTTCCGGTTACCTCGACCGCACGGACCTTCAGTGTTTGCTCGTCGATCCCGAGGTGCATCTTGCGCCAGACGCGCCGTTTGGCCCCGCCATGCTTACGGGCATGCCATTCGCCTTCGCCCTCGACCTTGATGCCCGTGCTGTCCACTGCCCGGCAGGGCATTGCACAGCAATGTCCCGAGTATCCGTGATGATCAAGCGGGCTCTTCGGTCCATTTCCTTCCGTCTCGGAGGAGTGCATTGGCGGTGACGACAAGCTTTCGCATGATTGCCGTTAGGGCGAGTTTGCGCGGCTTGCCGTCACTGACGAGTTGTTCGAACTTCGCCTTGGCCGAACTGTTGTGCTGGATCGCGCTTAGCGCTGGCATGAAAAGAGATCGGCGAACGGAGGATCGCCCGCCTTGGATGCGTTCGTGTCCCTGCCATCGTCCGGATTGACGGGACATAGGCGCCAGACCGGCCAAAGCAGCGGCCTGTTTGCCGGACATCTGGCCCAGTTCGGGCATATCCGCGAGAATGGCCGTCGCCGATACCGTCGAGATGCCAGGGATGCTGACCAAGATGTCCATACGCCCACGCAGGTCCGGGTCCGCGCGAACAAGAGCCCGCACGGCACCGTCGACCGATCCGATCTGCCGCTCGATCTGTGCCAGACGCTGGGCGAGAAGACGTCGGAGAAGCTTCGGCCTTGCCGCCTTCAGCCGGGCCTGCGCCGCAGTGCGGTCCTTCACGAGTCCGCGCCTGTAGACCAGCAAGTCCTGGAGTTCGGACATATGCTCGGGCAGCGCCGGTGTCGGCTCCAGTTGCAGTGCGACCCCCATTCTGGCGAGGATCGCGGCATCCACGCGGTCGGTCTTGGCGACTTGGCCGATCGCCTCGGCGAACCGTCGAGCTTGCCGTGGATTGACCTTGGCAAAGGGCAAGCCGCGCCGTGCCAGAGCTTGCTCGAGATCCCGGTGATAGGCACCGGACGCTTCGAACACGACGAGCACGTCGCCCCGTTCCCGAACCCACCGGCAAAGGGCTGTAAGTCCGGACGTGTCGTTGGAAAACGGGCGATGGTCGCTTGCACCCGCGTGGCAGGCGTCCAGGCAATCCTTCGAGACGTCCACGCCGATCGTGTCTTGCATGGTCATGATCCTCCACCTCGTCTTGTCATGCGGGCCTCGCGCCCTGGTATCCGTTCAGGTCAGAAGAAAAGGCGGGGGCGACCCTACTCGGGAACGGTCCCTTGCGACCAAGAGGGGTGCGATCCATCCCCCGCCACCGCGCGAACATGCGCAATCCGCGTGGCCGCTCCCAAAATACACCGGGAGCTGGGGAATGCATAAGACAAGAGGGATCAGAAGATGCAGCGGACCGTTGGAGCCCCGGTAGGGGATGTTCACGGCCAAGGTCTTCTGGCGACGCGACAGCGTGCTGAAGTCGGGCACCGGCCAGTCCAGCCCCACCAGCCGCAGGAGGCTCTCGCCAAACCCGGTCGTCTGCCGCAACGCCATGCCAAAAAGGACCTTCATCGTCAGACATGTCTGAATGGCCGGAACGCTGTAGGTCTGCTGGCGGCCCTGCTTGCCAGATGGCGCAGCGTCCCAGCTCATGTCGGGATCGAACCAGATCGTCAGCGAGGTCGTGAAACGACGCACTTGAGCGCTTCATTGTAGGCTGGCCAGTTCTTGGTTTTGTAGGTGCTGGACGACGGTCTGCTCATGGCGTCCAGCTACCACGCTAAATTTACGACATGAATCCCGCACGCGATTTGCGCAACAGAGCCCCGCGTAACTAACCCCAATCAGCCTCCGGCAAACCCGGAGTGGTTCACAGGCGATCGACGTCAGCTTCTGCAACCTTCTCAATTCGGGTAATGCCCTACAGCAACCATTCTACCGGAAGAACGCCGATCACGGCGATGGCAATCTGCTGGAACCACGTTGCCCCCGGTTCTTCCTGATAGGTGACGCTCTCGCCGTCGCCGAGCTCCTCTTGCCAGACCATCTTGCCGTCCGGGGTCAGTTCCGGGCGATAGCTGACGGTTGCCAACGGTCCGTCGAAGGTGGCACCGACGCGTCTCGCCAATGCCGGGCTGTCGATCAAATAGCCCATCTCGCAATTGAGCATTGCGGAGCGCGGATCGAAATTGAAGGAGCCGATGAAGATTCGCGCATCGTCCACCGCGAAGGTCTTGGCGTGCAGGCTGGCGCCCGAAAGGCCGAACGGCTTGATCTGGAGGTTCCCTTTCGACGCCATCTCCCCGCGCAGCTTCAATTCGTAGAGCGCGACACCTGCCTGCAGAAGGGCGCGGCGATACTTGGTGTAGCCGGCATGGACCATCAGGACGTCGGTGGTGTCGAGCGCATTCGTCAGGATGCGTACATCCTTGCCCGCCGCCGAGAGGTCGGAGAGGCGGTCGGTGCCCCTGCGCCCGGGTACGAAGTAGGCGGAGACCAGATCCAGCCGCCATTCCACGCCTCCCAGCACTTCGGTGAGACGAGAGATCATCAACTGGTCCCGCGTGGCGATACCCTGGCCCTTGACCGGATCGTCGGCGATCAGTTGCACGTCTGTCCATTCCAGAGGGGCGTCACCGGCGGCGAAGGCCTCGGCGCTGGTTCGAAGGTCGGCGAGCAGGGTCTCGGTGTCCGGGTCGGCACGGACCTGCGCCAGCCGGGCCGCGAACCCGGCCGGATCGCCGGTGCCGCCGATAATGGCGTCGACCCCGTGGACCGACAGGCTGTTCCAGTAGGCGTCGAACACGGTCGCCGTCTCCGAGACGACGACCCCGGTCGCAAGCACGTCCATGTCGACATAGAAGGCGTCGCTGCCGACCCGGAAGTATTCGTCGCCGATGTTGCGGCCTCCGACGATGGCCGCCGCGCCGTCGACAACAAGGGACTTGTTGTGCATCCGGCGGTTCATCCGGAAAAAGTCGAACGCGTAGCCCGCGAGCTTCGGACTGCGCACGGTCGAGGGATTGAAGAGCCGGACCTCGAAATTATCCTCCGCGTCCAGCGCGGCGAGGAAGGGATCGAGCCCGGGGATGCCATTGTCGTCGAGGAGGAGGCGCACCCGCACGCCGCGCCGCGCCGCCTCCTGCAGCGCGCCCAAAAGCAGGACGCCGGAGACATCGTCGTGCCAGATGTAGTATTGCGCGTTGATCGACTTCTCGGCTTGCGATACGAGCGCCAGTCGGCTGCTCAAGGCGTCATGGCCTTCTCGAAGCGGGACCACGCCCGACAGCCCGGGGTGTGCCGCGAGCCCCTCGGTCATGCGCTGGCCGAGAGTGGTCGCAGGATCGGCCGGCAAGGCATGGCTCGCCTCACGTCGCGAGATGTCGGGAAGGGGAAACGCGAGCCTGCAAACCGCGATCGCACCGACGGCGACCGCGAGGACCACGGCGACCACTTTTAGCAGACCCAACATTCGCCTGTCCCGTCCTGTCCCGTGCCCTGCATGGTGACAGCCTCGTCCTGGGCGTGCGAGGCCTTTCCACGTCAACGGTGTTGCCGCCTCGTCCTGTCGGAATGAAGTCGTGCAGTCTTGCCCGCGCGAATGGGGCCCGGAACGACAGGATGATCCAACGGTTTCGATCGAACCGGTCGTCGCAGAGGAATATCGAGTTGGATGAGCAGCACGGGTCCGGAATGTCGAGTAGGAACGCCTATGTCGGAGCGGTTGCGGCCGGGTGGGTGACGACGGCACTCGTGCTCGTCGGCGTTGCGCTGGCGATCTGGCAGTTGACCTACGTGCTGTTGCTGGTCTTTGCCGGCGTTCTCCTGGCAGTGGTGTTGCGTCACGCCGCCGAGCTCCTGCGTCGGATGGTGCCGATCCCAATGACCTTGGCTCTCCTCCTGACCTTGGTCATCGGGGTCGGTTTCTTCGTGTTGTTCGTGACGGGTATCGGGTCTCGTGTGGCCGAGCAGCTCGGTACCCTGCGCGAAACCCTTCCGAAAGCGATCGAGAGCCTCGAGGCGTTTCTTGCGTCGAACGAATGGGGCAGCTTCCTTCTCGACCGGTTCCGGGAGCGGTCCGATCAGAGCGACTGGAACATCTTCGGAACGATCACGGGGACCGTCTCGACCCTGTTCGGGGTGTTTGCGAACCTCCTGATCGTCCTGTCGGTCGCCGCGTTTCTGGCGGTGAACCCGGCGCTCTACCGGCGGGGTCTGCTCCTGCTCCTTCCCGCGGCGCGGCAGGAGCGGGCGGCACGGTTTCTCGACGTGGTCGGCCGCGGCCTCTGGCGGTGGAGTGCCGGTCAGCTCCTCGCCATGGCCGTGGTCGCAGCGATGATGACGGCCGGCCTCTGGCTGATCGAGGTGCCGCAGCCCCTCGCTCTGGGCCTGATCGCGGGCGTCGCGAATTTCATCCCCTATCTCGGCCCCTATATCGGCGGCGCGCCGGCCGTCCTCGTCGCATTCTCCGACAATCCCGTCTCGGCGATCTGGGTCGCCTTGCTGACCGTGATCGTCCAGAATGTCGAAGGGAACCTGATAACCCCGAACATCCAGCAGCGCGCCACCTCGCTGCCGCCCGCCCTGATCATCGTGACCGTGGTGGCCTTCGGCGTGCTCTTTGGGCTCCTGGGCGTCCTGCTCGCCACGCCGATCCTCTTCGTGATCTTCACGGCGATCCGCATGTTCTACGTCGAGGACCGGCTCGGCCATCGCGTCGAGCCGGACGAGGCGGAGAGATGAGCGGAAGCGTCGCCGACGCCCCGGCGACTCCCGCCCGAACCTGCGCGCGGCCCCGGTCGGGACCTGGCGGCCTCCGAACCGGGGATCGGCCGGGGCCGCCGCGCCGGTTCCACCCCCTCGGCGGCACGTCATGGCTCTCCATCGGGTCGTCCAGGCCGGGGCCGGTAGCGCGGCAAGGACCATCCAAAGATGAGTGCGGCACTCCGGACGAGAAAGCCGGCAAGCACGGACGCAATCACCGCCGCCTCCCGATCGACGCCGACGGCCATCAGCATCGCGAAGGCCGCGGCGCCGACGAGAGCAGCCGTAGCGTAGACCTCGCGGCTCAGGATAGCGGGGCTTTCGTTTCCAAGCACATCCCGGATGATCCCACCGAAGGTAGCCGTTATCATGCCCATGAGAACGGCCACCACGGCGCCGGTTCCAGCCTCGAGCGCGCGCTCGGCGCCCGTCACCGCAAAGAGGGCGAGCCCGACCGCGTCGAACCAGAGCAACAGGCGTCGCCGCGCGGTGATCGCAGGGGTGGTGAGGAAGACGAGGGCGGAGACCGCGACGCAGAAGAGGACGTATCGCGGGTCCTCGACCCAGAAGATCGGCCGGATCCCCAGCAGTAGATCGCGGATTGTGCCGCCACCAATGCCGGTCACGGTTCCCAGCAGGGCGAAACCGGTCAGATCCATCTCCTTGCGGGAAGCGACTAGCGCCCCGGTGATCGCGAAGACCACGACACCGAACCAGTCGAGCAGTGACATGAAGACATCGAAGGTCAGAAAGAACTCCTTGCCCGAAGCCATGGCTGGTCCGGATCATCTGTCGGCAGGACGCGCTGGACCGGCGCCGGGTCTTCGTCAGGCCGGCCACGGCATGCGAGTTACGCCGGTTTCGGATAAGCCCTGTAGACCCGCCCGATGAAACCTTCGAACTCGGCCATGTAGTTTCGCAAGAACTCCCGGGTGGAGTCGTTCGAAATTTCGCCCTCGTCGGTGATCAGGTTCGGCGTGAACTGGATGTAGGCTTCGATCGCATTCATCTGTGGCGAGTTGCAGAAGCTGAGGATGCTCTTCAGATGCTGCTGGCCTACAGCGGTCCCGATCGAGCCAGGCGAGGTGCCGATAATTGCGGATGGTTTGCGACTGAATGCGTTCTGCCCCCAGGGTCGGCTGGCCCAGTCGATCGCGTTCTTGAGCGCGCCCGGGATCGAGCAATTGTATTCCGGCGTCACGAAAAGCATCGCGTCCACCGGCGTTGTTGCGCAAAGATGCGAGGGATTCACGTGATTAATCCTGACAGTTAGATCAGGCGCATGCCGAATTCTTCTCCGAGCCGCTACCGCACGACGAATTGGTCAGCCTACAACGCCTCACTGCGGAAGCGGGGCTCGCTGTCGATCTGGTTCGATCCCGACATGGCCTGGCACGCGAAGAAGTCTGGCCAGCAGGGACGGCCGAAAACCTTCTCCGATGCCGCGATACAGACCTGCCTCACGTTGAAAGTGTTTTTCGGTCTCCCGCTGCGCCAGACGGTCGGGCTGGTCGAAAGCCTGATCCGGATGGCCGGGCAAGATTGGCCGCTGCCGGATTTCTCGACGCTGTGCCGACGCCGGGCGCGGATCGCGGTGCAGATCCCGTATCGCGCCTCCGGGCAGCCGCTCAACCAACTGGTGGACAGCACAGGCATCAAGTTTCGCGGCGATGGCGAGTGGCTGGCTCGCAAGCATGGCGCATCACGCTGCAAGCAATGGAGAAAGGTCCATCTCGCCATGGACGCAGGCACGGGAGATGTCCGCGCGGTCGAGTTCACCTCGAGCAGGCAGGGTGACAGCCCTATGCTGCCGGAGTTGCTGGCTCAGATCCCGCAAGATGAGCAGATCGAGACCGTTCCCGCGGACGGTGCCTATGACACGCGGCGGTGCCATGGCGCGATCATCAAGCGTGGCGCGAACGCGATCATACCCATCCGCCGCAACGGCCGCGCCTGGAAAGAGGGCTGTCCAGCTGCCAGCGCACGCAACGAGATCCTGCGCGCGACGCGACATCTGGGCAGGGCGCTCTGGAGGAAATGGGCGGAATACCACGTCCGAAGTCGGGTCGAGGCGCGGATGAACCGCCTGAAGCTCTTCGGCGAGAGGATCATGTCACGAGACCCCGACCGCCAGACCGCCGAAATCCTGATCCGCATCGCCATCATGAACCGCTTCTCAGCCCTTGGCAGGGCCGAGATGGAAGCCGTCGTCTAACCTCAACAGGGAAAGGGGACCGCACACCTCAAGCTGCAATTGCGCAACAACGTCGCGTCCACCCCGGTCGTCCGTAGCGAACAGGGCGCGGCAACGGCAGCGTCGGGTAACGTTTCATGCGAGGCAATGCGTGGGAGTGGTGGAGCAGCCGATCGAGGATGGCCGTAGCGATCACGGCGTCGCCGAAGACGCTGCCCCATTCACCGACCGCCCTGTTCGACGTCACCAGCATGGCGCCGCGCTCATGGCGCCGCGACACCAACTGGAAGAACAGATGCGCGGCATCGGGCTCCAGCGGCAGGTAGCCCAGCTCGTCGACGATCAGCAGCTTGGGCTTGGCATAGTGCGCGAGCTGCTCCTCGAGCCGACCCGCGGCCTGGGCCTTGGCCAAGTTCGCCACCAGCTCCATCGCGCCGGTGGAGAGCACCGTGTAGCCCGCGACGATCGCCTCGCGCCCGAGCGCCACCGCGAGGTGCGTCTTGCCACGCAGAGTGGACCCAGGAGCAGCAGCGCATCGCCGTTGGCGATGAAGCGCCCGGTGGCCAGGTCGCGGACTTGGTCACGATCGATGAAAGGCTGGGCGGCGAAGTCGAACCCACCGAGCTCCCGAACGAACGGGAAGAACGCCGTCGCAGCGATCAGAAGCAACGGGACAAGAATGTAGAACTATTCGTTGACGGGCACCGGACAAGCGAGCGCGTTGATCGGACCGATATAGAGCGTATCGGTCATCCTGAAAAACTTCCTAAAAGGAATGCTCAATTCTATTATAAGAACAACAGAACAACAATGAGAAAGGAGAAGGGCGAAAGCGAAAGGCAAAAACTTTACGTTTCACAGTTTGTAAAGTAATTCCTTTCATTTCCTCATCTAGAACCTGCTGCTTTACATTTAGTACTCGAATAGGTCTAGCACGATGAGTAGTTCGAGATAATGAATTACAGCTCCCTTTTTTCATCAATATTGATATATTCCTCTGTTTCTGCGGCGATCGTTTGCTTACTGACGATCACTACCGTTCTGGTTTTGACAGCTCGCGCGGAAGCTCTTCCACAGCATCAGCGCAGGCCCTGGATTGTGGCTAGCGCAGCACTGGCCGGAGCCGGCTTCTCCCTGTCTCACTTGGTTGCGCTTCCTGGCTTGCTGCCGGGCTCGATTTCGGAACTCGATCCGACGCGAAGCTTGTTTGCGATCCTCTTTGGCGTCGCAATAATCGGAGGATTTCTGGGGGTCGCCATCGCCGCTGATAAGCATCGCATCAGAACGGCTGCTGCTGCGGCCAGTGGTCTCGGTATCGGAGCGATGCACCTTGCGGCAATAAATGCGTTACAGAATTCCATCGTATCGTTGAACTGGCTGGCGACGGCAAGCGGTATGGTATTTAGCGCGATTGCCTTTGCCTTGCTGTTTTCGCTTGCGCCCGAGCGGCGGTGGCAGGTCCGATCAGGTCTATTACTCGCTCTGGGATTCTGCGCGCCGTACGCTGCTACATTTGGATCGGCAACCTTGGTTCAAGTTTCGAATGAAGGCGCCGCGATCACTGTACCGGGGACCTTGAATGGATATACACTATTTGGCGCCCTGGCATGCTGCGGAATAGCCATTCTCATCTCGAGGGAAAATGCGAGGATCCAGGCGTATGTCCAATCAATAAAATCGGCTCAGGCGCGACAGTATCGGGAACTTTCAGCTGCGCTTCACCACATGTCGAATGGACTCATTCTCGTTGCATCGGACTCTATAATCGGCCTGCACAATGAGCGTGTTTGTGAACTGTTGCATCTCGAGCCCGGTGACGTAGCCATCGGAATGCCACTGGCCGAGTTTCTGGCGAATGCCGGACAGCGGCTTGGTTGGGACGATGCCCGAGTAAAACGCGTCCTCGACAATCATTACATGTGGATGTCGCAGGAGGACGAGATGCGGCTCGAGCATCATTATGATGACGGAACAATCCTGCGCATCTGCTGTCGCCCCATGCCCGACGGCGGGGCTATCCTGACCTATGACGATGTCTCCGAAGAGCGCGCCGCCCAGGCCGAGATGACCCATCTGGCCTACCACGACGCGTTGACCGGTCTGCCGAACCGACGCAGTTTCTGCGAGGCCGTCGATCGCTTACTTGCAACAACACCGCAGGTTGGTGTGCTGATGCTTGATCTTGATCGGTTCAAGGCCGTGAATGATACGCTCGGACATGCGGTCGGAGATGCCCTCCTCGTGCAGTCCGCGGCACGGCTTCGTGAAACGTGTCGGGATAACGACCTTATCTTCCGGCTCGGCGGGGACGAACTGGCAATCCTGCTGCAACCGAAGAAGCGCGACGACGGTGACGAGCTTGGCCAGCGCATCGTCGCTGCATTCAGCACGCCGTTCATGGTGGACGGGCATACGATCAATATCGGCTGCAGCGCAGGTTACGCTGTCTCCGGCGCCGACGAGAATAGTGGCGTCTTGATGCAGAAGGCCGATCTCGCCCTGTACTGCGCCAAGGCACAGGGGCGGAACTGTGCGGTGCGCTACGAGACAGGCATGATGGAAAAGGCCATCGCGCGTCAGCGCATCGAGGCCGATCTGATCAGGGGCCTCGAGAACGGTGAGTTCGAACTGCATTATCAGCCCCTTTACCTGTTACCTGACCAGAAGCTGGCTGGGTTCGAGGCCTTGATCCGATGGAATCACCCGGAGCGCGGTCGCGTAGCGCCACTCGACTTCGTTCCGTTGGCCGAGGAGAACGGAATGATTACGAAGATTGGCTCCTGGGTGTTGGACGAGGCGTGCCGCCAAGCCGCACTCTGGCCGGGGCACCTGCACGTGGCAGTCAACATTTCCCCGGTACAGATGCGAAGCCCCGGACTGGTGACAGAAGTTCTGCAGGCGCTTCAGACTCACGGGGTCGAGCCAAACAGGCTCGAACTCGAACTGACCGAGACGGCGATGGTCGAGGACGGTCAACAGATTGCCCAGACATTGCAGACGCTGCGCGAGATCGGTGTTCGGATTGCGATGGACGACTTTGGGACGGGCTATTCCTCGCTCGCGCATCTGCGCGACTTCAAGCTTGATCGGATAAAGATCGATCGCAGTTTCATCAACATCGAGGATGACGCCGTTGGTGCGTTGGCGGTGGTACGTGCTGTGACGTCCATGGCCAACGACCTTTCGATCCAGACGACGGCTGAGGGCGTGGAAACCGATGAACAGCTCACACGACTGATTGCCCTCGGCTGTAATACAGCACAAGGCTACTTCCTCGGGAAACCAATGGATTCCGCAACCGCCACGGCAATCGTACATGAGTGGTCCGAAACAAATGTGGTGCCCATGCTTCGCTCGTCCGGTAGCATGAATCGATTTGGGCTTACGGAAGCCTGATTAGGAACTGGCGGTTGTTCCGCTGGATCGTATTCCAAACCAGCCCCGCCACCGGAGTACCGGAGGCGGCGGCCATGGATAGTCTGAAACTGGACGTGCGCCTGCGTCGCCTCTTTTCGTCCTTCGTTCCGATTAATGGCGAGAACCTGCAGGCAGAGCAAACCCCGCCCGAACTTCTGAAGCACCGTCGCTGCCTAGGTCTTCTTGTCTTCGTCTCGAGTGCTGTGCGCGGTCGCGATCGGG
>NZ_CANLTR010000055.1 GCF_947494055.1 uncultured Jannaschia sp. | reverse complement strand
CAAGATGTCCATTATCGATCATGGACATTATCGACAGCAGAGGCTCACCGTCAGAGCAGTCACAACGGACGGATACCATTGCGACCCGCCCGGTAGTGCCTCTGCGACGGAAGCGCCTGGCGCTTCTTGCCTTGGGCCGGGAGGCCGCCGAGAAGGTCAGAGGTCTGGCCGACTGGGTGGAAACCAGACTGCCGCAGATCGTTCAGGGCTGGGAGGCGCGGGGAGATCATTAGAGGACAGCTCCCGGGTCGCGCTGAGCGTCCTGGACCAACCTACCCGTGCCAGTAGCCAGCCCCGAGGGTGTTGGCGAGGCGCGAGAGTCCAGTCCGAAGCTTTTCCCGGCTCATGGGCCCGCCCAGACAAATCCGCAGGGCCTCCGGCCGCTCGCCCATCACCACGAACGGGTCGCTCGGCAGGATCCCGATACGCACGCCCTGCATCCGCGCCACGACGTCGGCCCGGCTGACGCCCTCGGGGAGCCGTAGCCAGATGTTGAGCGCTTCGGGCTGGCTCTCGAGATCGAAGCCCTCCAGCCCCTTCAAGGCAATCGTCTGGCGCGCCGCGGCTTCCTTCCGCACGAAGTCTCGCACGAGATCGGCCGTGCCATCCTCGATCCAGCGGGTCATGACGGCTGCCGAGAGCATGGGCGGCATGACCGCGATCGTCTTCAGTGTCTGACCGAGCTGATAGGCACACCGCGCATCCGGAGCGACCGTGAAAGCAAGACGCAGGCCGCCACCGAAGACCTTGGCCAAGCCTCCAACATACCAGGAGAGCTCGGGTACAAGCGACGCGATAGGGGGAGGCGCCGATGCCGGCAGGAACCCGTACGCGTCATCCTCGATGAGCGGCAGGTGGTGCCTGCGCAGCACGGTCGCAATCTCCTGGCGCCGGCTCATCGGCATTGTGCGTGTGGTCGGGTTGTTCAGCGTGGGATTGAGATAGAGTGCGCGAGGATGATGCTCCTGAACGGCACCCTCCAGAGCCTCGGGCGTGATCCCCTCTGCGTCCTCCTCAAGGCTCATCAGCCGATATCCGCAGCGCCGGGTGATCGCCTGCGCCCCCGGATAGGTGATCCGCTCCGAGAGCACGACACCTCCGTCGCGAGCGATGGTGCCCAGGACGGCAAAGATCGTGGCGTTGGCCCCCGGCGTGATGGCGATCCGGTCCACCTCGGCCTCAAGCCCGCGCTGTCCAAGCCACAGTCGCGCTGCTTGCCGGTCGACCTCGGCACCGACCGGCGACTGATAGCGCAGCAGGGCGGTGAGGTCGGCCGCGACGGCCGCGACTCCCTCCTGCATCCTTGTGAGCAAGTCCGGGTCGCTGGGCTCCGGGGGAAGGTTCATGGTCAAGTCGACCTCGTCGCCCCGACGCGGGTCGCTCGCGCCAGAGCCCCTGGAGCTGTCCGCAACGAAGGTCCCACGCCCAATCTGGCTCTCGATCAGGCCACGTGACTGCGCTTCGGCGTAGCCGCGCGACACGGTCGTAAGGTCCACCTCGAGGAGTTCCGCCAGACGGCGCTGCGGTGGCAGGCGATCACCAGGTCGCAGCCGTCCCGCCTCGATGTCCAGGGCGATGGCATCCGCCAGCCCGCGGTAGATCGGCCCGCCTTCGCTGCTGATCCGAGGGGTCCAGTGGGACACGGGAGTGGCGCCTCCTGCGCAAGGGGAAGGGTTACCTTGGCAATATAGCTGCCAGTTTCCAAATCGCTATTGCAGACACTGCGACAAGTGACGCATACACTTATCCATACAAATTTAGTATGTGTCCGGAAGTCGAACACGAAATGTCTGGGAGGCCTTCCATGACTGCCATCAGCCAAGTCGCTCAACTTGCCCACAACGATCAGGACGATGGAGAGAATCGCCCTGCGCGTCCGGCTGTCCTGCGGGGCCTCATGGGGCGCTGCCCGGCCTGCGGGGAGGGGCGCATTCTGCACCACTACCTCAAGATCCACGCCAACTGCCCCGAATGCGGCGAGGACCTCTCGCACGCCCGAGCCGATGACGGTCCGGCCTACCTTTCCATATTGATCGTGGCTCACTTCGTGGGCTTCGCCCTTCACATCCTCTGGAGTGTCTGGGAGTTGGAGCCGCTCACCATGATTCTGGTCGTGAGCGGGCTGGCCGTTGGCCTGTCGCTGTTCCTTTTGCCCCGCTTCAAGGGCATGCTGGTCGGAGTGCAGTGGGCCAAGCGGATGCACGGGTTCTGATCAGGACGCGCGCTGCGGAGGCGGCGTGCCGATGCGGACTGTTGGCCTTTACGCCTGACACGAGGGCGAGGTTCACGTCGGTACGTCAAGCCTGAAGCGCGACACGCCGTTCAGGCAGCGCTCTGCTCGAGCGCCTTCGATCCGACCGATGATCATCTCACGGGACAACCATGCTCGAGAGTTTTGACGCACTGACGCTGGCGCGAATCCAGTTCGCGTTTACCGTCTCCTTCCACTTCCTTTTCCCGGCGTTCTCGATCGGGCTGGCGAGCTTCCTCGCCGTTCTTGAAGGCCTGTGGTTGTGGACCGGACGCGAAGTCTACCTGACCGTCTTCCGCTACTGGCTGAAGATCTTCGCGATCGTCTTCGCGATGGGTGTCGTGTCGGGCATTGTCATGTCCTACCAGTTCGGAACGAACTGGTCGGTGTTCTCCGATCGGGCGGGCCCCATCATCGGGCCAATGATGGCCTACGAGGTGCTGACGGCATTCTTCCTGGAGGCAGGCTTCCTGGGCGTGATGCTCTTCGGGATGAAGCGGGTGGGTCGGGGGCTGCACTTTACGGCCACGCTCATGGTGGCCGTGGGCACCTTCATCTCGGCCTTCTGGATCCTGTCCGCCAACAGCTGGATGCACACGCCCGTGGGCTACAGCGTCAACGAGGCTGGCCAGTTCGTCCCCGACGACTGGTGGGCGATCGTGTTCAACCCCAGCTTTCCTTATCGGCTCATGCATACGGTTCTTGGGGCCTATCTCACGACCGCCTTTATCGTGGGTGCCGTGGGTGCGTGGCACCTCTTGAAGGACCGCGCCAACCCCGGCGCGCGGATCATGTTCTCGATGGCCATGTGGATGGCTGCCCTGGTAGCGCCCGTTCAGGCCGTCGTCGGCGACTTCCATGGCCTCAATACGATGGAGCACCAGCCCGCCAAGGTCATGGCCATGGAGGGGCATTACGAAAGCCATCCCGATGGTGCCCCCTTCTACCTCTTCGGCATCCCTGACCAGGAGAGCGGCGAGATCCGCTATCCCCTCGCGATCCCGAAGGTGTCGTCTGTCGTCCCTGATCCTCAAGCACGATCTGAATGCGCCCATGGACGGGCTCGACACGATCCCGCGCGAAGACTGGCCGCCGGTGCCGATCGTGTTCTGGTCCTTCCGCATCATGGTGGGCCTAGGCCTCCTGATGATCACCATGGGCGCCCTGAGCCTGCTCGCACGCTGGCGCGGCACGCTCTTCCACTGGCCGCTCCTTCACCGCTTCGCCGTGCTCATGGGCCCCTCGGGCTCGATCGCGGTGCTGGCGGGATGGGTCACGACGGAGGTGGGGCGCCAGCCCTATACGGTCTATGGGCTCCTGCGAACCGCCGAGTCCGCTTCACCGCTGGACGCACCCGCCGTAGCCGCGTCGCTCCTGGCGTTTGTGGTGATCTACTTCATCGTGTTCGGAATCGGCATCTGGTATCTCCTCCGGCTGATGGCAGCGGCTCCGCACGCCGGCGAGCCCGCCACGGAGGCCAGTCTCGAACGTCCGATCCGGACGGCAGGCATCACTCCCGCATCCGCCGTCCTCTCCGAACCTCAGGAGGGTCAGCGATGATCTACGACTTCGACCTCGCCACCATCTGGGCCTTCATCATCGCCTTCGCTGTCTTCGCCTACGTGGTAATGGACGGCTTCGACCTCGGGATCGGAATCCTCTTCCCCACGCTCCAGGTCGGGCGTGAGCGCGATACGGCAATGAATTCCATCGCGCCCGTATGGGACGGCAATGAAACCTGGCTCGTCCTGGGCGGCGGTGGCCTGTTGGCTGTCTTCCCGCTGGCCTACGCCATCATCCTGCCAGCCCTGTACGCCCCGATTATCGCCATGGTCCTGGCGCTTGTCTTCCGAGGCGTGGCCTTCGAGTTCCGCTGGCGCGACCCAAGGCATCGCCCGGCCTGGGATGTGGCCTTTGCCGGAGGCTCGCTCCTGGCCGCACTGACGCAGGGAATTACGCTCGGGGCGCTCCTCGAGGGCATCCATGTCGAGGGCCGCGCCTACGCTGGCGGCTGGTGGGACTGGCTCACACCTTTCAGTCTGTTCGTCGGCCTCAGCGTCGTCGCAGGTTATGCCATGCTGGGGGCAACCTGGCTCATCATGCGGACCGAAGGCCCGCTTCAGGACCGCGCCTACCGTTATGCACGACGGCTCAGCCCTGCGACCGTCGCGTCGATCGCGGTGGTGAGTGCCGCAACGCCGTTCCTCGAGCAGGAGTACTGGCGGCGCTGGTTCGAGATGCCGGGCGTGATCGCGGCTGCGCTGGTGCCTCTCCTGGTCGGCACCGGAACGGTGCTCCTGTTCCGTAGTCTCGACGACCGGCATGAGCGGGCGCCCTTCCTGCTCACGCTGGGGCTGTTCTTCCTATGCTTCGTCGGGCTTGGCATCAGCATCTTTCCGGACATCGTGCCCGGGGCGGTCACCATCGCCGAGGCCGCAGCTCCTGAGAGCAGCCTCAAGTTCGTGCTGGTCGGGGCCGTGTTCCTGATCCCGATGATCCTCGCTTACACAGCGTGGTCCTACTGGGTATTCCGAGGAAAGACAGATCATGAAGGCTACCACTGATGAGTCGCCGCTCGTCCAACGCCTCCTGTGGTTCGGAGGCCTCTGGGCCGGTGGGGTCCTCTCCGTCACGCTCGTCGGTGCCGTGATCCGCTGGTGGCTGCTGGGGACTTGAGGGGCCCTGTCCGGGATAACCTTCTGCTCTGGAGCGGATCATGAATCCTTTCTCTCACTTCGAAGCCCTCTTGGCCGAGACACGCCTTGATGGGCGCTACCGGACCTTCGTCGAGTTCGAGCGCATCGTCGGGGCTTTCCCAAGGGCCCGCTGGCATCGTCCTGACGGCAGCACCCGAGAGGTGACCGTCTGGTGCAGCAACGATTACCTGGGCATGGGGCAAAACCCGAAGGTGCTCTCCTCCATGCACGAGACCCTGCTGCAAGCGGGCGCAGGCACGGGCGGGACCAGGAATATCCCCGGCACAAATCACCAGCACGTGGCTCTCGAGGCGGAACTCGCGGACCTCCACGGCAAGGAGGCAGCGCTGCTGTTCACTTCCGGGTGGATCTCTAACCTGGCCGCCCTGGGTACGCTCGGGCAGCTGCTTCCGGATTGCGCCATCTTCTCCGACGCCCTGAACCACAACTCGATGATCGAGGGCATCCGCCGCTCAGGGGCCGAGAAGTATGTCTTCCGCCACAATGATGTCGGTCATCTGGAAGAACTGCTCCGCTCTGTTGCCTCGGAGCGGCCGAAGATCATCGCCTTCGAGAGCGTCTACTCCATGGACGGCAACGTGGCTCCTGTCGCCGCGATCTGCGATCTCGCAGAGACGTACGGGGCCATCACCTACCTCGACGAGGTGCATGCCGTCGGCATGTACGGACGCACCGGCGCGGGCGTGGCGGAGCGCGACGGCGTCGCCCACCGGATCACCGTCATTGAAGGCACACTCGCGAAGGCCTTCGGCGTGATGGGAGGCTATGTGGCGGGTTCCGCCCTCCTGGTCGATGTCATACGCAGCTTCGCCGACAGCTTCATCTTCACTACCTCCCTCTGCCCGCATCTGGCCGCTGGCGCGGCTGCGGCGGTGCGCCATCTCAAGGCCGACGGCGAGCTTCGGGACCGCCAGCAGGCGGCCGTCGCGCGGGTGAAGGAACTGCTCGAAGTGGAAGGCTTTGCCTTGGCGCCGACTCAGAGCCATATCCTGCCGGTCCTGATCGGCGACGCTCACCTGTGCCGGCAGATCAGCGAGTTCCTGCTCGAGCGGCACGGCATCTATGTCCAGCCCATCAACTATCCCACCGTGGCCCGCGGACAGGAGCGTCTCCGGATCACACCAACGCCGTTCCACACCGAGGATCACAGCCAGGCGCTCGTGTCCGCGCTCGTCGCAGCGCGCGCCGAGCTGGGCTGGCGACCCAAATGCCCCGGAAAGGCTGCCTGATCATGAACAGCACCGAGTTCCAGTCCGCGTTCCAGGATCTTCCCCTTGTCGCCATCCTGCGCTCGGTGACTCCCGATGAGGTCAACGCCATCGGAGAGGTCCTCGTGGAGGAGGGATTCCGCCTTATCGAGGTCCCGCTCATTTCGCCGGATCCGTTCACCAGTATCGAGCGGCTGGCACGCCACTTCGGTGACCGGGTCCTGGTCGGCGCAGGCACTGTGCGGACGGAGGCCCAGCTCGATCAGCTTCGAGATGCCGGCGGGTCGCTGATGGTCACGCCCCATGGCGACACCGCGCTCATCGCGGCTGCCAAGCGTCGAGGGCTGATCGCAATGCCCGGGGAGACCACCCCGACGGAGGACTTCGCAGTCCTCGACGCCGGAGCGGACGCGCTGAAGATCTTCCCCGCCGAGGCGGTTCCTCCAGCGATCCTGCGTGCCTGGAGGACTGTGTTTCCGCCGGAGCTTCCCCTGTGCCCGACTGGCGGCGTTGAGCCCGAAGGGATTGCTCCCTACGTTGCGGCTGGCGCAGGCGGATTTGGTCTGGGCAGCGGTCTCTACAAGCCGGGCTTCAGTGCGGCGGAGAGGCAGAGCCTATGTCCAAGCCTGGCGGGCCGCGAGGTCAGCGAGGACGAGTTCAAGCCCTTGCGGCTGATGAACGGGCTTTACCTGGAGATCGAGCGAGCCTGCCATCACGGCACAAGCGCGTTGGATGAACTGCCGGCGTGACAGCAGAGCGGAACGTGACCTTGAAGACCGATCCCGTCCATCGCCAGAACGTCACCGGCGCGCTCTGGATGATCGCAGCCATGGCGGCCTTTGCTTTGGAGGACGCGCTTGTAAAGGCGGTGTCCGATATTCTGCCTGTCGGGCAAATCCTGATCATCTTCGGCTTGGGCGGGGCAGTGATCTTCGCCGCTCTTGCGCATCGTCAGGGCGATGCTCTGTTGACACCGGATGTCGTCTCGCCTGCGATGCGGATCCGTGTGCTCTTTGAGATCACCGGGCGGCTGTTCTATGTTTTGGCCTTGGCGCTGATCCCCCTTTCGACTGCGACGGTGATCCTGCAGGCGACGCCTCTGGTGGTGGTGGCCTCTGCGGCCCTGATCTTTGGCGAGCGTGTGGGCTGGAGGCGGTGGACGGCCATCATCGTTGGGCTGATGGGCGTCCTTATTATCCTTCGTCCGGGGACAGAGGGGTTTTCGGCCCTGTCGCTTCTGGCGCTTGTTGGCATGCTTGGCTTTGCAGGGCGCGATCTAGCCAGCCGTGCTGCACCCCGTAGCCTGAGCACCGCCATCCTCGGCCTTTACGGCTTTTTGGCGTTGGCGGCTGCAGGTCTGCTGTTTTTCCTGTGGCAGGGTGAAGCGTTCCAGCTTCCCGATGCGCGTGCCGCTGTGCTGCTTGCGGGCGCCATTCTTGTCGGCATTGGAGCCTACTCCTGCTTGATGAAGGCGATGCGTACCGGGGATGTGTCGGCTGTCACACCATTTCGCTACACCCGGCTTCTGTTCGGGACCGCCCTGGGGATCGTGCTGTTCGGTGAGGCGCTGACTGCCGGGATGCTGGTAGGATCGGGGCTGATCGTGCTGTCCGGCCTTTTCATCCTGTGGCGCGGGCAAAAAAAGCGGTTGAGATCGGTCGAACAGTAACCGGAACGCAGAACCCCCAAGGCAATGAATGGCCGCGTTACCTCAGGATGCACCCTAGCGCAGCAGCCGGGTGCAACGCTTCCGCCGTTACTTTAGGGTCTGCTAGCAACTTTAGAACGCCTCACGTGTGGGTCTATAAACTAGTGGAACGGCCGTGATAGCCATCGCCGCCGGTCGACAACTCAAGAGTTGTGCGATCAGCTCGCCGGCCGCCGCGCGAGCATCAGACCCAATCCAAGGACGACCATGGCGCCGCCTGAAGCCTCGCGCAGCCGGCGCACCAGGCCGGGTCGGCCACCAAGACCTTCCTGCGTGCGTCCCGCCACTACGGCCACTACGAGGTCGGCGAGCGTGTTCAGGATGACGGAGGTCACGCCCAGGATGGCGAACTGGAGCGCCACGTGGCCCGCCCCCACGTCCACGAACTGCGGCAGGAAGGCCAGGAAGAACGCCGCCGTCTTGGGGTTCAGCGCCTCCACCACGACCCCCTCGCGGAAGGCGCGCCGCGCGCCCACGGGCGGCGCGGGCTCCAAGCCCGCCGCGATGGCCTGCGCGTCCCGGCGCGCGGCCAGGATCGTGCGGATCCCGATCCAGACCAGATAGGCCGCACCTACGAGCTTGAGGGCCGTGAAGAGCTGGGCCGAGGCCAGCACCAGGGCCGACACCCCCACGGCCCCGGCGGTCACGTGCACGAGTCCGCCCAAGCCGGTGCCGAAGCTCGACGCGACCCCCTCGGCCCGGCCACCCGAGAGGGTGCGGGCGGCCACATAAAAGATCCCCGGCCCCGGCGTGGCGGCAAGCAGAAGGGCGGCGGCGAAGAACAGGGCGAACTGGTGGGGGTCGATCATGAGGCACCTTCGGCAGGGGTGAAAGGAGACAGGGCCGCGATCCGGTCCAGCACCTCGTCCAGGCGCGCCCGAACTTCCGGTCCGAGGGGCAGGAGCGGGCGCGGCGGCGCGAAGGTGCCCAGCCCCAGCGTGTCCGCTAAGGCGTACACGACGCGGAAGCTGCCGAACTGGCGAAAGAGCGACCAGAGCGGTGCGAAGGCCGCGTCGATCTGCCGGGCCTCCTCGGCCTCGCTTGCCTGAGCCGCCCGCGTGAGTTGGAGGGCGGGCTCGGGCAGGAGCCCGGCCACCACGCTGAACCAGGCGTCGCTGCCGGCCAGGAGTGCGTCGGTCGCACCCCAGTCGCCGCTGTGGCCGATCACGAAGCCCGGGGGCACCATCCTGCGCAGGCGGGCGATCTCGCCGGCAAAGTCGCCGTCCGCCGGCAAGGGCATCTTCACCGCCGCGACCCCGGGCACCTGGGCCAGCTCGGCAATGAGAGCTGGGCTGAAAGTGAAGCGCGTCGTACCGGGGTTGTTGTAGAGGCAGAGCGGCAGGCTGGTCGCCTCGACCACGTCCAGCACGAGGCGGTAGACCTCCCCCTCGGTCAGGGATTGGTAGGACACCGGCGCAAGCAGCAGGCCATCGGCTCCGGCCTCCTCGGCGTCCCGCGCCAGAGCCATCGCCTCGTCGGTGCGCAGCGCCCCCACGCCCACGACGAGAGGCGTCCGGCCCGCAAGGCAGTCGACGGCGGTCTCGACGGCGCGCCGCCGCTCGGGCCGGGTAAGATAGGCATAAGCCCCCGTGCTGCCCAGAAGGCCCACGGAATCTGCTCCGGCCGCCGCAATGCGACCCAAGACGCGGCTCAAGGCGTCCACCTCCACATGACCAGCGGCATCGGTCGGCGTCAGGGGAAAGGCGGAGAGGCCACGAAACAGGGTCATGCGAACGTCCTTTGCTCAGCCCCTGCCTAAGCAGGCTGGGAGAGGAACGCCACAGGCGCATGACGCGCGCCAATCGTGACTTGCGCACTGCATGCCGAGCGCAAGGATTCCTGCGGCTTCCTGTCTGCATTGCTCAGGTGCGAATGTCGCTCCCTTCGAGTCGCTCTGCAAACGATCATCTTGCTGACCGACGCTGCCGCCCGACCTGAGCGACCCGCTGCGGTTGCTCATAGCTAAAGCCCAAAGCCATTCAGCCGGCCAGGCGTTGCGCTGAGTGCCTCGATGATGCGAGCCGGATCGGCAAGGTTGCAGGCGGCCGGTGTCCCAAGACGAAGAGGCCCCGCCGGGACACCTACCCCGGGCGCACGTCTTGGATCTTGAGGCCCTCGACCACGACGTTTCCCCACTCCCAGTCCGTGGTCAGCACCGGCACACCGAGCTGCAGTCCGAGCGCCATGCAGGTCCGGTCGCTCAAGCCCCGGCCATGCTGCCTCGTCTGCGGATAAAGAGCTGCCGCCTGATAGGCCGCCTCCGCATCGTGCGGGCGCACGTCGAGGCCCAGCTCGTCGAGCGCCGCCCGTGTCGCTTCCAGCGAGGCGCCCTCGCGCAGCATCTCCTTGGCCACCTCCTGCAGGTTCACCGCCGAGATCGCGGCGCGGCCGATGTATTCGGCCACCCTGTCGCCGCCCGACTCCTCGCGCAGCGTCGTGAGCACGGCCGAGGCGTCGAGGACGACGTCGGTCACGCTGCACCTCCCGTCTGGTCGCCACTCGACCCCCCTCCCCTTCCCTCGACCGCATCCGCCTCACGCGGCACGACGCCGGTCTCGTCAGCCTCGGCCTCCGCGCGCCGGTCGCGCAGGAAGTCCTCCGTCGTGCGCGGGGTCATAACTGCGGCGCGGTACAGCTCCCGTGCCCGACGCACGCGGTGGCCGAGCGGCTCCAGGCGCACGACATCGCCCTCCATGGTCAGGTGCACCTTGGTGTCGCCCGACAGCCCCATGGCGTCGCGCACGGAGCGCGGCTACCTGAGCCCTGTGCAGTTCGAGGAGAGAGACGCCCCGGTTCGGTCAAAACAGGCGGCCTGACGTGTCCAAGCCGAAGGGCGCACTCCACTCCGCCCGCGAGCCCCATCGGAACTCCCAGACGTACAGCCACCCGCATGTCGAGCGCCCAGTCCGGCTGCGCGAGGCGAAAGGTCACGTAGATTAGAACGGCGACGGCCACCCCCAGCATGAGAAGGTCGGGCGACAGGCTGACCAGCATCGCCGTTCCCACCCCGGCGCCGAATGCGCCGCCAAGGGCGAAGCCGAAGACCAGCGCATATGGCGGAAGATTGTGGCGGTAGGCCCATCCCTGCCAGATGTTCGGGACGAGACTTGGAAATGTGAACAGCGCAACCGCCAGCCGAATATCGTAGAGCATCGCCAGAACCGGCACCGCGAGGAGGGGTGCGCCCGCGCCTGTCGCGCCCTTGAGAACGCCGCCGAGCGCCAGAGCTGTGGCACCCATGAGAAGCTCGGGCCAGTCAATCATGGTTCCTCCCAGTCGATTGTTCGACACCGCAAGGTCGGGGCATAGCAGTTTGGTTTCTGCGCGCGCCCCTATAAAGCCGATGTTCGGCATCGGTCGTGGCATCGTCCCGGGAACTCCTGCCGTGACCTGCGGGTACGTGACCCTATGGAGAAATATCCCGAGCATCCCCACGGCGCCCCGGCAATCCGCATGATCGCAATGCCTGCCGATACCAATCCGTCAGAAACCTACCGGCACCTCAGGTCGAACGTCTCTGGAGCGGCAGAGGAGGCGGCGCGGGAAGGAGGAGGTTATCAGGACACGCACCGGTCTCGCGAGAACATCGTTGCCGCGGTATCGTAGGAGTTGGCCCAATGCCGAATCTGCGCGACGTCCAGATGCGGAACGCTTCGTACATGCGAGCGTTGTGCGCGGTGCAGGAGAGGAGAGCCAGCATGAGCCTCAAGCGTATACTCGGTACGATGCTTGTTAGCCGCATGGCGGGGCGGGGACGGCGACGGGGATCGCTCGGAACCTCGGCGATGCTTGGTGGCCTCGGCTATCGGCGGCAGCCGATGATGGGTGGCAAGATGGGTCTCGCCGCGCTCGGATATATGGCTTACCGCGCCTATCAGGACCAGCAGAGTCGGACCGGTGGAAGCGCCGCGACCGCAAGCCGGTCAGCAAGCTCCAGTGGCGGAATTTCCAGCATGATCCAAGGCGTGGCAGACCGCCTGACCGGCAACACGGAGGCGGGCCACAGCGGAGCCGGCGCAACACGCGGTGGCGCGGAAGAGGATCTGCGGGAGGACAAGCGGGCGGCCGAAAGCTTCAGCGACCAGACCGCGCTTCTGCTCATCCGGGCAATGGTCGCCGCCGCCTATTCGGATGGTGCGATGTCGACCGAAGAACGGCAGCGGATCATGCAGGAAGTCGAGCAGTCCGGCGCTGACGACGAAGATCGTCGCGTCATGGAACGCGAGATCGCGAATCCGAAGCCCCTCGACGAGTTGCTCGCCAAGGTAAATGACGAGGAGACGGCCGAACAGTTCTATCTGGCGTCCCGTGCCGCCGTCGACGGCGAAACGGCCCCGAACAGGGCTTACCTGTCCGATCTCCGACAGCGGCTTGGGCTGTCGGACCAGCAGGCCGCCGAGGTCGAGGAGCTTGCCACGTGACGTCGCATCCCTTGGCGAAGTAACGAATGGCGGCAGGGCAAATCGCAGGGGAAGATCAAGAGAGAGCCATCGTCCTTGAGTTCACGAGCGCGAATTACCGCCTTGAAACCAAGACCATCGAGAAGCATGTGATCCTGTTTATATAATTCTATTTTTTGTTGGCAGTTGGACCGTGTTGCGCGGTCTGCCCGCGAATGAATGCCCTTCTCTTGGGACGAGTCCAACCTGCGTGCCGGATGACGGAATGCCAGGGGCGGTGCAGCGATCAAGGATGGCGATGTGGGTCCGGAGCTGGGCGGCTTGGTGGTCAAAGTCGCGCGTCATAGGCGTCGGTCCAAGGAACCTGACGCGGCTCATCCCGACTTCGACGCGGCGATGGCCTCATGACAGCAGCGCGTGTCGCGGGCCTCAATGCTCCAAGGCACACGGCGCGAACGAGGCAGTCCGCCGGTCTCGCCGCCGGCACGATGGAGCTAAGGCTCACTGCTCTTCAAACGGGCGCTTGCGCATGATCTAGGCGGCGCCGCGCGGATGTCCTTCGAGCCCGAAAGCCTCGCTGGCACTATCCGTTCGGCGATCGAGGAAAGAGACGATCAGCAAGAGGCGCGAACGCGACCTGTCTTCGCCTTTCCTCGATCCCCGCACCGTTCCACCCGCTGAGTCAACGGTTGCGCAAATCGCCCTAGCAACGCCTGCCAAAAACGCGTCCACCTGCCCCGTCACGTTCCGAACGGCCACGTGTCCGGCGCGCCCGCCCGGCGGTGATCGGGCGCGAGCGGTGTCACAGCCGTCGTCTCGTCGAACCATAGCCAAGCGTCATACTGCCGCGAAAGCGCGGTCTCGGCATAATGCGACTGCAACTCCGTTTCGGGCCGATAGATCACCCCGATGAAGCGTTGCAGCCTCTCCTCCGCCAGCCGTTCCCCGAGCGGCCCGGCCGCGGCGAGGTCGAGCAGGAAGCGGGGTTGCCCGGCCTCGTGGCACAGTCTCTCGTAGCTGTCCTCGCACGACGGGCGCACGGTCTTCACCTCCATGTCGCCGCCCCAATCGGTCGCAGCAGCGACGGTGCCGGTATGGGTGCCCATGCCGATCAGCGCGACATCCTCGCCGAAGCGCTCGCGGCAGAGCTGGCCGATATTGTGCTCGCCCTGCACCTTGCCCATCTCCGTGGCGCGCGCATCGCCGATATGCGAGTTATGCGCCCAGACGACGGCCTTCGACTTTGGCCCCCTGGCGTCGAGCAGGTGCTCGAGCGTCTCGAACATGTGGCTGTCGCGCAGGTTCCAGCTTTCGGCACCGCCGTAATACATCACCCGGTAGTAGCGCTCGGCGGAGCGGACCAGACGCGCGTTCTGCGCCGCGTCGAGGAAGCTCGCCTCGTCCTGCCCTTCGAGCTCGAGGCGCTTCTCCAGCAGGTCGCGAAGCTGGGCGATCACCTTCTCCTCGCAGGTCTCGTAGCCCCGGCTCAGCACCGCGCGGCCGTAGGTGGCGGGATCCTTCTGCCACGGCGTCAGGCAGCCATACCACTCCCGCGCAATCCGCGCCGCCTCGGGATCGTGCGCGTCCAGATAGGTGAGCACCGCGGCGATGGAATCGCGCAGGTTGTAGATGTCGAGCCCGTAGAAGCCCGCGCGACGGTCCGGCGCCACGCCGTCGTTGTGCCCGCGCAACCAGTCGGCGAAGCCCTCGACCACCGTGTTGCGCCACATCCAGGTCGGGAAGCGGATGAAGGCGGGCGCCTCGAACTGGCGCCGGGCATGATGTCCGACGAAGCGATTCACCGCCGCGGCATCGGGCCAGTCCGCCTCGACCGCGACGATGTCGTAGCCACGATGCGTGATCAGGTGGCGCGTTATCGCCGCGCGGGTGCGGTAGAATTCCGACGTCCCGTGGCTCGCCTCCCCCAGCAGGATCACCCGCCGGTCTGCCCAGCGGTCGAACATCCGCCCGAAGGCCGGATCCTCGAAACCGGGCAGGGGCTCGGCCGCGTCGGCGATCATCTCGGGCAGGCTGCGGCCCGGCCCTTGCGCGCTGGCGGCGCGGCGGCCCTCCTCGGTCCAGCCCTGCGCCCCGATCAGCGGCACGAAGCGCACGCCCGAGATCCGCTCCTGCGTCCAGTCGTTCGGCCCGGTGCGGGTCACCTTGAGCAGGGACTGGCCCTGCGCCGCCCCGGTCTCGCCCACCGGAATCACCAACCGCCCGCCGGGCGCAAGTTGCTCCTTGAGCGCCTGCGGGACTGAGGGTCCGCCCGCGGCAACGAGGATCGCATCGTAGGGCGCGCTGTCAGCCCAGCCGAGCGTGCCGTCGCCGACATGCACGGCGACGGTGCCGTACCCTTCCGCCGCCAGCCGCGCGCGTGCCGCGTCGGCGAGCCCGCCGTGGCGTTCGACGGTGGTCACGGTGCCGGCGATCTCGGCCATCACCGCCGCGGCGTAGCCCGAGCCGGTGCCGATCTCGAGCACGCGGTCGCCGGACCCGAGACCCGCGGACTCGATCATCAGCGCGACGATGTAGGGTTGCGAGATCGTCTGGCCCTGGCCGATCGGGAGCGGGCCGTCCTCGTAGGCGACCTCCTAGTCGCCGGCCTCCACGAACGCCTCGCGGGGGACCTTGCGCATCGCTTCCAGCACATAACCGTCGCGGATGCCACGGGCCTCGAGCTGCGTCTCCACCATGCGCGCGCGTCTGTCGGATGTCTCGGTCATGGCGCCTCCTGCCGCTGGTCGCGGTTTTCGGCCGGAAGGCGGAAGCCGTCTGCGTTGATGGCAGCCCCCGCCGATATCCACCCACCGTCTGCAGAGCGCAGTCGCCGCGCAGGCTTCTGTCAAACCCGTTTCAGTGCATTAATGTTCATCGCTTTCTCGGCCCTTGTTCAAACGGACCGCGGGCTCGACGCGGAAGCCGTCGCGACCCGGGCATTGATCTCGTTGGCGACCACACCGGGATGGTCCTCAAGAGCAAAATGCTTTCCGCCCCCGATCCGTCGCAGCGGCGCAGAGAACGCGCGCGTGAGGCGCTCGCCATATCGGATCTTCGGGAACCGGTCCGCCGCGCCCCAGACGATCCTCGCGGGAACGCCAAGACCAAGCAGGGCGGCCACCACCGCCTCGGTGTCGCGGACGTCGAGCGCCACGACCTGCCGGGACTGAACAAGCAATAGTCCCGTCACCTTATCCCGGACGGTGCGGGCTGCTCCAACGGCGTCGGGTCATCCACAGGCCGAGGCATAGGCCAACAGCGACGGTGCCGATCACGAGATGACGCGGGCGGAGCCCGCGCCCCGCGATCGAAGGCTGTCCTACCCGGTATCGCGGATCCAGCAGACGCGTGTCCGCGAAGAACCCTCCCAAGAGCCCTTCGGGCAAAGGCTCGATCGCGCGCAGGCCGCGCCCCTCGGAGGGATTCAACGCGGCGATCGTCCCGATCAGCGATCCTGTCCTGGACCGCGTTTCCTCCACCACTTCCGGCGACGTGCCAAGATGCTCGGCAAGAAGCCGCGAACGAATACCTGTGATGGCCTGGGCAGATGCCGCGTCGCGACCTTCGAAAGCCACGTCGCATTCGGTGTCGAAGCCCATGGACCGGTCGTCGAGATTGCTCGATCCGATCTTGAAGAGCCGGTCGTCGACAATGAGGATCTTGGCATGGACATAGATCGGCTCGCCCGCGGCATTCACGGGATGCCAAATCCGGAACCGCTTTTCCCGATCGGCGGCTTGCAGGCGTCGAATCATTCGACCGCGGATCGAGTGCATGGCACGGTCTTCAACGACACTGAGCGCAGCTTCAGGGTTGATTACGATGACCTCGGGACCATTGGGCTCGCGAAGTCGCCGCTCCAGCGCCGCGCATACCGTCTCGGCGGCGAAATACTGGGACTCGATATAAACGACCTCGCGCGCCGCGGCGATCGCCGCGAGGGTCACCTGTTCGATCTCGTTCACAAGTGGTTCTCCGTCATAGGGTGGCTCGGTGCGTACGACGGCCACGTCCACGTCGCGCAGCGTCACGGGCAGACCGTCAGGCCAGAGCGCGTCGACGGTCCCGTCGGGACGCTCGAGTGTTTCGTCGGTGGTGCGCCGCCACCTCGTCCTGGACAGTTCGCCCAGAGCCTCGGCGGCCGGCCCCGTAAGCGCGAGGGTGGCATCGTGCCAGGGCTCGGCTGGCGATCCGTCCTTGTTCCGTCGATGCGGATCGTTCGGGACATGCTCGCTCGTGTCCCACCGGCCCTCCGTGATGTCGATGCCGCCGCAGAACGCGAGGGCGTTGTCGATCACGATGATCTTTTGATGGTGGCATGCCCCGAACGGGTGATGGCCGTCGAGCGCGAAGCGGATGCGCTCGTCGGTCCAGATGCGGAACGCCAGCGCCGGCAGGAGACGCCCCGTCGTCACGAGAACGGAGCCGTTCCATTTGAGAAGATAGAGACGCAGATCGGGCGCGCGCGCCACCACCGTCTCGAGGAAGTCGCCGAGGGCATTGGGCAGACCGTCAGGCGCGTGGCCGTCCGCGTCGCTCTCTCCGGGGAGCATGTCGATCTCGAAGTCGAAATCCCAGCCGATCAGGAGAACCTCGTGCCGGGCCGCCATCAGGGCCCGGCGGAGGTGGGCGAAGTAGTCGGCGGCGTCCACGATCAGGCCGATCTGCTCGGCGTGCGCGATCCGCCAGCACCGGTGCTCCGCCTCTAGCAGGGATTCTGAATCGTTCGGCTGGTCCACGATCGAACCGGTAGTGTCCCGGGGCGTGGTGTAGGAACTGGCGTCCACCTGCTTCTTCATAGCTGGTGTCGCTCGTTCATTGAGC
>NZ_CANLTR010000054.1 GCF_947494055.1 uncultured Jannaschia sp. | reverse complement strand
TTGATGACAATGCTTTGTCGGATCACAGGAGTTAGAAGATGAGACGGAAGTACGCACAGTTGAGGGTGGACGAGCGATGCAGGATCGAGCGCTGGCGGGCGGCGAAGGTGTCGCCGACGGAGATGGCGCGCGTGCTGGGTCGGCACCGCAGCACGATCTTCCGCGAGCTTAAGCGCAATCATTTCCAGAACCACGATTTCCCGAAGGTCGCGGGATACTTCGCGATGGCGGCGCACCGGCAGACGGCTAAATCTCAATCCGCCTCTAGTCCGTCGCTTGTCAATACGATTTAAAGCAGCTGCTGAATCTCGTTCCAATGCCACGCACAGGCTAGCCCGGTCGCCATGAGACCTCCGGACATGAGGGCTAGGTCGCCTCGAATGTCCCAGCTTCCGTAGCGCCGTAGGAAAACGGCCAGAAGAGGGTAGGTTAGGAGTTGGGTTAGACCAATGGCGAGCGCTGCTCCGACGATCCCGATCGACATGACGAAGACATACATGAATCCCGTCTGGAGCAGCGCATTCGTAACGTTCATGATCATTGTGCGGAAGGAATCGCCCTTGGTAAGAACGGCGTTTATGACTCCGCTGAATACGACGAGCGGTACATTGGCCATGCACAGGATCACCGCAATCGGACCAGCCAAGACGTAACGGTCATCGTAGATCAGGGAGACGAACCAAGGAGCGATCATGGCCATTGAGACGTTGAGCGCGAGGGTACCGCTTACGACGAGGCGCCGGGCCCGGAACAGGTTCGCCCGGTTCGCCGGATTTTCGGACGGGTGGCGCATCCGGTAGAGCGGAAAGACGACTGAGCCAGCGACTGAGCTTGACAGTGTCGAAGGCAGCGTCGCGAGCGTGAAGGCGATTCCATAGATCCCCAAAAGGTCGATCGGGATGGCCAGACCCAGGATGGCTCGGTCGCTCTGGGATATGGCGAAGGTCGCGAGCGTGCTAATGAAGAGGAATTTCCCGAAGGAAAAAATCTCCCGCATGTTGGCCGGATCGTAGCGGAACCCGTTCCGGATTCCGGGCACGTATTTTTGGTAGAGAAAGAGCATGATGATGGAGTGGAAGATCGTTCCGATCGCGAGTGCCCAAACCGATTGCAGGATATAGGCTAGACCTGTCATTGCCGCGATCTGCGCCGCCTGCGCGATGAGGGTCATCCAGGAATAACGTGCGATCCGCATGTGCCGCTGCGCGGTCAACACGTTCGTCGTGTTAAACCCACTGACAAGAAGCGAGAGGCCGGCGACCGGCAGGATGCTCGCTAGTAGCGGCTGGTCGTAGAACGCGGCCATGGGAAAGGCCAAGGCGCAGGTCATTAGCCAGAGGAAGACGCCGCGCAGGACCTGCATCGTCCAGACGGTATTAAGGAAGTCCTCGTCGTCGCCGCGCGGGTTCTGCATCACCGAAACGCGCAGGCCAACATCCGACATTAGGACCAGTCCGGACAGGACGACCTGAACGAGGGCCATCAGGCCGAAGGCTTCTGGAAACAGCAGGCGCGTCAGGACGAGGTTCGAACCGAAGCGAAGCACGTGACCGGCCCCGACCGTTGCGACCGAGACCGCCGTTCCCTTGAGGGCGCGGTCGCGGATGCTGTCGCTGGAGACGAAGGTTCTGAAGCGAGCTATCACGTGACCGGACCAGTTCGGGAAGGATGAGAACGCTTCGGCGAATACGAGGCGCTTTGCTAAGGAAGCGTCTTCACGCATCGATCCCGGGATGCAAGCTTGCCCGTTGCGAGCCGAACGATGGCGTCGAAGGAAAGGTTGTCGTTTCAAGACCTTTCAACGCATCCACATGATTGCAGCGCTGCGTGTAAATCTATTCTCTTCCATTTAAAGCGCTTGCTTTAGATTATCCTTCTGGGCGCGAACCGGGCATTAAACGTCGTCGATCATCCACGCGGGGCATTCTCTAGCCGCCGAAGTGGACGTTCCTTTCGTGAAGCGCTTGTCTCTTTCCATCCACGCCCTGCCCGCCCGCAACGACGTCGCATTCTTGGGAGCGGTGTTCGATCATCTCGAGGCGGGGCACCTCTTCGCCGTCGTGCGGCCCGACGTAGCGGTGCATCCGGTGCTGACGGGGGCGACCCACGTCGAAATCCCGGCTGCGAACGGAGCGTGGTTCGACCGGCCCCTCGCCCTGTCGCATTCCGATGATCCGGCGCAGATCGTCTTCTCGTCCGGGACCGAAGGCCTGCCCAAGGCCATCGTGCTGAGCCGCCGGAACCTTGACAGCACGGTGGAACGCCTCAACGCGGCCATGCGCGTTACGTCCGAGATCCGCGAATACGTAGGCGTCCCGGTTGCCTATTCTTTCGGGCTGGGCCGGGTACGAGCGGTCGCGGCGGCGGGCGGGCGGAGCTACATTCCCGCGGCTTTTGATCCGACCGAACTGCGCCGCCTGCTGGCAGAAGGCGAGGTCAATGCCCTCTCGGTCGTGCCGAGCCTTGCCCGGGTGATCCTGCGCGCCGCCGACCTCTTCGCGCCAATGGCCCACCGGGTCCGCTGGATCGAGATCGGCAGCCAGTTCATGACCGGCGCGGAGAAGGCCGCGATGCGCGACCTGTTTCCCCGAGCCCGGATCGTGCAGCATTACGGGCTGACGGAGGCTTCGCGCTCCACCTTCCTCGACATTTCCGAAGCCGCTCCGGAGGCGCTCGACTCCGTCGGTGCCGTGGAGGGGCCGGTCGAGGTCCGGATCGACGCGACGGGCCGGATCTGCCTGCGCGGGGATCACGTCGCGCTCGGTCGGCTCGATCCGGACGGACATCTGCATGCGCTCGCGGACGACGACGGCTGGTTCGTGACCCAGGATGCGGGCGCCATCGAGGACGGCCATCTCCATTACCGCGGTCGGCTCGACGACCAGATCAATCTCGGCGGCATCAAGGTGAGTGCCGAGGGGTTGGAACGCGACATCGCCGCCTCCCTGCCGACACTCGAGGGCCGCTTCGCCGTGGTTGGAATACCCGATCCGATCCGCGGCCACCTGCCCCTCGTTGCGATCGAGCGCGGAGCGATCGAAGCGCCCGAAACGGCGCGGCCCGCGATCGTTGCGGCGCTGTCCTTGCGCGGAGTCACGGCGGGCGACGCGTTCCGGCTTCGCGAGGTGGACGCCCTGCCCCGGACCGGGTCGGGCAAAATCCGGCGCGCGGCGCTCCGCCGGGACGTGGAGGACGAGGCGACGGCGGAAGTCCCGTCGGCCCCGTCCGCGCATGCAAAGCCCCGCACCGCGCTCGAGGTGTTCCGCGCGAACTTCCCCGGTCGCACGATGACGGACCGGACGCGCTTCGTCGATTTGGGCGGGGACAGCCTTACTTATCTGGCCGTCGCGCTCGATCTGGAACGTGTCTTGGGCGGGCTGCCGGAGAACTGGCAAGAGGTACCGGCGGGCGCGCTGGAGCCGAAGACCCCCTCCCCCTTCGCAAGCCTCGATACGCCGACCCTGATCCGCGCGCTCGCCATCTGCCTCGTCGTGATCGGCCATTTCGGCCTTTTCGACTACGGCGGGACGGGGGCCTTCGCTCTCTTCTTCATTGCCGGGCTGAACTTCGCGATGTTCACGATCCCGGCGGTCGAGCGGACGGGCAACGTCAGCGCGATCTTCACCCTGCTCCTCCGGATTGTGGTGCTGACCTGGCTCGTCGGCCTCGCGATATGGATCGGAACGGGATACGGCGATCCCCTCGCCTATACGCTTCTAGGAAACTGGATCGGACCCGACATCGCCGGGGATGCTTGGTTCATCGACGCCTACGTACAAGGCCTGACGCTTCTGTCGCTGCCGCTCTTCTCGGCACGGTGCCGCGCGGTGCTGGTCGCGCGTCCCTTTCTGCTGACGCTCGGTGCGGCAGCGGCGGCAGTCGGGATCATGGTGGTGAGCGACCGGATCTGGGACACGGATTATCTGTTCCGGCGGCTACCGCATCTGTTGATGTGGATGTTCCTGTGCGGCGCGGCGATGCAGTTCGCGCGCGGCCTCCCGGCGCGGCTCGGCGCGGCGGGGGTGTTCCTCTTGGGCTGGCTCGCCTTCTCCGGCCCCGAGATCCGGTTCGTCGTCGTGGCGGTGCTAGCAATCGCTCTCCTGCCTGCGGTGACGGTGCCGCGCGTATTGACACCCGTCCTGCGACACGTCGCCAACGCCTCGCTGATGATCTACCTGACGCATTTCCAGATCCGCAGCCTCCTTGAGAAGGTCGCGGGGTCCCTGCCGCCCCTCGCCGCGGTGGCGGCGGCGATTGCAGGGGGAACGCTCTTGTGGCTCCTTTACCAGCCGGTAGATACTCGGGTCAGGCGCATGATCGAGGCGGCCGGTCGGGTTGTTCCGGCCCAACGGATTCGCCGGGTCTAAGATCGATGCTGATAGAGGTAAAAGCATTCTTTCCGGTCTGTATTGCCCGGGCCCAGCTGGCCCGGGCGGCGGAGGGGGCCTCGTGAGCCGACCAATGCGGATCGGCGTGGTGGGCTGCGGCTGGGTCTTCGACCTCTACATGGCCACCGCCGGACGTCATCCGGGCATCGCCTTCACCGCTTTGGCCGATATCGACCAAGCGCGGCCGAACGGGTGGGCGTGGCCTACGGGATGCACGTCCACGCCGATGCGACGGCGCTGATCGCCGATCCGGAAATCGACATCGTCGCGAACTTCACGCCGATCCCCGTTCATCACGAGATCAGCTGCGCCGCGCTTGAGGCCGGCAAGCACGTTTATTCCGAAAAGCCTTTGACAGCGACGCTGGCCGAGGCGCGCGGATTGCGACTGTCCGCGGCCCCCTCAAACGCACTCTCGCCGAGCGTCCAGACGCTCTGGAGCCTCGTCGAGGCGGGCGCGGTCGGCGATGTGCGGCTCGTCTACGCGAAGTTCGATGACAATCCGGTCTACCTGCTCGGTCCCGAGACCTGGCGCTCGGCCACCGGCGCGCCCTGGCCGCATCTGCACGAATACGAGATGGGCTGCACCTGGGAGCATGCAGGCTACCACCTGAGCTGGATGTGCGCGCTGTTCGGACCTGTCCGCTCGCTCACCGCCTTCTCGAAGTGAATCCTGCCCGACAAGACCGACCGGCCGCTCGATCCAGCGGACACGCCCGACTTCTCGGTGGCCGCGCTCGACTTCGCCTCTGGCGTCACCGCGCGGCTCACCAACTCGATCGCGGCGCCGACCGATCACCGGACGCGGATCATCGGCAACCGGGGCGAGCTCTGGGCCGACACCTATCGCGACTACGAGGCGCCGGTGCGGCTCGAGCGCTTCGATCCGGTCGCGCTCAAGGCCCGCAACGCGCGGACGTTGCGCCGGCACGCAGCGCTCGGCGCGGCCTTCCGCGTGCCGCTTGTCCGTCCGGTGCCGCCGGGCGGCGGACGGCGGGCGCTCCATGCCCCAAGCGGAGGTCCGAAGGGAATCTTGCGCAGCTTGCGGCAGCGGCAAGAGCTATGGCCGGAAATGGGTGAACTGTGTCACGCCGATCGAGCACACCGCCTCGGCCACCAATCGGCCCTGCGATACCAGTACGTCAACCTACTGAGCCTTCGCGACGATCTCTTTCGGCTTGTGTCTCTTCTGGGGCATTTCTTGTCCTCCATCTGGCTCAAAAGCCTACTTCAGGGAGGACCACTTAGCGTAATCGCAGGTGGCCCTCGCGGAGAGCGCGGCGCTTCCCCAAGCTGACCATCATTCAGCAACGATCGGCTCGGCCGACATACAGCGGAGTACCATGATGCCCTCCTATGCAGCCTTGGACGTTTCCCAAGAGAAGACGGCGATCTGCGTCGTTGATGAAACTGGACGCATCCTCGCGGGGGGCGACCGCTTAGCCGGGTATCAATTGGAAGTTTGTCTCGGCGTACAACTAGCGGCCGATACGTCCCTACTTCCGGGAAAGTCCTGCATCATTTTGGGCAGCATTAACTATGGCGGTCGGCTCAGCTTGCTATCTGCTGCGGATAATTGAGAAGTCGGTTCGGTGCTGCCTGCACACGGTTCAGCCTGGCAAACGCTGAACGCGGAATGGCGCGGAGAATGATGGTGACGGACGCGATTACTGAGATGTACCGGACCCCAAGCGGATCGTTGGAAGTCTTCGGCCCCGGCTTGCCCAAGATGGAATCCTTTTCGAATGCGCTGTTGGTGTAGGAGGGACTTGCCCTGAACTTGCTGAACGACGACCAGAGGGCCAGCTCCGCGATGTCTGAACCCGATTGGAACCGGGAACGACCCCGCCGCTGGTTCGATCCGTCGCGCAAGCTTCTACGGTCGATCCGGGATTATCAGGGCGCGCGGTGGGCGTTGCCCCGCAAACTGGCCGTTCTGCGTCATCGCTTCTGGTCCGTCATGGCGGCGACCGACATTCCGCTTACCGTGCAACTCGGCGGCGGGCTACTTCTGCCTCACCCGGTCGGCGTAGTAATCCATCCTAGCGCGGTGATTGGCACGAACTGCCTGTTGTTTCAGAACGTCACTATTGGCTACCGGCCCGGCGGTTATCCCGTGCTAGAGGATGGTGTCGATGTCGGTGCGGGCGCGGTTATCCTCGGTGGTGTCAGGATCGGCAGCGGCGCGCGGATCGGGGCGAATGCCGTCGTATTGCGGGACGTACCTGCGGGGGCTGTCGCGGTCGGAAACCCCGCGCGTATCAAACGGCCACGCCCCGCCGGCAAACCCAGTCTTGCTCTTTCGTCTTAACCTTTCCCTAGCATGACGGAATCACGCCGTTATGGTTACACCAAGTCATCCGACGCATTGGGGAAACACATCATGAAGAATACCATTTCTGCCGCAGCCATCGTGCTTGCGGTAGAAAGTCCGGCTGCGGTCTCGACCACGCATTGCCTCACATGAACCGTTACCGGAAGGTGCCCCATCGCGTAGCCCGGCTTCGACAGCGGCGAGGATGGGTAGAGCGTGGGGATGGTGCAGAGGATCAGCATGGCGTCGCGGACGGAGGTCCTGTATGCGATCGATGAGCGATCCGACGTCTTCCGGCGCGCCCCTCCGGTCGCCTATCTCTGCGGAATGTATCCGACGGTCTCGCTGACCTTTATCCTGCGCGAGATTGAGGCGTTGCGGGCCCACGGCGTCGAGGTGCCGCCGTGCTCGATCCGACGCACTCCGCCGTCGCAGCATCCAGGCCCGCTCGAGCGGGCTCACGCTGCCGAGACCTTCAACACCCTGCCGGAGCTGGCCCGGCCCGGCCGTGTGAAATGGCTTGCCGGCACAACCACCTGAACCCCTTTAAGGAAAGAGCGGTCATCGGGAAGACTGGCGTTTTGTCCGGACGACCGCCGCCGCATGGCCGAAACCGTTCTCAGCGTTTCAATCGACCCTTTCGGCGACTTGGTCCCTGACTTGCGCCTGATCCAGCCAGCTCTCAAACATCAACACGCTCCAAAGCTGGTGGCCCCATTCCGCCCGGTGCTCCTGATGATCGTGCCACATGGCTTCGATCACGTCGGGCTCGAAATGGCCGGTTCGGACAAGGCGATCATGGGACAAAAGATCGCTAGCCCAAGGCTTCAGCGGTCCGCGGATCCAAGCGCCGATCGGCGCCTCGAAACCCATTTTGGGCCGCTCGAAGAGCGCGCGGGGCACGTAACGCGCAAGCAACTCGCGGAGGATCCACTTGCCCTTGCCATCCCGAATCTTGAGTTCGAGCGGCAGCGAGGCCGCGAAGCTCATCACGCGATGGTCGAGGAATGGGGCCCGGCTCTCCAGCGAGGCCGCCATAGTCGCGCGGTCGACCTTGGCCAGAATGTCATCGACCATGAAGGCACGCAGGTCGTCGGCCATCATACGCTCCTCGATCGCGAAGCCGTCCAGTGCGGACGGCAAGGTGCGGGCGGGATCGTCAGCGGGTCCGGCCCCCCGCACGCCCGAAACTGGATCGCGCCAGAAGGAGACCAAGTCGCGGTGCAGCGCATCGCCCGAGGGACTGCCCAAGTAGCGCCCCATCCGCCGTGCCCATTGCAGACCGGGCTCCTTGCCCTCGCGCGCGGGTCGCAGCGGGGCCAGCATCGCGCCCACCACGGCATCAGGCACTGCGCGCGCGCCACGCGCCAGCGCCATGCGCAGCCCGAGCGGCAGCCTGTCCAACCATGTGGTCAGCGCCGCGCCTTGGCGATAGCGGTCGTAGCCGCCGAAGAACTCGTCGCCCCCGTCGCCCGATAAAGCCACCGTCACTTGCTTCCGCGTGATCCGCGCGAGCAGCGCGGTAGGAATCTGAGAGGCATCCGCGAAGGGCTCGTCGAACATGTTCGGAAGGGCAGGCACGATATCGAGCAGCTCGCGCTCTCCCACGTAGACCTCCGTGTGCTCGGTGCCGAGATGCTCCGCCACATCACGGGCAAAGGGCGCCTCATCGAAGCGCGGCACGTCGAAGCCGATCGAGAACGTCCGAACCGGACAGTCGGCTAGGCGCTGCATCAGCGCCACTGCCAGCGACGAGTCGATGCCACCCGACAGAAAGGCGCCAAGCGGCACGTCGGAGATCATCTGCCCGCCCACAGCGTCGAGCAGAAGCACCTCCAGCGCGTCGATGGCGTCCTCCTGCGACCCCTTCCAAGGGTCGCCGCCGCGCGTGGCCAGCACTTTCATGAGCGACCAGTAGCGCGTTTCACTTGGCTCCCCGTCAAGCCCGTCGATCGTCACGATCGTGCCCGGAAGTACCTTGCGGATCCCGGGATGGATTGAGCGCGCGCCGCCCACGCAGCGATGGCGGAGCAGCTCCACGAGAGCAGAGCGATCGATTTCCCCGCGTATTCCGGGATGGACCCAGAGCGCCGAGAGCTGCGAGGCAAAAACCAAGCGCCGCTCCCGGCCCGTTCCCGTCCAGCCCCAGTAGAGCGGCTTCTCGCCGGCACGATCGCGACAAAGCGAAAGCGTACGACGCTCGCGATCCCACAGCGCGAAAGCAAACATGCCCACCGTCCGGGACACCGCCTCTTCGATGCCCCATATGTCAATAGCGGCCGCAAGCGTTTCGGTGTCGCTGGTGCCGCGCCACGCGGGCGTCGCACCGGCTTCCTCAAGCGCACGGCGGATTACGGCGTGGTTGTAGATCTCGCCGTTGTAGCTGAGCACGTAGCGCCCGGACGGAGAAACGAAGGGCTGCGCTCCCGCTTCCGATAGGTCCAGGATCGACAGCCTGCGATGACCGAGCACAATGCCAAGCTCGGGATCCGACCAGTGACCGTCCGCATCCGGTCCGCGGTGGTTCAGTCGGTCGGTCATGGCCGTCCCGAGCGCTACGGCGCGGTCAGCCTCTAAGACTCCGGGACGATAAAGAAATCCGGCCAATCCGCACATCGAAGACACTCCGTTTCAGGCGCGCCGGGCGGAGCGGGCGCGCGTCGTTGACACCTGTCGGCATCGCTTGCAGAAGCTGCCACGTTACCCGAAGGGCTACTACATATGAAATACGCATATTTTTTAAATATGTACCCGGGAACGAGCATGACGTTCATCCGCACCGAGATCACCGCAATCGAGGCTCGGCATGGCCCCATCCAGCGCTATGCGCTTCGCCGATGGAACGGTCCCTTGGTCACCGCCGGAGACGTGCGTGAGCGCGACCTGACGCGATACGTGTTGGATGCGCCGGGGCGAGCCGTGCTGCGCGCGCTCGCGGAGATCGTGTGCAACCCGGCCGGGATGGGACGCGCCATGTCCTCTCTAGTCGCGCTGTACCGGGCCGCGCGCAGCCGTCCCATCATACATATGGCTTATCTAGTGGAAGCCATTACGCTGAAGGTCTGGGCTCGTCGGGACGGGATCGCGCATCTGCATACCCATTTCTCGACCAACTCGGCAGCCGTCGCGATGCTGTGCCGCCGCTTGGGCGGCCCCAGCTATAGCTTCACTGCCCATGGCCCTAATGAGTTCTACGACGACAACCGTCCCACCATACCGCTTAAAGCCCGGCACGCGGCTTTCGTGGCGTGCATCTCCGCCTATTGTGAGGCCAAAATCCAAGAGATCTGCGGTTCTGACGTAGATGGCCGGACACGGATCGTCCGCTGCGGCATCGACCTGTGCGAGCTTGAGACGACACCGCCTGAGAGGCCGGACGCGCCCCTGATCTGCGTGGGGCGGCTATGCCCCGAGAAGGCGCAGCTGGTGACGCTTGAAGCAGTCGCCCGGATCGCAACTGATCATCCCGGTCTCCGCATCCAATTCGTGGGTGACGGCGAGGACCGCGCCGCGCTTGAGGTGCGCATCGCCGAGCTCGGGCTGCAGGACTGCGTCTCGCTGTTAGGATGGAAGTCGCACGAAGAGGTCCGGCGCCTGATCGCGGCGGCACGCGCTCTCGTCCTCCCAAGCTTTGCTGAGGGGCTACCAATGGTCTTGATGGAGGCGCTCGCGCTTGGCCGGCCTGTGGTGACGACGCCCGTCGCCGGCATTCCCGAGCTTGTCACGCCCGATTGCGGCTGGCTGGTCGAGCCAGGCGACGTGGAAGGGCTGGCAAATGCGCTTGACGCAGCTCTGCGCGCGTCGCCCGCTGAGATGCGGGCAAAGGCCGATTTCGGTCGCATCTGCGTCGAGCGCATGCATGACGGTGCGCACAACGCGCTCGGTTTGGCAAAGGCACTGGAACAGGCAGTGGCGGCCAGGCCCGGATCGTGAGACGGCGCAACCGGGCGTGACGCTCGGGCAGGGATTAGAAACAGACGTTGGAGTTGACCCGCTTTCACGGACAGGTTTCGGGTTTGGGTGTGCTTATCTGAGCACGGTCGGCATGATGGGGGAGGTGACGGCGTTGCGGCCGCTGCCCGCCCGGCGCACCACCGACTTCACCGAGCTGGTCGCCCGCGTCACGCGGACCGGCGGCTTTCTCGTGCACGGTATCTTCTACTCTGCACCCTCGCGCCTGATCGGCTAGCGCTTGCGGGTCCACGTCTACGACGACCGGATCGAAGCGTGGTTGGGCAGCACTCATGTCGTGCGCCATCCCCGCCTCCGCCGGCGCAATGACGAGAAGCGCGTCCACCGCATCAACTATCGGCATGTCATCCATGCCCTGCGCCGCAAACCGCAGGCACTCGCGGGATCGGTCTACCGCGACGGGCTCTTTCCCCACTCCGAGTATGCCGAAGCTTGGGCTGCGCTGTCCGCGGCCTTGCCCCAGCGAGACGCCTGTCGACGCATGGTCGAGCTGCTCTGGCTCGCCCATGACGAGGGCTGCGAAGCCGAACTCGCCGCGCTGATCGCAGACGACCTCGGCTCGAGGGATCTTCCCGATGCCCGCGAGCTTACCAAACGCCTCGAACCGCGACGCCGAGAACGCCCGGCCGATGTGCCCGTGGCGCTGACCGACCTGGCCAGCTTCGACGCCCTGCTGGAGGTCCGCGCATGACCGCCCGCGCCGTCGACGTCCACGCGCTGCCCGCCATGCTGACCGCACTGCGCCTGCCCAGCTTCCATCGCCACTGGGCCGGTCTGGCCGAGGTGGAACTCGCCGAGCGCGAGACTCGCCGCATCCAGCGCCACCTCGCGGAGTCCCGTCTGCCGGGCGGCAAGACCCTGGCGACCTTCGACTTCAAGGCGCTGCCCGCCGTGCCCCGCGCCCGCATTGAGGCGCTCGCCGCCGGCGACTGGATCGAGACCGGCGCCAACCTCATCGCGATCCACTGCCTGACAGGGCATTGCGCAGCAATGTCCCGAGAGGGGCAACTCCGGCGCCGGCAAGACCCATCTGCTCTGCGCCATCGGCCACGCCCTCGTCGAGGCCGGCCGGCGCGTGTTCTACACCCGCACCACCGATCTGGTGTCCAATCCTCGAGGCCGCCCGTCGCGACCTCGCTCTCGAGGCCACGCTCGCCACGCTCGACCGCTTCGACCTGATCATCCTCGACGACATCGGCTACGCCCAGAAAGACCAGGCCTAGACCTCCGTCCTCTTCGAACTGATCGCCCGGCGCTACGAAACCCGCAGCCTCGCCATCGCCGCCAACCAGCCCTTCAGCGCCTGGGACCGCCTCTTCCCCGACAAGGCCGTCACCGTCGCCGCGATCGACAGGCTCGTCCACCACGCGACCATCCTCGAGATGAACGTCGACAGCTACCGCCGCCGCGCCGCCGCCGGGCGTACTACCCTCGAGATTGAGGGCGCAGCGACAACCACCGACAGCCTCGCCGGCAGAACCAAGGAGGACGTCACCACCTGAACATCCTGCCGCAGCCACCAGAACCGGCCAACTTGGCTGTCGCAAGCGGCGCATTGCCTCGCCAGAATTGTTGCCGAAGGTAGGGCTGTTGCCTCGTTAGAAATGTTCCCGGGCATTCCTGGGGACGAGAGGCGCAGTTGTGAGGCGGGTGAGCATGGCGACGCGGGATGAACTTCTCGATGCGCTGATGGCGCGATACGGTCAGGCGACGCGGATGGACAAGGGTCGTATCGTGACAGAATTCGCGGCGGTGACGGGCTACCATCGCAAGCATGCGGCGCGACTTCTTCGCGGCGGAAGCAAGGTCAACCGGTCGAAGCGGTCGAAGCCGCGGCCTGATCGACGGCTCTACGACGATGCCGTCCGCGAGGCGTTGATCGTGTTGTGGGAAGCTTCGGACAGGATTTGCGGCAAGCGGCTCAAGCCCCTCATTCCGATCCTGCTCGACGCAATGGAGCGCCACGGGCATCTGGACCTCGATCCCGGGGTGCGAGAACGACTGGAAACGGTCAGTGCCGCGACGATCGATCGGATCCTCGGGCCGGTCCGCAAGGCGGCGGGCAGCCGCGGTCGTCGCCGCACGGCGCCATCGTCGGCAATCCGCCACGCCGTGCCGATCCGCACCTACGCCGATTGGAACGATCCGCCGCCCGGGTTCTTCGAGGCCGACCTCGTCTCCCACAGCGGTCCGCTGACGAGCGGCAGCTTTGCGCAGACGCTGGTGCTGACCGACATCGCGAGCGGCTGGACGGAATGCGCGCCGCTTCTGTTCCGGGAACAGCAGTTGCTGAGGGAAGTGCTGACGGTGCTGTGCAGCGTGACACCCTTGCCGATCCTCGGGTTCGACACCGACAACGACACCGTCTTCATCAACGAGACGGTGAAGGCGTGGTGCGAGGTGGCAGGCGTGGAATTCACCCGCTCACGCCCGTATCGCAAGAACGATCAGGCGCATATCGAACAGAAGAACGGAGCGGTCGTGCGTCGCATGGTCGGCTATCGCCGCTTCGAAGGACTGGCCGCCACGCAGGCTCTCGCACGCCTCTACCGTCCGATGCGGTTGTTCGTGAACTTCTTTCAACCGTCCTTCAAGCTCGCCGGGAAAGAGCGGGACGGCGCGTCGATCCGAAAGCGGTATCATGCCCCCCTTACGCCGCACCAACGCCTCGTCGCTGATCCGCGCACGCCGCAGGCGGTCAAGGAGGCACTGGACTTGCAGCATGCGACGCTCGATCCCGTCCGTTTGCTCAGGGACATCCGCGCTGCCCAGCAGGCGTTGATCGAGATCGCTGATACGTCGCCCGCCACGCCGAGCGACGCGCCGCCGCTCGAAGCGTTTCTTGAGAGCCTCAAGGTTGCCTGGTGCTCGACGGACCACGTCCGGCCAACGGCGCAACCGAAGCCTTCAAAGCCACGCTACCGTACCGTGCCCGACCCTCTGGAGGCCGTGACCGATGCTCTGAAGGCGTGCTTCGACGCCAACCCGGGCGTGACGGGACGGCAGCTCCTCGATCGTCTTCAGATCGAACATCCCGGGCTCTACCCGGATGGCCTGATCCGCACGGTCCAGCGGCGGCTGAAGGTGTGGCGTCGGGATCGCGCCAGGGCACTGGTGATGAGTGCGAGAGCCGGGGACGGCGCAGGCGGGGGCTTTCCGACGAGGCGCTGCACTGGTTGAGGGTTCCGCGCCCCGCCGGAAAGCCCCCCGCGCCCACGGATGCGTCCGCTAATAGCGCAGTCATTGCAGACGCGAACCAGCAGGTTTCTCGGCAACATGTCAGATGAGGCGACAAGCACTCTCTCGGGAACATTTCGTCATGAGGCAATACGCCGGACAAGTTGGTTGTCGCTTCGGTAATGGGGCTTTGACCGTCAAGCCCATAATCGCGCACGTCATCACGCGCGCGCCGGTCGAAGGCTTGCGCCGGCGCCGAGAGAGAGGCGCAATTATCTTCTGGCGACGGAGACGAGGCGTTCGCTGTCCGCTCTCTGTGCGCCTTTGATCCTCCCGGGTTCATGCTTCGGTCCGTGGTCAGCGCAGAGACTGCCACATCATGCCAAGTCCAGTGCGGTTCCCGAGCGCCTATCTCAACAGCGTGTTCGGACATGTGCGTCCGGCAACTGCGACAACCACGGCGTCATCGGGGACCGCGTCCCGGTGGGACTTCGGACGACCAGCGCGTCGAGCGCGGCCGAAACCTCCTGTTGTCAAAGTGTGATCAGGTTGGACCGTCTGCGAGAGAGCTACCGATCACGCGGCGGCGCAGCTCGGTGGGCAGTCCGAGGCATCGGAGCGTGTGAAGCGGAATTCAGTGCCATCCATCCACATCCGATGCAGAACCACTCCGATGCGCCGCGCCATCGCGACCACCGCCCGCTTCGTTCCACGTCGTCTCGCGACTTGCAGTCCCCACGCCTTCAACCAAGACGGCTTGCTCCGATGCAGCATCACCGTCGCCGCCTGGTAGAGCGCAGTGCGCAAGCCGACATCGCCAGCGCGTGTGATCGCACCCACGACGTCCACTTCCCCGGACTGGTAGCGCCCGGGCGTCAGACCCGCCCACGGACCAACATCTTTCGATGACCGGAACCGACCGGGATCATCGATGGCGGACTTCACCGTCAGGGCCACCACCGGCCCCACACCGGGCATGCTCATCATGAGCCGGCAGGCGGCATCCTCCTTTGCGAGGTCCCGCAAGCGGCGCTCGAGCCCGGCCAGTTCCGCGCGCAGCCCGGCGCGGACGCGCAGCAGCGCCTCCGACATCGTCTCCAGCATGGTGTTGCCGGTCGCAAGGTCGCGCACGCGCGCCTCGTACCGCCCCTTCGAAACCTTCCCCATTTTCAGGCCGAAATTGCGCAGAACACCGCGCAGCGACAGCTCGATGTCGAGAGCCGCCTTCTGCACTGCCTTGCGCGCGGTCAGGACCGCTCGCATCTCCTGGACCGACACCGACTTGCAGTGGACCGGGCGAAACCAGCCCATCTGCAAAAGCCGGGCGATGCCCTCCGCGTCCCGGCGGTCGGTCTTGATCGGCATGGCCTTGAGTGCGCCCTTCACTTGACGCGTTTCCATCAGCACGACCTCGAAGCCGGCTTCCGTGAGGTGCCTATGCAACCACTGCGACAACGGACCCGCTTCCAGACCTGCGGTGATCACCGAGCCGGACAGGCCGCGCAGGAAGGCGATCAACGCCGCCGGCTCGCTGTCGACCTTAGATTCCTTCAGGATCTTGCCGCGTTCGTCGATGATACAGGCCGCGGTGCTTGCCAGCGAAACGTCGAGGCCGATAAACATGTTCATGTCGTTGTCCTTCTTCCTGACCGGGAATTGGGACGCGCCGCAGGGCACGATCCCGCCGACACGCCATGCGTGCCAAGGGCAACGACACCTCTCTCCAGCCTCAACTACAAGCCGTGACCGTGGCGATCCGCGACGGGCCCCATTACGGCATCTCTACAGAGCCGCCTCGACGCGGTCGCGGCGGTCACCGGAGCCCCCATCGGCACCGTCACCGCGGATGCGGGCTACGCCTACGCCAAGGTTTTCGCCGGCCTGGAAGACCGCGAGATCACCGGCGTGATCCCGACCAAGGCCGAGCCGATCCACGCGAAAGTCCCGCTCAGGCGGTTCCGCTACGATGCACACAACGACATCGTCAATTGCCCGCGGGGCAAGGCCCGGACGGCCCAACAAGGCGAAGATCGTCCATGGCCGGTTCTTCGCGTCTAAGGCACGGGACTGCAAAGGCTGCGACCTTGCACATCTCTGCCTGTCGTCCTCACGCGTCACCAAATCCGTCGTCATCGTCCACGACTATCCGGCCTTGTTGCGGGCCCGTCGCCGACGGCTTCGGTGGGGGGCAGAAGACGTTCGTCTTTACCGGCGCCACCGTTGGCGGTCCGAGGGCTTTCACGGCGAGGCGAAGACCTGGCATGGCTTGGCGCGGGCCATGCGGCGCGGGCTCGACAACATGCGCATCCAGGCTTTCCTCACTGCCGCGCCGGTCAACCTCAAGCGGCTCGCAGCGGCCCTTCTCGCCATGATTTGCACCCTGATCGCACAGAATGCCGCGACGACCGAGCCAATCCGCGCCCGACGCGCCATCTCGGCGCTACCGAGCGTTCGATCGATCAAAGACGCCCGCCGGCGACGACGCCGTGACTACGGGACTTCGACAGCGAATTCTTCAACAGCCCCCGGGTGGGGTCGTTTAAGAATTGCACCGCAAACGAGCATCTGCGGCCTACGCCGCCAAGGCCGGCTCCCTTTTTCGAATGTCGGGCTGGTCATCACCATTTGCGTTCGTCGGCGCCGTCGATCGGACCCATCCAGTTGCAGCAGAGGGAATGCAGGCGAGAGCTAGGTAGAGCGCGGCTGCCAGCCTCTTGAGGTTGACTGCCGCCGCCGTGAGGAAGGCTTGGATACGCATGTTCTGGAGGCCGCGCCGGACCGCGCGGGCGAGCCCGTGCCATGTCTTCGCTTCGCCATGGTAGCCCTCCGACCGCCAGCGGTGGCGCTGGTAGAGGCCTCGGTCGTCCTCCGACCATCTTTCGCGACGGCGTCGCGCGCGCAGAAGCGCCGGGTAATCATTCCCGAGCACGACGGCCTTGTTCACACGTCCCTTCGACAGGCAGAGACGGGCGAGATCGCATCCGCGACAGTCGCGCGCCTGGGATGTGAAGAAGCGCCCGAGATGTTAAGAAGCGCCCGTGCTTGATGGCCCGCCCGGCCTTGAGCTTCTTGCCTCGGGGGCATTTCAGGATGTCGTGCTTCGCGTCGTAGCGGAACCGGCGCATCGGCACCGGGCTGCGGATCGGTTCGGCCTTGGCCGGGAGCGAGGAGGATCAGGCGGCCGTCCAGTGGACGGACGACCCGACGAGCGCGGCGATCTTTCGGCGTTCGAGCCTGCCAAAGATCTTGGCGTAGGCGTGAGCGAGGCATCGGCGGTCACCGTCTTCACCTTGACCCCGGTGGTCGTCTCGACCGCGTCGAGGCGGGCAAGAAGCTCCTCGCCTTCGTTCACTTCCCCGGTCGTGACCTCGACGTCGAGAACCACGCCGAAGGCATCGTCCACGACGCCATGCTGCTTGCAGCTGGGCTCCAGACGTCGATTGCGCCCCAATGTCGCCATGCTCGCATCGGGATCGGTGAGGCAGACCTTCCTGAACTTGCCGGTCTTCCTGGAATGCCGGAGCGCCTGCCGCGCGGCATCGTCTCCGCCGCCCTCGCTGTTACGGTCGCCGTCATCGCCATTGGCACCCGCGACCGCCGCGACATGGCGGACGGCCAGGCTCTCCCAGGACACGTCTGCCCGGATCAGAGATGCATCCACATGCACGATCCCGCCCTTGGCAATCCCGGCGCCGACGCAGTCCCGCACCGTGCGTTCGAAGATGCGCCGAAACCGCTCAGACCCCCATCGCTGCCGTATCCGCGTGAGTGAGGAGTGGTCCGGCAGCCTGTCGATCAAACCGAAGCCCGCGAGCATCAGGCGAACCGCGGCCTCCAGGTCGATGCCCGGTCGGCCAACACCCGGTGCGTAGAGGTCGGCGACCTCCGCGCGCAGCCAGCCAAGGTCGAGAACCCGGTCGACGCGGACAAGGATGTGATCGTCGGGGACGAGGTCACGCGAGCCGATCCGCAGACGAAGAACTCGAGCTGATCGCAGGTCTGACTGCCGATCATGCCACCCTCCACATGATGCCGCCATGAAGACGGAATCAGCAGATCGCGCCTTTTTCAACGGCCCCGGGTGCATTTTCAAAGGAATGCCCTGGCCCAAGCCGGCAAGAGCAGCCGGCGCGTGGTGTCCGCCTTCATCGCCACCGCCTTCGCCCGGCCCGACCACACCGCGGCCAGCGCCAATGGCGGCTCGTGGCCGACCAGGTGCATGGAAAGCTGCCGAAGCCGGCCGCCCTTATGGACGGTGAAGGCGTGAAGCGATCGATCCGGGGGATCGACCGTAGCCGGAATGAGGAGGATGTGCTCGCCTACATGACCTTCCCCCGGCAGCACCGAGCCAAGCTTCACTCGACGGATGGGATCGACAAGACTTTCCTGCACGTTTCCATTACTCTTCTGTCGTGCGGTCGACAGCGTGGCGCGTCGGCTG
>NZ_CANLTR010000053.1 GCF_947494055.1 uncultured Jannaschia sp. | reverse complement strand
GCCCGCCGTGGCAACCTGATCAGGCTCGGACCTCTCCGAAGGTCGGCGCTCCTACACCACACGTTGGGGCACTACCTTCGTCGGGCATCGCCAAGCCAGCGCCACGGCGCGATGCCACGGGATCTTCCGGTCCTTGTCGACGACATCGCGGGGGCGATTTCGCAGTGGTGAACGCTGGGCGATGCGCATGCCGATGTTCACGCAGGTCGCGATTTCTGCTGCGGCGCCGGCCTCGGCCATCGAGGCGTCCCGGGCGTCGATGGCCGGAGAACAAGTTCGAGATCGTTCCGGGGAACGGGCGGCGCCTCGTGGTGCCGGTCGACGTGGACCCGGAGGCGTTGGCGCGGCTGCTTCCGGTTACCGACGGCCGATGATCGCCGTTCCGGCGGGTATGCACGTTCGGATCGCCGGCGGGGTGACGGATATGCAGCGCGGCATGACCCATTGTCCGACAGGGTAAGCGCAGCCTGCCCCAGAGGAGCGCTGGCGCTCCAAGTCCAGCAAGGTCCCGGACGCGATCCCATATCGGCGAAGTCTTCTGCTTTCGCGAGCGTAAGGGCGGCCCGGTCGAGCTGCTCTGGCACGACGGGGTCGGCATGTCGCTTTTAACGAAGCGGCTCGAGGCGGGGAAGTTCATCTGGCCGGCAGGCGGGAGCGGCGAGGCTTTGCAAATCCCCTCGGCCCAGCTCGGTGTCCAGTGGAGGGCTTTCCCGACGAACGCCTATGGCGGAAGCAACAGTCCTTGTCTCGGCGCCGTGATTGCGGCCCGTTGTGCAGCGCGCTGTGCTGGAGCCACGTCCGGCGCAAGTTCTTCGAACTGGCTGACATCGAGGAGAAGGCCCCCGAAGAGAAAGCCGGCCCACGACATCTCGCCTGTCGCGCTGGAAGCGGTGCTCCGGATCGACGCGATTTTCGACGTGGAGCGTAGCATCAATCGTCGGGATGCCTTTGTGCGGTTCGAAGCACGGCAGCGCCTGGTCCGGCCGCTGGTCGATGAACTTCACGACTGGATGCGCACCGAGCAGGGCTCGAGGTCGAGGCACGATCCCGACGCAAAGGCGATCGCCTGCATGGTCAAGGACGACTGGTGGAAAGCCTCCCCCGCTTTCTCGACGGCGGCCGGATATGCCTCACGAACAACGCGGCCGAAGAGGCCCCGCGCGGCGTCGCCCTCGACCGGAAGTCATGGCGCTTCGCCGGCTCCGCCCGCGCCGGCGACCGCGCCGCCTTCATGTATTCCCTGATCGTCACTGCCCGGATGACTGCCGCGCAGGTGCCGGTCCTGCTCCCGTGGAACCGGCGAACCTCAGAGCGTCGCCAAGCCACGTGACCGCGGCCTGCGCCGGATGCTTGAGAAGTATCTCGGACGAGTCCTTTCGAAGAAATGAGGGATACTCTGTCCGAAGTCGTGTCGAGGCCCGGACGATCCGCCTGTAGCTCTTCGGAGAGCGGATCGTGTCACGCGATCCCGACCGCCAGACCGCCAGACCGCCGAAATCCAGGTCCGCATCGCCATCATGAATCAATGTTCGGCCCTCGGAATGGCGGACACCGAAACCGTCGCCCGAAGTCGGGGGGGACCTCAGGCTCGAACCCAACTGCCGCCACAAGCCCGGACAGCACGTTCCCAGGTATGATGAGGCGAGACGCCCAAACCCTTACCGAGTGCGCGCTGCAGAGTATCCGGCACGAAGCGTTCGTGGAACATGCAACGATAGCCGGGTGCGCGAACGGTCGTTTCGGCGGTCACATCGTCAACGCTCGCGACGCGGAAGCGCTCAGGCCGAGGCGCGCGCGACGATCTCGAAGCCGAGGTCGATGACCGGGGAGGGGGGCGTCTGGCCGTCCAGACGCGACAGCACGGCGTCGGCGGCGCTCTGGCCCAGTTGGGCGAGGTCGATGCGCACCGTGGTCAGGGCGGGTTCGAGATGACGGGCGAATTCCTGATCTCCGAAGCCGATCACCGCAAGTTCGTCGGGAATGCGCAGGCCGCGCGACTGCGCCTCGATCATCACGCCGTGGGCGATGATGTCGGAGCTGCAATAGATCAGCCCCCCGCCGATCCCGTGCCGGTCGATCAGGCCCGCCAGCCCCTGCCGGCCGGCGGCGATGCTGGCCGCACCGCCGGTATCGAAATCCGGCACCGGGTTGCCGGTGTCGCGGGTGAAGCGCTCGGCGAAGCCTGTCCGGCGGCGGCAGGCGCGCTCGTCGGCCGCGGTCACGGTGGCGGCGACCCGGTAGCCGCGGTCGCGCGCGAACTCGGCTGCGGCGCGGGCGGCATCGACATGGTGGAAGCCCACACAGAGGTCGATCGGGCTGTCGGACACGTCCCAGAGTTCGACCACGGGGATCCCCGCCGCGAGCAGGAGCCGTCGGGCCTGGGGCGTATGCTGGATGCCGGTCAGCATGATCGCATCCGGCCGGCGCGACAGATGCGCCACCACCGTCGCCTCCTCCGCCTCGGGGGCGAAGCCGGTCTCGGAGAGGAGGATCTGGTAGCCATGCGCGCGCAGGCGTTCGGAGAAGGCGCGGACCATCGAGGAATAGACGACGTTGGTGATCGACGGGACCAGGGCGCTGACCAGCCGGGACTTGCGCGAGGCGAGGGCCCCGGCGATCGCGTTCGGCACGAAGCCCGTCGCCTCGACTGCGCCCATCACCTTCGTCAATGTCTCCGGCGAGACCTTGGAAGGGTCGCTTAGCGCGCGGCTGACCGTGACTTGGCTGACGCCGGCAATACGGCCCACGTCGTGCATCGTCACCCGGCGGGGACTGGAAGATCGTGCTGCACCGGCCTTCATTGGGTCTGATACTCCATCCGCGATCAGGCGGAGGGTTCGCCCATCCGCGCATTGCGCCGTGATATGGCGATGGAGCCCGCGACGGAAGCGACGATGAGGACCCACAGCACGACCGCGATCCAGCTTTTGGTGAAGAAGATCGCCAGGTCGCCGAAGCTTTCGAGGCTCTTGACGAAGTAGATCTCCGCCGCAGGCCCCAGGATGAAGCCGATGATGAACGGGGCCACTTCCAGCCGCAGCTTCGCCATAATCCAGCCGAACACGCCGAAGATGAGCAGCGTCCAGACGTCGAAGATGATGCCGTAGTTGATCGTGTAGGCGCCGATCACGCACATCATCAGGATGAAGGGGTAGAGGATCTGCTTCGGCACGGCGATCACCATCGCGAACCAGCGGATCGCGAAGAACATGACGACAAGCATCACCAGGTTCGAGATGAGCATCGCGGCGATCATCGCGTTCCAGGTGTCGATGTTCTGACTGATGAAGAGCGGCCCGACCTGGATGCCCTGCAGCGCGAAGGCGCCGATCAGGAGCGCGGTCGTGGAATCGCCCGGAATGCCGAGCGACAGGAGCGGCACAAGCGCGCCGCCGGTCAGGCCGTTATTGCCGGCTTCCGACGCGATGACGCCCGCGGGCTCCCCCTTGCCGTAGCGTTCGGGGTGGCGTGAGGTCGTCTTGGCCGCCGTGTAGGAGAGGATCGACGCGGCCGAGCCGCCGACGCCCGGCAGAATGCCGACGAAGGTGCCGATCCCGCCGGAGCGCAGCAAATTCACCCATTGCCCCCGGAAGACCGAGAAGGAGAAGCGCGAATGCGGGCCGACCTCGATGTCCTTCAGGGACTGGCCGCGCGGCATGCCGAGCTCCGCTTCCTCGAGGATGACGGTGACGCCGAAGATGCCGATCAGCACCGGCAGGAGCGCGAAGCCCCCGTCGAGCCAGTACTCCATGCCCGGTGGGATGAGGCGGGTATGGCCGTTGCCGCCGTTGGTGATGTCGTAGGTGCCGATGAGCGACAGGAAAATGCCGAGGACGCCGGAGAAGATGCCGAGCAGCATGTCCTTCGACAGCGCCGCCATGACGGTCAGCGCGAAGAAGATGATAAGGAATTTCTCGACGTAGGAGAACTTGATCGCGAACTGCGCCAGCACCGGCGCGAAGAAGTAGAGCGCCACGAGCGAGACGAGCCCGCCAACGACGGAGGCGATGATGGCGATCTTGAGCGCCCGCTCGCCCTCGCCGCGCTTGGCCATCGGGAAGCCGTCGAAAGTCGTGGTGATCGACGACGGCGTGCCGGGAATGCCGAGCAGGATCGCCGGGACGAGGCCGCCGGTGATGCCGCCCACGTAGAGGCTGAGCAGCAGCGCGAGGCCGTTGACGAGGCCCAGCGAGAATGTGAGCGGCAGGCAGACGGCCACGGCCATCGTCGCGGTCATGCCGGGGATCGCGCCGAACACGATGCCCATCAGCGTGCCGCCGAAGATCAGGCCGAGGAACCACGGGTCGATCAGGTGGGCGAGGAGATCCATGGCGGCGGGGTCCTACGGCAGGGTGAGGAAGAAGATCTCGGAGAACAGCCACCAGATCAGCGGCGGCGCGATCACCGCGACGGCGAGCATGGCGCCGATCGCGGCGGGCGTGCGCGCATGCATGAAGAGCAGGCCGAGCGCCACGACGTAGGGAACGGAGCAGATGAGGAAGCCGTAGCCGGCATTCGGCCAGATGTTCCCGACCGGCACCATCAGCAGGAAGTAGACGATGGTGAGGGCCAGGGCGCCGAAGAAGCGCGTCTTGTCCATCGCCCGGAAGGTCGTCGCCCACATCCGGCCCGACCCTAGGATCGCTGCGCGGTCGCGGACGAGGATCGCGAGGCCGAGCAGGCCCAGCACGATGGCGATGATGGTCGGGAAGATCAGGTGCGAGGTGTCGAAGTCGATCGTCACCCGGGTCAGGTTGTCCATCCGCTCTCCCCCTGCGGCGCGGCGTTGCGACAGGGACCCGGCCGCGTGCGAGCGGCCGGGCCCGGATGCGGACGGAGCCTATTCGGATTTCAGCTCGGAGATGATGGTCTCGTAATCGTCGTTCTTGGACTGCAGATGCTCCTGCGCCTCCGCCATCGGGCGGTACTCGGGCGTGAAGAACGCGTCGAGGAAGCGTTGTTGAATGTCGCCTTCCGCGTAGATTTCGTCCATCGCCGTGTCGATCGCCTCGATCAGGGCCGGGTCCGTCTCGGAGTTGAACATGAGGAAGAACTCCTTGTCGAAAGTGAAGTTCTCCTCCGCCGTCATTGGTACCGAGACCTCGGGGGCGGCGTAGGTCAGCATCTCCGCGCGGTCGGTCTCGCCGAGGCCTTCCTCGGGCGCCTGGTTCAGCGTTTCGGGCGTTGCGGTGATCCAGATGAAGCGCATCGCGGTCGGGTCGTCCTCGGGCAGCTGGGTGAACTGCTCGTTGGCCTGGATCGAGCCGTTGATGACGTCGGCGAGGTCGTCCCACATCGCCTGGTTCTTGTCGGCCTGGTCGCCCGTGTTGACCGGGACGATGTTCTCTTCGGAACCCGGAGCCTGCATCCGCGCGGCGTTCCGCATGGCGGTGAAACCGATCTCGGAGACGCCACCCGGCTGGATCGCGACGCGCACTCGCTCGCCCGCCTCGGCGGCCGCGAGGACGTCCTCCATCGTCTGGTAGGGGCTGTCGGCGGGGACGAGATAGGCGTTGCCCGGATTGACCGAGATGGTCGGCCCGACCGTGAACTCCTCGAAGATGTCGGGCGATCCCTCCACGCCGTAGAGTTCCTGCAGGTAGGACTGGTCGTGATGCATCATGATCGTCGTGCCGCGGCTGTCGCGGGCGAGCGCCTTGAACGCCTCGGACGCACCGACCGGATCGACGCGGACGTTCACGCCGAGATGCTCGCTCAAAGCATCGGCCAGGATCGAGGCGTTCTGGTAGGTGTCGCCCCCGGTCGAGGACGAGCCGATGACCATGCGGACGTTGCGAGGCAAGTTCTGCGCTTCGGCCACGACGGGCATGGTGACGAGTGCGGCGCCGACGGCGCTCAGCAGAAGACGGCGGGTAACAGACATCTGATTCCTCCCCTGGCCGGAACCGGCCGGTCGTTGGTTCCTTCTCTCCGGGCAGGTCCTCCCTCCCGGCTGGCGCTAAAGAATGCGCATACATGGCCGATCTGTCAACCCCGAGAAACATTGCAGCGGGTTTCCGAACAGCGTTCACTCAGTGATCTGTCGCTTCAACTGTATCCGGCCGACCTTGACGCCGCTGCCATGTATACGCATACGAGAACCGAAGCATTCGGAGGCGGCGACAGATGGCAAACGATCACCGAGTTACGTCCGACCGGCTTCGCAGCGCCCGTTGGTTCGCGCCCGACGACCTTCGCAGCTTCGGGCACCGCTCGCGGCTGATGCAGCTGGGCTATGCCGAGGAGGAGTTCCGCGACCGGCCGGTCATCGGCATCCTGAACACCTGGTCGGAGATCAATTCCTGCCACGGCCATTTCCGCGAGCGGGCACAGGACGTGAAGCGCGGCGTGCAGATGGCCGGGGGCTTCGCGCTCGAGATGCCGTCGCTCTCGGTGGACGAGAGCTTCACCAAGCCGACCTCGATGCTCTACCGCAACATGCTGGCGATGGAGACGGAGGAGATGATCCGCTCGCATCCCTTCGATGGCGTCGTGCTGATGGGCGGATGCGACAAGACCACGCCGGGCCTCGTCATGGGGGCGATCACCGCAGGCGTGCCGATGATCTACCTGCCGGCCGGGCCGATGCTGCGCGGGCATTACGCGGGGCGCATCCTCGGGAGCGGATCGGACGCCTGGAAGTACTGGGACGAGCGCCGGGCCGGCAACATCTCTGACGCGGAATGGCTGGGCATCCAGGGCGGGATCGCGCGCTCGGTCGGCACCTGCATGACGATGGGCACCGCCTCGACCATGACGGCCATCACCGACGCGATGGGGCTGACGCTGCCCGGTGCCTCGTCCATCCCCGCGCCCGATGCCGGGCACCAGCGGATGTCGTCGGAATGCGGCCGACGGATCGTGGACATGGTGTGGGAGGGGCTGACGCCCGACCGAATCGTCACCGGGGGCGCAGTGCAGAACGCCGCCATCGTGGCGATGGCGACGGGCTGCTCGACCAACGCGGTCGTCCACCTGATCGCGATGGCGCGGCGGGCGGGCGTGGACCTGACCCTCGACGATCTCGACGCGCTCGGCCGCACCACGCCGCTCGTCGCCAACGTGCGCCCGTCGGGCAAGGACTACCTGATGGAGGACTTCTTCTACGCGGGCGGGCTGCGCGCGCTGATGAAGCAGATGGAGGAACGGCTCGACACGTCCTGCCTCACCGTCACCGGCCGCACGCTGGGCGAGAACCTCGAAGGTGCGGTCGTCTACAATGACGACGTGATCCGCCCGCTCTCGAACCCGGTCTATCACGAGGGTTCGCTCGCGGTGCTGCACGGCAATCTCTGCCCGGATGGCGCGGTGATCAAGCCCGCCGCCTGCGACCCGAAATACCATGTCCACGAAGGGCCGGCGCTGGTCTTCGACAGCTACCCGGAAATGAAGGCGGCGGTCGACGACGAGAGCCTCGACGTCACGCCCGACCACGTGATGGTACTTCGCAACGCGGGGCCGCTGGGCGGGCCGGGCATGCCGGAATGGGGCATGCTGCCGCTGCCGAAGGCGCTGGTGAAGCAGGGCCACCGCGACATGCTGCGGATCTCGGACGCGCGGATGTCGGGAACGTCCTACGGCGCCTGCGTCCTGCACGTCGCGCCCGAGAGCTTCGTCGGCGGGCCGCTGGCGCTCCTGCGCACGGGGGACATCGTGCGGATGGACCTGCCCAACCGGACGCTCGACATGCTGGTGGCGGAGGACGAGCTCGAACGACGCCGGGCGGCCTGGGTCCGGCCCGAGCCGAAGTTCCAGCGCGGCTGGGGCTGGATGTTCTCGCAGCATGTGGGGCAGGCCGATACCGGCTGCGACTTCGACTATCTCCAGCGAGGCCACGGCGCGGCCGCTGGCGAGCCCGACATCTATTGAGCCCGGAGGCCTGAATGACCCACGACCTCGATCGCGCGCTTGCCGGCATCTCCGGCATCCTCGTCACGCCCTACGACGACGCGGGCGAGATCGCGCCCGACCGGCTTGCGCCGATCCTCGACCGCGCGCTCGGGGCGGGGGTGCACATGCCGGTCGTCAACGGCAATACCGGCGAATTCTACGCGCTCACCACCGATGAGTCCTGCACGATGGTGCGGGAGGTCGCCGCGATGGTCGACGGTCGCGCGCCGCTTCTGGCCGGGGTGGGCCGGGGCATCCGCGATGCCTGCCGGCTGGCCGAGGTCTCCGCCGAGGCGGGGGCCAGCGCGCTGATGATCCACCAGCCGCCCGACCCCTTCGTCGCGCCGCGCGGCACGGTCGACTACGTCCGCGCGGTGAGCGAGGCGGCGGGCGGGCTGCCGGTGATGCTCTACCTGCGGAACGACGCCATCGGCACGGACGGGATTCAGGCGCTCTGCGAGTTGCCCGGCGTGAAGGGCGTAAAATGGGCGACGCCGAACCCCATGCGCCTCGCGGCCGCCATCGCCGCCTGCGACCCCACGATCACCTGGGTCGGCGGGTTGGCCGAGGTCTGGGCACCCAGCTTCTATGCGGTCGGTGCGCGCGGCTTCACCTCGGGGCTCATCAATGTCTGGCCGGAACGCTCCGTCGCGATCCATGCCGCGCTCGAGGGCGGCGATTTCGCGGAGGCCAACGGCCTGATCGCGGGGATGCGCGCCTTCGAGGACATCCGCGCAGAGGAACTGAACGGCACCAACGTCACCGGGGTCAAGGCCGCGCTGATTGCGCAAGGCCACGATTGCGGCCAAACCCGGCCGCCCTCGGCTTGGCCGCTCACCGAGGCGCAGCAGGAGAAGATGCGGAACTTCCTTGCCTCGAACGGCCTCGTCCATTCCAGGGAAAAGGAACACAGCCATGCTTGACGATACCTTCACGCCGCATGGCCGGCATCTCATTGCGGGCGAATGGGTCGAGGGCGACAGCACCTTCACGTCGCAGCCGGCCGTGGCCGACGCGGCGCACGACTTCTCCGTCGGCACCCCCGCCCATGTCGACCGCGCGGCCCAAGCGGCCGAAGAGGCGTTCTGGGCGTACGGCTACACCGACCGGGAGACCCGCGCGGCCTTTCTCGATGCCATCGCCGACGCGATCGAGGCACGGGCCGACGCGATCACCATGATCGGCACGCAGGAGACCGGGCTGCCCGAGGCACGGCTCCAGGGCGAGCGCGGACGGACCACGGGGCAACTGCGGCTCTTCGCCGAGCATCTGCGTCTCGGCGACTATCTCGACCGGCGCCACGACGAAGCGTTGCCCGACCGGCAGCCGCTGCCGCGCCCGGACCTCAAGATGATCCAGCGCCCGATCGGCCCCGTCGCCGTCTTCGGCGCGTCGAACTTCCCGCTCGCCTTCTCGACCGCGGGCGGCGACACGGCCGCGGCGTTGGCCGCCGGATGCCCGGTCGTGGTCAAGGGTCATTCCGCGCATCCCGGCACCGCCGAGATCGTCGCCGAGGCGGTCCTCGAGGCGGTGGAGAAAACCGGCATGCCCGCCGGCGTCTATTCCATGATTCAGGGCGGCACGCGCGAGGTCGGGCAAGCCTTGGTGCAGCACCCGCTGATCCGCGCCGTGGGCTTCACCGGTTCTCTCGCCGGGGGCCGCGCGCTCTTCGATCTCTGCGCGCAGCGGCCCGAGCCGATCCCGTTCTACGGCGAGCTCGGCTCGGTGAACCCGATGTTCGTTTTGCCCGCCTCCGCCCGGGCGCGGGGCGCGGAGATCGGGAAGGGCTGGGCCGGATCGCTGACGATGGGGGCGGGGCAGTTCTGCACCAATCCCGGCATCGCCGTGATCGAGACCGGCGAGGCGGGCGACGCCTTCGTCGCCGCCGCGAAGGCCGCGCTGGCGGAGGTCGGACCGCAGACCATGCTGACCGACGGCATCGCCAAGGCCTATCGCGACGGCAAGGCGCGGTTCGACGGCCGCAACGCCGTGCGCCCCGTGCTCGAGACGGAACAGGAAGGCCGCAACGCCAGCCCGAACCTCTACGAGACCGAGACGGAGGCCTATCTGCAGGACCACGCGCTCGGCGAGGAAGTGTTCGGGCCGCTCGGCCTCGTGGTGCGCGTCGCCGGGCCCGACGACATGGAGAAGCTCGCCCGCGGCTTCGAGGGGCAGCTCACTGCGACGTTGCAGATGGACGACGACGATGCCGAACTCGGCCGTCGCCTCCTGCCGATCCTCGAGCGCAAGGCGGGGCGGGTGCTGGCCAACGGCTACCCGACCGGCGTCGAGGTGTCGGACGCGATGGTGCATGGCGGGCCCTATCCGGCCTCGACCAATTTCGGCGCGACCAGCGTCGGCACGCTGTCGATCCGCCGCTTCCTGCGCCCGGTCTGCTACCAGAACATCCCCGAGGCGCTTCTGCCCGAGGATCTGCGAAACTGACGAGGCGGATGGCCGGTGGAGCGTTCCGCCGGCCGCGCCATTGGGGGGAGAATGACTTGGACGAGATCATCGATCGGGGACGTCGCTACGTCCTGCGTGGCGGGGTCGCGATGGCGGCCATGGGCCTGACCGGGGGACGCGCCGCAGCGGATTGGGCGCCTTCGCTGCGCTATCCCGATCCGGCCATCGAGATTCTGGAGCCCGAGTTCGCGCCCTACCGCATCTTCAACAGCAGTGTGGAGCGCCTTGCCACCGGCTTCGACTGGATGGAGGGTCCGGTCTGGTTCGGCGACGGACGCTACCTGCTCGTCAGCGACATCCCCAACGACCGCATGATCCGCTGGGATGAAGTCACCGGTACGGCCAGCGAGTTCCGCCGCCCCTCCGGCTGGTCGAATGGCAATATCCGCGACCTGGAAGGGCGGCTCGTCACCTGCGAGGGCGGGATGCGCCGTGTCACCCGCACCGAGCACGATGGTTCGGTCACGGTTCTGGCCGACGCCTACGAGGGCAAGCGGCTCAACTCGCCCAACGACCTCGCCGTCGATGGAGAAGGGGCGATCTGGTTCACCGACCCGCCGTTCCAGATCTCGAACTCCTACGAAGGCGAGAAGGCCGAGCCGGAGATCGACTTCCACGGCGTCTACCGGATTTCGCCTGACGGAACGCTCGAACTCGTTCTCGACGATCTGAAGGGTCCGAACGGCATCGTCTTCTCGCCCGACCGCCAGGTCATCTACATCGTCGAGGGACGCGCCGCGCCGGACCGGCTGGTCTGGGCCTACGACGTCGGCGCCGACGGCACGCTCGCGAACAAGCGCAGGCATGTCGTCGCGACGGAACACGGCGCCCTAGACGGGATGGCTTGCGACGTGGACGGCAACCTTTGGTGCGGCTGGGGCAGCACGGGCGCGCCCGAGGCCGATCCGGAGGTGCTGGACGGGGTTCGCATCTTCGACCCGTCGGGCCGCGCCATCGGGCATATCCACTTGCCCGAGCGCTGTGCCAACCTGTGCTTCGGCGGGCGTCACGGGAATCGGTTGTTCATGGCGGCAAGCCACTCCCTCTACGCCGTTTACGTCAATACGCAGGGCGCGAACCTGCCGTGAGCTCACCAAGGAAGGACGAAGACATGAACGATGAAACCCGGGAAAAGTTGATGGGGGTCTCGGTGGCGACGCTCGCCACCGCGCTCTACAAGCGGGGTCTGCGCCATCAGGTGATCCAGGGCGTCGGCCCGGTCGGGCACAAGGGACGCAACATGGTCGGGCCGGCCTTCACGCTGCGCTACATGCCGGCGCGTGAGGATCGCAACCAGCTCGTCGAGTTCCGCAACCCCGAGCATCCGCAGCGCGTGGCGATCGAGACCTGCCCGCCGGGCCACGTCCTCGTGATGGACAGCCGCAAGAGCGCCGCGGCGGCAAGTGCCGGTGACATTCTCATCACCCGCCTGATGATGCGCGGCGCGGCGGGCGTGGTCACCGACGGCGGTTTCCGCGACGCGATGAACATCGCCGCGCTCGACATGCCCGCCTACCACACCCGGCCCGCCAGCCCGACGAACCTCACCGTGAACGAGGCGATTGCTCTGAACGAGCCGATCGGCTGCGGCGATGCGCCGGTCTTCCCGAACGACGTGATCGTGGGCGACGACGACAGCGTCATCGTCATCCCGCACGAGATCGCCGACGAGATCGCGACGGAGGCGGTCGAGATGACGGCCTACGAGGATTTCGTCATGGAGCGTGTGCGTGCGGGCGAGACCATCATCGGCCTCTATCCCCAGACGAAGAAGGAGCACGCGGCCGCCTTCGCCGAATGGCGTGCGGCGCAGGGTCGTTAAAGACACTGCTCGCTGTCACATTTGACGACTTGTGGCAGGCCATGCTTCATGGCGCTGTTCCTGCAGCGCAATTTGACTGGCGGGCCTTTGATGACACCGTTCGCCGCGCAGGCGTAGCTGGGTCATTTCCAGATCCCCATTATGTCGCGGATGCGTCGAAGGGCGTCTGGCGCTGATTGTAATGGCGAACGGCAAGGGCACACTCGGGATTGGCCCAGAGAATGGCAACAGCCTGGTCGGCCCAGGGCGCGGGCGGCTGCGAGACCGGCGTGGTTCAGGTCGTGTATCCAAGTACGCTCGAATCCGGCTAGGATCCCGAAGATAAGGAAGGTCAGCTTGCCTGGGGGGATGGTCGTGTCGACTGGCTCGTGCAGCAGGAGATCTCCGCATCGAGCTTGACGATCTCTGTTACCAACCGCGCCAGCGCCGCGACTAGGAACCTGTGGGTAGAGGTTCGAGCTGAAAAATTGAAGCGAGACACCAGCAAGGAGGGAGAGAGGCATGCCTCGCAATCCGTTCAAGGGCCATCGGTTTCCACCAGACGTTGTCCTGCTTGCGGTTCGTTGGTACTGCCGGTTTCCACTCTTGTACTAGGACGTCAGCGAGAGCGCGGGATTATGATCGATCGCGCAACGCGCTTACAGTCATAGAAGCTGGCGCGGGCTGAACTGGTATGTCGACGAGACCTACATCCGGGTCGGTGGCAAGTGGCGCTATCTCTGGCGTGCCGTGGACCAGAAGGGCCAGTTCATCGACTTCAGGCTGACGGCCAAGCGGGATGCGAAGGCGGCGAAAGCATTTCTCAATCAGGCAATCGACCAGGTACGGCTCTAACGGTCTGTCTCCATCTGCACCGACAGAGTGCCGGGATATCGCAAGGTCATTCAGGACCTGAACCACCGATACAACCCGCACTTCGACAGCATCACCCACATCGACCGGAAGTGGCGAAACAACAGGATCGAGAGCGATCACGCCGCGCTGAAGCGACTGCTTGGAACCCCGCAATCCTTCCGATCGCTGCGCGCAGCGAAGGCAACAATCACCGCGATCGAGACGATCCGGACCATCAAGCACGGCCACTTCCTGAACAAGCAGCCGGGAGTTCGTGGTGAGATCGCCTTTGTCCAGACTCTGTTCGAAGCGGCGGCTTGAGGGACGAACGCGACAGGCCGGTTGGGCCCAAACCGAACAATGCAACAGTCCCGTCATCACCACCAGGACGAGAGCGCCGATGGCCGCGAAGGGGATCCAGCTGCGGGCCTGCAGTCCGGCAATCTGGCAGTCGCGCGCGGCGATGGCGGCGTTGGTCCGCTGCAGCAGGTGGTCGATGTCGGCCTTGATCGCCGTGATCGACGGCCATTCCAAGAGCTCCCGTCGCGCAGACTTGGAAGCTGCCCTTCGCCAAATCGATCCCCACCATGCTGATCTTGGTCGTCCATCAGTGCACCCTCCGCTTAGTTCCTGTCGAACTGTCACGGCATACGTGATGCCGCGGGGATGGGGGCGTCCACCATATCAGTTCAAGACATCACCCAATGCGAGCTTGCACGAGAGCCCGATGCCACCTCGCACGCATCTCGCAGCGTGTTTCGACGTCAGTGGTGGGCATGAAGCACGTCATGGTTTTTACTGTCGCGTTCGGCACCTCGTGACCGAGCGCGGCGAGCGCCATCGCGGTTGCACCTCGCGCGCCGATCTCGGCGATGTCGCTGCGGATGACGGTACGGCCCAGAATGTCGGCCTGAAGCTGCATCAGCCAGTCGTTGCCCGAAGCGCCGCCATCGGCGCGCAGCGCGGCGAGGCGCTGCCCGGTATCCTGCTCCATCGCCTCGAACACGTCCGCGACCTGATGGGCGATTGCGTCGAAGGTGGCCCGCGCGAGATGGGCGGGCGCGGAGCCGAGCGAGAGCCCGCCCACAGTGCCGCGCGCCGCGTCGTCCCAGTGCGGCGCGCCGAGCCCGGCCAATGCCGGCACGAACGTCACCCCGCCCGCATCCGGGACCGTCCGCGCGAGCTCCGCCAGTGCCGCGGCATCATCGAGGCCCAGCATTCGCGCGGCGAAGGCGGCGGCATGGGCGGAGACCGTTATGTTGCCTTCGATCGCGTAGGCGGTCTCGCCCCCCGCGCTCCAGGCGATCGTGCCAGACAGACCGTGCGCGGAGCTGGTGCGCTGCGGGGCCATCGTCATCAGCGAGGAGCCGGTGCCGTAGGTCGCCTTCACTTCTCCGGGCACGCGGATGCCGTGGCCGTAGAACGCGGCGTGGCTGTCGCCCATCATTGCGTGGATCGGCACATCGGCGGGCAGGGCCGTGGCACCCGCGGCCGTCTCCCCGAAGCGCGCGTCGGAGGGCTGCGGCCGGGGCAGGACGGTCCGGGGGACGTCGAAGAGTGCGCAAAGCTCGTCGCTGAACTCAAGCTTGCCCGTGTCGAAGAGAAGCGTCCGCGCGGCGTTGGAATGGTCCGTGGCGAAACGCGCGCCGCCGGTGAGGTTCCACAGCAGCCAGGTGTCGACGGTTCCGGCGCGGAGCTGTCCGGCAGCTGCTAGATCGCGGGCCGCGGGCACGTTCTGAAGAATCCAGCTGAGTTTGGAGGCGGGAAAGAGCGGGTTGAGGCCGAGGCCCGTCGCCGCCTCGACGGCCGCCCCGTGGCCGTCCGCGGCGAGCCGGGCGCAGGCATCGGCGGTGCGCCGGCACTGCCACAGGATCGCCGGGGCGGCGGGGCGCCCGGTTGCCGCATCCCAGACCACCAGCGTTTCGCGTTGCGAGGCGATGGCGATGGCCGCGATCCCCTCGGCGCCGGTTTCGGAAACGAGCGCGCCAATGGCATCCGCGACGCTCTGCCAAATATCCTCGGCCGATTGCTCGGCCCAGCCGTCGGCCGGGTAGTGCGACGCGACCGGACGGCTCGCCCGCGCGAGGACGCGAAGCCTCGCGTCGAAGAGCAGGGCCTTGGTGTTCGTCGTGCCCTGGTCGATGGCGAGGATGCGGGTCATCCGGTTTGAATGGTCCTGCGCGCTTCGGCCGCGATCCCCTCCGGCGACAGACCGGCCGCGCCAAAGAGATGCGCGATCGAGCCGGTCTGCCGGAACCCGTCGAACCCCATGCGGGACACCCGGACGGGGTGGTTCGCCGCGGTCCATTCCGCCACCGCGCCGCCGAGCCCGCCACGCACATGCGCCTCCTCTACGGTGACGATGGCGCCGGTCGCGGCCGCATCCGACACGGCGGCTTCGTCGAGCGGATTGACCGTCGCCATGTTGAGCACACGCGCGGAGATGCCCTCGTCCGACAACATGTCGGCGGCTGCGGCAGCCAGATGAACCGTGGTGCCGCAGGCGATCACGGCGATGTCGTCCCCGGCCCGCACGATTTCCGCCCGACCGGGCTGAAAGCTGCGGTCGGAGATGTCGAGATCGGGCACGGGCATGCGCGAGACGCGGATGAAGACCGGCCCTTCGTGCCGGGCGGCCCAGCGGACGGCCTGTTCCGTCTCCCAGGCATCGGCGGGAACGATCACGGTGATCTGTCCGAGTTGGCGCAGCCAGGCCAGATCCTCGATCGAATGGTGGGTCGCGCCGAGTTCACCGTAGGCGATCCCCGAAGACTGACCGACGAGCTTCACGTTGTAGCCGGAATAGGCGACGTCCGCCTTGATCTGCTCCAGCGCCCGCGCCGTGAGGAAGCAGGCGGCGGCGGAGACGAATGGGACCTTGCCCCCGTTGGCGAGCCCCGCGCCGACGCCCACCATCACCTGCTCGGCGATCCCCACGTTGACGGTCCGGTCCGGATAGGCCTTCGCGAAACCACCGAGCTTGGAGGAACCGATCGAGTCGTTGACGACCGCGACGATGCGTTCGTCCTCGCCGGCAAGCGCTTCGAGCGTCGCGGCCCATGCGTTGCGGCAATCCTTGAAGTCCTTCTGGACGGGTGCGGCCTGTGCCATCAGACGAGCTCCTCCATGGCTTGCGCGAACTGATCATCGTCGGGGACGCCGTGATGCCAGTTGGCCTGGTTCTCCATGAACGACACGCCCTTGCCCTTGACCGTGTTGGCGATGACGCAGCGCGGCCTGTCGGTTGGCTCCGCGCCGAGCACGCGTGCCAGTTCCGCATGATCGTGGCCGTCCACCTCCACCGTGTCCCAGCCGAACGCGCGCCACTTCTCCGGCAGGGGGTCGAGGGCCGAGGTCTCCTCTGTGCCCTGACCCTGTTGCAGACGGTTGCGGTCGACGATGACGGTGAGCCGCGAAAGCCGGCGGTGGGCGGCCGTCATCGCCGCCTCCCAGTTCGAACCCTCCTGCAACTCGCCGTCCCCGGTCAGCACGAAGGTGCGGTAGTCGGCGCCGTCGATCTGCCCGGCAATGGCGATGCCCGTCGCGATCGGCAGGCCGTGGCCCAGCGGCCCGGTATTCGCCTCCACGCCCGGCACGTAAAGACGGTTCGGATGGCCGCTCAGGCGCGAGTCGGGACCCATGTAGGTCTCGAGCCAGTCCTCGGGAAAGTACCCCGCCCGACAGAGTGCGGTATAGATCACCCCCGTCGCATGACCCTTCGACATGACGAAGCGGTCGCGGTCGGGCTTGTCGGGCTGTTTCGGATCGTAGCGTAGAACGCCGAAGAACAGTGTCGCCACGATGTCGGTGGCCGAGAAGTCGCCGCCCGGATGGCCGAGCCGCGCGCGATGTACCATTTCGAACGACCGCCGGCGCATCCAAAGCGCGTTGTCGCGGATCGTCGCGAGTGTGTTGGATCGGTCGGTCATCGGGGCCTCCGGGGATGGAAGAGCTGCGGCTCGGGCGGGGTGTCGTGGTCGTAGAACGGCCAGCCGAGATAACGGGTCAGTGCCTCGTGGAGGACGTCCGCATGGTGGCCGCGGACCATCGCGACATGATGCTCGAAGCCCTGCTGCGTGACGAAGCCCATCAGGCGGCGCAGTTCCGGTACGCGACAGACGGCGATGCCCCCGTCCATGCCGTAGGGATCGTCGGTGAACTCGCCCTGACCGAGATAGGCCTTGAGCGTTCCGGCGCCGTCGTCGGAGGAGACGCGGAAATAGGTCATCGGACCAGCCCGCACCTTGCCCTTGACGGCGCCGAAGCACTTCGGCCGCCCGATCACCTCGCCCAGTACGTCGAGCTCACCGATCTCGGGCGTGGCGCCGGTGAAGCTTTTCGGGAAGTTGCCGCAATGCGTCGCCACGCACATGTCGGCCTCGCGCCCGTAATTGTTGTTCCAGTCGAGGATCGCGGGTGGCGCCTTGGAGGCCAGCGCAAGCGCGTACATGCTGACCGCGCCCATCACGTCGACCTCGCAGGCCGAGGGCATCAGTTCCTCGCCCATCATCGACATGGTCACGCAGGTCGCGCAGCCGAAATTGTCCTGCAGCGAGCGCCAGCACTGGATGGCGGAGGCGTCGCAGCCGTTCTCCTCGATCCAGCGGTCCACGGTGACGGTCCACTTGGCCTGCGTCCGGAGCTGGTCCTCGGTAATATGCGCGGGGATCGTACCGTAGCCGCGGATCTTCTCCATCTTCGCTTGGAGTTCCCCGTCATCGTCGGCGAGCGTGCCGGCACGCCCGATCAGCTCCGACAGGTCGGCGGTCACCACGGTGACGCCAGCGCGCTGCAGCAGCTTCTCGGAATAGCGCATCGTCTGGAACGGCCCGGTCCGCGCGCCGATCGCGCCGAGCCGGGCGCCGCGGATGCCCCTCACCACCCGGCACACGCCCGCGAACCGTTCGAGATCTGCGCGGAAGGCCTCGCCCGCGATGTCAATCGTATGGGCCGACGGCTCGGTGAAGGGGATGCCGTACTGGTAGAAGTTGTTCGTGACGCTGATCTTGCCGCACCAGGCGTCGCGGCGGGAATGGACGTCGACGCGGTCGTTCTCGTCGTTGGAGGCCTGCAGCAGGATTGGAACGTCGAGCCCGGCGCGGGTGACGAGCTCGACCACCGCGATTTCGTCGCCGAAATTCGGGAGGCAAATCACCAGCCCGTCGATCCGCTTCGCGTTGTCGCGGAAATGGCGGGCGTAGAGCTCGGCGTCGGCGACGGACTGGACGGCGCCGTTCTCGGTAGCCTCATAGGGCAGGATCGCTACGTCGACGTCGAGCGCCTCGAGCTGGGACAGGACCTCGTTGCGCGCCTGCCGGCACGGCGCCGGACTGAAGAACGCGCGCGATCCGATCACCACGCCGAACGTGATCCTGCGATGTATGGTCCGCTGCACGACGACCTCCCCTTCCTCGAGCCGAAAGTAACTTTCGTTTGCTTTCGTTTTATTCGGTGTAGCGTCTTCGAACTGAGCCTACATGTTCTCGGGCTTCTGCGCGGCGCTCGTGGGCCTCATTATCGCGTCCCAGCTCCAGGCCGCGCATCCCGCGACCGGCGAGACTTTCGAGCTCAACGCGATCGCGGCGGCCGTTCTGGGCGGCACGTCGATATCGGGTGGGCGCGGCCGGATCGCGGGGACCATCGTCGGCGCTTTCGTGATTGGCATCCTGTCCGACGGACTCGTGATGATGGGCGTCTCGACCTTCTGGCAAACCGTGATCAAGGGTCTCGTCATCATCGCCGCCGTGGTCGTCGACCAGGCGCAGAGCCGGCTCGAGGCGCGGGTGATCCTCCGCCAACAGGCCGCATTGCATTGAGCGTCCGGGGACGTCAGAACCCGGCGACGATCGAAAGCGGGGACACGCGCATGGAACGGATGGCCGAGACGCGACGTCGGCGGCAACCCGGCCTGCTGTCGGAGACGCGGCGGCGCCACATCCTCGCTTGGCTGCAAGAGGACGGCTCCGCCCGCGTGCGCGATCTCTCCGAGGCGTTTCAGGTCTCCGAGGTCACGATCCGGCAGGATCTGGAACGGCTCGAGCGGGAGGGGCACGTCACCCGCGAATACGGCGGCGCCTTCCTAAACACGCTGCGAAGCCAGGTCGGCACGCTCTCGCTCCAGCACAGCGATAACATGGACCGGAAGCGCCGGATCGGCGCCCTGGCCGCCTCGCTCGTCGAAGACGGGGAGAGCCTGATCCTCGACGCGGGCTCGACCACGACCGAGGTGGCGACCCGTCTTGTGGACCGCCGCGACCTGACGGTGATCACCAACGCGCTCAACATCGCGCTCGTTCTCGGCGCGGTACCCGGCATCGCGGTGCACATGCCGGGCGGGCAGTTCAAGGCGCCGACGCTGTCACTGTCGGGCGACAAGGCGGTCGAATACCTGCGCGACGTCCTCGCCAGCAAGCTGTTCCTGGCCACGGCAGGCGTCGCCATCGAGGCGGGGTTGACCTATCCGAGCTTCGCCGACCTCCGGCTCAAGCAGGCGATGATCCGGGCCGCGACACACACCTACCTTGTTGCCGATTCCAGCAAGATCAATCGCGCCTCCTTTACGCGGCTAAGCGACCTTGAGGTGGTCAATACCTTCATCACCGACGACGGGATCGACGATGCCGACGCGCAGGCCTTCGAGCGCCTGGGGATCGAGATGCTGATCGCGTGATTCCGCCTAGGCGATCACACTTCAAGCCTAGCGTTTCGCGACATGACGAAAGGCAAAGGAAGTAGTCGAAAGGTAATTAAGGATGCCGGTAGAGGTGGCTCGGTTTGTCTGAACAGGTTCCGGGCGTTTCTTGAGTGGATTTCCGCCTTGGTTACGCAGCGGCCGCCTGAGGCATCAACG
>NZ_CANLTR010000052.1 GCF_947494055.1 uncultured Jannaschia sp. | reverse complement strand
TCAACCGCATCGACGAACTCACGCCGTGGAATTGGCAGCCACGCTGAATGTCAACGGCGGTCACGCCGGACGGATACCGACCGTCTATGAGCCCCGAAATTCGTATGAACATTACGTCGTAAGGTATTCTCCGCGTTGGCGTCCCTTATGACATAGACAAGCGCTACGAGCGCAGGCGGTTCCCGGCGATCACCTCCGCGACGTGGAAGGTCATGGGAGGGCGGATTAGGCTTGTACGTGGCCGCGCTCGATCGTGCCGTGCCGGTCGTCTCGAAGGACCAGACGCTGGACACCATGCGGGGCGGAGGGGTGCAGCGCATCTGGCAAGGACGGTACTTAACATACTGATCTTACGTGACTAAAATTTTCGTAGTAATGATGTTTATGTAATTTTCTTTTATTTCTTTGATGAAAAGGCTGATCGCACGGCTTTGGTTAAAGTCTGAGTGACGGAGAATTCAGAAGTTGAATGGCGCATGAATGCCCCGGCAGGCAAGTCGGCGATCGCGGGAGCAGTACGCACTACCGATACGTTGGGAACATTTAGGTTTGCGGCCAGCGCTATGGGGACCATCATAGCTGCGTCGCTACGCGCAACGGTTTGCAAGCCCAAGGTGAAAGAACTCGTGATCAACGGCATAGGCGGAGGGCGTTGGCCGTTGCGTCTGAAGAAAGCATTCACAAGCGTAGCGTCGTCCTGGCAATCGCCATAGACAACCCAGTCAAGTTGTGAAAGCGCCTCAGCGTCGGGGATGCGCCGCCTGAGTAGCGGGTGATCCAAGCGTAACGCTACGCCCTGTTCGACGCGCGTCATTTCCTCAAACTGCAGTGTGGCGGCCACCGGAACTCCCTCGTCTGCCCCGAAGACGACGTCGAGACGGTGTTGGGATAATTGCGGCATAGTCTCACGGTAAAGCCCGGTGACGAGTTCGATGCGCGTTTCAGCATGCTCTGAGCGTACGACAAGAAGCGCGTCGGCAAGATAGCGGAGATGAAAAAGCGGCCCGGCGCCAATGCGCAGCAAGGCCGGCTTTTCACCTCTTGCCGCTGCAACCGCTTCGCTAGCTTGGCGGTATTCAGTCTCAATGTGCTCCGCGTGGTGGAGAAGAGCCTTGCCTTCCGGCGTAGGCCGCGCGCCGTGAATGCCGCGTTCGAGCAAACTGCAGCCGTACTCTTCCTCTAAAAGGCGGAGCCTCTTCGTCAGCGACGGTTGAGCCATGTTTAGGTGACGAGCAGCTGCGGTAAGGCTGCCCCTACGAACTACTTCCAAAAACGTCTGCAAGCGCCGATCCATTACCTCAAGCTATGGAGAGTGTCCCAAATTTTCAATTGTTGGATCAGGCATTGCATGCAAGTTAAGCCAGGAAGTGAAGGGAGCCCGCCATGCGCACAATTTTCGTGCTGTTCGACTCGCTCAACCGCTTGGCGCTTGGTGCCTACGGTGGAACCGCGATTGCGACGCCGAACTTTGATCGCTTTGCTGCGCGATCGATGGTGTTCGACCGACATTATGTAGGCTCGCTGCCATGTATGCCGGCCCGCCGTGACATGCATACGGGGCGGCTAAACTTCCTGCATCGGTCGTGGGGGCCGCTGGAGCCGTTCGATAATTCTTATGCCCGTATTTTAAGTCAAGCAGGCACGTACACTCACATCGTCTCCGATCACTTGCATTATTTCGAAGAAGGCGGTGCGGGCTACGTGAATGCCTTCGACAGCTGGCATTTCGTGCGTGGCCAAGAATACGACCCATTGAAGGTCATGGTGAAACCTCCGGTGGACCGTCTCCGCGAGCGCTTCGACCCACGTCACTATCCTCTAGGCGATGTCCCCAAAGATCGGCCTGTCACGCGAGGCACGACGTCCGAGACAGCTTGGCGGCGATCGCGTGGTGCGCTCAACGCGCTTTTTCTGGAGGACGAGGCAGATTGGCCGACTTCGAAGTGTTTCGAAGCAGCTTTCGATTTCCTGGACACCAACCGGGAGACGGACGGCTGGATGCTACAGCTTGAATGCTTCGATCCGCATGAGCCCTTCAATGCACCTCAACGGTACCGTGATGCCTACCAAGTCGGCAGGGGCCCAAAAATCCTTGACTGGCCAGTCTACGAAACGGTGACGAACTCCGCCGAGGAGATTGCGGAAATCCGTGGTAACTATGCCGCGCTCGTGGCGATGTGTGATGCTCGGTTCGGCGAACTCCTGGATTGGCTGGATCGCGAGAATGCTTGGGACGACACCTGCGTGATCCTAACGACGGATCATGGATTTCTGCTGGGGGAACACGATTGGTGGGGCAAGAACAAGATGCCCTACTATGAAGAGATCGCGCACATTCCCTTGATGATTGCACATCCCGAAGGACGCACCGGGCGCCATGACGGCTTGACGCAGACCACTGATTTGATGCCGACGCTGCTGGAGCTTCACGGAGCCCAGATACCCGATGAAGTTCGCGCCCACTCGCTCCTGCCGGCCTTGCGGGGTGAAAATGTCGGCCGCGACAGTGCGATCCTTGGTATGTTCGCAGGTCCACTATGCATCACCGACGGTGATTGGACCTACTACCTTTACCCCCGGTCCGAAACGGCCGAAGCTCTCGCACATTACACTCTCGCCCCGTCGCATCTTGATCGATCGTTCTCGCCCGAGGAACTGGCAAGCGCGTCGCTGTCGCCGCCCATGCCTTTCACCAAGGGCGTACCGGTGCTGCGTGTCGACGCGCGCCCGCCAATCGGCGAGGCCGGCTTTGAAGCGGCGGCACGCCGCCCCGCTGCTTCCCCGCTTTACGATCTCACCCGCGATCCCGGTCAGGAGATGCCAGTCGACGACCCGGAGACCAAGGCACGCCTTGAGCTCTTGGCGGTTCACCACTTGGTGGCCCACGATGCGCCGGTCGAAATCTTCAAGCATTACGGCCTGTTCGACAGCGCCGATCACGCTCTCGTTGCGGCAGATTGAGATTGCCGAGGGGAAGACGATGGAGGAGGAAACCATGAAAAAAACAGTCAAAGGCGTTGCGTTGGTGACGTGCATGATGGTCGCGCCTTTCGTGGCCGGAGCGCAGGATTTTCCCGACCGAACGGTCGAGAACATTTTCCCATGGGCTCCCGGGGGCGCAATGGCTGCGAGCCAGATCATTGCTGAGGCGATGAGCGAGGAACTCGGTGTTTCCATGCCTGTCGTGTCCACGCCGGGAGCAGCAGGGACGAAAGCGGTGCAAGTGGCCTTGGCCAAGCCCGCAGATGGTTACACGGTCATTGACGGCTATGTCGCGCCTATCGTGCTGATGCCGGTACTAGGCCGTGCCGACTGGACGTACGAGGACTTCACGCCGCTGCGTGGCGCTGTTTCCAACGCCTTCTCCATCATGGGTCGAGCCGACGAGACTCGCTGGGAAGACTTTGAAGGGATGATGGAATGGGGGAAAGAGAACCCGGGTGAGCTCCGGTACTCGTCGGGCTCGCGCAACAACCTGCCGCACATGGTCATCGCCAAAGTGCTGCAATCCTACGGGGTCGTCGCCCAGAATATTCCTTATCCATCGGATCCCGACGCCCATAAGGATCTTTATGCAGGCGTGCTCGACTTCGCGTTCCACGGCCCTGCCGATTACCTTCAGTGGAAAGATCAAGGTGAAGTCCTGCTCGTCCTTTCGGAACTGCCGGACGCGAAGGAGACTTATGACGGGGCACTCACGATCGCGGAGCTCGACATTGACCTGGGCCTTTCCGGGTTGGCGCCGATGGGCTGGACATGGTGGCTGGTGCATCCCGACACGCCCGAAGACCGCGTTCAGGTTCTTGCCGACGCGATGGGTCGTGCGCTTGAACGGCCCGACGTTCAGGAGCGCATTGCCAACATGGGCTTCAACATTCTGAACTACGAACCCGAGCGTTACACCGAGGTTGTTGGTCCCGTCGTAGACCAGCTCCAGGCAATGGAGAACGCCTTGGTTTGGGAAGAAGAAGAATTGCGGAAGCTCAACTGATCGAAGTCGGGGGCGGTCTTCGCTGACCGCCCCAAACAGGGGCCGCATTTATGATAAACCAGCGCCTCGCTGAGGCCCTTGTCGCGTTACTCTTCGTCGCGACAATTGCAGTGGTTTTCCAGCAAATCGCCACCGACATGACCGAACAGGGTATTGCCTCCGGAGGCCCCTACTCCAATGCGGCAAGCTATCCGCGAGCGCTTGCGATCGTCATTTTGGTGGCGCTCTTGCTCAGCATCGGCATTCGTTCGTTTCAGGCGTGGCGTGGCGGGACTCCAGAAGTTTCAAGCGTGCCTATTGCACGGCTCGTTCGCCCGGCGGCGCTCCTGATCCTGTTCGCGCTCTACCTCTGGGGTCTGGACGTTGTGGGCTATCTTGTAGCGAGCATCATCCTCATGGCACTCGTCCTCGTGCTTTGCGGGGAGCGATCGGCCCTACGCCTCACGATCATCCCAGTCTTCGTCACGTTCGCACTGTCGGCCGTATTTGGCGGAATGCTCGACGTGGTGCTGCCGCGAGGCGCATTCGGTCTCGCAATGCCGTGGTGAGACAATCGTGATCTCTGACATGCTCATCGCCGGCAGCGCACTCCTTGCCACTCCGCAGGTTCTTGGTCTGACCGTTCTGGGTGTGGTCATCGGACTGCTCATCGGCGCCCTGCCGGGTCTCGGACCCCTCATGGGCGTCGTGTTGCTGTTGCCCGTAGCTTTGTATGTCGAGCCTCTGGCGGGTCTGGGGCTTCTGATCGCTGTGTTTGTCGGCGGCTCCTGCGGCGGCGCGGTTTCGGCCATCTTGCTGCGCATCCCGGGCACACCGATTGCAGCGGCGACGCTGTTCGACGGCTACCCCATGGCACAGAAGGGCCGGGCGGCAGACGCGCTCGGCATTGCTGTCAGCGCGTCGGCTTTGGGCGGTCTCTTTGGCGGCATTTTGTTGATCTGTTTTGCGCCGCTTCTGGCTGCCTTCGCCACACGTTTCGGCCCCCCCGAGCTGACCATGCTAGGAGTCCTGGGTCTCTTGTCGATCGCAGTTGTCTCACGCGAAGATACATTGAAGGGTGTTCTCGCCGGCGCGCTCGGAATGCTTGTAGCCACGATCGGAACGGATCAGCTCTCGACCGGCTACCGCTTCACTTTCAATTCCTTCGCTATGCTCAACGGCTTCCACATCGTTGCCATCGTAGTGGGTCTCTTCGCCGTTTCGGAGATGGTGTTTCAGGTCGCTGGTAACCGACTGACTGCATCCACACGACCCGAAGCTGTCAGGACGGGGTTCGGCTCGCTCGTCCTCACCCTGCGCCATCGTTTCAATCTCCTGCGATCGGCTGCAATCGGTACCTTCTTCGGCGCCTTGCCTGGTGCCGGCGGAGACGTCTCGGCATTCACGTCCTACGCAATTGCCAAGGCGACTGCGCACCCTGACGAAGGCTACGGGGAAGGAGCAGAAGGCGGCATCGTCGCGACCGAGGCAGCCAACAATGCCACCTGCGGTGGAGCGTTAATTCCAACCTTGTCTCTCGGCATTCCCGGCGATGCGACAACAGCCGTCCTCATGAGTGCGCTCCTGATCCTTGGCTTTTTTCCTGGACCGGCACTGTTTCAAGATCAGCCAGAGATCGTCGGCGGCATCTTCCTCGTTTATGTGCTCGCCAATCTCGTGCTTCTGGTCTTGGGTATCCTGCTCGTGCCGTTGTTCGTGCATCTCCTGCGCATCCCCAAGGCCTCGCTGGTACCCACGATCCTGATCCTGTGTGCGGTCGGTACTTTCGCGCTACAATCCTCGGTCTTCGACTTGTGGGTCATGTTCGGCTTTGGCTTACTTGGCGTGCTTCTGCGCGCCGCAGCTTACCCCTTGGCGCCGGTCGTAATTGGCACGATCTTGGGGCCCATTGTCGAGAACAACCTGCGACGGTCGCTGCTGATCTCGCGCGAAGGATACTGGATATTCTTGGATCGGCCTATCGCTGCGACACTGGTCGCGGTTTGTGCAATTGTCGTGGCAGTCGCCTTCTTTGTATGGATTAGAGCCTTATACAAAAAGCGGGACGTGTCGATTTCTGATTCCAATAGTCGAAAAGACTCTTAGTTTATCCAATTCGAGATCAGACGTTCCTGTTCTTCCAAGGACCGAAATATTATTGCATAGAGAATTTATGTTAAGTAAGCCTTGATCGTAATATAAGGCGCTGTTGATCCGCTAACCCTTGCGCCTTCTTTCAGACTGGGGTGTACTACTCGGTGGTACATTCGCTGGGACAAAACTGCCATGAGCGTCAAGACGTCGATATCGTTGACCGAAGCGCAAGATGTGTTCGCTCGTCGGCTCGTGTCGCAGGGGCGCTATGCGAGTCTCAGTGCAGTGCTGCAGCAAGGGCTTGATCTCCTGCGACAACGCACTGAGGCGGAGGAAGAGGAGCTGGCCGCACTCCGGGGCTTGCTCGCCGAACGGCGCGAGGGCCTGTTTGTCGATATGGCAGAAGGCCGCGAGAGGACCAAGGCCATGATGGCGGCCAAGCGCGCGGCCCACGCTCGCTAGACCGTGGGCTACGGTGTCCGGCGGTCGGTCGCAGCCGACCGTGACCTCGAGTTGATCTTCGACTTCCTGTTCGAGGCTGCGCTATCCTTCGGCGAGGACCTTGATACGGCGCTGGAAAGGGCGGAGTCCCGACTGAACGCCATCGAGGCGGCGATGGAACGGCTTGGCGATGTACCGCATCAGGGGACAGTCGACGCGGCATTTGGCGAGGGCGTCCGACACGTCACAAAGAACCGTGCAGTATTCTACTTCGTGGTCGACGACGACAAAGAGCGTCTCGACGTGCTGGCGGTGTTCTTTGGCGGCCAGGAACACCGGCGGCATATGCTGGTACGTCTGGCCAGGACCGAACGCTCATAGGCAAAGTAAAGGTGTTCGGTCGCGCCAAATAGAAAATTAACTGGAGTGGTAGGTGGTGGTTCACGATTACTCAGGGGCGTTTACTGAGTGATCAAACTCGAAAATTATTTCGAGGAGTTGATCGACGTTCATGGCTTTGACCATCCGCCCCGGGGGCTTCACGGCGACGCGATCCTCCGCAGCGACCATCGCGTTCACCACGGCTTCCTCGATGGCCTGCACAGAGGCGGCATAGATCGTATCGAGATGGCGATCGTCGAGCGCGTCGAAGGATTGTCGAACGGGCGCTTCACGATCGATCCTCATTGACCGGGCGGTGGTGAACGCGAGGAAGATGTCGCCCGAACTGTTCCCTCCAACTGTTCCATTCTGGCTGATACCGATAGCGCCCCGCCGCGCGACACGGTCGAGTTGATGCGGCAGCAGCGGGCAATCCGTCGCGATCACGACAATGACAGACCCCGTTTCGCGTTCGAGAAGAAGATCGTCGCGTAAGTACTGTCCGACAGGGATCCCTGAAACCCTAAGCCAATCACGCATTCCGTGGTTGGCTTGGACCAGAACACCGATCATGTAATCTTCGCCCACAATCTCGACCTGGCGCGACGATGTGCCGGTCCCGCCCTTATACTCGTAGGCAATCATGCCCGTCCCGCCGCCGACATTGCCCTCCTCGACTGGCCCAGACACGGCCGTATCGAGCGCGGCCAAGACGTGCTGTTCGGTAATTGCCTGGGCGTTGATGTCGTTCAGAATGCCGTCATAGGTTTCCCCGACCACTGGCATGAACCATTGGTGCCGATCTTCCAGTTCCGAAGCGTGGTTTTGGATGAGCCAGCGGATTGCGGCATGATGCACAATGCCGACGCTGTGCGTGTTGGTCAGCAAGACGGGCCCGAGAAACCAGCCTCCGTCCCGAATCCAGTGGCTCCCGGTGAGCTCGCCATTGCCGTTGAAGGAATGCAGTCCAGCCCAGACCGGTTGCAGCGTCGGGAACCCAAGTCGCGGGACGATTGCGGTGACGCCGGTGCAGAGTCCGGCATGGCGTCCGGGCGCGGGCGCTTCGATCAGCGTCGTCATCCCAACGCCGATCCCGGCCACGTCGGTAATCGCGTTCAGGGGGCCGGGTTGACCCTCGAAGCGCAGACCGACCTCGCGGGCGCGTCGTCTGGACATGTTCTCTTCTCCTGACCGTTCGCGATGGCGTGCCGTCATTCCTGACAGGATCGCCCTCGGGAACAACCCAAGACAATCCCGGCCGTGATTCCGTCTCGTTCGCAGGAGGCCAGTTACATGGGCAGCCGTTGGGTATTTCAGCTCTCGCTCCGGCCCGCTCTTCGTTTTGCTGCATGACGGCCTTGCCATTTGACAGCAAATTTGCTCGCGTTTGCGCCGTACGCAGTCGGTGGTGGCCTTTGCTTTCCGTCGGTCTGCGGGGGGACTGACAATTCACAGATATCGCTTCGTCCTTCTACGGCCTTTGCAGTTCTTGCCGGTTCTGTTCGGCATAAGCGTCGTCACTTTCGTGCTCGTCCGGCTTATCCCCGGAGATCCGGCGCGCGTCCTGCTTGGGACCCGGGCGACACCGTCGGCGATTGCCAATGTCCGCGCACAGTACGGTCTCGATGAGCCGATCTTGACGCAGTACTTCTACTTTCTCGGCAATCTGGCGAACGGCGAGATGGGAAGGTCGATCCTCTACAAGATCGACGTGCTCCGGCTGATCGCGACCCGGATCGAGCCGACGCTCGCCCTTGTGGTGGCCAGCGTCGTGCTCTCCGTCGTCATAGCGGTACCGATGGCCAGCATCGCCGCGCGCAACCAGGGTCGCCCCGCCGATCACGCTGTCCGGATCGTCTCCACGATGGGGATCGGCTTTCCGCCTTTCTGGCTCGCGCTGATGCTGATCATTTTCCTCAGCGTGCGACTGAGCCTGTTCCCGGTCTCTGGCTATGGCGAGACCTGGGGCGAGAAGCTCGCACACCTCGCCCTGCCCAGCCTGACCGTCGCGTTGTCGCTTTCGGCAGTGCTGACGCGCAGTCTTCGCGCGGCCATGGTGCAAGGGCTCGCCTCCGACGTGGCGACCGCCGCGCGCGCCCGCGGCATGCCGGAAGGAGTGGTGTTTCGACGCCACGTCCTGCCGAACGCGCTGGTGCCGACGATCAATCTCCTGGCAGTCAACACGGGGTGGCTCATCGGCGGCACTGTCGTGGTCGAGAGCGTGTTCGCCCTGCCGGGACTGGGCCAGCTTCTGGTGCGGGCGATCTTCTCCCGCGACTACATGGTCGTGCAAGGCGTGGCGATGACCTTCGCCTGCGCCACGGTGCTCGTGAACTTTCTCGCGGACATCGCGACGGTCGCGGTCGATCCCCGGGTCAAGCTTTGACCGCGGCGGCAACGATCCGGTCTCGGCGCGTCCGGCTGCGTCTCGGGTTCAGGCGCGGGCCGATGCTCGCGGCCGGCGGCGGACTGCTCGGGGTCTTCGTCCTGATTGCGCTGACTGCGCCGCTGATCGCGCCCTACGACCCGGTCTTCCAGGATATTCAGGCCCGATTGCAGCCGCCGTCGGTCGCCCACCTCCTGGGTACCGACAATTTCGGCCGTGACATCCTGAGCCGGCTCATCTGGGGCGCCCGGATCGATCTGCAGATCGCGGTGATCGGCGTGATCTTCCCGTTCCTGATCGGCACCATTGTCGGCACCGTGTCGGGGTTCTTCGGCGGTGTCGTGGACGCGATTTTCATGCGTCTCGTCGACGTCATCATCGCCTTCCCCTTCCTCGTCCTGATGCTGGCGATCATCGCCATCCTCGGGCCCGGTCTCACGAGCTTCTACATCGCGTTGGCTCTGGTGGGCTGGGTGTCCTATGCGCGGCTGGTCCGGGCCCAGATCCTCGTTCTGAAGACGCAGGACTTCGCCGTCGCCGCCCGCAGCCTCGGCTTCGGCCGCGCCCGCATCATGTTCCGCCACCTCCTGCCCAACGCGCTGGCCGGTTCGCTGGTCTTCGCGATGTCGGACGCGGTACTGGTGCTGCTGAACGGCGCGGCGATCAGCTATCTGGGCTTCGGCGTGCAGCCGCCGGTCGCCGAGTGGGGCGTGATGGTGGCAGAGGGGCAACCCTTCATCACCACCTCCTGGTGGATCACGCTGTTCCCCGGTCTCGCCATCGTCTTCCTCGCCTTTGCGTTCAGCTTGTTGGGCGATGGGCTGGCCGACCTGCTGGGTATCCACGAATGAATACGCCGATCCTCGAGGTCCAAGACCTTCTGGTCCGCGCTCATCTCGACGAGGGCCCCCGCACGCTCATCGACAATGTCTCCCTGACCCTGGAGCGGGGCGAAATCCTCGGCCTCGTGGGCGAGAGCGGATCGGGCAAGAGCCTTCTTTGCCGCTCGGTTCTCAAGTTGATGCCCGCGCCGTCCCTGCGCATCGACGGCGGCGTCGTGAGGCTGGGCGACCGCGACCTGACGCAGGCGAGCGAGCGGGAGATGCAACAGGTCCGGGGCGGGTCCATCGGGATGATCTTCCAGAACCCGACGAGCCATCTCGATCCCCTGATGCGGGTCGGCGACCAGATTGCGGAAGGCGTGGGGTACCACCGAAACGTTGCGCCCCGGGCAGCGCGGATGGCGGCGGTCGACATCCTGCGGCAGGTCGGTTTCCCGGACCCCGAACGGCAGCGCTACGGCTACCCGCACGAATTCTCGGGCGGCATGCGGCAACGTGCAATGATCGGGGTGGCACTCGCCTGCGAGCCGGAGATCCTGATCGCGGACGAGCCGACCACGGCGCTCGACGTGACCATCCAGGCGCAGATCCTGCGACTCCTTATGGAAACGCGCGACCGTCGCGGGCTGTCGATCATCCTGATCAGCCACGATCTCGGCGTGGTGGCGCAATGCTGCGACCGCATCGCGGTGATGCGGGATGGTCGGATCGTCGAGATGCAGGAGAAGCGCGCCCTCTTGTCCGCGCCGCGCCATCCCTACACGCGGGACCTGATTGCGAGCCATCCATCGATGACGAACGTCGCGGACGCGCTTGCCAGCTCCGCGGAAGAGGCGCCGCTGCTCGAGGTGAAGGATCTGCATGTCCGCTTCCCAACCGGGGCCGGGTTCCTGAGTGGTCTCCCGCAGCATTTCGATGCCGTCCGGGGCGTCAGTCTCCGGGTGATGCCAAGCGAGACGCTGGGCATCGTGGGCGAGTCTGGGAGCGGCAAAAGCACGCTCGCACGCGCGATCCTTGGGCTGACGCCCATGGCCTCGGGACAGGTACGCTTCGACGGCATCGAGATCACGCCTGCGCATCACGCCCAGCTTCGGCGGGAAACGGCGATGGTGTTTCAGGATCCCCTGAACGCGCTGAATCCCCGAATGACGGTAGGGGAAACCCTGTCGGAGGTTCTGCGCATCCAGGGGGGGCACCGTGACATTCCCGGTCGCGTTCGCGAGCTTCTGGATCTCGTCGCTCTCGGCCCTGAGTTCCTCGATCGCAAGCCGCGCAGCCTTAGTGGGGGACAGTGCCAGCGTGTCGGCATTGCCCGCGCCTTGGCGGTCGATCCGAAGTTGGTGATCGCGGACGAATGCGTCGCCGCGCTCGACGTCACGATCCAGGCGCAGATCGTCGAGCTGTTCCGTGAGCTTCGCGCACGTATCGGTCTGACGCTCGTCTTCATCGCCCACGACCTCGCCATCGTGCGCAACCTTTGCCAGCGGGTCGTGGTGATGCGCGCCGGCGAGATCGTGGAGGAGGGAGAGGCCGCGCAGGTCCTGGACCGGCCACGACATCCCTATACTGCGGCACTGCTGGCCGCGATCCCCGACATCGACCCCGACATTCCGTTCGGCCGATCGGCCGTCGAACCAACAGAGGAGACAGCAACATGACGAGACCTTGGACGAGGGCGGGTGCGGTCGCGACGATCGCCCTCACGGTCGTGGCGGGGCAGGCACAGGCCGCCGGCGTGCTGACAATCGGGCGCCGGGAGGATTCCACGACATTCGACCCGATCAAGACGGCGCAGAACGTCGACTTCTGGGTGTTCATGAACATCTTCGACGTGCTCGTCCGCGTCGACAAGAGCGGGACGGAGCTGCAGCCCGGTCTGGCGGAAAGCTGGGAGATTTCCGAGGACGGGCTCACCTATACCTTCACCATGCGTGACGCCTTGTTCTCTGACGGCTCGCCGATCACTGCCGGAGATGCCGCGTTCACGCTCCTGCGTATTCGCGATGACGAGGAATCCCTCTGGTCCGACAGCTACACTGTGATCGACACAGCTGAAGCGACCGACGACCGGACGCTCGTCGTCACGCTGAAGACGCCGTCGGCGCCGTTCCTCTCGACGCTCGCCATGCCCGGTGCCTCGATCGTCTCCGAAGCCGGGTTCGAGAGCATGGGCGCGGAAGCCTATGCCGAGGATCCCGTCGCCTCCGGAGCCTTCACGGTCATGGAGTGGCGCCGCGGCGACCGGGTGATCCTCGAGAAGAATCCGAATTTCTGGGAAGCCGACCGTGTCAGCCTTGACGGGGTCGAATGGATTTCCGTGCCCGACGACAACACCCGAATGCTGAACGTGCAGGCGGGCGAAATGGATGCCGCGATCTTCGTGCCGTTCTCGCGTGTGGCGATGCTGCAGCAGGACCCGGAGCTGAACGTCCATCTCGAGCCCTCCACCCGGGAGGACCACCTGCTCATCAACCATGAGCACGAACCCTTGGGCAACGTCGAGGTCCGACGGGCGCTGGACATGGCGATCGACAAGCAGGCCATCGTCGACACCGTGACCTTCGGGCTGGCCGAGGTGGCGAATTCCTACATCCCCGCCGGCGCGCTCTACTACAACGCTGACAACCTGGAGCGGCCTTACGATCCCGAGGCGGCGAAGCAGATGCTGGCCGATGCCGGTGTCTCGGACCTGACGCTCGACTACGTGATCGAGGCCGGCAACGAGATCGACGAGCAGATCGCGATCCAGATCCAGCAGCAGTTGGCCCAAGCCGGCATAACGGCCAACCTGCAGAAGGTCGATCCGAGTCAGAGCTGGAACATGCTGGTGGACGGCGAGTACGATCTCGCGGTCAATTACTGGACCAACGACATCCTTGACCCGGACCAGAAGACGACCTTCGTGCTCGGCCACGACACCAACATGAACTACATGACGCGCTACGAGAACCCGGAGGTGAAGGCCCTCGTCGAGGCTGCACGGGTGGAGATGGACCCCGCGGCACGCGAGGAGATGTACGTGGATCTTCAGGAGATGGCGAAGGACGACGTGAACTGGATCGACCTGTATTACAGCCCGTACATCAACGTCTCGCGGTCGAACATCGAGAACTTCTACCAGAATCCGCTTGGCCGCTTCTTCCTCGAGGACGTCGTGAAGGAATAATCGACCCGCCGCTTGTCCAAATGGACAGGCGGCGCTTCACTCTGCTAAAAGATACGGCACGTCCCGCGCGAGCCAGCAACCAAGTGTCAGTCCGCTGACGCTGCCGGCATCATCGCGCATGACCCGGAGCGTCCAGTCTCCCGGCGGCGGCGCATCCATCGACCGGCGGCAGGACATGGCCCAGACGTCTGAACCGAGCGGATGCAGCGCATGGACCGGACCCTGACCGAGCAATCCCTCGAAGCCTGCGTAGAGACCTCCCCCTGCTGCTACGATCTCCATCGTGTCGCCAGTCTCAGGGGACCGGAACAGCCCGGCGATGGACATATCCTGCACGGCCGCGCCGGTGATCGGAACCGCCTCGGCCCGAAGGTCCTCGCCAGGCCGCTCGACGCGTAAACCGTCTCCGCGCCGTGTCAGTGTCATGTCGGCGGAGCGGGCTACGTCGTCTTCGCCGAGGACTAGCTCATCCGGGGCAGTTGCGTAGCGAGCCACGACCCGGTCCCTCGTTGTCTCGACCCGGAGCAGCAGGCCGGTCTCTGGCACCACGTAGTCGCCGGCCCAGCCCTTCTCGATGGAATGGCCCACCTCGGGCGCCGCCACACCGAGCGCTGCCCGGGCAATACCGAGCGCTGCGGCATGCGCGTCGGCTTCGTGGTTGAGCAGCACCACCACCGACAGGCGGACGGACGGTATGTAGAGCCGTTGCAGCCGGAACCCCCTGAGTGCGCCACCATGCCCGGTAGCCGCCCGACCCCCCACCGTCTCGTGGACGAGGCCGAACCCGTAGGGCGCGGCGCGCCCATTCCGGAACGACTGCGGCACGGAAAGCCTGCAATAGAGGCTATCTGCGTCATCGGAGGTCGTATGGATGTGCCGTTCCCAGGCGAGCATGTCCTGCAGCGAGGCGGAGATCCCGGCATCGCCTGTCCAGTAGATGCGGTTCGCCGCTGGAATGTAACCGAGCTTCGCGTCGCCCTCGTAACCCACGACCCCGTCTGCCGGTACTGCCGTATCTGGCGTATGGATCGCTGTCTCCATTCCGGCGGGGCCGAAGACGCGCTCGACATAGAGCTCGCCGAGATCGCGGCCGGTTTCACCTTCGATCAATTCACAGAGGATACGGAAATTGACGTTGCAATAGGAATAGCTCGTTCCGGGATCGAACTGCGTCGTACGTATACGATCGAGGAGTCGCCGGGCATCCTCGCGCGCGAAGCGCCCTTCCGGATGCGCGCCGTGCAGGACCGTCATTGCCCAGTAGTCCCGCAGGCCGGATTGCATGTTGGCGAGTTCGTGAACTCCGGGACTCGTACTCTCAAGGTTCGGCAGGAGCGTTGCTACTCGATCGTCGAGACGTTCGGGGTCGTTGATCGCGTCGAATAGTACAGCGCAGGTGAACTGCTTGCTGATCGAACAGATCGGCATGCGCAGCCGGTCGGTCATCGCCAGCCGTTGATCCATGTCGGCAAAGCCCCAGGGATGCACAAAGGCCGTCGCGCCATTCACTACGGCGCCGGCCAGCCCCCCAGGGCCCCCGATCGTCTGCGGAAGGTCACGAATGGCCCGTTCTAGGGCGCGGAAATCGATATCAGCCATGAATAAGACTTAGGAAGAATCTAACGTTCGCAGCAAGTGTACGTCAGGATGAATTACTTCCCGAACCTTGGATAGTTTTTGGCTGACTTAAGCTACTGCCTGCGCCCACTGATCGGTTTTAATACAGGAGGCCGTAGATACGGTTCTCACTTCGCTGCAAGACGCCCGGGATGGGGTACACCCGTCCCGGACTTGTCCGTTGTGGCGTCAGACCGCTTCGAGGTTGCGCGACCGCTCCGCGAGATCGGACATGAATTCGTCAGAGCCGTAGATCTTGTCGAGCGCACGATCGAGCTTCTGCGTCGCATCGTCTTCGCCAAGCGCCTCGGCGAAGGCCTTGGCCGTGCCGAACCCGGCCATCCCGTAATGGCACATCCGCTGATACTGGGCGATGATGGCGACATCGAGCACCGCGCCCTCGAGGTCGCTGTCGAGCGCGTGCTTCCGGGCTTCTTCGACCAGGCCTTCCATCCCCTTGCAATGCTCCTTCTGGACCTCCAGACCGGCCGCATCGAGAAGGGATTTGAGCATCTCGGTATGCTTGTCGATGCCGTCCTTGGCCTTCTGAAGCCTGTCGGCCAAGCTCTTGTCACTGGCCTTGCTGGACATCTTCGACACCGCCTTGGCCATCTGGTCGTTGGCAGACCAAAGGTCTTGCAGCTCTTCCTCGTAAAGATCCTTGAGCCTCGACATTTTCGCCATCCATTTTCAGTTGCACCAGGCCGACGCGAAATCGCGTGTCCATCGATGAACGTGGTTGGGGGTGGGTTTGTTGCACGGGTCGAGCTTTGTGAGCGTGGCCAGCCTCCGGAGGTCACCTCTACGGCGAAGCTTCGATGTAGGCCGAGATCAAAGGGCTGAATGCTGCTTTGGAGCGTGACCCTCGGAACGTGACATGCCGGTTGTCTCGAAGGGCAGCAGACGGATGCCATACTGGAAGAGAAGTTGCTGTAAATATGTTAAGAACACAGTGTAGGCAACTATGATTAATAGGAATTACTATATTAACTAAGTTCTATTATGTAATTCCGTAGCTGAATACGGCTTTTTCTCACTACTTCTCCACCTGCCGATACGTCTGGTCAAGGAGCGGTATGTCGATAATCGTCCCTTGCGAACCGTGACTATCTGCAGCCTGACCTTTCCAAAAGCCTTCTTCGCCATGATGCTTCAGCCAGTACGGTCTAGCCGTTGACGCTGTCCTTCAGCCGTTTCGTGACGGTCACCTTGACCTGCCGGTCGGCTGGCTTCTTCAACTGCTCTCCAGTCGCGGGATTGCGGACCATGCGTTCGGGGCGGTCCCGGCAGGAAATCTTGCCGACGTCGGGGATCGTAACGGCACCACCTGCGGCAACCTGTTCCAGAACGATGGCGCTTAATGCGTCGAGCATAGCTGCGGCACTCTTCTTGTCGGTATCCAATCTTTCCGACATCTCGGCGACAAGCTGTGTCTTCGTGAGCGGTTTGATCATCCAAGCCTCCTTGCATCCTGCGACATTCAAGTTCCACCGTAGCTTTTCGTTCCTTGCGCCGATGGGCAAGCACAGATGATCTCTGGCAAGGGTGATCTCATCCCGAGCAACCGTGGAACTTGTTGCGGTCAGACGGCTGTGCTCGCCGTCGGAGCCTTGTGCTAAGGCAACCGAACCGGCGACGCACGTCGAACCGGATCACGCGAGCAAGCTCTGGCCGTGCGCAATGGCGCCGCCGGGCTAGGGAACACTGGCGGCTGCAACAGATTTTGGAACGGCGAAGGCACTGACGCGAGGATGATCGCGGACGAGCTAGTTCGAATACTCGATCGCATCGGTCGTCCGATGGAGGTTCCGGACGACTTGGACGATGTTGTCCGAAAAGGCGGGTTTGGCGAGGATCGGCGCGCCGAGCCGGGTAACGAGCTCGTCCTGGCGCTCCAGATTGCCCGTATGGAGCATGAACGGCACCTGCAGCGACTGGAGGCGCCGGTCGGCGTGAGATCGGATGACCCAACTGGATCGGATCGTGTGGAGGTAAGCCAGCGCTTTGCATCGAGATCGCGCCCTGGTCTTGCTCGCGTTCAAGCTTGCCTGGCAGGCCAGCTTGTTGCGAGCTTCTCATCGCCCTTCTGCGCGGTGGCCTTCATGAAGGCGAAAAGAGCCTGGGCTGGGGCGTGGGCGAGGTCCTTCGATTGATGCCGGCAACGAAGGAAGGCACTTAGCGCAAGGCGAAATCAATCATCCCTGACGGACCGCCCGCAACCGGGTGCCGATCGGGGGTTGTGACAGCAATGGGGTGATGTCGCTCGCGGAACCGGGCCTGCAGAACAGATAGCCCTGCGCATCGTCGCAGCCCAGATACCGCAGGAAATCCATTTGCGCTTTCGTCTCCACGCCTTCGGCAACGACCCGCTTGCCCAGCCGACGGCCCAGAGTCACGATGGCTTCGATAAGGGCTTCGTCCGGTTGGTCGATCTGCATGACGAAGGACCGATCGATCTTGATCTTCGATATGGGAAGCCGCGCGAGATAGCTCAACGATGAATAGCCCATCCCGAAGTCGTCGATGGCCAGTCGGACGCCGCGCGCTCTGCAGGCCGTCAGGAACGACTGTACGGGCTTGCTTTCGGGGTCCATCAGAAAGCCCTCGGTGATCTCGAGTTCTATCGTGTCGCTCGGCACTGCGAATTCCGCGAGTGTCCGATCGAGATGGGCAATGAAATCTTCCGCCCCCGCTTCGGAGGCCGAGACATTGACGGCAATGTTGACCTGAACACCCTGGCTGCGCCATTCCGCCTGCTGCCGGCAGGCTTCGCGCATGACCCATGCGCCAAGCGTCCGGATCAAGCTGCTTCCTTCCGCAACAGGAATGAACTCGCTCGGACCGATCAGCTTTCCGTCCCGCGACCAACGCACAAGGGCCTCCACGCAATCGATCCGGCCCGTCTCGAAGTTGAACTGAGGCTGATAATACAGCGCCAGCTCCCCGTTCCGGATGGCACGGCGAAGGGCGGTTTCCGTTCGGATGCGATGGGACGCTACTTCTTCGAGCTTCGAACAGAACCCCTGAACCCGGCTGCGGCCCTTCGCCTTGGCCTCGTAGAGCGCGAGGTCCGCGTGCCGCATGAGGTCTTCGACGGTCTCTCCGTTGCCGGTATACATCGCGAAACCGAGGCTCGCCGAGACCTCGATCTCGACGCCGCCGATCGTGGTGGGCTGGACGAGCGCGTTCCGGAGCCGGTCTGCGAGATCGTGGACGTCGTCACGCGAATGCGCGTTCGGCACGACGACCGCGAACTCGTCGCCTCCGAGGCGGGCGACCGTATCGCCGGAGCGGATGGAGCCGGTCAGACGTTCCGTCACGACCAGCAGCAACGCATCCCCCGCGGGATGCCCATGCGTGTCGTTGACGGTCTTGAAGTAATCGAGATCGATCAGGATCAGCCCCGCCTGCGAGGCGCCGACATCCGCGTAACGGGCGGCCTTGGCCAGATGTTCCATGAAGCTGGTCCGGTTCGCGATGCCGGTCAGGGAGTCGTGATGCGCCAGATGTTCGACGCGGCTTTCGGTCAGCTTCCGGTCGGTGATATCGATGACCATTCCCGACAGCCGCGTCACGTGACCGCCCTGGTCGCGTTCGATGGCCTGCGCAAAGGACCGCACCCAGAGCCAGCGGCCATCCGCATGCCGCATCCGCACCTCGGCCTCGAAGCGCGGGTTGTCCCCCTCCATGAACGCCTGACGAACGGTGCCCAGATGGGCCCGGTCGTCCGGATGGATTTGCTCAAGCACCCATAGGTCGATCTGTTCGGGCGGAACGGGAAGCGTCACGTAGCCAAACATGTCGAGAAGTTCCTGACCGATGTAGATAACATCGCTTGAGGGGACGGTCTGCTCGTAGACTGCGCCGCAGCTCGCGGCGATGGCGACCGCCAGCCGACGCTCGCTGGAACGTACGGCCGTCTCGGCCCGGACCCTTTCGGTCTGGTCGCGCATCATGCAGGTGAAGAACTGGTTCTGTCCGCTGCCCCACCTCGTGACGGACAGGTCGAGCGGAAAGATTGTGCCGTCCTTTCGTCGACCTTCGACATGGCAACCCTGCGTTGCCGCTTCGGTATCCTGCAGCAGGCCGCTCAGGTCGAAAGACTGATTGTGTCCTGCGTCGTCGGGAACTGCCATCAGGACACTTACATCCTTCTGAAGGATCTCGGCGGGGCCATAGCCGAAGGATCGTTCGGCCGCTGGATTGCAGAATACGACGGTTCCCCGCTCGTCGGTGACGACAATCGGATCGACCGCGGTTTCGACGATCGAGCTTTCGCGGGCCTCGCGGTGGCGCAGGGCTTCGAGCCCGCGCCGTTCATCCGCGGCGGCTGCAAGGATGAGGACCGCGACCGACGTGATGATGGTGAATTGTTGGGCGAGCAGGATGTGCTCCATCCGGGATTCGGTGATCGTCGCGAATGTGCCTGTGCCGAGTGTGCCGCTTGCAATCGCGGCCGCCCCGACGAAGAGCATGGCGATGGAGCTGCCACGGACCTGATAGGCCACGGCAACCCAGATCAGCGCGGGATATACATACCAGGTTCGCAGGAAAATCCTGGGATCGAGGAAAATCTCGTTCGATATGACAGCTGTCGCGGCAAGTAATCCGCCCAGCCCCAGCCATCGGCCCGTACCCATGTGCGCGGCGGTCGGGTAGCTCCAGGACAGGATGATGGGCGCGACCAGCAAGGCGCCGCCGGTATTGCCCAGCCACCATCCGATGCCGACTTGCAGCATTGCATCCCGCGCGACATCGTCCCCCAGGATCACGGCGCCGGTTCCGACGATCGCGGAGACCGTACTTCCCGCCGCGACAGCGCCCGCGAACCGGACAACGTCGCGGATCGCCGTCAATCGGCAATCGATCGGGGTCCATCGTGTCAAGAACATAGCAGTCAGCACCAGGGAGCCCGCATTGACGAGCCCGATCGCCAATTCGACCCCTAGGGCTTGATCGGAGCCCGTCGTGATGGCGGCCGCCAGGCGCGCAATGAGGATCGCCGGCCAGAGCCGGATACCCCCGAGCAGGAGACCGGCCAGACCTACGCCGGCAGCCGGCCAGACGGGAGAACCCGCCCCATTCACGACGGCCCATTGAAGGCCGAGGACGGCTGTCAGCCAATACGCGATGCCCAGCACGGCCGCGCTTGTCCAGCGTGATGACACCATCCTCGCCATCCACCGATGGTTCGACTTCGCCAGCGCGACGACGATAACGGCGGCCAGAATCGCGCCACCCACACTGATGAGAAACGACGCGAAAGTCGGGTCGTTCGCATTGAGGCCAGATTGCAGCATGTTCCGTGAAACTCGCGTGTCGTTAGTATCGACGTAAGCGGTGGCTGCGGCCCACGTTGTCGGGCATCGGCCTGATTGCGAGATCTACCCATCTCAAGATGGGGAGTG
>NZ_CANLTR010000051.1 GCF_947494055.1 uncultured Jannaschia sp. | reverse complement strand
CCGCCGTGGCAACCTGATCAGGCTCGGACCTCTCCGAAGGTCGGCGCTCCTACACCACACGTTGGGGCACTACCAAAGCGCTCGTTCGCGAAGTCCCGGCGAGGGATCGATTTGCCCCGTGCCTCGGACGCTCGGGCGGACCGCGGCAAACGGACGCTTTCGATGCTGGCCTTTCGGTCGGGTCGAACGTCCCTGACGAAACGGTCGGACGGGTCCGCGGCTTTCCGGTCGGGAAATGGTGCTGCTGGAGAGAATTGAACTCTCGACCTCTCCCTTACCAAGGGAGTGCTCTACCTCTGAGCTACAGCAGCGTCCGGAGCGCGGGTTAGACCGAACCTCCGCGTCTCGCAACCCCTTTCGCGAGCGGCCGGCCCGCTCGCTGGACCCCCGGCGGGGCATTGGCTATGGGGGCCGGGACGATGGGGGCGCGGATGGCGAAGGATGCGGGACCGACGCGGGACGACCGGCTGAAGGCGGCCCTCAAGGCCAACATGGCGCGGCGCAAGGCGCAGAAGCGCGGCCGCACGGCGGCGGCCGCCGACGAGGACCGGGCGCCGGTCGAGGATGACGGGCAGGAGACGGACGCGAATGGATAGCATCAACGTCACCGGTGGGCAGGCGCTCGAGGGCACCATCCCGATCGCGGGGGCGAAGAACGCCTGCCTCACGCTGATGCCGGCGACGCTTCTGTCGGAGGAGCCGCTGACGCTGACCAACGCGCCGCGGCTCTCGGACATCCGGACCATGGCGCAGCTCCTGGCCTCGCTCGGCGCGGAGGTGAGCCCGCTCTCGGACGGGCTTGTCCTCGCCATGTCGAGCCATGCGCTGAACGGCGATCGGGCGGATTACGACATCGTGCGCAAGATGCGCGCCTCGATCCTCGTGCTGGGTCCGCTGCTCGCGCGGCTCGGGCACGCGGTCGTTTCGTTGCCCGGCGGTTGCGCCATCGGCGCGCGGCCGGTCGACCTGCACCTGCGGGCGCTGGAGGCGATGGGCGCGGAGCTCGACCTGCGCGATGGCTACGTCCATGCGAAGGCGCCGTCCGGCGGGCTGCGCGGGGGCGAGGTGGAGTTTCCGCTGGTGTCGGTCGGCGCGACCGAGAACGCGCTGATGGCGGCGACGCTGGCGCGCGGGACGACGCGGCTCCACAACGCCGCGCAGGAGCCGGAGATCGTCGACCTTGCCCGCTGCCTGCGCGCGATGGGGGCGCAGATTTCGGGGGAGGGGACGCCGGTGATCGAGGTGCAGGGCGTCGACCGCCTGCACGGCGCCACGCACCGGGTCGTGACCGACCGGATCGAGCTCGGCACCTACATGCTCGCCCCCCTGATCGCGGGCGGGGAGGTGACGCTGGCCGGCGGGCGGCGCGACCTTCTGGCGGCGTTCTGCGAGCGGATCGAGGCGGCCGGGGCGGAGGTGCGTGAGGACGCGGCGGGCCTGACCGTGCGGCGCGCGAACGGGGCGATGCACGCCGTCGACGTCACGACCGAGCCGTTTCCGGGCTTCCCGACGGACCTGCAGGCGCAGATGATGGCGCTGCTCTGCACGGCGGAGGGGACCAGCGTTCTCGAGGAGCGGATCTTCGAGAATCGCTTCATGCACGCGCCCGAGCTCGTGCGGATGGGCGCGCGCATCGACGTTCAGGGCGGGCAGGCGACGGTCACGGGGGTGGAGCGGCTGCGCGGCGCGCCGGTCATGGCGACCGACCTGCGCGCGAGCGTGAGCCTGATCCTCGCCGGGCTCGCCGCCGAGGGCGACACGATTGTCAGCCGCGTCTACCATCTGGACCGGGGCTACGAGCACGTCGTCGCGAAGTTGCGCGGCGTGGGAGCGAGGATCGAACGGGTGAGGGCGAATGACTGAGGACGCACGGTTCCACGACGCGGGCGGCGGGCCGCTCCGCCTCTGGGCGACGGACGCGGAGGACCTGCAGGTGATCTCGGCGCTGCTGCAGGATTCGGTCCTGCCGGCGACGGAGATGACCTGGGCGAAGAGGTCGCGGCGCTTCGCGATGCTCCTGAACCGGTTCCGCTGGGAGCACGGCGTGCGCCGGGCGGAACGGGTGCAGACGCTGCTCACCGCCGGCGACGTGCGGGGTGTGCGCGGGCAGGGGATCGTCCCGGACGACCCCGACACCGTATTGTCGCTGCTTGCGGCGGAATGGGAGCCGGGAGCGGATGCCGACGGGACGCTGCGCCTCACCTTCGCGGGCGACGGGGTGGTCGAGGTGGCCTGCGACTGTCTCGATGTGACGCTGCGCGACGTGACCCGGCCCTATGCCGCGCCGTCGGGCCGGGCGCCGGGGCATCCGGACTGAGCCCGACCGACGTCCGGCCTCGGAGCCGACGTCGGATTCGAGTATTTGAGCCAAGAAGAAGGGGCGGATGCCCCGGAGAGCCGATGCCAGTCTTTCTCGATACGAACGATGCCGATTTCGAGGCGCGGTTCGGCGCCCTGCTCGCCGCCAAGCGCGAGGATGCGCCGGAGGTGGATGATGCGGTCGCCGCGATCATCGCGGACGTGCGGGCACGGGGCGACGCGGCGGTCTGCGAACTGACGGAGCGGTTCGACCGGCTGCCGATGTCGCCCGAGCGGATGGCGATCCCGGCCGCGGAGATCGACGCGGCCGTGGCGCACGTGCCCGAGGCGGAGCGCGCCGCGCTCGAACTCGCGGCCGGGCGCATCCGCGCCTATCACGCCCGGCAGATGCCCGAGGACGCGCGCTGGACCGATGAAGCCGGGGCGGAGCTCGGCTGGCGCTGGGGGCCGGTCGACGCGGCGGGGCTCTACGTGCCGGGCGGGCTCGCCTCCTATCCGTCCTCGGTCCTGATGAACGCGATCCCGGCGCGGGTCGCGGGGGTCCGCCGACTCGTCATGTGCGTGCCGACGCCGGACGGGGTGACGAACCCGCTGGTCCTGCTTGCCGCGCGGCTGGCGGAAATCGACGAGATCTACCGGATCGGCGGGGCGCAGGCGGTGGCGGCGATGGCCTACGGGACCGCGACGATCGCGCCCGTCGACAAGATCACCGGGCCGGGCAACGCCTATGTCGCGGCGGCCAAGCGGCGGGTGTTCGGGCGCGTCGGCATCGACATGATCGCCGGGCCGTCCGAGATCCTTGTGATCGCGGATCGCGACAACGACCCGGACTGGATCGCGCTCGATCTGCTGAGCCAGGCCGAGCACGACGAAAGCGCGCAGTCGATCCTGATCACCGACGATGCCGGGTTCGGACGTGCGGTGGCCGATGCCGTCACGGCACGGCTCGGGACGCTGGAGCGGCGCGACATCGCCGGGGCGAGCTGGCGCGACTTCGGCGCCGTCGTCACCGTGGCCGATCTCGCGCAGGCTGCCGACCTGTCGAACCGGATCGCCCCCGAACATCTGGAACTGGCCGTCGCGGACCCGGACGCGCTGGCCGAACGGATCACCCATGCCGGGGCGATCTTCCTCGGCGCGTGGACGCCCGAGGCGATCGGCGACTACGTGGGCGGGCCGAACCACGTCCTGCCGACGGCGCGCTCGGCCCGGTTCTCCTCCGGCCTGTCGGTTCTCGATTTTCTCAAGCGGACGACGCTGGCGCGGATGACGCCGGACAGCCTCGCCGCGATCGGTCCCGCAGCCGCCACGCTCGCCACCTCCGAGAGCCTGGAGGCGCACGGCCTGTCGGTTCGGGCGCGTCTCGAGCGGGCGAACCGCTGAGCGCGTCGATGGACGCCGCGCCGCGCGCCGGCTATCCGGTTCCGGACAGGCAGCCGGGATGCGACCGATGACCAATGCCCGCATCGCGCGGATCGAGATCGACGACGCCAACCTGCCGGTGCCGACGCCGGAGATCGCGCAGGAGCGGGCCGTGGCGATCTTCGACCTTCTCGAGGACAACAGCTTCGCGTTGGCCCGAGCGGATGCGCCGGAGGGGCCTTACGACCTGTCGCTGTCGATCCGCGAGCGTCGGCTGGTCTTCGACGTCGCGACGGAAGCCGCGCAGCAGGCCGGGTCGTTCCATCTCTCGCTCGGGCCGTTCAAGCAGGTGGTCAAGGATTACTGGCAGATCTGCGAGGCCTATTTCGACGCCGTGAAGAACCTGCCGCCCGGTCAGATCGAGGCGATCGACATGGCGCGGCGCGGCATCCACAACGAGGGCGCGCGCATCCTGCAGGAACGGCTCGACGGCAAGGCGCGGATCGACACCGACACGTCGCGGCGCCTCTTCACGCTGATCTGCGTGCTGCATTTCGGGGGCTGAACCCGTGACGCGCCCGCAATCGGTGCTGTTCTGCTGCGATCACAACGCGGTGCGCTCGCCCATGGCCGAGGGGCTGATGAAGAAGCGGCACGGCCATGCGATCTACGTGCAATCGGCGGGCGTGAAGAACGACCTCGAGATCGACGGCTTCGCCATCGCCGTCTGCGCCGAGCTCGGGGTCGAGCTGTCGCGGCATCGCACGCGCAGCTTCGACGAGATGCGCGAATGGGGCGACGACCTCGAGGGATTCGACCTGATCGTCGCGCTCTCGCCCGCCTCGCAGCGCATGGCGCATGAGCTCGGCCGGCACGCGCATATCGAGGTGGAGTACTGGCCGATCATGGACCCGACCGGACTGGGCCAGCATCGCGACGATAAGCTCGCGAGCTACCGGCAGACCCGCGACCAGATCCAGGCCCGGCTGGAGGCCCGCTTCGGCTGACGCAAGGTCCGGAATAGACGTCCACGGCTCCGTGGTTCGGTCGCGTTTTCGGGGAATTTCCCTCGATATGTCGGCGAGAGGCGCGATCTCGCCACCATCTTTTCACCGCCCGCCACAAACCCTCCCTCGGATTGCGCGACCTGTCCGGCAGACCTCCGCCAACTTCGGAGGGCCGTCATGCCGACGATCAGGATCGCCAATTACGAGAAGACCACGCTGCGCGTGTCGGACGCGCATTTCGGCGGGAACGTCCTCTACCATCCCAACACGGATTTCGGGACCGGCCGCCCGCTCGAGAACTTCGAGGCCGCCATCTCTGAACTCGGTCAGACAATCCTGCGCTATCCCGCGGGGCAGACCGAGGTCCTGTTCGCGGACGGAATGATGATCCACGGCGACATGATCCCCGAGGTGCGCGGCTTTCTGGAATGGGCCCGGTCGAGCCGGGTCGAGGGGATCGTGCTCGTGCTGCCCACGGAAGAGGGCTTTCACGGACGCGCCGAGCTGCGGGCCTTCGTCGAGGCGGTGATGGAGGAGTTCGGCGATCTGGTCGCCGCCTTCGAGATCGGCAACGAATACTGGCGCCACGATCCGAATCCGGGCGGCGAGAGCCGCGAGACGGAATACGCCCAGGTTGCCAACAAGATCGCGACCGTGGTCGGCTCCGTCCTCGAGACGATGGATCACGACCCGGACATCCTCGTGCAGACGGCCAATCCGGCAGGCCAGGGATCGAGCTACAACTGGCGCCACGAAGACGGGCGCGGCGCGAACATGACCGAGGCGATGCGCTGGGAACTCGCCAACGCGGATCTGCAGGACGCGCTGAGCGACGCCGCGCTCGCGCATATCGACGGTATCGTGCATCACTTCTACTGGCAGGACGGGCACGATCCCGAGAACGCGCGCGACTACCGCATGGAATGGCACGAGGAGTCCTGGTCCGCCGTGCTCGGCCGCGACATGGTGTTCTACGTCACCGAATGGAACATCCAGAAGGACCATGTCGAGCTGTTGGGCCTGCGATCGGCCGGAGCGATCCTCGAGATGGTCGAGGGGATGGTGCGCGCCGGCGTCGATACTGCGCTGGTCTGGCCCCCGCAGCACAACACGCGCAACGACCTCGCGGGCGGCGCCGTGGCCGACCCGATCATCGATCCGGTCAGCGGCTACGTCGTCAACTCCGTGGGCGGCGCGCTCTACGACGTGATGTCTGATGCGTTGTCGGGCGGGGCGTCGCTCCTCGACCTGGAGATGGTCGGCGCGTCCGACACGCGGATGAACGGCACCGATTTCCTGACCTACGGCTATTCCGACGACGACAGCTTCATCTTCTACGTCGCCTCCCTCAGCCGGGAGACGAAGATGGCCCGGCTCGACATCTCGGACGTCATCTCCGGCGGCTACGAGGCCTCCGCCATCCGCATCGGCATGAACCGGGACACGTCGGACGGGCAGCGTTCGACGGGTGCGGGCGAGGCGAATTTCGTGATGATCGACGGTTCGCGGTACTATTACGACGAGGACGACGTGCAGGCGGAGATCGACCTGTTGACGCAAGACGACATCGCCCGCGACTACGGGGAGTTCGCCGTCAGGCTCGATCCCTACGAGGCGGTGCAGATCACCATCGAACTCGACGGCGTCACGCCCTACGGGCCCGGCCTCGTCTGCGCCGGTCCGCCGCCTCTCGACTTCTGATGCCGCCGCCTCGCTCGGTGGTGTGCTCGGGGACCCGTACCCCGGTGGCGCACAGAGATTTATCCGCTATTCTCCCTCGGCACGACGACCCGGGGAGCCTCCATGTCCACCGAACTCATTGCCCGCTACTATGCGGCATTCAACGATGGCGACACCGACGCCATGCTGGCCTGCGTCGCGCCCGATGTGGCGCATCACGTCAATGAAGGGCAGGTCCGTCGCGGTCGCGACGCGTTCCGCGATTTCTGCGATCACATGGCCCGAAGCTACCGCGAGACGCTGACGGACGTCGTGATCCTCGCCGGTCCCGAGGGGCGCTACGCCGCCGAATTCACCGTGAACGGCACCTATCTCGAGACCGATCCCGGCCTGCCCGATGCGCGGGGACAGAGCTATACCCTGCCCGCGGGGGCGTTCTTCACTGTGGCGGACGGGGCGATCGCGCGGGTCGTGACGTATTACAACCTCGCCGACTGGATCCGGCAGGTCTCGTGACCGAGATCCGGGTCGAGACGCTGCGCGGCGATGCCATCGACGCGCATCTGGACGCGCTGGCGGGTCTCAGGATCGCGGTGTTCCGCGACTGGCCGTATCTCTATGACGGCGACGAAGCCTACGAGCGCGACTACATGCGCGCCTACGCCGCGCCGGGCGCCGTAATCGTCGGGGCCTTCGACGGCGACCGGATGGTCGGCGCCGCAACTGCGGCGCGAATGGAGGACCACGCGGAGGACTTCGCCGCCGCTTTCGCCGGGCACGACTGGCCGCTGTCGAAGATCTACTATCTCGCCGAATCCGTGCTGCTGCCGGAGTATCGCGGGCACGGTCTGGGTCACGCCTTCTTCGACGCGCGCGAGGCCGCGGGACGCGCGGGGAATTGTCGCCACGCCGCCTTCTGCTCCGTGATCCGGCCCGACGATCACCCGATGAAGCCCGAAGGGGCCCGCACGCACGACGCCTTCTGGCGCGGCCGCGGCTACCGGCCGCTCGACGGCGTGGTCGCCCACTTCGCCTGGACGGATCTTGGCGATGGGGAAAAGACGCGCAAACCGCTGCAATTCTGGGGGAAGACGTTATGAGGATCGCCACGGCCGCGTACCCGATGGATCCTGTGGAAAGCTGGGACGCGTGGACGCGAAAGGTCGAGGGCTGGGTCGCCGAGGCCTGCGACGGGCCGGGCGCGGATCTTCTCGTCTTCCCCGAATACGGGGCGATGGAGCTCGCGCATCTCGACGGCGCGGCGGCGGCCGGCGATCTCGAGACGTCGCTTCATGCGGCAGCCCGTCACGGGCCTCGCGCGCAGGAAGTCTGGGCCGAACTCGCAGGGGCGCATCGCTGTCATATCCTCGCGCCCTCCGGACCCTGGGACGCCAGGCGCGACCGGCCGGTGAACCGTGCCTGGCTGCACGGTCCGGACGGGACCCTGGGCTATCAGGACAAGCAGGTGATGACCCGGTTCGAGCGGGACCCCTGGGATGTGATTCCCGGCGATCCGCTGCGGATGTTCGAGGTCGGCGGCCTGAAGGTCGGCGTGCTGATCTGCTACGACGTCGAGTTTCCCGCGCTCGGCCAGGCGCTGATCACGGGGGGCGCGGATCTGATCCTCGCGCCGTCCTGCACCGACACGGTCGCGGGCTTCCATCGGGTCCGGATCGGCGCGATGGCCCGGGCGCTGGAAGGTCAGTGCGTCGCGGTGCATGCGCCGACGGTCGGAGCCTGTGACTGGTCGCCGGCCGTGGACGAGAACCGGGGACGGGCCGGGGTCTATGCGCCGCCCGATCTGGGCTTTCCCGAGACCGGGATCGTGGCCGAGGGCATGCCCGACATCCCCGGTTGGGTGCGGGCGGAGATCGACCCGGCGGCCATCGCGCGGGTGCGCCGGGAGGGCAGCGTCCTCAATCGGGCGCATGTCGCCGAATCCGTCGCGGCGGCGGCCCGAATGGAATGACGAAGGGCCACCCCTGACGGGGCGGCCCTTGTCGCGATCAGTCGAAGATCACTGGTTTTCGGGCATCGACTCGAGCTCTTCCTGCGTCGCGTCGATATAAGCGCGGATGTCGCCGGTCTCGGAGGTCATGATCGACAGGCGATCGTAGGGGATCTGCACTTCCCGCTCACCCAGACCGAGGAAGCCGCCGATCTCGACGAGGACGCCGTCGATCTGACCGTCGGTGCTCAGGATCAGATCGCCGATCTCGCCGATGTTCTCGTCGTTGACGCCGTAGAGGTTGGACCCCGTCAGGGACTCGACCTCGAACTCGCCGGCCTGTGCAAGATTGTAGCCTTCGCGCTCGATCATCGGGCCGGTCGTCATCGTCTCGGCCACGTCGCCATCGACCATCTCACCGTCGGACATGCCCGTGGCGGTGTCGGTCATCGCCGTCGTCGCGGCCGGATCGGTGCCTTCCAGCGCCGGGTCCGTCGTCGTCAGGCCGGTCTCGGCCGTCTCGGCGTCGGATTCCATCATCGCCGTCTCATCGGTCGCCGGCTCCATCTCGGCGTCGCCCTCGGCCATCAACGGCTGTGCCGTATCGCCTTCGGGCTGCTCGGCGCTTGCTTCATCGGTCGCGGTCGCATCGGACTGACCGGAGGCTTCCTGGAAGGTCACCGTCGGCTCGCCGGACTGGACGAACTCGACCTGCGGCTCACCCGACGTTTCGAAGTTCACCTGCGGATCGGCCTGCTCGAACCGGATCGTCGGCTCGGACCGTTCGATGGTGACGTCCGCTTCCTCGGTCGCCTCGGCCATCGTCACCACGGGCTCGCCGCGCGTCACAGTTACCTCGGCATCTTCCGTGGTCACGGCTTCGGGTGCGGTGCCGGGTTGGTAGGCCTGACCCGAGCGGTTGTCGGTCACCTCGAAGCCGCTGCTCTCGGCACCGTCCTCGACACGCTCCAACTCCAGATCGACCTGCGGCGGCGCCTGCGAGATGGAAATGCGCGGCTCGGCCTGCTCGACACGGACCGTCGGTTGCGCCGCACCGACCGAGACGTCGGGGTCTGGCATGGTGATGATGATCTCGGGGGCCGCCTGCTCGATCCGGATGGTCGGCGTCGGCATGTCGATCGTCACGTTTGCCGGAGCCTGACGGACGACGATCTCGCCCTGGCCTTCGGAGACGGTGACGGACGGCGCGCCGGGCTCGATCTCCACGTCGGCCGGGCTTTCCTCGACCTCGACGCGCGGCGGCGACTGGTCGAGCAGAACGCGGCCCTGAATGGTGACCTCGTCCTCGAGCCGGAGCGTCGTCTCTTCCGTATCGGCGACGGTCGCCTCGGTCTCGCTCGACTCGGACTGCGCCTGATCGGTCTCGGTCTGCTGCTCGTCGGTCTGGCCCTGCGCCACGAACAGCCGTTCGAATTCGACGCGGCAGGCTTCGACGTCGCCGGTCTCGACCGTCTGCGTGATCTGCGCCGCGTCGGCGCCTTCCGGCAACTCGTTCGCGATCGCGCTCTCGAGTTCGGCGCAGGCCTCCTCGAGCGAAGCTTCCTGCGCGTGGGTGGCGAACGGCACGGTCAAAGCCGTCGTCAGAAGCAACGTGGATATGGTGTGTTTCATGAAATATCTCCCTGACATTTGCTGGGTTGCCAACCGATCATCCGACGTGAAGTTCCAAAAAGTTGCATTTGTTAAGTATCTTGGCGGGCTCGGTGAAACGGTTCCGCCAGCTAGGCCCCTCACGGATTTGTGTTTTTCGCATGCGTACCGAGTTCCGAAAAATTACGGCGTCTTGCCCCGAAGCGCCCGGTGCAGCCGGTAAGGCCGTGACGACCGTGGGCGCGTTCCGGCGCTGCTCCCGCGGACACCGCTTCCATGAACCGACCCATCGGCAAGGCCGCATTCACCCTTGAAGTCCTGTCCCGATGCGACCATCTAGGCGCATCCCGCCGCCCATCTATCGGGCGGCTGTTCATCTGGAGAGACCATGGCCAAGGAAGAAATGCTCGAATTCCCCGGCGTCGTGAAGGAACTCCTGCCGAACGCGACATTCCGGGTCGAACTCGAGAACGGCCATGAGATCATCGCGCACACGGCAGGAAAGATGCGCAAGAACCGCATCCGCGTCCTCGCCGGCGACAAGGTTCAGGTAGAGATGACGCCCTACGACCTGACCAAGGGCCGCATCAACTACCGCTTCAAGTAAGTGACGCGACCCCGCCTGATCCTCGGGTCGGGCTCTCCCCGGCGACTCGAGTTGCTGGCGCAACTCGGCCTCGCGCCGGACGCCGTACGACCTCCCGATGTGGACGAGACGCCGGCGCGGGGTGAGTTGCCGCGCGTCTATTGCGAGCGTGTCACGGCCGCAAAGCTCGCGGCGGTCGAGGCCCTGGACGACGACGTCGTGCTCTGCGCCGATACCACGGTCGCGGTCGGACGGCGTATTCTCGGCAAACCGGCCGATGCCAACGAGGCCGCCGCGTTCCTGCGCCTCATCTCCGGTCGCCGGCACAAGGTCGTCACCGCGCTCGGGGTGCGCCGCGGCACCCGAAGCTGGCGGCAGACCTCGGTGACCAGCGTCAAGGTCAAGCGGCTGTCGGATGCCGAGATCGCGGGCTACCTCTCGACCGGCGACTGGCAAGGCAAGGCCGGCGCCTACGCGATCCAGGGACCGGCCGGCGCTTTCGTCAGCTGGATCGAGGGGAGCTACACGGGCGTGATGGGTTTGCCCGTCCACGAGACGTCGTGCCTGTTGCAGGCGGCGGGACTGGAGGTCTGGCGATGAAGGGGACGCAGATCGTGCTAGGGCAGCACGACGGCCGACCGGCAGCCGCGCGTGTCGTGGACGGACGGCTCGACGACCTGCTGATCGACGGGGCCGACGACACGCCCGTGCCGGGAACCGTGTTCCGTGCGATCTGCGACCGCCCGGTGAAGGGACAGGGCGGCATGTTCGTCCGGCTGGGCGACGGGCTGACCGGGTGGCACCGCAACGCGAAGGGGCTCGCGCCCGGCCAGGTGCTGCTCGTGCAGGTGACGGGGCATGCGGAACCGGGCAAGGCCGTCCCGGTCACCGATCGCATCCTCTTCAAGTCCCGCTATTGCATCGTCACGCCCGAAGCCCCGGGCCTCAACGTCGCGCGCTCGATCGAAGAGGACACGGAGCGCGACCGCCTGCTGGAGATCGCCGATGGCATCGTTCCCGACCGGGGCCGCTCCGGGATCATCCTGCGATCGGCCTGTGCGGATGTCTCAGAGGCGGACCTCGCCGACGACCTCTCCGCGACCTGGGGCTTGGCGATGCGGGTCCTGGCCGATACGGGGCAGGACGCGGAACGGCTGTTCGACGGGCCCGACGCGCAGGAGCTCGCCTGGCGGGACTGGGAGGGGGCGCCTTCGGACGATTGGGACAATGTCGCCGACCAGATCGATGCGCTGCGTTCGAATGCCGTGACGCTTGGCACTACGACGATACACGTCGAGCCGACACGCGCCCTCGTCGCCGTGGACGTGAATACGCCCGAGGGTGGGGCCGGGGGGCTGAGGGCGAACCTCGCGATGGCGAAGGAGCTGCCGCGTCAATTGCGGCTGCGCGGTCTCGGCGGACAGTTCGTGCTCGATCTGGCGCCGATGCCGAAGAAGGACCGCAAGGGCTTCGAGAGCGCGTTGCGAACGGCGTTCCGGTCCGATCCGGTCGAGACGTCGCTCATCGGATGGACCCCGCTCGGGCATTTCGAGTTGACCCGCCGCCGCGAACGCCGCCCGCTTACGGAGGTGCTGTGACCTGTCCGATCTGTTCCAAGCCGGCCGACCCGGCCTACCGTCCCTTCTGCTCGCGCCGCTGCGCCGACGTCGATCTGGGGCGCTGGCTGAACGGCTCCTACCCGGTGCCCTCCACCGATCCCGACGACGTGGAGGAGGCGCTCGACGAGGCGATCCGCGAGGCCGAGCGGCGCGACCGCCCGCATTGACGATACCCGGCGATTTTCGTCTGGACACCCTTACGACCCTGTCCTAGACGAGCCACACCCCGCGACGGCCCGCCCGCCGCACCCGTGCCTGGGTAGCTCAGGGGTAGAGCAGTGGATTGAAAATCCTCGTGTCGGTGGTTCGATTCCGCCCCCGGGCACCACTTTTACGTCTAAGTCATCGGTTTGCATCGGTATTGTCAGGATGACCGTGCAGGCGTAGCCCATGTCGCAGACTCTTTCGGAGCCCTCGAGACGGAGCGCGCCTTCTTCATCTCGCGAATGGTCCCTCGGTCATTAGCCCGTCATTGTCCGACAGGCCTTGCACGGTATTTCCTACACATCCGCAGCGCTTCTGTAATTCGCTCGAGAGCGTCTCGAACTGACTAGGCGCACGAGGAATGTTGGCATCGCCATTGCACTCCCGCAACGGAGAACCCGCGCCGCCCAGAGGACCGGCCGCCTGGAGTCAGGCTGCGCCGGAGCGCGTGACGGCTTGGACGCGAAGGTGGTCCAGAAAGTTTTGCAACTCCGTCGTTCGCCGCGTCGGATCGATCACGTCGAGACCAATTCCCATCCGGCGAGCCAGGTCGTCGCGGTCCGGATGGGTGTCGAGGCGCTGCAGGATCGCGGCCTGCGCCTCCACCTCGCCTTCGTTCCGGGCAAGCTCGTCCGCGACGAGGCTCGGCGCTTCGCGTCGCAACGCGTCGGCAATCTCCCCGATCGAGATTTCCGGGTGGTACTGGACGCCCCAGAATACGCCCTGACGGTGCCGTATCTCGGCGACCTGGACGGACGTGTTCGGCGTCGCCGCAAGGGTCGTGCCACCGGGTGGCAGGCGGTCCACGACGTCGGAATGCATGGCCGGCGCGTCCCAGACCGAAGGCCGGCCGCGAAGGAGCGGATGGCCGTGGCCCGCCGGCGTCCGGGTGATGCCGCGGGCGAAGCCCGCCTCCATATGCGCGTCGCGCGGCTTCGTCGTGCCGCCGGCGGCCGTGGCCGCGATCTGCAATCCGGCACAGGAGCCGAAGGACGGCGTGCCGGCTTCGAACACCGCCTCGGCGAAGGCGGCTGCCGCCCGCTGCTCTGGCCCGCCGCCGTGCATCTGGATGGGTGAGCCGGCGAACAGGACGCCGTCATATGCCGCGAACCCCTCTGCCGGGCGGGTTCCGTCGATGCAGTTAGCCTGCGCGACGATGCAGGTGCCGTCGAGCTTCCGCAGGGTTTCCGCGAAGGTTTCGTGGGACGCGGTGCCCGACAGCGCACGCCGACGGGCCTGCTGGTCTGGCGTTTCGCTGGAGACGACGAGGAGATGCAGGGGCACGGGAATCCGATCGGCGAAGGGTTCGGGCACTTATGGTCACGTCGTCCCCGGTCTGCACCCCGCCCGCCTGTCCCGATCGCGTGAGCGCGACCACGCGCCGCGCCTCAATAGGCCGAGCGCGTGTCCAGAAGGCTGAGCGGCGTTCGCAGGAGGATCCTGATGTCGAGCCAGAGCGACCAGTTCTCGATGTAGTAGAGATCGTGCTCGAAGCGGGCGGCAAGCTTGGCGGGATCGTCGATCTCGCCCCGCCAGCCGTGGATCTGCGCCCAGCCGGTGATGCCCGGAGGCAGGCGGTGGCGCGCGGAATAGCCCTCGACCATGCGGCTGAACCGGCGCTGATCGCTGCCCATCGCGTCGATCGCGTGCGGCCGCGGTCCGACGAGCGACAGGTCGCCCTTCAGGACGTTGAAGAGCTGCGGCAACTCGTCGATGGAACTGCGCCGAAGGAGCCGGCCGATACGTGTGACGCGCGGGTCGTTGCGCCGAACGATGTTCTTCGCCTCCGGGTCCGCCATCTCATGGTACATCGAGCGGAACTTCAGCACGTCGATGATCCGGTCGTTGTAGCCGTGCCGGCGCTGCCGGAACAGGACCGGCCCGCGGCTCTCCAGCCGGATCGCGAGGGCGGCGGCGAGCATGACCGGGGACAGCAGGAGAAGCGCGATCGAGGCCACGACGACGTCGAAGGCGCGCTTCGTCAGGCGGCGCTCGGGGGCGAAGCTGCGGCGCATGGCGGAGATCAACGGGTCGCGATCCGGTTGCGCGAAGGCATAGTCGCGGCTGAAGGCAGACAGGCGCACCTCGACGGGCAGGACGCGGAACGCCTCGAGCAGCCACTCGATCCGCGCCTCGGCCTCGAGCGGCAGGGCGATGATGACCATGTCGATCTCGGACATGCGGGCGAAGGCGATGAGGTCGTCGTAGCCGCCGATCTTCGGGACGCCGAGGATCTGCAGCGGCGAGCGGATGTCATCGCGGTCGTCGAAGATGCCGTGGAGGCGGATGTCGCTGTCGGTGCGCGCGGCGAGCCCGCGGATGAGGCGCACGGCGTGCTCGCCCCCGCCGGCGATCACCGCGCGACGGTCGAGCAGGTGGTGGTCGAGCAGCCAACGGCAGCCGATGGCGGCGCCGACCCGCGTCGGCACGATCACCGCGAGCAGGGCGAGGATGGCCGCCGCGAAGACAGGCGGCGACGCATCGGGTGCCGCGACGAGCGACAGGATCGCCGCCGGCAGCGTCAACGTGACCAGCGTCCGGGCGATGGCGGGCAAGGGTTGTCGCAGCGCGCGCGGGTCGTAGCCGCTCGTGATGGCGAGGAAGACCGATCCGGCGAGCCCGATCGCGGTGGCCAGGAGCGCGGCGTGGATCGCCCCGAAACTCTCGGCCGGCGTGACGGCGTATTGCGCGAACCAGAGCGCGACGGACAGGATCGGCATGTCGAGGCAGATCGCGATGCAGGCGATCCAGACCGGCGCCAGGGCGGAGCGGCGCAGGCCCTGCGCCACCAGCGCGGCAGCCTCGCTCGGCTCACCGCTTGGGCGGATGTTGGACAGCTGGTTCACCGGGCCGCAACTCCTGCTCGCGCATTCGGCGGCAGATGTCGCAGCCGGGCCTTAAGATCGCGCTAATGTCTTTACGGGTTGCAAGCCGGCATCGCGGGCGATCGCGTCGACGATCGCGTCGACGCCCTGGCCGTGGCGCAGGCTCGCGAAGACGAAAGGCCGCGCCCCCCGCATCCGCGCTGCGTCCCGGTCCATCACGTCGAGCGAGGCGCCGACATGCGGGGCGAGGTCGGTCTTGTTGATCACGAGAAGGTCCGAGCGCGTGATGGCCGGCCCGCCCTTGCGCGGGATCTCCTCTCCCGCGGCGACGTCGATGACGTAGATCGTATAATCGGCGAGTTCCGGGCTGAAGGTCGCGCTGAGATTGTCGCCGCCGCTCTCGATCAGGACGATGTCGAGATCCGGGTGCCGCGCGTTCATCTCGGCCAGGGCGGCGAGGTTGATCGAAGCATCCTCCCGGATCGCGGTATGCGGGCAGCCCCCGGTCTCGACCCCCATCACCCGATCGGCGGGCAGGACCTGCATCCGCATCAGCGCCTCGGCGTCCTCCTGCGTATAGATGTCGTTGGTGATGACCGCGACGGAGAAGCGCGCCTTCAGCGTCTCGGCCAGCCGCGCCGTGAGGGTGGTCTTGCCGGCGCCGACGGGGCCGCCGATGCCGATGCGAAGGGGGCCGTTCATGCGGGTCATGACTGGAAGAGCCTCGGTTCGAGCTTTTCGTGCCGCATCGACGCGATGTCGGCGAGGAACGTGTTGGCATGGATATCCTCCGGCCCGGCATCGCGCGTCGTGCGGGCGATGTTGAGGCACAGGGGCGTCAGGTCGGCCACGATACGTTGCGCTGCGACCTGCCCGACAGGCAGGAGGCGCATCGAGGCGGTCGCGAGGTTGGAGGCGATCCCATGCAGGTAGAGCGCCACCACCGCTTCGATGTCGAGCCCGCCGAGGCGGGCGGCACGTCCGACCGCGAGCGGCAGGAGCAGGTCGTGCAGGTCGATCCCCCAGACCGCGCGCGTCGTCGCCGCGAAGGCCGTACCCTGCCGCTCCGCCTCGCGCAGGCGTTCCCGCGTGGCGGCGAAGGCGCGGGCCTCCGCGTCGAGACGCGCGAGCGCGGCCGCGTCCGGTGCCGCGTGGGCGAGCCGGAGCCAGATCGCGTCGGTCCGGCCGGTGCCGTCGGTGAGCGTGTCGCGGAGCCATGCGACGAGGCTTTCGGCATCGGTGACCCAACCGGACGCGACCGCCGATTCCACCCCCTGCGAATAGGCGAAGGCGCCGAGCGGGTAGGCCGGCGACAGCCATTGCGTCAGGGTCAGGAGCCGCGCGTCAATGTCCATGTGCATCGGCGGGATGATGAACATGGCCATGCTCGTGGGCGTGCGTGCGGCCATGCCCGTAGGCGCCGCCTTCGGGTGTGAACGGCGCCGTTGCCTCGCGGATCTCCGCACCGAGACGGGTGAGCATGTCGCGGATCACCGGGTCTTGCCGGATGAGCAGGCGCTCTGTCTCGATCTGGCAGGGTGTGTGGCGGTTGCCGATGTGCCAGGCCAGTCGCGCCAGCGCCGACCCAGTTACGACGAGCACCGCCTCCTCGGCCGCGCGGATCTCGACCAGCCCACCCTTCGAAAGCTCCAGCGCGTCCCCGTCGTCGAGCGAGGTCGTCTGCGGCAGGTCCACGACGAAGTCGCGCCCCGTGGTCGTGGTCAGCCGCTTGCGCCGCAGGAACCGGCCCTCGTAGTCGAGTTCGCAGGTCTCGGCCGCGCCGGACCACGCGCCCCGGCGGTGGAGGATCTGCGCGAGCGGGAGGGACTCCATCGTCAGAACAGGAAGTAGCGCTGCGCCATCGGCAGCACCTCGGCCGGCGCGCAGGTCAGAAGTTCTCCGTCGGCGCGCACTTCGTAGGTCTCCGGATTCACCTCGATACGGGGTGTCGCGTCGTTGAGCTTCAGGTCGGCCTTGCCGATGGTCCGGGTGTTCCGCACCGCGACCGTCTTTTTGGCGAGGCCCAGCGACACGCCGATCCCGTCCGCCTGCGCGGCCTCGGAGACGAAGGTGACGGCGCTGTGCTCGACGCTGCGGCCGTAGGCGCCGAACATCGGGCGGGAATGAACCGGCTGCGGCGTCGGGATGGAGGCGTTCGGGTCGCCCATCTGCGCCATGACGATGGAGCCGCCGAGCAGCACCATCTCCGGCTTCACGCCGAAGAAGGCCGGGTTCCAGAGCACGAGGTCGGCACGCTTGCCTTCCTCGACGCTGCCGATCTCGTGGGCGATGCCATGTGCGATGGCGGGGTTGATCGTGTATTTCGCGATGTAGCGGCGCACGCGCAGGTTGTCGTTGTCGCCCGTTTCCTCGGCCAGCCGCCCGCGCTGCTTCTTCATCTTGTCGGCCGTCTGCCACGTGCGGATCAGCACCTCGCCCACCCGGCCCATCGCCTGGCTGTCGGATGCGATGATCGAGAAGGCGCCCATGTCGTGCAGGATGTCCTCCGCCGCGATCGTCTCGCGACGGATGCGGCTCTCGGCGAAGGCGATGTCCTCGGGGATCGACTTGTCGAGGTGATGGCAGACCATGAGCATGTCGAGATGCTCCTCCACCGTGTTCACGGTGAAGGGCCGCGTCGGGTTGGTGGACGAGGGCAGCACGTGCGCCTCGCCGCATATCTTGATTATATCGGGGGCATGTCCGCCGCCCGCCCCCTCGGTGTGGAAGGCGTGTATCGTGCGGCCCTTCATGGCGGCGACGGTATGCTCGACGAAGCCGGACTCGTTCAGCGTGTCGGTGTGAATCATCACCTGCACGTCCATCGCGTCGGCGACCGAGAGGCAGCAATCGATGGCGGCGGGGGTGGTGCCCCAATCCTCGTGCAGCTTGAGCGCGCAGGCCCCGGCGCGGACCTGCTCCTCCAGCGCGGCAGGCAGGGACGCGTTGCCCTTGCCCGCGAAGGCGAGGTTCATCGGGAAGGCGTCGGCGGCCTGCAGCATCCGGCCGAGATGCCAGGGGCCCGGCGTGCAGGTCGTGGCCAGCGTGCCGTGCGCTGGGCCGGTGCCGCCGCCGAGCATGGTGGTCAGGCCCGAATGCAGCGCGTCCTCGATCTGCTGCGGGCAGATGAAGTGGATGTGGCTGTCGAAGCCGCCGGCGGTCAGGATGCGCCCCTCGCCGGCGATGATCTCGGTGCCCGGCCCGATGACGATGTCGACGCCCGGCTGCGTGTCCGGGTTGCCGGCCTTGCCGATCCGGGCGATGCGCCCGTCGCGCAGGCCGACATCGGCCTTCACGATCCCGGTCCAGTCCACGATCAGCGCGTTGGTAATGACCGTGTCCACCGCGCCGTCGGCCCGCGTGAGCTGCGACTGGCCCATCCCGTCGCGGATCACCTTGCCGCCGCCGAACTTGACTTCCTCCCCGTAGGCGAGCGCGTTCGCCCCGGAACTGCCGGTCGCGGCGCCGCCCGCGCGTTCGGCGATCAGGTCGCGCTCCACCTCGACGATGAGGTCGGTATCCGCGAGCCGGACGCGGTCGCCGACGGTCGGGCCGAACATGGCGGCGTAGTCGGATCGCTTGATCGTGGCGGGCATGGGCGAGGTCCGGTCGTTGGTTTCGGGTACACTGTCGGGGCCGGGCGAAATGGGCAAGCGCGGGTCGCCCGGGCGCGGCGGGCTTTCGCGCGGCCTGCCGCATATTCGGGCAGGTCGGGCCGGATCAGAGCGGTCCCATCACCGCCTTGTTGAACCCGAAGACCTTGCGGTCGCCGGAATAGGGGATGAGTTGCACGTCGCGCGTCTGACCGGGTTCGAACCGGACGGCGGTGCCGGCGGCGATGTCGAGCCGGTGGCCCCGCGCGGCGTCGCGATCGAAGTCGAGGGCGGGGTTCGCCTCGGCGAAGTGGTAGTGCGAGCCGACCTGCACCGGCCGGTCGCCGGTATTCGCGACCTTCAGCGTGACGGCCTCGCGGTCGGCGTTGAGCGTCAGCGTGCCCTCGGCGGGCAGGATCTCTCCGGGGATCATGGGCGGCCTCTAGCGAATGGGGTTGTGGACGGTGACGAGCTTGGTGCCGTCGGGGAAAGTGGCCTCGACCTGCACCTCGTGGATCATCTCGGGCACGCCTTCCATGCACTGGTCGCGGCTGACGATCTCGGCCCCGGCCTGCATCATCTCGGAGACGGAGCGCCCGTCGCGCGCGCCTTCCACCACGGCATCGGTGATGAGCGCGATCGCCTCGGGGTGGTTGAGCTTGACGCCGCGGTCGAGCCGCCGCCGGGCGATCTCCGCGGCCATCGCGACGAGCAGCTTGTCCTTCTCTCGCGGGGTCAGGTTCATCTCAGAGTCTCCATGCGGCGGGCAACGTGTCCACCGTGAGCCGGTCGAGGACCGGGAGCAAGTCCCGCCGCAGAGTGTAGCCGTCCGCCGCGACGAGGCGGACCGCGAGCAGGTCCGGCGCAAGCAGCGTGGCGCCGCCCGTGGCCGGGAGAAGGGCGCGGATCGCGTCGAGATGCCCCTCCGCGCCCGGGTCCACGAGGACGACGCTCGCCATCGCGCCCGTGCCACTGCCGAGCGCGGGGCGGGCGAGGCGGCCCGCGATGTCGCCCTCGAGGCAGAGGCTGTCGAGATAGAGCGGCACCCCGTCCCGTGTGATTTCGATCCAGTCGTGGAAGGCGCCGTGGCGGACCGTCTCGCCCATTGCCGCGCGTCCGAAGATGACGGGCTCGACGAGGAGGAGGCCTGCGGAAGGGGCGAGGTCGACCCGCAGGCTCCGGTGCAGGGACGCGTGATCGTAGAGGATCAGCTCCTGCGGCAGCCACAGGAGCGACCCGCCCTCCGCGACGGTCACGCGGGACTCGACGCGGGCGATGCCACTCGCCGCGCGGTAGGCCCGTTCGGCCGCCTGCGTGGTCAGCGCGAGCGTCGCGCCGGCACCGATTCCGATGTCGAGCTCGATCCGGTCGCCGCCCGTCAGCCCGCCGGCCGTGTTGACGAGCAGCGCGTCGAGCCGCTCCGTCGCGCGGGGAAAGAGCAGCTTCGCCGCGCCCGAAGTGCGGACGGTGTCGATCACGCTCCGCATGTCCCTCCGCTTGACGGTCAGCCGCGCGCGTCCATCGACGCGTGGCAGGGCGGGGGGCGCGGGCGCGAGGCGGTTTCCGGCGTCGTCGTTCATCCGGTCGCCGTCTCCCATCGTCCGGGCGCTGTGCATCGCTGCTCTGATAGGGTCCTGATCGGCTACCGTCGAGGGTTCGGAGGCCCGGTCAGCGGAGAACCCGGCCGCGACCCCGACTGTTCGCGCGCGACGTCCAACCGGGTGCGGGAATGCCAGGGACCGCCGCGGGGTCTTGCCGTTTCCTCAGCCCCCCGCGCGGATCGCCGCATGCATGGCGCCGAGGGACCACCATACCCATATTCCTTTCGAGCCGCTGGCATGTCGTGCCCCGGTTCGGATACCCTGTCCCGGTCCGCCGCCGCGCGGACGTCTTCGAAGACCCGCCCACCGGCGGGAGCTGAGGAAAGACAATGCTCGGATCGTTCGACGCGGTGCTGCTGGCCCGCATCCAGTTCGCCTTCACCGTCTCCTTCCACTTCCTGTTCC
>NZ_CANLTR010000050.1 GCF_947494055.1 uncultured Jannaschia sp. | reverse complement strand
TGCCGTGATCCACGTGACCGATCGTCCCGATGTTCACGTGCGGTTTCGTGCGTTCGAACTTTGCCTTCGCCATGATGTTCTCCTTGTCGCCGCCCCTGCCGGACGGACGCTGATTCAGGTTGCGCTTGCAGCTTCGCCCGCCACGGGCGCCGGATCGAACCAGCGATCGTAGAGTTCATGATCCTCCCGGAACATGTCATCGATCTTCGCTACGAGGTCCGGTGTCAGTTCGGACGGGTCGATCTTCTTCGTCGTGCGGTTGCGGTGAACGAGCTCGGCATCTGACCCTGTACGGTCCCGGATGTCGGCGGCAAGCTGGTCGATTTCAGACATACGGTAGATGCGATCGAACCAACCCGGATCGACGCCGAGGAAATGGGAAAGCGGCATGGAGTGGTTGCGAATGACCGGCGAGGCGTCCTGGTACTCGCTCAGCTGCTCGACGAACTCCGCGAAAGATGGGTTCGGCGGAAGTCCCTTCTTCTTCAGACGGCGCTTCGCATCCTTTTGCCGACGCATGGCCCCGCCGAGCACCTTGCTTTCGTAGCAGGACTTGACCCGGCTCACCGGCGCCCGGACCAGCACGAACTTGTAATGATCGGCGATGCGATCATGCGCCAGGTCTTCGAAGGGCACGGATCGGGACAGGACATGCACCGTATAGTCTTTCGCGGCCACGGTGAAATTGCGGAACTGAAAGCCGTTCTGCACCGTGAACATGAAATGCTTCAACGTCGTGCAGGCACATTTGGGGACGCTCACATACGTGATCTTCTGGTCGAACAGATGCATCGATTCTCCCGGAGCGCGGTCGGTTCGCCGGCCCGGAAGCCGGCGAACCGTGTGACGCTTACGCGTACTTTTTCTGGATCTCTTCCGAGATGTTCTGCGGCACCGGATCGTAATGGTCGAACTGCATCGTGAACTGCGCGCGGCCCGAAGACATCGAGCGCAGCGTGTTGATGTAGCCGAACATGTTCGCCAGCGGCACGAAGCAGTCGATCGCGATCGCGTTGCCGCGCGTGTCCTGCCCGTTCACCTGCCCGCGACGGGAGGTCAGGTCGCCGATGATGCTGCCGGTATATTCCTCCGGCGTGATCACCTCGACCTTCATGACCGGCTCGAGCAGCTTGGCGCCCGCCTTGCGCATGCCTTCCCGCATACACATGCGACCGGCGATCTCGAAGGCCAGTACCGAGGAGTCGACGTCGTGGAACTTGCCGTCCAGTAGCTGGACCTTGAAGTCGATCACCGGGAAGCCCGCGAGCGGGCCGGAATCCATGACCGAAGCGATGCCCTTCTCGACACCCGGAACGTATTCCTTCGGCACCGCGCCGCCGACGATCTTGGACTCGAAGGAATAACCTTCGCCTGGTTGCGTCGGCGAGATGAGGAGCTTGACCTCGGCGAACTGGCCCGAACCACCCGACTGCTTCTTGTGGGTGTAGGTGTGCTCGACCTCGTGACCGATCGTTTCGCGATAGGCCACCTGCGGGGCGCCGATATTGGCCTCGACCTTGAACTCTCGCTTCAGGCGGTCGACCAGGATGTCGAGATGGAGTTCGCCCATCCCCTTCATGATCGTCTGACCCGATTCCATATCGGTTTCGACGCGGAAGGACGGATCTTCGGCGGCCAGGCGGGCCAAGCCCTGAGACATTTTCTCCTGGTCGGCCTTGGTCTTCGGTTCGACCGCGATCTCGATGACCGGATCGGGGAACGTCATCGTCTCGAGAACGACCGGATCGCTCGCGTCCGACAAAGTGTCACCCGTGGTCGTATCCTTGAGTCCGGCCAGCGCGATGATGTCACCCGCGAACGCTTCCGTGATTTCCTCACGATTGTTCGAATGCATCATCATCATCCGACCGACCCGCTCCTTCTTGCCCTTCGTGGTGTTCAGGAGCGTGTCGCCCTTGTTGAGGACGCCCGAATAGATGCGGGTGAAGGTCAGCGAGCCGACGAACGGGTCGTTCATGATCTTGAACGCGAGGCCCGCGAAGGGCATCGAATCGTCCGCGCGGCGCGGGATGTTGCGCGTCTCTTCCTCGTCGCCCGGGCGGAAGCCCATGTAGTCGACGACATCCATCGGAGACGGAAGATAGTCGATGACCGCGTTGAGCAAAGGCTGCACGCCCTTGTTCTTGAACGCCGAGCCACCCAGCACGGGGACAAAGGACAGCGACAGACAGCCCTTGCGCAGCATGGCGCGCAGTGCGTCGATCTCAGGCTCGGCCGCGTCCATCAAATACGCTTCCATGGCGTCGTCGTCCATTTCGACGGCGGCCTCGATCATCTTGCCACGCCATTCTTCGGCCATCGCCTTGAGGTCATCACGGACGGGCTGCTTGATCCAGGACGCGCCAAGATCCTCACCCTTCCAGACCCACTCTTCCATGGTGACGAGGTCGATCAGGCCTTCCAGCTCGTTCTCGGCGCCGATGGGCAGGGCGACGGGCACGGCACGGGCGCCGGTGCGATCCTCGATCATGCGAACGCAGTTGAAAAAATCGGCGCCGATCTTGTCCATCTTGTTGACGAAGACGATCCGCGGGACCTTGTAGCGGTCGGCCTGGCGCCAGACGGTCTCGGTCTGCGGCTCCACGCCGGCATTGGCGTCCAGAACGCAGACGGCACCGTCGAGCACGGCCAGCGAACGCTCGACTTCGATCGTGAAGTCCACGTGGCCGGGCGTGTCGATGATGTTCATCCGGTACTTGGTGTCGGACGTGCCTTCGGTGGTCGGCTCTTCCTGACGCTGCCAGAAGGTGGTCGTCGCGGCCGAGGTGATGGTGATCCCCCGCTCCTGCTCCTGCTCCATCCAGTCCATCGTGGCGGCGCCGTCATGGACCTCGCCGATGTTGTGGGACTTGCCGGTGTAGAAAAGGATGCGCTCGGAGCACGTCGTCTTGCCGGCGTCGATATGCGCCATGATGCCGAAGTTGCGGTAGCGCTTGAGGGGATAGTCGCGGGCCATGGGGCTTACCTCGAATGGGAGGAGGAGACGGTAGCGGGGGCCCGGACGGCCCGCCGCATGTCGCTATAGATAGGTGCGGAACTTACCAGCGGTAGTGGCTGAACGCCTTGTTGGCATCGGCCATCTTGTGGGTGTCTTCCCGCTTCTTGACGGCGGAGCCACGCGACTGGACGGCGTCGATCAGCTCACCGGCAAGACGCGCCTCCATCGTATTCTCGTTGCGCGCGCGGGCGGCGTTGATGAGCCAGCGGATCGCCAGCGCCTCGCGACGCTCGGGGCGGACCTCGACGGGGACCTGGTAGGTCGCGCCGCCGACCCGGCGGGAGCGGACCTCGACCGACGGCTTCACGTTGTCGAGCGCCTCGGTGAAGACCTCGATGGGCGAGCGCTTGAGCTTGCCCTCGACGCGATCCATCGCGCTGTAGACGATCTTCTCGGCGACCGACTTCTTGCCGTCGATCATAAGGTTGTTCATGAACTTGGTCAGGACCTTGTCCCCGAACTTGGCGTCGGGGAGGACTTCGCGCTTCTCGGCGGCGTGACGGCGGGACATCTGCTATACTCTCTTCGTTTCTGTCATCCTCGGGCCGGACCCGAGATCTCGTGGATGGAGATCCCCGCGATGGCGGGGATGACGAAGTTATTTCGGACGCTTCGCGCCATACTTGGAACGACGCTGGCGACGGTCCTTGACGCCCTGCGTGTCGAGCACGCCGCGCAGGATGTGGTAGCGCACGCCCGGAAGGTCCTTGACGCGGCCGCCGCGGATCAGGACCACCGAGTGCTCCTGCAGGTTGTGGCTTTCGCCGGGGATGTAGGAGATCACCTCGAAGCCGTTGGTCAGGCGCACCTTGGCGACCTTCCGCATGGCCGAGTTCGGCTTCTTCGGCGTGGTGGTGTAGACGCGCGTGCAGACGCCGCGTTTCTGCGGGCAGCCTTCCAGGTGCTGGGACTTGGACCGCTTGACCTTGGGCTGCCGCGGCTTGCGGATCAGCTGCTGGATGGTGGGCATCAGGGGTTCCCCGTAATCAGTTCAAACACTTGTCCGGTTCGGACGCCCCAAAGACCTGCGACCGCAGCCGCCCGGAATTCCGACCTGGACGATGCGGTTTGGTGACAGAGGATGCGGGAAGCAGTATCCCGGATCTTGCGCGACGGTTCTGGCTTGTCCGGATCGGACGCGCGTGCGCCCGGACCGAATTGAGGCCGCACATAGGCGAATCGCCGGGGGGTGTCAACGCGGCCACCGGGACCAGGGCGCCGTGTGTTACGGCCGTGTTATGGCTGTTTTACGGCTGTGTCACATCGGTGGGACGCCCCGAAGGACCGAATGGCGGTCACGTCCGACCGTCGGGCGGCCCGGTGGGGCGCGGCGCCGGGGCCGGCCGTCCCTCGCGCCAGAGCGTGTAGAGCCCCGTGCCGGCGATCAGGGCCGCGCCGATCAGGGTGAGCGGCTTCGGCCATTCGTCGAACACCGCCCAGCCGAGCATCAGGCCCCAGATCAGCGCGGTGTAGCGGAACGGCGTGACCGCCGCGACCTCGCCCACGCGCATCGCCATGATCGAGAACAGGTAGCCGAAGAAGATGAACCCCGCCGCGGCGAGGACGAGCATCCCGTGGTTGCCGTCGATCGGTTCCCATGTCTCGAAGAGCGTGAGGACGAGCCCGAGGAGCATCACGCCCGCGGCGGTGAAGATCGCGACCTTCAGCGAGGGGACGTCCTTCGACAGGCGCCGGGTGATGAGGTCGCGCGCGGTGATCGTCAACATCGCCGTCAGCGCGACCAGCGACCAGCCGTCGAAATCCGCCCCGCCCGGCCGCACGATCAGGAGGACGCCGGCGAAGCCGATCGCGATGGCCGTCCATCGCCGCCAGCCGACGCGTTCGCCGAGGAACAGCGCGCCCGCCGCGGTGATCGTCAGCGGAAGCACCTGCAGGATCGCCGTGACGTTGGCGAGCGGCATGTGGGTAAGCGCCAGGACGAAGGGGTAGAACGAGACGACCTCGGCAACGGACCGTCCGATCACGAGCGGCATGTCGGCGCGCGGGATCGGGCGGCGAAGCGCGCCGGTGAGCCACGCCAGGAGCGCGATCAGCAGAGTCACCGCCACGCCGCGCAGAAGGACGATCTGGAAGGTCGGCAGGCCCTGGGCCAGGAACTTGATCGTGGCGTCGTTGAAGCTGAACGCCGCCATCGAACCCATCATCAGGACCGAGCCGCGCAGGTTGTCCGTCATCGTCATCTGGGCCGCTCCGGGCCGCTCATTACGCCGGCGCCATCAGCCCGGCCGCCGTTTCCGGGTCGATCCCGAAACGGTCGGTCAGGACGGCGAGCCCGCGTGACGTCTCGAGTGCCTCCGCATGCGGCGGGACGGTCCGGCCGCTGTCGTTCGTGTCGTGCAGCGTGCGCACGAACATCGGGGCGTCGCCCGGCTCGAGGAAGGTCGGCACGAAACTCCCCAGACGGCGATGGTTGTAGCGGTAGATGCAGGTCCGGAGCGACGCCGCCGTGATCATGGCGCAGGCGGCACTCGGCGCGCAGGCTTCGCGGAAGGCGTGAAACGACCGCTCCGCCGCGCGCAGGTCCCAGTAGAGCCCGCGCGTGAAGGCATGGGCGATCGGGCCGTCCGCGAAGCCCCCGGCGAGAAGGGCGTCGCTCCGCGCCCGGACACGGGCGACGTAATCCTTCGCGACGGCATCGTCGTCGTCGAGCCGGAACCCGGTCACGTGCGTGCTGTCCCCGTGGACCGCCTTGCGGAACGCCCGGCGCGCGGAGGTGAGCGGGTCATTGGCCTTCAGGACGCAGAGATCGAGGAACGGATGCCGGGCGCAGAGCGCCTCCAGCCGGTCCCGCGCCGCCGCCGGCAAGCTCCGGCCCGTCAGGATCACGCAGGTGAAGTCCCCGTCCGTCTGGGCTGCCAGGGACGGCAGGGCGATGCCTTCGAACATCGCGAATCGGCGCTCCAGCCGAGCGGACTCGTAGAGCATCGCCTCCAGCGCACCCGCGCCGAGACGGCTCGCCGCGAAGCCGCTGGTCGCCGGGTAGGAGAAACGGATCACGCCGACGATCTGGTTGCGAAAATCCATGCGCGGTTGCTTGCATGGGCGTTCCGCGGAGACAATGGGCGAAAAGGCGGCATCTCTCGTCTGGCGAGGCGGCCGCGTTAAACGTTTAGCAAGATTTAGATTCGAGTATCGACAGAATGTTGCTGGCTCATCTGATACTCGCGGTGCTCACGGGCATCCTGTTCGCCGCCATCGCCCTCATCGGCGGCTGGTCCCTTCTCTGGGGCCTTGCGATGTATAGCCTCGGCGGCTCGTTCGGTCTCATCCTTTCGGTCTCGGCCGTCCTTCTTCGCGACGCCATGCGACCCCGCTCCTGAGAGTTTCGATCCCGCCCCGCCCCCTCCCCGGCGCCGGATACGAAGAAGGCCCCCGGCACGCATCGCGCCGGGGGCCTTTTCCTTTTCCGCGTCAGCCGGAGATCATTCCCCCGGCTGCTCCTCCGGCGTGCGGAACGCGTCCTCGGCCGACGGCTCCTTCGTCGGTGCGGCGAGCGCGGCGGCCTTCTCGGCCTCGATCCGCGCTTCCTCGATCACGACGCTGTCGCGCTGCGTGGCGATGGCGCGCATCTTCTGGGTCGCGCCACCGGTGCCCGCCGGGATCAGCCGGCCGACGATGACGTTCTCCTTCAAGCCCACGAGCTTGTCGCGCTTGCCCTGCACCGAAGCCTCGGTCAGCACGCGCGTCGTCTCCTGGAAGGAGGCGGCCGAGATGAAGCTGCGGGTCTGCAGCGACGCCTTGGTGATCCCGAGGAGGATCGGCTCGGCCTGGGCGATGCGATCGCCCCGCTTCTCGGCCTTCGCGTTCGCCTCGTCGAGCTCCGCCTTGTCGATATGCTCCCCCTTCAGAAGCGTGGTGTCGCCCGAGTCGAGCACCTCGAACTTCTGGAGCATCTGCCGGACGATGACCTCGATGTGCTTGTCGTTGATCTTCACGCCCTGCAGTCGGTACACGTCCTGCACCTCGTCGATCAGGTAATCGGCGAGCGCCTCGACCCCCAGGATGCGAAGGATGTCATGCGGCGCGGGGTTGCCGTCCATGATGTAGTCGCCCTTCTGGACGAAGTCGCCCTCCGCGACGGGGATGTGCTTGCCCTTCGGGATCATGTAGTCTAGCGGCTCCATGCTCTCGTCGGTCGGCACGACCGTGATCCGGCGCTTGTTCTTGTAGTCCTTGCCGAATTTCACGTAGCCGTCGGCTTCCGCGATGATCGCGTGGTCCTTGGGCCGGCGCGCCTCGAACAGCTCCGCCACGCGCGGCAGGCCGCCCGTGATGTCCTTGGTCTTGGCGCCCTCGCGCGGGATCCGCGCGACGACGTCGCCCGCCTTCAGCATCTGCCCGTCCTCGATCGACAGGATGGCGTCGACCGACATCGGGTAGGTGACCGGGTTGCCCGCCTCGTTGCGCACGGGCTCCCCGTCCTCGCCGACGACGATGACCTCGGGCTTGAGGTCGCCGCCCTTCGGCGCTGACCGCCAGTCGGTCACGATCTTCTGGGTCATGCCCGTCGCGTCGTCGGTCTCGTCGCGGATCGAGATGCCCGCGTAGAGATCGACGAAGCGCGCCTTGCCGTCCCCTTCCGCGATGATCGGCAGGGTGTAGGGGTCCCACTCGAAGAGCTTGTCGCCGCGGGCCACCTTGGCGCCATCCTCGACATGGAGGGTCGTGCCGTAGCCGAGCTTGTGGCTGGCCCGCTCCTCCCCGTTCTCGTCGATGATGACGAGGGTCATGTTGCGCCCCATCACGATCGTCTGACCGGAATCGTTGGTCAGCGTGTTCGGGTTGCGCAGCGAGACCGTTCCAGGGGCCGAAGCCTCCATGAACGATTGCTGGCCACCCTGGGCGACGCCGCCGATGTGGAAGGTCCGCATCGTCAGCTGCGTGCCCGGCTCGCCGATGGACTGCGCGGCGATGATGCCGACGGCCTCGCCGAGGTTCACCTTGGTGCCGCGGGCGAGGTCGCGCCCGTAGCAGGTCGCGCAGACGCCCTCCTCCGCCTCGCAGGTCAGCGGCGAGCGGATGCGCATGGAGACGACGTTGGCCGTGTCGATCGCGTCGGCGCGGCGCTCGTCGATGAGCTCGCCGGCCTTGACGATCACCTCGTCGGAGCCCGGCTTGACCACATCGTCCGCCGCGACCCGGCCCAGCACGCGCTCGGCCAGGGTGGCGACGACCTCGCCGTCATTGACGGCCGCCGCGGCGGTGATCGCCTTCTCGGTCCCGCAATCGTCGCTGCGGACGATGCAATCCTGCGCCACGTCGACGAGACGCCGCGTCAGGTAGCCCGAGTTCGCGGTCTTGAGCGCCGTGTCCGACAGACCCTTCCGCGCGCCGTGGGTGGAGTTGAAGTACTCCAGCACGGTCAGGCCTTCCTTGAAGTTCGAGATGATCGGCGTCTCGATGATGTCGCCGTTCGGCTTCGCCATCAGGCCGCGCATCCCGCCCAGCTGCTTCATCTGGGTGACCGAGCCACGCGCGCCGGAATGGGCCATCATGTAGACCGAGTTCGGCTCGTTCTCCGCGCCGTTCTCGTCGTTGCCCGCGACCGAAATGGTGGACATCATGGCCTCGGTCACCCGGTCGTTGCACTTCGACCAGGCGTCCACGACCTTGTTGTACTTCTCGCCCTGGGTGATCAGGCCGTCCATGTATTGCTGCTCGAAATCCTTGACCTGATTCCGGGTGGCCTCGACGGTCTCCCACTTGGCTTCGGGGATGACCATGTCGTCCTTGCCGAACGAGATGCCCGCCTTGAAGGCCTCGCGGAAGCCGAGCGTCATGATCTGGTCGCAGAAGATGACCGATTCCTTCTGGCCGCAATAGCGGTAGACGGTGTCGATGACCTGCTGCACCTCCTTCTTGCGAAGCAGGCGGTTGACCAGCTCGAACGGGGCCTTCGCGTTGAGCGGCAGCATCGAGCCCAGACGGACGCGGCCCGGCGTCGTCTCGTAGAGACGGCCGACCTCCTCGCCCATCTCGTCGATCTGGGTGACGCGCGCCTTGATCTTGGCGTGCAGATGCACCTCCCCGGCCTCGAGCGCGTGGGTCACCTCGTCGACCGAGGAGAAGACCATCCCCTCGCCCTTCATGCCCGAGCGTTCCATCGAGACGTAGTAGAGACCCAGGACCATGTCCTGCGACGGCACGATGATCGGCGCGCCGTTCGCGGGCGACAGCACGTTGTTCGTGGACATCATCAGGACGCGCGCCTCGAGCTGCGCCTCGAGCGAGAGCGGCACGTGAACGGCCATCTGGTCGCCGTCGAAGTCGGCGTTGAAGGCCGAGCAGACGAGCGGGTGCAGCTGGATCGCCTTGCCTTCGATGAGCACGGGCTCGAAGGCCTGGATGCCCAGACGGTGCAGCGTCGGCGCGCGGTTCAGCAGGACCGGGTGCTCACGGATCACCTCGTCGAGGATGTCCCAGACTTCCGGACGCTCCTTCTCCACGAGCTTCTTGGCCTGCTTGACGGTGGAGCTGAGCCCCTTCGCCTCCAGCCGCGAATAGATGAACGGCTTGAACAGCTCGAGCGCCATCTTCTTGGGCAGGCCGCATTGATGCAGCTTGAGCTCGGGGCCGGTCACGATGACCGAGCGGCCCGAGAAATCCACGCGCTTGCCGAGCAGGTTCTGCCGGAACCGGCCCTGCTTGCCCTTGAGCATGTCGGAGAGCGATTTCAGCGGACGCTTGTTGGCGCCGGTGATGACGCGGCCGCGACGGCCGTTGTCGAACAGCGCGTCGACGGATTCCTGCAGCATCCGCTTCTCGTTGCGCACGATGATGTCGGGCGCGCGCAACTCGATGAGCCGTTTGAGGCGGTTGTTGCGGTTGATGACCCGGCGATAGAGGTCGTTCAGGTCGGACGTCGCGAACCGGCCGCCGTCGAGCGGGACGAGCGGACGCAGCTCCGGCGGGATGACCGGCACGACGGTGAGGATCATCCATTCCGGGCGGTTGCCGGATTCGATGAAGCTCTCGACGATCTTCAGGCGCTTGATGATCTTCTTCGGCTTGAGCTCGCCCGTGGCCTCCTTGAGATCCTCGCGCAGCGTCGCGGCCTCCTGCTCGAGGTCGATGGCGGCCAGCATCTCGCGGATCGCCTCGGCCCCAATATTGGCCTGGAACGCATCGGCGCCATAGGCGTCCTGCGCGTCCATGAACTCCTCCTCGGTCATCAGCTGACCGTAGGTGAGGTCCGTCAGGCCCGGCTCGATGACGACGTAATTCTCGAAGTAGAGGATCCGCTCGAGGTCGCGGAGCGTCATGTCCAGCATCAGGCCGATGCGGGAGGGCAGCGACTTCAGGAACCAGATATGCGCGACCGGCGAGGCCAGCTCGATATGGCCCATGCGCTCGCGCCGAACCTTCTGCAGCGTCACTTCCACGCCGCACTTCTCGCAGACGACGCCGCGGTACTTCATGCGCTTGTACTTGCCGCACAGGCATTCGTAATCCTTGATCGGACCGAAGATGCGCGCGCAGAACAGGCCGTCACGCTCGGGCTTGAACGTGCGGTAGTTGATCGTTTCGGGCTTCTTGATCTCCCCGTAGGACCACGAGAGGATCCGCTCGGGGGAGGCCAGCGAGACCTTGATCTCGTCGAACACCTTCTGCGGTGCGACGGGATTGAACGGGTTGTTGGTCAGTTCCTGGTTCATTCTATTTTCCCCATACGGGTAGGATTTCAAAGAAGGCTGCGTCGGCGGCGAGAGCTAGGATGGCGAAGCCCCACATAAGAGCGCGTGGTCGGTGGTAGTCATCGAACCAGCGCTCTCCGTTTGACGGAAGCCGTAAGGCTAAGACTACGAAACCCGAGCCGATGAACCCCGCGAAGACTGCGAAGATCACCGGCCAGGCTTCGAGGCTCGATAGCGTCAACCCGTCTCTTCCTCCGAGTCCAGAAGCTCCATGTTCAAGCCGAGGCCGCGGACTTCCTTGACGAGCACGTTGAAGCTCTCGGGAACGCCCGCCTCGAAGTTGTCCTCGCCCTTGACGATCGACTCGTAGACCTTGGTCCGGCCGGCCACGTCGTCGGACTTCACCGTCAGCATCTCCTGCAGGGTGTAGGCCGCGCCGTAGGCTTCGAGCGCCCAGACCTCCATCTCGCCGAAGCGCTGGCCGCCGAACTGCGCCTTGCCGCCCAGGGGCTGCTGCGTGACGAGGCTGTAGGGCCCGGTCGAGCGCGCGTGGATCTTGTCGTCCACGAGGTGGTGCAGCTTCAGCAGGTACTTCACGCCGACGGTCACCTGACGCGAGAACTTCTCGCCGGTGCGTCCGTCGAACAGGTCGGACTGGCCCGACGTGTCGAAGCCGGCGCGGGTCAGGGCGTCGTTGACGTCCCCTTCCTTGGCACCGTCGAAGACCGGCGTGGCGATCGGCACGCCGTGGATGACGTTGCCCGCCACCTCGACCAGCTGATCGTCCTCCATCGACGCCATCGCCTCCTCGTAGGCCTCTTCGCCGTAGGCGATCTTCATCGCGTCGCGCACCGGGGTCAGGTCGCCGGAGCGCCGGTAATCGTCCAGCGCCTCGTCGATCTTGAGCCCCAGACCGCGCGCGGCCCAGCCCATATGGGTTTCGAGGATCTGGCCCACGTTCATCCGCGAGGGCACGCCCAGCGGATTGAGCACGAAATCGACCGGCGTGCCGTCCGCGAGGAACGGCATGTCCTCCATCGGCACGACCTTGGAGATGACGCCCTTGTTGCCGTGACGGCCGGCCATCTTGTCGCCGGGCTGGAGCTTGCGCTTCACCGCGATGAAGACCTTGACCATCTTCATCACGCCCGGCGGCAGGTCGTCGCCGCGGCGCACCTTCTCCACCTTGTCCTCGAACCGTGCCTCGAGGGTGCGCTTCTGGATCTCGTACTGCTCGTTCAAAGCCTCGACCTGCTTGGCCGATTCCTCGTCCTCCAGCGCGATCTGCCACCATTGACCACGGCTCAGCGGCTCGAGCGCGGCATCGTCGACGACCGTGTTCGGCTTGAAGCCCTTCGGGCCCTTCACCGCATTCTTGCCCTCGATCATGCCCTTCAGGCGGGCATAGATGTTGCGGTCGAGAATCTCGCGCTCGTCGTCGCGGTCGCGTGCCAGGCGCTCGACCAGCTCGCGCTCGATCTGCAGCGCCCGCTCGTCCTTCTCCACGCCGTGGCGGTTGAAGACGCGGACCTCGACCACGGTGCCGTAATCGCCCGGCTTCACCCGCAGCGAAGTGTCGCGCACGTCGGAGGCCTTCTCCCCGAAGATGGCGCGGAGAAGCTTTTCCTCCGGCGTCATCGGGCTTTCGCCCTTGGGAGTGATCTTGCCCACGAGGATGTCGCCCGGCTCCACGTCGGCGCCGATATAGACGATGCCCGCCTCGTCGAGGTTGCGCAGCGCCTCCTCGCCGACGTTCGGGATGTCGCGGGTGATCTCCTCCGGCCCGAGCTTGGTGTCGCGGGCCGCGACCTCGAACTCCTCGATGTGGATCGAGGTGAACACGTCGTCGCGCGAGACGCGCTCCGAGATCAGGATCGAGTCCTCGTAGTTGTAGCCGTTCCACGGCATGAAGGCGACGATGACGTTCTTGCCGAGCGCCAGTTCCCCCATGTCGGTGGACGGGCCGTCCGCGATGACCTCGTTCTTGGTGACCGTGTCGCCCACCTTCACCAGCGGACGCTGGTTGATGCAGGTGTTCTGGTTCGACCGCTGGAACTTGCGCAGGCGGTAGATGTCCACGCCTGCGTCGCCGAGGGCGAGGTCCTCGGTGGCGCGCACGACGATCCGCTCGGCGTCGACCTGGTCGATCACGCCGCCGCGGCGCGCCATGATGGCGGCCCCGGAATCGCGGGCCACGACGCCCTCCATGCCGGTGCCCACGAAGGGCGCATCGGCGCGGAGGAGCGGTACGGCCTGCCGCTGCATGTTGGAGCCCATCAGCGCGCGGTTCGCGTCGTCGTTCTCGAGGAACGGGATCAGCGCCGCGGCGACCGAGACCAGCTGCTTCGGCGACACGTCGATCAGGTCGACGTTGTCGCGGCTCTGCAGCATGTAGTCGCCCGACTGACGGGTGGAGACCAGTTCGTTCTCGAAGCGGCCGTCATGCGTCAGCTGCGCGTTGGCCTGCGCCACCGTGTGCCGCATCTCCTCGGTCGCGGACATGTAGTGCACCTCGTCGGTGACCTGTCCGTCCTTCACGACCCGGTAGGGCGTCTCGATGAAGCCGTACTTGTTCACCCGTGCGAAGGTGGCGAGCGAGTTGATCAGGCCGATGTTCGGGCCTTCCGGCGTCTCGATCGGGCACATACGGCCATAGTGGGTCGGGTGCACGTCGCGGACCTCGAAGCCCGCGCGCTCCCGTGTCAGGCCGCCCGGCCCGAGCGCCGAGAGACGACGCTTGTGCGTCACCTCGGAGAGCGGGTTGGTCTGGTCCATGAACTGCGACAGCTGCGAGGAGCCGAAGAACTCGCGCACCGCGGCCGCGGCCGGCTTCGCGTTGATCAGGTCCTGCGGCATCACCGTGTCGATCTCGACCGAGGACATGCGTTCCTTGATCGCCCGCTCCATGCGCAGGAGGCCGACGCGGTACTGGTTCTCCATCAGCTCGCCGACCGACCGCACACGGCGGTTGCCGAGGTGGTCGATGTCGTCGATCTCGCCACGCCCGTCGCGCAGCTCCACCAATGCCTTGATGCAGGCGAGGATGTCCTCGTCGCGCAGCGTGCGGACCGTGTCCTCGGCGTCGAGGTCGAGGCGCATGTTCATCTTCACCCGGCCCACGGCCGAAAGGTCGTAACGCTCGCTGTCACGGAAGAGCTGGTCGAACAGGGCCTGTGCCGCGTCCACGGTGGGCGGCTCGCCCGGACGCATGACGCGGTAGATGTCCATCAGCGCGCCGTCGCGGCCGACGTTTTTGTCGGCGGCCATCGTGTTGCGGATGTAGGGGCCGACCGTGACGTTGTCGATGTCGAGCACCGGGATGTCGTCCACGCCCGCGTCCAGCAACTCCTTCAGCGTGCCGCCCGACACCTCGCCGTCCTTGCCGATCTCCCAGGTGAGCTCGTCACCCGCCTCGACGAAGATGGCGCCGTTCGACTCGTCGATGATGTCGCGCGACGCGAACTTGCCGACGATCGCGTCGAAGGGAACGAGGATCTCGTCGACCGCGCTTTCCTCGCGCAGCTTCTTGACCTGGCGCGGCGTGACCTTCTTGCCGGCTTCGAGCACGACCTCGCCCGTCGCCGCGTCGATCACGTCCATCGCCGGACGCTGACCGTTGTAGCGCTCGGGGAAGAACTTCGTGGCCCAGCCCTCGCCGCGGCGGTGCTTGTACTCCACCGTGTCGTAATAGGCGTTCATGATGCCTTCCTGATCCATGCCGAGGGCATAGAGCAGGGTCGTCACCGGCAGCTTCCGGCGGCGGTCGATACGGCAGAAGACGAGGTCCTTGGCGTCGAACTCGAAGTCGAGCCAGGAGCCGCGATAGGGGATGATCCGGCAGGCGAAGAGCAGCTTGCCCGAGGAATGCGTCTTGCCCTTGTCGTGGTCGAAGAACACGCCCGGGCTCCGGTGCATCTGGGAGACGATGACCCGCTCGGTGCCGTTCACGATGAACGTCCCGTTCTTCGTCATCAGGGGCATGTCGCCCATGAAGACGTCCTGTTCCTTGATGTCCTTGACGGATTTCGCGCCGGTATCCTCGTCGGCATCGAATACGATCAGGCGCAGCGTGACCTTCAGCGGCGCCGAATAGGTCATGTCGCGGGTCTGGCATTCCTCGACGTCGTATTTCGGCTCCTCGAGTTCGTACTTCACGAATTCGAGAACCGCCGTCTCGTTGAAGTCCTTGATCGGGAAGACCGACTGGAACGTCCCCATCAGGCCCTCGCCGTCGAGGGGGGCTTCCCCGTCCCCGGACTTCAGGAAGAGGTCGTAGGAGGACTTCTGAACCTCGATGAGGTTCGGCATCTGAAGAACTTCCTCCAGCTTGCCATAATACCGACGGATACGTTTGGAGGACGCCTGCGCCTGAGCCATGTGCTGCTCGCCTTTCAAGTTTCGCGCCGTGGGTCCCGTCGGGCACCGGGGACCACGGCCTGCGAAAAGGGTCGTACGAGGGGGGACCATCTAGCACGCCGTCCCACGGGCGCGCCTCCGTCCCCGACCTCCTGACCGGGAAAGCCCGATGATGCGGGCTTGCCGAGACAGGAGCGGGTGGCACCGGCGCTCCGGTGCCACCCAGCGTTCAGATCGACCGCCGAAGCGGGGCGATCACTTGAGTTCGACTTCGGCGCCGGCCGCCTCGAGCTTCGCCTTGATCTCTTCGGCCTCGTCCTTGGAGACCTGCTCCTTGACGGCCTTGCCGCCGGCCTCGACAAGGTCCTTGGCTTCCTTCAGGCCAAGCCCGGTGATGCCGCGGACTTCCTTGATCACGTTGATCTTGGAGGCACCGGCCGACTTCAGGATGACGTCGAACTCGGTCTGCTCCTCGGCCGCCGCGGCGCCGCCGCCGGCATCGGCCGGACCGGCCATCATCACCGCGCCGCCGGCGGCGGGCTCGATGCCGTACTCGTCCTTGAGGATGGTTTTCAGTTCCTGGGCCTCGAGAAGCGTCAGACCAACGATCTCTTCGGCGAGTTTCTTCAGATCAGCCATTTTACTGTTTCCGTTTCGTTAAGATGTGTTCCGGTGCCGGGCCATTCAAGACCGCGACGAAGGATGACGGTGTTTGCCTCAGGCAGCCTTCTCTTCGATGGTCGAGAGGATGCTCGCGATGTTGGAAGCAGGCGCGCCGATGGCCCCCGCGATGTTCGAGGCGGGCGCGCCGATGCAGCCCGCGATGGAAGCAATGAGCTCCTCGCGGCTGGGCATCTTCGCGACCACCGAAACACCGGCGGTGTCCAGCGCCGTCTCGCCCATCGCGCCGCCGAGGATCTCCAGCTTGGAGTTGTCCCTGGCATACGCGTCGATGACCTTCGCCGCGGCGACGGGGTCCTCGGAATAGGCGAGTACGGTCATGCCCGTGAGGTGCGTGGAAATGCTGCTGGCAGCCTTCCCCTCGAGGGCGATCTTGGCGAGCTTGTTCTTGGCCACGCGAACGGACCCGCCCGCTTCGCGCATACGCGCGCGCAGGTCCTGCATTTCGGCAACTGTCATGCCTTCGTAGCGGCTGACCACCACGACGCCAGAGCTTTCGAAGATCTGGCCGAGTTCCTCGACCACTTTCTCTTTCTGGGCTCTATCCACAGTTTCACTCCAAGTGTGGAGGGGGACCCCCTCCGGCTCTCGTCGACCGGGCGCATGCCCGGCGATCCAAGTCCTTACGGGTCCTTCGCAACCCCACCCGAACCCCGGAGGGCCCAACGGAAGCTGATCATTTCCCGTCTCGGGCAGGATTTAGCGGCGTGAAGCCAACCCGCCGTCTCGGACGACAGAACGGGGCCCGCGAATCGCAGCCCCCGTCTGCGGGATCGTCTAGCGGCCGTTGCGGACAATGTGAAGGGACCGGTCGCGAATTCGTGTGCCCGCGCCCCGGTCCGGTTGCGGATCGCCGGAAACCGCCCCAGCCTGCCGGGCGCCTGCAGAAGGAGATCGCGATGCCCCGCCCCACGGTTCCCTCCGCCCGCGCCGCCCGTCGTCGTGCGGCCCGCGAGGCCGGCGCCGCGCCGCTCGATGCGGCGGGCCTCCGGCGCCGGGTGGCGGCCGCGCGACTGACGGGGCCGGACGGACGGACCGGGCGCGCCGGCTCCTGCTCGCCTGGCTCGACGCAGGGTTCGCGCGCGGCCTGACGGCACCCGTCGCGGTGGACGCGCTGGCCTCCGGCGCGGCGGCGGAGCAGATCGGCCAGATCGTGCGGGCGCAGACGATGCAGACCCCGCCGCCCGAGGTGGCCCACGCCGCCTGCGCGCAGGGCTGCGCGTTCTGCTGCATCCTCGACGGCCCGGACGGCGGAACGATCACCGAGAACGAGGCCCGGCGGATGCATGCGGCGCTCGCACCGCTCGCGGGCCGTCCGGACGGCCGCGCCTGGCACCCGGCCGCCTGCCCCGCGCTCGATCCGGACAGCCGCACCTGCCGCGCCTACGAGGCACGGCCGTCGCTCTGCCAATCCTTCTTCTCGTCGGATGCCGAGGCGTGCCGCGCCAATGCCGACGGCGAAGCCGTCGCGGGGGCGGGCCTGCTCGGCTCCCATTTCGACCAGCTCGACGTGATGGCGCTCGCCCGGGCCGCGCTCGGCGGCCCCGCGCATGCGCGGAGCTACGCCCTGTCGGAGCTTGCGGCTGCGGCTATCGAGGGACGTGACCTCGACGCGTCGCTCGCCGCTGCCCGGCAATCGCCGGGAACGCTCGACGCGGCGCGGCGCGGGTTGGCCGCGGCCGCCGGCGCCGCGACCGCAGGCGGCGACGGCTGAAACGACGAGGGGCGGACCCGCAGGCCCGCCCCCATCAAGTTCGCGTCGTCGAGCGGCTCACTCGTTGCCAGTCGCGCTCTCGACGTTGATCTTGACGCCCGGGCCCATGCTGGAGCTGAGCGAGATGCTCTTGAGGTAGTTCCCCTTCGCACCCGACGGCTTCGCCTTCGAGACCGCGTCGACGAAGGCCAGCACGTTCTCGCGCAGCTTGGCCGCGTCGAAGCTGGCCTTGCCGACGCCGGCATGGACCACGCCCGCCTTCTCGGCCTTGAACTGGACCTGGCCGCCCTTGGCGTCCTTGACGGCCTGCGCCACGTCCATCGTCACCGTGCCGACCTTCGGGTTCGGCATCAGGTTGCGCGGGCCCAGAACCTTGCCCAGCCGGCCGACGATCGGCATCATGTCGGGCGTCGCGATGCAGCGGTCGAACTCGATCTTGCCCGACTGCACCGTCTCCATCAGGTCCTCGGCACCGACGATGTCGGCCCCGGCGGCGAGCGCCTCCTCGGCCTTCGGACCGCGGGCGAAGACGGCGACGCGGACATCCTTGCCGGTGCCGTTCGGCAGCGAGACGACACCGCGGACCATCTGGTCGGCGTGGCGCGGATCGACGCCGAGATTCATCGCGATCTCGACCGTCTGGTCGAACTTCGTCTTGGCGTTCGCCTTGATCAGGTCGACCGCCTCCTGCACGGAGATGTTCTCCTTGCCCGCGAACGCCTCGCGAGCGGCTTTTGCGCGTTTTCCAAGCTTGGCCATTACCGTACCTCGATACCCATGGACTTCGCCGAGCCCAGAACGATCTTCATCGCGGCCTCGATGTCGGTGGCCGACAGGTCCTTCATCTTCGTCTCCGCGATCTCGCGCACCTGCGCGACGCTCACGGTCCCGGCCGTCTCGCGGCCCGGCTGCACCGCGCCCTTCGGGCGGTTGCGCTTGCCCACGGGCTTCAGTCCGGCGGCCTTCTTGAGGAAATACGACGCCGGCGGCGTCTTGATGTCCATCGTGAAGGACTTGTCCTGGTAGTAGGTGATCACGGTCGGGCACGGCGCGCCCGGCTCCATGTCCTGCGTCTTGGCGTTGAAGGCCTTGCAAAACTCCATGATGTTGATCCCGCGCTGACCGAGCGCGGGGCCGACAGGCGGGCTGGGATTGGCCTGCCCGGCCTTGATCTGCAGCTTCATCTTGCCGACGAGTTTCTTCGCCATTGGCTCTCTCCTATTCGGCGGGGAACGACGTCCCCCCTACACATGCCCCGTTCGGGGCGCCTTGCCGTGGTTCGGTCCGGGCCGCCTATCGGCCGCGCCCTCGCCTCCCACGTCCGATCACGAAGCCTTGGAGACCTGCGTGAATTTCAGCTCGACCGGCGTGGCGCGGCCGAAGATGGACACCGAGACCTTGAGGCTCTGCGCCTCGTCGTCGACCTCCTCGACCTCGCCCGAGAATCCCTCGAACGGACCGTCGGTCACGTTGACGTCCTCGCCGACGTCGAAGGTGATGAGGCTGCGCGGCGCCTCCTCGCCTTCCTGGACGCGGTTGAGAATCTGGTTCACCTCGGCGTCGCGCATCGGCATCGGCCGGCCCTGCGGCCCGAGGAAGCCGGTGACCCGGTTGATCGAGTTCACGAGATGGTAGCCCTCGTCGGACATCTCCATCCGCACGAGCACGTAGCCGGGCATGAAGCGCCGCTCGGACGTGACCTTCTTGCCGCGGCGCACCTCGAGGACCTCCTCGGTCGGTACCAGCACTTCCTCGATCTGGTCCTCGAGGGATTGCTCGGCCACCGCCTGCCGGATCTGCTCGGCGACGCGCTTCTCGAAATTGGACAGCACGCTGACCGAATACCACCGCTTCGCCATCTCTCGCTCGCGCCTCTCCGCTGGGGCCGCCCGCTCGTCCGGGTCGGGACCGTCCAAAATATGAAACAGCGCCCATCTCGAATCGATGCGCGCCGTCAATCGTCGGGTTTGCGGCCGTCTAACGTCCGGATGCCGGGGATTCAAGGCCATTGGCCCCGCGCCCAGGACCGCAAGGAAATCGTCCTGTCAGAACGACTCGAGCAGGGTCGTCAGACCGGTCCGGATGACGAGGTCGACGAGGAAGAAGAACGTCGCCGCCAGCATCGCGAGCAGGAAGACCATGACCGTCGTCAGGATCACCTCGCGTCGCGTCGGCCAGGCGATCTTCGCAATCTCGGCACGGGTCTGCTGAATGAACTGCACGGGGTTGGTGGTAGCCATCGTCACCGCTTCCTTTTGCGAACCGAGGGCGAGATAAGCCGGGCGGCGGCGCGATGCAAGGTGCGGCCCGGTCCGGGCGGCGCCGCGCGTCGCGTTCTCCAGCTTCCGAATGGTGGACCTCGCGTCGGGTCTCGAGCCTCCGATACGGGACGGATCGGAACAGGATTGCGAAGCCGGCCTGCGAGAGGTCCGCCGTCAGACGATCGCCAGACGAATGACCCAGGCCACGAAGCCGAGGACGAGCACGGAGGCCGCCCAGATCCCGACGAACCATAGAAACCTGCGGAGTCGCGGCGACATCAGTGATACCCGGAATCCGGGTCCACCTTTCCGCGGAACACCCAATAGGCATAGGCCGTGTAGGTCAGGATCACGGGCAGCAGGATGGCCGCGCCGACCAGCATGAAGATCTGGCTCGCCCGCGGCGCGGCGGCTTCCCAGATCGTGACCTCGGTGGGCACGATATAGGGGAACATCGACACGCCGAGCCCGCCGAAGCACAGCACGAAGAGCAGCAGCGACAGCACGAAGGGCCGGTATTCGTGCTTGTGCACGGTCAGCGACTTGAACATGAGCGCGGCGATACCGAGGACCGCCAGCCCGACCAGCCCCGCCAGCGCGATGCGCCAATCCGCGAACCAGCGGTTGTAGTAGCCCTCCTGCAGGAACGGCGTCCACAGGCTCACGAGCCCGATGAAACCGATCGTCCCGACGCCGAGCGGCCAGGCCCGCTTGCGCATGCGCTCCTGCAGGTCGTCCGTCGTCTTCATCACCAGCCACGTCGCCCCGAGCAGCATGTAGCCCACCATCACCGCGACGCCGACGGTGAGCGAGAACGGCGTGAGCCAGTCCCACCAGCCGCCGTCGTAGATGCGTCCGGCCTTGTCGATCTCGATCCCCTGCAGCAATCCGCCCAGCGTGATGCCCTGCGCCAGCGCCGCCATTGCCGAGCCGCCGATGAAGGCGATGTCCCAGACCCCCCGCCAACGCTCGGTGCGCCACCGGAACTCGAACGCGACGCCGCGGAAGATCAGCGCGAGCAGCATCGCGATGATCGGCGCGTAGAGCGCCGGCAGGATCAGCGAATAGGCCAGCGGGAACGCCGCGAAGAGCCCACCGCCCCCCAGGATGAGCCAGGTTTCGTTACCGTCCCAGACCGGCGCCACCGTGTTCATCATCACGTCGCGGTCGTGGCGGTGCCGCTCCGTCGCGAAGAGCATGCCGAGCCCGAGGTCGAAGCCGTCGAGGACGACGTAGACGAGCACCGCGAAGGCGATGATCCCCGCCCAGATCACGGTCAGATCGAAGGAGAATCC
>NZ_CANLTR010000049.1 GCF_947494055.1 uncultured Jannaschia sp. | reverse complement strand
CCCCGCCGAACCCGGACCTTCGGTCGGGCTACGCCCTTCCTGCGGTCCGGGTTCGGCGGCCCGTTCTCATCCAGATTGTCGCTCGTATCTCATCCTGATCGACGCGCATCACAGATCGCCGTGCCGACAAGCACAGCAGACACCCTCTGCCCTATTTATGTGCGAAAGTGAAATCCCGGTTGGCAAAGCAAAATTCGAGGGCACATTGTTTGGCAGGATGTCAGCAAGCTCGTACGCGCCATCCGGACATTGACGTGTAGAATTCAGAGCGCGGTAATAAAGAACGCTGACGCGAGATCACATTCCACCCGGTCACTCGCCTTGCCCACCCGGACTGGGCCGCGTCAGGATGAAAAGCATCGCCCCCACCAGAACAAGAGCCTGAAGGCCCAGAATCGAAGGCGGCAGTTTCACCAGCAAGCCAAGCCCCAGGACCACCGCCATGGAAATACACGCAAACACCTTGTAGCGCGTCGCAATCGCCCCGTGCGCTTCCCAATCGCGCAGCGCTCCTCCGACGCGGGGATGATCCATCAAGCGGCGCCGCAGGGCGGGCGATCCTTTTCCGAAAGCCCAAGCCGCCACGATGAGAAACGGTGTCGTCGGTATGAGCGGCAGCAGAACGCCGATCATCCCGAGGCCGAGCGAGACGGCACCGCAGGCCACCCAGACCGCCCGTGGGACATGGTTTGCGGCTTTAGGCGTTCCGTTCATGCCAGTCTCAGGTCAGGCGGCGTCGAGGAGCAGCCGTAGCCGTCGCGCCTGTCGATGATGTTGCCGTGGATCGAAGCGGCGATGCGCTCGGCCCGCTCGATCATGTGCGCGGCACCTTCCGGCGGGCAGGTTTCCCGGGCCGTCTGCGAGAACAGGTCGAGCCAGCGGTCGAAATGGGCCTTCTCCACGGGCAGAGAAAGATGCGCGCGCATGGGCGAACCGTGATAGCGGCCTGTCATCAGGGCGACGGACGACCAGAACGCGACCATGCGGTCCAGATGCGGTCCCCAGTCGGATATCCGTTCGGCGAAGATTGGCCCCAGAAGCGGATCGCGCCGGGTCTGGTCGTAGAACGCATGAACGAGGCGGGTCAGCGCCGCGTCGTCGAGCCCGGTCTGGTCCATCAGAGCGCGGGTGATCTCTGGCCGGAGCGTGACGACCTCCCGGCGCGCGGGGACGGAAGCGGACATGGCATTCGGCCTTGAATAGGTATCCGTAATACTATTTTATGCCAATCAAACGCCGCCGTAAAGCCCCGAGGACGTCCGATGCGCCTGACTTCCTTCACCGATTTCGGCTTCCGAGCCCTGATGCGGATTGCGAGCGAGCCCGATCGCGCCTTCTCGACCGCCGAGATCGCCGACGAGTTCGGTATCTCTCGCCATCACTTGACGAAGACGATGGCGGTGCTGGCCGCTGCCGGGTTCCTGACCACACGGCGCGGCGTCGGCGGTGGGGCGATGCTCGCGCGACCGGCGGGGCGGATCGGGCTGGGCGCGGTGGTGCGGGTGCTCGAGCGCGAGCAGGCGCTGGTCGAGTGCTTCCGCGCCGATGGCGGAGACTGCGTGATCACGCCGGAATGTCGTCTGAAGCACTTCTTCGCTGAGGCCGAGGAGGCGTTCCTTGCCCGGCTCGACGGCTACACGCTGGCCGATTGCACGCTGGCGCCGCGCGCGCGGTCCGTGGCGGAAGCGCGGTCGTGAAGCTGGATATCAACGCGGCGGGGGTCGAGGTTCCGGCGGACGAGTTGGCCCCGCTGCTAGAGATGGCGCCGCCCGAGCTGCGTCGCCAGATGCGCGAGGGCGGCGTAACCAGCGTCTACGAGACGGGCGAGGACGAGGATGCGGGCCGGTTCCGCGTCACCTTCCGGTCGGCGCACTGGCGGGTGCGCTTCACCTGCACGAGCGACGGGACCGTCCTGAGCCGGCTGCGCAACCGTCGGGGCGTGCCGTGAGCGCGGGCACGGCGGAGCGGATGCGCGACTGGGCCGGGCCGGCGGTGCTGAGCTTCGGATTTCGGCCGTTCTTCCTCCTCGGCGGCCTCTGGGCCGCCGTCGCCATGGTGGTCTGGATCGTGATGCTGTCGGGCGCCGCCCCCTTGCCCACTCTCTTCGACCCCGTGGCCTGGCACGCGCATGCCTTCGTCTTCGGGTATCTCGGCGCCGTGATTGGTGGGTTCCTCCTGACGGCGGTGCCGAACTGGACGGGGCGGCTGCCGGTGACGGGATGGGGGCTTGGCGCGCTCGCCCTGCTCTGGCTCGCGGGGCGCGTGGGCGTCGGGACCTCGATCTGGATCGGCCCGCTCGCGGCCGGCGCCCTCGACCTCGCCTTCCCTGTCTGCCTTGGCGCCGTGCTCCTGCGCGAGGTCGTATCGGGGCGGAACTGGCGGAACCTGCCGGTCCTCGCGCTGCTCGCCGTCTTCGCGGCCGCGAACGGTCTGTTCCACGTCGAGGGCGGCGTCGGCGCAGGCGCGCGGCTGGGCCTTGCGACCGGCCTGATGATGATCGCGTTCGTCGGCGGCCGGATCGTCCCGAGCTTCACCCGGAACTGGCTGGTGAAGCAGGGCGTGGACGCGCGCCCGTCGCCGCCCATGCAGGGCTTCGACAAGGTGTCGCTAGCCGTGACGGCCGCGGCGCTTCTGGTCTGGGTCGCATGGCCCTGGCACGTCCCAACCGGGGCCGCGCTGATCGTCGCCGGCGGGTTGCAGGTCCTGCGGCTGGCGCGCTGGCGGGGGCATTGGACCCGGGTCGAGCCGCTGGTCTGGGTGCTCCATGCCGGCTACGCGTTCCTGCCGCTCGGCGCGCTGGTGATGGGGGCAGCGATCCTCGCGCCGGATCGCGTCGCGCCGGCGGCCGCGCAGCATCTGTGGATGGCCGGGGCGGTCGGGCTGATGACGCTGGCGGTGATGACTCGCGCCACGCTGGGCCATACCGGGCGCGCGCTCAGTGCCGGCCCGGCGACGACCGCAATCTATCTGGCGGTCATCGGCGCGACCCTCGTGCGGTTCGGGGCTGGGCTCTGGCCTGCGGCCGCATCGGGGCTCCACGCGGTGTCGGGGACCCTCTGGATCGCCGCTTTCGCCGGGTTCGCCGCAATCTACGGCCCGATGCTGCTGCGCCCGAAGCCGTGATGGGCTGGGCCGAGCTAGCGGCCGCCTTCGTCGCGTTCTTCCTCAGCCATTCGGTGCCGCTGCGCCCGGCCGTCCGCGCGCGGCTCGTCGGCCTGCTCGGACCGGGCGGGTTCGGCATTGTCTATTCGGCCCTGTCGCTCACCGCCCTGGTTTGGCTGATCGCCGTGACGGGGCGCGCTCCCTATGTGGAACTCTGGCCCCGCCTGGCATGGCAGACCTACGTTCCGCTCACCGCCATGACATTGACTTGCCTCATCGCCGCCTTCGCCATCGCCCGGCCGAACCCGTTCTCGTTCGGTGGCGAATCGAGCACGTTCGATCCGTCGAGGCCCGGCATCGTGCGCTGGCTGCGACACCCGCTGCTCGTCGCGCTGGCGCTCTGGTCGGCGAGCCACATGGTGCCGAACGGCGATCTGGCGCATGTCCTCCTATTCGGCACCTTCGCGGGCTTCGCCCTCTTGGGGATGCGGATCGTTGACCGGCGCAGGCAGCGCGTGATGGGAGCGGCGCGCTGGACGGCGCTGCGTCGCGCGGTCGCCGCTGGCCCGCGCCTGCCGCGCCTGGCATCGCTTTCGGGCGCGACGCCTCGGCTCGCCCTCGCGGCGGCGCTTTACGCGGCGCTCCTCGCGCTTCACCCGGTGGTGATCGGCGTCTCGCCGCTGCCCTGATCGTCCAGGGCTATCGTGGATCAAGGTTGGAACACGGAGCGGGTGCTCCGGGGAAACGCTTGCCGAGGCGTTTCCCCGCGGGGCCGACGTCTATGTCAGCGCATCCGTCGGAAGTTCATTTTTAGCGGTAACCCACGTTCATCACGTAGTTGAACAGCAAGTCCTCTTCGTGCCTGACATCCTCCCAAAGGCTTTGGAGGACGTCACGAGCGTTCAGGACGCCCAGCGGCATGCCGTCCGGATCGACGACGGGGACATTCTTCAAGCCGCGATCCTTCATGGTCTGCCAGCAATTCCCAAGCTGCTCGTCCGGCGTCATGCAGACGACAGCGCGGGACATCGCCTCGGCAACGGGCGCCGTACAGCTCGCGCCCGCGCAGTGCCCCATCTTCCGGACGGCATCGCTCTTGGTGAGGACGCCAATCATCCTGCCTTGCCGGTCACGGATTACGAGCATGTCGTAATCGTCGTCCAGCAGCCGTGCCCCCTCCAGAAGCGCCGCATCCTCGTCGATGCAGCGCATCCGATCCCGGACCTTTGGCAGAAGAGTCCTGACCAGCATATGCCCTCTCGCTTCATCCACTTGTCGGTCGCTCGTCGTTGAGCGCGGCGCTCGCCCGGATGCGGGCGGGGCCAAGGTCGTTGCGGGGCAAACGTCGATGCCCGATTTAACCGTTCATCCGGGCATCATCCTGTTCCTCCCTCAGGCGCCGATCGGTCGGGGCGGCACGACCTGCTCCATCAGGTCGTTGTCCCATTCGCCGTCGACGACGAAATGCGCCTCGGCCCCGAGCAGCGCGGCCTCGATCAGGTTGTGGTTGACGTAGGCATAGGTGCCCGGCTGCTCGAAGGTGTACATCGCCGCCATGGCCGATCCGCCGCGACAGAACCACGTCTCAAGCCCGGTCAGCGGCGCGTCGCTGAACGATCCGGTCTCCCAGACGTGGTTGCCGTGCCCGCCGATCAGGTGGGGCCGTGAGTCGCGGTTAGCCTGGTTGTGGATCATCAGCACCGTCCGGCCGACCGCCGACCGGATCGCGCCGCGCCCCGTCAGGGCGCCGACGGCCCCGTTGAAGACCGAATGGGTCGGGATCAGCGTCCGCATTGCCGCAAGGCTGTCGGCGTAGTCCTCTCCGGCGGTGGCGTACTGGACGAAGCCGCCGCTCGCGTCCCGCGGCAGGTAGTAGTCCTGCTCGCCGATATAGGCGATCTGGTCGTAGCGCAGCGGGTTGCCCTGACCGTCCTTCAGGCCGTCGCGCGGCAGGACCATGATCGCCCCGTTCATGCCGTGGCAGACGTGGTAGGGGATCATCGCCCCGCCGGGCGCACAATGATAGGTGAAGCAGCCGGGCTTTGTCGCCTTCCAGCGCAGCACCGTCTCCTCGCCGGGATAGATATGCGTCAGCGCCCCGCCGCCAAGCGCTCCGGTGGAGGCGTGGAAGTCGATGTTGTGCTCCAGCATGCTGTTCATCGGGTTGCGCAGCGTCAGTTCGACATAGTCGCCCTCGTGCACGACGATGAGCGGACCGGGGACCGAGCCCTCGTAGGTCAGCGCCCAGATGCTGGCGCCGGTATCCTCGTCCACCACCATCAGGCGCTCGCGGATCGTCATCTCGATCTCGACGACCTTCGGCGGGCCGCTCGCGACCTGCTCGTGCTCGGGCGCGTTTGGCGGCGGCACGAGGCGCTGGCGGACGTGCTCCAGCCCCGACAGGTCGGCCGGCGCGGCGTGGGCGATGGCGTCGGCCTGCGCCTTGACGACGGACGCTCCGGCCATGTGCGAGCGGGGCAGCGGCGCGCGGGCGGGAGCGCCATGGGCGAGCGTCCCGGTAAGCGCCGCCGCACCAGCCAGGGCCGTGCCGCGCAGCATGCCGCGGCGGGTGGTCGTTGGACAGGAGGCCCTCCGGCCACCGTCCGCCGCGATCGTCCGTTCTTGATCGCCGGTCTTCATCTTGCGTCCTCCACACAACAGTTCAGGGACCCGGCCCACGTGGGGCGGGGCGATCGGGCAAGGTCAGAGACCGAGCTCCTCGATCTGCATGACGAAGCGCTCCATTGCGTTGGGCGGGATGCGGCCGGCGAGGAACTCTCCAGGGACCTCCGACACGTCGCCCACTGCAACGGTCATCACCATGCCCATGGCGTAGTGTGGGAGGCACTTGATGCCGTAGAGACCGTCGGTCTCCAGCGTGACCTCGATCTCCTCGTTGATCCGGCCCTTGAAGGCGTTCGCGCCCTCCGGCGTCATCTCGAGGATGCTCTCGGCGTTGTGCCCGCGATCGGCGGCGAGGAACTTGACGGTGTCGCCCGGCGCGACTTGGAGGAAGGCCGGTTCAAAGACCATGACCTCCCCGCCCTCGCCGCGGTTTAGCATCCGGACCTCATGCGTCTCCGCGAAACCGCCGGTGGCGGACATCGCCGCAAGGGCCAGTCCAGTGATCGTCGTCCTGAGCATGGCGCATTTCCTCGTCGTGCTTGTTTCGGATGCCACCCGCCTACGCCCGGTTTGAATCGGCGTTCTTGATGCAGATCAAATTAAATGGTATTTATGATACCTATTTAGTGGAGGCGCCTCGAACCGGCGGCCATGACGCGCTAAGCTTGGCGTGCGGAGGACGACACGATGCGCCAAGACATTCACAACGCCGACGTCCCTGTGCTGTGTCGCGCCTGCGAGGCGCGCCATCGCGGGATCTGCGGCGCACTTGATTCAAACGAGCTTCTGCGTCTCGGACGCAGGAGCAGCCGCCACGAGCACGGTGCCGGCACGACGCTCGTCGCGGTCGGCGATCGGTCCGAGCATTGCTCGAACATCCTCAGCGGGGTGGTGAAGCTGTCGAAGCTGCTGGCGGACGGGCGCCAGCAGGTGGTCGAACTGCAGTTCGCGCCCGATTTCCTGGGTCGCCCCTTCGCCGAGGAGAGCGATGTCCTGGTCGAGGCGGCGACCGACGTGCGGCTCTGTTCGTTCCCGCGCCATGCGCTCGAGGCGATGATGGCCGACGCGCCCGCCCTCGAGAACCGAATGCACAGACAGGCGCTGCGCCAACTCGACGATGCGCGCGACTGGATGATGACGCTCGGCCGAAAGAGTGCCGCCGAGAAGGTGGCGTCGTTCCTGCTGATGATCGCGCGCCACGTGCGGCCGCAGGACGACGGGTATTCGTCACGTTTCGATCTGCCGCTCAGCCGCTCCGACATTGCCGACTTCCTCGGCCTTACGATCGAGACGATCAGCCGCCAACTCACCAGGTTGCGTAGAGACGGAATGATCGAGATCGAGAGGGCGCGTCATGTCACGGTGCAGGATCTCGATGCACTGAAGCGCGCTGCCGCAATCTGACGTTAAAGATCAGATCAACTCCAGTCGACGGTAAAGCGGTAGGACAACGTCGCGATCGAAGGCTGAGTGCCGCCTGAGCGGCTGGAACAGGCCGCGCATCAGGAAGCCCAGGCGGTCGGCGTCGGCGCGGCGCGGATCGCGGACAAAACGCATGACGGCTTCCGCGACCATGACGGCATGGTCCTCGTCTTCGATATGCTCCGCCCTGAGGCGCGCGATTGTGACTTCGAGCCCGGCGTCGCTTGCGAGAATTACGGGAAAGATCCGCGCTTCTTCGAGATCCTGGCACGCGCGCAAGGTTGGATAGAGTTCCTCGGCCAGAACCGTCGCTGCCAAGGTGTCGATGCGGTCAGGGAGCGTGTCCGCCAGCGCTTCCAGTTCATGGCAGACCTGCTCCTGTCCCGAGATCAGAACCTCGAAGCGCAACGCAGGGCTGTTGCGTTCCTCGACTACTCCGGTGGGCGTCTGCACCCGGTCGCCTCCTGTGACTGAACGATTTTGAGACCGATGCCGAAGATAACCCCGTCAGTCCTCACACGATTTGACCTGGATCAAGAATGGGGAGCGAGACGCGCGATAGGGGGGCATGAATTCAGCTTTCGGACGTCGTCGTGCCTGTTTCCGCTTCGAACAATTCCGCCAGGATCGAAAAGATCACGCTGTCCGCACCCTCCATCCGGTGCGGTGGCTGCGTGGCGTCGATCGAACATGCGCTGGCGAAGCTTCCGGGCGTGGCAAGCGCGCGCGCCAACCTGACGCTGTGCCGGATCACGGTGACGCCCGCATGGGGCGGTGCTGCCCTCGACACCATCCTGGCAGAGCTGAACCGGATCGGGCATCCCGCCACCCGGATCGACGAGGCCGACCTCTCCGGCGAGACAAGCGACGGGACCGCGCAGGCGCTGCTGCGCGCCGTGGCGGTCGCGGGCTTCGGCGCGATGAACGTCATGCTTCTGTCGGTGGCCGTCTGGTCCGGGGCAGGCGGGGCGACGCGCGAGACGTTCCACTTGATCTCGGCCCTGATCGCCCTGCCGGTCGTGGCCTATGCGGGGCGGTTCTTCTTCGTCTCGGCCTGGGGAGCGCTGCGGACGGGGCGCATGAACATGGACGTGCCGATCGCGCTTGCGATCACGCTGGCGCTGGCGCTGAGCCTGTTCGAGACGGCGCATGGCGGCCAGGAAGTGTTCTTCGACGCGGCGGTGACGCTGACCTTCTTCCTTCTGATCGGGCGCTATCTGGATCACCGGATGCGCGACCGGGCGCGGAGCGCGATGACCGGGCTCGCACGGCTCGCGGTGCGCGAGGCGCTGGAGGTCGCACCCTCCGGCGCGCTCCGGCCCGTCGCGGTCGAGGCGATCGTGCCGGGGATGGTCCTGCGGATACCGGCGGGCGAGCGCCTGCCCGTCGATGCCCGTATCGTCGCGGGCGCCAGCGACCTCGACCGGGCGCTGGTGACGGGCGAGTCGCGCCCGGTCGCAGTGGCGGCGGGCTTCGAGGTCGAGGCTGGCGCGCTGAACCTGACTGGCCCGGTCGACGCGGTCGCGCTGCGCCCGGTGAGCGAGAGCTTCCTCGCGCAGATGATGGGGATGCTGGCCACCGCCGAGGCGGGACGCGGGCGCTACGTGCGGATCGCGGACCGCGCGGCGCGGCTCTATGCGCCGCTCATCCATCTGCTGGCTCTGGTGACCTTCGCAGGCTGGCTGGCTGCGACCGGCGATTGGCAGCGCGCCGCCTTCGTGGCGATCAGCGTGCTCATCGTCACCTGCCCCTGCGCCCTGGCGCTGGCCGTGCCGGTCGCGCATGTGGTCGCGGCGGGCCGGCTGATGGCCGAGGGCGTGCTGATGAAGGACGGTTCCGCGCTGGAGCGTCTGGCGGGCATCGACCGCGTCGTCTGGGACAAGACGGGCACGCTGACCACCGGGACACCGGCGCTCGCGCCCCTGCCCGCGATGGAGACCGCGACCGAAGCGGCGCTGGCGGCGCTGGCCGCACGCTCGGCGCATCCCGCGGCGCGCGCGATCGCCGCGCGCCTCCCTGCCCCGAATCTGGCGCTGGAGGATGTAGCGGAGCGTCCGGGATTCGGCGTGGAGGGGCTGATCGGTGGGCGGCGTGCGCGGCTCGGCCGTTCTTCCTGGGTGGCCGAGATCACAACCGGCCTGACGGAGGGCGACGGACCAGCCTTCGCCTTCGAGGGGGAAGCCATGCTGCGCCTTCCGCTATCCGAAAGCCTGCGCAACGGTGCGGTGGAGGCGGTGTCGGCGCTGGCCCGGCGGGGCCTGTCCAGCGAGATCCTGTCGGGCGACGCTGCGTCCGCCGTCGCGCGGATCGCTGCCCGGCTCGATATCGCGGAGACGCGCCACGAGCTGACACCCGCCAGCAAGATCGCCCGACTTGATGCGCTGCGCGACGCCGGTCATCGCGCGTTGATGGTGGGCGACGGACTGAACGACACCGCGGCGCTGGCCGCGGCGCATGTGTCGATGTCGCCGGCCTCGGCGTCCGAGGCCGGTCGTGCGGCCGCGGATTTCGTGTTTTTGCGCGACGATCTGGAGGCTGTGCCCCTGACGTGGAAAATCGCCAAGCGCACGGCCAAAATCGTCCGGCAGAACTTCGGCCTCGCGATCCTCTACAACTGCATCGCCGTGCCGCTTGCCACGGCCGGTCTCGTCACGCCGCTGATCGCCGCCATTGCGATGTCGGCCTCGTCGATCGCGGTGGTGGCGAATTCACTGCGGCTGAACAGGCGTGAAACGAGACCATCGGCGCGAGATTCGACGCTCCAGGAGGTGCCGGCATGACGATCCTCTACCTGCTGATCCCGGTCACCCTGGTGATGGGCGCCGCCGGGCTCGGCGCCTTCTTCTGGAGCCTTCGGGCCCAGCAATACGACGACCTCGCAGGCGATGCCGAGCGCATCCTGCATGACGGCCGGGACGAGCCGCTTCCGCCAAGAAAGGAGACCGCAAGATGATGACGCGTCTGACCGTCGCTGAGCGACAGAGCGCCATGTTCATCTCGGGCCTGGTCGCCGTCGCAGGCTTCGCCATGGCCGTCGCCGGGCACGGCGATCCGATGGGCGCGCATGGCTGGATCACGCTCCTCTTCGCCGCGACGCTGTTCTTCCTCGCCGGGGAGGCGCTCTATCACGACGAGCCGACCGAGGATCGCTCGGCGGAGTACTATGACGACCCGACCAAGGCCGGCATTCTGATCTCTCTCGCCTGGGCGGTGATCGGCATGGGGATGGGGGTCTGGGTCGCAGCGCAGCTCGCCTGGCCCGACCTCCGCTTCGACGCCGCCTGGTCGAGCTTCGGGCGTCTGCGACCGGTCCATACCTCGGGCGTGATCTTCGGCTTCGGCGGCAACGCCCTGATCGCCACGTCCTTCCACGTGATGCAGCGCACCAGCCGGGCGCGGCTCGCCGGCCATGTCTCGCCGTGGTTCGTGCTGCTGGGCTTCAACCTCTTCTGCATCATCGCCGCATCGGGCTACCTGATGGGCGTCACCCAGTCCAAGGAATACGCCGAGCCGGAATGGTACGCCGATCTGTGGCTGGTGGTCGTCTGGGTCGTCTACTTCGTGCTCTACGTCCGCACGCTGGCGCGCCGCAACGAGCCGCATATCTACGTCGCGAACTGGTACTACATGGCCTTCATCCTGGTCGTGGCGATCCTGCACATCGTCAACAACCTGGCCGTTCCCGCCAGCTTCGACGCCGCCAAGAGCTATTCCGCCTTCGCCGGCGTGCAGGATGCGATGACCCAGTGGTGGTACGGCCATAACGCTGTCGCGTTCTTTCTGACCGCCGGGTTTCTTGGCATGCTGTACTATTACCTGCCCAAGCGGGCGGAGCGGCCGATCTATTCCTACCGCCTGTCGATCCTGAGCTTCTGGGGGATCGTGTTCTTCTACATCTGGGCGGGGTCACATCACCTGCACTACACCGCCCTGCCGCAATGGGCGCAGACGCTGGGCATGACCTTCTCGGTGATGCTGCTGGTGCCGTCCTGGGCCAGCGCGGGCAACGCGCTGATGACGCTCAACGGCGCCTGGGACAAGGTCCGCACCGACGCGACATTGCGGTTCATGATGATGGCGGCGGTGTTCTACGGGCTGTCCACCTTCGAGGGGTCGTTCATGGCGGTGCGCGCGGTCAATTCACTGTCGCATTACACCGACTGGACCGTAGGCCACGTCCATGCGGGCGCGATGGGCTGGGTCGCTCTCATCACTTTCGGTTCGATCTATACCGTCGTGCCGCTGCTCTGGCGCAGGGAGACGATGTATAGCTGGAAGCTCGTCGAGTGGCACTTCTGGCTCGCCCTGGCCGGGACCGTCATCTACATTTTCGCGATGTGGAACAGCGGCATCACCCAAGGGCTTATGTGGCGCACCTACACCGAGAGCGGCACGCTCGCCTATTCCTTCCTCGAGACGATGCTGGCGATGTACCCCTACTACGTCGCCCGGGTCATCGGCGGGTCGCTGTTCCTCGTGGGTGCGATCCTCGCGGCCTTCAACGTCGTCATGACGATCCGGAATGTCGGGTACCGGGCTCCGCAGATCGACTATCCAACGGCGTCGGAGGCGGGTGAGCCCGCCATCCCGGCTGCGGAGTGATGCCGATGTTCAGAAAGCTCCTTAAGCCCTTCGCGCGCTTTTTCGAGCTGCACGCGCGCACCCATTACCGAGCGGAGCGACACTCCTTCGCACTCGCCGCCGGCATCATACTCGCCGCGAGCGTCGGCGGGTTCATCGAGATCGCCCCCCTCTTCACAATTGACGAAACGGTCGAGGCCGCGCCCGACATGCGGCTCTACACCCCGCTGGAGCAAGCCGGGCGCGACATCTACATCCGCGAAGGCTGCTATGCCTGTCACAGCCAGATGATCCGCTCGCTCCAGGACGAGGTGGACCGCTACGGCCCCTATTCTCTGGCCGTCGAGAGCCAGTACGATCACCCGATGCTCTGGGGGTCGAAGCGTACCGGCCCGGATCTTGCCCGCGTGGGCGAGAAATATTCCGACGACTGGCAGGTGCGCCATCTCGTCGATCCCCGCGCCTTGGTGCCCGGCTCGGTGATGCCGCAATACGCTTTCCTGCTCGATGCGGAACTCGAGACGGGGAGCCTGCCGGACCGTCTCGCCGCTCTGCGCGCCGTGGGCGTGCCCTATGGCGACGCCCAGATCGTGAACGCCGCCGCCGATGCCCGTGGCCAGGCGCTGCCCGACACCGATTGGGCTGACGGGGTCGCGGAACGTTACGGCGAAGAGACCAACATCCGGCACTTCGACGGGCGGTCGGGCGAGTTGACCGAAATGGACGCGCTCGTCGCCTACCTCCAGATTCTGGGCGGCCTGACGGACCTGCCGGCCGAAATACAAGCGGCAAGAGGAGATTGACCGATGGAACTGACGTATGAAGGGACCTCGGCCTTCGCCAAGTCCTTCGGGTTGATCTATCTGATGGTCCTGTCACTGGGCATCACGGTCTATGCCTTCTGGCCGTCCCTCGGAAAACGCTTCGATCGTGCCGCGAAAAGCGTGCTCGACGACGAGGAGGGACCATGTCGGTAAAAGAGCGCGATCCGCTGACCGGGCACGAGACCACCGGTCATGAATGGAACGGGATCACCGAGCTCAACACGCGCGTCCCGCGGGTGATCTGGTGGGCCATCGGCATCAGCCACGTCTGGGCGCTGGTCTACTGGGTGCTGATGCCTGCCTGGCCCTTGGTACACACATATACCAAGGGACTTCTGGGCTATGATCAGCAACTCGTCGTCGATGACCGCGTTGCCAGGGCCTACCGGGAGCTCGAGACCTGGCGGGCGCCGCTGACCGAGCTGCCCGCTCACCAGATCCGCGAAATCCCCGAGATCATGGCGCATGTGAACGCCACCGCTCCGGCGCTCTTCGGCGATTACTGCGCCGGCTGCCACGGGACGGAAGGGGCCGGCGGTCCGGGCTTTCCCAGCCTCGTCGACGACGCCTGGCTCTGGGGTGGCGATGCGGAAACCATCATGGAAACGCTGCGCGTCGGTATCAACGCCCCGCATCCGGAAAGCCGCATCGCCCAGATGCTCGCCTTCGGCGCATTGGACATTCTGACCCGGCCGCAGATCCGCGCGGTCGTGGATTACGTGCAATCCCTCTCCGGGCTCGAGACGGAGGCCACGCCGGAGGTTCTGGCGGAGGGGGAGGCGATCTTCGCGGAGAATTGCGTGAGCTGTCATGGCGAGGACGCCCGCGGAATCCGCGACCTCGGCGCCCCCGACCTGACCGACGACACCTGGATTTATGGCGGCGACGATGCGACGATGTTCACCACGGTCAATCTCGGGCGCCAGGGCTGGATGCCTTCATTCGAGATGCGGCTCTCTGCCGCCCAACGGATGATGCTCACGCTTTACCTTCAGGATCTGGCCGCGGAGGCGGACGAATGACCCGTCCGCGCATGATCGGCATCTCGGCCGCAATCCTGCTCGTCGCGGGCTTCGCCGCGGCCAACGCTCACCTTGTCACCGTCGCCATCGGCACTCAGCCCGATTGCGTCCTCGCCACCTCACAGAAAGAAGGCGCCGCCCTTCCGCGCGCGGCGAAACCGTCATGCTGAGCGATCGCACCGACCCGCCGCCCCCGGACAACCCCCATGCGGGCGGAATGATCCCCAAGGTGGTTCCGCCGCTCCCGCGCCCGAACCCCCGCGCCCGCGATCTGCCTGGACGCACGGCCTTCACCTGGCTGCGCGCGGGATGGTCCGACCTCTGCACCAACCCGCTTCCCAGCCTGCTTTACGGGTTCGGCGTCTTCGTCCTCTCCGCCTTCATCGTCTGGGGCCTGTTCCGGTTCGGATACGAATACGTGCTTTTTCCCGCGCTGGCGGGGTTCCTGGTCGTCGGGCCGCTGATCGCCAGCGGCCTTTACGAAAAAAGCCGCCATCTCGAACAGAACAGGCGGATCGGCCTGGCCGGAATGATCTTCGTCAAGCCGCGCTCCAGCTATCAGGCGCTCTTCATGGGTGTCTTGCTGCTGGGGCTCTTCATGCTCTGGCAGCGATCGGCGGTCCTGATCTATGCCCTCTTCTTCGGCCTCGTTCCGTTCCCCGGCACCGACGAGTTGTTGCCGATGCTTTTTCTAACTCCGACGGGCTGGGCCTTGCTTCTGACGGGCAGCGTGGTCGGCGCGCTCTTCGCCGCCTTCGCCTTCGCCATCAGCATCTTCGCCGTGCCGATGCTGCTCACGGAACGCACCGACGCGCTGTCGGCGCTCGGGATCAGCATGGCGATGGTATGGAACAATCTTGCCGTGATGCTGGCTTGGGGGGGCGTCGTGCTGGGCCTGTTCCTGGTCTCGGTTGCGACTGCTTTCGTCGGCCTGATCGTCGTCTTTCCCGTCCTCGGCCACGCCACCTGGCACGCCTACCGCACGATCCGGGCAGACGACCGGCAGGAGGGCGAGACCGAGCGCATGTTCATCCGCCCGGCGTGAGGCTTTCGGGCCGTCGCCGGGAAGCCCATCAGTCCACGACTGCGACACCGCGTCGACTCGCAAGAAGAAGATTATTTGCTGGTCAAAAATTATTGCCGATCCTAGATCTCCAAGCGGCAGGTGACGATCAGCGAGGCCGACCTGCCCGATGCCGGCCTGCGCCTCGACCTCGCGCGACTGGCTTCATGCCGGCTTTGCCACGCGGGCTTCCGAACCGTCGTCATCGACCATCTCGCCCGCCCCGACGACCCCATGAGGATGGCAGCGGAAGGGGGACGCTGCGACGGAACTTCCAGGGCTATACCTGCAATACGGCGGAAATGCCGATCGGGCTCGGCGCCTCCGCGATCTCGCGGCTGCCTGCGGGTCATGCGCAGACCGCGCCGCGTAATGCCCACTGGCGCGCGTACCAAGGTCGACCTGCGACTGTGCGCGGACATGCCCTCACCGCCGAGGATCGGCTCCGGGCTCAGGTGATCGAGCGCCTTCTGTGCGACTTCACCATTGATCCATCCGCCTTCGAGGATCGGGACGCGGTGCACGCCCTGACCGGGCCGATAGCCTCGGCCTGGCGTGGCGCGGTTGCGCTCGACGGGGCGGGGTCTCTTCAGGCCCGGTCCGGCATAAAACACCTCGTCTGAATGATGGCCGTCGAGGACGACGCCTATACGGTGCCGGAGGGGGGCACAGCATGTCGGTCTGACTGGGATAGGGCTTCAGCCCTGAATGCTCCGCAGGAACGCGGTGAGGGCGAGCAGGTCGGCCGGCACCGGCGTGCCGAGCCCGTCATGCTCGACGATGACCGTATCGCCCAGGTCGCGCGCGCCGAATTCCGGCATGACGGCCTCCGGATCACCGTGCCGGTCCAGCCCGTCGATCGTGGCCATCACGTAGTTCTCGGGGAACGTCCCACCTGCGGCGGCGGACAGCCCGGTCAGATCCGGACCGATTGCGCCGGTACCGTCCGGGTCGTGACATTGCGCGCAGTTCTCGGCGAAGAGGACCCGCCCGCGGGTGGCGTCGATGTCGGCCTCCGTCGGTAGAGGATCGTTCGGCTGACAGGCAGGAAGGAGGAACGAGGTGGCGAGCATCAGGGGAGCGAGGCGCATGGGGCGGTCCTTGTCGGTGGCGTCAGCAGGTTCGTGCAGCAGAAAATTGCAAGAGCCTGGGATTGCGATCAATGCGCAAGCAAGACTGGCAGCTCTCTCTGCGCCATCATCGTCCGGGTGGTGCCGCCGAGGATCAGTTCTCGCATCCGCGAATGCTCGTAGGCGCCCATGACGACGAGGTCGGCCTGCATCTCGCGGGCGCGGTCGAGGATGGCTTGGCCGATCTCGATGCCGCCGCTGGGATATTGCTGGACGTCGACCTTGCAGCCGTGATGGCTGAGCCACTGCGCCATGCCGGATCCGGGATTCTCGCCGTCGCGCGACGGCGTGGCGACCGGATCGAACACGGCGACCGTCACCTCCTCTGCCTCCCGCAGCAGCGGCAGCGCCGCATGGGCGGCACGGGCCGCGGGCAGCCCGGAGTTCCAGGCCAGGAGGACACGTTCGGGCTGCAGGGCTCGGGGCCGGCGCGCGCCGTTGATCAGGAGGCCCACAGGGATCTGGAAGAGGGCCGCCTGCGCCGTCTGCGAGGGTGCATCGGATTCGTCGCGAAGCCCGTCGGAAATTACCACGAGATCGCAGGTCAGTGCCCGCCGCGCGACCTCCGCGTCGAGCGCCACGGGCTCTGCCATCACCGCCTCCACCTCGGCGCTGTAGCCCTGCCGCCCGAGATCGTCGCGGAGTACCGTGGCATTCGCCTCGAGCCGCGCGCGCGTCTCCTCGATACTGTCGGTCCAGCCGTCCGGGAACGCGATGACGCCGTATTCCCCCGCTCCGTAGGCGTAGACGGGCATTCGGGGCATCGCGCCCATGACCACCACCGAGAGATGAATACCCAGGTCTCGGACGCTGTCCAGGAGCGGCGCCAATTCGCTCGGTTGGTCGTCGGCGTCCACAAGAAGAAGTATCGTCGCGTTCCGCATGCTGCCGCTCCCGAGCTTGGCTTGGGAAAGCATAAGCGATCCGGGCACAAAGCGTCCTTGACCGAAATCAAGTTGACGAGGCGCTGTTGTGCTCGTTCAGCGCAGACCGGAACTTTCCGTTGTTGGTGATGCTGTCGCCATGGGAGAATTCCGCCTTGGTTCCGGGCCGCGCTTACGCGGACGAGATATTGAAGCCGCTATCGACGTAGATGGTCTGCCCGGTCACGAAGCGGGCGGCGGGCGACAGCAGGAAGGTCGCCATTGCCCCGATCTGGTCGATAGTGACGAGCTGGCCCATCGGTGCGCGCGCGGCCGCCGCCTCCATCAGTCGGTCTAAATGACTGAGGCCCGACGCTGCACGCGTGCGCACCGGACCGGGCGAGAGCGCATTGACCCGGATCGCTTGCGGCCCGAGCTCGTGCGCCAGGTAGCGGACGGTCGACTCGAGCGCCGCCTTTACCGGGCCCATGATGCCATAGCCGGGCACGACCTTTTCCGAGCCATAGAAGCTCATCGTCAGAATGGCGCCGCCCTCGCGCATCAGCGGTTCGGCCCTTCGCGTGAGGCGAACCAGCGAATGGCACGAGACGTCGACCGCCGTTGCGAAGCCGTCGGCCGAACTGTCTAGCACGCGGCCCTGCAGATCCTCCTTGGGCGCGAAGGCGATCGAATGGACAAGGAAGTCGAGCGCGCCCCATTGTTCGGCGATCGTCCGGAACAGGGCATCCATCTGCTCGGGCTTCGTAACGTCGAGCGGCAGCAGGATCGGCGCCTCGACGGCCAGCGCGACCGGCTCCACATGCGGAAGCGCCCTGTCGTTCAGGTAGGTAAGCGCGATCTCGGCGCCCGCCTCGTGCAGCGCCACCGCGCATCCCGCGGCGAGCGATTCCTTGTTGGCGACGCCGACGACCAGCCCGCGCATCATGCCTGCTCCAAAAGGTCGCGCGCGTGGATGGCCATCATCTTCACCTCGTTGGTCGGGATGACGAAATGTTTCGAACGCGTCAGCATCGCCAGGCGCTCGACCACGCCATCGCGGACCGGGGCGGCATTCTCGCCGATGCCGGCGAAAAACACCAAGGCGTCGAGGCCACCCAAGGATACCGCCATCATCGCCGTGTGCGCCACCTTGAAGATGAAAAAGTCAATCGCGAACCCCGCACCTGCTTGGCCAGCTCTGTTCCTGTCATCCGAGGCATTGCCTCGTCGGTGATCAGAAGGTCGATGTCCGGCCGCCTGGTCATCGTCTCGAGCGCCTTCGTCCCGGAATTGGCGTCTTCCTGTTTCTTCACGGTGGGAAAGGCGTGCATTTTGATCGGCCAGGTACAGGCAACCCGAAAATCCGTTCTTGACCTGGACCGGCCTCGGACGTCAGCCAGGCTGGATCAAGGAGGCTCTCGAGAACGGGACCCCTCTTGAAGACTTCCTCATCGAGCCCAGGAGCTGATCCGACGAGAGGCTTGACGAAAATCCCTCATACCATGCCAATGACAGGCGGATCGTTGGAACATGCGCGATGTCTTCAGCCGATGAACAGGGCGAGATTTTCCCGACCCGCTTGAAGCTCCGTCGGATCGATCCGGAGCGGAACATGCGGCGTTTCTATCTGATGCAGGTGCAGCCCGACCTCTTTGGCGGCGCAAGCCTGATCAGGGAGTGGGGTCGCATCGGCAATCGCGGCCGCGTTCTTGTCGAGCATCACGCGGATGAAGGCGAAGCGGCCACCGCTCTGCTGAACATGGCCCGCGCCAAGGGCCGGCGCGGCTACGGCAGCTGACGAATCCCTGCGACGCGGGTTCTGCTGCCGCCGGTCTGTCCGACGGCGCACCACCGGGACCGAGACCCTGATGCGGCACCGAGGACCCGACCAGCGCGACGCCACCCGGCAGCGAAGTGCTCGCTGGCCTGGTCGAGCGCGTCACGTTCCACAGCGCGGACAGCGGCTTCTGCGTTCTGCGGCTGAAGGCCCGTGGGCATCGCGACCTCGTCACGACAATTGGCCACGCCGCAACGATCTCCGCGGGTGAGTGGGTGACCGCCTCCGGCGAATGGGTCAACGACCGAACGCATGGCCTGCAGTTTCGCGCGCGGTTCCTGAAAACGTCGGCGCCTTCGTCGATCGAGGGGATCGAGAAGTATCTCGGCTCGGGGATGGTCCGGGGCATCGGACCGGTTTACGCACGGCGCATGGTGAAGCATTTCGGCAAGGATGTCTTCGACATCATCGAGGCCACGCCGGAGCGCCTGCAGGAAGTCGACGGGATCGGTCCCAGGCGCGCAGAGAGGATCACCTCCGCCTGGGCGGACCAGAAGGTCATCCGCGAGATCATGGTGTTCCTTCACCAGCACGGCGTCGGCACGGCTCGGGCGGTTCGCATCTTCAAGACCTACGGCACCGACGCGGTCGAGGTGATGAGCGAGAACCCCTACCGGCTCGCCCGCGACATCCGCGGCATCGGGTTCCGGACGGCGGACCTGATCGCCGAAAGGCTCGGGATCGAAAGAACCGCGACGATCCGCCTTCGCGCCGGCATCTCCTACGCCTTGAGCGAAGCCATGGGAAATGGTCATTGCGGGATGCCCGTCGCCGACCTGACCGCCCTCGCAGTGAAGCTGCTCGAGGTTCCCGAAGACCTGATCGGGACGGCGCTGGACCTGGAACTGGCGGACGGCGCCGTGATCGCAGACAGCATCGCAGGCGTGCCCGGCATCTTCCTCGGCGGCCTGTACCGTGCGGAGAAAGCGATCGCAGAGCGTTTGCAGCGCATCTCCGCCGGGACGCTGCCCTGGCCCGAGATCGACGCGGACCTCGCGCTGCCCTGGATCGAGCGCCGGACCGGACTTGCTCTTGCGGAGAGCCAGGCCGAGGCCATCCGTCTGGCGCTCCGCTCCAAGCTGCTGGTCGTTACCGGCGGCCCGGGCGTGGGCAAGACGACCATCGTCAATTCGATCCTGCGCATTCTGGAGGCGAAGGCGGTGAGGCTCTTGCTTTGCGCGCCCACCGGCCGTGCCGCCAGGCGCATGTCCGAGGCGACCGGAATGGACGCCCGGACCATTCACCGGCTCCTGGAGTTCGACCCCCGGGCCTTCGCCTTCAAGCGGAACCTCGAGCATCCGCTCGAATGCGATCTCCTGGTGGTCGACGAAAGCTCGATGGTCGACGTCCTGCTGATGCAATCCCTGCTCAACGCCGTTCCCGACGACGCCGCCTTGCTGATCGTCGGCGACATCGACCAGCTGCCGTCCGTCGGTCCCGGCCAGGTTCTGGCCGACATCATCGCCTCGGGCGCCGTCTCTGTGGTGCGGCTGACCGAAGTGTTCCGGCAGGCGGCGCAGAGCCGCATCATCACCAGCGCGCACCGGATCAATCGCGGGCATATCCCCGATCTCGCCAAGCCCGCAGGGGATACCGACTTCTACTTCGTGCCGGCCGCCGATCCCGAACAGGCGGTGGCCCGGGTCGTGCAGCTCGTCCGCACGCGCATCCCGCAGCGCTTCGGTCTCGATCCGATCCGTGATGTGCAGGTTCTCTGCCCGATGAACCGCGGAGGCGTGGGCGCGCGATCGCTCAACATCGAACTGCAGGCCGCGCTCAATCCCTCGGACGGAAACAAGGTCGAACGCTTTGGCTGGACCTTCGCGCCCGGCGACAAGGTCATGCAGATCGAGAACGACTACGACAAGGAGGTCTACAACGGCGACATCGGCTACGTGGACGGTGTCGATCCCGACGAGGGTGAGCTTGTCGTCAGCTTCGACGGGCGCCCGGTCACCTACGGGTTCGGCGAACTCGACACGCTGGTGCCCGCCTATGCCACCACGATCCACAAGAGCCAAGGATCCGAGTATCCAGCGGTCGTCATCCCGATCCTGACCCAGCATTACACCATGCTGCAGCGCAATCTGCTCTACACCGGCGTCACGCGCGGCAAGAAACTCGTGGTCCTCGTCGGGCAGCCGAAGGCCGTCGCGATCGCAGTCAAGAACGTCTCGAGCCGAAAGCGGTGGTCGAAGCTGGACGAATGGTTGACGGAACCCCTTTCGGGATGATCGAGGCGCTACGCGCGCTGCGGCCGCCATCCGGCAGATCACGCTCGGAGGTATCGCAGGGTCCGGTCTCGAAGCTCGTCTTGCGGCAGTCGCATCCGTGTCGACAGCGGAGACAACCCCAACCTCGGCCAAGCGCACTCATTGCCGTCCGATGGCATGCATTCCGAATGGTCCCGACAACCATGTGATTATCGTGATCTCGACCGAAGGGCACCTTCCAACAGCGCTCTTCCTCCATAGCGTCACGAAAAACCGTATCCGTCCGGCGTGACCGCCGTTGACATTCAGCGTGGCTGCCAATTCCACGGCGTGAGTTCGTCGATGCGGTTG
>NZ_CANLTR010000048.1 GCF_947494055.1 uncultured Jannaschia sp. | reverse complement strand
CGCTCAATGAACGAGCGACACCAGCTATGAAGAAGCAGGTGGACGCCAGTTCCTACACCACGCCCCGGGACACTACCAAGAGGAACCATGACTCACGCTTTGATTGCGAAAGATAAGGTCGCTGTCGTGACGGGAGGCGCCTCAGGTATCGGGCTAGCGGCAGCCCGACAGTTTGCCGGGGCCGGAATGCGGATTGTACTGGTCGACCGGGACGGGGATCGTCTTGCCGCAGCAAGAAGCGAGCTTGCACCGACGGGGGTCGAGATCGCGGGCCTGCAGACCGACGTATCCGACCGGTCCGCGGTCGAGACCCTTGCAGAAGAGGTCTTTGCGCGTTTTGGAGCGGTGCATTTGTTAATGGACAACGCCGCCGTGCAACCGGGCAGCACCATGTTCGGCGAGGACGACGCGTGGGACGCCGTGCTCGCCACGAACCTGAGCGGCGTCATCCACGTCGCGCAGAGCTTTGGGGCGCGGATGCTCCGCTCTGGCGATGCCGGGCTCATCGTCGTCACCGGCTCGAAACAGGGCATCACGACACCGCCAGGCGATCCGGCATACAACGTCGCCAAGGCTGGCGTAAAGGTGTTCGCCGAGGCGCTTGCGCACGAGCTGCGCGGTGAAGACAATGTCCGCGTCGAAGTGCGCCTTCTAATCCCGGGCTTCGTATGGACGCCGCTCACTGCGGGGGGGCGCTCGGAGAAGCCCGACGGCGCCTGGACGCCGGAGCAGACGGCCGCGTTCATGCTGGACGCTCTTGATCGAGACGATTTTTACATTCTGTGCCCCGACGGTGAAGTGAACCGGGCCACCGACGAGCGCCGGATCCTCTGGGCGGCCGGTGACATTGTCGAAAACCGTCCGCCCCTTTCCCGGTGGCATCCCGAATGGGCGGACGCCTTCAAGGCTTGGGTAAGGAAGGAGGACCGGAACGGGCGAGACTGAACGCACATAGCTACTACCATTTGGTGCCTTCGCAGCGCCCTGCCTTTAGTCGATAGACTGCCCGCAGCGGTATCTGGCTGGTCTATCCGGTCTTTCGATCAGAGGAAGAAACGATCGAACCTCCCGACGGAAGTGCCTGCGCAATCGCTTGTGACAATCGCTTCTCGGGAAAAGGCTTTTCCAGTCGAACGGAGATATGTCGTTCGCCACCTTCCGGCATTTCCGCGTATCCGGTGGCAAGGATGATCGGGAGATCAGGGCGTCCGTCGTGGATCAACTCCGCGAGTTGCACCCCGGTCATCTTCGGCATCGCATGATCCGTGATGACGAGGTCGATATCCGCCCGTGTGGCGAGTATCTCGAGAGCCTTCTTCCCCGAATTCGCCTTGAGGACCTCGTAGCCCATATCTTCCAGCAATCCGACCGTTCCCATGAGCACAAGGACGTCGTCGTCGACCGCAAGAATTGTGGCTTTCTCCGTCCGTAAGGCCGACACTGGGCTTTCTACGGACTCGACAGGACGACGCTGCACCGCGTCCTTCGCGACGGGAAGAAGCAACTCCGCCGTCGTGCCTTTGCCCGGCTCACTCAAAAGGCGAAGCGTGCCGCCCGATTGACTGGCGAACCCGTAGACCATCGAAAGGCCAAGCCCGGTTCCCTTTCCAACGCCCTTGGTCGTGAAGAACGGCTCCATCGCCTGCGCCAGCGTCGCGGCATCCATACCCGTGCCGGTATCGGTGATCGCAATACGCACGTACGTGCCGGAGCCAAGCTCGCCGGATTCCACGTTGTCGAGCGCGATTATGAGCCTGCCATTTCCGTCCATCGCGTCCCGGCCGTTGACGCAGAGGTTCAGGAGCGCGAGTTCGAGCTGATTGGCATCGACGTGCGCCTCTGTCGTATCCGGCGATATCGCATAGGAAATCTCCACCTGTGGACCGAGGGAGCGCTCCAGAAGATCGCGCGTCCCTTCCAGCAAGGCTTCGACATTCACCGCTTGGGCGTCGAGTTCCTGTTTGCGGGCAAAGGCGAGCATTCTCTGCGTCAGCCCGGCGCCCCTGTCGGTGGCCAGGATCGCATTCTCGAGGAGCTTGGCCAGCCTGTCGTCCCCCGCTGGCAGGCGGCGCTCCATAAGCTCGAGGCTCGACCGGATTGCCATCAACAGGTTGTTGAAGTCGTGCGCGACGCCGCCCGTGAGTTGTCCGATCGTCTCGAGCTTCTGGCTCTGCCGCAGGGCCGACTCTGCCATGTCCCGAGCCGCTTCCGCGCGCTTCCGCTCCGTCACGTCGACAATGGACGCCATGATTCTCGACACGGTCCCATCGGGGGCAATCGTCGTGCGCGCCGAGATGAGAACATCCGCGAGTTCGCCATTCTTCTTGATGCAGACATACGGAAGGTCTTCGACGACCCCGGACTCGAACAGTGACTGACGATACTGGGAATCGTGCGCCGCAAGGCTTTCGGCGGAGATGAAATCCAGAATCTTGCGTCCGATCACCTCGTCGCGGCTGTCGTAACCCATGAAGGCTAGCCACCGGTCGCTGACGCTGACCAGACGCTCGGAGGCATCGAGGGAATGCAGGGCGACCGGGGTCTTGGTATAGAGATCGGCGAGCTCGGCGGTACGATCCCGGACCGCGGTTTCGAGATGTTCGCGTGACTCCGCGAGAGATTCGCGAGCCAGGACCTGCTCGTGGATATCGGTGCAGCTTCCATACCAGCGGATGATGCGACCGTCGTCGTCCCGCACCGGCTGGGCCCGGCCCAGAACCCAGCGGTACTGTCCCGTGCGATGTCTCAGCCGATATTCGATCTGATAGGTTTCGCCGGTTTCCAGACAATGGCGCCAGACCGACCAGGCGCGTTCCTGATCGTCGGGGTGGAACATGCCGTTCCAGCCTTCGCCATCGGTCGATCCGGCGGGCACCCCGGTAAACTCGTACCATCGGTCGTTATAGTAATCGTGGAAGCCGTCGGGTCGGGTTGTCCAAATCATCTGGTCGACGGAATTGGCGATGGCGAGAAACTTCTGCTCGCTGTCACGCAGATCCGCTTCGCGCGCCTGAAGCTCCAGCATACGCGCGCGCACTTCGTACTGGCGGTGGCGCGCCTTGAGGGCGGACCGTGCCGCGCGCACGATCTCGTCGCCATGCAGAGGACGGGACAACAGGAGGGCGTTGCCGAGCGCGTCGATCCTGTCGAGTTCCGCTGCGGTGCGCGTCGCCCCGGTCCCGTTCGTCATGACCACGAAGGGGAGGTCCGACCAGGCCGGCTGGTCGGCCAGCAGCGCCTGCAGAGTGCCAAGGTCGTGGCCCTGCAGCGCTTCCTCGGTGATCAGGACCGCGCCTATGCCTTGGGTGAGGAGATGACATAGATCACCTAGGGATCGCAGTACGACACATGGAACCTCCGCCGCGGCAAGAAGGGCTTCCGCAACGTCGGCATCGCGCCCGCGTGGGGCGAGGATCGCGACATGGCCGGCTTGGGGGCCGCTACTCGTCGGCATGTGCCTCGCCGTCGATCAGCCGCTCGCCCTTGACGACAAAGCTCGGACTTCCGCTGAGAACCCCTCGGAAGCCCTTCATCGGTGCACCTATGACCAGACCTGTTCGATTGATCTTGAGTTCGCGGATGGTACGCTCATGATCGGAAGTCCGGGTCTTGAGGACCGCCAGTGACTTTCGGATCTCGCCGTCCGCCTCGAAGAACCGCAGCAACATGACCGTGTCCGCGAGATAGCTCATGTCGACGTCTGAGCGCAGCTCGCCGGTGATGCCGTGCTGGGCCAGGATCATGAGAGAGATTACGCCTTTCTGGCTGAGATAGCTCAGGAGCTCGTGCATCTGCAGGACCAGGAAGTTGTCGCTCGGCATCGCGTGAAGATAGGCGTTGAGGCTGTCGATCACGATGACGCTGGCGCCGTCCGTCTCGACCGAGCTCTGGACGGCGCCAGCGAATTCGCCGGGCGAAAGTTCTGCCGGATCGATTTGCCGGAGCATCAGTTGCCCCGACTCGATATAGGGGCGCAGATCCATGCCGAGCGCGGCCGACCGGATCAGAAGCGTCCCCAGCCGTTCGTCGAACAGGTAATAGGCCGCCCGCTGCCCGCGCTCCAGCGCCGCGATCATGCAGCGGACCGCCGTGGTTGTCTTGCCCACGCCGGCGGGTCCCGACAGCAGCGTGTTGGTCCCCGGTGTCAGCCCGTGACCGAGCAGCGCATCGAGCTCCGCGAGGCCGGTCGACAATGGCCGGGCATCGAAGGTCGCGTGATGCTCGGCGGCAATCAGTCTCGGATAGACCCTGATGCCTCCCTTCTCGATGGTGAAGTCGTGATACCCGCCGCGGTACTGCAAACCGCGCATCTTGACGATCCTGAGGCGCCGACGTTCCGCCCCGAAGTCGCTTGCGGTCTGCTCCAGAAGGATGACGCCGTGGGCGATGGAATGCAGCTGCAGATCGCCTGGCTCCGCCGTGCGATCGTCGAGCATGAGCACGGTGCAGTTCCGGTTGGCGAAGAAGTGCTTCAATGCCAGGATCTGACGGCGGTAACGTAGCGGGTTCTGCGACAGGAGCCGAAGTTCCGACAGGCTGTCGAGCACGACGCGCTTCGGATTCGTCTCTTCGACCTTGGCAATGACGCCGCGTACGGTCTCGCCCAGTTCCACTTCGCTCGGATGAAGGAGGGATTGCTCGTTGTCCCCGCTTATCCCGTCCTCGCTGACCAGTTCGAACAGGTCGAGCTCGTCCAGGGACCAGCCATGCGACTGCGAGACTGCGGTCAGCTCGCTCGTCGTTTCCGACAGCGTGACGTAGAGACCTGCTTCTCCGGTGTTGAGACCCTCGAGAAGGAACTTCAACGCCAGCGTCGTCTTGCCCGTACCCGGCGTTCCCTCGACGAGATAAAGGCGAGAGCTGGTCAATCCCCCTTGCAGGATATGGTCAAGGCCATCGGTGCCGGTCAGGCTGCGTTCAGACTGCTCGACCGGCTTGGGTGTTTTCGTGGTTTTCGTCATTGTTCAGGCCTCGCGTTGTTGAGGCTCCTTATTTCTGATCGAAGGGCAATTACACTTCGTATGTGGCTCCCGCCGGTCGTTATCAACGGGTCCGTGGGGATGGACACGCCACATAGGGGCATAAACCTAGAAGCTGACACGCGCGCATTACGTCATCCGCCAGTTTCGAACCTCGAGTCCCGGCACGCGTTCGAACTCCTTCGTGTCCGCCGCCACGATCGGTATCCCGCGGGCGTTGGCCTGACCGGCGATCAGGACATCGAACGGGCCGACCTGCGTCCCCTGCCCTACGAGATGAGCGCGAATGGACCGATGGTTTTGAGAACCTCGAGGATGGTCGAGCGAAAACTAGATCGAGCGTTCCGCTGCGTGGTGGAGGTTTCGGACGACCTGCACGATCATTTCCGAGAAGGCGGGCTTCGCCAGGATCGGTGCGTCGAGCCGGGTAACGAGCTCGTCCTGTCGTTCCAGATCGCCCGTATGAAGCATGAACGGGACCTGCAGCGCCCGAAGCCTTACGGCGACCGCTTCGCACGTCTCGTTCTCCAGATTCACGTCGAGAATCGCGACGTCGGGGCGCATCTCATCGATCACGTGGAGGGCCTTTGCACAGTTTCGGACGCAAATCGGTTCGAACCCTGCATCCTCCAGCGTGTACTCAAGATCCATGAGGATGATCGGGGAATCGTCCAAAGCGAGGACGCGGATCGGCTGGTCATCGTGCTCTCTCATTACGAGGATCTTCCGGTGCCATAAGGTAGGGTGAGGCGGACCTCGAACCCGTCCGCGCTCCAGTCGTCGGCGATCGTTCCGTCCGCGCTCTGTAACAACGCTTCGATGATGCCCTTCCCCGTCTTCGACGCCGACCGCTCCGATGCCACCGCCTGGTCTACCCGCTCGCTCCAGAGCACGACGAGACGACGGTCCCCGTCCGCATCCTCGCCGTCCCGCCAGTCCACGTCGATCGTCGCGCCTTCCACGGACAGCGCGCCGTCCTCGACCGCGTTCGTCGCCAGTTCGTGAAGCGCCAGGCCCAGCACCGACACCACGTTGGTATCGGCACGCAGGCCGTTCCCGATGAACCGGAAGCGTGTCCCTCCGGGATCGTAAGGGGACAGCACGGCACGAATCGCCTGGCCGACCTCGATTGATCCCCGGCTCGCATCGTCCAGCGTCTGCTCATAGGCCCGTCCGAGCGCGCGGATCCGGCCGTTGATCGTGCGGGCGATCTCGGGATTGCCCTCGATCCGACCCGTCGTTCGCACGATCGACGTGATAACCGCGAACATGTTCTTCATGCGATGCGAAAGCTCGCGGGCCATGGCCTTGGAATGGGCCTCCTCGGCCCGTGCGGCATGGACGTCGGAGACGTCCCATTGGCTTCCGAAGTAGTACAGCAGCTCATTCCTGTCGTTGTAGATCGGACCCAGGTGAAGGGCGTTCCAGAAGCGCGAGCCGTCCTTGCGGTAGTTCAGCAATTCGACCACCGTCACGGACTCGGTCTCCAGCGCCTTGCGGATTCTCCGGACGGCCTCGGGATCGGTGTCCGGGCCTTGCAGGAAGCGACAGTTGCGCCCGACGATCTCACTTTCGGGGTAGCCGGTCAGGTCAATGAAGGCTCGGTTCGCGAAGACGATGGGGCTGTCGTCCCGGTTCGGATCGGACAAGCAGATCGCCATCCGCGTCTGTGCCATGGCTTGCTCGAAGAGGACGTCCGAGGCGCCGTCGAATTTCGTCTCGACATGGCTGTCACGGAACCTCTGGGGACTGTCGTCGAAGATGCGATAGGCCTGCCGGCTGTCTTTCGTCATCCAGCGGTTTGATCGATCTTGTCGCGTGCGGTCATCACAGAGGTCTTTCTTCACAGGATATGTCTGATTTCGTTGATAGTTCTACGGCTAAACGCGAATTCGCCGCCGGTTGATCCGTCGCGGTGTCGCAGCTGCTCAGGTCGGCAGCGTCACTCGGCCGGGCTATCCCATGGCGGTGCGCGGACCGACTGCCCAGGCTGGTCCATTGCAATCGGCGCGGGGACGTCTGGCGCATCGACCTTGGGCGGATGGGAAACGAGCTCGTATTTCTTGTCGATACGGTCAAAGGGATCGGCATGACGCAGGTCAGATCGCCGGCCGCTCGACTTGCAGCGGAAACTCGAGCGTCACCCGTACGCCGTCCGACTGCCAGTCGCGCTCCAGTCTGCCGCCGAGCTGCACGGCGGCCTGCGCCATCATCGCCGATCCGAAGCCGTCTTTGCGGAATGACGGGACGCGGGGTCCGTCCTGCTCTGTCCAGACAAGCTTCAACGTCGCGCCACTCTCATCCACGGAACGCGTCCATAGAACGGTCACCCGACCCTGGTTCGTGGAAAGCGCGCCATACTTTACGGCATTGGTCGCCAACTCGTGGATGATCAGGCCAAGCGGGGTCACAGCCGTCACGGGCAGATCCACCACATCGCCCGACAGCATGAGGCGCGGCGCGGCTATCGCCGCGTCGGGTCCGCCCTCGGGCAGGTAGGGTTCGAGGATCGTGCTCAGCACATCGCGAAGCGGCACGATCTTGGCGTCGACTTTTCCCTGGCTGATCGAATGAGCAGCCGACAGCGCATGGATGCGGGCCTGAATGTTCTGGATGACCGTGTGGACGTCGCTCTGTCTCCGACCCGACAGGGACACGATGGACAGGATCACGGCGAACAGGTTTTTAACCCGATGGTTCAATTCATGCGCCAAGAGGTCGGAATGGGCGCGTGCGAGGCGGAGCTCCTCCGCGTCCAGTGCGGCGACCTCTGCTCGGGCGGCCCTTTGCGCCAACCAGAAGCCGAGCGCCACGAGCGCCAGAATGGCGCCGCCGAGAACACACAGGATCGGGAGCGTGCGCGCCTCCACGAGGCGTGCGATGGCCAGCGTGTCGCGTAGGGTCGCGTTTTCCGCCTCTTCCAACCGGCGGACGATCGTTCGGGTCCTGTCCATGATCCGCTTGCCCTCATCGCTCCGCACCAAGGCGAGCGCATCGGCGCGCTGTCCATCGCGGACCAGATCGATCGTCAGGCTGGCCTCATCGAGCTTCGTGCGGGCAAGTGCCTCCAGGCGATCGAGCCTGGCCCGCTGTCCAGGCGTCGCGGTACCTTCGAACGCCGTCCGCAACTTCACGATGGTCGCTAGCCAGGTTGCCGCCCCGCGCTCGTAGGGTTGCAGGTATTCCGGGTCGCCGGTGAGAAGGTAGCCGCGCTGGCCGGTCTCCACATCGACCCCCGCGCGCAGGCCTTCCCGCAGCAGGAACAGGATTTCGGTGGTCGTCTCGACCTGATGTCGCGCCCGCTGCTCGGCGACGACGGCCTGAAACAGCGCCGCACCGATGGCTGCCAGGATCAAGCACAGAGCCAGGACAAGGACACGCGAAGATATGTGAACGGAACGCAGGACCGCCGCAATGCCAACGCCAGGGACTGCTGGTTGGGTCATCGTCGTCATCAAAAGGATCCTCGACTAGGATCGTCGCATGTATTCGAGCGGTCTGCTGAACGAGACCGAGGAACGGGTTCGGTTCTGTGGCCCACGTTCGATCTTCATGAACCTCTGACGTATTATCCCAACCAAGCGTTTACGCTTCGTTAACCTTAGACGGCGTCGCTCTGCGCTACTGCCGTTAGTATGTGGACCTTGTTGTGCAAATCCTGCCTGGGATTCACATCGTGGGTCCGGTGGCATAGCTCCGTCCCGCAAAGTAGCGGCCTTTGGGCCGACACGAACGACTGGTGTCGGCCTGAATCGATCACCGCATGGCGAAGGCTCAGCCACCGAAGGCCCCGCCATCTTCATTGCTATCAAATTCTTCCTTTGATAGCAACGCGGAGAGGAGATCGCATCATGCCACAGCTGCTTGTCCGCCAGCTTCCCCCCGAGGTCCACCGCGCGCTCAAGGCGCGGGCGCGACAAGAGAACAAGAGCGCCGAAGCCGTCGCGCGCGAGATCCTGAGCGGCGCATTGTTGCCGGAGACCAGCCTCGGCTTCGGTCACAGGTTGGCTGCAATCTGGGCAGGTGCCGAACTGTCGGACATCGATTTCGAGGCCGATCGCGTTCCCTACGAGCCCCGCGACCTGCCGTGATCATCCTCGACACCAACGTGATGTCCGAGATCATGCGGCCGCGCCCCGCTCTCAGCGTGATGGCGTTTCTCGACACCCAGGCTGACACATCGCTTTATCTGACTACCGTGACCGTGGCCGAGATCATGGGCGGGGTAGAGTCCCACAAGGAGGAGGCGCGCCGCGATGACCTCCGGGCGCGGGCTGACCGAATGCTCGCGTTGTTTGCCGGCCGGGAGCTGGGGTTCGATCACAGCGCGTCGTTGATCTTTGGCACGGTCTTGGGCGAGACCCGACGCAGGGGCATCGCCGTCAGCTTCCAGGACTGCATGATCGCTGCGATCGCGCTTCATCGCGGCTGCACCGTCGCGACGCGAGACACAGTACCATTTCGAGCGGCAGGCGTGGACGTCATCGACCCATTCGAGGACGATGAGAAGTAGCGTCGGACCAATTCTTACCTCGGAACAGACTAGGGTCGTCGACCGCCACTTCTTACGGTCGACGCCTGATAGAGATTCGATCAGACGATCACACGGTGATGCCTTCCAAGATCGCACGGGCATCCTCCAGCTCGACGCCAAGGTAGCGGACCGTGTTGTCCATCTTCGTATGACCGAGGAGCAGCTGCACGGCGCACGTAGTCTTGTAGACCTGCGCCGCCTTGGTCCGATGCATCGAATGCGTCCCGTAGGCGCTTGGCTCAAGCCCGATAGCGGCGAACCAGTCCTTCCGCATCCTGCCGTATTACCGGGCCGAGAGGTGCGGGCTGTCGTAGAAACGGCTTGGCCACAAATGGATCGATCCGATCATTGCTGGACTAGCAATCCAGGCATGGACCGCCTCCCGCGTCGTCTCGGCGATTTCGAACCACACCGGGCGCGGCGTCTCAATCTGCACGACGCCGGACCGTTCCTTCACCCTGCCTGCAACAAAGACATCGACAACCCGAAGCCGAACCAAGACGTGCCGAGGCAATAGCGCGCGCTTCTGGCCGGCGATGCGGCCGCGGTTCCACGCGGGCGCGGGACAGGCACGTTGGTTATGAGCATGAGGTATCCTTCGATCCTCCATCACCACCCTGGCGCCCGCAGGATGCCGGCAGCGGACCTTAGCATGAGAGACGAGCTGAGGTCCGCTTCGAGCTCCCACCGAGACCTAGCTTATTGTACGACGGGCGCGGGGTTTGGCCGTATGGACCTCATCATACCCACGACCAGCCACCCTCCATCACGTCGGACGGGCGGCGGCTCACCCATCAGGTGCCGATTTGGCCCTCGATGGTGAAGCGCAGCCCGCCCGGCGCATACTCCGTACGGGAGGTCCCGCCGAAATAGCCGCCCGTGACCCGCCCGAGGATCTGCGAGCCGAACCCCTGGTGTTGGGGTTCGGCGACGATGGGCCCGTCCGTTTCGGTCCAGGTGAGGACAAAGGCGCGATCGGATGCCACGCTCCAGGCGATCGAGACCCGTCCGGCCGGCGTCGACAAAGCGCCGTACTTGCCGGCATTCGTCGCCAGTTCGTGCAGCGCCAGGGTGAGGCCGAGGACCTGCGGCCCCGTCAGCGCGACGTTGGGGCCCTCGATGGTGATGCGGCTCTCGTCGCTCCTGTATGGAGCCAGCGCTTGCTGCGCCACGTCGCGCAGTCCGGCCCCTTCGGTCGCGAGGTCGGTCAGCATATCCTGCGCCCGTCCCAGAGCCACCAGTCTTTCGGCCACGACCCTCCGGCCCTCGTCGAGCGAGCCGGCATGGCGCAGGCTCTGCACGGAGATGACCTGTGCGATCGTCAGGACGTTCTTCATCCGGTGCGCCAGCTCGCGCGCGACGATCTCACGCTCGGCGTTCGACCGGGCCCGGTCGATGGCGGCCGCGGTCCGATCCGCGACGCCGCGCACGAAGTTCTGCTCGTCCTCGGTCCAGTTCCGGGGCCGGACGTCGTTGACGAATGTCACCGCCTTCAGCCGGCGGCGCTCCATCAGCGGCACGTTGAGCAGGGCGCGGATGCCGATCGCTTCCAGCGGCTCCGGGTCCGGGACGTCCGGATGCGTCCGGCAATCCGACATCGCCACTGTCCCGCCACGCCGCAACGTCTCCGCATAAGTCCCGAAATTCTCGAATCGCAGACGGCCCACGAGGCTCTGGCCGCCGGGCGCATTCCAATCGGCGCGGATGTCGATGATCGAGCCGTCGACATCGAGCGTGCCGTATCCCGCCCGGCTCGCCCCGAGCGTCCGGCCGAGCGTCTCCGAAGCCAGCTCGACCATCTGGCGCACGTCCTCCATGTCCCGCAGCCGGTCGCCCAGATCGAGCAACGCGATCTGGCGCGCCAGCGCGTCGCGCTGCGCGGTACGGTCGCGCAGGATCTTCAGATAGCCGACCTGCCGTGCGCCGGGCGCATCGACGAGGTTCTCTTCAGCTGTGGGACCCTCCGTGTCGGGCCGGGCCACAAGCGGCATCATCCGTCCCGAAGCCCAGAACCGCCGCCCGTCCTTGGCCAGATGCCAACGTTCGTCCTTGGCCTGTCCCTGGTCGGTGGCCACTCGCATCTCGTAGTCCGGCTGTCCCGCCGCCACGTCCTCGGGCACGAAGAAGGTGGCAGCGGGGCGCCCGACGATCTCGTCGGCCGTCCAGCCCATGATGCGCTCGGCCCCCTCGTTCCAGCTCGTGATGGTGCCGTCCGCGGTCAGCGTGACGATCGCATAGTCAACCGCACTGTCGACGATGAGCTGGGCCAGGTGGAGGGGGTCGTGATCGAACCGGACTGGATCGGAGGAATTCCGATCAACGCCGTCTGGTTCGGACGCGGCTTGCTGGGTCATGGAAAATCGTCAGTCAGAAGGATTGTCGTGCTCCTATCGTATCACGACCCCTGCATAAACAGGCATGGTCGGCCATTCTCCCGCGCTCCCGGGTCCGATGACCGCCCGATCCAGGTTTCCGGCAACGAAGCACGACCTCGCCGCGTTCGTCTTTGCAGACAGCCCGCCCCGGGGCTCGTCTCGACCATCAGGATGTCTCTGACATCGCCGCCGAAAGGATCAGACCGTGCCTGCCGCCGATGACCCGCCACCCCCGGCCGAGCTCGCCTCCGCTCCCCGCAAGCTCGAAGGCTGGGTCGTTCTTCTGGTCGAGGACGAGCCCCTCATCGGCATGGACGTGACCGACACGCTCATCGAGGCAGGCGCGACCGTCATCGGGCCGGTGCGGACCGAGATCGCGGCCCTCGCGGCGATCGACCAGGCCCACGCGTCCCGCCGGATCACCGGGGCTGTCCTCGATGTCGACCTTGGGGGACATACCTCGCGCATGGTCGCCGAGCGGCTGAAGGGACTGGAGGTTCCGTTCATCCTTCATACAGGCAACTGGCCTGAAATCCGGGCCCTCGTCGCCAGCCTGAGCGCACCCGTCGTCGTCAAGCCGTCCCTGCCGGACGACATTGTCGACAGCCTGGCTGAGAGTTGAGCGTTCGCAGGCGCGCGCCAAGACTTGCCTGAAGACGGATGACGGGAGATTTAATGGCCGAAGTTCATTCGTCCCTCATGATCGCGTCGAGCGATACGGCAGCGGCGGCAGCCAGTTGCTCCGGATCGAGATCGGTCAACGCGCCGGCCCGCTTTCGCCAGCGTCCCGCGACCATTACCGCTTCGACGTTGCGTGAGCCCGCGGAATAGACCAGCAGCGCGGAAGGGTCGTCTTCCACCGGCCCCATGTTCACCGCTTCGGTGTTCACCATGATCAGGTCGGCCGCCTTGCCGGGTTCGATCGATCCGACACGGTCCGACAGACCGACGGTCCGTGCTCCGTCGATTGTTGCGAGTTCCAGAAGCCGCCGCGGCAGGATGGCGAGTTCATCGCCACTCGCCCCGGCTTCGACATTGTGCAGCATCCGCATGACCGCAAACATGTCGGGCGCGCCGGCCAGGGCGCCATCGATGCCGAGCGCGAGGGACCCTGAGACGAGATCGAAGTCGGAGATCCGCGTGATCCCGAAGCCGACCCGCTGCTCCGTGATCGGGGTCAGCGCCACACCGGCCCCCGCCCGTGCCACGGCGGCGAGCAGGTCCGGCGGCGCGTCGGTCGCATGGACCAGCAGCATGTCCGGACCCGGCAATCCGTTCTCGACCAGCCACGCAAGTTGCGACGGACCGTCCGCACCGCTGACATGCGTCGAGATCGGCAAGCCGAGCGCGCGCGCGATCGCGAGTTCGTCCAGTGCCCGCGCCTTCGCGGCCTCCCGCCCGTCCTGCCTCGGCACGCGCAGGCCGAAAGCCAGTTCGATCAGGCCGTCGCCGCCGAAATCCGACCGCGCCGCCAGAGCGCGAAGGTGGTCGAGATCGACGTAATCCTCCGGCGGAAGCGCGTCGTGCCCGGTATAGTGAAACCGTGCCCGTGTCCCCGATCGGACAAGCGCCGCCAGTGCGGCTTCGGCATCGGCCGGTCGCCGGATGTTATCGCAATAGGGAAATGTCGTCGTGATCCCCGCATCGAGGTTTCCGGCGGCGCCGAAGAGCGTGCCGATCCGCATGTCCTCCGGCCGGTAACGGGCGCCGAGCTGCTCCACGAGCGGAAAGTAGGCGGTCGCCTCGGACCGGCTGAACAGCCCGCGCATCTGCGACAGCCACAGATGCGTGTGCGTGTCGACGAAACCCGGCAGGACGATCCGGCCCTCGCCGGCGACGATCTCCACGTTCGGTACGGACAAGGCGGCGCCGACTCGTTCGATGCGGCCGTCCGCGACCAGCACGTCGGCTTCGGGCATGTCGCCGTCCGGCCCCATGGTCATCACGTAGGCGCCGCGGATCAGGATCGGGCGCGTCGCCGGCTGGGACCAGGCCGGTGCGGCCATCGCAGCAGTCATTCCGCCAAGAACGGCCCGGCGGGTCACGCCCCTCATCGGGCCTCCGCCGCTGCGATCAACGCGTCCGGCGACACCGTGCCGAGCAGGCGCGTAACCCCGCCCCCCGGCGCGAAGACGGCCATCGCGCCCTCGGGCAGGATTGTGTCCGGGAACCCATCGCCGGTGACCATCTCCAAAGGCGTGCGGTGGCCGACGAGGAGCAGGTTTTCTCCCTCGGGCGGCTCGGTCGCGAGGAGGCCCCGGGTGGCGGCGATCATGTCGCGCAGGTTGCCTCCCGCATAATCGTCGGCGACGAGATCCATCGTCACCTCGATCGCGTCGGGGCCGAAGGCCAGTTCGGCCGTATCGCGGGCGCGATAGACGGGGCTCGTGCGCACGTGCGCAAACTCGATGTCGAGCGCCTCGAAGGCGGCGCCGAGCTCCCGCGCCTGCGCGCGCCCCGCCTCCGACAGGTTGCGCTGTCCCGCCCGGTCGTCGAGCCGGCCCGTGTCGATCTGCGAATAGTCCGTCTCGGCATGCCGCAGGAACACGACGGTCCCACCGCTCTGCATGCGGGCGATCAAGTCCTGCTGGGCGAAGGCCGGGCTTGCGCATGCCAGAGACAGCAGCGTCGTCAGTACCAGTCGAAGTTCGCGAAGATAGCGCGTCACGAAAAACCCTATCCAGATCGCCGCTTCTGGCGGAGATGGAGATACAGGTCGGAGAAACGCCCCGCGATTTCGGTTGTTCCGATCCGAACCATCGAGAACGGCCATGTTTCGAACGAGGCACCGGGCGTCCGCGGGGAAATCGGCGTTGTCCGGGATCCGTTCGGCGAGGCAACCTGAAGCAGAGGCAAGCCATAGAACCTGGTAAAAGACAATTAGTTTAGCAGCCCCTTTTCTGATGCAACGTTTTGTAGAAATGTCGCGTTGGACGGGACGCTGGCTTAACCCGGAAAGGTTACCACATGCGCGCCCTGCCTATCGCAACCGCCGCCGTGATGCTGGCAATAGCGCCCATCACGCCCATGCTCGCTTCGGCCCAGCAAACCTCCGAGGCGGCGCCCGCGGCAGCCGATGTGGACGAGTTCGCCAGTGCAGCCGCCCAGAACAGCCTGACCGAGGTTCTGATGTCGGTGATAGCGCTCCAGAAGACCAACGATAAGCGGGTCGAGGATCATGCGTGGACCATGCTCGATCACCATTCGCGGGCGATGGGTGATCTGGCAGCGGCCCTGAGCCCGGATGCCGCGTTGCTGCCGACAGAACCCACTGACGCGCAGACGGCAACGCTCGAGGAAGTCCGCAACCTGGAGGGCACGGAGTTCGACGAGGCTTACTTTGCCCATCAGTTGGAGGCGCATGCGCGCGCCATCGGCGTCTTCGAGCAGGGTGAACAGGTATCCGACGATCAGGTCGCTCAGTATGCTCGTACGACGCTGCCGGTCCTGCGCACCCACCTCGAGATTACACGATTGCGGCAAGAGCAGCCCCCACAACCTCTGCAAGAGGAGTGAGTTCGCCGTCCCTTGAAGGATCGCGTCCTTTGAGCTTTCAGGATTCTGCGTAATACACCTTCCGGCCCATTTTTTCGTCCGGGACCGGTCGCAGTCCAGTCGCGTGGTCAGTCCACAAGCCAAGTCTCGGTTCGTCGGGTCAACGGTCAACCGATACAGATCCCGGTGTAACCTGTCGAACATCGCGCCTATTGAACTCGATGCAGGTCTCCGAATCCAACCAAAGGCCATTTCATGCGGAACTGGTTCAAACGTCAGAAATTTTGACGATAGGCAATTTTTTTGACGATTGGAGCTCCTGCCTAAAATCGCTGATCGGTTTCGACACAGGAGCCCACGGACACGGATCTCTCCTCGCCGCAAGACGCCCGGGACGGGTATACCCGTCCCGGACTTGTTCGTTATGGTGTCAGACCGCTTCGAGGTTGCGCGACCGCTCCGCCAGATCGGACATGAATTCGTCAGAGCCGTAGATCTTGTCGAGCGCACGATCGAGCTTCTGCGTCGCATCGTCTTCGCCAAGCGCCTCGGCGAAGGCCTTGGCCGTGCCGAACCCAGCCATCCCGTAATGGCACATCCGCTGATACTGGGCGATGATGGCGACATCGAGCACCGCGCCCTCGAGGTCGCTGTCGAGCGCGTGCTTCCGGGCTTCCTCGACCAGGCCTTCCATCCCCTTGCAATGCTCCTTCTGGACCTTCAGACCGGCCGCATCGAGAAGGGATTTGAGCATCTCGGTATGCTTGTCGATGCCGTCCTTGGCCTTCTCAAGTCTTTCGGCCAAGCTCTTGTCACTGGCCTTGCTGGACATCTTCGACACTGCCTTGGCCATCTGGTCGTTGGCAGACCAAAGGTCTTGCAGCTCTTCCTCGTAGAGATCCTTGAGCGTCGACATTTTCGCCATCCTTTTTCAGTTGCACCAGGCCGACGCGAAATCGCGTGTCCATCGATGAACGTGGTTGGGGGTGGGTTTGCTGCACGGGTCGAGCTTTGTGAGCGTGGCCAGCCTCCGGAGGCCACCTCTACGGCGAAGCTTGGATATAGGCCGAGATCGAAGGGCTGAATGCTGCTTTGGAGCGTGACCCTCGGAGCATGACCTGCCGGTCGTCTCGAAGGGCAGCAGACTTGATGCCATGCTGGAAGGGAAGTTACTGTAAATGTGTTAAGAACACCCTGTAAGCAACTATAATACAAGAAATTAATGTCCTAAGGATATTATGTTCAGAATTTGTTGGCTCAGGCCGCGGATCATATGGCTATCGATCATGAAGATAGACGTTTTTGCACGTATGGACTATATGATGGTCCATCCTTAGTCAGGTGGGATCAGGCAATGCAGATGAACGTGGCAGAAGCGAAGGCCAAGCTTTCGGAACTGGTAGCGGCGGCCGAGCGCGGCGAGGAGGTGGTGATCGCACGGGGCGGTCGCCCCGTCGTTCGGCTTGTACCTGCGGCGGCGTCTTGCGTCCGGTTGGGTCTCTTGGCAGGAATGGTGCCGCCCGAGAGCGTCCCGAGCTTTCTTGAACCTATGGACCCAGACGAACTCGCGGAATGGGGGTTGTGAGAGACGTCCTGATTGATACGCACGTCCTAGCCTGGTCGCTCATCGCACCGGAAGTTCTGGGGGCAAAAGTCCGTTCCATTCTAGAAAGCGGGACAGTGGTTTACGTCCCGCCCTGCGCCTTTCACGAGATCACGCTGAAGGTGCGCAAGGGAAAGTGGGACGCGATGGCCCGGCATGCGGAAAGGTTGGACGCGTTGAGCATGGCGCAGGGCTTCCGCGAAGCGCCGTACACCGCACGGATGGCTATGAAGGCAGGTTCGATGGATTGGGCGCATCCCGATCCGTTCGACCGAATGATCGCCGCGACGGCGCTCGAGATGGCTCTGCCGCTGATCTCGAAGGATGGCGCTTTTGACGATCTGACTAATATGCCAGCGTGGTACGGTCGAGTTTGGGAAGGCGAGATATAATCTGCTATGTTCTAAAGAGGATTTTTCAGAGTTAATGCCCCGGGGCCAAGACATTCCTTGTCAGGTCCAGAATGTCGAAGATCGAGACGATCCGTGACTTATCTCGCCCTCGTGCTTCGACCAAACGCCAGAACTTACGGTAGTTGTTTCCAGCTGCCCGGATGACGGCGGCGCTCTCGGCGCCGGATTGGGGAATCTCGACAATCTCGAATTGTTCGATGGAGGTGACGCGGTCGACGACGAAACCGACATAGTCGTTCGAGGCCGAATCCTGGACGACAACGGTCTTCAGGCTTTCGCTGGACGGGTGACCGGATTTCCAGCGCGCTGCGAGATCAATGATGGCGATCGCATTCCCTCGATGGTGAACGTAGCCGTCCGCTGTGTGGCTGTCCTCGGCATGGACAACGACGCTACGGTGGAACGTGGCGATCTCTCGTATGTCCGTCAGGGGGACATAGAACCGGCCCTCCGTCTCCAGTTCCAAGAAAGAGTGATGAGCCGACGACATCGGCTTGATGCCCTCTTCTCGCGTTTGCTGGTTGTAGTACGCAATTATGGCCCTGGTCTCCGGCATAGTGAGCAGCGCCGCCGGGTTGAGAACGACTTGGGGTGTCCTTCCCGAAGGCGCCTCGGCAAGACCCACCGCGGCTGAACCCGTCTGTCTGGTCCCCGGCAGGGATGCAGACGTCGAAAGTTTCGAGAGGGTATGCACGACATCGACGGGTACGGCGAAACGCAAGCCCTCGACATCGAGCACGAGAGCGCAGTTCGGAGCGGCGGCGCGTGGCACGCTGCGCTCCTCCGGCGCCAGCCGATCCAGAAGCAGGACGTCTTTGCCGCGTGCCGCGATCCGGCCGAGAGCTCCCGGCTGGGGGAGCGCCATCGTGACCACGGCCGGAGTGGTCACGATCTCGACGATATAGGAAACGTCTATGGCATACATGATGCCCTGACGCGTAACGCTCAAGCAGGACTTCGCACCGCAGCCTGGCGAACTATTTGCTATCTCCCCCCTGCCCCGCATCGCGGGGGTCGCCTCGCCGAAGGCAAGGCCTTTGAGAGCCAGGAGATCCGCCTCCATCAATACGGTGACCGGCCTTTCGTACCCCTCGACATGCGCAACGGGCGTGATCGTTGCGCCCGAGACGACATGGAGCGGCACGATGGCATCTAAACGCAGGGACTTTATCCCTTCGACCCGGTCAATGACGATTGCCGTCATCTTGTCGCCGAGCTTGAGGAGGACTGCATGACCCACATCTTCGATCGGCGCCACAGGATAGCCAAGGGTAATGCGCAGATCGACCAAGGGGTAGCACTGGCCGGCGTGTTCGAACGTGCCTAGAAAGGCAGTGCAACTTTCGGGGGCGGAAGCAAGCGATCGAGGTCGGGTAATCGCCGCGCTGACGAGACCGATCGGAAAGGCGACAAGATGGCTACCGATCTCAAAGAGCGCGACCGTGATCGAGGCATCAGGTTTCTCGACGGCGGTCGCAGTGCCGTCGGGCGGAAGTTCCGCCGGCAAGGTCGCGATAAGTAGAGGATCGACCGGGATCACGCCGCCAGTCCAGTCCGGCGCGCGGTCGCGGCGAGCAATACAGGTGTGGCGTCGGTTTGGCCCAGCAGGTTCTGGACGATCGTCTCGAACAGGTCGGCGCACTCGGTCTGCCGCTCCTGGGCTTCCCCGAGCGCCTTCATCGACGAAAGCGTTGCGTCGATCCCGCCCAGCAGTTTCTCCGAGATCGAGAGACAGCTTTGCGTTGCGTCTCCCCCCTCCCCGATCTGCTCCGACAGGGTGCGCATGAGGCGCATGATCTCCTGCGCGGAGGTCTGGCAACGTTCGGCCAGCTTGCGCACCTCGTCGGCCACGACCGAGAAGCCGATGCCGTGTTCGCCGGCACGCGCGGCCTCGATCGCCGCGTTGAACGCCAGCATGTTGGTCTGGTTGGCGAGGTTCTCGATCCGGGTCGTGACCTCGGCGATCTCGGTGCCCGAGCGCGTGATCGCGTCCAGGAGCGAGCGCGCACGGCCGAGCTCATCGGTCAGGAGCTCGCCCTGCCCGCGCGATCCCAAGGCGGACCCGTCGGCGCGGGACAGGGTCTCGGCGGCGGTTCCAAGGACGCTCTTCATCGCGCGCAGTTCCTCAGCCATGTTGCCGGCCTGTCGCTGGACCTGCTCTTCGAGCTCGACCTGACGCGTGATGTCGGTCGCGAACTTGGCGACCCCGCTCATGCGTCCCTGATCGTCGAAGATCGGGTTGTAGGTCGCCTGGATCCAGATATCGCGCCCGAATTTGCTGACCCTGCGGAAGCGGCCGGAATGAAAGCGACCGCTGGCGAGGTGGTGCCAGAACTCGGTGTACTCGTCCGATTTGACGTAGGCCGGGTCGCAGAACATGCTGTGATGCTCGCCCACGATCTCGGACTGGGTGTAGCCCATCACCCGCAGGAAATTGTCATTGGCGCGCACGACCTTTCCGGTGACGTCGAATTCGATCACCGCCTGGGCCCGTTCGATCGCCGTCATCTTGGCCTCGAAGGCATGGTTCTTCAGGCGCTCCGCGGTGACGTCCGTGGCGAACTTGACCACGCCCACGGGATTTCCGTCCGCGTCGAGGATCGGGTTGTAGGTGGCCTGGATCCAGACGTCGCGCCCGTCCTTGGCGATCCGCTTGAACTCGCCGCTCTCGTATTCTCCCGCGGCCAGTCGCTGCCAGAACTGTCTGTACTCGCTGCTCTGGGCGTATTCGGGATCGCAGAACATGCTGTGGCGCTTGCCGACGATCTCGGCGGGCATGTAGCCGAGGGCCGCGCAGAAGTTCTGGTTCGCGTGCCGGACATGGCCGTGGAGGTCGAATTCGATGCAGGCCTGGCTCCGCTCGATCGCCTTGAGCTTGCCCGCAGCGGTGACCGCGTCGATCGTCTGCTGCGTGATGTCCGTCGCGAACTTGATGATTTTGATCGCCTTGCCGCGCGCGTCGAGGACCGGGTTGTAGCTGGCCTGGATCCAGATGTCGGAGCCATCCTTGGCCCGCCGCTTGAACTCGCCCGACACGAACTCGCCGCGTCGCAGCTTTTGCCAAAGAGCCTTGTAGTCCGGAGAATCGACGAATTCGGGATGGCAAAACATCGCGTGATGCTCCCCGACGACCTCGTCCCGCGCGTAGCCGACGACGGAAAGGAAGTTGTCGTTCGCGTCTAGGACATGCCCGTCAAGCGAGAACTGGATGACACCCTGGACCCGGTTCAGGGCCGTCCAGAAGCTTTCGAGTTCCTGCTGGCGGGTCACCTCCGTGTCAGAGTCTTTAACTTCGGCGGATGCAGTTGGGGGCGTTTTGGCGGTGGCTTCGTTTGTCATGATAGCTCCTGCGGCATGGTGCTTTGCTGAGTGGCTATCGCCAGAGCGAACGGGACATCGCTGCCATAAGACGCCATCATCGCCTCCGCGGTACGCCTTCGACGTAAATATCTCCTTTCATGAGTTGAGAAGCCCGCCGGCAAGCTCGCCAAATCAGGTAGCAACGACATCAAGGGCGTCCGCCTTTCGACAACCGAAGACCGCGTTCCAGACGGAGAATGGCTTGGTCAGCAGCGTGGCGTTGATCATGTGACTGCCTACCTTGGCACTTCGATGCCGCCGGGGGGCGGTTACGCCCTATCAAAGCCCTGCGTCACGGCCCCCGTGAACCAGGTCACGCCCCATCACGTGAAGAGCTTCGGCATGGCCGATGAGCCGGAATGCGTGATCTGCAAGATGGTCCCGCGAGGTGGCGTTCCACATGGTCGGCGGGATACGTTCCAGCGCCCTGCGGTGCGAGGTCAGCGCGCCGGCTTCGTACCTTCCCTCGATGCTGTCTGCCAGCCGACCCAGATGCGTGGCTGCCGCCGCGAAGGATCAGAGCATCTTGCAACCAGGGTCTGACGGCCTTGCGATCGCCGCGCCGTTCGAGGTCAGGCCGAGCGTCAGGGTCAAGAGAAAGGTCGGTGATCGAGCCATGAGGCAGAGGTGGCTCGGTTTGTCTGAACAGGTTCCGGGCGTTTCCTGAGTGGATTTCCGCCTTGGTTACGCAGCGGCTGCCTGAGGCATCAACGGTTTGAAATAGGCCTGATCGGGGGTTTTCCCGTCAAGCGATGAATGTGGACGGCGGCTGTT
>NZ_CANLTR010000047.1 GCF_947494055.1 uncultured Jannaschia sp. | reverse complement strand
TCAAGATGTCCATTATCGATCATGGACATTATCGACAGCAGAGGCTCACCGTCAGAGCAGTCACAACGGACGGATACTCTCAGAACTTGTCCGGAACTTCCTGAGATCGCGACAGCGTCGGCATGAACACTTGCAGGACGCCGCGACGCCCCTCGTGGCGTCCTGTCTGTATCACGAGGTCGATGGTGGCGCGGGCGTAATCGAGGATGTCGTCCCGGCCGAGATCGAGGCCCGCACGCAGCACCATCATCGCCATGCGTTCGAGGGCGAGCTGCGGGCTGTCGGCGTGGATCGTACTAATCGAGCCGGGATGCCCGGTGTTGATCGCCTCGAGGAAGTTGAACGCCTCGGCGCCGCGGATTTCCCCCAGGATCAGCCGGTCTGGCCGCATCCGGAGCGCGCTTTCGAGAAGCCGGGCCGGGGAGCGTTCCGAGTCCGTCCGCCGGTCGGCAACGAGACCAACAGTGTTCGGGTGGGGGAGGTGCAGTTCCGGTGCATCCTCGATCGTCACCATGCGCTCGTTCCGGTCGGCCATCGACATGATCGCGCGGGCGAGGGTGGTCTTGCCCGAGGACGTGCCGCCGGAGACGAGGATGTTGAGCTTCTCGGTGACGGCCCGGTGCATGAGGTTCGCGAGATCGCCGGCCTCGGTCAGCGCGCGCAGCTCCTCCAGCCGGTTGCGCCGCTGTGCCTCGACATCGACCTCGGACCCCATGAGGAAGCCCACTTCGTGCAGTTCGAGGATGCGCGAGACGTACTTGCGGATCGATACCGACACACCGGCCTCGATCGCCGGGGGCACGATGACCTGCACGCGCATGGACTGACCGAAGACATGGACCCGGCCGGAGACGATGGGGTGGTGGCGGCCGAGCTGGGTCTTGGCCTCGCCGGCGAGATGGGCGCCGAGTGTATTGAGCCGGTCGGGCGGGATCGTCCCGTCCCATCGCTCCATGTGGCCGCGCTGCGCGTACTCGACCCAGACGCTGCGGTCGGGGTTGATGACGACCTCGTTGACCTCTTCGGAGACAAGAAGGTCGCGCAGCGGCAGAAGGCCCTGCTCGGCGTAGCTGGCAGGGCTCGGAGGCTGGTTCAAAACACCAGGTCCCTGTTGACGAAGACCGTCATGTCGACGCCCTGGTCGATGTAGATGACCGGGCCGGCGTTCAGGTACGCACCCATCACGCCCTGCGTAGCGCTGGCGAGATCGTCGCCCACGTCCTGCATCGCATCCGCCGCGTCGCCCCGCGTGTCGTTGCGGATCACCACATCCGGTCCGGCGCCGATGACCGAGATCAGCGCGGCCGAGCCGAACCGCTGGCGGAACCGGCTGTCCACCGTGCCGGCCTGTCCCGACATGCCGAGCGCGTCGGCGCCGTAGCCACCGAGCTCGACGCTGACACCCGCGGGCGTGACCGCCCGGTTCCACGCGATCTGCACCCGGTCCTGGATGACCGAGACATCCGAGTTGTAGGAGCCGATCAGGCGCGAGCCGCGCGGAATGAGGACGTTCATGCCGTCGTAGCTCATCACGTCGTCGGTCACGACGGCACGGATCGCGCCGGGCAGCTCGGTCGAGATCGCGGTCTCCAGAACGGCGTTGAGCGTGGTGCCCTGCACCACGGTCCGGCCGGGATTGGCGATGCGGGTGGCGCGCACGGTGTCGTAGCTCTGCGTGCTGGCGTCCTGGATGAACTGCTCGTTCGAGGTCAGGGTGCGGCCGGAGCCGTCGCCGGCACCCGCGCCGCCACCCTGTCCGCCGCCGGTCCTGGCGCCGGCCGCATCGAGGACGATGCCGTTCGACATGATCTGGGCCTCGGCGATCGCGGCGCGGCGCTGGCGCTCCTCCTCGAGTCGCCGCCGCGCCTCGCGCTCGTCCTCGGTCATGCCGCTGCCGGTATCCTGCGTCACTTGCGTCAACTGCGTCATTTGCGTCAAAAGTGCTTGGTAGCGGGCTTCAGCATCCTGCCGCTCGCGTTCGAGCTTCGTCTGCATGTCCTCCAAGGCTTGCTGCAATTCGGGATCGCCGCCGGTCTGCGACTGGCGCAACTCCTCGAGCTGGGCTTCCAGGTCCGCGATCCGCTGGCGGTCGGCCGCGTTGCCGGTATCGGTCGGGGGGACGGCGACGGCTGGCTGCATCTGCGTCTCGACTACGGGTTCCTCCGTCTGGACGGCCGGTCGCACCGGCATCGTCGTATCCACGCCGGCAGACGGCTCTTGGCCTTGCATCGCCTGCGTCTGAGAGGTGTCGGGCGCGGTGGTCTCCAGATTTTTCGGGGAGAAGATGAAGTAGGCCCCGACGCCGACCATCCCGAGGAACAGGACGATCGAGAGCGTTCGCACGCCCTGTCCCCCGGAGCCGCTGCCGGAGATCGCCGCATCGCGCCGGTTCAGGGCACGGGCGTCGCCGATCGTCGCGTCGTCACTCATTTCGTCACTACGGCGCCGCGGATCTCGGGATCGTAGATGGCGTAGCCCTGGCCGAGCTGCGGGGCGCGGCGCCCGCCCGGGACCGAGCAGATCACGTCGCCATGCGCCACGCAGATCTCCTCGTCGCCGATGCGGATCGTCCAGCGATCCGACACGCGGTCGACGACCGAGGCGTTCTCGGCGTGGCGGACGTTGACGATGCTCTCGCGTCCGTCCGGCCCGACGAGGAAGATGCCGGGCCGCCGGGCGTTCTCGGGAAAAACGAAGATCGTCCGGCGGCCGTCGTCGTAGACCTGGACGGGCTTCAGATCGGCCGCGTCGCCGGCAGCGTAATAGTTGAAGTCTTTCGGCCGCTCGGCCCGCTCGATCGCCGCGCGGCGGGCCTGTGCCTCGACCCCGGGGTAACGGAAGCTGACCCGGTAGTTCAGGTTGGGCGCGCCGACCTGGCCCGAGCGCGCCCGCAGCTCGAACGTGTAGGGGCGCTGGTTCGTGTAGACCGTCATGTTGGTGTAGGCGCCCTCGATCAGCGGCTTCACCGACAGGATGTCGCCGCGGTCTAGGCGGACGATCTGCCAGCTCTCGCTGTCGCCCACCTGCACGGACTCGATGTTCTCGCCGGGCTCGAACTCGATCGAGGTGATGAAGCGCATGTAGGTGTCGAGCCGGTAGACCTCGTGCTCGTCGTAGCTGAACCACCGGATGCGGCTGTCCTGCGGGTAGGGGCGCGGCTGCGTCTCGGCGAGGACTGGACTGGCGACGGCGAGAAACGCCAGGAAGGGGAGGGCGCGTTTCATCAGGGTCAGCCTCTCGGATCGAGGGTTTCGGCGTCGATGCGGTAGCCGGTGACGGTGAAGCCCAGCGGATTGCGCCAGACCTGATCGAGCGTGCGTTCCGTGCGGGGATTGAAGGCGTAGCCGACCACCGCCACGAAATCGCGCTCGACGGGCGCGATCCCCTCCCGCTCCAGTCTCCGCACGAAGCGGACCTGCGCGGTGTCTTCGTCGAGGATCGAGACCGAGCGCACCCGCGTGGTGATGACGGTATCGCCGCCATAGAGCGTGGGCGGGTATTGCTCGGCGCCGCTGTTCCAGATCGCGCGAAGCGAGGATTGCGCCTGTCCCTGCGACATCGCGTCGATGAGCGGAATGCGCTGCGGGTTGTCGTTCGGATCGTAGGTCTCGCGGTTGGTGACGTAGCGCACCAGCTCGGCCTCGAGGACGGCGCGCTGGTCGTCGAGCGAGGTCGGGCGGACCGAGACGACCTGCTCGGACTCGCCCGTGGCGCGGTCCACCATCACGACGTAGGGCCGGGTCTCCTTGAGCGGCATCGTCAGCGCCAGCGTCGTGACCGCGGCCAGCCCGATCCCCATGCCGAGCGCGCCCACGACCCAGCCGAGGTTGCGCTGGCGGCGCAGCGAGAAGAACACCTCGTTCTCGAAGGCTTCGGCGGTCTGTTCGGGTGTTTTCTTCGCCATCGGGGCAGATTCCTTCCGAGCCGCGTCGCGAGACGCGCGATGTGTTCAGACGGTGCAGGCTGGCAGACCCGTGCGTCAGTCGTTCTTCTTGTCGTCCCTGCGGGATTTTCGGTTCTCGAACCGCTGGCCGGCATTGGCCGCGCGGTAGCGGTCGAGGCTGCTCGCCTGGCCCCCGCGCATGGCGGCGTGCGACGCGTTCAGATCGGCGTATTTGTTGCGGATTTCCTTCTGCCGCATCATCTCGATCTGCTTACCTTCCCAGTAATTGCTGCCGGCCTTCTCGGCAGCGACCCCGGCCCGGTGCCCCTGGACCTCAGCGCCGATGATGCGTCCGCCCTCCCGCGAGCCGGCTTTCAGGATCTTGCCGCCGACGGCCCCTGCGCCGAGGGCCGCGTTCGCGCCGCCCATCGCCATTGCCACACCGTTGGCGGTCGCGGTGATCGTGCCGGAGAGGCCGTTGACCAGCGTGGGCACCATGACGGTCATGAAGATCGCGCCGACCCCGACGATGATGAAGCCACCGGCATCTTCCAGTGTGGTCGCTGAATCAGCCTGCGTAATAAGACTCTGACCGATCCCGACGATCGCGCCGACGACCCCGGCCATGATCAGCGGGATCAGTGCGAAGCCGAGCGTGAAGCGTACCCAGCTCTCGAACAGGTTGGAGGTCGCGCGGAACATCAGCGCCGGGATGAAGATCGGCGCCAGCGCGATGGCCATGCCGAGCCCGATCTTGCCCAGCGAGATCACGATGATCGCCGCTGCTGCCATCAGTGAGCCGATGAGCCAGACTGCAATCGACGCCAGACTGATATTGAGGATGATGCTGGCCTCGTCTCCGAGCTTGTCCGAAAAGTCGAACATACTGGTGATCATCGCATCGAAAGCGGTGTTCAGGTTGGGCGCGTTCACGATGCCCATCAGTTTGGCACCGAGTTCGCCCGGGACATTGGTGACGATGTTGTAGATCGGCGCGAACTGCGCCCAACTTGTCGCAACGGCGGTGACGATGACGTAGCGGATGCCCCACTTGAGGTACTCGCTCGTGCGGATCGGCACCCATTGCGTCAGCGCGTTGAGCGCGATGAACGCGAGGCCGACGAGACCCATCGTCTGACACACGGTCGCAATCGGACCAGCGAACGCGGCAAAGCTGCTCTCGGCATAGTTGCCGATCGCGGTATCCACCATGTTCAGGGTGTTCTCGACGTAGGTCGCCATCGGTCCTATCCTTCGTTATTCGATTGCGCCGACGTCACGGCAGTAGGCAATGACCGCGCGGTTTTCTTCGAATGTCTCGATTGCGCGGAAATGTGGCGTCAGGGACTCGCTCGACATGCCGAAATATTCCTCGGGCACCATCGCCTTGATCGCGTCCCAATCCCGCCGGTCGTCGAGGCAGGAAATCTTGTAGGGGCGACCTTCCGAATAGGCTTCGCATTGCTCGCGCTTGTAGGCGCTGTCCCATCGTTCGCGATACTTCATCAGGACTTGGTAGAGGCCGTGGTTAGAGCCGGCGATCTCCAAGGCTTCATCGCGGTCCATGTCCATCTGGTTCTCGCATTGCCACGAGCCGCCGGTGGCCTGCGCCATCGGCGTCGCGAGGATCAGGGCGGCTACCGCCGCGGCCGCAGCAGTCGTCAAGGTTGAGTTCATCGTCATTCACTGTCTCCCACACGCATGAATTGCCGGGACGCCGCCTGTTCGCGCGCTGCCAGGAGGGCGTCCGTGCCGGTGGCGTTGGCCTGCGCTGCCTGGAGCCGCAGGCTCTCGTTCAGCAGCACGGCGATCTCGCCCAGCATCCGGGTGTTGTAATCCACCGACGCCTTCAGGTCGGCGTTGGCGTCGATCTGCCCGATCAGCTCGTTCACCCGGTTCATCGAGGTGTTGGCCCGCGCATAGGTGTCCTCGGCCGTGGCCACCGCCGCGAGGCCCGCGCCGGCCTGCGTGGCGAGCGCCCGGTCCTGCGGCGTCTCCGAGGTCAGGAAGGAATTGATGTCGGGCAGGGCGAACGTCGTCTTCAGCTCGTTCATTCGCGCGGTCAGCGCCGAGGCATTGCCGGGGATCGCCGCGCCGGTCATTCCGCCCGACATGATCGCCGACAGGCTGTCGGCCGACTCCCGCGCGGCGATGTCCTGCGCGCCGTTCAGGATGCCGGAGATCGCCTTGCTCCCGGTCATGCTCTGGAGCTGCTCGATCTGGTTGGCGTAGTCCTGCCGCATCTGTTCGAGCTGGGCGATGGCCTGCGCCACCGAGGCCGCGTCGAAGGTCGGCACGCCTTGGGCCTGCGCCGGGACAGACGCGAGCGCGGCAGCGATGATCGTGGCGGCCGCGACCGCACCATTCAGTCGGGACATCATACGGTGGCTTCTCCAGTGACGTTGACGGGTTGCCAGTTGCACACGCAGGGCGACGTGCGTTCGGTGTAGGTCGCGCAGCCTCCCAGCAGGGCGGAGAGCGCGAGCGCTGCGATGATCCGGGCCATCAGACAGCCTCCTCGAATTGAATGATCCTGTCGTCGTCGTCATCGTCGTCGCCCGCGTCGGGGTCGTCCGCGACGCGGCCTGCGCCGAGCGTGCCGAGCATCGGTCCGAGGACCGACAGGTCGAGATCGACCACCGTGCTGGCGTCGTTGGCCCGCACCAGCGCCAGGCGCGCGCCCGCGGATGACGCGCAGAGGAAGGTCTCCTCGCGATCGGTAAGGCCGAGCGGCGCCAGTTCCCGGGCCGTGTTCCGCGAGCTCGGGAACAGGATCTGCGTCACGCAGCTCTCGAAGATCGAGCCGCCCGCCGCGCTTTCGGCGATATGGCCCACGCGCTGCGTGAGCATCACGACGACCACGTTCTTCTTCCGCATCGTCAGCATCCAGTCCTTGAGCCGCGACTGGAAATACGCGTCGTCGAGCAGCTTCCACGCTTCGTCGAGCACGATGATCGTCGGACGGCCGTCCTCGACCGTCCGCTCGATGCGGCGGAACACGTAGGAAAGCCACGCCGTCCGCACGGCCGGGCTGTCGAAGATTTCCGTCAGGTCGAAGGCGGTGATGCGGTTCTCGAAGGTGAGCGGGTCGCTTCCGGTGCCGGGGAACAGCCAGTGATACTTACCGTCGTCCCACTGACCGAGCCGGGTGTGCAGGTCGCCGCCGTCATCGACCGAGATGAGCTGGCTGCGGAAAGCGGCGAGCGTTTGCAGGTAGGGGTCGGACTCGGCGTTGGCGCGCACGGCGTTCGACAGGGCTTCCTGCTGCACCGCCGTCAGCGGCGGCGCGTCGACTGTCAGCAGCGCGCCGAGCCAGTCGGTGAGCCAGCCCACGCCGCGCAGGTCGGCCTCCGAGCGGAACGGGTTGAACCCGGTCGGCACGCCCATCTGCACGGGCGAGTAGCTGCCGCCGAGCGCGCGGATCGCGCTCTCGAGGCCCCGGTCCTTGTCGAAGGCGATGATACGCGGATCGAGCCGCTGCGCCTGCGCCAGAAGGAAGGCGGTGCCGAGCGTCTTGCCCGAGCCGGTCCGCCCGATGACGAGCGTATGACCCACCGTACGATCGCCCGGCTCGCCCGGCTGGTGGAAGTTGAAGCGGTAAGGCTCGCCGCCCACGGTCGGCAGGACGGTGATCGGGGCGCCCCAGGGCTCGGTGCCGGGCCGGAGCCCGCGACCTGTGGTATGGAGCGCGGCGAAGTCGGCGAAGCAGGCCGTGGAGATCATCGCGTCCCGCGCCCGGAAGCCGAAATTGCCGGGATGCTGCGCAAAGTACGCCGTGCGGGCGCCGATGCCCTCGCGCACCGCCACGGCCAGCGCGCGCTGCGATTGCGTGCGGATCTCCGAAGACAGATCGTCGAGTTCCTCCCGGCTCCGCGCCACGGCCATGATCGAGACCTGGTGCTGGCCGAAGCCGATCCGCCCCGAAGCCAGGTCGTCGGCGGCGTCGGTGAGCTGCGCCTGCGCCGAGCGCGCGGCGTCGTCGGCCGCGCTCATCTGCCGGATCGTGCGCTGCACGCGCCCGAGCGCCGGCACGAGGTCGATCGGCGTGAAGGAGTGCGTCACCACCGTGTCGCCGGGCAGGTCGAGCCGGTCGAGAAAGCCCGGCGATGTCTCGGTCGGGTACTTCTTGAAGGTGAACATCGCGCCGAAGCGCAGATCGTCCTCGTCGCTGCCCAGAACGACGAAGCTGTCGCCCCGGAAGTCCACGCGGCTGTCGACGAGGAGATTGCCGATCGGCGTGAAGGCCGCACCCGGCGTCAGGGGCGCGTACTTGCCGGTCACGGCCGTCCGCAGGAGCCCGAGCCAGCGGCCGTCGGCGAGCGTCAGCCGCTCGGGCCGGGCCGGCGTCAGGGCCTGCATGAGATTGGTGGTGATCTCGTTCAACAGGGCGATGCGCCGAGCGCGCTCGGCGCGCAGGTCGCGCGTCATGCCGCCGGTGATCCGCGCCCACAGCCCGGCCAGCTTGGGAGGTCGCACGACCACGGAGACCATCGATACCCGCTCGCGCAGCGTCCCGCCGGAGACGAGGCCCTGCCATTGCCGGTCGATGCGCGCGGCGAGGCCCTCGCCCGCGACGGGCGGCAGCGTCGGCCGGGTCTCGTGCGAGACGCGGTGGACATAGAACGCCACGTCGGGCCGGGATTGCGCGATCGAGGCTGCGAACGTTCGTGCCAGATCGTCGACGAATGTCGCGTCCGCCGTGTCCGCCGCGATGCCCGCGACGAGGAACGACGCCATCACGTCGCCGTCGCGCAGCATGATGACGTCCGCGCCCACGCCGGTCACGTAGGGAAGATAGCAGGCCAGCATGTGCTCGCGCTTGAGACCCGGCGGATCGACCGCACGGCGGCCGAGGCCTTGCTTCATGTCAAGCATGGTAGATGTTCCCCTGGCCCCGGACGGCGCCCGGCGTCGGCGGGGTCTTCCCGAGGCTGGCGAAGATCACGTCGAGGAACCGGGCGTCGTAGTTCGCCAGCGCCCGGAGGGCGGTGTAGCCGAGGGCCGCGCTTCCGATGAGCCACAGGAACGAGAGCGACACGATGTAGCCGCCGACCACCACGAGAAAGAGGATCACGAGGTAGGTCATCGGCAGGCCGGCCATCGAGACCGGCCGTGTGAGCGCCAGGAAGCACGGGTTCCGCATGGATCAGGCGGTCGTGCCGATGCCGCCGAGGATCGTGGCCGCGCCGAACAGGATCACCAGCCCGAGGACGACCGAGCCCGCGAAGAGCCAGTTCATCCGGCCCATCAGGAACAGGAGGCCGACCGCGCACAGGGCGACGAGGCCGATGGCCTTGCCGGTCGTGCCCGTCAGCGCCGTCCCGAGCGTGGTGAAGAACGTGTTGATGGGCGAAAGGTCCTGCGCGAAGACCGGGGAGGCCGCGCAGATTGCGAGCGCGAGCGCCACGGCCCCGATGCGACGGGTGGAGGGGGTCAGTATTGCCATACCGAAGAGTCCTTCTGACTTCTGGTGGAGCGAACGGTCTGTCCCGTTCGGGGGGATACGGGCGCGGGATTCACGGTTTGTACCGAAGCCACCGCGGCCGTGATCCTGGCGACATAGGCCCGTGTCTCCCGGTAGGGGGGCACGCCGCCATACTGGGTGACCCGGTGCGGCCCGGCATTGTAGGCCGCAAGCGCGAGATGCACGTCGCCGAAGCGGTCGAGCTGCGCCGCGAAGTAGCGGGCGGCGCCGTCGAGGTTCTGTTCCGGGTCCCAAGGATCGCGCACGCCGAGCGCGCGCGCCGTGTCCGGCATGAGTTGTCCGAGACCCTGCGCGCCCTTCGGGGACAGCGCCCGGGGATTGAAGCCGCTCTCGGCGCGGACCAGCTCGACGAAGACTTGGGCGAAGGTCCGTGCGTCGAGACCGGCGCGGCGCGGACCCTCGCCGCCGGCGTGCCGCAGCGCGACTTGTTCGGCCATGTCGCGGTAGACGGCGCGAGAGGCCGCAATGCGCGCCGGACGGGTCGGCTGCGTTTGTGTCCGCGCGCTCAACGAGTCCTTCACGACCACGCGCCCGTCGCGGGTGTATTCGTAGACGGTGGCGTAACCGGCGGCCGGTATGGATGCAGCAAGCAGGCAGAGAACGGCGAAGGCGCCACGGCGCCCGCTGCTTGGTCTTGTCTGGCCGGGTTTCCAACACGCAGGACGGGTAACGCCGACGGAACGTCGTGCCAGGGCCCAAGCTTGCCACCGGCGTTTACCTTGGTTAACGGCGCGGCCGGTCCGATTGTCCGCATGACTGCCAGGGACGCAGCAATGGTGGGAATCGGTCCTGGTGACCGGCGCTCGTGGCCGATCCCGCAAGGGCATGTCCATGTCCGGGTCTCGCATTCTGCGAAGCAGTCGAGACCACGAAGCACCGATTGGAATCAGGTGAAAGCAGAAAAGAGGTTTTTATATCCGAAAGGATATATAAGTTTACGTCAGGTAATCCCGCTGCATAGCGATCGCCACCGCATGGATGCGGTTCGTTGCCCCAAGCTTCTTCGTTGCGGTGACTGCCCGCTGCTTCACTGTGACCTCGGCGATGCCGAGCGCCTCGGCAATCTCGCGCTGCGAGTGACCGACGCTCAGAAGCTTGAGCACATCGATCTCCCGGTCCGTCAGCGCGGCGCGGTTCGTCACGTGGTCGCACCACGTCCCGAACCGTCCGTTGATGTCTGCGATCTCGTCATCGGTCAGTTCCCGGTCGCCGCGCGCAACCGAGAGAACCGAGCGCTTCCGACCCTTCTTTACCGAGAATACAGCACCATAGCGGAGGTCGAATTTCAGCGCCGCGTTCATGACGCCCCGGGGGTCGGGCAACTTGATCTCTGACCAGCGCTTCACGCCGGAATTGACGAAGGACCACAAAAGCACCGGGTCGCCGACGAAGTAGTTCCGCTCCTCGTATTCCTTGTGCCAGGCCTCCGGGTAGCCCAGGGCCATCAGCTCGGGACCGCTGACCCGGTAGTTGAAGGCCATGACGAAGCCCGCGGGCCCGAGCCCGTGCAGATGGGCGAGCTCTGCCTCGTAGTTCGGGATGAGGAGTTCGAGCATGGTGCGCCGGTCCTTGACAGGCGATACGACCTCCCGCAAGAGGACGTATCTTTTCGGACATGGCTCTTCGTCATCCTGCGGCGTGCCGCAACCCCGTTCATCCATCACATCGATCCCGAGGCAAAAACATGCCGCAAACCCGACCCGAATGTATTGCCAGTGCCGAGTTCACGCAGGACATGGTTGAAACATTAGGCACCTGGTTCGAACACTACGCGACAGGTGGCGTCGTGACGGTAGAGGTCACGACCCACGGACTTTGGCTCAAGAACCCCTACACGAAGACACGACAGTTTCTAGGTCGGGCGGATGCCCCGGAGGAACCTGTCGCCTACCGCCCGGCGATCGACGGTCTCGACGATGGCTAGATCGGGCGGTCTCGATTTGGAACGCGCACGCAGGCAGATACTTGCCGGCATTCGAAGTCATGACGTCTGGCATCGGCAGAAGGGCAGGGGGAATACGGCAGGCCTGACTGGGGGCAGTCTCTCGCTCTCCGGCCCTGGGCCGGGAACAGGAAACCGGTCCGTCCGAAGCATGGGCGCAAATGAGAGTGGAAAGTTTCTCATTGGAACGGCCAATCGGGTCGTCAAGATCTCTTACCCATCGCATGCCAGACGTGTTACCGTTTCGCTGCGTAAATGTCCGAATTGTGACAAACGCCGAAGAACGCTACCAAAAGCGTCAATGACGACAGGAATCGAGGGCAGCAGCCACCACACATGAGAAACCCCGCGAGGCGGGCGGCCTACACGGGGTGCAGAAGGACGGGAATCCTTCGGAAACTCTCGGGTCACACCGAGTTTCTAGCACCCCCCCAAAGCGCAGACAAGAGAAAACGCACCTCGTGCGAACGATCCCCTGCGCCCTGCTGTCCGCGTTCCGTCTCGCCAAGTGTCGAGCGACAGATGAGAGTGGAGTCACAACCCCATGCGCCGCAGGCCTTCCGGCCGCGACCGCATGCGGCCCTGCCGGAGGGATGGACGAAGAACAGCCTGTTGACGCTGGTCTTCGGCATCGCCCATCGGATCGGGCTGAACGCGACGGACCTGATGGTCCTGCGGCGGATCGCGCAGAAGACGCGGGCGCCGGATTACGCGGACCCGACGCGCAGCCCGATCTGCTTCGAGCGCCAGATCGACATGGCCGCGAGCATCGGCCTGAGCACCGAGCAATGGAGACGGGTAGAGCGGAAGCTGGAGCGGCTGCGCCTGATTGTCCGCGAGACCGCCGCGAACGGTCACCGTGGTCGCGTTTCAGGATCGATCGGCCTGGAAAGCTGCGCGGGCCTATCGTTGGAGCCGCTTGTCGCGCGGCTCGACGAGCTCGTCGACATCGAAGCGTGGCAACTCGAGGCGACCGAGCGTCTTGCTCTATGTCGTCTTGAGATCAGCAAGGCGCGTCGCGAAATCAGGCGGCTCGAGAGCGATCTCGGGGATCGTTCTGTCGTGACCGAACTCGCGGACGCCCGCGCGGCCTGGTTGTCTCCGCGCGGCTACACCACGATCGAACGGGCCGAAGCGCATCTCTGCGAACTCGATTCCCTTGTGAAGCGGCTTGGGGAAATTGTTCGATTGTCGTCGAATATGACCGGTGCGGCGGTCGCAAATGACCGGTGCCATAAACAGAATACAACTGAGACCTTATATGAATCCTGTAGGACGCCTCACGGCGCCAAAGGCGGAGAAGAGAAGCGTGAAGCGTCCGATGCCGGCGTCAACGACGAATTCATGCCGCATCTCACGATCGCCAGCCTGCGCGACCTCGCCTCAGCCGACCTGCGCCTCTACATCGACCACGCACCGGGCGAGGGCGGTCCTTCGACACTCGCCGACATCGACTGGGCCGTGCTGCAACGATTGCGGGACCTTGGGATCAACCCCTCGGCCTTCGAAGAGGCCGTCGAGACCATGGGCTGGCTCCGGGCCATGCTGTCGGTCATCGTCATCGATCGCAACCAGGACCATCCGACCCGGCCGATCCGGAACCCCGGCGGCGCGCTCCGGGCCTTCACCAAGCGCTACCTGCGTGGAGACCTCGATCTGCGCGCCAGCATCTTCGGCATCTGGGGCCGGGAGGGCAGGATGCATTGAGGGAGACCATGTGTCGGGACCAGCAGGTCAGCCTGCTAGTTGGCCATCGGGATCGGATCGAGACATCTCGGCCTAGTTGCTGCAGCGCGAGAGGGTGGATGGCGGAAGTGGCGTGGCCCTTGACCAAATGCCCCGGCGTTCTCATGGTAGTCCAACAGACTACCGATGTGCTCGTTTGGAGGTCGTGATGGGAGTTCAGAAGCAATCGGTCAGCTTCACGGACGCGGCGTTCGCTTACGCACGCGAGCTCGTCGATCAAGGAGAGTATCCAACGATCAGCGCTGCCGTTTCGGGCGAGCTTGCCCGAGCGCGTGGCGCGCGTGCGCGTGAAGCCGCAATTCTGGAGGCCGAGGTCAGGCGCAGGCTCGAACTGCCCCTCGACCAGTGGGTTCCGGTGGGCAGTCTGGACGGGCTCACCGCAGGAGCATTCGCGCGCATCGAGGCTCTGGAGCGGGAGGCCGAGAACCAGGACCGTGGCTGATGAAGGTCGTGCCTCACCCGCTCCTCGAGCGAGACATCGTGGGCATGGCCGAACACGTCTTCGCAGTCAGCGGCGACGGCGCCGCCGCACGCAGACGGATCCTCGAGGCGAGGGAATTGATCGAGGCGGTCGTCGCGGAGCCCGGTCTGGGCACGACGCTCGACGCACCTCTTGATGGCTGGCGTGTCCGCCATGGTGGTCGCAACCGCAGGATCACGGTCGTGTTCCGCCACGACGCGGCTTCGGATGCACTCTACATCGCCCTGATCGCGTTCGGAGGACGTGACTGGGAGGCTCACGCCGCAAGGCGATCGGAGTTTGGAGACTGAAGAATGCTGTAGGCGAACTCTGACGGTGTGATTGCCCCCGACGGCATCTGGTGGTCCAAAATGGATCAACGACGATTTTTGGGTGGGAGCGGTCAAACCATCAAGGCGCCGTGAGGGTATTCTGCGCGTTAACCTTCGCAAGCCTGTTACATGGCTCGGCGAGAGGGGATCATCGCAGATGTCTCCGAGGTCGAAACGCCGTCGCCTTCGGGACCGATTCCAGAAGGAAGTCGCATGGCACAGTCAGCCAACCTCACCCAGATCTCGGCAAGCCCCCAGAACTCTGCGGCATTCACGCTCGAACTCCTGCATATCGCGGATCAGGAGGCGAGCTCTGCCGCGGTTGCAGATGCGCCAAACTTCTCCGCCGTGCTGAACGCGCTCCGGGCGCAGGATCTCGGCGGGGACGGCGTGATGGACAACACGCTCACCCTGTCCTCGGGCGACGCCTTCATCCCTGGCGTATTCTTCGATGCCTCGGCGGCCGTGTTCGGCGCGGGCGGGATCGCGGACATCCAGATTCAGAACGAGCTCGGCGTCTCGGCCATCGCGCTCGGCAACCACGAATTCGACTTCGGCACCTCGGTGCTGGCGAACCTGATTACCGGGACGAGCGCGGGCGCGCTGCTCGGCAGCTTCGCGGGCGTTCCATCGCTGGCGGAGACCGCGCTCGAAGGGGCGGACTTCGCCGGAACGGCCTTCCCCTATCTGTCGGCCAATCTCGATTTCGCGACCGACCCGAATCTCGCGCCGCACGCGGTTGCGGGCGGCCAGGCACCACAGGGCAACGCCGTCACTTCCTCCACCGTAGTCGAGGTGGGCGGCGAGCGGATCGCCGTGGTGGGCGCGACCACACCGACCCTACCGAGTATCTCCTCGTCGGGCGATCTCGTCGTCGCGCCGGATGCGTTCGATGCGACCCCCACGCTCGACCAGCTCGATGCGCTCGCCACGCTGATCCAGGCGGAAGTGGATGCCGTGCTCGCCGCCGACGCGGGCATCGACAAGGTCGTGCTGCTCTCGCACATGCAGCGGATCAGCATCGAGTATGGGCTGGCCGAGCGTCTGACGGATGTGGATATCATCGTCGCAGGCGGGTCGAACACGCGGCTGCTCGACGACGACGACCGGTTGCGCGACGGCGACAGCGATCAGGGCCAGTACCCGCAGTTCCTTACCAATGCAGGCGGCACGCAGACCGCGGTCGTGAACACCGACGGCAGCTACAAGTATGTCGGCCGGCTCGTCATCGACTTCGACGCCGACGGCCACATCGTCACCGACAGCTACGATGCTTCGGTCTCCGGCGCCTATGCCACCGACGATCGAGGCGTAGCCGACCTCGGGGCCGAAGGGCTGGTCGATCCGGAGGTTCGGGGTATCGCCGACGCCATCGGAGCACAGATCGTCGCCACCGAGTCCAACGTGTTCGGCCTTTCGGACGTGTTTCTGAACGGCAACCGCTCCGGCGTCGCCGGCGATCCGGACGGGGTGCGTACACAGGAGACCAATCTCGGCAACCTCACCGCGGATGCCAACCTCGCCGTCGCGAAGGAGGCCGATCCCGACGTGGTCGTCTCGATCAAGAACGGCGGCGGCATTCGGGCCTCCATCGGCGAAACGGTGGTGCCACCCGGCGGCACCGAGGCGGTGCGCGGCCCGAACGCCGCGCTCACGAATGCCGACGGCGACGTGTTCAAGCCCGCGGGCGGCATCAGCCAGAACGACATCTCCACCGCGCTGGCCTTCAACAACGACCTGACCGTGCTGTCGCTGACCCGGGCCGAACTCGTCGCGGTGCTCGAGCATGGCGTCAGCGCGCTGCCCGACGTGGCCGGGCAGTTCCCGCAGGTCGCGGGCCTCGAATTCGCCTTCGACCCCGATCGTCCCGCCGGCAGCCGCATCGTCTCCGCCGAGATCGTCGATGGCGACGGCGCGCAGATCGCGGCGTTGGTGCGCGACGGAGCGCTCGTCGGGGACGCGGCCGAGACCTTCCGCGTCGTCACGCTGGGCTTCCTTGCCGATGGCGGCGACGGCTATCCGTTCCCGACCGAAGGGGTCGACCGGCTGGATCTGACGGGGGCGGCGCTGTCCGAAGGTGACGCAAGCTTCGCCGCAGCAGGCACCGAGCAGGACGCGCTTGCCGAATACCTTGCCGACAATTTTGCCCGGACGCCCTACGCAATCGCCGATACCGGACCGGATGCCGACACGCGGATCCAGAACCTCGACGTCCGCGCAGACGCGGTGTTCGACGACGCGGGGCCGTTGCAGGCTCTCGTCCTGAACGAAGTGCTGGGCTCCACAACCGGGACCGACAGCGAGTATATCGAGCTCTTCGGGGAGGCCGGCACCTCCCTCGATGGCTTGAGCGTGATCGTCGTCGAGAGCGATGCGGGTGCGAGCAACGGCATGATCGACTTCCGCCTCGATTTCGGGGCGGGGGACGCGATCGGCGCGAACGGCTTCTTCCTCGCCGCCAACGGCATCGCCGCGGCGACCTACGGCGTGACGCCGAACCTCGCCATTGCGGACAATTCGATCGAGAATTCCTCCTACACCATCGCGCTGGTCGAGACAGCGAGCCTCGCCGGCGGGGCCGTGACCGGACAGGAGGTCGTGCTCGACGCGGTCGGCGTCACCGATGGCGAGGGACCAGAGAGCTTCGCCTTCGGCGCGCCGGTCGTCGGCCCCGACGGCACTTTCCTGCCCGCCGGCGTGGGGCGCGTTGAGGACGGAGTCGATACCGATCAGGCCTCGGATTTCGAGATCCTGAACTTCAACAACGGCGCGCCGAACTCGCCCACGGCCGGCACGATGGGCGACGACGGCGAACCGGATACGGGCGACGTTACGATCGACGACACACCGACCCTCGTCAGCGCGATCCAGGGCGCGGGCGAGGCGAGCCCGCTTGTCGGACAAGCCGTCGTGGTCGAGGCCATCGTCACCGGTGATTTCCAGAGCGGCGACGACGATGATTTCCGCAACCTCGACGGGTTCTTCCTGATGGAGGAGCGTTCGGACTTCGACGCCGACGACATGACCTCCGAAGGCATTTTCGCCTTCGAAGGCGGGGACACGCAGCTCGATGTGGCCGCGGGCGACCGGGTCCGGGTATTGGGCACCGTGGTCGAGCGCTTCGGCAAGACCACGATCGAGGTGGCCGAGATCCGCATCGAGGACGAAGCGGTCGAGACCGACATCCTGTCGCTCGCGGTGGAAAGCGCCCTGCCGCCCGTCGCCGCACGCGAGGCGCTGGAAAGCATGCTCGTCGACGTCAACGAGCCGCTCACCTTCACCGAGAGCTTCGATTACGAAACCTTCAATGACGGCACGCTGGCCGCTGGCGGATCGGTCTACCAGTACACTCAGCTCAATGCCCCCGACATGGCGGGCAACGCGGCTTATCAGGCCGAGGTGGCGGACCGGACCATAACCATCGACGACGGACGCAACGCTGCGCGCGACGATTTCGACCCGATCCCGGAGCCCGACGGCGACCCCTTTACTCTGACGAGCGGCGTGCGGATGGGACAGGATTTCGACCTCACCGCGATCATGGACTTCGACTTCGGCGAATGGCGGCTTCGCCTCCCGGAGGGGGCGGCGTTCGAGCCCCTGCCTGGCGACGCGCGGCCCGACGCGCCCGTGGATGTGGGGAGCGACTACAAGGTCGCTTCGCTCAACGTGCTCAACTACTTTACCACGCTCGAGGGCGAGACGGATATCGGGCAGGGCCCCCGCGGGGCCGACAGCGTCGAGGAGTTCGAGCGTCAATCCGACAAGCTCGTTTCGGTTATCCGGGGCATGGATGCGGACGTGATCGCGCTCAACGAGATCGAGAACGACTTCGCCGGCGAGAGCTTCGCCATCGCGGAACTGGTCTCGCGGCTCAACGCGGGGGCCGAGGGCGCGCCCTGGGCCTTCGTCGATCCGGGGCAGGAATTCGTCGGTGGGGACGCCATCGCGGTCGCCTTCCTTTATAACAGCGAGACGACGCGCCTCGCGCCGGGCACCACCGTCGCGACGCTGACCGACGATCAGCTCGCCGGACTCGGCGTCGATCCGGGCAATCCGGTCTTCGAGGGGCCGAGCACCAGTCGCGTGCCGCTGGCCGCGACCTTCGAGGAGATCGCGACGGGGGAGCGGTTCACGGCGGCGGCCAACCACTTCAAGTCGAAGGGCTCGGTCAGCCCGTTCGGCGACAATGCCGACCGGGGCGACGGGGCGGGGGCCAACGACGAGGCCCGCGCGCAGGCCGCCGCGGCGGTCGAGGTCTGGCTCGCCAGCGATCCGACCGGCTCGAACGACCCCGACCGGATCATCCTCGGTGACCTGAACTCCTACGCGCAGGAAACGCCGCTGCAGGTGCTGGCCGAGGCGGGATACACGAACCTCGTGGCCGCCGAGGAAGGGCTGACCTCGACCTCCTACCGCTTCTCCGGTCAGGTCGGCACGCTGGACTACGCACTCGCCAACGACGCGATGGCGCGCCAGGTGACCGGGGCCACGATCTGGGACGTCAACGACGAGGAGCCGGTCTTCTTCGACTACAACCTCGACGGCACCTTCACCGACCCGCTCCGCCCCACCGATCTGGGGCTCTTCGACGGCAGCTCACCGGCAGCGTCCTCGGACCATGATCCGGTCGTAGTCGGGCTCGACCTCGGTGCGGACGCGGCGCCGGTCCTCGTCTTGGGCACGGCGGGGAACGACAACCTGCGCGGCACCGAGACGGACGAGCGGCTGGTCTCGGGCGGCGGGCGGCTCGACGTGCTGCGCGGCGCGGGCGGCGCGGACATCTTCGAGTTCACCTCCGAGGCAGGAGCTCGCAACAGCGTCCAGATCCGCGACTTCGACGCGAGCGAGGGCGATCTCATCGACCTCGGCGGGGCGACGCTGGCCGGGGCGCGGGAGCTGGGCGCGAACGTGCTGCTGCAACTGGCGGAGGACGGCGACTCGATCCTGGTCCTGGGGACCGATTTCGCGGGACTCGCCTTTACTGAGAACAGCCTGATCGTTGCGTGACGCCAAATCCTTCATCCAGGTCATTTGAAAAGGAGACCACCGCATGACTTCCATGACCTCGAAAGCCCTCCTCGCCGGCGTCTTCGCCTGTCTCGCCACAACCGGACAGGCGGCAACACTCGGCCTCGCGACCGGCCCGTCGGTTCTGGGTGGGACCGGGGAGGCGTTCTTCGTTCCGGGCTCGGATTTCGTGTTTGCGGGGACCAGCGATGGCGGCGCCGATATCGCGATCGCGGCCGCGCTCGGGACCGGCATCGAGCCAGGGGTTATCCTGGTGGACGGCCTGCTCTCGGGTACGGTCGCGACATTCGGTTTCGAGATCGATGCCGGCACCGACGGCGGCGACGTCATCGAGATCGCCTTCCGCCCGGTGGACGGCAGCCTCGCCGACGCGCTCGGCACGGATGCACTCGTCAGCCTGACTGGCGAATTCGGCACAGACGAGAGTTTTGCGGATACGGCATTCTACTCTGCCGCGAGCGTCACGTTCGCGCCCGTCACCGAGCTCGCCCCGATTCCGCTTCCCGCCTCTGGTCTACTCCTTGCCGGCGGTTTCGGCTTCCTTGCCCTGCGCCGCCGCGCGCGGGCGTGAGGCGACATCCGGGCACCTGCCCGGTCGACAGGCAAGTGCGTTGAAAAGGAACGCCGGGAGGAGACCCTCCCGGCGTTCACTTTTAGCGGTAGACGCGTGACGCGTTCGGTCGATCAGCCAGCGGTGTCTTCGACCAGCGTGTAGTTCGATCCGTCTTCGTCGATCTCGACGTCGACCTCGCCGTCATCATGCATGCCTTCGAACTCGTACACGACGCGTCCGTCCTCGTTGGGGCGCGTGCTGCGCTCGACGAATTCGGGCTCGAACCCGGGCAGGTTCTCGTCGAGGGCCGCGGAAACTCCTTGGGGAACGGCAGCCATCTCGATCTCTTCCTCGAGCTCCTCGACGGTGCCGTCTTCCAGCACGTCGACCTCGAACATCATGCCGTTCTCCATCGTGCCGGACAGCTCGTAGGTCATCGTGTCCTGATCGTCGTCCATCTGGACGTTTTCCAGGCTGACGCCCATCGTGTCCGCCTCCATCCGGGCGGCGTCCATGGCCGCGGACGGGACTTCGTCCATGCTCATCTGGCTTTCTTCCTGCGCGATGGCCGGAACAGCAAAAGCAAGGATGGCAGTGGTGGCGAGAATGGTTTTCATTTCACGTCTCCCGATTTTTTTGAAGCATCTGGTGATGCGACACAAGGGTCGAAGCGAAAGGTCGAATTTAGATGAATATAGGAATATAGTATTGTGACAATACCTGAATCTGATGCTGTTCGTTGTCATTAAACTCTATTAATAATATCATTAAACATACAACGGTCGAAGATTAATGCTGCTTGATCGTTCTAAGCTTTATCTTTCAGATTATGGAACATGCAGCGATGTCCAAAGTTCTGCCGGTCCTCGGTCTCTCCCTGGCCTACGCGTCGCCGGGACATGCACAGGCGCTCGACGACCGGATCGGCCAACTCGAGGCGCGCGTCGCGGATCAGCAGAGCCAGATCGAGGCGATGGAGGCGGATGCCCCCCGCCTCTCGACCGATGTCGGCGGTGTGGAGCTGACCTTCGGGGGTCGCGTCAATGCGATGGTCCTCCACGCCGGGCAGGGGCCGAACGACCAGACGTTCATTGCCGACAATGACGGGTCCGGATCGCGGCTGGAGTTCCGCGGAGAGAGCCGCGTGGATGACAACCTGTCCGCCGGCCTCGAGATCGTCGTCTCGGCCGAAGTCAATTCGTCGAACAACATCGATTTCGGATCGAACGACGACAACGCCGACGAGAACGACGATCTGGGTGATTTCCGGCAGGCGCATTTCTTCGTCGACAGCGACCGCTTCGGCTACATCTCGATCGGCCAAGGCGATACGGCGGCGGAAGATACGGCGCATGCCGACTTGTCGGGCACCGATTTCGCGGGCTCCGGGTCGGACGTGGACGACGTCGCGGGGGGACTGCATTTCTTCGACGACGACGGCAACGACTTGGCCTCACTCGACGACTTTTTTGACATGCAGGACGGCGACCGGGCCGTACGCGCCCTCTACATCACGCCGGACTTGAACGGCTTCTCCTTCGGCATTTCCGCTGCAAACAGCCAATCCGGTAGCGACGGTGACGACGATCTGAACGGCTCCGGCCTCGAGCCGGCCGTGGCGCTGTACTACGAAGGTGAGACGGGGATCGGCGACGTTGCCGCGGCCTTGTCCTATCGGCGGACCCGACTCGACGACGACTTGGAGAACGATTTCCTGGTCGGATCGGCTTCGGTGCTGCTCGCATCCGGTCTGAACGCGACCGTTGCTGCGTCCCGCGGGGACATAGAAGGTCAGGACGAAACGCCGACGGCTTATTTCATGAAGCTGGGCTATCTGCGCGACATTCTCGACACGGGCGAGACCCGCTTTTCCGTCGATTATTTTCGCGGCAGAAACAACGCAGAATTTGGATCGCCGGGCGGCGATCTGGTTGAGGCGCATTCCTGGGGTTTCTTCGCCGTACAGGAGTTCGCCGATATCAACACGGAAGCTTATCTCGGTTTTCGGCATTACGAACTGGACGGCGTCTTTGTCGAGGACATCCGCCGCGATGTCGACGACATGAACGCCGTTCTCGTCGGCGCCCGCGTCCGCTTCTTACCGGCGCAGCACGCTTACGGTTGACCGGCTCAAGTCCAAAGGTCCTGCGCTCGCGGTTGTAGCCATAGGTCGGCCGCTGGCCGACGAGATGACATATCGCAATGAATTCGATAGAACTCGGTCCGGTCAGCCCGAACTCGGATAACATCAGGATCAGGAGGAACGAGATTGGCGGACGGAAGACACGGCGACAACGGCCATTT
>NZ_CANLTR010000046.1 GCF_947494055.1 uncultured Jannaschia sp. | reverse complement strand
CAACCGCATCGACGAACTCACGCCGTGGAATTGGCAGCCACGCTGAATGTCAACGGCGGTCACGCCGGACGGATACGTTGCAAGTGCCTTGCCTGCAGCGGGTGAGCACCCCCTCTGACCTCAGCTGAATAAGCTGTAGCCAAGAGGCGACGCGGGTGCCGGTCGCCACGAATTGTGTCGGTATGTCCGACGGGCCCGCTCCAGCACTTCGTGACGCGCTTGCCGAAGGGTAGGGCAGGATACCCACACACTCTGCCGAGCAGTAGTCGAAGAAAATACAAAACGACGATCTGGCCCTGCTCAATCATGACCGTCGGTGTCTTGTGGGGCAGAAGCATGTGGTCCGTTGCATCAATTTGTCTTCCTTAGCGCCGATCACCCCGACAAAGGAAAGGTATGCTCCGACTGCGATCGAGTCGTTCAAATTCACCGGGATCGACCTCGAGCGCTGGATCCTAACTATCGTCAAGCGCCAGATCGACGTCGTGCGGCTCGGCGCTGAGTTGCGCCGCCGAGCGGTGAATCTGCGTTGCGATGCGGTCGGCGAGTTGCTGAATCAATCGCGTCATTGCCGAGACCACCTCGGCTCCCTCCACAGCCGTCTCCCTGGGCACCGGATAGAGCTCGCGCAGCGTCACGCGCTCGCTCGCCAGAATATCGCCACTCCGGCGGTCGAGCAGGCGCCAGCGAGCGACGAGAACGACGACGCCGTCGGCGCGGGCTTCAAAGGTTTCGAACTCAACCAGAATCTGCCCTTCCGAAGGGTCTGTGGGCGCGGTTGCGGTGATGATGACGCCGGTAACCCGACGCGCCAGGTCGAGGCTGAGCGAGCGCGTCGCTCCCATCGAAAGGCGCTCCCCCCATCGTGCGTCGGGAACCGGTGCGACGCGATTGTCGGGATAGCGCACCAGCAGTTCGGTCACGTCGAGATATTCCGGCACCAGCACGGGCTTCACCTCAATGACTGGCTGGTCGGTATATGTCTCGACCGCCGCCTCCGTGCTGCTGGGTCTGCCGAGGACGTAGGTGTCCGGCGGCTGATCGTTGGCGCACCCGCCGAGGGCGATGCAGAGCGCGACGGTCGTGACGGGGCGGAGCAAGAACAACCTCATCTGGCCTACCTTCCTCTGAGGATCGTGCTGGGATCGCGCTCGACCGCGTTCGCGAAGCCACGGAGCGAAGCAGCACTTGCGGCCAGGTTGCTCGCCGTGGCCTCGAGATCGGTGCGAAGCCGCGACCGCGGGGCCGCTATCGCTTCGAGCGAGGAAATCAGCGCTTCTGCCCGCTCTGCGGCACCGTTGGCCGAGGCGAGCAAGCTGGCGAGCTCCGGCCCGCGCGCTGCGAACTGTGTCCGCGCGTCTCCGATCAGCCCGTCGAATTCGTCGAGCGAAGACGAGAGCTCCGCCTGCAGCTGGGTCACGGCACCTTCGGTCGTCGCGACGGCCCGGTCCGCGGTCTCGACCAAGTCTCGGGCGCCGTCGAGCAGGGGGCCGAGCTCGCCCTCGAGGCTTGCAGTCACGCGGTTCACGTTCTCCAGCACACTCTGAGCCGACTGGACAACGTCCTGCATCGGAACCTGCTCCAGAGCGCTCAGCAAACGCTCGATCCCCGAGCGGACGGCGGGGATCTGCGTAAGTCCGCTGTCGTCCACCTCCACCATCTCGGTCTCGGCATCGGGGCGGAAGTCGAGATCGACGCGCAACATGCCGGTGACGAAGCTTTGCGAGGCAAGCTGCGCGCTCAGTCCCGCGGCGATGAGCCGCTCAAGCCGCGTGCCCGTGGTTTCTTGCTGCGAGTCGCGCAGGACCACCTGATCGGGCAGGATCTCGACGATAACCGGGATCCGGGCCTCACCCTCGGCCGATATGTGCAGCGCGATCTGCTGGACCGTGCCGACGCGAACGCCGCGAAAGGTCACCGGAGCACCGATGTCGAGGCCGGCGACCGAACCCGCGAAATAGATGATCGCCCGCCCCGTCGGCTGGAAGAATCGCGCTCCGCCGAAGAACAGCACCGCGGCCACGGCGAGGCCGATGGCGCCGAAGACGAAGGCGCCCAGTACAGCGGGTCTAGCCTTGGACATGTGCGGACTCCTTCTCGCCGGCGCGTTCGCGCTGCATGAAGGCCTGAACCGTCGGGTGGTCGGATATCTCCTTCAAGTCCCTCGGCGCGCCATGAGCAATGGCCGTCTTGGTCTCGGTGTCGAGAAAAATCCCGTCGTCGCAGATGTCGAGCAGGCTGGGCAGCTCATGGCTGACCATTACGACAGTGGCGCCTAGCCCGTCGCGCAATTCGACAATCAGGTCGTCGAGCCGCTTCGACGCGATCGGGTCGAGCCCGGCAGAGGGCTCGTCAAGAAAGAGGACATCCGGGTCGAGCGCCAGTGCCCGGGCCAAACCGGCACGTTTGCGCATTCCCCCCGATAGCTCGGACGGCATCACGTCGGCGGCATGGGCCAGCCCCACCCATGCGAGCTTCAGGCGGACCAGAGCCGCAGACGCGTCGCGATTGAGTTCTGTGAACATCTGAAGCGGCAGGGCGACGTTCTCGGCTACCGTCATCGAGCTCCAGAGTGCGCCGTTCTGGAACACGATACCGAACCGGCGCCCGATCTCGGTCCGCCGCGCCCCGGATGCGGCCCAGTAGTCTTCGCCATCGACGAGGATGATTCCCGCGGCCGGGCGGAGAAGCCCGACCATTGCCTTCAACACCGTGCTCTTGCCGCAGCCGCTTGGCCCCATCACCGCGAAGATCGAGCCGCGACGAATGGAGAAGTCGAGCCCCTGCTGGACGAGCTTCGGTCCGAAGGCGAGCTTGATCCCTTCGGCGCGGAACAGTTCGTCATCCGTTCTTTCTCGCGTCATCGCGTCAGATCCCAAGCGCGTCGGCGCATACCGCAAAGATGCCGTCGAGCGCGATCACGCCAATGATCCCCGCCACCACGGCGCTGGTTGCGGCGCGGCCCACGTCCGCGGCGCTGCGGCCGGCGCTGAGCCCGATGTGGCAGCCGGCCAGCGCCACCAACGCCCCGAACGCGAGGACCTTGACCAGCCCGAAGGCAAACTGCGTGCCGTTCAGGCCCTCCCGCGTTTCGACCAGATAGGCGGCCGGCGAGAGATCGAGCGTGGCCACGCCGACGACCAGGCCACCCATCAGCCCGAAGGCGCAGGCGTAGATGTAGAGGAATGGCATCATGGCGACGAGGGCCACGACCCTCGGCAAAACGAGGTAGTCATAGACCGGGATGCCGAGCGCCTTCAGCGCGTCGATCTCCTCATTGCCCTGCATGGTGGCAAGCTGCGCGGCGTAGGCCCCACCTGTCCTGCCGGCCATGACAACCGCGGTCATAACCGCTGCCATCTCGCGCACCATGGCGATGCCGACCAGATCCGCCACAAAGATCTCTGCCCCGAAGCGGCGGAGCTGGACCGCGCCGACGAAGCCAAGGATGCCGCCGACCAGCCCGTTGACGATGGCGACGATGCCGAGCGCCCCAGCACCCGCCTCGCGCATGAGATCGATCACATCGACCGTTCGCATCCGTGCTCGCCCGGTGAGCGCGACGAGGGCGCGCTGTACGGTCTCGCCGACAAGGGCGGATACCGCGACCGTCCCGCGCCAACGGTCCGTAGCACGGTGGCCCACCCGTGCCAGTAGAGGCTCGCGTGCAGCGGACGTCGCAGAGGACCTTTCGGGGAATTCGGTGGCGAGGGCCAGAAGACGGCTCGCCGCCTGCGGCAGGCCCGACGCATCAATATTCAGCCGCGGTGCTGCATCCCGCAAGGCCTTCACGAAGACTACGAGGGCGCTGTCCCAATCTCCGATACCGCTTGAGTTGAATGAAAGCCGCTCAGCGTCCCCCGTCTCGCCGAGAATGCGCTCGACCGTCGCCCGATCCCGCAATCCGGTTTCGCGGGCCAGCCAGTCTCCCTCGAGAGTCAGCAGGGCAACATGTCTTTCGGTCCGCGCGAGCCGCCAAGCAGGTGTGGTTCTCGATTCAGTCACGAAACCTGCCTCCTGATAGGCGCCGGGACCATACCGCTCGAACGGCCGAGCGACGCGCCATCCCTGCCTTAGCCGCGATATAGATTATTTGACTGAAAAAAAAGCCCCTTGATTTACGTCTGTAAGTTATATTTGGGTCGCACCGATGGATCGCCGTAGCCAACGCTCTCGTCGTCGCTTAAATGCCGCGCTACGCGCGCTTCTGCGCGCTCGGCCGCTTTCCGAGATCTCTGTGGAACAGTTAGCGCGGCATGCGGGTGTGACGCGGCCGACCTTCTACGCTCACTACGCGCAGATTGTGGATTTGCTCGACGAGTACTTGGAGACGCTCCTGGCGGAGTTGCGCGCGCGACACGACGCCGGCGGTCAATCGGGAAGCAGTCTCACCGAGAACGCTATGGTCGATCTCGTTGCAAGGATCCTGGTCGATATTGGGGATCCCGATCCACGACTGCGCGCTATTCTTGATGGCGTCCCCGGCCTCACCGCCGAGGAGCGCTTTGCCGCGACCGTGGAGCACCTCCTCCAGATCGACGATCCCATTGGTGACTCGACGGAACGCGCCCTCAGCGCGGCCATGATGTCGGGCGCCTTTGTCGGTGTTATGAGGAGTTGGTGTCGCGACGACATCACCCGCGACGCCGCACGGATGGGTCGGGCTTTCGCCCATTTCATATTCTGTGGCCACTTTGCCGCGCAGCCGACACAGGAGTAGAGATGAGATACGCAGCCCGTCTTCTCTGCATTTTCATGGTGCTTGGCACAGCGGCCGCGGCACAGGATACCCCGCTGCGACCGGCCGAGCTGACAACGGTACGTCCTGCCGATCAGATCGAAGCGCGTTCGTTCTATGGTCGTGTGCGCGCGCTCAAGACGGTCGACTTGGCGTTTCAGGTCGGTGGGCAGATCGAGGAGTTTCCGATCGTGGAAGGCGCGCGCATCGTCATTGGAGATCTCGTCGGGCAACTGGATCTGACGCCGCTCCGTCAGTCTTTGGAACGTGCCGAGGTGAATCTAGCCAAGGCCGAGCGTGATCTCGAACGGTTGCAGACGCTATCGTCCAGCGCCGTCGCGGAGGTTCAGGTTCGCGATGCCGAAACCACGCGGGATCTCGCGCGGATCGACGTAACGGAAGCACAGCGGCAACTCGACGAAGCGACCCTGCATGCGCCGTTTGATGCCCTCGTCGCGCGCCGCATGGCGGTTCGATACGCGACCGTCGCGGCGGGGGAGCCGGTCGCCCGGCTGCACGACATGTCCGAACTCCGTGTCGATATCGATGTCCCGGAGATCCTGTTTGCGCGCGCTGCCGGTACGGATACAAGTCAGATCCAGTTTCATGCAGAATTTGTCGGGCACCCGGATGAGTACCCACTGACATTGCGTGAGTTCGAGGCCGAGACCGGCGACGTGTCACAGACCTATAGCTTGACGCTCGGGCTCGATGAGGAAGTGCCTGAGACGATTTTGCCCGGCGCATCGGCCACCGTGTTCGCCCGCGCCAATCTGCCAGATTCCGGCGCATCTCTTGCGATCCCCGAAACCGCCCTGGTCTTCGAGGCGGATCGGAGCCCCTCGGTCATGGTGTTTACGCCCGACGAAGACGGAGGGCAGACGGGAACCGTCGCCCGGACCCCGGTGGAGATCGAGATGCGGCCGGACGCCAATGTCGTCGTCACCGAAGGTCTGGCCACCGGCGATGTTATTGTGTCCGCAGGGGCGTCCTTGCTGGAGGACGGCCAACGCGTTAGGCGCTTCGAAGGACTTGGAGAGTAGCCCATGGCGATTGCCCGCGGCGCTATCGACAAGGCGCTCATCACGTGGCTCCTGATGCTGGGATGTCTTCTCGGCGGACTATGGGGCTTCGCCACGATTGGGCGGCTGGAAGATCCTGCCTTCACGATCAAGAATGCGATCGTGTTCACCCAATATCCAGGCGCCTCTGCCGAGCAGGTGGCGCAAGAGGTCACCGAGCCCCTTGAATCGGCGATCCAGCAGATGGCCGAACTTGATACGATCACATCGTCCAACAAGCCGGGCCTCAGCCGGATCAACGTCGAGATCGAGGACACCTACGACAGCTCTGAGCTGCCGCAAATCTGGGACAAGCTGCGGGCGCGGGTTGCAGACGCCCAAGAATCGTTGCCCGGGGACGCGGGCGCCTCAGTCGTCAACGACAACTTCGGCGATGTCTACGGGATCTTCTACGCGGTCACCGCCCCGGGCTTCAGCGACGTTCAGATTCACGACATGGCCGACTTTCTGCGCCGCGAGATCCTGGCCGTCGAGGGCGTGGCCGACGTACAGGTCGCGGGGCTTCCGAACGAGGCCGTGTTCATCGAGCCCGATCGAGCAATCATGACCAATCTGGGCGTGCCGCCGGGCGCCATTCAACAGGCCATCGCCAATTCGGGGGCAGTTGTCGTTGCGGGATCGGTCGAACGGGCGGGACGCACCATTCGGATCGGCGCCCCGGAGGGATCGGAGACCGTCGAAGAGATCCGTAACCTCACGATCGGCGTCGGGGGCGATATCGTACAAGTTGCCGATTTCGCGGAGGTCTACAGGGCCAGAGTCGACGACCCGTCGATGATCATACGCTTCGATGGAACCGAGGCCTTCACGCTTGGGGTCTCCGGGAAGGAAGGCCAGAACATTGTCGACGTGGGCAACGCGGTCGACGCGAAGCTCGATCAACTGAACTCGGACATCCCGGTTGGCGTGTCGCTGAACCCGATCTATCAGCAGCACGAAGTCGTGGACGAGGCCTCGAACGACTTCGTTATAAACCTCTTGATGTCGGTCGCGATCGTCGTGGTAGTGCTGGCGCTGTTCATGGGCTGGCGCGCCGCCGTGGTGGTAGGATCGACGTTGCTGCTGACCGTGGTGGGGACCATCTTCTTCATGGCGATCTTCGGCTTCGAGATGCAGCGCATCTCGCTGGGCGCGCTCATTATCGCGATGGGAATGCTGGTGGACAATGCGCTCGTTGTGGCCGAAGGCATGCAGACCGATATGGCAGAGGGCAAGACCTCGCGCGAGGCTGCGCAGGACGTTGCCGGCAAGACCCAGATCCCGCTTCTCGGCGCGACCGTCATCGGCATCATGGCCTTTGCAGGGATCGGCCTGAGCCCCGACGCGACAGGAGAGTTCCTGTTCTCGCTCTTCGCGGTCATCGGGATCTCCCTAATGCTCTCTTGGCTTCTGGCGATCACAGCGACCCCGCTTCTGGCGCACTACGTCTTCAAGCGCGGCAGCGCCGAGGCAGGCGGGTCCTACGGCGGACCACTCTTCCGTGCCTACCGGGCAGTCCTGCGTGTCGCGCTGAAGATGAGATGGCTGGTCGTGGCTGTGCTGATCGGGGTGACCGCGCTGTGCTACTGGGGCTTCGGGAAAGTCCAGCAGCAGTTCTTTCCCGACTCGAACACGCCGCTTTTCTACGCCCATTACCAGCTTCCCCAAGGCGCCGACATCCGGACGACGGCAGCGCACATGGCTCAGGTCGAAGAGTGGCTTGCCGAGCGGGAAGACGTGGTCTCCGTGGCGACCTTCGTCGGAGGCGGCGCGTCCCGCTACATCCTGACCTATTCTCCAGAGGAGCAACTCGCTTCTTATAGCCACATGATCATACGCACGGTGGATCTGGAGACGATCCCCGGTTTGAGGGCCGATCTCGAAGCATATGGCCGCTCCCAACTCCCGGCAGGCGAGTTCCGGACCGAACGCCTGGCTTTCGGTCCCGGTGGTGGCGCTCCGGTCGCGGTCCGCTTCTCGGGATCCGACGCCAATATGCTGCGCGCCCTTGCGGACGAGGCGGCGGACCGGCTGGCTGGGGCGTCGGATCTCCTTCGGGATATCCGCACCGACTGGCGCGAACGCGAGCTGGTCATCGACCCACTCTACGCCGCCGATCGTGCGCAGACCGCAGGTGTGGCTCGCGAAGATGTGGCTCAAGCTCTGTTGGCAGCAACAGACGGACTCGACGCCGGCGTTTACCGCGAGAGCGACCGGCTCATTCCGATCCGTATCCGCATGCCGGGCTCAAGCGAAGAAGGTGCAGCTCATCTGGTAGACCAGCCAGTCTATTCGGCGGCCGCGCAGACATATATTCCGCTCGAGCAGCTGATCGACGGGTTCGGCTATTCCGTCGAGGATACGCTGATCCAACGCCGCAACCGGGTCTCGACGATCACCGTGGAGGCCGACGTGCCGGCCGGCGTGAACGCCAGCGCGGTATTCAACACCATCCGCGAAGACATCGAGGCGATGGAATTGCCCGAAGGCTATGCGATGGAGTGGGGAGGCGAGTACGAGAGCTCCACCGAGGCTCAGGCAAGTCTTGCCGCACAGCTTCCTCTGTCGCTCATCGTGATGATCGTCATCTCGATCGTGCTGTTTGGCCACCTGCGGCAGCCGCTCATCATCTGGCTTCTTGTCCCGATGTCGGTGAACGGTGTGACAATCGGTCTTCTTGCGTCCGGCCAGCCCTTTTCCTTTACGGCCCTCCTTGGCCTGCTGAGCCTCTCGGGAATGCTATTGAAGAACGGGATCGTTCTGGTCGAGGAAATCGACCTTACCCGGGCTTCGGGTGTTCCGTTCAAGCGCGCCATCGTAGAGGCCTCAACTTCGCGCCTGCGGCCCGTGATCTTGGCCGCGGCGACAACAATTCTCGGGATGGTCCCGCTTCTAGGCGACGCGTTCTTCGTCTCGATGGCGGTCACGATCATGGGCGGTCTGGCCTTCGCGACGGTTCTGACCCTGATCGCCGCCCCGGTCTTCTACTACCTTTTCTTCCCGAAGGCGCGGCAAGCTGAGGAGGCGGGGCCCGCATAGCTGCTCGCAACTGTATTTGTCGGGCGGGTTGATGCCGCCATGTTTCACCGGTTTTGAGGATTGCGTTTGTTCCTCAGGGCATATGGCAGGAACCAAGCTCTATGAAGGCCTCTTTCGGCAAGGTTAGCGCCGGTTCTCCATCGCTTTCACCTCTGATAGGCTTCGCAATGATCCAGTTGCTGCTGATGCTCCTCACACTCGGAGGGCCTGCCTTTGCGCAAATGGTGCCGGAGGTCGCGACCGAAGAAGAGCCGGCCGAGGCTGCGGTGGATCCGCTAGGGCGCGACACGCCCCGCGGCATGGTCGACGGCCTGATCGACGCGCTGGCCGAGGCGGACATGGCCCGGGCAGCCCAGTACCTCGACCTTTCCGCCGTCTCGGCCGGGCTGCGAGAACAGCGCGGCCCGGAGTTCGCTGCGGCCCTCGAGACGGCCCTCGATCGCTTGGGCAACATTCAGCCAAGCTACCTTTTGAGTATTGAGCCGGAGGGCATGACCACCGACGGGCTGCCTGTCGGCGAGGACATCTTCGCGCGGGTCCGCACAGGCGACGGCACGAAGGGGTTGACGGCGCATCGCGTGCCGGGCCCGGAAGGAGCGCAGATTTGGTTGGTTACACCTGACACGCTCAACCTCGTTCGCCGCCTGTCCTGGACAGCGTCAGATAGTCTGATCGACCGGCTCACGCCGGCGGCATGGCGAGCGCTACGGTTCGCCGGTGTCCCGGTCTCCCACTGGGCCGGGATCGGCGCACTAGCGCTTCTGTCGTTCGGCATCGCTTACGGCGTCGCAATAGCTCTCTTCTGGATCGCGGCCCGCGCTTGGTCGCCGTTGAGAACTGGGCAGGCAATCCATGTCGGGCGGGCAATTCTTCTGCCGATTGGACTGTTGCTCGCCTGCGTTCTGTTCATGATCGGGAGCATCCTAGCCGGGATTTCAATCGTCGCTCGCGCCCATGTGGTGCCCATCGTTGAGATTGTCGCCTGGCTGGCACTTGCCTGGCTGGTCTGGCGCGCTGTCGACGCCATGGCACACGCGAGCCTCGACAGCATGACACGCAGGGGAAAGGCCGGTGCCATTTCGGTCGTTATCCTGCTCAGACGAGTTGGCAAGGTTGCGGTCTTCGCCGTCGCCGCAGTAGCGGTCTTCAATTCGCTCGGCGTCAACCTGACAGGGTGGATCGCGGCTTTCGGTCTCGGTGGCCTAGCGCTGGCGCTCGGCGCGCAAAAGACCATTGAGCACTTCGTGGGTTCGATCACACTGGTCGCCGACCAACCGGTGCGGGTCGGTGACTTCTGCCAAGTTGACGGCCTGCTTGGCACCGTCGAGGATATCGGGATACGGTCCACCCGGATACGCACTCTCGAACGCACCTTGGTGACTATTCCGAACGGGATCATGTCCTCAGCGACGATAGAGAACTACGCCAGCCGCGACCAATACCTTTTCAAGCGTTTGCTGTCGCTTCGTTACGAGACCACGCCCGACCAGATACGAGCGGTGGTTTGGCGCCTGCGTGGCATGCTCGAAGCGGATGATCGCGTTACCGAGGATCCGGCCCGCGTGCGGTTTCTCGCTTTCGGCGCCAGTTCGCTCGACATCGAGATTTTCGCCTACGTCTTGGCCGTGGACTACAATGAGTTCCTAGGGATATGCGAGGAGTTAAACCTCACCATCATGGAAATCGTCGTAGAATGTGGCACGAGCTTTGCCTTCCCCTCTCGCACTGTCTACATTGAGGATCGAAGCTCGAAGTCCGCGCAGGATAACACAGATCGAGCGGCCGAGCGACCAATGTCGGAAGGCCGTGCATGAGCACAACTCGCCGCCTGTCGAGTTGGAGGAGGGAGGAGCCGTTGGTCGTAACGAACGACGCGGTCAAACTTCGCGTGCGACCAGAGGCGATTGGTAGCGATCTGTCGACCAAGCTAGCCGGGCTTTCGCGGCTGAAGCCAGCGACCACATTGAGGCTCCGAAAGCGCCGCCCGCATAACAGACTGTCGAAACGAAGTTGAGCGACTATGCTGAACTGACGTCCGCGAAATCGCTATCGGTGCCTTTGCTCGCGCCCGACGCGCTTTTACACACTCAGCCTCTTCGGACAAAGAAAGCAGATATGTCTAATTGGAGAACGACCGGTGCGCGCCCTGCCTGCCCTGGAGTTCTGGCAGGCGGCCGAGAGAAACACCTCAAGACCCGGCGGTGTGAACACTGCTCGACCGCAGGCCGGACGCTTGCAGGCGGCGGGGTGCGGCAGCAGTCACAGATCACAGGCGGGTTCCGGTGCCACTGCCGGACCGGGACTGCCCTCGCCTGCGCAGGAGGACCGGCAGCATTGGCCTTGAGCGCGCCGGGCAGCGCCGCATGAACCACGGTGGGCGAACGATCCGTCTGACGTTTTTCCTTTCCCTGTCTCTCGCGCTGGCAGGCTGTGCCGGCAGGCCAGGCCCGCAGACGGTGTGGCCAGTTGCAGACTCCGCGGCCGCCGGACAAAGGCAGAAGATCTTCGTTACGACCACCCGTTCTCGCGCGGAGGTGGCCGCGGACGGATATACCGACGGCCGCTCGCCCTCCACGAACTTTGCGGAATTCGAGGTGTCGATTCCTCCGGATCATGTCCCGGGCGCGATCGAGTGGTCAGAAGGTCGGCCCGATCCACATAGCGACTTCGCGGTCGCTAACCACCTGAGGGTCGACGAGGCGACTTTCTTCGCCCGGTTGGATCGGATGGACGATCAAGGTGTCGGCGTCTTCGTGCACGGCTTCAACTACAACTTCCCCGAGGCGCTGTTCCGATTGGCGCAGATGACAGCGGATGTGCAACTCGAAGGGACGCCGGTCCTTTTCACTTGGCCCTCGAGCGCGTCCCTTCTCGGCTACGCGTATGACAAGGAGTCCGCCTCCTATTCGCGCGATGCGCTGGCCGGGCTTCTGACGAAACTGGCCAAGTCCACAAGCTCGGAACCCGTCACGGTGTTCGGCCACTCCATGGGCGGCTGGCTCGTCATGGAGGTATTGCGCCAGATGAGGATCGCGGGGGAGGATGAAGCCCTGACGCGGCTGGAGGTCGTGTTGGCGGCACCCGACATCGACGTCGATTTGTTCCGACAGCAATTGGCCGTGATCGGCAAGATGGATATTCCGATGGTGCTCATGGTATCGTCCGACGATCGGGCACTGCAATTGTCATCGGCCATTGCCGGCCAGAAGCCGCGGGTCGGAGCGTTGAGCCTTTCGGACCCGGCCGTTCAGGCAGCAGCAAAAGCCAGCAATGTCGTCCTGCTGGACATTTCCTCGATCGACGCCACCAGCGGGATGAACCATGACCGCTATATCGGGTTGGCAGCCGCCTATCCTTCGCTTGTCGACGAGATGCAGTCCGAGCAGCCGCTTCGCGATGCAGGGACCTATATCATCGACGCGGCTGGCCAGGTGCTCACGGCTCCGCTGAGGGTGGTCGGCGCAGCGATAAGCGAGTAAAGTCATGCGCAGGCTTTCCGCAGCCCTGTTGGCAGTTGCCCTCATCCTTTTAATGGTATGGACAATCACCGCCGTCGCTTTCCAGATCGATCGCCCTCTCTGGCCGATCGTCGGCGCAGTCCTCGGCGTGGCCGTAGCCGCGGTCAGCGCGGTGGCCCGGTGCGATCTTCGCCTGGGCTGGTTGGCCTTGATCGTGTGTCTCGCGGCAATCGTGCTGTGGTGGTCCGCCATCGTTCCGCGGCAAGACCGTGTCTGGGCCCCGGATGTCGCCTACAACGTTACGGCCGAGATTGGGAGTGATGTCGCCACTGTCCATAACATCCGCGATTTCGACTGGCACAGCGAGGACAGCGCCACCGTGCGGTGGACGTCGGGGGTCTATCCTCTGGATGCCATCACGTCGGTCGATCTGGTGACCTCCGTCTGGGACAGCCCGGCAATCGCCCATGTCCTCGTCAGCTTCGGCTTCGCCGACGGACGGCACCTGGCCTTTTCCGCCGAAATCCGGCGTGAGGCGGATGAGACCTTCTCTTCTATCGGAGGGTTCTTCAAGGAGTTCGAGTTGGCGCTGGTGGCGGCCAAGGAAAGCGACATTCTGAAGCTGAGGACCAACATCCGCAGGGAAGACGTATCGCTGTTCCCGCTGCGGCTGGCACCGCCGCAGGCCCGGCGGCTTTTCGTGTCCTATCTCGAACGCGGCAACGAACTCGCTAAGGCGCCCGAGTTCTACAATACCATCACCGCCAACTGCACGACCATCGCCTTCAGACTGGCTAGGCTTGTAGAAGGGGGGCTGCCGCTGGATTGGAGGATCCTCCTGTCTGGATACCTTCCATCGTACCTTTATGATCTCGGGATCCTGAAGACCGATCTGCCGCTTGAAGAGACGCTGCGGCGTGCCCGGATCACGGAGCGGGCGCAGATGCTGTCGGAGAGCGCCGACTATTCTTTAGGAATTCGTAGGGATCGATTTTAGGTGCATGTTCTATCACTACTTTGGAAGATCCTCAGGCGACGGGTCAGAGATGCAGCGACCGCAATGTGGGCAAGTCTGATCTGGAGGTTTGGCAAGTTGGTCAATGATGGCCTGCCTGATCGCCGGCAGGCTCGGCTGTGGAGGCGGCCCGGCGCTTCTTTTTTTCCCCCTTGGCCTGTTTGAGGCGCTGCGTCTGCAAGAAGACTAAGGCGATCATTGTCATGAGTGCATGCCGGTGAAGACCCTTCCATGATCGGCCTTCGAAGTGATCGAGACCGAGCTCTTCCTTGAGTTGCTGATGCCCCTGTTCGCAGACCCAGCGGGCCTTGATGGCGCCAGCAAGCTGTTTGATGGGTGTGTCGGCAGGCAGGTTGGAGAGGTAGTATTTGCGCTCTCCGGTTGAACGATGTTCACCGACAAGTCAGACTTCCTCGCCGGGCAGATGCTGAGCGCCCATGTCCCGGATGCGCTGGGGCGGACCATCGGCGACACGCACGCGAACGGCAGCGAACCGTGCCGAGAGAGGCCCCTTCGTTCCCCGCCGCCAACCGGTCTTCCGCCACTTTGCCGTCTCCAGCATCGCCTTGGCCGATACCGATCTCACATCGGGGATGGCGTTCTTGCGAGGCCGGCCTTTTCCGGCGACCGGGAAGATCATCGCGACATCGGCAGGGTAGACCTTCTGTCTGAAGGGTATGCCGACGGCCCAGGCAAGGCCGCGCTCGCTCAGCCCCTGCCGGAATGGTGACGAACAGACGGTACTGTAACCTGAGGTCTGGAAATTCATTTGGCGATGGTGCCGTGAGCCCCCTGCCGGGGCCGGCCCCGGCAGGGGCGATCCATTCTGGTATTCCATGGAGTTGCAACACGACCATGGAGAACAACGAATGGACAGACGAAACGATACAGCGGTCGAGGCCCTCTTGGAACAGCTGATCGAACACGGGCCGAACGACATTGCCACGGTCTTCGGCCGAGCGTTCGAGCTGGCGATGCGAGACGCGAGCGCGAGCGGTTTTTCGGCGCCGGTCTTTATGAGCGGACAACCGAACGACGGGGCTACGCCAATGGCTACAAGCCCAAGCGGATCGATACGCCAGCGGGCACGGTCGCGGTCGACGTGCCCAAGACCGCCGGTCATGACGGCACACCATTCTACCCGCAATCGCTCGAACGCGGTCGCCGGTCTGTCCGCGCCGTGATGCTGGCGATGGCCGAGATGTACGTCAAAGGAGTGTCCACGCGCGAGGCCGAGAGTGTGATGCGCGAGTTCGGCATCGAGAGTCTGTCGTCGTCGCAGGTTAGCCGCGCGGCCAGGCTGCTCGACGACGAGCTGGAAGCCTGGCGGACCCGAGAGCTTGGCGAGATCAAATACCTGATCCTCGATGCGCCGTACGAGAAGATGCGCCACGGCGGCATCGTGCGCGACGCGGCCGTGCTCTCGGCTCTGGGCATCGGCCCGGACGAGCGCCGCCGGGTGCTCGGCGTCTCCGTCGCCCTGTCGGAGGCCGAGGTGCATTGGCGGGCCTTTCTGGAGAGCCTCCAGGCCCGCGGGATGCGCGGCGTGGAGTACGTCGTCTCAGATGACCACGCCGGACTGCGCGCCGCGCGCAGGGCTGTGCTCGGCGGCGCGACATGGCAGCGCTGCCATTTCCACCTGGCCCGGAATGGCATCCACCATTCGCCGAACCTCGCGATCCGCAAGCGCATCGGAGCCGAGCTGCGCGCCGTCTGGAACGCCGGCACGCTCGCCAAGGCCGAGACCGCCCTGGCCGAACTCGTCACGGCCTATCGCGACACCGCTCCGAAGCTGGCCGCATGGCTCGAGGAGAACGTGCCTGTCCAGATGCAGGCGCTCCTTCGCGTCCGCGCCGGGCTGCGCGCGGAACTGGCCGGGCTTGAGCGTCGCCTGCGAGATCTGGCGAAGGAGGATGCCGCCTGCCGGCTCATGATGACCATGCCCGGTGTGGGGCCGGTGGTGGCTCTGACGGTTAAGTCCGCCATCGATGATCCCGGGCGGTTCCAATCATCGAAGGATGTCGGTCCGTGGGCGGGCCTGACGCCCGGGCGCTATCAGTCCGGGGAAGTGGACGTCGTGGGCGCAATCACGCGCGCAGGCGATGTCGGCTTGCGCACTGCTCTCTACCAAGCGGCGACGGTGATGATGCATCGTGGTAAGCTGTCTTGGTTGAAGGCGTGGGGACTGCAAGTCGCCAGACGGCGCGGGACGAAGCGGGCGGTCGTCGCGATGGCGCGGCGCATCGGGGTGGTTCTGCATCGGATGTGGGTAGATGGCACGGAATTCCGCCTCACACGCCCTGATGCCCCAACCTGCGCCGCCGCGTGATCGATAGCTCTCTCACGAGCATCCCGACCTGATCGCACTTTGACAAAAGGAGGTTTCGGCCACGCTCGACGCGCTGGTCGTCCGAAGTCCCACCGGGACGCGGTCCTCGATGACGCCGGGAATGTCGCAGTTGTCGGACGCAAAGGTCCGAACACGCTGTCCAGATGGGCGCTCGGGAACCGCACTGGACTTGGCATGATGTTGGCAGCCTCTGCGCTGACCACGGACCGAAGCATGAACCCGGGAGGATCAAAGACGCCCAGAGAGCGGATAGCGAACGCCTCGAACCCGTCGCGGGAAAATTGTTGCGCCTCTCTCGGCCTTGGCAAGGCTCCGACACCTCTGGGCTTTGCACTGCCAGCGCCTGCCTCGCGCGAGCCTCCGACCGGCGCGTGCGTGATGACGCGCGCGATTTTGAGCTTGACGGTCAAAGCCCCATTACCGAAGCGACATTAGGAACTGGCCCGGCGCATTGCCTCGCATGAAACGTTACCCGACGCTGCCGTTGCCGCACCCTGATCGCTACGCACGATCTGAGTGGCCCGGCTCAAGGACCGCCATCCTGACCGGTTCAACGCCTCCCACCTGCGCACCATGCAGCGGCTGGTGAAGGCGTGGCGGGCCGATCAGGCCGCGAGGATCGTCCGTCACGGAATGGAAGCCCTGACGCCGCTGCCGATCGCAGGCATGGTCCTGCCGCTGGCCCGAAATCCAGTTATCGCACTTGGTAACATCTCAGGGTGAGGCAACAGGGAGGACCAGTCTGTCGTGTCGCCTGACACGTGCCCGAAGGCCTCGCCGTCTTTTCACTGCCCGAGCATCACCGCCGTCGACTGCGCACCTCCAATCCGATGGAGCGCAGCGTTCAACAGGAACTCAAGCGCCGAACCGTCAAGGTCCGGGTCTTTCCGAACGACGCTTCGCTCGAGCGCCTCGTCAGCGCCGTCCTCGTCGAAATCGACGACAAATGGGCCGCCGACAGCAAGGCCTACATCAAATGGGAATGCCAGGATGCGTGATCAGCGCCTCGCGCAATTTCCAGACCGTGGGTTGCTCTATCCGACAGACCGTAGCCTGCATCCGCCAAGACACAGCCGAAGCGGACACCCGCCTTTCGGACACGATCGATCTCGGCCAGCGCGATCTCGGGCTTCGTCCTGTAAGCTTGGCAATCAAGGGGAACTCCAGCGCGTTTCAAGCGGGCCACGTTGTCGGTCCAACTCTCTGGCAGGAACAGGCGCAAGCCGACCATGACGGGAACTTCGCCGGATGCCAGCGTCAAAGATACGAGCGTTTGACAGTTGGCGTTCTTGCCAAGCGCCGAGGCATATTGCGGCGCCACGCCAACGGAATGGCGTCCCTTCTTGGGCAGCGCCGTATCGTCAATGTTCAGCCAGGCCTTCTCGCTCCGGTCGTGTCGCGGAAGTGGTAGAAATTCGGAAGTGGCGTAATCTCCGGGGTAAGCATCCGGCGTAGGCCGGGTCACGCGGCTTGGCGATGCTCTGAGGTTCGCCAGTTCCACGGGAGCAGGTTCGGCACCTGCGAGGCGGTCATGTCGGGCAGTCGGCCGAGGACATCGGCCAGCCAGGCCTGGGGATCGATGTCGTTCATCTTCGCGGTGACGATCAGGGAATACATGAAGGCGGCGCGGTCGCCGCCGCGCTCGGAGCCGGCGAAGAGCCATGACTTCCGACCGAGGGCGATGCCGCGCAGGGCGCGTTCGGCCGCGTTGTTCGTCAGGCAGATCCGGCCGTCGTCGAGAAAGCGGGTGAAGGTTTCCCAGCGGTTCGCCTTGAACATGTAGGCGATCGCCTTGGCGACGAGATTGTGCCTGGACATCGTGCCCTGTTCGGCGCGCATCCAGTCATGGAGGTCGTCGACCAGCGGCCGGACGAGGCGCTGCCGCGCTTCGAGCCGCGCCGCGGCGTCCAGACCGTTGATGCCGCGCTCCACGTCGAAGATGGCATCGATCCGGCTCACGGCCTCCAGCGCGACAGGTGAGATGTCGTGGATCGGCTTCCGTTTGCGAGCCTTCTCCTTGATGTCGGCGAGTTCGAAGAACTTTCGGCGGGCATGGCTCCAGCACAGCGCGGTGGTGACCGGCCCGGGATCGCGGTCGCCGCGATAGAGGTCGTTGTAACCCCCGTAGGCATCCATTGCCCGGCAATGGTTTGCTTGCAAACCATGAGAGGGGGCCTGGAGGATGCCCTTCCATCCGGCGAGGTGCCGGTTCGGATGGGCCATCTCCCGGTCGCGCGAGAAGTGGAACAGTGCCGCGGGCGGCGCGCCGCCGGCGAAGGGCCGGTCGTCGCGGACTTGAGGCAGAGCCGGGCCGTCTTCGTTCCGCCCTTCGCCAGGAGCGGGACCGTGGTGTCATCCCCATGCAGCCGCTCGGCTCCCAGGACATGGTCGCGGATCAGCGCATGAACAGGCGCGAGCGCGACGACACAGGCGCCGACCTGGTCGGCCAGGGTCGAGAGGCTGAGATCGACACCCTCCCGGGCGTAGCGCTCGGCCTGTCGGTTCAGCGGCTGATGCTGACCGAACTTCTCGAAAAGCATCATCGCCAGCAAGTTCGGGCCAGCCCATCCGCGCAGCGTCGCGTGGAACGGCGCAGGCGGTTGGCATGATCTACGACTGGTGCCTCAGTCTCGGCCAGACGGCCCTCGGCGGAGGGATACGCTTCTTCTCGATTGCCATGTGATGCTCCTCTCCGTTCCATCATCATGGCCTCACACACAAGATTCCTGACAGTCCCCTTGCGCCCGCGCCGTCGCTTCACCGACAGCCCTTCCTCACGGTAGAGCCGATAGAGCTTCTTGTGGTTCATCGTCATGCCCTTGCGCTCCAGCAGGATGCCGATCCGGCGGTAGCCGAACCGGCGCCGCTTGCCGGCGATCTCCTTCATTTCCTCGCGGATCTTCGGGCAGTCCGACGGGCGTTCTCGCCGGACCGTCTTGGGATCGACACCGACAAGCTGGCAGGCTCGGCGCTGCGAGATACCGGGACCCCGCATCGCCCTGAGCACCGCCTCTCGCCGCTCGGTCAGCGTCGTCAGTTCTTTCCCAGCAGATCCTTCAGGACGACGTTGTCGAGCATGGTGTCGGCCAACAGGCGCTTGAGCTTGGCGTTCTCATTCTCCAGGGCCTTCAGCCGAGCGGCTTCGGAGACCTCCATGCCGCCATACTTGGCCTTCAGCTTGTAAAACGTCGCCGGGCTGAGGCCGTGCCTGCGGCATACTTCAGCCGTCGGCATGCCCGCCTCCTGCACCTTGATCATCCCGATTACCTGCGCCTCAGTGAAACGGCTCTTTCTCACTCGTCTGCTCCTTCACGATTGAGCTGACTCTACATCAGGGTGAGGGATCTCGCAGGGGGGCAGGTCAGCCGCCGCGAAGCAGATCCGCTGGCGCGATGCGGAGAGAGAATCCCCCGGCCCAGAAGTCGAGTAAGGTCACTCCATCTACGCCATTGAAATCCACAAGACGCACAGTTAGATGCGTACCTAATTATTAGTGTGCTATCTAAATACCATGTTTCATTCCGACGGCCATAACACCAGCCTTCTCCGTACGCTCGGTGCGCTGACGCGAAAAGTGCGCATCCTCTTCGACGCCCGCACCAGTGAGTATGGCCTCACCGAGGCGCGGGCGCGGTTGCTGCTTCACTTGTCGCAGAGAGGTCCGCTGACGCAGGCCGACCTGGCCGATGCAATGGAGGTGGAACGGCCGACCATGGCCCGGCTCATCGATGGCATGGAGGCCAACGGGATGGTGCGCCGTGCGATCGTCCCCGGCGACCGCCGGCAGCGCCACATCCTCCTGACAGAGGTTGCACAAAATCAAGCAGAGGCCGTTTTGGCGCTGACAGAACGATTGCGTGCGGATGTCTTGGCGGGGATCTCGAAGCAGGATCTTGCAATCACGAACGACGTTCTCCTTCGCATGCTCGACAATGTCGCGAAGGCCAGCGAATCGTGACTGAGCGCGACGAAACTCCGGAAGGATCTCAAGACCGGCGGCCCGCACAGTTCGAGAACGGCGCGCGACGGCAATCGACCGAGAGGGCCGGGGAGGAGGGCCGGCCAGAAGAGCCCGAGGCCCGAGACGACGCGCAAGATGCCGAAGCCCCGCCCGAAGGGCTGACGATGCCGCCGTGGCGCGCTTGCGGCTATTTCGCGACCGCCATCGTGCTCGCGCTGGCGCAAGGCTTCGGGCAATCGGTGATCTCTGCCAACGCCCAGCAATTGCAGGGCAGCTTTGCGACGACCCAGGCCGAGACGGCATGGCTGACTGCGGCTTACATGGCGCCCAACGTCTCGATCACGCTGGCGCTGATCAAAATCCGCGGCCAGTTCGGGATCCGTCGCTTTGCAGAAATCTCGATCGTCGGCTTCGTTCTCGCGGCGTTGCTGAACTTCTCGGCCGAAGGATTTGGACCCAACCTCGCCGTCCGGTTCCTGTCCGGGGTGGCTGCCGCCCCGATGACCTCGCTCGCCTTCCTCTATATGCTCGAGCCCCTGCCGCCATATCGCAAGATGAATGTCGGCCTCTCGGCGGCCCTGACCTTCATCTTCATGGGGTCGCCGGTCACCCGGTTGATCTCGCCGCACCTTCTCGAAATTGGCCTCTGGCATGCGCTGGCCAGCATGGAGGTCGCGCTCGCCGCCATCGGACTGGGCCTGATCTACCTCCTGCCGCTGAAGACCCCGCCCACGCCGATGAAGATCGAGGCGGGCGACGTGATCTCGTTCTTCTTCATCGCGGTAAGCTTCGGGTGTCTCGCCGTGGCGGCCGTGACCGGCCCGATCTACTGGTGGACCGAGCACGCCTGGCTGGGTCTGCTGCTCGCGGGCGGTATCGCGGCCTTCGCCGTCGCCGCCTGCATCGAGCTCAACCGCGCCGAGCCGCTTCTGGATATCCGCTGGCTCGCCAGCCCCGCCATATTGCACTTCACAGCCGCGATCCTGCTGTTCCGATTGGTGCTAAGCGAACAGACCTCTGGCGCGGCTGGTCTCTTCCGGTCGCTCGGGCTGCTCAACGATGAGATGCAGGGTCTCTGGCTGGTCGTCATGGGGGCTACGCTGATGGGCGGCGCGATCAGCGCGGTCCTGTTGAAACCGGGGCGCGAAGTCCAGTTCCACACCGTGGCGCTCGCCCTGCTGATCGCGGGATCGCTGATGGACGCACGCTCCACCGCGCAGACGGTCCCCTCGGACATGTATCTGTCGCAGGCGATGGTCGGGCTGGCCTCGGCGCTGTTCCTGCCCCCGGCGCTGCTGTCGGGCCTGATGTCAGCCTTGGCCAAGGGCCCGAACTACATCCTGACATTCGTGATCGTCTTCCTGACCACCCAGAAGCTCGGCGGCATCTTCGGCGGCGCGATCTTTTCCAGCTTCGTGCAGATCCGGCAGCGCCTTCACGTCGAACGATTGTCCGAGGCGCTGCCCGCCACCGGCCCGCTGGTCGCGGAGCGTCTCGCGGCTGCCAGCGGCGCTCTGTCGGCGCAGGTCGGGGATTCCGCACTGGCCTCGGCCCAAGCCGCGTCTCAACTCGCGGGAGAGGTCCAGACCCAGGCGTCTGTCTTGGCCTACAACGACGCGTTCCTGACTATCGCCGCAGCGTCCGCCGCGGCGTTGACGCTGCTTTTGAGTCATGCGGCCTTCAAGGTCTGGGGGAACCGGCCATCCGATACCGCTGCGGAAGAAGCAGAGATGGAGACAGAAGAGCGCGAGCCGGTGACGGAGACGCCTCGGGCCCAGGCCGCTTGATACGAGGTTACGAAATGCTTTCGAAGTTCACCCGTCATATCGCCACCATCCTTGCCGCCGCCGTCGGCATCCTGGGCACGGTGGGCGTGCTTTACGCATGGGGCTTGCCGCCTTTCGAGCCCACGGGGCAGACGACGGAGGATGCCTATGTCCGGGGCAAGGTGACCTTCCTCGCGCCGCAAGTGGCCGGCGAGGTCGAGGAGATCGCTGTGAACGACTTCGACGAGGTCGGCGCGGGTGAACTGCTGATCCGCCTGGACGACTCCACCTACGCCCAACAGCTCGCCCAGGCCGAAGCCCAGCTGGACTCCGCGCGCGCCGATCTCGCAAGCGCCAAGCAGGAGCGCCTCTCTGCGAAGGCCAACGTCGAATCCGCGGAGGCCGGGGTGGAATCGGTTCAGGCTGCGCTGGACCTGGCCCAAGCCGACCTCGATCGAGCGACGGAATTAGGTGGCCGAGGTATTATCACGGAACGTGACGCGCAGAACCAGCAACTCGCCTTCGATCAGGCCCAGGCCGCGCTCCGTCAGGCCAAAGCGCAAGCCGAAACCGCGCGGCAGGACGTCGAGTCCGTTGCTGTCGAGCGTCAGTCGCGTGCGGCCGCGGTGGAAGAGGCAAAGGCAGTGGTCAAACTGGCCCGGATTAACCTCGAGCACACCCGCATACTGGCTCCGGTGGACGGCAAGCTGGGGGAAGTTTCCGCGCGGGTCGGGCAATACGTGACGCCGGGCTCCCGGTTGGCCTCGCTCGTGCCCGAGCGCAAGTGGATCGTCGCCAACTTCAAGGAGACCCAGCTGGCGGGGATGAAGGTGGGAGAGGCAGTCAGCTTCACGGTAGACGCATTGGGCGGAGCGCGTCTTACTGGGCATATTGACAACTTCTCTCCCGCAACGAGCTCGGAGTTCAGCGTGCTCGGCAGCTCGAACGCCACCGGCAACTTCATCAAGATCGCGCAGCGGCTGCCGGTGCGGATCGCGATCGACCCCGACCAGCTTCTCGCCGAGCGTCTGGTGCCAGGTATGTCCGTGGTGGCCCAAGTGGAAACCGACGTGGGGAAAGAGGGGCCCTGAGGAAATTTACTCAGTAAGTCACATTGGCCCGCCGTACCATTTCCCTCTAGCTTCGGCCCGCATTGTGTGCGTTCGAACGCCAAGCAACGAATAACCAGTCCGACCAACTCTTTACGAAAGGTGCCTAGTGTAAAAAGTCGTGCTACGAAGACCTAGATAGGGCAGGGGCTTGCGGAGCGCGACGGAACAATGACCAACCGGCGAAGTGTCAAGAGTGCCGACGGCAACGCCGCG
>NZ_CANLTR010000045.1 GCF_947494055.1 uncultured Jannaschia sp. | reverse complement strand
CGCACGGTTATTCGCCCGTGAGGAGCTGACTTGATATCCTCCGCCACGCCGTCAGCGCTCCGACGCGTTCGGATATCCGTCCCGGATCATCAATTCCGAAAGCCTTTGACCAAAACCGAGGATTTCGAGCCGCAGGGATGCCGGAAATCGCCAACGTCGGTTCCGCGCCAGTTCGAGCATGGCGCAACTCAGGGACAGATCATCGGGACTGGCCGTCTGTGTACAGCGCGGCGGATGTCGGGTGCGAGCCCAGGTATCCAAATGCTGCATTTTACCCGAGTGGCCGCTCCAGCCAGGATTAGGTTGGCAGTGCCTCCGCCGCGTAGGCTGCGGCATACGCACCGGTCGGGGGGATGGGCTTGATGAGATCGAGCAGTACGCCGTTGGGATCGCGAAAGATGACGTGGCGCTGACCGAAGGACTCGTTGTGTAGGCTCTTGACCACCGGGACGCCCATCTCGCGGAGGCGAGCCTCCTCTGAGTCCACGTCCTCAACCTCGAAGTTCAGGATCAGCCCCCGTGTCTCGCCGCGGCCCTCGGGCGGGATCGTCTCGTGATCATAGCGCAGGACGGCGAGGTTCACGGTCACATCTGCGTCCTGCTGAAGGTGGACATACCAGTCGCTTTCGAACAGTGCGCGGAATCCGAAATGCGTGCGGTAGAACGCGCTGGTCCCGGCGACATCGGCGGTCTGGATGACGGGATAGTACTGGACTGCTCGCATGGCGGCACCTCCGGCTTGTGTTATCATACAATGTGCATGTAACGTTCGAAACGAGTTACATGCAAGGTGTATGTAAGTCAGGTCGAGCAATGACGGTGCCGTTGGCGGGTAATTCCCGACGAACTCAGGCTGAGCGGCGCGACGCGACGCGCGCGCAGCTCATGGACGCGGCACGCGCGTTGTTTGTTGCCAAGGGCTACGCGGATACCGGCACGCCCGAGATCGTGGCGGCGGCCAACGTGACTCGCGGCGCGCTCTACCATCACTTCGTCGGCAAGACAGAGCTGTTTCGCGCGGTCTGCATCAGGGAAGCGGAGGCTGTCGGCAGGGCGATAGATGCGGCGACGCTTGACCTGCACGATGCCGGACAGGCGCTTAGGGTCGGGGCGGTCGCCTATCTCGATGCGATGAACGTGCCAGGTCGCTCGCGCCTCCTGTTGCTCGATGTGCCCGCGGTACTCGGCCACGGCGAGGCAGGAGAACTCACCCTGGGAGAGGGCCACGCGCAGCTCCGCGAGGGGCTTGCGCAGGCTCTGCCGAGTGCCGGGAACGACGAGATCGATGCGACGGCTGACATCCTGTCCGCGGCCTTTGACCGGACCGCCCTAGCCATCGCACAGGGGGGGGACAGAACAACCTACGTCAACGCGATGTTGATGATCTTGGAACGAGCGATGGCGCATTCGAGCGGTCACCCAAATTGATTGTTGGAACGTCGGCTCCGTTCCGCGCAGCGGACCTCCGGCGTTACGCAGGGCACCCTGTCGGAATGTCGATGGCGCAATAGTCCGCTATCGGCTTGCTTCGAACGATACGTGGCGCTGGCGGTCGACTTCTTTGGGTGCAAGATAAGTAAGGTGCCTATCCAGATGGTCCTTCGTACCCTCCTTTGGCTGGCACTCGCGCGGACGATCCTGTCGGCCGCGACTGCCCACGCGCAGTGGTCCGACGAAGCCAATCCCGCGATCGGGCGACTGAACTACGCCGGCTTTCGAAACCGTCAACACTGCACGGCCGCTCTCGTCGGACCGAGAGAGGCTCTGACGGCCAAACACTGCGTGGACGGATTGGCCCCCGGGAACCTTCATGTGTTGCTTGGTTACGACGGTGGCACCTATTCCGAGCACTTGCGGGTGCGCGCTTTGCAGCTAGCCCCTGATGCAGACATCGCGCGTCTTTGCCTGGACAGGCCGTCTTCGGTGGAGCCTCTGTCCTCGTTCTCAAAAAATGTAGGCGCGGAAACGCAGAACATCTTCGGAGCCGTCACGCTGATAGGCTACCCGCGTTCGCAAGCGCACAGCCAGCAGGGGCGGCGATGCGCCGTCACGGCAGAGGACAGCACGCTCGCAAGGTTGGATTGTCCGGCAGAGCCGGGAATGTCGGGTGCGCCCGTGCTCTCGTCCGGGCACCTGATCGGAATCATGAGTGCGTCAGCGACCGAGACAAGCGTAGCCGTGCTGGTCACGGCGCTGCCGCCGGGCCGATGCAACGAACCCGATCATTTCCCAGATCGTGACGAATGACCCCTCGGTCACCTTTCAACTATAGCACAGCTAAACAGGCGGACATTCCAAGCCCTTCGTTGGGGGCAGTTCCGCCCCGCGGTACGCCAGTTCGATCTTGACGTAGCGAACGGCGAATCCGTTGAAGATCGGCCATTCGTTCACGCCGCGCCAGAGGTCTCGTTGAGCCCAATGTCACTACTGCGCTTGGATCTTCCCTTGCTCAGTAGGTGTGTTGGGTGTTCACGATCGATTAGCGGAAAACTTTTTTAACCTGAATCTCCTAAGGCAAGCCGCGGAAGTACAGGTAAGAGTTTCCCACATGATCAAATGGCCCCGCCCCCGAAAACAATCAGCCGTTCCGTCCTGGATGATGCACGAGACGCTGGAACAGGCGATCGATGCCGTCGTCGTCATCGATCACACGAACGCAGTGATATTCTATAATCCCGCCGCGGAGCGGCTTTGGGGTTTCAAGCGGGACGAAGTGCTTGGTCGGAACGTCAAGATGCTCGTCCCCGAAGTGCATCGCCATAACCACGACGACCTGATCGATGCCAACAGAACCACGGGGCAGGACAAGATCGTCGGCTCCAGCCGGGACGTGATGGTTCATCGCAAGGATGGTGGCGTGGTCCCGGTCAGCCTCGCCCTGTCGAAGATGCGGATGGGCAAGTCCTGGGGCTACGCGGCCTTCGTGCGGGACATGTCAAAGGAGGTGGCGACGCGGCACGACATGCTCGACCGTGCGGGAGCGAACGTCGATCTCGTCGCCGCCGATTGCGATGAGATGGCCCGTCTGGCCTCCACGGTCAGCACGGGCGCCGCGCAGCAGGCCACGTCGGCACAGCAGGCCTCCTCGGCCATGGAGGAGATCACCGCCACGATCGGCCAGTGCGCCGAGAACGCCCGGACGACGGAAGGCATCGCCACGGGTTGCGCGGACAATGCGCGCAGCGCCGGCGAGACCGTCACCCGCGCCGTGGACACCATGGGCGCGATCGCGGACAAGGTCCGCATCGTCCAGGAGATCGCCCGCCAGACCGACCTTCTGGCCCTCAATGCTGCGATCGAGGCCGCGCGGGCTGGCGTCCACGGCCGCGGTTTCGCGGTCGTCGCGGCCGAGGTGCGCAAACTCGCCGAGCGCAGCCAGCAGGCGGCCATGGAGATCGGCCGCCTCTCGGCGGAGACGCATGAGGTCTCCCAGGATGCAGGCCGCAGGATCACCGACCTCATCCCGGAGATCGTGAAGACGGCAGATCTGGTGCAGGAGATCTCCGCCGCCACCCGGGAACAGCAAGTCGGGGCCGAACAGATCAACGCCGCGATCCGCGAACTCGACAGGGTGATCCAGAAGAACGCAACGACGGCCAGCGCCTCCGAGGAGACCTCGGCATCCCTGACCCGACAATGCAGCGACCTGCGAGATCTTCTCGCCACGCTGCGCGGGGGTGAGAAGGGCGAAACCGCCACGCCGGAACTCCCGGCTCCGGCCCCTGCGCGTTTGGCACTGGTCGCGAAGGCAAGCTGATCCTCGGGCTGGGCGGCGTTTGGTCGTGATCCTTTCCTAGATCTGCTTGAGCGTCCCCGCCCCTGACAACAACCCGGTCGTGAAGGTATCCGCGCAAATTCACCGCAAGATAGCGCTGCAGTGCCGTCATCGTGGATAGCGTCGATGCAGCGAACGGCGGCTTCACATAGCTTCCCTGGCCCGCGCTACCTCGACGACCCCCGCCACTGGTCCGCGGCGAGCCGCATATGCGGACAGGCCCGGACCAGATCGACGGCCTCGCGCAGCGTCGGCAGGTGCATCCGCACGATGGGATCGCCGGCCGAGCTGAGACGTTCCCTTGACATCGCGAAGCGGTGCGTCATCCCGGCGAGATAATCGCTCGTCCGCCGGTTCGCCGAATCGCCCCGCTTGCCCGCCACCGCGATCACCAGCCGGACCGAATAATGCTCGCCGCCGATGTCGGCCGGCGGGGCCGGGAAGTCGTCGGCCGTCACCCCGATCAGGCGGAGCTGTACGCAGGACAGCACAAGCCGGCAAGCATCGGCCAAGTCCTCGACGAAGACGAAGGTGACGGCATTGTAGGGCTGGACATAGTGCCCGCCCCGGAGCCGCGCGAGATAGGGCGGCAGGTAGCGATACGCCGTGGGCTCGGCCGCGAGGCGCACCGCGAAGCAATGCGGCGCGTATTCGTGGCGGCGTGGTCTGCGGGTTCCCATAGCCGAGAACAATAACAGAGCATTGGCCGGGGCAAGCGGTGCCGCCGCGTCCCGACCCGAGCGGTGCGCCCGGCCGATCCGACACCGTGGGAGAGAGGAAAGTAGCCTTCTTTCAGGGTGAATGTCCGGGAGGGAGAGACGGGAGCGGTACGCCACGGCGGGACCGGCCGACGACCCTCCTCCAGCGACATCCGAGACCGGCCGGGCGGCGTCCCAGCCCCGGCCGAGGCCGAGCGTGCCCGCGCAGACTCAAGGGCGCACGAAGACGCCCAACCGGGACATCCATCACGAACTCCGAAAGGGGGTGAGACCAACGAAGACCTTCGATGACTTCATCGCAGCGCGCCGGCCCGAGGCTTGGGCGCTGCTGAGGAAGGGCGGCCTGTCCGGCCAGATCGCCCGCGCCTTCCTCCTCCAGCACGGGACCGTCTGACGACAGCCCCCGCCGCAGCCCCTCGCGGGGCTGCGGCACCCATACCGCATCCGGCGCTGCGGCGCCAAGCAGAATGGAGGCCCTCAAGCCCGACTTCACCCGACACAAGCATCCCGTCCTCGCCGTGCCCTGCGGCGACCGCCATGCCGCCGCCCGAAAGGAAGCGGTTGATCGCGTCTCCGTCGCTTGGCACGGCCATGGCGCAAAGGTATGCTAGGGAAACCCGGTGCATTCCCTGCTGGACCGTTCTCCAGAATGTCAGTCGGGCGCTGGCTCCAGGCTGCTCCGGGCAAGCGCTGCAACCAGGTCCGTTCGCGTGACGATGCCGACGAGGCGGCCGGGGTCCAGGACCGGAACGGCATCGACCGCGCCATCCGCCATCATCGGGAGAAGCGCGGCAAGCGGCGTCTCCGGCACGGCGCGCGGTCCGGCAACGCCCATGATATCCGCGGCCCGGACAGGTCGGTCCCGGTCGCGCTCGATCAGGCGCCGCATCGCGGGGCCGAAGCCGCGATCGAGGCGCAGCGCATCCGCGCGGGCCCGGTCGATCAGGTGCAGCTGGAAGATGACGCCGAAGAACCTGTTTTCCGCGCCCACCACCGGCAGCGCCGTGAACCGGTACCGCCGGAACAGGTCGGCAATCTCCGCAAGACCGGCGTCGGGTGCCACGGTGACGAGATTGCGTGACATCACGTCCGCCGCTGTCGTCGGTCCCGCCCGATGCGCCGCGACGCGCAGTTCGGCGGCACCGATCAGGCGGGCGAGGCCCAGCCCCACGAAGGCCCCGAGCCCGGCCCGGAGCGCCTCGCGCAGGGAGGACCGCGCGACCGCCGGTCCGAATGAGCGGAAATGTAGCAAGGCGATCACCGTCCGACGTCGTGCGCGCCGTCCTTCTCAGGTGGTGGGGTCGATGACAATCCGGCCACCCTTCCGCTCCGTCTCCATTATCGAGAGGTGGTTGCCGTGAATGTCCGTCCAAGGACTGCGCAGACGTTCGATTCTCATTCGCCGATCCCGTGTCGCCGGGCGATCAACGATCGATCCCGCCGGTGACCGCCCTGCCCCTCTGTCACGTCCGGCCGAGGAGACCCGCACCGAAAGAGTAGAGACGGCCCTTTTTCGTGGTGGATTTTCACCCCCGAGAAAGGACCCGGACCGATGGCCACACAGAAGCTCGATCTCGCCACGGAGATCACCAACGAGATCATCCCAGCTGGTGCGCTACGAGGCGCGGATCGCATCTTTGGAACGGCTCGTCGGACAGCAAGCGCTGGAGCTTTCCTTCGTCAAAAAGGGGGTCTCGGACGGACCCTCGCCGACAAGCGCGGCGACATCCGTGATCGCCGGCCCCGTGGCCTCTCCGTCAAAAGGGAGTGCGAGCTGATGGGTGTTGCACGGTCGAGCTACTACACCACGCCCGTGGCATCGGACGCTGACGCGGACCTTGTCATCGAGATGCGCGCGATCGCCGATGCGTGGGAATGCTACGGCTACCGACGGATCGGAGCGGAGCTGCGTCACCGCGGCTGGGTGTTGAACAGCAGGAAGGTCAGACGTCTGATGAAGCTGCACGACCTCAATCCACGTCGCCGGCGGCGCTTCACCAGGACGGCCGACAGTGACCATGGCGGACCGAGCTATCCGTTGATCGCCAGAGGCTTCGAGACGCATGGCCCGGATCAGCTCTGGGGTGAGGCGGATGCGCGATCGTGGATGGACCCGCGATCGCCCGCCGAACGACATCACCTTCGTCGCCATCGCGACCGGCTTCGTCTATGTCGCGATCGTCATGGATGCCTGGTCGCGACGTGTCGTCGGCTACGCGATCGGACGGCGGATCGATGCACGCCTGGCCGTCGCCGCCTTCGAGCGCGCCATCGCCCTGCGCCGCCCGTTTCCCGGGTGCGTCTTCCACACGGATTGCAATATGCTTCTGCGAAGCACAGGACGCTTATCGAGAAACATGGCTTCTTCGGCTCCATGAGCCGACGTGGCAACCCTTACGACAACCCGCAGGCCGAGAGCTTCACGAAGACCCTCAAGGCCGAAGCCGTCTAACTCGACGAATACGACACTTACGAGGACGTCACGGCGGACCTGCCCGGCTTCATCGAGGACGTCTACTATGCCCGACGCCTGCAATCATCGCTGGGCTATCGCAGCCCGGTTCGACACGAGATCAACAACGCCCGCCAGCCGGTCAAAACCGCGGCCTGATCCTGTCCAGCCATAAGGGCGCACTCCAATCTGAAGTGGCGACTTTCAACCAGTCTGCGTGACCTACCGGCTTACCGGTCGGATCAGCTCGGTCTTTCCGCCGTATTCGGCAACTTGGGCGTCCGCGGTGATCAGCGCCATGCTTTCTGCACGCGATTGTGCAATCAAGATCCGATCGAAGGGATCGCGGTGCAGTTGAGGGAGCTCGGCCACCGTAAGGGCGTGAAGGCCGGTCACCGGCAGTTCGACGTACCCGGTCTCAAGGCAGCTGCGGCGCAGGAGAGGTCCGTCCACTCGAAAGTCCGGCCGGTCCAGCGCCGACTTGATCGCTATCTCCCACAGGCTGGCCGCGCTGAAGACCAGCACCTCCGCCGGATCGTCGAGACGGGCCCGCAGGTCTCCTGGCAGACGGGCCGCGTCGGAGACCGCCCAGAGCAGGATGTGCGTATCGAGCAGGAGGCTCACCTCTCGAAATCGTCCGCGATGGCCCCCTGCCCCATCCGATCGAAATCGTCCGGGACCTGAAAGGCCCCCGGCAGTATATCGAGACGCGAGTGCGACGAAGTCGGCTTGATCGCCTCGACCTTGACCAACGGCTTGCCCGCGCGGGCAATCACGAACGGCTCGCCCGCCACAGCGGCGGCGACGAGCCGGGACAGGTTCGTCTTAGCATCATGGATATTGATCGTCTTCATCACGTATTTCCAACTAGTCTAGTCCGCTCAACTTAGTCCACACCAGACATTCTAGCAAGCCGTTGGCACATCGTGCCGTAGGCTTGCCCTCTAGCCGAAGTGTGTTGAAGCCGTTCCGGGCATGATCACCCTGGACCCCTATCTCGGCCAAGCGCCGTTCAGGACACGTCCCATGATAACGAGTCTACGCGCCCCAGCTGTGCGGCTCGTCTTCGGTCAGCCCCGCATCTTGGCGCCGCTCCCGATCCGACAGGTCGTCGAGGTGGCAAGGCCGCCGCGGACAAGCAACCGGTCCGCGGCAACATAGGTGCAGGCCGCGGCGTGGACTGCGGGGTCCGGGGGCTATGCGACCTTCGGCGGAAAGGCGTCCGATCGGGTCGCGGCCCGTCACATCTTTGACTTCATCCCAGGTAATCGCCTCAAACACGCTCACGACGCTGGCTGGACGTTTGCGTCACGAATGCCGCGGTCCAATGCAGGCCCGGTCTGAGACCTCGGCCCGCGTGATCGCCCTGCCCCCCTCAACACTCCTCCCCACATCCGGATTGGCGGTTCTTGTCGAAAAAACAACCGATGACAGTCTGCCGAGAACACCGATTGCCATTTGGCAATCCGAAGTAACCTCTCTTCATTGCAGTGGGTTACGCGCGGCGAAAGTCCGGAAGAACGCCAGAAAGGCGCTATCGGGATCGGCAACATCCCCCTTGCCCTTGGACCAGCTCCGCCACTCCCCCTCGACGTGATAGATATCGTAGCCTGGATGCCGCATGCGTGCCGTCTCGTAGGTTTCGGTTCGTAAAGCTGCCCCTCGCGCGTCGAGCCAGGCGGGGCGCGGGCGGGGGGCAGTCACGACCGTTTCGGCCCGCTCCTCCGCCCGCGCCTTGCGACCGACCTTGGAGTATTCGAGCTCGCGCCCTGCTGCGCCCTGCCCTTCGCCGTCCTTCTTCCACCAGCGCAGTTCGACATGCGTCACCCGACGGCCGGTCTTGATCGCCGCAAGCTCCACGATGTAATCGCTCAGCGCATTCACCTCCGTGGTGGCCGGATCAAGCGCCCTCAGCTTCAGGTTCGACCAGGATGTGAGCTTGCCCTTCGGCACGCCAAGGATGCCGCGAATTTCGTCGAGGGAGAAACGTTCGGACGCGCGCCAGCGCAAGTTCCCGCGCTTTTGCACCATCTCGTACAGGGTGAGCGCATATTTCGAGGTCAACGCGAACATGACCTCGCGCTGCAGACGCGCGAAGATCGTCGAATTGCCGATGATCTTCCGCAAGCGTGCCGGGATCTCGTATTCGAGCAATCCGTCGGAACGGCGCGTCTCGATGTTGCCGCCCAGGAGTTGCACGCGTTCCACTGCCGGCTCGCCATCCCAGATCACCTCGATCTTGACGATGGCGCTCATCAACCGTTCGATCGAGACGCCGATCCGGTCATTGGCATTGTGGCTTCCCCGCAGGAGCGATTTCGAGATGACATGCGTCACCGGTCGGTCGATCGCATCCCATGCATTCTCAAGAAGAAGGTTATAGATGCGCCGGTCCGCAAGTGTCAGCGGCGTGACCTCCACCACGTCGACGAGCTCCCCCGGCTTTACGATGCTTTCGGCATTGGGCCGTGCGGAGAGGGTGCGATAAGGCTTCTGCGACGGGCCTTCTGACATGGGGCTTACGTCCTACTCTTACCGATGTTTGTCGTCCGAAGTATGATAACGGACACGACAGGTCAGGTCCATCACCCCATCCGTAAGTTTCGACCGGCCCACAGGTCCCGGCGATTCGGAGTACGGGTCCTGTTCTGCCTTAAATGCAAGGCTGAAGTTCGACCGTACTCCCACCCCGAACGTAAGAGAGGGAGGCACACCCGAAGCGTAAGGCTTCGTCACCCCAAACGTATTGCTTTCCCACCCGGAACGTAAGCCAACGCACCCGGAACGTAGGACTTGGGCGAATAACCCCCTGACACCTATGACCAAACCTGTTTCGAACAGAGAATCTAAACAATGAACCATAGATGCGGTTTTCTCGTTCTGGTTTAGTTGATTTGTCTCATTGCGCCTGCACAGCACCGCATATGGGACGGACACGCTCCGATCTCGCATCCCACTTCCCGACCTCAGTAGGTCATGGCGTCAGGTTTGCTTTTAGTTTTAGTATGGCGCTGAAATCGCACTTTCGGCTGCCATACGCATCCTGCGGATGCCGATGACCCATACGAACGAGGATATAATGATGGATGGCGCAGCTCCCACTGAGATCGGTCTGGACGAGTTGGAGCAGTTGGCCAGTCGAGCCTCGACCGTCATCGAGCGGTTGCGCGGGCGTCTCTATGCGCCCGGCACGCAGAAACAGCTTCATCTGACCTTCAACGTTCGTACCGCTGCCGAAATGGTCGGTCGGACAGAAAAGGCGATCCGCGATGCCGAGGATGACGGCCGTCTGCCGGAGCCCGAGAAGAACCCGGAAACAAACCGTCGCGTCGGCTATTCGCTCGTCGACGTCAACCGGATGCGGACGTTGTTCGGGACCCTGCCGCACCGGGCCGAAGACGATCCGCCCATGGTCCTGGCGGTGCAGAACTTCAAAGGCGGCGTCGCGAAATCGACGATGGTCACGCACCTGTCGCAGTATCTTGCCTTGAAGGGCTATCGCGTCTGCGTCATCGACTGCGACAGCCAGGCCTCGACCACCGCGATCTACGGACTGAACCCCGATGTGGACGTCGACGAGAGCGAGGACACGCTCTATCCGTTCCTGCAGCACGGTGGACCGCGGACGCTGCACTACGCGCTCCGGGCAACCTATTGGCCGGGCGTGGCGCTGATCCCCGCCAATCTGGGTCTCTACGACGCCGAATACGAGTTCGCGGCGCGCATGGCCCGTGACCCGGACTTCGTGCTCGATCGGTTGCGAGACGGGATTGCCAGCATCTCCGACCAGTTCGACGTCATCCTGCTCGATCCGCCGCCGGCCTTGGGGATGATCTCGCTGTCCGTGCTGCGCGCGGCGACGGCTCTGCTGATCCCCGCGCCGCCGAACAACGTGGATTTCGCCTCCACCGCGCATTTCCTCAAGATGATGCAGGCCACGCTGTCCGAGATCGCGCGGCACGGAGGGGCACGGGATTATGCCTTCGTGAAAATCCTCGCGACGAAGATGAACGATCAGAAATCCGCACATGTCGCGATAAAGCGCATGATGGACGCGGTCTTTCCCTCCGACATGCTCCGCGCCACGCTCAAGGACAGCGCGGAGATCGACAACGCGACGGCCAATCTTTCGACCGTCTACGAGTTGACCGGCGCGCAAACCCGAACGGAGACCCACAAGCGATGCCGCGCCTACCTGGATGCGATCGGGGCGGAAGTGGAGACGTTGATCCGCACGACCTGGCCCAGCCACCATGCGGCACTCAGAAAGGAAGCCTTGCTATGAGCCGGAAACATTCCGTCTTCGACGACGTGCTGAGCGAGTTCTCGGCGGAGGCGCCGGCCGCTGACCGCGCCGGGACGCGGTTCCTGAACCGGCAGGCGCGGGTGGGGGACCGGCTCTCGGGGGAGGTCGAGGAGAAGACGCTGCGCCGGATCGACCCGGCCAAGGCACGGATGTGGGCGCGCCACAACCGGGCCTACGAGCTTCTGACCGAGGATAATTGTCGCGACCTGATCGACGGGATCCGCGCGCAGGGGCGGCAGGAATTTCCTGCGATCGTACGGCGGACCGGGAATGCGGACATGCCCTACGAAGTCGTCTGCGGCGCCCGCAGGCATTTCGCGGTGACGTGGCTGCGGGCGAACAATTATCCGCAGATGACGTACCTCATCGAGGTGCGCGATCTGACCGACGAGGAGGCTTTCCGGCTTGCCGACATCGAAAATCGCGACCGGGAGGATATTTCCGATTTCGAGCGCGCACGGGACTATCTCAACGCGCTCGGCAGCTATTACGGCGGGTCGCAGAAAGACATGGCCGGGCGGCTCGAAGTGTCGACGACATGGCTCTCGCGCTACCTGCAGCTTGCCCGGTTGCCCTCCGAGATCGTCGAGGCGTTCCCGAGCATCCGCGATCTGAAGGAAAGCCATGCGCGCCAGTTGAAGCCGCATCTGGGCCGGCCCGAGGAATATGAGGCGATCCTGGCAGAGGCGCGGAGTATCGCGGCGGAAGAGGGCCGGCCCGACGCGGCGGCCGTGATGACGCGGTTGCGCGGCGCGGTGGCCCCGTCGAAGCCCAAGGCGAAAACCGGACAGGTCTATCGCCGGGCGCGCGAGGAATCAGGAATCACGGTGCGGCAGCGCGGGTCGAAGGTGACGATCGAGTTCGGGACGAATCTGTCGCGCGACGGGCTGGAGGCGGCTCTGCAGAATTACCTGAAGGATCGGTTCGGCTGATTGCCAAATGGCAATTCGAGATCTTTCCGTTTGGAGGAAACAGGTTACGCGTATTGCGTCGTAAGAAGGAGGTCACCCGGAACGTAAGGTTTCGCAGCCAAGCGCCGGGATCGGCTTCCGTGTTGTCGGATCGTGATCATTTCGGCATCGGCCAATGTGGAAACACGTCTCGACATCAATCCTGACATCGAGACGCTCAGCCGTGTATCGCTCGAAAGGTGCGGAAGCTCTTCGCGATAACCGCGAACGACCGGTTGTCTCGATCGTCATGGTCCTGGAGCTTCGCCATGGTGCATCGTGGAGCCCAGGTTCCGGAATCGAACGGATACCGACCCGGAATGCGGCGATCACGGCCCGTCGTGATGTCGGGCTGCCGGACAGAAGACCGTCTCGACAGACGCGCGGCGAAGCGATTGGGCGATTTCGGCGTAGAGATCCGAAGCGAGTCCGTGCCGGCCGTCCTTTCGGCGAATGATGCAGAGCTCCGGCGCGAGGATACGCAGAAGGTCGGGCCAGTCCGTACGGAACCCGTTCAGCGCGGCATTCGATTTCGGGGTCTCGGCCAACGAATATGTCGAAGTCGGCATGTGGGTCGCGCGCGCGCAAGGCGGCGAGGTCGTGTCGCCCGGCAATCACGGCGCCCTCGATCGACGCGAGGACCTGCTCGAGGCGGTCGGCGACGAGGCCGTCGGCCCCGAGTGCATAGAGGTCGATCTTGCGGTCGCGGTCGCGGTCGCGGGTGCCGAACGGGCCGGCTTCGAGGGCCAGCGATCGGGCGATCTGCCAGACCGGGCCGCCACGTTCGCCCGCCGCGAGGAGGCCAGCGGTGAACGCGGCGAACAGGGGACGGCAGCTTCGCCGCGCCATGCCGTACAGGTACTCCGTCGCGTCCTCGCCGGACCCGGTGATCCGGCCGCGCAGGCGGGCGGCATCGGCGGCGAGGCGCAGTCGGATGGTCTCCGCCTCATCGGCCCCGTAGACGAGATGCACGGGATAGATGCCGTCGCGCTTGAACGGAACGATGAGTTCGCCGATGAGGCGCGCGAGCTCCTCGGCCGTCAGGAACGGGTCGTGACAGAGGAACGCGATGCGGCGGTAACGACGGCGATTGCGGCGCTCGTCGAGATACAGCGCCGTCTCGCGCAGACCTGAAAGACCCATCCCCAACCGGCCCCCGTCGACGATTCCGTCGCGTTCGGCATGGAGACAATGACCGAGGAGGTTGTAGCGCCGGGGCAGGGGCAGGGCGGCCAGACCATTGTGGACAACGCCCACCGGATCGTCCGACGCCGCGCGGGCCACGCGACCCGGCACCTCGAAGGCCTTCGGCGTACGCGGCGCGAGTTGCAGGACCCAGGCGTCGATCAGGTTCTCGCGCCAATCCTCGTAACGCCACAGCGCCACGCCGCGCCGGCCCCGGACCGAGGACCAATTGTCGCCCCAGGAATTTCGGACGTAGAAGCCGTCGCGGTCGTAGCCGATCAGCGCGAAGGCGTGACGGCCGAACTCGCGCTCGGGCCAGGGAATGCGGCCGTTGGCGCGGTCGGGCAGCCACCCGAGATGGGTCCGCGCCGAGACGACGACGGCACCGGCGGTGGCGATCGCGTACTGAAAGTCGCTGATCGAGGCGTGAAGGCGGTAGTAAGCCGTGAGCCGCACTTCGCGCGCCGCCCTGGCCCGTGCGATATCGAGAAACCACGGTCTGTCCGGGTCGGGCTCGTCCGCCTCGGCGCAGACACCGGAATGGAACAGACCTTTCAGTGCGCCGCGCAGGCTGGTCCCGCCGATCGCGTCGCCGGCATATTCGTCGTAGATCCGGGCGGTCTCGTAGATCATCCGCGCACTCACGGGATAGAGCGTCCGGTCGGCCCCGCTGCGGGCGAGCTGGATGTCGATGGCGGTGGCGAGCGCGTGTCCCACGCAGTCCGGGACATTCTGCGTCCGGAGTTTCGGCAGCTGCGCCCGCGGTGGAAGGATCGTGTCGGGGACGGTCGTGAACGCCGGCAGGAACGGCGTATCGCGTATGTCGGGCATGTCCGCCACCACGGCCTGAAACAGGGCGCTGTCCTCGGCGGCGAGACTTGCGCCGAGGGAGGCGGCCGTCTCGCCCTGACCAAGGCTCGACGCGGGATCGGGGCTCCAGACCGCATCCGTGCCGAGAGGTGCCGCGGGGTCCATTGCGGCGGCTCTCAAGGCCGGCTCGCGAAGAAAGGCGGGGGCGAGATGGACGAAGCGGTTGGCCTCGCTCGGGACGTGCCAGTCCCCGGCGGTCGTCGCCTGGCTCTGGAACCGGCCGGGGACGACGTGGACGCCCAGTACCTTCCGCGATCCGAGACGGAGGACGGGGGAGCCGGAATGGCCGGGCAGGGTGGAGGCGTCGTGTCGACCCAGTACCCTGTCGGCATTGCCGGTCACCGCGGTCGCGTCGCCGTCGATCTCCGAGGCTTGCCGCAGCAGGTCGGGGTCGAACCGCGCACGGCCGGGCGAGAGGTACTTCTTGCCCATTCCGTCGAAGAAGATTTCCGCGACGAGACCGTTCGGGGCCGCACGTTCGTCGATCGGAAATCCCATCACGCAAACGTCGTTCTCCCAGTCCGGTGCGCCCCAATCCAGGCCGGTCTCGATCTCGAGGATCTCGATGTCGGCATCCGGGCATTCGCCGTCGGCGCACGGGAGGAGGTCGAAGAGCATGAGGTCCCACCGGGGATGGACCCAGACGAGGTTGGGGTCGATTCGACGGCGCGAGGCCATGCCGGACCCGGAGAAGACGACTTCGCCGGGATAGAGGGCCTCGGACGGGGCGATGGATCGTTCCTCGGCGTCGAGGGCGCGAAAGGGTCGGGACTGTGCGATGCCGTGACCGGGCCGCAGCATCCGCTGCAGCAGGTGCCGGCATGTCAGCATTCGGCAGGGGGTCCGCGCGACGCGGAAGGCGGTCCCGACCTGCCGTCGCGTGCCGTCGTCGAGCGTGACGTCGACCCGGCCGACACCGGCCCCGAAGGACGTCGCGACTTCGAGCAGTTCGGCTTGTGCCGCGCCGTCGGGGATCGAAGGCGCAAGCGACGGTGGGGTCAGAAGGCCCGCATCACCGACCCGGTAGGACGGGCGGAACCGGAAGATGATCTGGCGAAGCCGATTGCGACCGCGCCCGCCCGGATGGCCGGCCGCAAGCTCGGACAGAGCCGTGTACTCGGAAACACTCATCACGCGGACCACAAACAGGGTTGACGAAAGGTAAACGTGGCGAGAGACTTTTGGAAGGTTGTTTGTGTGTTTCGAGTAGGAGCCTGCCATGTGGCGTCGCGCTCTGGTTTGCCTGTTCGCCCTCGTTCTGAATTCGGCCGCCGCGGCCGAAACCCGGACCGATCCGTCGGTTGAACCGCCAGCTTGGCAGTGTTCAGGGTTCGATGGCGCATCGCTCGACGGTGGGGCCGGGGACGGGCGGCTCATATGCGCTGACATCGCGGCACTCGATCAGACGCTGGTCTACAATCGATTCGGATCGTTCAACCCGTTCGGGATGATCTTCGCCTTACGCCGGGACCTGGTTCCCCTCGAGGTGTTCCCCGAGACCGGCCCTCCCACACATGTGACCTGTCGCGACGATACCGGGACCGTGGATGGCGGCGAGGGCCTGTCCGCCGGTGTGGTCCGGCTTCGGGATTGCAAGCGGCCCCGGCCACTGGTGCTGCGCGCCGGGGTGAGCGACACGATCGTCGTTCGGGTGACGAACTATCTGCGCCCCGCGCAAACTGCAGACGAACTCGTCGGAGACGGCAGCGACACCGAGACCGCGATCGACTTCACCCGGGACTTCTGCGGCGCGGGCCCGGCCGACGGGGCGAAGCGGACCGACGACGCGAACCGGGCCGCAGTCCATCCGGCGCTCGATTGGGACGATGCGGCGGCCGTCGCCCATGGCGAGGCCGATTGCGTGCTGCAAGGCACGGACGGACGGGTTCCCGACATGGCGATCGATACCGGAGACGCCGATGCGGTCGGCCCCGGCATGCCGGACACGGGATCACCGGCGACGGAGGCCGACTGGCCCAACACCCGGACGGTCAACCTCGTCGCGCAGGGCCTGACGCCTGTGGCGATCGACGGTGCGATCCATCCGGCCTGTCGTGGGCTGGGCGGCGTCGCCCCTGACGAAGGCTTCACCTGCGCCTACAGGATCCTGCAGGAGGGGACGTATTTCTTCGCGTCCAACGCGGCGCCGGCAGGCGGCGAGGGGGATGGCGGCTCGATCGTCCACGGTCTCTTCGGCGCGATCCTCGGAGAGGAGACCGGGACGGAATGGTATCGCAGCCAGGTCAGCGAGACGGCGCTCGACGCGGTCTGGGACCCGGCCGACGACGCGATGCCCCGCCACGCACGGGCCAGCGCCGACATTCGCTACGACGCGACGGTGGACGATACGCCCACCGGGATGCCCTATCTCCGCATGTTGCGCGCGCATGACGCCGGACGGGCGGGCGTGCAGGAGATCGTGCATGCCGACATCAACGCCATCGTCTACTGCACCGCCCGGTGCGCGCAGGCGCGTCAGGACCAGGCCAAGGACTTGCAGGACACGGTCAGCGTCGAGGCGGGCGTGCCCCGCACCTCGGAGCCGCATTACCGGGCCTTCCGCGAATTCTCCGTCTTCTTCCACGATGAGCTGAAGACCTTCTACACCGAGAACTTCCGCGAACTGGGCGAAATGGGACAGCTCGCCGGGGTGAAGGACGGGTTCGCGATCAACTACGGCGCGTCCGGCATGGGGTCGATCCTGCTGGCCAACCGCAAGGGGATCGGCCCGTCGGCCGGCTGCATGTAGTGCCTCTACGAGGAGTTTTTCCTGACATCCTGGGCGAACGGCGATCCGGCGCTTCTGGAATGGTATTCCGATGACCCGTCCAACGTGCACCATTCCTACCTGAACGACCCGGTCGTGTTCCGGAACTTCCATGCCGGCCCGAAGGAGACGCATGTCTTCCACCTGCACGCGCATCAGTGGTTCGCGGGGAACGATCCCGGACGCGGCGCCTATCTCGACAGCCAGACCGTCGCGCCGCAGCAGGGCTTCACCTACAACATCTACCACGGTGGGCTGCGCGCCGTGGACGGCAGCGCGACGGACGGCCGGTGGAACACGCGCGGGAGCGGCAACCGCAACCGCACGGTCGGCGACTCGATCTTCCATTGCCATCTCTACCCCCATTTCGCCCAGGGGATGTGGGCGCTCTGGCGGGTCCATGATGTGCTCGAGGACGGGACGAGGCTGATGCCGGACGGGCAGCCGGAGTCGGGCCTGTCGACGTCGTTCACGCTCGATCCCGACGGTAGCCGGACGGGGCATGTCCGAAAGGGAAGCGTCGACCGGCAGACGGGTGCCTGGATCCCGGAGCAGGACGGCACGCCGATTCCCGCGGTCGTTCCGCTGCCGGGGGAGCCGCTGCCTCTGCTGCCGAGCTACGCCGCGGAGGCCGAGGGCGAACCGATGCCGGGCTATCCCTTCTACATCCCCGGCACGCCCGGCCACCGGCCGCCGCAGGCGCCGCTCGACATCGCGCGACGGCTGACCGAGGCGGAGGACACGGCCGCACCCGTCGACGCGCGGCAACTCGAGACGGATTGGCTGGACGGCGGCATCGGTCGACATGTCGTCGGCGACGCGTCGAGCCGGTCGCCGGACTTCGCGCTGCCTGCGGCGGTTACGGCCGCGCTCGGGACGGCGATCGGCGACGACAGGGTCGAACTCCTGCGGCAGCTCGTGGCCAAGGCGTTCGCGCTCGGCAACCTCACGATGCATCTCGATCGCGCAGAGATCGAACTTCTCAGCAACGAGGGCGAGACGCTAGAGCGGAACGCGATGGGGTTTCACCATGACGGCCGCGTCCACGACCCGGAAGGCGGCACGGGCGCGGCGCTGGCGCTTCTCGATGCGCTCGGTGCGCCCAGCAGTTACGACGCGGGCTACACCTCGCCGCGTGCGCCCGTGCCGGAGGGCCCTGTCGGAGCGGTCGGTGCGGGCCGCTTCTACGTCAACGGCAGCCCTCCGCGGCCCGGCGCACCCTATGCCGATCCCTGCGGCGTCGCCTCCGGGACGGCGGCCGCGACGCAGACCGACCCGACCGTCGACAGCCTCGCGACGGATGACGCCTTCAATCTCGCGAACTATTCCGTCGATCCGCTCCTGACCGGATTCCGACGCTACGAGGTCTCCGCGGTGCAGCTCGACCTGATCGTCAACCAGGCCGGCTGGCACGACCCGCAGGCACGGATCAACGTGCTGACGGCGGACTCGCACGGCTACAAGACCGAGGACGCGCCGGAGCGGGTGTCGCCGGCGATCAGCGACCGGGAGGAGCCGTTCTTCTTCCGGGCACTCTCGGGCGAATGCATCGAGTTCCGGCACACCAACGAGTTGCCGAAGGACCTGGAGCTCGACGACTTTCAGGTGAAGACGCCGACCGACACGATCGGCCAGCACATCCATCTCGTGAAGTTCGACGTCACCTCCTCGGACGGGAGCGCGAACGGCTGGAACTACGAGGACGGCACCTTCGCCGCCGACGAGTTGGCCGCGCGCCGCTGCGCCGCCATGGCCGCGGGTGGATCGGTGGCGGCGCTCAGTCCCGGGATCGCCGGGGCAGGGGAGGCGAATGACGGCATCGGCCCGCTCGATTGCGAGGGCGCGGACGCGGCGCGGGAGATCTGGTGGCGGCCGCTCGAGGCGGAGCGGGACGCGTTCCAGACGACGGTGCAGCGCTGGTTCGCCGATCCGGTCCTGACGCTCGACGAAGAGGAGCGCTATCAGGACCGGACCCTGCGCACCGTCTTCACCCACGACCATTTCGCGCCCTCCTCGATTCAGCAGCATGGCTTCTACGGTGCCCTGGTCATCGAGCCGTCGGTCGGGGCGCGCGACCGGCCCGAGGGCGCGGACGCCACGCTCGGTGCCGAAGCGCCGGAGACGATTCTGGCGGCGGTCTGCGAGACCGAGAGCGCGGACTGTGTCGGACCGCTTTCCGGCGACGCGCGGATGCAGGTGGCGCGCGGCGGCGACGGCTGGACCGGCGCGCAGAAGCGCTTGATGTTCGGCGCGCAGGACACGGGGTTGGCGCAGGAGCCCTATCACAGGAACTATCGCGAGTTCGCGCTGTCGATCGCGGATTTCGCGCTGCTCTACGACCCGCGCGATCGCGAAAGCGCGGCGGAGGTGGAGGCGTCCGTCGAGACGATCGGCAAGGGCGACGAGGCCGGCATGGCGCAGCTTCTGTGCGAGCTGCGCTGGCGCCAGAACGCCTGGGGGCTCGACAATGTCTGCGGCAACCGGCGTCAGGTCCGGTTCCCCGACGTCTATTTCGGGGAGATCCTGCCGGCTTGGCTTGCGAGCGGTCGGCCCGGCGATCCGTCGCACCGGCTGGACTTCGACCTGATCCTCGACAGCGATCTGGCCGATCTGCGGGATCACCTGCTCGACTACCGCGCGGACGCTGCCGGCCTGACCGTCGCGCAGCGCGCCGGCACGGCCCGCGTCCTTGCCAGTCCCGTGGCGCCGCCGCGGCGGCCCGAGGCGATCTCGGTCGATCACCACGACCCCTACCTCGTGAACTACCGGGGCGCGCCGATCCCGCTCCGCGTCGGAACGAAGGACATGGATGGCGTGGCGGTCGATGGGCCGGCCCGGCCGTGGGACGCCTCGCAGCATCCCGACTGCGCCCCGTTCGCCATGGCGCGGCCCGGGCACGAAGGGCCGCAGAGCGACGTCGCCATCGCTCTGGAAACGGGCGGCTTCCCGGAATGCTCCATCGACCGCCAGCGCGCGGGGCAGGGCGGCGACCTCGCCTTCGTCTTCGACTCGCGAACGCATCGCGATCCGGAAACACCGTTGCTCGAAGCCTATGCCGGGGAGCGCCTGGTGTTCCGGATGATCCAGGGCGCGCAGGAGGTCCAGCACACGTTCCGCCTCGACGGGCAGACCTGGCAGCGCAACATCGACCAGGAATTCCCGCGCGGGATGCTTCCGCTCGACGCCACGCCGGACCTCGCGGCCTCGCCGCGGCTCGACTGCATCGACAGAGGCGCCGTCGGCCGCCCGCTCGCCTATCCGTTCTGGCGCGACACGCCGACAGAGCTGGCCCAAGCGGTCCCCGGATTCGACGCGGCTTTCTGGTCGAGCTACGCGGCCACACTGGCGGATTGCGACAATATCGAGGGCTTCGCCTTCGCGCAGGAGATCGGCATCTCGGAGCATTTCGAGCTGCAGGGATCGCTCCGCGCGGATGTCGGCGGATCGCTCGAGCTGGCTGGTCGGGACGATGGGCCCGTCGAGTTGGCCGCCCTCGACGAGGTGCCGCGCGACGTTTCCGACTACCGCTACGACTTCGGCAGCGTCGACGCGTTGTGGAACGGGGCCTGGGGACTTTTGCGGGTCTATGCCGACGGCGACGCGATCGACCCGGCGACCAACGGGCCGCTCAACGCGGAGGAGGGACTCGCCCCGGCCGCGATCGGGGACCGTCTGGTCTACGACCCCGGTGGGTTCGAGACGCCCGGGGTCGAGCCGGACGCGACGCTGGTGGGCGGTGGCCTCGCCTGCCCGATTCCGGCACCGGGCGAGACGCAGCGGGTCGTGCGCGCCGTGGCGGCGGCGGTTGAGACACGGGCGATCTGGCCGGACGGTACGACCTATCGTGCGAACAAGACCGACCGCGACGGGCTGATGCTGGCATTGCTCGCGCCTTCCGACCTGACCGGCATGGGCGAGGATCTGGCCGACGTCACCCGCAGCGAAGTCCACGCCGCCGTCGCGGCGCGCTACGGCGGCGCGGACGGGCGACCGGAACCTTTCGTGCTGCGCGTCAATGCGGGTGACTGCGTGGAGCTGACGTTGGTGAACGCGCTGCGCGTCACGGGCGGGGACGTCTGGGCAGGTCTGGGCGACCGGCTCGGCGACGCGCTGATGCCGCCGATCACGCCGCTCAACGTCGGGGCCGTGATCGACGGGCCCGCCCCGGGCGAACGACTGGGCCGCATCGAACCGCTGCCGAGCGCGGCGGCCGACCTTCGACCTTCGGCGCACCTCGCCCTGTCGGTCCACCTGCCGAGCATGACGATGCGCCGCGACGTGCCCTCGGGCGCGGGCTACAACCTCGCCGCCCTGCCGCCAGCGACGGGCGACGGCGTGACGGTCAGCGCACCGTTGCGCTTCTACGCCGGACGTTTCCGGCTGGAGGCGGACGGGACGGCGCTCGATGCCGTCGAGGGCGAGGTCGAGGGCAACCTGTTTGATACCGCAAGGGCGTTCACGCTTGGCGACGTCGCGGTCGAGCCGACCGGGTTCCGTCTGATCCGCCGGCAGGACGGCACGGTCGCGGACACCGCGCTCGGAATCCTGTCGCGACGGTTCGACCTGCGCATCGAAGTGTCTGATCCTGTCCAGGCGGCGCTCGGCCTCGAACACCCCGACATCACGATCACCGCGGCCGATCTGCCGCGACCGGGCAAGTCCGCGCCCGGTCCGATCGCGGCGACGCTCTGCGCGCCGGGGGCGGCCGCCTGCATCGAGGAGATCGAGCGCACACTCGCGGAACGGGTCAACGAGGCCCGGCTGTTCGTCGCGCTGGAGCTCGACCGTCTGACGCACTGGATCCCCTATGCGTTCGGGCCGGTGCCGGTGACGGCAGTGTCAGACGTGATCTCGCAACCCGTGCACGGCCTGTTCGGGATCGTCGACGTCGTGCCGGCCGCGTGGGACGTCGACGCGGCGGACGCAGGCGATCTGCGGCCCTATGCCCTCGGTGCGGCGCAATATTGCGCGTTCCGGGACCGTTTGGCGGGGAACGGTGACGGTGCGGAGGGGTGTCTTGCGAATTCTGCGGCGGATCCGGCGGAACGCGTGTTCGAGCGTGGCCATGCAAACGGCGGTGACGGCCTGCCGGCACTCTATGCGCTGGAGAACGGCGAAAGGCTTCGAGAATTCGTGCTGTTCTATCAGGACGGCCTGAACCACTGGGATGCCGGCTCCGCCATCGAGTGGCGCCTGCACCACGGCGGCCCGGCGACCGATCCGGAAACGGGCGGTGCGGTGCGGCCGGTGCCGAACTGCCCGGTCTGCGACGATAGCTACGATCGCGGCGAGCGCGGGATCAACTATCGGTCGCTCGACTTTGCCGGAATGTTGCGAGCGCTGCACGACACCGACGTCGAGGTGAGCGACGACCTGAACGTCTATCGCTTCGAGACGAAGGATGACGCGGCCTTCTTCGACGATCCCGACGCGCTCCGCCTCCGGGCCTGCGAGGGGGAGCGCATCCTGATCCGCGTGGTCCATCCGGGCGGGCGGGCGCGGCAGCGAGCTTTCGCGATGAACGGGTACACCTATGACGAGCTGTTTCCCGGCTTCGGGTTTCCCCGGTCCGCGCTCCTCGCGCCCGGCAAGTCGATTTCGGCGTGGCTCGAGCTCGAGTCCGAACCCGGCCTGTCCCTCTGGGGGGATGGTCCGACGCAACTGCGGTCGGGGGGTGTCTGGGGTCTGCTGGACGTGGCTGCGCGGGGCGATCCCAGATGTACCGGCTGATCCTGATCGCGCTGCTCGCGCTCGGCCATGCGTCCGCCGGGGCCGAGGAGGCCGCGCGTGCGCCCCTCGCACCGGCGTTGCGCGCGGAGATCGCTCTCAGCCGGCCGGACGGGCAGCCGCTTGTCGACCCCGCGCCCGGCGCGCCTTTCGCGGTCGAGATCGTGCTCCGCAACATGGCCGGTCGCGATGCGCCGCGCGGCCTCGATCTCGTTGCCTGGCTGCGCCGGACCGAGGGTGGCGGGATCACCTGCACGGAGGCCGCTCGCGCCTATTTTGCCACCGAGCGGTCGCTTCCAATCGGTACGGTCCCCCTTGGCGGAAGCCTCCTCGCCGTGCTCACGGGCGAGGGCTCGATCGCCCTCGTCGACCCGAACTTCCAGCTTGCGACGGCGAATATCCTGGCGGCGGTCTCGATCCCCGAGCAAGTCGACCGGCTGGTGCCCGACCCGTTCCTTCGCCGCGTCCTCGCGGTGTCGCGAGACAGCGGGACGGTCCGCGCCGTCTCTATCGCGGGGGGCGCGGCCGAGGTTCTCGTTGCGGACCTCCGGGGGCTCGAGGCGGTCTATCCCGGCCCCGATGGCCAGATCTGGGTCCGGACCCGAGACGGGTTCGGTCGGCCCGCGGAGGTCGTGGCCCCGGCGACCGGCAGCGCCGCGTCCTATGGCGGCATTCATGTCGCGATCTGGACCGGACGAGAAGCGGAGGTCATCGACCTGCGCACCGGGACCTCACTCGGCGTCTCGCGCGCCGGGATCCAGGCCGCGATCCCGCTCGAGGCGGCGGACGGAGAGCTCTCGGGTCTGGTCGCGCTGACGCATGAAGGGATCGCCGTCCATTGGGCGGACGCCCCGGAGCAGCCCGTGCAGGTCGACCTGCCGCCGGGATTTTCCCGGCTCGACGTCGATCCCTCCGGGCGCTTCGCCTTCGCTCATGGGCCCGATGTTGGGGACGTCGCCATCGTCGATCTCGCACGTGGCGCAATCGTCCAGATCGTCGTCTCCAACCCGCCGGTCTCCGAGATCGCCTTCACCTCGCGCGACGCGTTCCTGCGCGCCTCGGACCATTCGCGCGTGGCGGTCCTGTCGCTCGGCGCGATCCGGCCGGACCAGCCGCCGCTCATTCAGGAGGCGACGCTCGGCACGGCGGCGGCCTCCCGGACCGCGCCGGGGCTCCTAACGGCGATGGAGATCGAGGACCGGATGATCGCCGTTCACCCCGACAGCTATACGGCTTACGCACTGCACGGCAGCGCCACAACGGGCAAGGCGCCTCCGATGCTGAGCGGCGCCCCCCGCGGGGCGCTGCCGCCGATGTTCTCGATCACGCTCCGGGGCGGCATCCCGCGTCAGGTCGTTTCCATAGATCGCGGCTTCCGGGAAGTCGTGCCAGGGCGCTTCCGCACCGTCACGGCATTGCCGGACGACCATGCCTACGAGCTCGTGGGCTCGACGGGCCTCGGCGGCATGTCGTTCTGCGCCCCGATCGCGAAGGGGCGCCGGGCCCCGCCGCCGCCGGAAGGTCGGCTGTCTCTGGTGCGGATCGAGGGAGGCGACCACCTGCGGTTCGCGGACACGAGCGGGCAGCCGATCCCCTTCGACGGCGATGTGCTGCTGCTGGCGCTGCAGGGCGGCTGGCGGCGCGCGATCCCGATCGCGGCCGGTCCAGATGGTCTGTCGCGCGAAACCTTGGACATCCCCGCGACGCTGCCTCTGGCCCTGATGGCCCGATCGGGCGACGGGCGCGCCTTTCCCATCCTTCAGATCGGAGCCCGAAGATGAAGACTCTATTTCCCGTCCTGGTCGCGATGGCTCTTGCAGGCGCGGCCAACGGCCACGATTCCCACGCCACACACGATCCCGCGCGGTCGACCGCGACCGACGTGGCCGCCGAACGGCTCGTCATTCGGGAGCTCGACGTGACCGATTCCCACGGGCGGTCGTTTCCCTTCCTCGCGACCTTCGGCAGGCGCGGCACGCTTCTCCTGAGCTTCACTTATACCAACTGCGAAACGCTTTGCCCGGTGACCAATGCCATCCTGTCCGGCGTCGATACGGAAGCGACGAAAGTTGGTCTCGGACTGACCGTCCTGTCGATGACGATCGATCCGGCGCGCGACACGCCCGAACAGATGGCCGAGGAGCGTGCGCTTTGGGGTGCGGGTGAGAACTGGTTTTTCCTGACGGCCGAACGCGGAGCGCACCGGCGGCTGATGCAGGATCTCTCCGTCGACATTCGCGCGCTCGAGGCGCACGATCCGATGTTCCTCCTCGGCGACCTTTGCTCGGGGCGTTTCCTGCGCATCGTCGGTGTACCGGAGCCGTCGAAGCTGGTCGACCTGGCCCGCCGTCACGAGCCATGCGACGTCTGATTGCAGCGGCGGCGATTGTTCTCGCCTCGATGCCGTGCCAGGCGGGCGAGGTCGGACGGAGCGGTGCCGAGATCTATCACGACGGGTTCGCCGGCACGGCTCTACTCGCCGGCGGGGCGGTGCGCGTCCCGGCCGAGCGATTCCCCTGCGCGTCCTGCCACGGCGCCGACGGTCGGGGGCGGCGCGAGGGCGGGACCGCTGCACCGTCGCTCAGCTGGGCGCGGCTGCGCGTGGCGACGGCGGATCGGCCGGGCTACGACCGCGACAGCTTCGCACGCGCCGTGACGGACGGCAAAGACCCTGCGGGGCGATCGCTCGCCGACGTCATGCCACGCTACGAGGTCGAGGCCGGTGCGATCGAAACGCTGGCCGCCTATCTCGCCTCGCCCGCCCTGGCCGGAACGTCGGGGATTTTGCCGGATGCCCTCCTGTTCGCTGCTACCGGGCGGCCGGAATACGACGCCGGTCTGCGCGCGGGCCTGACGCATGCGGGTGGGGGGGCCTACGGACGACGGATTCGTCTCGTAGATGATAGCGCCGCCATGGAACTGGAGCGCCTGGCAGCGGCCTTCGACGCGGCCATCGACGCGGCTTATCTGTCGGCGATGCTGGCCCGTCTCGGGTCCGACGGCATCGACCGGGTGTCGATCCAGGGAGACGTCGCCCCCGATGTCGTCGCCCTGTTTCGTCTTGCCAACATAGCGGTCGTTCCGCCGGAACTTGCGGACGCGACGGTCGTCCTCGGCGGTTCCCGGGTTCCGCAGGCGGAAACGGTCTATGCCAGGATCGACACCCTCGCGCCGATCCTGGCACCCGGAGCGATGCGAAAGCTTGCGGTCTTCCACCTGGGAGAGACGGACATCCGCGCCGCACTCATGGCTGGCCAGCATCTGGAATATGTCGAAGGGTTCCGATTTGGACGAGCCATCGTCGAAGCTGCCTTGGCGGCAGGTCGGCATCCGACGCAAACCGGCTTTGCCGAACGGCTCCGAAAGACTTCGCCGCAGGTTTTTGTGTTCGACTGGAGGCAAGGTCAGGATCGCAGGTAAGCTCTGTCCTGACCGAGCTTGGTGCCCATATCGGTGAGAGGGATTCAGATCGAGGATTCCGTCGGTTAGGTCGGCCGCATGCCAAAGCCCGCTGCCAGCCGCCACTCCGGCAAGCGCGGCCATCCCGAGACCTTCTCCGACAGCGCTGGTCAGGCTTGCTGGACGCCGAAGGGCGAAGGACGTCACGAAAACAGGCCGGTGGCCCGTTTCAGCTTTGAACGGACGGCGCCTCGGGTATGTTCGGCCTGCCGCGCCGTCAGACTGTTGGCCTTGTCGCAAGCCTGATCGGGATGGCCGGACTCGACTGGCAGGTTCCGGACTGTTCGACTCTGTGCCGCCGCGATCTCCCGAAACGAGTCCTGCGAGCAGCGGGAATATCGCAAGCATCTGGCGGGCACCGCCCGGCAGGTTTCTGGCGGCAGTGATACGTCCGCCCTTATGGCCGCCCTCACGTTCAGACCCGAGATCGAAGTTCTCTCCGTGACGGATGGCGTGCGGCGCCGGCTTTGCAACGATGCGGCTAAGCTGTGGATCGTGGAGGAGAGCTTCGTCGGGGGTAGTGCCCCGGCTGGTGGTGTAGGAGGCCGCGCGCGGAGCCCTCGGTGTAGCGTAGCGCGCGGCCGGTGGTGAT
>NZ_CANLTR010000044.1 GCF_947494055.1 uncultured Jannaschia sp. | reverse complement strand
TCAATGAACGAGCGACACCAGCTATGAAGAAGCAGGTGGACGCCAGTTCCTACACCACGCCCCGGGACACTACCGATTCGGGTCATGTCCCGGGGCGTGGTGTAGCTGAGGCGGCCATCGGGTTTCTCGGTAGGGTCGGGTTGCGAAAGCCAACCTGAACCGAGGGACGACCCCGCCTCTCGGGACATTGCTGCGCAATGCCCTGACGGCCAGCGGATGACCAAACCCATGATGGACCTGAGAGAGCTCGTCGAGAAGAGCGGCGATGCGGATCTTCTGCGCGAGATGATCGGCTTTGCTGCCGAGCGACTGACGGAGCTCGAAGTCGGCGGTCAGACCGGCGCCGCTTATGGCGAGAGGAGCCCCGAACGTTTGTCCCAGAGGAACGGCTACCGCGACCGGGACTGGCAGACGCGTGCCGGAAGCGTTGAGTTGCGCATTCCGAAGCTGCGCACTGGGAGCTACTTTCCATCATTTCTCGAGCCCCGCCGGGCCGCCGAGAAGGCGCTGACGGCCGTAATCCAGGAGGCCTACGTCCACGGTGTCTCGACACGCGCCATGGACGATCTCGTGCAGGCCATGGGCGGCACCGGCATTTCCAAGAGCCAGGTCAGCCGGCTGTGCGAGGAGATCGATGATCGGGTCGACGCTTTCCTGACCCGGCCGATCGAGGGCGAATGGCCCTATCTCTGGATCGATGCAACGTATCTCAAGGTCCGCCAGGGCGGCCGCATCGTCAGTGTCGCCGTCACCATCGCGGTCGGTGTGAACACCGACGGCCGGCGTGAAGTTCTCGGCATGGCCACCGGTCCATCCGAAGCGGAGACGTTCTGGACCGACTTTCTCCGAGATCTCCTGCGCCGCGGCTTGTCGGGCGTGAAGCTGGTGATCAGGTCTGCCGAAGAGAAACAGCGTGGGGCGCTGTTTTTCCGGCAGACCGCACGAAGGCATGAAGGCTGCCACCGCCCGTGTCCTGTCCACCACGTGGCAACGCTGCCGGGTGCATTTCCAAAGGAACGCGCTCGCCCACGCCGGCAAAAGCAGCCGACGCGTGGTGTCCGCCTTCATCGCCACCGCTTTCGCTCAGCCCGACCATACCGCGGCCAGCACGCAGTGGCGTCTTGTAGCAGATCAGATGCGAAGCAAGCTGCCCAGGCTCGCCACCCTCATGGACGGCGCCCAAGAGGATGTTCTTGCCTACATGACCTTTCCTCAGCAGCACCGGGCGAAGCTGCACTCGACGAATCCGATCGAGCGCCTGAACGGCGAAATCAAGCGGCGCACCGACGTCGTTGGCATCTTCCCGAACGAGGCCTCCATCCGTCGTCTCGTCGGCGCCATCCTCATGGAACAGACCGAGGAATGGACCGTGCAGCGGTCCCGCTACATGACGCTGGAAACCTTGGCGCCAGTCTGCGACGATCCCATCGTCAGCCTGCCTGTTGCGCAGACGGACTGACCAGCTTGGCTCGCCGACATCCGTCAGGCCCGCAATGAGCTACACCACTCGGTGGGACACGATCGAAATTCGTCAGCTGCCTTAGCGGAAGTCTACCACGGGGAAACGAACCGTGAATTCTCAAAGTACCGACTCGTACAGTTTCGGTTGTCGGTGGATATGGGAAGGATGCGATGCGCTTCGACCTCCTCGACCTTGCGAAGAGATGGAAGCCGTGGGACCGCGCGATGACCGGCGATACGTACGATCTGACCAAGTCCGCATTGCGCAATTAATGAACAATCCGGACGGTTTTCCCGCACGATACGTTATGGACATACTGTCGCACCCCGGTCCGGATTCAGGGCGTCTTAAGCGGAAGTGATGCCCTAAGCCCCCATTCCGCAAGGTACGCGGCAGTTAAGGAAACACTGTGACCCGGCAAAAGGCCGGGCGGTCGGTCTTCTCTGACGAGCCCGACGCAGAGCCTGAACCGGCATACCGAGGCTGGTGCACGTCATATTGGAATCCTCCGGGGAGGCGCGGCCCACGTCCTCCAGCCTACGTCACGCCGGTCGGTATTCCCTTCATCCCCCGGGCAAAGAGACGAGGTGAGACAATGCGCCTGACGATCAAGACGAAGATCATCGCCGGCTTCGCCGCGATGATTGCCCTGACCGGGATTACCGTCCTGTCTGGGCTGCATGGAATCTGGACCATCGGACACGACGTCGAGCTTCTCGTGGACTCCACCGCATTTAAGCGCAGCGAGATGCAGGACGTCCGTGCCACGATGATGGAGATGGACGGTGCAGTCTTGACCTATCTCAACGAGCGGATTGAAGAAGAAAACCCCGCGGCGGTCGATGCGGCACTCGCGACCTTCAACCGGGGTGTGGCCGAAGTCGACGAGCTGCTCGCCGACCTACGCTCCCGGGCCTCGGAGAACGAGAAGGAAATCCTGGGGGAGCTAAGCACTCACTGGGATGCCTACCTCGCTTTGGAGGCGGCCCTGCGTCCCGTGGCGCTCGCCGGGGGGGACAACATTGAAGTCGTCTACGAGCTCTACAGCGCCGCCGATGCAGCCTTCGCGACGGTCTTCGAGGATATCTCGCACGAGCTGGAACTGCTGCGCGAGGAGATGTCCGCGGAGCGGCAGCACGCCGAAGCGACCGAAACCAGCGTGACCCGGATGCTGATCGTTCTGGGCGGCGCGGCCCTGGTTATCGGTCTCGCCGTGGCGGTGGTCCTGGCCACGGCCATTTCCCGCAACGTCCGACGCGCCGAGCGCGTGGTGACGGAGGTCGCCCGCGGCAATCTCGATGTCGACACCTCGACCACGGCGCGCGACGAGATCGGGTCTCTGCTCGAGGCCATGGGCAAGATGGTCGCGGACCTCAAGGGCTTGAGCCAGTCCGCCGAAGCGATCGCGAAGGGCGACCTGAAGGTGGACGTCGCGCCGCGGTCGGAGGAGGACCGGCTGGGCATCGCATTGCATGACATGGTGGTGCGCCTGCGCGAGGTGATCTCGAACGCGGGCGCGAGCGCCGCGAGTGTGGCCTCGAGCGCGACCGGCCTTTCCCAGGCCGCCGACCAGTTGTCCTCGGGCTCCACCCAGCAGGCCGCGGCCGTCGAGGAGGCTTCTGCCTCGATCGAGGAGATGACAGCCAACATCCGCCAGAACGCCGACAACGCCAGCCAGACTGAGAAGATCGCCAATCAGTCGGCCGCGGATGCGCAGAAGTCCGGCGAGGCCGTGGCCGATGCGGTCCAGGCGATGAAGACCATCGCCGACAAGGTCAACATCATCCAGGAGATTGCCCGCCAGACCGACCTGCTCGCACTCAACGCCGCCGTGGAAGCGGCTCGCGCCGGCAGCCACGGCAAGGGCTTCGCGGTGGTGGCCTCCGAGGTGCGCAAGCTCGCCGAGCGCTCTCAGCAGGCGGCGGCCGAGATCAGCCAGCTCTCGGCGCAGACGGTGGACGTGTCGGGCGAGGCGGGGCGGATGCTCGAGACGCTGGTGCCCAACATCCAGCGCACGGCCGATCTGGTGGCCGAGATTTCCGCCTCGACGCGCGAGCAGAACGTCGGCGCCGAGCAGATCAACCAAGCGATCCGCGAACTCAACACCGTGATCCAGCAGAACGCCGCGGCGGCCGAAAGTTCCGCCGACACGAGCCGCGACCTCGCGCGCCTGTCCGAGACGCTGACGGAAGTGATCTCCTACTTCGAGACCGGCGCGGCGCCCGTGCCGGCCGCACGAACCTCAGGCGCCGCTCTCCGTGTCGTTCCATCCGGAAGCCCGAAGGCGCGTAAGGGCCCGAACGAGGCGTTCGATCTCGATCTTTCGGACGAGGACGCCTGCGACCGCGACTTCCAGCGCTACACGGGGTAGGGCGGCTCCGTCGATCTTGTCCCTGTACGGCGCCGGAGGATGGCCTGTCCGTCCGGCGCCGTGGCCGGTTCGCTCGAACCTGTCTCGGGTCATCGTCTCCGGGCAGTCCTGACGGCGACGCCCCGGCGGTGCAGCGGAATGTCCTCTCGGGTCCGGCCGCGGCCTGCCGTAGGACCCGTATCGCCCCTCCCCTTTGCAATAGGGATATCGCTATGCTGACCGTCTTCGGCCTTGTCAGGCTAATCGAGTTCCGGTCCGACGGGGTGACGTCCAGCGTTCCGTGCCTGGAGGTCAGGCTCGCCGTCCATGACAGCGACAGCGCCGCCGGATCGATGATGGCGCACACCGTTCCCTTCCACGAGTTGCGGCACCTCGGAGGCGATCCAGGAATGCGGCAGGCGGCGGTCGAAGGCGGAGAAGACCTGATGGCAGCGGCCGTGGCCAGCTTCACCGTCCTCGGATGCTCGGAACTCCGGAAGGCCTGTGACGAGTTGCATCGCAACGTCCGGTCCGTCTCGGCGCTTCTCGCAGCGCTCGGCCACCGTGTCGAGACGCGCAGTTCCATCCTGATCGAAAGCCTCGAAGGAGACGACAACTTCCCTGCGGCCATCACCGCCGAGCACGATCTCGACCGGGTGGGGCGTGCGCTTTTCGCCCCCGACATGATCGCAAGGTGGCTGGCGCGCGAGATCGAGGCGGGACTTTGACCCCTGCTCTTCGTGGCAGCACGCGGGACTTCGAGCTGTATCGGATCAAGTGCTGCAGGCGGGCTGACCAGCCATGTCCACCCGCAGATTTGAAACCGTCCGTTCCGACAACCTCGCCAGGGGGAATTCGGCAAATCAGTGGATACGCGATCTCGCGTCGGCCTCGTGCAACTGAGAAAGGATGACGAAAATGTCGAACCTCAAGGATCTTTACGAGGAGGAGCTGCAAGACCTTTGGTCTGCGAACGATCAGATGGTCAAGGCGGTGTCGAAGATGTCCAGCAAGGCCAGTGACAAGAGCTTGGCCGACAGGCTTGAGAAGGCCAAGGACGGCATCGACAAGCATACCGAGATGCTCAAATCGATGCGGCCGGCCTCGAGGTCGAGAAGGAGCATTGCAAAGGGATGGAAGGCCTGGTCGAGGAAGCCCGGAAGCACGCGCTCGACAGCGACCTCGAGGGCGCGGTGCTCGATTGGAGTGCGGCAGACGTCATGGCGCCTGGACAGCCCATGCAGCGTCTCGCCTGCATTGTATTCCGCCACGACCTGGCGCTTCAGCTCCATGCTATGACTGCGGTGTCGTCTCGGCATCGGCCATCTCCCTCGGATAGGCCCGGGCCGGTCAATCCAAGCCTGAAATTTTGTCCAAACCGAGGGGCGCACTCCAGATCGTGCTGAGCCCCTACGGCTACAGCACCTATCGCGGCAATGGAGGACCACGCTCCCGTGGTCTGCGGCGAACATGAGCGCTTGGACAGGTAGCACGTCAGCGAGGACGCAAGCGGCTCACGACAATGGCTGCAAGAGTTTCGTTCGTCTTGGGTGCAATCGAATCCGAAGGAAGAACTCCGTTCGGAAGATTGTCCGGGCCACCCCGAACGAGGTCGCCCGGCACGTCCGCGACCGGAGCTCCACGGCTCCGGCCTAACAATCTCAGCCGATCACGTTATGGGCCGGACCATAAGGGAACCCGGTGATGTTCTCGGGCCCGTCCTCGCCGATCACGATGATATCGTGCTCCCGGTAGCCGCCCGCGCCAGGCTGCCCCGCCGGGATGGTCAGCATCGGCTCCATCGAGACGACCATGCCGGGTTGAAGAACAGTGTCGATGTCCTCGCGCAGTTCCAGGCCCGCCTCGCGGCCATAGTAATGCGACAGCACACCGAAGGAATGACCGTATCCGAAGGAGCGATATCGAAGGAGGTCGCGTTCCTCGAAAAATACGTTGATCCTCTTGCAGATCGACGAACAGCTCGCGCCTTCCTGGATAAGCGAGAGACCGAGTTCGTGGGCCCCGCCATTGGCCTCCCAGATGTGCAGCGAAGCCTTATCGACGTCTTCTACGAAGAGGGTCCGTTCCAAAGCGGTGTAGTAGCCCGAGATCATCGGGAAGGTATTGAGCGACAGAATATCGCCATGCGCAAGCTTTCGTGTGGTCACCGGGTTGTGGGCGCCATCGGTATTGAGGCCCGACTGAAACCAGACCCAGCTGTCGCGAAGCTCCGAGCCGGGAAAGGCTTCAGCGATAGCAAGCTCCATCGCATCGCGGCCGGCCATCGCGACGTCGATCTCGCGGATCCCAGGACGGATGGCATCCCGGATGGCGTTGCCCCCGATATCCGCGATCCGGGCGCCCTCCCGGATCAGGGCGATCTCTTCGGAGGACTTGATCATCCGCTGGCGCATGGCGGCAGGCGCGACATCGACGAGTTCGGCGCCAAGAGCGCCTGCCAGCCGATCTCGCATTGCGAGCGTGAGGTGATCCGCCTCGATCCCGATGCGTCCGCTTGTTCCGGTGATGAAAGCAACCGTCACCTCGAAATTGTCGCGCCGCCAGTCGGTATAGGTGATGTTGTCGCCATGCGACCGGCGCCACGGCTGGCCCGCGTCGATGCCTGCGGACACCGTTACACATTGCTCGGCCGTGACCACACAGGCATAGGGCCGTCCGAAAGCGCAATAGAGAAATCCCGAGTAGTAGGCGACGGCATGCATGGAGGTCAGCACGCAGGCGAGCATATCGTGCTCATCCATTATGTCGCGAAGGCCCTTCAGGCGACGCTCGTACTCAACAGCGGAAAATGGCAGCGGGGCTTTCTCGCCGTTGTGAAAGCGATAGTTTCGAGTGTCTTGGATAGACATCCTCGTACTCCTGACCAGCGCCCGGCACTGCCGGACGTCACAATCCGGGCGTTCAGGACGGATGCGGCCGAGCCGCACGAGAGGCCGGAAGCCTTGGGCGACGCCATCGCCCGTTCGCGGAAATCACTATAGAATTCCATGAGCCAGTGGCAAAGGGGCTCGCGCGCTTCAACGTCAATGACACGCCACACTGATCGAACGAAGACTTCGACATTTTTGGAAGTAATAATTCCCTATCGACAGTAGAACCAATTAATAAACAACGAGAAACGCGCGAAAGTTGGTGATGCCCTGAGGGGCGGCATATCATGGCGGTGTCGAAGCGCCGTCAATTCTCTGCCGAGAAAGGGATATGCCACATGTCAGAGACTACCATCACCAAGCTGCCTGATCCATCCGGATTTTCTCCGGACCCCTTGAGCGATGTCATCCGGGGCGGAGCGCGCAAGCTGATCGAGCAAGCGGTCGAGGCGGAACTGGCCGCCTTGATGGCTGCCTTCTCTGAGGAGAAGCTCGAAGACGGCCGCGCGAGATTGGTCCGGCACGGGCATCTGCCGGAACGGGAAATTCTGACCGGCTTGGGCCCGGTGCCGGTGAAGGTGCCTCGTGTTCGCGATCGCGGCGCGAGCGAGGACAAAATCACCTTCACGCCCAGCGTCCTGCCGCGCTACCTGCGCAAGGCAAAGTCGGTCGAGGAGCTGATCCCGTGGCTTTACCTGAAAGGCGTGTCGACCGGCGATTTCCAGGATGCCTTGGCAGCGCTGCTTGGTCCGAACGCCAAGGGGCTGTCGGCCAAGACCGTCATACGCCTGAAAGCTGACTGGTGGAAGGACTACGAGGCTTGGAAGAAGCGCGATCTCGGCACGCGCCGTTTTCTCTACATCTGGGCGGACGGGGTCTACTTCAAACCGCGGATGTCTGACGAGAAACAATGTGTTATGGTCATCGTCGGGGCGGACGAGTTCGGTCGCAAGGAGCTGTTGGCCATGACCGACGGTTTCCGTGAAAGCACGGAAAGCTGGCGCGAGCTGCTCCTTGACCTCAAGCGGCGCGGCCTGAAGCAGGACCCGAAGCTGGCCATCGGTGACGGGGCACTGGGGTTCTGGACCGCCCTGCGCGAGGTGTTTGCCACGACGCAAGAACAACGCTGCTGGGTCCACAAGACGATGAACGTGCTCAACGCGATGCCGAAATCCCTACAAGCGAAAGCCAAGGCCCACCTGCACGACATCTGGCAGGCCGGAACCCGTGCCGAGGCCGAAACCGCCTTCGACTTCTTCGGCGAAACCTACGGCGTGAAATGGGACAAGGCGGTCGCCAAGCTGGTCAAAGACCGCGACGCGCTGCTGGCCTTCTAAGACTTCCCCGCAGAACACTGGAAGCACATCCGAACGTCGAACCCTATCGAAAGCACCTTCGCGACCGTCCGGCACCGCACGAAGCGCACCAAGGGTTGCCTGAGCCGCAAAACCGGACTGGCCATGGCTTTCAAGCTGATGATGACGGCGCAGGCAAAATGGCGAAGCCTCGACGGTCGGAACCGTCTGCCCGAGATCATCGAAGGGATTGAGTTCCGCGATGGCGTCAGACAACTTCAAACCGCCGCCTGATCACGCGTCACCAACTTTCGCGTATATCTCATAAACAACGCCTTGCAAACCGACCCTGCAAGAGTTTTGGCCTATCCAGAACGATCATCATACCCGCGGCGCCCTTTCGTCCTGGCCATCGTCAGCAGCGAGGTGATGGTCTCGCCTTCGTCAGCATGGTGCTCGGCAAGGATGCGGCCGCCGGAGCCGATCCGGTCCCATTCCCGGATCAGGCTCACGCTGCCGAACAGGTCCGGCTACACCTGCATCAGGTAGAAGCGGTGTATGTTTCGCGCCGGATCGATCCGGTTGAGCTTTAGCCGCGTCGGGAAGACCTCGTGCTGATCATCGTTCGAAGACATTGGACCCTTTACGCCGTTCGACTTGCGTTCGAGGTTGCGCCGTCCGCCTGACTTCGAGCCATCCTCCATCGGGACGGCGCCGCGTCCGAGCCGAGGTCTGGCCGCCTCTTACACGTCCCGTCAGAGGACGAGATCCGACCCATCGAGCGCGCTGATGTCCCGAACGAGCAGTTCGAAGTCTGCCCGCGGGATGAAGTCTATCTCCTTGTCTTGCAATCAGACCGCATTGGCCTCGCGTCCATCAGACAAGAACGCGAAGGCCTGGTTGCCCTTGCGCGACGTTTCCGCATCGATGCCACGAAGCCGGATCACGCCCGCGCCGCTGTCGAAGACATCGAGCCGCAACCCTCGTCGAGGACGTCTCGTCCCGTCCCGTCCCGTCGAACGACACGTCGCGGCCGTCGCTGCTTACAAGGCAGTCGTCGTCGCCCCCCCGAGAGCTGGTCTTTTCCCGCAACCATCCTTGAGCGGCTCCCGAGCCTGTCGTAGCCGCCGTTGCTCACAAGCGCGTTGGCGCCATCGTTTATGGATAGTGCCTGCTTTCTCAATCACGTTTGATGCAAATCTCTAGCCGTGTGGCCTCGGCTCAAGGAGCTGCTGGCCCTCGAGATCGCGTCGCGTGACCGCAACGGGTCGAGCAGCCAATTACGGTGAGAATCGCTCTCAGCCGACACCTTCAGAGAAGATAATGCGCGCGAGCGCTGAGTAACGCGCGAAAGTTGGTGATGCCCTGAGGGGCGGCATATCAAGGCGGTGTCGAAGCGCCGTCAATTCTCAGCCGAGAAAGGGATATGCCACATGTCGGACGATACCATTACCCCGCTGCCCGATCATCGGGATTTCCGCCGGATCCGCTGACCGATCTAATTCGGGGCGGTGCGCGCAAGCTGATCGAGCAGGCAATCGAAGCGGAGTTGGCCACGCTGCTGGACGCTTTCGCCGGCGACAAGCTCGAGGATGGTCGCGCCCGGCTGGTCCGCCATGGTCATCTGCCCGAGCGCGAGGTGATGACCGGGATCGGCCCGGTCCCGGTCAGGGTCCCGCGGGTGCGCGATCGCACGCCGGGCACGGACAAGATCGCGTTCACGTCCAGCATCCTGCCGCGGTATCTGCGCAAGGCGAAGTCGGTCGAGGAGCTGCTGCCTTGGCTCTACCTCAAGGGCGTGTCCACGGGTGATTTCAGCGAGGCGCTGGCGGCCCTGCTGGGCCCCGATGCCAAGGGCCTCTCAGCCAAGACTATCACGCGGCTGAAGGCCGATTGGTGGGCGGACTACGAGGCCTGGCAGACGCGCGACCTCGGCGCGCGCCGGTTCCTCTACGTCTGGGCGGACGGCGTCTACTTCAAGCCGCGCATGGCCGAGGAGAAGCAATGCGTTCTGGTGGTTGTCGGTGCGGACGAATACGGCCGCAAGGAACTGCTGGCCATGACTGACGGCTTCCGCGAAAGCGCCGAGAGCCCCCTCTCGGCATCTTTTCCTATGGAAAAGAGCCTGCCGGTCAACGGGACGCGAGGTACTGCTCGACCTTAAGCGGCGCGGCCTGAAGCAGGACCCAAAGCTGGCCATTGGCGACGGCGCGCTTGGATTTTGGGCCGCCCTGCGCGAAGTCTTTCCCACGACGCGGGAACAGCGGTGCTGGCTCCACAAGACCATGAACGTGCTCAACGCCCTGCCGAAGTCGGTGCAGTCGAAGGCCAAGGTGCACCTGCACGACATCTGGCAGGCCGAAACTCGGACTGCGGCATCAGCCGCCTTTGGCTTTTTCGTCGAAGCTTACGGCGTGAAATGGGACAAGGCGGCGGCCAAGCTAGTGAAGGACCGTGATGCCTTGCTGACCTTCTACGACTTCCCGGCCGAACACTGGAAACACATCCGCACGTCGAACCCGATCGAAAGCACCTTCGCCACCGTCCGGCACCGGACGAAGCGCACCAAGGGCTGCCTGAGCCGGAAGTCCGGGCTGGCCATGGCATTCCGGCTGATGATGTCGGCGCAGGAGAAATGGAGGAAACTCGACGGCCGGAACCGCCTGCCGGAGGTCATCAGCAGGGTTGAGTTCCGCGACGGCGTCCGCCACTTTCAACCCGCCGCCTGATCACGCGTCACCAACTTTCGCGCATATCTCGCGAGCGCTTGCCCTCCGGCGCAGGGAACTGGAAGCTGCAATCATAGTCGAACGTAACCTGATGCTTGGAGGTCTGCATGACCAAGCCACTAACGAAGACCCAGCTTGTCGCCGAGATGGCCGAGAAACTGGATACCGACAAGAAGAGCGCGGCGGCTGCGCTCGACGCGTTGAGCGCCATCGTTCTCGAGCAGGTCGCCGCGGGTGGGGCGATCACGATCCCCGACGTAGGCAAGATTTCCTGCCGCGATCGCCCCGAACGCATGGTCCGCAATCCCGCCACCGGAGAGCAGCTGAAGAAGCCAGCCGACAGGCAGGTCAAGGTGACTGTCGCGAAGCGGCTGAAGGACAGCGTCAACGGCTGATACATACCTTTTGAAGAGGCGTGGCGAAAAAGGCTTCCAGGAAGGTCAGCCTATAAACAGCGGACCAGGTCAACGCGAGACGTTCAGACGGAACGGGACGTCCGAGCGGTGGCCTGCAGGGTTTTGAAAACATCGTACCGTTTCGCGTGGATGAATTGGATGTCGCCCGCCGCCGGGGTGACGCGGGGCCCGAACCGCGTCATTCGGGTCATGCCGTCGACGATCGTCGGAAAGGCTCCGGTCGAGACGCCGCCAAGTATGGCGGAGCCGAGCAGAACCGGCTCGTTCGAGGCCGGCACGGCGATTTCCACTCCCGCGCCATCGGCAAGAAGCTGGCGGACAAGGCGGCTGCGACCGGCGCCGCCACTCAGGACGACACGCTCGGCCACGATGCCCTGATCGGCCTGAGCTTCCAGAATCTGACGCAAGCCGTAAGCGATGCCGCAAAGCCCGGCGACGTAGAGCGCGACGAGGCTGTCGAGATCGTCCTGCATGCCGAGGCCCGCGATCACCGCGCGCGTCTCGGGGTCGGCGTGGGGTGCGCGGTTGCCGAGAAACTCGGGCACGACGTGCAGGCCGCGGGCGAGATCGACGGCATCGCTCCGGGACGGGGCGCGTCGCAGGACGTCTTCCGCAAGCCAGTCGGGAAGCGACAGCCCCACCTCGCGCGCGAGGTGCAGCGCCTCGGGCGCGAATGGATGGTGGCGCAGAAGCTGCACGATTGCGGCACCGGCGGCCGATTGCCCGCCCTCGTTCAGCCACAGGCCAGGGATCATCGCGGAATGGTACGGCCCCCAGACGCCTGGAACGAAGACCGGTTCTCGGGTCGTCGTCATGGTGCAGGACGAGGTGCCGAAGACGTAGGCGACGTTCGTCTCTGGCCCGCCGCCATCTTCGGGGCCGACGGTTCCGACGCCGCCGGCATGGGCATCGATCAACCCAGCACCGACCGCGGTACCGGGCGTGAGCCCCAGCTCGCGCGCCGCGGCGTCCGTCAGGCCGCGGCCAAGAGGGCGGCCGGGTTCGACGATCTCGGTGCCGATCCGCGCGAAGCCCTCGTCGGCCAGTTCACCCAGGCCGATCAGCCGGAAATAACTGTCGTCCCAGCGGGATTCGTGCGCCAGGTACGTCCACTTGCAGGTGACCGTGCAGATGGAGCGGGCCAGGCTGTCGGTGGCGCGCCAGCCGAGGAAATCGGTGAGGTCGAGGAATTGCCAGGCCTTCGCAAAAACCTCCGGGCGGTTCTCCTTCAGCCACAGGAGCTTCGGTGTCTGCATCTCGGGGGAAATGCGGTCCCCGACGTAACGCAGCACGTCGTGCCCCGTCGCGTTGATCCGCTCGGCCTGCTTGCGGGCGCGGTGGTCCATCCAGACGATGACGTTCCGGTCCGGCACGTCCGGGTCGCCGACGGGCAACGGCGCCCCGTCTGCACCGAGCACCACCATCGAGCAGGTCGCGTCGAACCCGATCCCCGTGATCTCGTCCGATCCGGCACCTGCGTCGGTCACGGCACCTCGAACGGCGGTACAGACGGCCCTCCAGATTTCGCTGGCACATTGCTCGACGATGCCGCCGGGGGCGCGGTGAATGGCGATGTCGGCCTTGTCCGTTCCAAGAACCGCACCCGACGTGTCGAACACGCCGGCCCGCGCGCTTCCCGTGCCCACGTCGACACCGATCAGCAGGTTTCCATCCGGCATGACGCGGCCTCCTCAGAGTTCGACGCTGTTGGGCAGGATCACGAGGTCGCGGACGACCACGCCCCGGGGCCGCGTCAGCATGAAGAGGACGCACTCGGCCACCTCCCGCGGCTCCATCAGCGAGCCATTGGCGAGTGCCTCCTCCTTCTTTGCAGCCGGCCAGTCGTCGATCAGCGCGGTCACCACCGGGCCGGGCAGGACGGCCCCCATGCGGATACCGTACTTCGAGACCTGCTGGCGGGTGGCGTGCAGGAAGGCCTGCACGGCGAACTTGGACGCCGTGTAGATTGGCTCCCACTTCACCGGGACCACGCCCGCAACGGAACTTGTGAAGAGGATGTCGCCGGTGCCGCGCTCGATCATTCGCGGCAGCACGGCATGGACTGAACGGAAGGCCGCGTTGACGTTTAGGTTCAGCATCCGATCCCAGGCGTCCGGGTCGCCCTCCGCCACTTCGCCACCGATATAGGCGCCGGCATTGGCGTGGAAGATGTCGAGGGGACCGGCGATCTCCTCGATCCGGGGCCCGATCCCGGAGAGCGCCGCTCCGTCGAGGAGGTCCACCACGAGGGGATGGGCGTCCGCGCCCAACTTCTCGCGAAGCGCCTCGAGCCGGTCGCCGGCACGGTCGATGAGGACCACGGTGGCGCCGTTCTCGAGCAGGATGCGAGCGCATTCGAGGCCGATGCCGGAGGCCGCGCCGGTGATGGCGGCGACCTTGCCGTCAAGTCGTCCTGTCATATTGGTCTCCTTTCCGGGTCCGTCAGGCGCGGCCGTGGCTGGCGCGGGACTGGCGCGCGAGGCTGTCGACGATCACGGCGATGGCGAGGACCGCCCCGGTGATCATGTAGCGCAGCGATGAGCTCAGATTGAGCAGGGTGAGGCCGTTCGAGATCGCCTGGATCACCAGCACGCCGAGGAGCGCCGACCAGGCCGAGCCGCGTCCGCCGAAGAGCGAGGTGCCGCCAATCACCGCCGCGGCGATAGCGTTCAGGTTTACGTCGCCCGCGCCGGCCTGCTGGCTCGAGGAGGCGAGGCGGGCAGCGGAGAACACACCGCCCAAGGCCGCGAAGCTCGAACAGAGGACAAAGGCCGAAAGCCGGATGCGACGGACGTCGATTCCCGAGCGGCGGGCGGCCTCCCGGTTTCCCCCGACGGCGAACATCGAGCGGCCCCATTGCGTCCGGGTGAGCGCGTAGTCCATCGCCACGACGAACAGCACGAAGAGCCCGAACATGTAGGGCACGCCTCGTCCCTGGTTGAGGTAGAAGGCTGCGCCGAGCAACGCCACGGTCAGCAGCCCCGCCCTGAGGTAGAGCACGCTGCGGCTGCCGGGCGTCAGGTTGGCGTGGACGCGGCGACGCATGGTCCGCAGCCCCGAAGCGATGATGAGCAGCCCCGGAACGAGCGCCAGCAGGTAGGACATCCAGGCCGGCATCACCATGACCTGACCGAACCGGACGAGCGAGGAACTGAATGGCAGATTGATCGAGCCGGTGGGCCCGAGAATGTAGAGCTGCAGTCCAAGGAGAGCGAGAAGCCCCGAAAGCGTCGAAACGAAGCTCGGCATGCCGAACCGGTTCAGCAGCGTGCCGTAGACCAGTCCGGTCAGCACACCGGCCGCGACGGCCCCGGCGATGGCCAGGGGCAGCGGCAGGCCGACATTGACCCAGATGACGCCGGTGATCGCGGAGGCGAGGCCGCTCATCGAGCCGATCGACAGGTCGATCTCGCCCAGCAGCAGGACGCAGACCACGCCGAGCGAGATGAGCCCCACGGCGGCGGCGTCGAAGAGTAGGTTCACGAGGTTGTTCGGGAGCAGGAAGACCGGGTTCAGCGTCGCGAAGACGAGGGTGATGACGATCAGTCCCACGATGACGGGCAGCATACCCAGATCGCCGGATCGCACCCGGTCGAAGAAGGCCCGGACGGCGCCGGCGATGCCCTGATCGTGGCGGACTCTCGTGTCGGCCCTATCGAGATTCGTCTCGGTATCAAGATTAGTCATCGTGAAATCCTCAGACCTCGGCCGGCTGCGCTTTGCGGGCGGCACGGCGGGAAACGGAGTTTTCGGAGGCACCGGTGATCGCGGCGACGAGATCCTGATGCGACGAGGCGGGGGTGAACTCGCCGTTGTTGCGCCCCAGACGCAGCACGACGATGCGGTCGGCGACGGCGCGGACGTCTTCCATGTTGTGCGAGATCAGGATCACGCCGTGTCCGCGGTCTCGCACCCGCTCGATGAGGTTCAGGACCTCGGCGGTCTGGGCGACGCCGAGGGCGGCCGTGGGCTCGTCGAGCATGATGATCTTCGGATCGAGCAGGAGCGACCGCGCGATGGCGACGGTCTGCCGCTGACCGCCCGAGAGCGACGCGACGGGTTCGCGTACCGAGGGAATACGCGCGGCGAGCTCCTTCAGAAGTCGCCAGGCCCGGACTTCCATCGCGACTTCGTCGAGCGCCCAGGGTCCGACCTCGTGCCCGAGGAACAGGTTGGCCACGACGTCGAGGTTCTCGCAGAGCGCGAGGTCTTGGAACACCGTGGCGATGCCGAGTTCCAACGCCGTGCCCGGGCCACTGAGATTGACAGGTTTACCCATGAACTCGATGCTGCCGGAGGTCGGCGCGTGGACGCCGGCAAGAACCTTGACGAGCGTCGATTTGCCGGCACCGTTATCCCCGACCAGGGCGACGACCTCCCCGGCATGGATGTCGAGCTCGATGTCGGACAACGCCGTCACGGCGCCGAACTGTTTGGACACGTCCCGCAACCGCAGGATCAGCTCCCCGCGCTCGGGACGGCTTTCGGACGTCTGGTCCATGTAATCCTCCTCCCTGGTTCGATCGACGGCCGCACCGGCCCCCCCGGTGCGGCCGAAAGCTCAGTTCGTGATGCCGAGTTCGCCGCAGGCCGCCTCGAATTCCGGCGTGCAGACCTCCTCCACGGTCTGGATGCCGGCATCGAAGATGGCCGCCTTGATGTTGTCCTGCGTCACGACGTCAGGCACGAAAAGCTGCGACGGCGTGTCGTAGAGCGTGGTCTCCGGCTCGGGCGTCTTGCCCTGCAGGAACTGGTTCGCCACCTCCGCCGCGGCTTCCGCGACGATCTCGGACGGCTTCGAGATGGTGTTGTACTGGTCCCCCGCGATGATCCGCTGAAGCGCCGCGATCGTCGCGTCGTTGCCCGTCACCGGCGGAAGCGGATCGACGCCGGCCGCCTTGAGCGCGGCGACCGCGCCCCCGGCAGTGCCGTCGTTCGCGGCGACGATGCCGGCGATCTCGTCCCCGAAGCGGGTGATCTGTCCTGCGGTCCATTCCTGCGCACGCGGCGGTGCCCAGTCGGGCGTGTCGAACTCCGCCAGCGTCTCGTAGGCGGAACCGTCGAGCGACGTGTCGATGCCGTCCCGGATCAGTCCCGCCGCCGCATCAGTCGGCGAGCCGTTGATCTGCAGCACGCCCGAACCCTCGGCGACCCCTTCCGCCTGCAGATGCTCGACAAGCGACTGGGCAATCGCCGCACCGATCCCCTCATTGTCGAATGACACGTAGTAATCGGCCGGGACATCCGGGATCGGACGGTCGTAGGCGATGACCTTCACGTCCTGCGACCGGGCGATCTGCACCAGGCCGGCCGCTGCGGACGAGTCGACGGGGTCGAGGACGATGACCTTGGCCCCCTGGGCGATGACGGAATTGAACTGCTGCTGCTGCAGGGCGGCATCCGCATTCGCGTTCTGGTAGATCACCTGGCAGTCCGGGCAGAGCTCGGACATCGCGGACTGAAATCCCGGGAAATCGTGCTGCTCGTAGCGCGTCGAGGCTTGATCCGGCATCAGGAACGCCACCGGCGCGGCATTCTGGGCGGTCGCGGCCGCTCCGAACGAGACGAGCGCGGATACCGATACTGCACCGAGCGACTTGGTCTTCATCTTCATGGGTCTCCTCCTCCATGTCCGCGACCGGTCCGGCGCCGGACGTGCGAAGGAAGTCCGAAGCGGGCGGGAGTACGGGCCGTCATGCGAGTGTCTGCCCGCCAGCCACGCTCCGCCGCCACTCTCCTCCCCAAGAGCCGTGTCGGTCGACTGCATCGGTTGCGCACGATTGCACAACCGATGAAGCAAGTTGTCTCACTTCCAAGAACCTGTCAACTGATATTGACAGAGCGTACCAAGAGGTGGGGTCGATGACACGACAGGATACGAGCGGTCGGCGGACGACGATCTACGATCTTGCCCGTCTCGTCGATGCATCTCCAAGTGCGGTCAGCGCCGTACTGAACGGCACGTGGGAGAAGCGCCGCATCAGCCGCAAGCTTGCGGACCGGGTTCTCGAGGCCGCCGACACGCAAGGCTATGCCCGCAACATCCAGGCCAGCCTTCTGCGTCGCGAGACTTCGCATATCGTCGGCATGATCATTCCAAAATACGACAACCGATACTTCGGGGCGATCGCCGAGCAGTTCGAGGCGCGGGCCCGCGAACGCGGGTTGTTCCCCGTCATCACCTGCACGCAGCGCGACCCCGATCTCGAACTTGCGGCTGCACGCGAACTGATCGCCTACCGGGCGGACTGTCTGGTCTCGACGGGCGCCACGAACCCGGATCGCGTCACGGAGCTCTGCGCCGCTGCGGGCATCCGAACGGTGAACCTGGATCTGCCCGGATCGGATGCGCCGTCCGTCATATCGGACAACGAAGCTGCGGCGCGTGACCTGACGAACCTCATTCTGGATCGGGGACGGGACGAACTTGGATGGAACGGGCCGCTTCTCTTCGTTGGCGGACGCGCATCCGACCACAACACCGGTGCGCGTCTACGAGGATTTCTGGAGGCTCATCACGCACGTGGACTTGCTGTTCCAGATGAAAACGTCGTCACCTGCGGATATGCCGCTGCCAAGGCGGAACAGGCGCTCGGCAATCTCGCGTCCCTGACGTCGCCGGCGATCTTCGTGAACTCCACGATCACGCTGGAGGGCGTCGTACGCTGGCTCGACAAACAGGACAAACAATATCGGTTCGGCTGCTTCGATTGGGACCCATTCGCCGCCTTGCTGAAAGAGAACGTCGGAATGGTTCAGCAGGATGTCGACGCCATGCTCGACGAAACGTTCGAGGTCATCGAAAGCGACGATCGCGGGGCGTCCGTCAAACGCATTGCCTGCCGATTGAATGTTCTGAACGCAGGCATCTCCGACTGAGCATTCTATCTACAAAACTTTCTGATATGACAGAGTTGTATACATAAAACAGCGTTACATAGAGTTTTTAATCGGTTCTATATCAATACTCTGTAGCGCGACCTTATCAGATACGCTGTCTCCGGTCCCGTGATACGTCACTGCGTGCATTGGATCCCTTTTACGTTGTCTGGATGGCCCAAGGCGTTGTCGCGGCTCTGCCAGAGGTTAGAGCGACGGACCATTATTCTGACGCATAGCCTGCATGGCAGAGGTAGTTGCGGCATTCGTCGGGGTTGAACATGTCGCAGACGTCTCCGAGGGCGCTAATGAGGCCGTTGAAGGTCCGCGCGCCGATGCGGCGCAGGTGGGCCTTGAGCTTGGCGAAGGCCATCTCGATCGGGTTCAGATCGGGCGAGTAGGCGGGCAGGAAGAGGAACCAGCATCCCGCCCGGCGCAGGGCGTCCGCTGCGGCGGACACCTTGTGAGTGGAGAGGTTGTCCAGGATGACGGCGGTCCCCGGTTCGAGGGCCGGGACGAGCTGCGTCTCGACCCAGGTCGTGAAGGCGGGACCGTCCATGGCGCCCTCGATCACCCAGGGCGCGACCAGCGCGTCGGAGGTGAGGCCCGCAACGAAAGTCTGCGTCTTCCAGTGCCCGAATGGGGCGTCGGCGCGCAGGCGTTTCCCTCGGGGCGCTCGCCCGCGCAGGCGGGTCATGTTGGTCTTCACCGAGGTCTCATCCACGAACACGAGCCGATGAGGCTCCCGGCGCATCCAGGGCAACCTGCGCCGCACCCAGTCCCGCCGGGCCTGGCGGATCGCGGGACGGCGGGTCTCCGTGGCGATCAGCGACTTTTTTTGACCCGCCAGCCCCAGCGGCGCAGGGCGCGGCTCAGCGAGGCAGGCGCGACCTGCACGCCCGTCGCATCCTCCAGCGCGCCCGCCAGTTCCGGCATGGTGATGTCGGCGTCGCTCCGGGTGACCTCCAAAAGGAACGCCCGGTGCGGACCCAGCTTGCCGCCGCCCGGGCATCGCCCACGGCGCCCGGGCGCAAGATCCTCGCCCGCCCGGACCCGGCGCGCGAGCCGCGTCCCCGCAGCCGGCGAGATCAGAATCCGCGCCGCCGCTCCCCGCGCGCTCATCCCCCCCTCAATCAGCCGCGCGAACCGCCAGCGGACGTCCATCGATAACGATACACCCATGAGCCAACCTCCCGACTCAGGTGAATCACGCATCGGTCCCGTTCGCCAGAACCGATTCCGAATGAACGTCCGCCGCTTTAAGCGTCGGGAGGTACTGCGCCGGAATATAGCCAGGTTCCAGATAGGAGCGCTGTTCGGTCTCGCTTCATTCTCATCTACTCTGTCCGAGCGAAATACTTACTTGGCGCCTGCGCTGAAACCGACGACGTCTACTTTGTCCTCGCACGGCTACGCGGCGTAATAGCGTCCGTAAAATTGGCCGGCTGACAATTCGACAGCCATGCCAGTCGCCAGCAGGGCACGGGCGGCGGCGCGACCGCCGCCCGTACTGATTTACAACTGCTCCGTCTGCGCGCCGGAGCCGGGGCGCGCCTTGCCGAGATCGGGCTTCTGGCCCAGCGGCTCGACCTTCTCGCGAGCCGTGAAGGTGCCGCGCCCGTCGAGCGACTGGCCCCCGTTGGTCCAGACGCCTTCCGGGGTCGGCTCGTCGAGCGAGGTGTTGAGGAAGTAGTAGCTGTGCTCCGTCGCCTCGTGCTCCTCCGGCGTGGCGTTCGGGATCGGGAGCGCCGCGCCGATGCCGCCCAGCTCCTCGATCACGGCCAGCCATTGCTGCTGGTGCATCGTGTCGCGCGCGATCAGGAAGGACAGCATGTCCTTCATCCCCGCATCGTCGGTCATGTTGTAGAGCCGCGAGGCCAGCACGCGTCCGCCCGCCTCCGCCGTGGCGTTCGCCAGCATGTCGGCGGCGATGTTGCCGGTCGCGTAGATGTGGCTCATGTCGAAGGGCACGCCGTTGGCGTTCACCGGCATCGCCGACAGGCCCGACGACAGGACGTGCCGCGGGTTCATGCCGCCCAGGATCGCGCCGACGACGCTGTCCTGCGCGGCGGCCTCCTGCTGCGAAAGCGGCGCCTTCTCGAGGTTGAGCGCGACGGCATGGCCGAGGAACTCGATATGGCTGAGTTCCTCGGTGGCCGTCATCATCAACATGTCGCGGAACCGTGCGTCGCCGCGGGCGCCCATCGCCTGGAAGAAATACTGCATGGCAACGCGGATCTCGCCCTCGATCCCGCCGATGGCCTGCTGGAGATACTTGGCGAAGACCGGATCGGGATTGTCGACCCGGACCTCGTATTGCAGCTTACCTGAGTGATAGAACATCTGTCGTTTCCTCCATCGTTGGATAGGGTTGAGGCACAGCATCATACACCGTGATCGCGCGGTACAGTTTCCTGGCCCGCCAAGCGAGGCGTCCGGTTTCGGCGGTGAGATGCGCAGGACGAGTGGTTCGGTCCGCGATCGTGTCGGCCATGCCCCCCGGGGCCCGGCCCAGCAGGCGACAGGACGCCGTGACCGTGAGCTTCCAGGGCCGGGCGATACGGCCGCCGGCCGCTTCGATTCGGTCGACAAGCCGGTGATCCTCGTGGCACGGGATCGCTTCGAAACCGCCAGCACGAAGGTAGGCATCCGTTCGAAAGGCGAGGCTGGCTCCGAGCGTCTGATTATGGCGGGGGAGGGGATCATGAATTACTGGCGAGCGCAGACCTTGAAGTTCGGCCTCTAGTGCGGAAACCCTGTCCTCCAAAACCCCATGGTAACGGACGAGCCGCGGCAGGCGAGCGAATTCGACCGGATCCGGTACGACGCGCCCGCATACGACGTCCGCGCGGGACAGGGACGCCAAAACAATTCGTGCCCATCCCGGCATGACGACGCAATCGGCATCGCTGGTAGCGACGATCTCAGTCTGGGGCGCCACGCGCAAAGCAGCCTGCAGACCCAACCGTCGTGCTTCTCCAACACCGCCAGCCAACCGAGCGGTTTCCAGAACCGCCACGGGCAGTTCCGGGTATCGCCGTGCGATCGACGCGGTTGCATCGGTGCACCCGTTGGCAACGACGATGATATCCCGCGCCTTTCCATCTCGCGCGAATGCGCCTAGGGCAACTGGAAGGCGCAGTGCTTCGTTCTGGGCAGGGATAACAATGACAAAGCCGCTGTTTCCCCATCCGGGAGGCACATGCAGTCTCTTCATCTCACCCGCAAACGATCGAAATCATCGAGCAAGTTGGCGCTACTACGGCAGGACGAACGCGGCGCAATCGGCTTGCAGTAACCTTTACTGGAACGCTGAAGCTCACCTCGCTGAGCATGATCGCGATCTGACGCGACCAGATCCTCTTTGAACGATCGAAAAACAAGAATCGAGAGTGGAAATCGGGTGCTCGACAAGGTTATCATTCCGTCATATTACGGTTAACCCTATATCGATATTCTAGTTCCGGAACTGATTAGTTTATGTTAACTTGTTGAGATTTTACCTGCTATGGTGCTCCTAAACCTGAACAATGACGTAAGCTTTGATTCTCTGTCTGATAATCTTCACGACGAATGAGATCGAAGAGGTCGCCTATCGCCGTCGCGGCGATGCGCGTTCGCTACCCTTACCTCCGAGGTAGAGAAGAGCGGCGATGCAGACCTCCTGCGCGAGAAAACACCCGCCGCTCCCGTCCGTCATCAGACGTTCCAATCTACGTCACCACGACTCTATCAGGGCGTCTACCGAATGGGTGGGAAGATCAACTAGGCGCTTCTGAGCATAATTGTTCCGTCCTTCGATCTGGTTCTCAGTGATACGAGAGCTTCCGCCGCAGGCTCAGGCCGTCCGAAGAGGAAACCCTGGATATTCCAGCAATTCTCACGCTGGAGCGCGACAAGCTGCTCTTCGGTCTCGACGCCTTCGGCAAGGACGACAATCTCGAGGGATTGCCCGAGCGTGATGATCGCTCGGACGATCGCCGCACAGTTCCGGCTCGTCGGCAGGTCACGGATGAAGGAGCGATCGATCTTGATCTTGTCGAACGGAAAGCTCTGCAAATAGCTGAGCGAAGAATACCCCGTGCCGAAGTCATCCATTGAAATCCGCACGCCCAAATTCTGAAGATCATGCAGAGTCTGCAAAACGCCATCGGGATTCTGGAGCAGGACGGATTCGGTGATCTCCAGTTCCAGCCGATCCGCGTCCAGGCCGCTCTCGCCGAGGGTCCGCTGCACGATCGCGACGAGATCGCTGTCGCGGAACTGAATGGCCGAAAGGTTGACCGCGACGCTGACATCCTCGGGCCATCTCGCAGCTTGGGCACAGGCCTCCTTCAAGACCCACTCACCGATCGCCGCAATCAGGCCAAGCGACTCCGCGAGCGGTATGAATACGGCCGGCGAGACCGGACCGCGCACGGGATGCGACCATCGCAGCAGCGCCTCGAAGCCACAGATCCTGCTGTCATCGGCCGTGTCGACGAGTGGCTGGTAGAACAGTTCGAACTCGCGCTTGTCCAATGCGGCGCGAAGATCGAGCTCGAGGCTCAGACGTTCGCGGAGCCGCTCGTCCATTCCCGGCTCGAAGAAGCGGTATGTATTGCGGCCCTCATCCTTGGCTCGGTACAGTGCCAGGTCGGCGTTCTTCACAAGCGTTTCGGCGTCCTCGACATGCTCCTCGTCGACGAGCGCACAACTCGATGAGATACCGATACTGACGCCGATACTGATCTCGTGCTCATCGATCTTGAACGGCGTTCCGAGGCGCCGGAGCAGGCGTTGCGCAAAACGCTCGATCTCGTCGGCACTGTCGACATCCGCCTGGATGATTGCAAATTCGTCGCCGCCGAGACGTGCGACCATATCGGCCCCCCGGATACTGTTGCTCAGTCGCCCTGCGACCGCTTCCAGCAATGCGTCGCCGACCGGATGGCCGAGCGTGTCGTTCACCATCTTGAAGCCGTCGAGATCGAGGCAGTGCACCGCCACCGCCTTACCGGGGGCCCGTGCAAACAGATGATCCTCGAGATGTTCCCGGAAGTAGGACCGGTTGGGCAGGCCCGTCAGCGCATCGTGCTTTGCGAGATATGCAAGGCGCATCTCGACCTGTCGCTGCTGCGTGACGTCCTCGTAGGTCGTGACCCAGCCGCCACCGGCGATGGCCTGATACGAGACCGCCACGACCCGTCCATCCTCCAGCTCCGTCGAGAATTGAGCGTTTTCGCCGGATACGGGACGAAGCTTCAGCGCATCCGGGATCGCGACCGCTTCGTCGGTAATGCCGATCTCGGGCGCGCCGAACATCTCGGCGAAGCGGCGGTTGTAGACCTGCAGGCGGCCCGAGGCATCGAACAGGCTCAAGCCCTGGGACATGTTGTTGAGTGCTGCCTCGAAGCGATTATGCTGAACCCTGATCTCGCTGGCATGGTTCGAAGCCTGCGCGTCCATCAGGGCCCGGATCCGGGCGAGGCTGGCGGCGATGCTCGCCTGCATGGTCGACAAGGCGCGAAGCAGTTCCCCGGTCTCGCCACGGCCGCGGGACTCAATCTGGTTGTCGATCTTTCCCGCTGCGATTGACGTGGCAATTCCGACCGCCTTGCGCATGGCGGGCACGATCGAGCGGCTGAGCAGATAGCTGACGACCAGCGCGCCGAGGACCGAGAACGAAATCGCAATCCAGGCGCACTGCATGGACCTGTCGATCAAGTCCTGCACGTCGCGGCGGAAGACGTAGCCATCACCGGCAAATACTTCCACCGCGACGTCGAACTCCTCCTGAAGCCTCACCAGCTCGGCGTTCAGCTCGGACATCGTGAGCGCGACCTCATCGGCGCCGAGATCCTCGATGCGGGCGTAAAGTGACTCCAGTGCCGATACCGCCATGGGCGACATAACCCGTTCACGCGCTATCTCGAGATCACTCAGGATCGTAGGAAGTGCAGCCTCGATGCGCGCGTGCATATCGCGTCTTGCTTCGGAAGCGGTCGTTCCGTCGATTTCACGACCCACGCGGGCGTTCGCCACCAGTAGTTCCATCAACCCGTTCTGCGCCGAGCGAAGGTAGCTGACGGACATCAACGCTTCATCGTAGATGCGTGTGGCCAGAGCGCCGATGTCCTGCTGCGACCGTTGCAGGTAGAGGCCTATGCCGGCCATCATCAGGGTCAGGCTCAGACAGCCGACCACTAGCTTCAAACGGATGGACATGAGTCTTTCCCTGGCTTTCTTGCACATTTGCCGATGAGCGCAGGCAGCCCTATTCCTCGGGCGCCGGACTGACTTCGACCTTCAGAAGCATCTTCGGATGGATGCCACAGCGGACCTCGAAGGCGCCCTCGCGCGGAAACCGCACATCGACGACTTCCCCCGGAAACTGCTCGGCCGAGTCAAAGGAGAAGCGGGGCGAGTTCGCGTAGATCTGGTGGAGAAAGCGGTCGTCGTTCGTGAAGCTGACGATATCGCCCGCGACGATCTCGACATGCTGTATCTCGAAACGCCGGTCCTTCTGGTTCACGGTCACGGTCTCGGCCAGGATGGCAGCGGGCGCGAGCGCCGCCGGCAACCCGACGAGCATCGCGCAAAGAAGGTCAGTTGGTCGGGCGGACATGGCGCGATCCTTCGTCGATGGCACGACCTGTGCGACGGTCGTAGGAAATGCGATAGGCACGGTTCCGGGCGATCAGCAGCGGATCGCGCGAAGGGGAAATGCCGTCGACGAGGTTGAGCGGCGTGAAGAGAAGGCTGCCCTGGGCCGCCTGGTCGTCGGCAATGCCGGTCAGGGTCAGCGTCCCGAGTTCGACCATTCTCCGATCGCCGGGCCATGCCACCGACCCGTCGACGACGTCGTCATCCGGACCTGCGATCTGGGCCATGAGGCGAAACGCCACCCGAGCGATCCGGAGGCGGTCGGCGAGTTCCCTGGTCAGGTAGTCCGGGCCGCGGCGCGCGGCCGCCTCGGCGCTCAGGTGAGCCGACCCTGCGACCGGCTCGATTCGGTAGCGAACATGGCGGGCCTTGCCCTTGTCGTTCGTGAAGACGAAGGCGTTCACCCCGTGGAAGGTTTCGGTGGCGTAGCTCTCCGGGGCAGGCTTCGGCGTGTCGACGAACCGTCGGGCAGCCGGGTGCGCGGCGAGAAATTCCGCGAGCACATGCGGCTCGGGAGCGGCGAGCGCGCGAAGGAAGCCGAGGAAACCCTCGGGCGTCGCCGCCGGAAATCCGTTGTAGGAATGGGCCACGATGTCGGTGCTGCCGCCATCGGGAAGCAGGAACTTGATCGACATGCCCCGGGGACTGGCCGCAGCCGCACCGTCGGCGAGATCAGGCAGGCCGGCGAAGTTCGACAGCCGGACGAGGGCCGACACCTCGCTTCCCGAAAGGTGGATCGCCCGGCTCAGCCCGGCAGCCTCGGACGTCGCGACGAACCGGGCCTCAAGCAGCAAGCCCTTGGTATGGACTGCACGTTGCCCGTCACGTGGCCCGTCGAAAAGCGCGTCGAAAGCCGCGACCGTCTGTCGCGGGACCACGCTCAAGGCGCCACCGTCGCCCGACACGACCTGCGCCGCGCTCGCGCCGGCCAGGCACATCGCAAGACAGCCCGCGAGGAATCTGCGACCAAATCTCGCCCTTACGGTATTCGGGTTCACGATGTTCCGTACAGGTTTATACATTGTCCTTGGCCTTTCTTCGCAGATGAGGCGTCGGAACCGGACCTACTCAAAGACGGATTACAAATCGTAAAAAATGGACAACATACTAAACTTGCAGCAGTTTTATCTCAAAGATGGATTTGTCGACGAAGTTTGCTCGGGACTCACATCACATGTCCAGCGGCATGGCTGGCGGGCATGTCCAAACCCGCTCCAGAACCCACCCGCGCCGTGGCTGTTTGTGCATCATGGCCTGTCTAGCTGTCCGTTCCGTGGAACTGGAATGCATTCTTCGCCAGATCGTGCTCATAGACGCTCCGTACGAAGGATCGAGGAAAACCCATCACATCGTACAGCGATGCCGTCGGATGACGGCTGCCGCATCAAAGCCCTTCAACTCGCGAGATGGCGGGCGACGACGTCCGTCAACTCTAGCCCCTCACGACTGTCGTTTGCAGCCGGCCAAGCGTTCATTGCCAGTCGGTAGGTCCTGCCCGGGTCGAGGCCGATCTCGGCCACATGCATGTAATCACCGGTCCGCGAGTCGAGCTACGTGGTTGCGAACTGGTTAGCACGCGAGAGAATTCACGAGAGATCGGTGCTGGAGATCTCGGCCACGACGATCCCGCCTTCGAAGCGGATGAACGGTCTAGGCCGTAGCGTGTCAGCGGCTCCAGGCTGAGCGGCGCGCCGAAGTGGTGTGGTTGAACATGACAAGATCCGCGTCCGCCGCTTGCCGCATTGCCTCGGCCGCGATGAGGATCGAGCCGTGCAGGTCCAGCGTGCCGAGGATCCGCGCGACAATATCCTGCTCCTCGCGGTCAGATGCGCCTCCATCTGCGCGGCCATGAGGCCCGCGAGCTACAATCGCCGTCCCCGGCCAGGATCTCCTCGGCGCAATAGCGCGCCTGCACGCTGTAGTTGGGCCAGTTCGTCGTGCGATATTAGGAGATATTAGGTTTCGGCATGGGACTGACTAACCTCTAGGATTCCCGAACTGAATCCCTCTCACCGATATGTGCAACAACCCCCTGTGGACTGCATTCAGGGCTAGCGACTTGACTGCGAAAGCTCTGAAATCAGGAGACAGTCTGCCGCAGCTAAATGACATTCTGCCGCAGCGAAAGAAACGTCATTCAAATGTACCAAGGCAAAGCCTCTGTCGTCGCCAAGGATTTTGATATTGATTTTCGTTATCGATATACGCCTGAATTGGCTGAACGAGAGCCGGGAGCGGTACGAAGTCGCTTATGTCTGGATCGATGGTCTTGCGATCGTCGTAAGTCGGTTTGCCAGTCGAGAAAAAGCGCAAAACTGGGCCAGGCGCGCGCGACCAGACATTGAGGTCGTAGATCGGAGCGGCATCCAATCCGGTTAGATGAATCCACAACCGCCTGTAGTCCCCGCTAACAGACCGGAAATATCTCTATTCGATATCAAGCCAGAGGTGGTTCGGGAAAACTGAACAGCCGGGATAAGTGGATTTTCCGCGCCACGGCGGCATGATTGTCGCGAGCGAG
>NZ_CANLTR010000043.1 GCF_947494055.1 uncultured Jannaschia sp. | reverse complement strand
GCATCGAGAACCAGGTACGTGATCTGGCCGAGAGGCCGGGTGCGCCAGGCCTCCAGCTCGTCGTCGAGCAGCTTCGCTGCGCGGCTGACCTGGGTCGAGGACAGGCTGTCGAGACCGACTCGCGCATCACCCGCTCGGCCTCTCGGGTCGCGGCCAGCCAGAAGCTGGTCCAGCAGATCCTTCTCGATTGCCATGTGATGCTCCTCTCCGTTCCATCATCATGGCCTCACACACAAGATTCCTTTCAGTCCCCCAGAATGGACCGCCCCTGCCGGGGCCGGCCCCGGCAGGGGCTCACGGCACCATCGCCAAATGAATTTCCAGACCTCAGGTTACAGTACCTCCCAACCGGCACCTCGCCGGCTGGCAGGGTATTCTGCAAGCCAATGCCTATGGCGGCTACAACGGCCTCTACCGAGGCGACCGCGATCCCGGGCCGGTCACCAGCGCGCTGTGCTGGAGCCACGTCCGGCGGAATTTCTTCGAGCTCGCCGATATCAAGGAGAAGGCCCGGAAGAGGAAGCCGGCCCACGAGATCTCTCCCTTGGCCCTGGAAGCGGTCAAGCGGATCGACACGATCTTCGACGTGGAGCGCGGGATCAACGGCCTGGACTCCGCGGCGCGGCTCGAAGCGCGGCAGCGCCTTGTCCGGCCGCTGGTCGACGATCTCCACGACTGGATGCGCGACGAACAGGGCACGATGTCCAGGCATAACCCCGTCGCCAAGGCGATCGCCTACATGTTCGAGGCGGACCGCTGGAGGGCCTTCACCCGCTTTCTCGACGACGGCCGGATCTGCCTGACGAACAACGCGGCGGAACGGGCGCTGCGGGGCGTCGCCCTCGGTCGGAAGTCATGGCTCTTCGCCGGCTCGGATCGTGGCGGCGACCGCGCCGCCTTCGTGTATTCCTTGATCGTCACCGCGAAACTGAACGACATCGATCCCCAGGCCTGGCTGGCCGACGTTCTCGGCCGGCTACCTGGCACCACCGCTTCCAACGTGCTGACCCTGCTACCGTGGAACTGGCGAACCTCAGAGCATCACCAAGCCGCGTGACCGCGGCCTACGCTGAATGCTTACTCTCCTCCGCCTCGGTCAGGACAGTGGACCGTCGTTCCTTCGGCCCGGTCTTCATGTCCTCGACTGTTTGACGCTTGCGCCACTTGGCAACGGTCTTGGGATTGATCCCTAGCTCAGCAGCTGCGCGAGCGAAGCTTGCGATCGCTGTATTGCACCTCTGACGGCGTACGTGGTCGTACCGCTCCCGTGACGAACCTGTCCCATAGTGCTTCCTTTCATTCCCTCGAATGGATCACACCATCAAACCGTGGAGTCAGACACCTAAGGTACGGCGACCCTTAGATAAGGCCGACCTTCTACTTCTACGTCGCCGGATCGCCTTCCGGAATGAAACGCGGCAGCGGAGCCACCAGTTCGTCGAGGACGCTCTGCAAACGGGCCTCGGCGGCGGCGTCGTCCTCGGTCGGGGCGATCAGCGTGGTCAGGCGGACCAGCGCGCCGTCGGTGCGGCCGGTGCGGATGCCGTCGAGCATCAGTTGGAACTTTGCCTCGAAGTCCCAGGCGATCCGGCGCTCCTTCTGCTGGAACCAGTAATAGACCATCATCCGCGTCTCGCCCATCTGGATGATCGCGCGGTTGAGCTCGAAGGGCCGGTTGCTGCCCATCTCATCGGCGACGTCGGTCCGCTCGAGCCAGGCAATCTCCCAGCCGGAGCCGGGCAGGCAGACTTCGGGTGAATGCACGCCACCCTTCGACTGGTCGTCGTACCACGCCATGAAGAGGCCCACCGTTTCGGCCGCGCCGGGCCGGGCCAGCGTGACCTGGTGGTAGTCGTCGGCGCCGAGCACGCCCTCGACCTGCTTGTCGAGGAACTGCCGCGGGCCGACCTGCTCCCACTCGCCCAGAGTCCGCGGGAAGAGCGCGAAGCTGTCGCGCGGCACCGGGCCGGTATTGCGTTCGGGCAGGGCGGTAAAGGCCGCCGCGGCGCCTAGAAGCAACACTGCCGAGGTGATCAGCGCCGCCGAGGGCCAGACAAGGCGGATGCGCAGGAATTGCGGCACCAGCCCGTCCATCTCGAGATCCAACGCCTCCGACAACGAGCGGTGGTCGGAGCCGAGCTTCATCATCGCCCAAGCGAGGACGAAGAGCAGGACCACGCAGGCGATGAAGATCACCCAGCCCTCGAAGAAATGGGTGAACCCCTCGAGCCAGTCGAGCCCGTAGGTGTTGGCGATGTAGCCGCCGATGGCGATGCGCACCGAGTTCATCACCACGGTGATCGGCACCGCCGCCAAGAGCAGCACTGCCTTGTGCCAGACCGGCCCGCGGTAGAGGCAGGCGAAGACGTAGGAGAATGACATGATCGGGAACAGGTAGCGCAAGCCCGAGCAGGCCTCCGCGACGTGCAGTTTCACCACGCCCAGATCGATGATGTTGCCGTCGAGATAAACCGGCACGTCGATCATCCGCAGCATCGAGACGCCGAGCTCGGAGGAGACGAATTGCAGCCCCGTGGTCATCTTGTAGTAGATCACGCCGGGCAGCGGCAGCATGTAGACGAGGTGGACGACGCCGGGCCAGAAGTGCTTGCCCGTCTGCCAGCCGAAGGAAATCAGGAGCAGCCCGCCGACCCAGAGGATCAGAGCGTAGGCCACGATGTCGTCGATATTGGCGAGCCGACCGAGGCTGCCCATGAGGACGGCGAGAAGCACCACCGCGACCCCGGCCCAGCGGTCCCGCTTGGGGCCCGGATCAGCGGGGTATTCTTTGAGCTGACGCAGGAACAGCAGGCCCGACAGGATCGGGATTAACGGGCCGTGGCTGTATTCCGGAAGCTGCCAAGCCTCGAGCAGCGCCTCGGTGCCGGGCCAGAAGAACAGCCCTGCGCCTAGAAGCGCGATCGCTAGCCAGACAAGGCCGGAAAGCGAAGCGCCGGCCAGCGAAAATCCGGTCGGAGAGGCGGAGCTGGAGACGGACATGCCGAAAATGCCTTTCGAAAATACGCGCGGACCGATAGCAGATGACCCCCCATCCGCCAAGCGGCCCTGCCGCCTCGGCACCGCCCAAAGAGGGCGTATCATCCAGAATTGAACGAAATCCTGCCGGATGGAAACAATGAGAGTAAAATCCGGCGATCATGGACAGGCAAGTCGGATCCTTTTGCGGGATCACGTCTCGAACATCTGCGCGCAGGGCTTGGACGGCAAAGATCCCTCCTGTAGCCCTTTCGCTGAATATACGGTTCACTCCGGGAAAGCGCAGCCATGACCGAACCCCGTCTCAAGGTCCTGGCCATCGCCGAGGCCGCCAATCCCGAATGGGTCAGCGTTCCGCTGGTCGGCTGGTCGATGGCCCGTGCGCTTGCAGGCGTGGCCGATGTCCATCTGGTCACGCAGGTCCGCAACCGCGAGGCCATCCTACGCGCGGGTCTCGTCGAGGGCCGTGACTTCACTGCCATCGACAGCGAAGCGGTGGCCGAGCGTATGCACCGCCTTTCCACGATCTTACGTATGGGGGAAGGACGCGGCTGGACCATGAAGACGGCGCTCGAAGGGCTGGCCTATCCCTATTTTGAACATCTCGTCTGGAAGCGATTCGGCGCCGAGATCGCGGCCGGGGCCTACGACGTGGTGCACCGGATCACGCCGCTTTCGCCCACCATTCCCTCGGGACTCGCGCCGAAGGTGGCAGCGACAGGCACACCCTTCGTGCTGGGTCCGCTCAACGGCGGCGTGCCTTGGCCCCGGGGCTTCGACGCGGAGCGGCGGCGGGAGCGGGAATGGCTCTCCTACGTGCGGAGCGCCTACAAGTTGCGCCCGGGCCGGCTGCGGACGTTAGGAGCCGCTGCCGCCATCTTCGCAGGCTCGCGGTACACCGCCTCGGAGATCCCGGCGCGGTTCCGGCACAAGACCGTCTGGTTGCCCGAGAATGCCATCGACCCCGCGCGCTTCGATCGGATCGCGGCGCAGGCGACGGCGCTGCCGCTTCGGGGCTGCTTCCTCGGGCGGCTGGTGCCCTACAAGGGTTGCGACATGCTCATCGAAGCGGCGACGGAGCTTCTGCGGGGCGGGCGTCTCGTGCTCGACATCGTGGGCGACGGACCGATGCGCGCCGATCTGGAGCAGCAGGTAGCCGAGGCGGGCCTACGGGAGGCCGTTACCTTCCACGGACAGGTGCCGCATCAGGAGGTGAAGACTATCCTGTCCCGCGCCAATCTGCTGACCTTCCCCTCGATCCGGGAGTTCGGCGGTGGGGTGGTGCTCGAGGCGATGGCGACGGGCGTTGTTCCGCTGGTCGTCGATTATGCCGGGCCGGGCGAGTTGGTCACGTCCGATACGGCGATCACCGTGCCGATCGGGCCGCGCGACCAGATCGTGGCGGATCTGCGTGCCGCGCTGGAGGAGGTGGCCGCACGCCCCGAACGTCTGGGGCCGATGGCCAAAGCCGCCCGTCGGCGGGCGCAGACGCTGTTTACCTGGGACGCCAAGGCCCGGCAGGTCGCGGAGGTCTACGACAAGGTCACAGGCCGCCGCGCGGACTGGCCCGACCCAATTGGACGATCCGATAAGTTCGAACAATCGAAACAATAAAGCAAAATTAATTTCATTGTTATGTACATGGTGCCATTGCAGGGCGCGGAAGTTTTGCCGTCCAAGTGCGTCGGATTGCGAAGCCAGGTCCTCGACCCTAGAGATCTCCCGGCACCCCGAAGAGGATTCCATGGCCGAGATCGCCGTCATCGTCGTGAACTACAACGCGGGCGAGCTCGCCCTTGCCGCGGTCGAGAGCGTGCTGACCCATGCCCATCCGGGTCACGACGTGCATGTCCATCTCGTCGACAACGCCTCACCCAACGGTGACGGCGCGATGCTAGCCGAAGCGGCGGAGGCGCGCGGCTGGGGCGCGCGGGTCACGCTGCATCTCGAGCGCGTCAATCACGGCTTCGGGCGGGGCAACAACCTCGTGCTCGAGGAACTCGCTCGTCGCGCCACGCCGCCGGACTACGTGTTTCTCCTCAATCCCGACGCGCAGCTCGAGGGCGAGACGATCGCGACCCTCGCCGACTTCTTCGCCGCCCATCCGAAGGCCGCCGTCGCGGGCGCGCGCATCCGCCAGCCAGACAGCCCGAAGCCGGTCACGGCGGCGTTCCGGTTTCCTTCCGCAGTCTCGACCCTTTCCGCGGCAATCAATTTCGGTCCCGTCGCGCGGGCGCTCGCGCGTCACGAGGTGGCGCTGCCGGCGGACATTCCCACGCAGCGGGTCGACTGGGTGGCGGGTGCGGCGGTCTTGGCGCGGTTCGACGTCTGGCGCGAACTCGGCTTCTTCGATTCCGAATACTTCCTATATTTCGAAGAGGTGGATCTGATGCTCAGGACCGCGCGGGCCGGCTGGGAATGTTGGCACGTGGCCGAGGCGCAGGTCGTGCATGTCGAGGGCGCCTCGACCGAGGTGAAGTCCCTGGTTCCGGAGCGCACGCGGCGGCCGGCCTACTGGTACCATTCCTGGCAGCATTACTTCCGTAAGAACCACGGCCGGGGCTACGCGCTAGTCTCCGCGGCGGCTTGGACGGGCGGGGCGGCGATCAACCATGCGCTCGTACGGGTGCGCGGCGGACGAGCGATGGCGCCGAAACGGTTCTTCGGCGATTTTTGGGCCGTCGGCTGTCGACCGCTTCTGGGTCTGCCGCCTGGCCGCGTCTGAACCCTAGCCGGGTGGGCCCGTTTCCGGGGACGCCGTGTCCACCTCTGTCGGTGCGGCATCCGGAGCGATCCGGATTCGCCGCCCGCGGATTGTCGCGGGATTACCGAGCGCCGTGGCGCCTTCGGGCACGTCGTCGATGACCAGCGCATTGGCACCAATCCGCGCGTCCTGTCCGACGACGACAGCGCCCGCGATGCAGGCTCCGGCCCCAATGTCGACCCCGGCGCAAATGATCGGCAGGTCGGCCACGTCGCGCCGATTTCGGACGCCGAAGGTGGTGTTCTGCCTGATATGCACGTCGTCGCCGATTGCCCGAGCACTCAGGATGATGCCGCTATGGTGCCAGATCCGGACCCGGCGCCCGAGCTTGACTGTGTACCACAGCGACATGCCGCAGAACCATTCAACGGTCTTGAACAGGATGAGGTAGAGCAGCGTCGAGGGCGCGCGCAGAATTTTCGGCTGACCCATGCGCCAGTTGCCGAAGCGATGCACGAAGACGGCCCAGAATCCCTGCTCGAAGAAGTTGCGGTCGTGCGTGGCGAAATCCTCCGCCACCAGCGCCCAGAACCCGATCCCCTTTGGGTTCTCGTCCGTCCGCCCCCGCCGGTCGATGGGCGGGATCTCCATTGCCCGCTCCGCAGCGAGATAGGCTTCGGAAGCTCGGGTCATGCCGGGCGTCTCCTATCGGGTGGTCCGATCCGTATGAATGTTGCAGCAGGGCAAAGGGTGCAACGTATCCGGCTCGCTTCCGCGTCTGAATTCACTTCGAAGCAATTCGTTAACCCTCGTAAGCGATAGGTCGACACGATTTCGGCCTGCACTTGCCTGCCGCCAATCGACGGGGCAAGACCGAAGCCGACGAAGCCCGGAGGTCCGAGCCATGACGCCCACGCCCCCCGATCCCCGCGCCTACCTGCTAATCTCGCCTTGCCGCGACGAGGCGGCCTATATGCGGCGCACTCTCGACAGTGTGGTGGCGCAGTCGGAGCGGCCGGCGAAGTGGATGATCGTCGACGACGGTTCGACCGATGCGACGCCGGAGATCCTCGCCGAATACGCGGCCCGTCACGACTGGATCGATGTCGTCCAGAAGCCCGACCGCGGCGCCCGCGCCGTCGGCCCCGGCGTGATCGAAGCGTTCTATTTCGGGCTCGATCAGATCGACCTCGACGCCTACGCCTATCTCTGCAAGCTCGACCTCGATCTCGACCTGCCACCGCGGTATTTCGAGATCTTGATGGACCGGATGGAAGCGCGCCCGCGGATTGGTACCTGCTCGGGCAAGGCCTATTTTCGCGACGCGTCGGGCACGCTTGTCTCCGAGCGGATCGGCGACGAGATGTCGCTCGGCATGACCAAGTTCTACTCCGTCGCCTGCTTCCGCCAGATCGGCGGCTTCGTGCGCGAGGTGATGTGGGACGGGATCGATTGCCACAAGGCGCGCCAGCTCGGCTGGACGCCGGTAAGCTGGGACGACCCGGAGCTGCGCTTCGAGCATCTGCGGCCGATGGGCTCGAGCCAGACCTCGATCCATACCGGCCGCCGGCGGCACGGGTTCGGACAGTACTACATGGGCACCTCGCCTGCCTTCCTCGTCGCCTCGGCCGTCAACAAGGCGCGTCAGAAGCCCTATGTAACCGGCGGGCTCGCGATGTTGCAGGGCTATTTTGGCGCAATGCTCAAGGGCGCCGAGCGGCACGGCGACGCTGAACTCGTGGCCTTCATCCGCGACTACCAGCGTCGCGCGCTCCGCAAGGGCAAGGCCCGCGCCGTGGCCGAGATCGAGGCGGAGCAGGCGGGTCGCTGGCAGCCGGAGCCGTCCGGAGTTCGCCCGGCCGACATCCAGTGACGACCAGGCAATACGTTTCCGATGTCGGACGCGATCGATCTGCCGACCAATCGACCACGTCCGGTTCCCTGCGCTAGGAAGACCCGATCGGCACGCTCAATTTGTTACCTCGAGAGCGCCGACGGAAGGATAGGCTGGACGGACCTGCGCTAGGAGATCCAGATAGGCTATATCCTCAATTTGAGCCGCCCCGAGCGCGGGGGATCCCGCCAGGGGCGCGCCGTTCCAAACGGTGTCGGCCGGCGTAGCGTATTGCGACTGGAACGTGCCGCCCTTGTTCTTGTAGCCCTTGTGTCGCGGGGTCCAGCGCGGGGTCTTATCGAGCGGACCTTGGCTGGTGACTGCTGGCGAGAAGCGCGGCGCATGGGTAAAGTTGTCGGCTTCATAGACGTCGAGGCGCGAGTTTCGCTTGTCCACAAAGGGCTTTCCCTGTCCGTCGGTCGAGAGGTTGATGTAGGTGTTGTTGTGAATCTTGATGGGCGCGTCATAACGACCGTCATTAGAGTCGGCCGGGGACGTGGTGACGACCGCCTGCCAATCCTTCGCGCCGAAGCGTTCCGTATCGGGCAGGATGCAGACGTTGTTCCGCATGGTCAGCCCCGAACTCGATGTCGCGACAAAACACCGGGTCTGATACGAGCCGATGAGATAGTTCATCTCCACGACCATCGAGGACAGTTGTGGCGTGATGTTGTTGTTCATCGGTGTGTTCGCGATGATCACGTCCCCTGCCTCGCAGGTGTTGCGGCAGATATGGTAGTGAGAGTGCCGTTGCGCTTGGTTGATGCGAACGATGGGCTGTTCGGTAAGAACTTCGCTGATGTTCTCGAACCATCCGTTGCGACCGAACAGGTCGTTGCCGTCGATATAGCCGATGTGTTCCATGAAAATCTGGACGCGGAACGGGCCGTGGTAATTGTCCGTGGGCGGATCAGTCTTCTTGCCGCCCGACAGGGCATCGACGTGCTGGGCAATACGGTTCCCGATGAAGGCGAACCGACCGGTGCCCTCAACATACAGGCCGAAATCGTTCCAGTTCGTGACGGTGGTATTGTGGAAGGTGAACCGGCTTCCCTGCGATGCAGCCCCGGAGTTCTGGGTCAGCCAGAGCACGTTCTTCTGGTAGCCGGTAAAATAGCAGTCGGTTATCAGCATGTTCACGCTGTTCTGCGCGTGCAGCTTGATGCAGTCGCCCGTGCTGGCACCACCCGTTCCGGTCGTGGAGTCCCAGTTGCCCTCGAAGCGCAGGCCGGAGATGATCACCTGGTCAGACGCGTATTCGTAATGAATTACAAACTGAGGGGAGCGATTCGTACCAAACTTTTTTAGGGTAGGCTTTGCGCCCGGGCTTGCGCAGAGTAACATCCGATGATGGCCCCCAGCGAGTTTGGTCGTTCCGGTTTGCGTAAAGACTTCGCCCGCCGCGAACATGATGCGGCAATCGGCACCGTATGCGAGATTGAGCGCGCCTTCAAAGGAAGGAGCGTAGCGCGAACCAGAGGGACGGTCGGCGTGCTGGTCGTTCGCGGATACGAAGATGGTTTTGTCGCCCGCGAACACGACGTCGGGATCCTCGACCGTGATCGGGTCGAACGTGATCGTGATGTTCTTGCCCGAGGACGGCTCCACGATGAGCACCGACGGCGTGTAGGTGCCGGGCTTGGAATAGGCGTGGGTGGGTTTCTGGCCGTAGCCCTTGTTGAGGTCCTTGGCATGCGCGAGCACGTTGACCGGCGCTGTTGAGGTGGCGCCTTCGTCGCCGAAATCCCAAAGATAGACCAGATCGTGCTGCTGCGCATCGTAGCCGGACACGTTGCCGGGCCTGGTGTCCCAACCTCTCAGATCGGTGGCCTCGAAGAACACGGTTTCGGGCGCCACGCGCAGCGGCGTACGCTCCACTTTGATGGCCGCGGACACGTCGCCCGAGCTAGTCGGAGTCGGTCGCGGGGTCGGGATAACCGCGGCCTGTGCCTTGTGGGTGAGCGATCCCTGAATTGGACCCCCTGTGTGAGCCCCCTGTGCGACGGAGACTACGCCGGTGACGAAAGCTGTCGATGCAAAAAGAATGTTTTTCATAGATTAGTCTCCAGCCAGAATGGCGTAAGTTTCGGCACGTTCGGACGCGGTCAACGCTCTCGTGAGGGCGATGCCTTGTATGTTGCCGACGAATTTGTCGGAAAGAATGCTGAGAGTCTCGGTGACATTCGTGATCTTGGAAAGGTCAAGGCCTCGCATGTGGATGGTCACGTAACCGGTCGTGTTCGTCCAGGCCGCGCTCAGGGCAAGCTGGTTTGATGCAACAGTCGTTCCGTCGGCCTCGAAGATGATGTCCTGCCCTGCCGCTTCGTCCATATTGGGTGAAAGGTTATCGCTGGTCCCGACAATGCCCCAAGCTGCCGAACCGCTGACATGGAGCGTAGTCCATGAAGGATCACTCGTTCTGAGCCGGACGAAAAGTTCCATCCCGTCTTCCAGACCGATAAGCGAACCGACAGGCTGAATCCTGTCGCTATCCGACCATCGGACGCGTCCTTCTTTGGTGATAGGACACCCATATCCCGGCACCCTAGCGTAATGGTTGCCGTTGCCCGAAAGATCCTCGAACTGCTCGATGTCTTGGTCGTTGTCACTGACCTTCGTACCGCCGACCCGGTCGGCGTAGAGATGATCCTTCGTCCGCAGATCGAAGACGATGACGCCCTTTGGAATGGCTGCAAATCCCTCCGCCGCAGGGGCGGGCGCTGCGACGGGCATCGGATCGGTTTCGATAGCATTAGAGCTTTGATAGGCGTTCCCAGTCATCTCACCATAGGTGATCGACGCCCCGTAATCGTTGGCCAGAACGTAAGTCGGTCCCGTGGCGCCGGTAATCGGCGCGTTGTCCTTGCGCCATTCGGCCGTGATCGTGGGGGCCGGGTTCGCGCCGTCGTAGACCCATAGGCCGGGCGTGGCTGTCAAGGTGCTTCCCATGGTAGCCTCGCCGGAGATGACAGCCGGCTTGAGGTTGATCGCATCCTTCGTGGCGAGCTCGGTGGTATCGACCTCGTATTCACCGTCGTAGTTCCCCGATTCCGTGATGGTCAACGTGACCACGCCGTCATGGGCTCTGATCTCGATCGTTCCGTCTTTGGGCAGGAGGATCTCTGGTGCCGGAAGCTCCTGCGTCGGGGTCTCCGGCTCGACGACGGGGTCGGGAACTGCCGGCGGCTCGACCGGGTCGGTAGGCACGGGCTCTGTCGGGATCTCGACAGGATCGGCGGGCTCGGACGGCTGGGAAGGTTCGGTAGGCACGGGCGCCGTCGGGGCTTCCGGCGGATCAAGGACCTCCGGGGGATCGAACGGTTCCGCGACGTCCGGGGCCTCGGCCGGCGGCTCCGTCTCGACCGCGGGGATCTCGACCGTGGCCGGCGGCGAGAGCGTCTCCTCGATCCGGCAGATCGCGTAGGTGCCCGCCGGAAGGAACGTCCGGACGTCCTCCCCCTGGAAGACGATGCGGCGCGTCTTCTCGTTCGTGTCAGCGTTGGTGAATTGGTAGAGCGGCATATGGGTTCCTATTCTGCGGTCAGGACGAAGCTCTCGAAGCTCGGCGCCAGGCGACTTGCGGGGGTGGAGACCGATCCCGGATCGACCAGCACAAAGCCGTCGAAGACCGGTGCAGCGTTCCGGGTCACGGTCAGGACGAAATTCTCGAAGCTTGGCGCCTCAAGAATCGGCGCGGCCGCCACTTTTCCCGGATTGACCAGCACGGAGCCGTCGAAGACCGGAGCGACGCCTTCGCGCAGAACCACACCGATGTCCTTCGTCACGCGGCACGATCCCGAGGATGACAGGTTGACGCCCAGATTCATCATCACGACAGGACCGAGATGCCCGTCGCCGTCGTGCCCGTCGCCCAGACCCGCGTAACGCGCACCGGAAAGGTGATGCCGGCCGCGACGTAGATCGTTCCAGTCGTGCCGCTTACGGTGGTGATCCGGATCGAGCCGTCCACGGCCACGTTGAGCGCGCGGCTGGCGCGAGGCAGATCAGCCTCATCACTGGGCGTGATCGTCTGGACGTAAGTGGCCGGGCTTTCCAGCCCGCCCGAGAAATCGGCGAAAACGTCGTTCATGAATGTATCCTTGCCTTCGGGACGCGTCGGACACGAAGAGGCCACACCCTGCTGTCGCGGGGTCCAGCTCTCCGTCGATGGATCGTGATTGCGCGGTAAGATCTCGGTAGGAGCGGTTAACGAGTCGTGAACCGTTCGGAGGAGCGCTCGCTACGGGTTCAACCTTTTGAAAGGCCCGGGTGGTAGCGCGTTGCGACCATATCTGTCATGACGTGGGCGGAGGGCCGGTCTCGCTTGGAGCCCGGGCCACCATCCGTCCGTATCGCTGTCTGTCGGGATCGATGCCGCCACTCTTCGCCATCTTCGCCTGGCCCGTGATCGGCGCGGTTCTCTTCCAGAAGCTGCGTCTACCCCTGGCAATTCTGGTCACGCTGATTGGGGGGTTCCTCCTTCTGCCCGAACGGGGAGGAATTGACTTTCCCGTCCTGCCGCCACTCAACAAATATACGGCTCCTGCCCTCACGGCCCTATTGATGGCTGCCCTGCTGGTTCCGCCACGTAGTTCGGAGGCTAGACTTGCCGGTGCCTGGTCGCGCCTGACGCTCGCCCGGATGCTGCTGTTGGGATTAATCGCCAGTGCCTTTCTGTCCGTCGTGACCAATTCGGATACGTTGATCTACGGGGGGCGGGTCCTTGCCGGCTTGAGTCTCTACGACGGGTTCTCGATCGTCCTGAACACGTTGATGATGGTCCTACCGATGTTCTTGGCGCGGAAATACCTTGCCACGCCCGAGGCCCATCGGATGGTACTCCTGACGCTCTGCGTTGCCGGGCTGGCCTACTCCTTTCTGGCTTTGATCGAGATACGGCTTTCGCCGCAACTCAATCAGTGGATTTACGGATTCTTCCCGCATTCCTTCGCTCAGCACGTGCGAGGCGGTGGTTATCGTCCACTCGTCTTCCTGTCCCACGGGCTAGTCCTCGCCATCTTCTTCTCCGGCACGATCTTCGCCGCCATCGGTCTCGCGCGGCTCGATGCACGTCGTCGGACCCTGTTCCTGCTTGCGGCCTTCTGGCTTCTGGCGGTTCTGATCCTTTCGCGATCCCTCGGCGCGCTCGTGATCACGCTGGCGTTGCTTCCGGTCGCCCTGTTCCTCACGATCCGGATGCAGATGATCTTCGCCGTGATCGTCGCTTCCATCTTCCTGACCTATCCTGTCCTGCGCGGATCGGGCTTCGTTCCGCTCGAGCGCATCACGTCTGCTGCCGCAAGCATCAACGCTGATCGGGCCAGCTCGCTGCAGACCCGCTTCGACAACGAAGAGATGATCCTCGGGAAGGCGGAGCAGCGCCCGATCTTCGGTTGGGGTTCCTGGGGGCGCTGGCGGGTCTACGACTCCGAGACCGGCGCGGACATCACCATCTCCGACGGCTACTGGATCATCATCATCGGCTCTGGGGGGTGGGCGCGTTACCTCTTCGAGTTCGGCCTGCTGACGTTACCGATTTTCCTGCTGTTCCTGCGATCGGGTCAGCTTAAGGTCGGACGCGAGACCTCGACGCTGGCGCTGATCCTTGCCGGCAACCTTATTGACCTGATCCCGAACGCGAGCGTGACGCCGATCACTTGGATTCTCGCCGGAGCATTGTGGGGCCGCCTTGAGGTCGGAGCGACCGAACGTGCTGTAGAGGCCAGCATTCCGGCTGCGGTCGACGAACCGGTCCGTGCCTATGTGCGATCAGCGCCCCCGGAGATCGTGTCCCGACCGACGGCCGCGCATGCACGCAAGACAACGCAGGCCCATACGCGCGACAAGGAGGAGACGCGCGCGGCGTCAAGCAGCCTCTACACCCGTCAGACCACGCGCATCACACGCACGCCCCCCCCCGGGCGACCCTCCCGCCGGAAACCCACGTGAGCCAGACTTCCGAAGAGTTGCAGCCAATCCTCGCCGCAATCGCCATCGGTCGCAACGAGGGAGCGCGTCTGATCGATTGTCTCGACGCGCTAATCCCGCAGGTGGACCGGGTGGTCTATGTCGACAGCGGCTCGACCGATGGCAGCGTCGCGGCGGCGCGGGCGCGGGGGGCGGAGGTGGTCGAACTCGACATGGACCGGCCCTTCACTGCCGCCCGGGCCCGCAATGCCGGGCTGGCTCGGCTGACGGGGCAGGGGGCGGACCCGCTCTACATCCAGTTCGTCGACGCCGATTGCGTACTGCAGCCCGGCTGGATCGACACGGCCCACGCCTTTCTCGACGCGAACCCGGAGGTGGCCGTGGCCTGCGGGCGGCGACGCGAGCGTCATCCCGAAGCCTCGATCTGGAACGCGATGATCGATGCTGAATGGGACACGCCCGTGGGACAAACCCGCGCCTGCGGCGGCGACGCGCTGATGCGGACCCAAGCGCTCCTTGAGGTCGGCGGCTACGATCCGGCCCTCATTGCGGGGGAGGAGCCGGAGATGTGCCTGCGCCTGCGCGCCCGCGGCTGGAAGATCTGGCGGCTCGACGCGGAGATGACATTGCATGACGCGGCGCTCACGCATCCGGGTCAATGGTGGCAGCGGGCGCGCCGGGCCGGGTATACCTACGCGGAAGGCGTGGCGATGCATGGAAGTGCGCCCGAGCGGCACGGCGTGGCCCAGCTCTGCCGCAGCCTCGCCTGGGGAATTGCCCTGCCACTCGTCACGCTGCTCGGTCTGTTCGTCACCCCTTGGGCTGCGCTCCTCCTTCTCGTCTGGCCGTTGCAGATGGTGCGCCTTCGCGCGCGCGGCTTGGATTGGCCGCAATCGGTGTTCCTGACGCTGGGCAAGCTGCCGGAGGCGCAGGGGGCGCTCACCTATCTCTGGCGGCGCCTGACCCGTGCCCGGGCGCGGCTGATCGAGTACAAGTGAGGCCCGCTCAGGCCGCGTGGGACATCTTCCACGACCCGAGCGTGTCGAAGGCCGCGCGGATGGTGACGTCCATGTCCATGTAGCGGTAGGTGCCGAGCCGGCCGACGAAGGTCACGCCGCGTTCGGCGGCGGCGGCCTCGGCGTAGCGGTCGAGCGTGTCGTCGCCCGCGACCTTGTGGATCGGGTAATAGGGGATGTCGTCCTCGCCGCAGGCGCGGCTGTATTCGCGGAACAGGACCGAGCCGTCATGCGCCTCCCAAGGGCTGAAATGCTTGTGCTCGGTGATCCGCGTGTAGGGCACCGACTCGTCGCAGTAGTTCATCACCGCGCAGCCCTGCACGTCGCCCTCGCCCGTCACCCGCTCGAAGTCGAGCGTGCGGTATTTAAGCCGCCCGTGGCGGTGCCCGAAATAGGCGTCGAGCGGCCCGGACCAGAAGACGTGGTCGAACGCGTCCTTCCGGTCGGTATCGAACCGCGTGTTCAGCGTGACGGAGATGTTCTCGTGGTCGAGGATGTTGGCGATCATCGCCGTGTAGCCATCCTCGGGCATGCCCTGGAAGCGGTGCGCGAAGTAGTTGTCGTCGTAGCTGAAGCGCACCGGCAGGCGCTTGAGGATGCTCGCGGGGATCTCGGTAGGCTCCACGCCCCATTGCTTGCGCGTGTAGCCGAGGAAGAACGCCTCGTAGAGGTCGCGGCCCACGAAGCGCAAAGCCTGCTCCTCGAAATTGGCTGGCTCGTCGATCGTCGTGTCGGCCTGTCCTTCCACGAAGGCGCGCGCCTCCGACGGCGACATGGTGCGGCCGAAGAACTGGTTGATCGTCAACAGGTTGATCGGCAGCGAGAAGACCCGGTCCTGGGTGCGCGCCTTGACCCGGTTCACGTAGGGCCGGAACCGTGCGAACCGGTTGACGTAATCCCAGACCTCGGCATCGTCGGTGTGGAAGATATGCGGCCCGTAGGCGTGCAGCATCACGCCCGTCGCGGCGTCGCGCTCGGTATGGCAGTTGCCCGCGATGTGGTCGCGCTGTTCGAAGATGCTGATTCTGTGACCCGCTTCCGCCAGGTCGCGCGCGATGACCGCGCAGGACAATCCCGCTCCTGCCATGCCGATATGCATCGGAAATCCACCTTTTGCGTAAATGATCCCGGCCTGCCTATCGCGACCGGGCCCCGTTTTCCAGCGGGGCCTGCGATAATGGAAAACGCCCGGCGATTGACCCGGATCGGCGGATCGACCATCCCTCGACCGATCGCCGCCGTATAGCGGCCCAGCGGACCGGAGCCGACGTGACGGGAACTGGACGGACCGACCGATTGAAGCGTGTGGCCCGCAAGGTCGGGCGTCGGTTGCGTGCCGGCCCCCTGGGCGACGCGGCGGCGAGGGCCCGGGCCGGTCTGGCGCGGGGCGTCGAGACGCGGACCCTGCTTTTGGTCTCGGACCGCTCGGTCTACACCAGCGAACAGCAATTCGCGCCCGTCCAACGCTTCGCCGGCCGCATCGCGGGGCGCTACGGACTCGTCGCGACGTTCTGTACGCCGGACGAGGCGCGCGCGATGTCCATGGACGCGCTGCGACGCCACGCCGCCGTCGGATTGAAGCTCGACTTCCGGACCCCGGCGGAGGAAGCAAGTGCCATCGCGCGGGAAACCCTCGGACGGGTCCGGGGGACGGCGACCAAGGCGCTGGTTTTCGACGGCGACGATGACCTGTCGGTGCTCTGGCCGGAGGTGCTCGGGCAATGCGACCTCTACATCAAGAAGCACGCCTATGCCGACCTCTCCGACTACACGCAGGAGCGGGCAGGGAAATCGAACCTCACGGACTACGTTGCGACGGGGTTCGGGACATCCTTCGCGGACAACATCATCCCCCGCTCCGGCGGGATCGACGCGGCGGAGGCGGCCAAGGTCGTCGTCGGCTGGAACATCGCGCTCGACGACAAGATCTACGATCTGAGCCGCGACCTGCCGCCGCCTGCCGCCGCGGCCAAGGACATCGACCTGTCCTGCCGGGCGAGCGTCGCGCCGGATGTCTGGACCTATCCGATGCGCAACGCGGCGGTCGAGGCGCTGCGCGGGCTCGAAGGGCGCTGGCATGTCCATGCCCCCGTCGATCGGGTGCCGCAGGACGAATACTATCGCGAGATGATGCGGAGCCGGATGTCGGTGAGCCCCTACGGGTTCGGCGAGCTCTGCTGGCGGGACTTCGAATGCATCCTGTGCGGCGCGGTCCTGGTGAAGCCGGACATGCGGCACCTGCGGACCGCGCCGGACCTGTTCGTGCCCGGAGAGACCTACGTGCCCGTCGCCTGGGACTTCTCGGATCTGGAGGCGGCCTGCGCGCCTTACCTCGAGGATGAGGCGCGCCGGGCGCGAATGGCCGAGCGCGCCCGCACGGTCCTTCTGGAGGCTCTGGGTCCGGACTGGTTCCTCGACCGTTTCGGGGAGGTGATGCGGCGGGCCGGGGTTCTTACGACCTGAACGCGCGGTCGACGTTGCGGTAATTGCTCTGCGACGTCAGTCCCGGGGCTTCGACAGCGACGCCGGCTCGCCGCCTAGGGGGCGGGGGTCGATGAGGAGGGCCATAATCCAGCCGGCGACGAAGCCGCCCAGATGCGTCTCCCAGGCGAGCTGGCCGTCCATCGCCCACCAGAACACCACGTTGAGCGCGACGAGCAGCAGCACTGCGCGGATCACCGGCCACATCGCCTCCTCGAGCGAGTAGCGGTCCACGTAGGTCCAGGCGAGGATGCCGCCAACCAGCCCGAAGAGCGCGCCCGAGGCGCCGACCATGGGCCGCAGGTCGGAGGCTAGAAGCCCGAATCCCGCGCCACCGCCCAGGAGCGCCGCCCCGTAAAGCAGCCAGAACCCCCGGCCGCCGACGCGGTCGATCACCGCCCGGCCCAGCGACCACAGCGTGATCATGTTCACGACCAGATGGACCGGCCCGCCATGCAGGAAGCCGTAGGTGAGGAACATCGTCCAGGGCTGCAAAGCGTAGTTCGGCCGCCAGTTCCCCAGGAGGCCCGGCCAAAAGCCCGCGTAATCATAGGCCAGCTGCCGCAGTCGCGGCAGGCCCAGCACCCCCAGATCGGCCAGCAACAGCGTCGCCTCGATCAGGGTGCAGAGAAGGATGAGGCCGATCAGTCCGCGCGCCGCTGGCCTCAGCGGCGCCACGAAAAGGTTCTCTGGAGGCCCACGAAGACCTCGCTGTCGGTATCGTCCTCGGCGACATCGCGGTCGTTCTTGCTGTAGCCCGCCCCGCTGACCAGCGACCAGTCCTGGGTCAGCACGCGGCTGTAGGTGACGTCGAAGGCGGTGCGGCGGGCGTCGTCCGCGTCGCCGCTCTGGACGGCGGTATCTTGAAGCGAGATCGCGCCGGTCACGAAGTCGACCGGGGTCAGCTCGCGCGTGACGCTGGCCGAGAGCGTAGTGCTGATCGTCTCGTCGCCCTCGATATCAGTGAGGTAGTATTGCCGTAGCGAGACGTTCAGCTCGCTGCGCGCCAACTCCTGCGCGTAGGACAGCGAGAAGAGCGGGGCGAAATCGTCGTTCTCGTAGACGATGCCCAGCCCGTAGGCGAGCGTGGCGGTCGGGAAGTCGATGTTCTGGCCGAAGTTCACCTGCGTACGGCGGCCGTTCTCGGTCACGTCGGAGGTGAGGCGCCCGGTCAACTCGCCGCGCGGCTGCGCCTTGCTCAGGCCGATCCCGAAGGTGGCGCCGTCATCGACGTCGCGCTCGCCGTCCTCGTCGACGGTGACGCGCTCGTAGCCCACGCTTGTATCGGCGTTGAGCGTCGGCGTGACGGCGAATTCCAGGCCGGTGCTCACGCGCTCGCTGCGGCGATCACGGTCGTTGCCGTCGAGATCCACCACGCTGCCGGCCGTCGTCAAGGCGATCCGCGGGTCGAGCTGGAAGCGTAGCGAGAGGCCCGCCCGGTTGGTGGTGGAATCCTGCAGCCGGTCGTCGGTCGTGCCGTCCACCCGCGTGTCGAAGCGGCTGAGCGTGAAGGTGCCGCCGAAGGGCGATTCGAGACCGAAGGCCACGGCGAGGCCGAGGCTCAGATCCCGGCGCGTGCCCTCGTCGAGAATGAGGAAACTCGTCTCGGGATCGACGAAAGTGTCGTCCACATCGCGTTCAGCGTAGCTCGCCGTGAGGTCGATCTCCGTCTCGCGCGTCCCGAAGCTGTAGCCCAGCTCGAACCGGGGCTCGTCGATCCCGGAGGGCGTGTCGGCATCGCTGCTCAGCCCCTCCTCGAGACGGCCGGTCGCCTCGACGAAGAACTGTCGCGACGTCGTGATATCGCGGATCGCGAGGCCCAAACCGGTCCGGGCGATCAGCCCGTCCTCGTTGCCACCGTCGTCGGAATAGACGAGCTGCGGCGAGATGCTGAACGTGGCGAGGAAACCGCCGTTCTCGGCCTCCTGCGCCTGGCCTGCGGCACTGCCGAGCAGCCCCCAAAGGGCGGCGGACGCAACGGCCCCGCGGCGAACCTGTCCCAAGGTCGCCATCCTTTATTCGAACAGCCGGCGTTCCGGGACGAGGATCACGTCCCCTTCCTGCAGGGCGAAGTCCGGGGTCAGGACGGCCCCGTTGGTGATCGCCTTGTAGTTGATGACCACAACCTGCTGCTGGCGGGTCTGCGGATCGGTGCGGCGCAGCTGGATGCGCTTCTGCGCCGCGAAGCGCGACAGCCCGCCTGCCTGCGACAGCGCCTGCAGGAAGGTCGTGCCCGGCGTGACCTGCTTGAGGCCGGGAGCGGCGACCTCGCCCAGCATGTAGATGTCGATGGTCGGCCCGAGCAGCGCGTTCGGGTCGATCGGATCGGGCTCGCGCGGCTGGACGCCGACGAAGACGTTGGGCGGCGAGGTGAAGTTCGACCCGATCGCGTCGGCGATCGAGGCCTGGACCTGGCCGATCGTGCGCCCGCCCGCCGACAGCGTGCCCGCGAGCGGAAAGCTGAAGCGACCGTCGGGCAGCACCGTGACCGAGCGGTTTAGACCGGAATCCTCCAGCACCTCGATGCTGAGCACGTCGCCGCTCCGGATCCGGTAATCCTGCTGCGCGACCGCGATTGTGGCGACTAAGGCGAAGATCGCCGCCAGTGCCATGCGAATTGCCATCACCATCGAAAACTCTCCTGCCCTCTGTCGCCAACTAAGCGGCGCGTCCCGGTCGGTTCTCGACGCTGGCGGCGCGAATCGGAACCCCTGACGTTCCGGTACGGTCGATTATTTTACGACCGTAGTGTCTTCGTCACGCCCCCCGGCCGCCGCGCGTCAGCGACAGCCGGGGGCGCGGGTCTCAGTTGCCACTCTCGGTTTCGGCTGGCGCGGCGTCCGCATCCGCGTCCGCTGCTGCGGCGATCTCGTCGGGCAGGCTCAGCACGAGGGCGCGAGCGGTCTCGATCTGCGGACGCTGATCGGTCGCGCCGGCGAGATTCACGGCGCGCTCCATCTGCGCGAGCGCGTCTGCGGGCCGGTCGAGCGCGCGGTAGACCTCGCCCAGATGGTATTGCACCAGCGGGTCGTTCGGTAGGCCCGAAGCCGCGCTTTCGAGATAGGGCAGGGCATCCTCGCTGTCGCCGCGCTTGTGGGCGATCCAGCCATAGGTGTCCTGCATCGGCGGCAGCTCGGTGTCGCGCATGCGCCGCGCGATCGTCCAGGCCCGGTCGAGGCTCTCGGGATCGTCGCGGTAGGTGGCCAGAAGGCTCGCGAGGTTGTTGACCACGACGACCGAGCTCGAATCGCGCTCGTAAAGGGTCTCATAGACCTCGATGGCCGCGTCGATCTGGTTGTCCTGTTCGAGGAAGGACGCCTTGCCCCAGAGCAGCTGCGGATCGTCGGGAAGATGCGTCAGCCCCTCCTCGAGCACCGCCTGCGATGCTGCACGGTCGCCCGCGCGCAGCTTCAGACGCGACAGGTCGATCCAGAGCGCGGGGCGGTTCGGGTCGGCCTCGATCATCTCGCGGTAGAGCGTCTCGGCCCCCGCCACGTCGCCCGAGGCGGCCCGGGTCACGGCGAGCGCGTATTTGAGCTGCGGGTCCTCGGGGTTCTCCTCTTGCATCTGCGTTGCCATGGCGAGCGCGCCCTCGACGTCGCCGGTGCCGAGCCGGGCGCGCAACAGCGTCAGCTGCGAGGACGCGTCTGCATCGGCGGAGCCGGCCAGCGTCTCGAGGTAGTCCATCGCCTCCTCGGTGCCGCTCTGCGCCTCGATCCGCGCGGCCTCGAGGCCGTCGGCGGCCTGCCGGGCCTCAGGCGAATCGATCCGGCGCAGCGTGTCGACCACCTGACCGGTGCGCGCGTAATCCTCCATCGCCATGTAGAGCTGGCCCAGCGTCAGGAGCAGCTCGAGATTGTTGGGCGAAAGCCGGAGTGCCGGCAGCAGGATGTCCTCGGCCGGCAGGTAGCGCTCCTCTTCGACGAGCAGGCGGGCGTAGCGGATCGACTCGGCGGGCGCGTTGCCCGACGTCTCGACGGCCAAGGCGAGGAAGTCGCGCGCGAGCTGCGGGGAGCCCGCGCGGATATAGGCGTCCGCCATCAGCGTCATCGCCTCGGCATCCTCGGCCTCCTGGTCGAGCGCGGTGCGAAGTGCCGCGATGGCCGCGTCGGTGTCGTCCTCCTCGATGTTCCAGCGCGCCTGCATCTTGAGCGCCTCGGGCTGCGTGGCGCTACGCGCCAACACTTCCTCGACTTGGGTGCGGGCGCCGACCTCGTTGCCCATTGCGAGCAGCATCCGGGCGAGCGTGACCTTGATCTCGTCGATCTGGTCGGAGGGCTCGGCCCCCGCCAGCACGTCCTCGACCTCGGCCACGGCTGCATCGCGTGCGCCGCCCGTAAAATCCATGCCGGCGCGGATCATGCGGAACGGCACCGGATCGGCGGCGGTGGCGATGGCTTCCTCGATCTCGGCGCGCGCGGCCTCCTCGCCCTTGGTGCGGATCAGGAACTGGATGACGTCGACGCGCGGCGCGGTGTCTCCCTCGGGCGCGGCCTCGGCCAGCTCGCGCAGGAACGCCTCGGCTTTGTCGGGCTCGTCGTTGGACATGAAGAACCGGATCAGGCGGGTCTTCGGGCCTGTCTCCTCGGGCTGAAGTTTGACCATGCGCCGCAGCTGCGCCTCGAGCGCGTCGGTGTCGCCGATCTGCGCCAGCACGCCGGTGAGCTGTTCGTTGTAGGCCGGGTTCTCGGGGTCGTCCTCGAGCAGTGCGCGGATCAGGACCAGCGCCTCGGAGAACTCGCTGTCGCGCAGGTGATTGTCGATCAGCACGTTCTGCAGGATCGTGTCGTCCGGCTGCTCGGCGAGCTGTGCCTCAGCCTCGGCGGCGATCTCGCGGCGGGCGGAGGCGTCGTCGCCCTGCGCGGCGTCGCGATAGGCGCGCGCAGTCTCGATCACCCGGACGCGAGGATCGTCGGGGGCGAGCTCCTGGGCCACCAGGCCGTGGCGGTCGACCTCGTCCCAGTTGCGGCCCTCGAAGGCCATGCGGGAAAGCTCCAGCCGCGCCTCGAGATCGTCGGGATACTGCTCTGCGAGGCGCAGGTACTGGCTGTAGGCCTCCTGCCGGTTGCCGCGCTCGACCATCAGTTGCGCCAGCAGGCGGCGGGCCTCCTGGTGGCTGCCGTCGAGCTGGAACACGTTGCGGAGCTCGACAACGGCCCGGTCGGGATCACCCTCGGAGATCAGGGTGAGCGCGGCCTCGTAATGCTCCGCCGCCCGCTCCTCGGCGCTCTGGCAGGCGGTGAGCCCAAAGCCCAGGGCCGCGATGGCCGCGATGCGAAGAAACCCAGTTCCGGTCATGGCCCGATATCCTCGTGACGTTCGTTTGACGCTGTTCTGGCGCTCCCTATACCAGATGACCGGTTCGAGACAGACTCAGCCAGTCACGGTCAGGCGACGAAATCGCCGCAATTCGTCCTAGAATTTTAGCGGTTCAGTAACCCGTCGCGCGCAGCACGACGCTGACGCTGCGCAGGATGATCCAGGCATCCATCCGGAAGGACACCGTGCGCTCGTAGACGTCGTCGAAGCGGACGCGGCCGACGAACTCGCCCTCGTTGCGCTCGGAAACCTGCCACAGGCCGGTGATGCCCGGACGCAGTCGGTAATAGGCCTGACCGCGATACTCGTCCTGCTGGCTCAGCATCATCGGACGCGGGCCGACGAGAGCCATCGTGCCGTTGAGCACGTTCCACAGCTGCGGCAGCTCGTCGAGGGAGGTCTTACGCAGGATGCGGCCCGCGAAGGTGATGCGGGGGTCGCGCTTGAGCTTCTGGTTCGCGTCCCACTCGGCCTTGGCCTCGGAGTTGGCCGCCAGATAGGAGGCCAGCTGCGCGTCCGCGTCGGGCACCATCGTGCGCAGCTTCCACATGCGGAAATGCCGTCCGTCCCGACCCACGCGGATCTGGCTGTAGAACGGGTTGTGCCCGTCGAGCGCCACCAAGAGGAGCATCACCGCCAGCACCACGAGCGTGATCGGTGCGGTGCCCAGGATGAAGACCGTCTCGAAGGCACGCTTGCCCGCGCGCCGGTAGGGGGAGGTACGACCTGCCCGAGCGGGGGATTCGTCGAGAGCGGGGGAAAGAGCCTTCGAGAGAACCGGATAGGATTTCGCGGTCTCCAACGTCGTCGAGAACATCGCCATATTACAGAACCCCGGAGAAAAATGACCGGGCCTTTTTATAAAATTGTCGAGCCTGGGACCGACTCGCTTCCCCCCGGAACGGTTCGGCCCCCTGCGCCAAATCGGCACGATGTCGTTCTAACATCTCTAAAAATCGACGCAAAGCCTTCTTTACGTGCGGCGCCAAAGATTGCAGAAACGCAACGTTTCGAGCGGTTTCCGGGCGACTTCCGGAGATTGTGATCAAAGAAGCGCCACGTCAGCGTTGGATGCGCGGAACCTTAAGGGATTTCAGTGCGTTCCGTCCTGTTTTCGTACGCGATGGAAGAAATCCATAGCGAATCAAAACGGTAGACCAGCTTAGCCAATCCGTTGGCCAAGGGGATACGGCTCTTCCTTCATATGGGCGGTATGGATTGCGGGTGGTCCCGACCGTGCCAAAATTGTAGTGTAGACTCTATTTTAGCGGGTTCGCCCGCACATTGCGTTTCATCTCTTTCCTCACGAGGCTTCCGTTCCGTGACAACCGACCTCTACAGTGCACATTTCGGCTTTCGGGAACGGCCGTTCACGCTGTCGCCGGACCCGGATTTCCTGTTCTGGTCCAAGGCGCATCTGCGCGCCTTCTCGGTGCTGGAATACGGTCTCATGACACGTGCTCCGCTCACGGTCGTCACCGGCGAGGTCGGGATCGGCAAGACGACCCTCGTGCAGGCGCTGCTCGACCGCCTCGACGACGAGGTGACGGCCGGGCTTCTGTCGAACGTGCAGGGTGATCGCGGCGCACTCCTCCGCTGGGTGCTCAACGCTCTCGACGTGGACGACATGCCCGCGGGCAGCGACTACGTCGACCTGTTCCAGCGGCTGCAGGACTTCGTACTCGAAGAATACGCCTCCGGCCGGCGGGTCGTGCTGATCATCGACGAGGCGCAGAATCTCGGCTTCGACACGCTCGAGGAGCTGCGGATGCTCACCAACATCAACTCGGGCAAGGACGAACTCCTGCAGCTCATCCTCGTGGGCCAGCCCGAGCTGCGCGACATGATCTCGCGGCCCGAGCTCAGGCAGTTCGCGCAACGCGTCTCGGCGAGCTACCACCTCGATCCGATGGATCTCGAAACGACCCGCTCCTATGTCGACCACCGCCTGCGCTACGCAGGCGGCGACGGGTCCGAGTTCACCCCCGAGGCGGTGGCGGCGATCCACCGCGAGGCGGACGGGGTGCCGCGGATCATTAATAAACTCTGCGATCTCTCGCTCGTCTACGCCGCCAGCGCCGGACAGGAGGAGGTCGATTCCGACACAGTTCAGGAGCTCGTAAATGACGGGCTCGTGCTCAAGACGAGGACCGGACCCTTGCTGCTCACCGACCCGCTCGAGAATGGCCTTGCCGGAAAGGCCGCGGAATGAACCTCGATCTTCGCTTCTACTGGAGCCTGTTCCTGCGGCGCTTCCCGGTCATGGCGCTATTCGTGCTCGTCTGCTCGGGCCTCGGCGTGATCACTGCGCTGAAGTTGCCCGAGACCTACTACACTTCTGCACGTCTTCTTGTGGAATCGCCGCAAATTTCGAATGATCTAGCCGCCTCGACGGTGCAATCGAACGCAATCGAGCAGCTCGACATTATTGAGCAGCGGCTAATGACTCGTGCCAACCTGATCGACATCGCCAACCGCTTCGACGTCTTTGCCGACATCCGTGCGATGTCCCCCGACGAGGTGGTCGAGGCAATGCGTGCGAATACGCGGATCAGGCGCTCCAGCGGGCGCGACGAGGCCACGCTGATGACAATCGGCTTCGATGGGCGCTCGGCCCGCATCGTGCAGGCGGTGGTCAACGAATACGTCACTCTCATGCTCGAGACCAACGTCCAGTTCCGGATGTCGCGCGCCGAGAACACGCTCGAGTTCTTCCAGGAGGAGGTCCGCCGCTTGGGCGAGGAGCTCAGCCAGAAGAGTGCGGCGATCGTCACCTTCAAGTCCGAGAACGCCGACGCGCTGCCCGAGGATCAAAGCTACCGTCTCGACCGCCAGACCCTGCTGCAGGAGCGTTTGTCGCGAACCGAGCGTGACCTGTCCGCCGCTCAGGCCCAGCGGCGCGACATTATCAATATTTTTGAGACCACGGGCTCGGTCCGCGGCGAGGTCGCCCCCCGCTCCCCCGAGGAGCAGCAACTCATCGCCGCCCGTGCCGAATTGCGGCTTCTGAAAACGGACTATACCGACACCAATCCCCGCGTAATCCGCCTGCAGAACCAGGTCGACCGGCTCGAAGCCGTGGTAGAGGCGCAGATCGAGGCGGGCATGCCCGAGGGGGCCGAGCGCAAGACGCCCGAGGAGGCCATGCTCGAGGCGACGCTCTCGGAGGTCGACAGCCGGATCGAGAACCTTACTACCGATATGGAATCGACCGAGACCGAGCTCGACCGCCTTGCTGTCTCGATCTCCACGAGCTCCGCCAACGGTATCCAGCTTGCCGCACTCGAGCGCGACTTCGATGCGACCCAGTCACGCTACCAAGCCGCCGTGCAGAATCTCAACGCCGCCCGTCTAGGCGAGCGGATCGAGACCACAGCACAGGGTCAGCGGGTCACCGTCATCGAGAACGCCAACGTCCCGAACGAACCCTCGGGCCCGAACCGCCCGAAAGTCGCGCTGGCCGGTGCGGCGGCGGGGATCGGACTCGCGGCGGCCTATTTCGTCCTGCTCGAGTTCCTCAACCGGACGATCCGCCGTCCCGCCGAGGTGCAGAGCCGATTCGGCATCGTGCCGCTCGCCTCAATTCCCTACATGGAGAGCCGGCGGCACCGGTTCCTGCGCCGGGCAGGCCTCGTGACCGCCACGCTGATCGTGGTCATCGGCGTGCCGATCGCCCTGTGGTACATCGACCAGACCTATTTGCCCCTGGATCTCGTGGTCCAGAAGGGGCTGGACCGGCTCGGCCTGGGCTGAGCGCCGGCCCCGCCATCCACCCGAGCACCGAACCAAGGACCTGAGACCGAGATGGAAAAACTGCAAGCCGCTCTGGACACGGCCCGCAAGACCCGGTCGGGCGTACCGAAGGGCCGGATCGCCACCGCCACCAGCCGCCGCATCGCGCCGGGCGACGGCGAGAGCCTGTCGGTCCTCTGGCGGGAGATCGCCCCGTTCGACGTCGACAATTCGCTCCTCGAGACCAACCGCATCGTCAGCCGCGCGGCCAACAGCGCAGCCGCGCCCTTCGATATCCTGCGCACCAAGGCAATCCTTCAGATGCGCCAGCACGGCTGGAAGCGGCTCGCCATCACCTCGCCGATGCCAAGCTCGGGCAAGACGACCATGGCCTGCAACCTCGCGCTCGGCCTCGGCCGGCAGCGCGACCTGCGCGCGATCCTCTTCGATCTCGACCTGCGCGACCCCTCGGTGCACGAGGTCCTGCAGGTCCGTCCGCAGGCCTCGATCGGCCGGGTAATCTCGGGCGAGGTCGACTTCGCTGACCAAGCGATGCGGTTCGGTGACAACATCGCCGTCTCGATGGCCCAGCATGCCGAGGTCGACCCCGCGCGCCTACTCCTCGCCGAGGAGACGGCGCATGTGCTCGATGAGATCGAGGCGCGCTACCGGCCCGACTTGATGATCTTCGACCTGCCCTCGATGCTCGTCAACGACGACACTCGCGCCTTCCTCAAGAACGCCGACTGCGCCCTGATCGTCGCCCGCGCGAACACCACCCGTTACGCCCAGTTCGACACCTGCGAGCGCGAGATCACCGAGCAGACCAACGTCCTCGGCGTCGTCCTCAACGCCTACCGCCATGCGGGGAAGGGCGGGGATTGAGGTCACCCAAGCGCGGTTTCGCGAAGCCCGGCCTGCGGCACGACCGTCATGCGCCCACATTGGCAGAATGTACCGGTCCACGGTTTTGAGGCAGGAAACTGGGCTTGGGCGGTCTCTGTGTTGATTGTGGTTTGCTCTTCTCTGATGGCCTCTGGCAGGCGGTGGCCGTGTCGTTCGGTCAGCCAGCTTTCGTTGCAGGTCTTCTGGAAGACGAGCAGCGCCCGGCGCAGCTCCTCGATCGTCTCGAACCACCGCACCTAGAGCAGGTTCTTAGCCGGGCCAGACCGTAGCGGCGCTTCACGGAGATCGAGAAGGTCCGGCTCAAGGCAATCCGGCGGCTGCTGACCAGCACCGGAGTCAATCTGGCCGTGGCGGCAGGACTGATGGCGGCGATCGGCAGCATCGACCGGTT
>NZ_CANLTR010000042.1 GCF_947494055.1 uncultured Jannaschia sp. | reverse complement strand
GCGCCGCCAGCCCCGCCGAGACCCGCCCCAGCCCCTCGTCGCGCGCCAGGCCGTAGGTCTCGCGCGCCCGCTCCACCCGGATGCGCAGCTCCTCGTAGAGCGCCCGCGCCTGCCGCGCGGCGTGCACCTGCGCCCCGCGGGCGGTGACCGCCTCGTAGTCCCGCCCCTCGCGTTCGGCGTCCCGCATCTCCCGCCGCTCGATCGCGTTCACCGCCGGTCCGAGCTTCACCTCCGCCGCCCGGTGCAGCGCCTCGGCCCGCACGTCGTCGCCGCGCTCCAGCGCCTCGCTGCGCTGCACCGCGAGCGAGCGATGGTCGACGCGCTCGCGGAGCGCCGCCCGCTCCAGCGCGTCGTTCTGCAGGCCGGCCCAGACTTCGCGCATGCGCTCGATCTCCGGACCCCCGGTCTGCTTGGCGTCGAGCACCCGCGTCTTCTCGGCGAACCCGTCCGGCCCCAACACCCGCGTCGAGGTCAGGATGTGCGCGTGGTGGTTGCGCTGGTCGCCCTCGCGGTGCGGCGCGTGGATCGCCACGTCCGCTACCACGCCGTAGCGTTCGACCAACGCCCCCGCGAAGTCCCGCGCGATCCGCGCCCGCTCGGCGGCACTGATCTCCGCCGGCAAGGCCAGCTCCCATTCCCGTGCGGTGACCGCGTTCTTGCGCGTCTCGGACGCCTCGGCGGCGTTCCACAGCGCTGCGCGATCCTGCGCCCAGCCTGGCGCGTCGTGCGGCGCCAGGATGAACGTCTCCTCCACGCCAGACTTGCGCGTGTAGTCGTGCACCCGCCCCTCGCGTTCGCACGCGATCCGCGCCGCACAGCGATAGGCTATAGCTGCCGTCGCCGAGCGCCCCGCCGAGCGCTTCACGGTCTTCACCGAGAGGTGGTAGCTCGCCATCAGCCAGCCGTCCGCGCGACTAGGCTGCGGCGCAGATACCGCACCCGCCTTAACCCGTCATTCATCACGATCATGCCAGGGAAGCGGCGCACGAAGTTCCCCCCTTCGACGCACCCGGCGCGCAGCCATGTCTCTCCCCCGATCCGCTGCGCGCCGCCCTTCCCTTTCCCACACCGCACACGCCCGGCGCCCGAGCGTGGCGTCGGTCGTCCCAGGGTACCCGAACGCCGTTGGTCGCCGATAGAGCATTGCCCTCCGAAGGCAGCGATCTCGGCACGACGATCCGGCAGCCCGGTCCGGCCCGCCCGATGCCCCCCAGGCGGCTGGGAGGGCGGGTCGGACCGGGCGGGCTGCGATACGCGACATTCGCCGCACACGCCCCTGCCCCGCGCTGCGTGATCCGGGCTGAACGGCAGTGCGGATCGCGGCCAAGCGACACGCGCCATGGCGCCGCCCTAAGAGGCCGGAGGCGACGTCCGTCGCACCCCGTCCGGGGGCATGGGACAGGACTGTCGCCGAGGCCGAATCCCGGCCCGCCAACCGGCCCGATCGCGTCCAGGTGAGGCAGCTTCCTGGAAACGCTCCAGTGGAGCGTTTCGCTGCCGAACGGGCGGAGCTCATCGGGCCGGCGACGCGGGCTGCGATCCAACGGCCACGTTGGCCGGCGGATGGTTTGGAAGGGGCGGCGCGCCCTTCCATGTCGATGCGCTCGCATCGACCCGAGCGATCCAACGGCCCAGGTTGGTCCTGGAGGGTCTGGGAGGGCGGAATGCGCCTCCCGGTCCGATGCCGCGCATCGAAGGGGGGACGCCGTCGGCGGGGGGGCTTGGCCCCCAGGGAGACCGCACGCAAACTGGAAGCCACCGTCAGGTGGGTGGAAATTTGCATAAGTGCGCCCTTGTCCTGTCCAGGCCATCGGGTACGCGCCACGCCTCGGGCTGTAAACGCCCCCCGATACCGGGTGTTCCTGTTTTTTGGGCAGCCCGGATTTTTCTTTATATCCTTTCGGATAAGTGACGCGGAGTCATGTCTGGAAGGCGCGATTCCGGTCTGCCAGCGAACCGGCAATGACAGCCCCGGGCCGGCGCGGATCACCTCGCGTTCGACCCCTCCGACAGACAGGATTTCCCCTCATGGCCGAGACCGAGCTCGAACGGGCCGAGAAGCGCTTTGCCCAGGCCAAGGCCCGCTTGCAGGCGCTCAAGAACCGCGAGGCCACCAAGGCCCGCAAGATCGACACCCGCCGCAAGGTAATCCTCGGCGGGGCGCTGATGGACCTGGCGGAACGCGACAGCTCGGCCGCCGCCATGGTGGACCGGCTCCTGCGCAATCTTCCTCGCGACCAGGACCGCGCCGCCTTCGACGGGTGGACGCTCGGCCAAGCCGGAGACGGCGGTGGCGCTGCGTCGGCCGGGTCGTCCGCGACGTCGGCTGGGGATGCGGGTGACGTCGATCGCGACGGTTCGCATTCCGCACCAACCGACTCCACCTTCGACGCCGGAGACCGCGTATGATCGCCGTCCTCCGCCGCGGCTTCCGGGGCGCCGTCACCGCCAGCCGCTGGGCCGTCGCCGGACCGGCGCTGCTGCTGATGCTGCTCGGCTACCTCGCCATCGGCACCTTCGGCGCCCTTGCTGTCGGGTTCGTCATCGTCGTCGCCCTGGAGGCCGCCGCCGGGATCGAGATCGACGGGACCTTCTGGGAATACCTCCTCGGCGTCCCCCTCCTCGGCATCGGCTGGATCGTCGCCGGCGGGCTCTGGGCCGACAAGACCGGCGCCAATCTCTGGTTCCGCCGCATGTCAATGTTCGGCCACGGCTCAGCACGGTTCGCGACCAGGAAGGAACGCGCGGCGCTGCAGGCCCCGGACGGCCTGCTCGTCGGCGTCGATCCCGAGACCGGCGCGTCGCTCACCTACGACGGCGCCGCCCATCTGCTGACCCTCGCCCCCACCCGCTCCGGCAAGGGCGTCGGCACCCTCATCCCGAACCTGCTGCAGGTCCGGCGCTCCATGATCGTCGTGGACCCCAAGGGCGAGAACACCCGCATCACCGCCCGCACCCGCGCCACCATGGGCCCGGTCCACGTGCTCGATCCCTTCGGCCTGACCGGCCACCCCTCCGCCGCGCTCAATCCCCTCGACGCGCTCGCCCCCGACAGCCCCGATCTCGGCGAGGACGCTGCCACCCTCGCCGAAGCCCTGGTCATGGACCCGCCGGGCCAGGTGCAGGAGAGCCAGGAGGCCGACGGACTGATCGCCCGCGCCGCCAACCGCTTCCGGGGCAAGTCCGAGCGCGAGGCTGCCTCGGTGCTGTCGGCCGCGCAACGCCACACCCACTTCCTCGACAGCCGCCGCATCGCCGACACGCTCGCCACGACCGACATCGACTTCGCGAACCTCAAGCACGCCATCGGCACGGTGTTCCTGGTCCTGCCCCCCGACCGGCTCGACGCCTACGCCCGCTGGCTCCGCCTCCTGATCGCCCAAGCCCTGCGCGACATCGCCCGCAGCGCCGATGGCGGGCAGGTCGGGGCATCGGCGGCCTGCCCAGCCTCCCCGGCCCGCTCCAGGCCCCTGAGAGGCCCGCAGGACGCCACAGGCGCCCCGGATGAGGCCGATGGTCCCCTTGCCACTCCAGAGGCCCTCTCAGCGCCTCTGCGCGCCCCTCAGGGCCCGAGATCGCCCTCCGGCAGCTCCGACCCCGGCCCGGCCCTGCACAGCGGCTCTACGGGCCCCCTGAGCACGTCCCTGCCCCCCAAGGGTCCGATCCTGTTCCTGCTCGACGAGTTCGCCGCCCTGGGCCGCCTGGAGGCCGTGGAGCGCGCCATGGGGCTCATGGCCGGCTACGGCCTGCAGCTCTGGCCGATCCTGCAGGACCTCTCCCAGCTCCGCGCCCTTTACGGCCCCCGCGCCAACACCTTCGTCGCCAATGCCGGCGTGCTGCAATGCTTCGGCGTCAACGACCTCGAGACCGCGGAATGGCTGAGCCGCTTGCTGGGACGCGAGACCATCGGCGCCGAGACCTGGTCGCACCGCCCGGGCGATCCGGCCTCGATCTCCGTCGGCACCATGGGCCGCGAGCTGATGACGCCCTCGGAGGTCATGCAGCTCCCCGACCATCTCCAGCTCCTGCGCCTCCAGGGCCGTCCGCCGATCCTCGCCGCCAAGCTCCGGTACTACGACGATCCGGTCTTCGCGGGCCTGTTCGACGCCATCCCGCGCTGACGGCGGCACCGGTCCACCGGGCCGGTGCCTCACCCTGCCCCAACCGCACGTCCCCACGAGAATACGGGACGCGCCCTCCCCGTCCCTTCCCATCTCCCACAGGACCACCGCCATGCCCGACGACGACACGCCCCCACAGCAGCCGCGCCATCTCCACCTCGTCACCCGCGACGCCGAGGAAATCCGCGAGATGCTCGATCTCCTCGGCACCCTGGTCGCCAGCGTCTCCGACCGCGTCGAGGGCCAGAGCGACAAACTCGACAAGCTCACCCGGACCGCCGCCGAGACCCGCGCCGCCGCGTTCCACGCCAAGGCCCAGATGGACCTGAAGCCCGTCGCCGATGCCATCGCCAAGACGCTCGAGAAGACGATCACCCCGCTGAGCCGCGAACTCGTCGGGCTCCGGCGGGACATCCACGCCGATCGCAAGGCGATCAAGGCCGACATCGACAGCCTGCTTCAGCGGACCAGCGCCGCCATCGTCGCGCGCGATCGTCAGATCGCCGGGTTGCAGGCCCGCAGCTGGATCCCCTTCGCGGCCATCGGTGCTCTCGTCTTGGTGATGGCTACAGCAATCCTGGCGCCGTGGGCGCTGGCGAAGATCGACGGCGGGCTGCTGTGCTGGGCCGCGGACGGGACCTGGTTCGTGTCCAGTGGCACCTGCGTCGGGATCTGAGACGGTCCGAGGCGGACTTATCCACAGGCTGCGGGTGTTAAATAGGTGTTAAATAAGTGTTACGGGGATTTTGAGGTCGTTATTACTAAGCAATTTCAGTAAGCTACGTCATGTCCTGGTAACTAAAAACACGAATCCTGGTAACTAAAAACACGAATCTTGGTATCTGATAACACGAATCTTGACCTCGGTAACTGAAAACACGAATGTCGATAGATGGTAACTGATAACACGAAACTGACGCCCCTCCTTCCAAACCGCCATCCGCAGCATGATCTCTTCATTTGTGATGTCGCGGACGCTGTTCTGAAGGATGTGATGCAGCATATGGAGCATCCCTTCTATTCGCTCTCAAAGAAGCCTGAGACAATGGTGAAGCGATATACAAATGGGGATCAGTGGCTCGAGATTACGCCGAGTGTAAAAGGTTTGGCGACCATCTATGACAAGGATATTCTGATCTACTGCATCAGCCAGATTATGGCGAAGCTGAAGCGGGGCGAGGAGGTTTCCCCTCGGGTACGGATTAACTCTCGCGAGCTGCTCGTTTTTACTAACCGGGGTACAAGCGGTCGGGAATACCTATCGCTCATCGATGCGTTGGACCGATTAGAAGGCACGCGAATCCGGACGAATATTATGACTGGCGACGAGGAGCAGATTGATGGTTTTGGCCTAATTGACGCCTCGTCTATTCGCCGCAAGCAGGGTCTCGATGGGCGGCTTCTTTGGTGCGAGGTCAAGCTCTCGGACTGGGTCTTCAATGCTATCCGGAATGAGGAGGTCTTGACCCTCCACCGGGACTATTTTCGCCTCAGAAAACCTATTGAGCGACGAGTCTACGAGTTGGCTAGAAAGCATTGTGGCCAGCAAAAAGTCTGGCGTATCTCATTAGGGAAGCTCCTTCTCAAGACTGGGTCGCAGAGCCCGGAAAAGCGGTTCAGGCAGATGATCCGGCAACTCGTGAGCCACGACCACCTGCCCGACTACGCGGTCTCGTTTGACGAGAAAGCCGATATGGTTGTCTTCACTAATCGGGGCACGATGATGCCCGGCCCTCTATTCGAAGTCGATACGGTATTACTGAAGCCAGAAACCTATAAAGAAGCCCGGAACGCAGCACCGGGCTGGGATATCCACCGCCTAGAGCGGGAATGGCGTGACTGGATGATGGAGCCTCCACAGAGTCCTGATCGCGCCTTCGTAGGCTTCTGTTGCAAATGGTTCGAGCGGCGGGGCCGCCCCTAAGATGCCGACTACTGCGTCAAATTACAATCGTTCACGTGTGCACACGTGAAAGTCTTCACATAATATACCGTGAACACCTGCACGTTGTTACACGTGCAGGTGTTCTAGCCTTCAGCTTTTCTTCGGGCGGGTGGCAATTGTTGGCTTGCGTCGGCTTTGAAATAGCATGTCAATCGCTTCTCCCAGTAAAGCCTGCACGGAGCTATCCTCGGCTAAGGCGATCTCGCGGAGCTGCCGCGAGACGGTTGGATCGAAATAGCCGCCAACATGCTTGGTAGATTTCCGTGACGGCTTTACATGCGCCGATGCGGATGACGCGCCCTGCTTTGATAGTGTCGTGTCCTCGGTTTCCACGGGCGTCGGCTTGGATTTCAGAGCTGCGGCGAACTTGTTACTCATGCTGCACCTCTTTCAAGTTCAGGTGTTCGTATATTCAAGTGTTCACACATGAACGCATGAAGGTGTAATGCCTCCTGTGCAGCCTTGCCTCCTGGTTCGAACTCCTCGGCCGATTGCCCGCTGATGAGTGCGCGGGAAAAGGCGACCCGCTGCCTCAGGCTGACCGGACAGACTGCGACATCGAGCCCGGAAATCGCCTCGGACGCCTCTGCAGCCTCGTTTCCTTGGGGGGATACGGCGTTCATTACGACAAAGATCGGCGTACTCGTCGTCTTCACGAGGTCGAGCGTGTTGCTGATCGCCTCGATGTCTAGGATTGCTGGGCGGCAGGGAACCAAGATTAGATCAGCTGCCTTCGCGGCCTCAAGCGCGGCACTGTCGGAATGCGGGGCTGTATCAATGATCAGAAGGTCACCCTCCATCTCCTCCACGCGCCGGATCTCGTGGGATAGGCGGCTTGCATGAGCAGAGAGAACAACGGGTAAATCCGCGTCCCGACGATCGCCCCAATTCGCGGCTGAGGCTTGTGGGTCAAGATCAATGATTGCGGTGTTGCGGCCAGCGAGGGCCGAGGACGTAGCGAGGTGCAAAGCTAGGGTGGTCTTACCGGCCCCGCCTTTCTGACTGATAATAGCAACGGTTTTCATAACTGCTCCTTTGTGTGCGCAATTTCACGTCTTCACGTGTGCACACTATCACAGGCTCATGTGTCATAGTGATCATTTGAGAACGTGTTCAAGTTTGATCCTCGAAGTGTGGTTGAGATGCGACGCTGCCAGTCATGATCCTGCATAGAACGCTAGATCCGACGCCTCTTAGGTACTAGGTAGAAATGTTACTACAGGAGTGCGTTATGTCGATCGTCACCGTGAGCAGCCGCGAGCTGAACCAGGATCTCAGCCGCGCGAAGCGGGCCGCCCTCGCAGGCCCGGTCTTCATCACCGACCGAGGTCGGCCGGCACACGTCCTCCTCAGCATCGAGGCCTACGAGAAGCTCGTGGGAAAGACCCGGAACCTCGTCGAGGCTCTGGCCATGCCCGGCCTGTCGGAGATCGAGTTCGACCCGCTCAAGAGCGAGATCGCGAGCCGTTCGGCCGATCTCGGCTGATGTTCTTGCTCGACACGAACGTCGTCTCCGAGTTGCGGAAGGTAGGGGATGGCCGCGCAGACCCGAATGTGACCCGCTGGATCGCCGCGCAGGATGCTGGGCGTTTCTACATCTCCGCGCTGACCCTGATGGAGCTCGAGATCGGCGTTCTGCGCATCGAGCGCCGCGATCCGGGGCAGGGGGGCTACCTGCGCGCTTGGCTGGACGAGCGGGTTCTCCCCGCGTTCTCCGACCGCGTCCTGCCCGTCGACGGCGTCGTAGCCCTCCGTTGCGCCCGACTCCACGTTCCGGACCCGCGGTCGGAACGTGACGCCCTTATTGCGGCGACGGCCCTAGTCCACGGCATGAGCGTCGTGACCCGTAACGTAGGGGACTTCGAGGCAACGGCGGTCCCGTTGATCGATCCCTGGGTGTGAAGAAGATCGCCCTTGGAAGAGTAGGAGGGGCCTCACACGGAGCGTGGTTATCTGCCCGGCGACCCGCTTAACGGACTGGGTCATAGCGTTAAGCCTGCACGGGACAGGAGCATATTTCACATACGATGGCTTATACGACTTTCCAGTCTTAAATTACCCTTGCTGTAATGCAGCACGTAATTGGTTCAAGTGTTGAGTCCTATCTGGCAATCTTTGCAAGGTCGGTAAAAGATGAAGCGCGATTTAGTCGTTGCACCAATAGGATTCGCCCTTCTGAAAAAAGACCGCTCGACTAGGCGAAATATTACAGCAAAAATCGATGTTTTCAGCCATCGAAAGGGAAAGTACGCTGTTATATGCCGATCCAAAATTCGGTTCTGGATATTCTGGCTTATGTCTACTGACAATTCTCATTGACCAAGCCCATATACGGTACGACTCACTCTTGTTGTCGCGGGTGAAGATCACCGCACCATCGTGAATACTAGAATTCACCTTCATTGCTTCTGTCAAAATTTGAATAACACCCGAGCCAAACGCGTTACCAACTTGAGGCATAGGTGACCGCATCATCGGCACGCAGTCTTTGTCGGACACTTCACCAGTTGCAAAGACCAATATAATCGGATGGTATGGAAGGATTGCATACTGCAGTTTGGCAAGTGTATGCTGTAAATCATTTTTCACGGATGGCCCCTTGCTCGATAGGTTCTCAGTCTCAGTTCTTCTTATCATTGCGACGTTGGTATGGGGAGTGTTCCTTTGGATACTGGGAATCGAGTTGTCATGGGACCACGCCAAGCCGTACTCGTTTACCCTGGCGGTGCTAACTTCACTGCTATGGCTATTTGACAAGCACCTATGGAAGGCTTGGCCAATCAAATTTTTTTGCAAGCGGCCAAATTTGAATGGTACTTGGCAGGTGAGTCTTCAATCGTCGTATGTTGACCCAGAAACTTCCAAGGTCGTACCGGCGACAAAGGGATATGCAGCAATACGGCAAACATTCTCATCTATTTCGCTTCGACTTATGACCGAACAAGCTGATTCATTCTTAATCGTAGGCAGCTTTGATATTCAGAATGATGGTGTGGCGTATTTATATGGCGCATATCAAAGCGACCCAACAGTACACCTCAGGTCGAATGTAAGCGAAATTCACTATGGAAGTTTTAAGTATAAGGTCATTGGAGGCCCTCCGTTTGAGCTAAGTGGACACTATTGGACGGACAGAAAAACAAGTGGAACTATCAGATTATTTGATCGCAGAGAAGATATTTTTGATAGCTTTTCCCTCGCTAATGATCTGGATTTGTTAGCTACAGGTTCTAAAAATACCTGAGAAAGATGGCCCAATGGCGCATGATGCCTCTGTTTGCAGGATACTGAGCCTCGATGGAGGGGGAGCGAAAGGCTTCTACACGCTTGGTGTTCTGCGTGAAGTCGAGGCATTGCTAGGCGGCCCGCTTCACGAGCATTTTGATCTGATCTTTGGTACCAGTACAGGATCGATTATTGCTTCACTGCTTGCCCTAGGAGAGGAAGTCGAAACGATCCATAGACTGTATTGCAAGTACGTACCTACGATCATGGAGAAACGGTCCGCAGCAGCCAAATCTGCAGCACTAAGCGCCCTTTCTAAAGAAGTTTTTAGAGATAGGAAATTTGATGCCGTAATGACTGGTCTCGGTGTTGTCACAACCAAATGGCAGATTGAGACGCCTATGATTTTTAAGGGAAGTGTTTGTCAGTCTCACGGTCGTGTCAGCACTTTCGAACCAGGTTTTGGCTGTACCATAGGCGACGCGGTGCAGGCTTCGTGCTCAGCTTATCCGTATTTCAAAAGGAAGGTCATCACCACGGGAATGGGTAACAATGTCGAATTAGTCGATGGTGGCTATTGCGCCAACAACCCAACCCTCTATGGAATCGCGGACGCTGTTGCAGCAATGAAGTATAATCCGATAGATTGCCGTGTCCTAAGCGTTGGATGTGGGAACTATCCCAAGCCGAAGGAGGCGTTCTACCTACGTCTCTATCGGCGTATACTGCCGACTCTACCGGTCCTAGATAAGACGCTCTCAATAAACATCGCCTCAATGGAGCAGTTACGTTTGATCCTCTTTAAGCAGGTGCCCACTGTTCGCATCAACGACACGTTCGATAAGCCTGATATGGCCACCGACCTATTCGAGCACGATCTCCGGAAACTAAATATACTTCGGCAACGGGGAGCTGAATCCTACGCTGCGCGAGAGGCGGACATCAAAACCCTTTTGACGAGTGAGACCTAACATGGCAATACCGGAACGCCAGCTTGAGACGTGGTCTTACCAAGGATCGAAGGCCCAATCGGCCAGTACATACGAGACCATAAAACGGGTGCTCGACGATCCTGCCGCACCATATCATCGTCAATGCTACTATCGCATCTTCCTTCAGGGTTCTTACGGAAACGATACTAACATCTACTCGGACAGCGACGTCGATGTCGCGATATGCCTGACCTCTACCTACTATCACGACACATCCGATTTGGACGCCACCGCACGTCAACGATTTCACGCAGATACTGGTTCAGCCGCCTACAGCTACTTCGATTTCAAGAAAGACGTATTGGCTTGGTTGATGCACAGATTTGGCACTGGAGTCAAAGCCGGAAAGAAAGCAATCTTCGTGCCGGGGAATGAGAACCGGCGCGACGCTGATGTCCTTGTATGCGCTCAGCACCGATCCTACAGCTACTACGATACAGAGTATTCTAACCATTACCGGGAAGGTGTCACCTTCTGGACGTCTTCCGGAGATCAAATTGTCAACTACCCCAAACAGCATCTTGAGAACAGTACGACGAAACATCAGGCAACAAGCGGACGTTTCAAGCCAAGTATCCGGGTTATTAAGAATATGCGAAACACGATGCTGGACCGTGGTCTCATCAAAGACGGATTGGCTCCGTCATATTTCCTTGAGGGAATGATCTCAAATGTGCCAACGCAGAACTTCGTCTCCAGCCGTCAGCAGACATTCGAGAACTACATGAATTGGCTCCAGACTGCCCCGACTGGAGATATGACCTGCGCGAATGGAATTCATTATCTACTACGCGACGGCCACTCAGTCTGCTGGAACGTGGCGGACTACAATACCTTTCGAGCTCGGGCAGCCCAATTCTGGAACAGTCCACAATACTGATTGCCTTTTAAAAATAGTGCGTATGTTTTGACAAGTGCACCACCAGGCCGGTGCCTTGAAAGTATGGCAGGGAGGCCGATGGGAAGTCCGGAGCGAAGCATAGACGTTTAACACTATTACTAATAGTGTTTACTACAGTGCCCGCCGCCTTGCGGGGTATTGCTGCAAAACAAGGCGCTAGGGCTGAGGCAGGAGATGCACCAAGGCTTCCTCTCTGAACGCTTCTCCCGCATTCTGTTCACATGAGCGAAATTCGTCTCCACGACATCACCGGGAACCGGCTCTACCTGAACGCCGAAGAGCGTGCCGCCTTCCTAGCCGTGGCCCGCCGTCAAGGCGCCCGGGACCGAACGCTTTGCGAGACGCTGCACTGGACCGGCTGCCGGGCGTCCGAGCTCCTCGAGATCACACCGGCCCGCGTCGACCTTGCGGGCGGCACCGTCGCGATCCGCAGCCTGAAGAAGCGCCGGGATACAGCCGGGGCGCCCCGGATCGTTTACCGCTCTGTCCCGGTCCCGCCGGATTACCTCGACACGATGGATACGGCCCACGGGTTGCGCGAGGCGCAGCGCTCCCGCAAGCGGGCGGCCCTGCCGATCTGGCCGATCGGGCGGGTCCGGCTCTGGCAGATCGTCAAGCGGGTGATGGTTGAGGCCGGCATTCCGGATGCGCCGCACAGAAGCCCCAAGGGCCTGCGGCACGGGTTCGGAATCAACGCCACCGTCAACGGAATCCCGCTTCATATGCTACAAAAGTGGATGGGCCATGCCCAGCTGAGCACTACGGCGATTTACGCTGAGGCCGTGGGCAAGGAGGAGCAGGACATCGCGCGACGGATGTGGAGGTAGGGCGACCCTGTCCGGCTAACCTACCGTATCCTACAACGACGACAGCTGCGTAATATCTTCAGACTTCCGACGGAGGACACGATTTACATCCAAGGCGTTATCACCCGATTAAGAAAAGTATGTTTAAAAGATGAGTTACACATCCAAAAGTGAGTTGCCTGACGGAACTGTGCTTCGCAGGGTATTAGACGTGATCGAATTACTCGGATATAAAGCGGCTGCGGATGGACTTAAAATTACTAATCGCGTGAAAAGTTACTACTGGTACGAGTACAAGGACTACCGATCATGGACGGGTGTAGAGTTGGACGTGTATCGCGAGAATGGTTTGATCACGATTTGGACGCGCTCTAGGGCCTCAAGGAGCTTCTGGGACCTCAAACACCAAAACAGAACCTTAAAGCTAATCCGTGATCTATTTGGTGGTCATTTCACTACCGATGCTGGCCGAAATAGGTGCTGGGTTCCTGATGACGCTCCGCCATCTCCTCTATCGTCTGGTTGCTATCTGGCGAGATGGCGATTCCACAATGCGCTAGGCAAAGCAAGAATTTATCTGATGACGCGAAAGTTGGAGGGTGACATTGCTCGGGAAACTCCAAGTGGTCTTTTCTTTTTGGATGAAATGAACCCGCGGTTGTTATCGAACAATCTCCTAATACCCTTTGTAATAGCAGTATGGGAAGAATACTTCCGCGAAACCTTTGCAGCTGTTCTAAAATACACTGATAAACGCGAAGCGGCTCTAAAAAAGGCACGTCTAAGCCACACACAGCTTGAGCAGATTCTTTTCTCCAATCGACCCCTAGAGCGAGCAGTTGGAGAATGCTTTTCTTTTCAGAGACCAAGTTTTATTGGAGAGAATTTTCGTATGCTTGATAGACGGTTAGATATTGCGTCCGCCTTAAGAAAGCCATATCGCCGTCGCAAGATTACATTATTTGAATCTATAGAAGCACTGGTTGAGAGAAGAAATGCCTTCGCCCATGAAGGAACGATGGACCTATCGCTCTATGACAAAGATCTAGATAGACTGCTAACCGATGTTGTAGAGGCTGTTGATCGAGCATATGCCATCATAGGGAAAACTTTTGATTTTACACCAATCCATGACTATTGAAATGTACGCTGCGTCTCTTTATTAGTCGGTCTCAACGTCATAATCTCCTTTGGCTGGATTAAAAATCATTCTTATGCTCGCCGGATAATCTATAACCGCAAGCTCTAAGAGAGCCACTACCTCAGACAAAGGAACCCTATAAATATATTTTGCTCTCTCATAATCGGAGCATGTATAAATTCCATCCCAGTTCCTATCTTCTCGGCGGTATGCAAATGTAGCACCCCCGTGAATGAACTGATTACATACAAAGCTAATTGGCTTCGAGATTTTTTCTTCTGTAGTTAGGTCATACACTTCTTCTATATTACGATAGTTCATTTGAGTAATTGTCTTTACACTTCGACTGCGGAATATCGCTGCACGATGCTTCTTTATCCGTGATGAAAACTTTCCGCTCTCGTCTAACTTCCTTACCATGAAGAGGGCAATAGTGACGTCTTTTTCGAAGTTCACCACCAAGCGTTCCGACCAGCGTGGAGGTGAAGCCACGGGTCGAAACTTTCTTGCGAAGGTGGCAATGTCTTCTCTCCAATAGCATGATTCAATTGTCATAATTAGAATACCTTTAAATAATCACGCCGTTAACTCCGATAATATATGTTAGAAAATCATGGTTTTCTTTACTCATCTTGTTCCTGACCGCAGGTATGACAATGATCCGAGAAGGGCTCATCTATTGAAATAACGTTCCCTTTGCATCCATCTTGCGAACACGCCTTGCGATCAACATCACTGCACTCATCACATAGTTGACACGTGAGCACGTTTTCCTGTGTTAGATATGCAGTCAACAGATCAGAATACATGTCGTGTCTATTTAATCCACCTGAATAGATGCACTTGTAACAAATATATCGTCGTTGCGATTTTTTAAATCCTACGAGTTTTTCAAACTGCCTTTTACTCAGTAGTGAGAAACAGGTTTCATAAACTTCCGAAAATTCCATCTCTGCGGAACACCATTTCCCGTCATGAAAATAAGAATATCGTCTCGATCCGATATACTCTATCCAGAGCTTGAGGAACTTCGATTTTGGCCAGAGCTCACAGTATTGTTCGATAAGAAGCTTCAAGATGTCTCTAGGATCAGAGGTTTTTCCTGCGGCTCCTAGATGTGCAATTTTATTTCGAAGCTTCCTGACTTCGGTGAAGCGTTGCTTAAAGCTGTCTGATAGCTTTTCGGAACATATCGCGTTAACAGCATTGGGCAAATCAACTGCATCGATCGTGCGCAGTTCAGAAAAATCCGTATCTCCAGTCGCTTCACCGAACGATGTACCATTGCCTAGTAATAGCAGGTATGGGCTTACATCACATATTCGAGCCTTTAGAGCCAGTTCACTTGCTTGAGCAGCCAAGGCGTAAATAGTTTCCAGTTCAGCTTGGCAGTGCTCATAGTAATCTTGGAGCTCTTCAGCCCACTGCGGATCGTCCAGATCGTAGGTCCGATTAAAGTCATGGAAAAGCTGGATGAGAGAATGCCAAGCAGCAAAGAATGAAGTTAAAGCCGATCTGGTTAGGTCTTGCGATGAGGGAATGTTTGTAATCATTCTCTGAGCCAGAATCTTTCTATTGATATTATCTACGCCCAATCGTTTTAACACTTACGCGGAAGAGCTAGGCAATCTCAGTCAAGCGACGACCTTCTTCGTCGCGCATACGTTGAACCGCGTCACGTTGTGCGGCTGAGAGGGCAAGGGATGCCCCCTACACGACCACGCTTCTTTGCGGCCTCCAGCCCCTCCTTAGTGCATTCTGAAATCGTCTCGCGCCTAAATTGCGCGATGGACGTAAACACTTGGGAGATCAGACGGCCTGCGGGCATGGTATTGTTGATATCCTCGGCCAGCGACCGAAATCCGCCGCCGCGCTCCTTTATGGCCTCCACGATGTCGAGAAGGTCACGCAGCGACCGTGCAAGGCGGTCGTACTTCGTGAGGATGATCACGTCGCCCTGCCGGAGTTGATCGAGGAGCTGGTTGAGCTGCAGACGCTTCCTGGTCGAACCGCTGATCTTGTCTGCGAAGATACGCTCCGCGCCTGCGGCTGTCAGGGCATCGGTCTGTGCATCGAGGATCCTAGTCGTCTGTGGAGACGCGGGCATTTCCAAAGATCATGCTTTCATAGTTCCATAAACGTCCCAGTACTTGGAAGGTTTTGGGCAAAGAGTTTTGTCCTTGTTGAGCCGCTGATTGCGCGTGGGACAGGCAATTGGGGCATAAAACGACCGTTTTAGGAAAATATCTATATCGGTAAGATCTAAAACCCGCGTTAGGTTGCGTCTCAATGGTTGGAGAGAACTCTGTGGGAACAGTCGGGGCGTTTCACTCAGTGGTCCCGCAGGGGTGCACCCAACCCAACCGCCGCAGTCTCGAAATTGCGACCGAACGACGACATCCGTCTTCGTCCGGCAGAGGACGCCGGATGTGGGGCGGATCCCGGACTCAGTCGTGCGCCGCCGGCATGGTCAGGGTGAAGGTCGTCTCCTCTCCGCCGGACTCGACGTCGAGCCGCCCGTCATGGGCCCGGGCGATTTCGGAGGCGATGTAGAGGCCCAGTCCCAAGCCTTGCAGGCTGGCCTTGCCGGTCCCGCCGCCCCGCGAGAACGGCAGGAAGAGGTGGGGACGGACGCCCTCGGGGATCGGCGCGCCGCGGTTGGTCACCGCAAGCCGGAACTGGCCGTCCTCGTCGCTCGCCCGGACGCGGATGATTTTGGCCGGAGTGCCGTGGGTCACGGCGTTGCCCAGGAGGTTCGACAAGAGCTGGCCGATCCGCTGCGGATCGCACCGGATCGGTCTGAGCAGATCGATCGCGACCTCGACGGGCTGGTCCGACAGCCGCTCGACCTCCCGCACGACGTCGCGGAGCACCGGTTCCAGATCGACGGAATTCATGTCGTCCAGCACGATGCCGGCCCCGAGGCGGCCGCGGGCGAAATCGAGCAGGTTGTCGATCATCTGCTGCATCCGCAGCATCGAGCGCTGCATCTCGACGACAAGGTGGGACGCCTTCTCGTCCGTCGGTCGCCGGCCGAGCATCCTGAGCCCGGCCGAGACCGCCGCGACGGGGTTGCGCAGGTCATGGCCGACGACGGCGATGAACTCCTCGCGTAGCCGTCCGGTGTCGCGCTCCGCGTCGAGCGCCACGCGGTCGGCCTCGAGCTTCGCGCGGACGTCGAGCCCGACGGCGACGAGCCTGGCCAGGGTCTCGAACAGTCCCCGCACGTCCGATCGCGTGAACCGGCGTATCGGATCGAGGGCGCAGAGCATGCCGAAGGCGGTCCCGTCCAGGCGCGTGATCGGCACGACGACGTGGCTGCCGAAGTCGTCGTGCGGCGTGGCCGGGATGCGCCGCGGATGACATCTGCCGCCGACCATGACGAGACCGCGATCGTTCCGCGCAAGACGGTGGAGGACGGACGCGATCTGCAGCTCGTCGCCGGGCATCGTGCCGAGGCCGAGCGCATCGTCCGCGGCGCAGGTGATCCAGCGGCCATCGGCGCCCTCTGCGGCGCGGGCGATGGCGACGAACGGCATGCCCGACGCCTTACGGCAGATTTCGAGGATGAGCGGCACTTCGGGCATCTCCGCGATGCAACGAAGATCGCGCGCGACCCGCGCGTCAGCGGCAGACATCGGATTCCAGAGAGGAACAGGCGGCGCGGCATGCCCCGCGGACGATCGATCGCCGTATACCAATCGGCTGAAGCTGGAAATCCAGCAACCAGAGGGAACGGACATGGCCAGGCAGGTCGAACTGGAAGGGGTCTCTCGGCACCCCGGCGAGGAGGGAGGAACCCGCGCGGTGCCGAGAGAGTGCGGCGGATGCCACATCGTTCGTGAGACTGCTTCGCCCCGCTGCCTTTCCAGCGGCCTCGGTGATCCGGCGGGGATCGTCGGTATCGCTCAAGGGATGTCCTGTCATCGATTAGATCGCTCGTTCACCGCTCCGTCGTCGGACGCCCCGCGTCCCATGTCGTTAACCTAGGTTTACTTCTCGGATCGAAATGTGCTGCCTTCGATCCTGCAGGCACCCACCCTGACTTCAGAGGCGACCGGCGTTCGCTCCAGTTACGATAAGATGAAGGACCGCTCATGGCGAACCCGCTCACCCGCAAGCTCGAGGCGTTCGCGCCGCTGCCCGAGGCCGACCGGCGGCTGATCGACGATATCTGCCGGAACCCTCGGGATGTCGGGCCGCGTGAGGATCTCATCCGTGAAGGCGACGATCCCCGTGACGTGCAACTCATCCTCGAAGGCTTCGCCTGCCGCTACAAGCTGCTTCCGAACGGCCGCCGCCAGATCACCGCCTACCTGATCCCCGGCGATTTCTGCGATCTGCACGTCTTCATCCTGAGAGCGATGGATCACTCGATCGCCACGCTGTCGCCCTGCCGGGCCGTCGCCATCCCCCGCCACAGGGTCCTGGAACTGACCGAGCGTCCGGCCATCGCGCGGGCGCTCTGGTGGGCGTCTCTGGTCGACGAGGCCGTGCTGCGCGAATGGCTGGTCGGTGTCGGCGCCCGCGGGGCCGACGAACGCATTGCCCATCTGCTCTGCGAGCTTCTGATGCGGTTGCGAACCGTGGGTCTTGCAACCGATGGCGCCTACGAACTGCCGATCACTCAGGCAGAGCTCGCCGACACGGTGGGTCTGACCCACATCCACGTGAACCGGGTCCTGCAGCGCCTGCGCGCCGAGGGGTCGATCACGCTGAAAGGCAAGCAGCTCGTGATCCTGGACGTGGACAAGCTGATGGCGTTCAGCGGCTTCGACGTCAACTATCTGCATCTGAGCGAGAGCAACGGAAAGAAGGAGCCGTGCCGCTAGGTCCGGCCCTCACTCCTTGGCAGGACTGCCAGACCCCGGCGGGGGATCGGGTGCTTCGTCCGCCGCCTCAAGCCGCTCCTCGGCCGAGAAGCGCAGGACGAACAGGATCGTGCCCCGCGCGTCGCTGACCTCCACCCGCCATTCTGCCCCATCCCAGAACCGCGCACCCAGGTCGCGCAGGATCTCCCCGCTGGTCCGGATCGCCTGCGCCTGGGCGGCGTAGATGTCGGGAAGATCGGTGCCGTCCTCGTCGAGGATCGAGCTGCCGTCGTGCACGTTGAAGAAGTATCGGGGCACGGTCCTGCTCCTGCTGGGAGGCGGGAGCACGCGACGTCTCTCGGTCGGCAACGCCCCGGAATCGTGGCTGCCGATAGATCCTACATAAGTCTTCCATCCCTGGAATGCGACCGGATGGCGCCAACATGCCCCGATCCGATCAGGGCGCCGATATTCGTCATAAACATCGGGGCGAACCCAATCCGAACACAGTGGCCACGACACCAATGCATGGCAAGGCAGTCGAAGCACCATTCGGCAAGGATGTCAGCCTGTATGATAACTATGTATTCTGGCGGTTGAGCCAACTTGTCGTTCAAGGACCATGCGCGTCGATCGAGGCCTCTGCGCGTGGCGCAGAAAGCGAAATGGGCCGCCCATTCCAGGACGACCCATTACGCAACCCAAGCCAGCCTTATTGCGCGGAGGGCATCGATTCGAGTTCGTCTTCCGTCGCTTCGATGTAGGCGCGAATATCGCCGGCCTCCGAGCGAAGGATCGTCAGGCGATCGAAGGGTATCTCGACTTCCTTCTCTCCAAGACCGAGAAAGCCGCCGACCTCGACCAGGACGCCATCGACCGTGCCGGCATCGTTCATGACGAGGTCACTTACTTCGCCGATGTTCTCGTCGTTGGACCCGTAGAGACTGGAGCCGGTGAGGCTGTCCGCTTCGAACTCATCGGTCTGCACGGGCTCATAGCCCGCGCGTTCGATGACCGGTCCACGTGATGCAGCAGCGGGTTCTGATTGGGACGTGTCCGTCATCACGGCCGGAACCTCGGGATCGGCGTCCGTCGCGACCATCCCGGGTGTCTGCGGTTCGACGGCCTCATCGGTGACCGCCATGGCCGGCTGGGGATCGGACGCTTCGGACGCCTCGGCCTGCTCGAACGTGACGACCGGTTCGCCGGATTGCACGAATTCGACCTGCGGCTCGCCCTGGCTCGTCACGTCGACAATCGGGTCGGCTTGCTCGAACCGTACTGTCGGCTCGGCGCGCTCGATCCGGATTTCGGCCTCGCCGGTCGCCTCGGACATGACGACCTGCGGGTCGCTCGAGGTGACGGTGACTTCGGCATCCTCCGACGTGATCGCCTCGGGCGCCATTCCGGGCTGGTAGGCCTGACCGCTGCGACTGTCGGTTACCTCGAACCCGCCTTCACCGCCGTCTTCGACACGCTGAAGCTCGAGGTCGACGGCCGGCGGGGCCTGCGTCACGGTCACCCGCGGATCGGCCTGCACGACACGGACCTGCGGCTGGGCCGCCCCGACCGTCACGTTCGGATCGGGCATCGTGATGACGATTTCCGGTGCCGGCTGCTCGATGCGGATCGTCGGGGACGGCATGTCGATCGTAACGTTGGTCGGAGCTTGACGCACGAGGATCTCGGCCTGCTGCTCCGCGACGGTGACCGACGGATTGCCGGGATCGATCTGCACTTCGGCCGCACCCGATTCCACGTTGACGCGCGGCGGCGACTGATCGAGCAGAACACGGCCCTGAATGGTGACTTCGTCCTGCAGGCGCAATGTCGTTTGTGCCGTGTCGGCGACCGTCGCACCGGTATCGGACTGCGTCAGGCGGGTCATCTCGACGAGACAGGCTTCTCCGTCTCCCGACTCGATCAGCTGCGAAATGGTCCCGGCCTCGACGCCATCTGGAAGACCGTTGGCAACGACGGCCTGAAGATCCGCGCAGGCCGTCTCGACCGACCTGGTCTGAGCGTGAGCCGCGAAGGGTACGGTCAAGGCGGTGCCGATCAGAAGAGCGGAAAAGGTCGATTTCATACGATCGCGTCCAGTTTTGTGATTTCGCTATTGGTGCTATCGAACGGGCCGTGAGTGCGCGCCGTTCCCAATTCCGGACAGGGCAAATGCGCGAACCGGCTATTCGTTTTCGAATGGTGCTTTTGCGCCCCGTCGCGAATTCAACGGGAGACGATCCGCTTTATCGGTCTCTCCAAGATCCGTTTCACCAACCGCCCAATGGAAAATACCATGCCAACGATTAACGATTCCAGATCGGACGACAAAGCCGCATCTTCGCCGAGATCTTCCGCCGGGCTTGCTGGCGACGTCTTTCGGCATTCATCCAATTTGCTTCAGCAGCAAATCCGCCTTGCGAAATCCGAGATGGGCGAGAAGCTGGGGCAACTCAAGGCCGGGATCGGCGAACTTATCGGCGGTACGGTCCTGCTGATCGTATCGCTCGGAATCCTTTTGAGCGCTCTGGTAAGCGGCGTGGCCCGGCTTCTCGTCGGATTGTTCGCTGACGACCCGTCGGACGCGGTCGGGCTCGACGGGCTCGACGACAATGCTGTCCAGATCGTGACCGCCGTGAACAGCCACATCGACGCGGCCTTCGACGCGGCCCGGACGCTGCCCACCTACGAAGGTTTGGCGGCGCTTCTCGTCGGCGTGATCTTTGCCGTGATCGGCGGTCTTCTCCTGCGCAACGGCCTGAGCAAGTTCGCGAGCGACAACCTCGTTCCCGAGCGCAGCGTTCGCCAGGTCAGGAAAGATGGCGATCTGGCCCGTGAACAGCTCTGAGCGCCTCACTCTCGATTCAAGACAGGAGACATTCATCATGACCGAAGACGAACATCAGAAATCCGCTGCAGAGGCCGAGCACGACGTGGCTGCGGCCCGGGCCGATCTGTCCGGATCGATCGACGCACTCGAAGCACGCTTCAGCCCCGAGGCCCTCGTCGACACCGCATTCAGCTACATGCGTGGCGACGGTCGTCGCCACGCCGAAGCCCTGGTCCGCAACGCAAAGGCCAATCCGATCGCCCTTGCCCTGATCGGCGCCGGGCTGGCTTGGCTGACCTTCGGATCGAACCCCTCCAGAGTGGCAGGACAAACTGCCGGCGCAGATCGATCCGGAGACACGGGCGCGCAGAAGACGTCCCGCGTCAGGACCGTCGCACCGAACGCCGCGCCCGGCGTCCCGACAGGAGCGACGTCCCGGAAGGCCACATCTCCGACGATGGTTGCGGGGCCCGCAGACCAAACGCCTCGGGCCACCAGTACGACCACAAGGTCGTAGTCTCGGCGCATCTGCGGCGGGGTGCGTCTTTGATCGTGCGGACTCTTTGGAATAGAGGCGGCTGATCCGCTTCCATGCAAGTCCACGATATCCGAAGCCGATCCGAAAGGGTCGTTGCGTGGGTCACACGTCCGAGCCGAAGCGCGCGGCGAGGGTGCGGCAGGCCCGCGCCGACAGCCGTTGCGTCCCGTCCCCGACTGGTCGCAACCGCGTCACACCGCCGGCATCGACGATAATCTCGTAGGTTTTGCGCGCGCCTGTCGCCGCCCGCGAAAAGCCCAGGACGGTGAAGCCGAGCTTCCGGATATCGGCCGTGTCCCGTGCGGCCGCATCGGCCGACAGCCGGCCGAAGATCCCGGTGATGGTCCCGATGTCCCTGTAGGCGCCCGCATCCAGAGGGCCTTGCAGGGTCCCCGTCAGGTCGCCGTGGGGACTTGCGCGGTCGCTCTCGTTCCGGTCGGTGATGAAGACGTCCCTCACCCCGCCTTCGTCATGGATCGAGAGAACGACGTTCGCGACATAGACCGGTTCGCTTCCGAGATTGCTCAGCAGGATATGAGCATCGAAGCCCTGTCCCCCGCCCCGGTTGATCGTCAGTTGGGGCCGGCGATGCCGGACGATGCCCGCAACGATCAACTGAAGATATGCCACCCAGATCAGAGCCGTCACGATCCCCGTCATGGTCTGGATCGCGGTCGAATGGGTCGTGATCCAATCGAGCATGCAGGTCTCCCGCGTCTTGTCCGGGTCAATCCGTCCGAGGAACGTTCTCGACATAGCGCAGAGAGGCGATCGGCTCGTCGGTGGCGCCCGACACGACGCTGAACGACCCGTCGGTCTCGAGGACGACGGCATCGACATCCGCCGGACGCGCCACGCCGGATCCGCGCATGGCCGCGAGGATTTCCTCCTTCGTGACGCGTTGCGAACTGATCGCCGGCTTGAGGAACTGACCCCGATAGAACAACAGGCTCGGCTCGGACTTGACGAGATTCTGGAACCTTTCCGAGCGAACCGAGAGCGTGGCCACGCCGAATTGCAGTCCGCAAAGAAGGGCGAAGGCGGTAGCCGCCTCGGCGATGGACACATCGCTGCTGAGGATCGCGGAGGCGAAGGTCGAACCGAACGCGACGGTTACGACGAGATCGAAGGCGTTCATCTTTGCAAGGGTCCGCTTTCCGGACGTCCGGAGCAAGACCACCAACGTCGTGTAGGCAAGCGTGCCGACGATCACGATCCGCAACAGATCGTACCAGGTGTCGAAGAACATCGTCATCCCCCCGTCCATAGGCCCATCATGCCATTGTCGCGTCCGATCCCGAACGCGCGCTCCGGAAGTCGGCATGGGTCACGGCGTCGAAGGGAACGAGTCGGCGCGTGCGCTCGTCCCAGAGCTTCAGACGCAGGCATCCGATACTTTCTGTGAATGAGATCCGACGAATGTCTGCCAAGGCGGGGTGGTCGTCGAGCACCTCGGGCAAGCGGTAAAAGGGTATCCGGGCGTGCAGGTGATGGACGTGATGGATACCGATATTCGCGGTCAGCCAGCCGAGGACCGGCGGCAGGTCGTAATGCGAGCTGCCATGGAGCGCTGCATCGTGGATCCGCCAGTCGTCGGTCCTGTCCCAACTCGTCTCCTCGAACTGGTGCTGGATATAGAAGAGCCACATTCCGATGGTCGCGGCCGCGATCGTGGTCGGCCCGAAGGCCATCAGGACCGTCGTCCAGCCGAAGGCGGCCACGGCCGATGCGAGCAGCGTGAAGAGAGCGAGGTTCGTCCCCATCGCGCTCGCCCACGGCCGCCATCCCTGCTCGGTGAGCGTGGCCGGGAAGCGGTTCTGTATCCAGAAGAGGTAGGTCGGGAACAGGCCGAGCATGACGAGCGGATTTCGGTAGGCACGATATCCGAGCCGGCCCCGCGGGCTCAGGGCGCAGTATTCTCGTACGGTCAGGGTATGGACGTCGCCGATGCCCCGACGCTCGAGATTGCCCGTGGCCGAATGGTGGACCGAATGCGACCTGCGCCAGACGGCATAGGGTGTCAGCGTCACGACGCCCAGACATCGCCCGACCCAATCGTTGACCCGGCGGTCGGCGAAGAAGGCCCCGTGACCGCAATCGTGCTGAATGGCGAACAGCCGCACGAGAAAGAGCGCGTTCGACAGGGACAATGCGATCGCGAGCAGCGGATGGACTGCGCTCGCCAGAACCGCGAGGACCCACAGGACCACGAGCGGCACGACGGTCACGGACAACTCGAACGCGCTCCGGGCGCTGCGGGCGGTCCGGTACCGGGCCAGGATGCGGACCCAGTCGCGCGCAGGATCGGTCGCGTGGTCTAGTGTCGTCTTGGGCACAGGTCGATCGGTCAAGGACGGTTCCTTCGGAGGTCGGCGCGCGAAGCGACGCGCGCCGAGCTGTTCATCACGGGCCGCGGAGGGATAAAGCCCCGAGGGGCATCAGGCGCCCGTCGGCTTTCGGACCGCGCCATCCCGGCGCGCGTCGTCGATCTCGACCTCGGTATGACGCACGGTGTCGGAGACGGTTTCGGTGTGGTCCTCGACCGTCTTGTCGATGCCGATTTCCTCGACGACATGCGCGGTCTTCTCGACGACCGCTTCCTCGGAACTCTCCTCGACCTCGATGGTCCGGTCTTCGAAGACTGCATTCGCAGCGTCGGCAGACAGCTCGCGATCGACGGGCCGGCGATCGATGTCGATATGTTCCGATCTCAGCGTCACATCCTCGGATACGTCCTCGGAGACCGTGTGGCTCCGTACGCGCACCCGTCCACCCGTGACGCTCCGCTTCCCGACACGCATCTCTTCCTCGACCACGTCGATGGTGCCGTCGTCCGCAGACGATGTGGACCCTGCCGTCGATGTCGCAGGACCCCCGGCCCAGCCTTCCGCACGCCAGGACTCGCTGCGCGCGTCGAGATCGACGGTCCCGTCGCGATCGAGGATCTCCACGACCTTGTCCTGCTGCGCCCCCGATACGCTCACGGACAGGAGGTACCCGCCCCGTCGCAACCCTTCGGCATAGGTGTCGTGGTCGTCGTCGGGACCGGCGAACAGCTCCTTCAGCGACGCCATGAACCCTTCCTCGCCGGACCCGTCCGCGTGGCCTGACGCGCTCGGATCGGTGCCCTCCACGAGGCTGATGTTCGACCGGGGAATGCCGGCATCCTCGATCCGACTGGCGGCCGTGTCGGCGGCGTGACGGTCGTCGAAGAAGGCCGTGATGGTTTGGACGTCGTTCATATGCGTTTCCATTCGAAGTTACTCCGTTTCGGTGGTGTCAGGGGGGGTGTCCGTCTGCCCGGGCAGCCGTTCGACGACAGCCTTCTGGCGGCGCAGGGTGACGGTTTCCTCGATCGTCTCGACGCTTGCCTGCGTGGTCACGCGGATCTCCTCCTTGAGGTTCAGCCGCCGCTCCACGACGAGGACTTCCTCGAAGACGGGTATGATCGTCACCGCGCCTTCGAGCCGTGGGACCGGCGGGCGCTCCTCGGGCGCCAGGATCCGGTCGATCGGCACACGCTCGATCTCGGCATGCGTCGTCTCGAGATCCTCGTGTATGGTCTCGTCGATCGTGTCGGTATGCGTGCCGACCCGCACCCGGCCGGTCACGATCCGTCGCTTGCCCGATGCAAGGCGCTCCTCGACGACTTCGAGGATGTCGGGCCTGCCGGCGGCCCTGGAGGCGGAATCGTCTCGTGTCATGCGTCGGGGCCCCTTGCGCAGCGTTCGTTGTTCCGTCGGATAATTGCGGGACGCCGTCTGCCTTCGCGGACAGACCCGTCCTGCATCCGGGTGTCGCCGGGCCAACGGCTGGACGGGCGAAATCGGAGCGCGACGATGTCGCGGACCCGCTATGCGGCGATGCATGGCGCGCGTGCCGCATCGGCGACGAAAGCCGTCGCGGTGCCGGCGGCGCGGTTCAGTCCGACCCGTCCGCATCCTCCGTCGGATCGAGCGCGGATCGAAGGCTCTTCACGCGCGTCACGATGGCGTTGAGGACCGCCCGGACGCGGGGCGTGCCCCGATTGTCCTTGTGGACGACGAGGTAGATGTCGGGACCCGGGGCCGGCACCGGGCTTGCCACCCGCCGCAGCATCGGATCGCCATCCGCGCGGAACCGCGCGAGCGAGGTCAGGCCCGCACCACAACGTGCGGCCTGCTGGAGAGCCTCGTGGCTCGTCGTCTGCAAGCCGAGCCGCGCGTTCCGGGTGAGGTCCTCGAGCCAGAGGGATTGGTCCGGGCTCGAGACGTCGTCGACCAGGACGAGGTAGCGATGGCCCGGGCATCCGTCGTTCGTGTCCGGCATGCCGTACCGCGCGAGATAGTCCGCACTGGCGAAGAGACCGAAGCCCAGATGCCCGATCCGTCGGGTCACGAGATCGTTCTGGACCGGTCGGGTCAGACGGATCGCGATGTCCGCCTCCCGCATGGACAGGCTGAGCTCGCGAGGATCGGGAATTAGCTCGACGAGGATGTCGGGGTGGCGAAGCTGCAACTCCGCGAAACAGGGCGCCAGGACATGCGCGGCCAGCGTCTCCGCACAGGTGACCCGAACGACCCCCTCGAGGCGGGCATCGCGGCCTCCGACATTGCGCACCAGCGCCAGCGTCTCCGCCTCCACCCGTCGCGCCTGCGTGCGAACGCTCTCCCCCGCAAGGGTCAGGACGTACCCATCGGGCGTGCGATGGAGAAGGCGTACACCGAGGCGGCCTTCGAGGTTCGCGAGCCGTCGGCCGACCGTCGACTGCGCGACCGCCAGTTCCTTCGCGGCGGCGGTCAGGCTGCCGTGCCGCGCCACGGCGAGGAAGAAGCGCAGATCGTCCCAGTCGATCATGAAGATATGTCCTGCGCGATTCTGCTTGGGCCGCAACCGAAAAAGGATGTGGGTCCGGCGCCGTACCGGCTTAGGTCGTCCTGGACGTTGCCCGCGGTGGAAAGTTCCCATCGCAACTCGAACTGGATACTCCCATGACATCGTCGGACCCGAATGCGCTCGAACCGATCGCCACGACCGACCTGACGGCGCTCGCGCGAAGCGGCAAGGACACCATGCGCATGCTCGAATGCCGCACGATCGCACGTGGCGGCTTCCGACAGGAGCATCATGTCCGTGATCTCGCACCCTTCGGAAACTGGAACGGCCCCCAGACGGGGCTGCTCGACGAGGAGACCTCGCCCTCGCCGTCCGAACTCCTGCTTGCCGCCCTCGGCTCCTGCCTCGTGATCGGGATTCATGCAAACGCGGTCGCACGTTCGATCCCCATCACGAAACTCGAACTCGTCCTGAGTGCCGAGATACATTTCGGGGGCATCTGGGGGGCCGGAGACCTCGCGGTCGCGCCGATCGGGTTCGAGGACATCTCGATCGCAGCCCATATCGCGTCCGATGCGCCCGGACCCGTTCTCCAATCCCTGCTCGATCACGTGCTGATCTGGTCACCGGTCGCCAACAGCCTGCACAACCCGGTCAGCCTCACCGCGGCGCTCGTGCCGGTCTGACGCAGCGATGCGCGAGGCACCTGAAGGGCCATCGCGTGATGCCGGTTCGACGTCCCGTGCCGATCTCCCGGCGCGCGTCGACGTCATCCGAGCGGCGCGGATCATTCCTGCATAGCGGCAGTCGAAAGACGGCGTGAGACCCTCCCCGGATCCAGACGTTCGTGCAGGCATATCCGCATCGCAATCGAAGGCAGGACAATCCAGCATGGCAACGATCTATCCGACCCGGACAGCACCGTCCGATAATATGGCGGGCACGGTTGCCCGCGTCTCTTGGGGCGCGATCTTCGCGGGCGGCGCGGTCGCGGTCGCGTTGATGATCCTGTTCACGACCTTCGGCATCGGTATCGGCGCCGCGATCCTCGATCCGCAATACGACGCCGCTCCCGGTTCGGGCCTCGGGATCGGATCGGGCCTCTACCTGATCGTGACCCAGCTCATCGCGCTCGGCGCCGGTGGCTTCGTCGCGGCCCGTCTGGCCGGGATCCCCCGCACGATCGCGTCGCTGCTGCACGGCACAGCCGTCTGGTCGGTCGCGACGATCTTCCTGGCCTGGGCCGCCGTCACCGGCGCGGGCGCGATGTTCGGCGCGGCGTCGTCGGTTCTCGAAGGAACCGCGACCGCGATCGGCGATGTCGGCGAGGCGATCGTGCCCGACGATCTGTCGCTTCCGAACCCGTCCGACCTGGCCGGCTCGATCTCGCTCGATGCGCTTCCCGAAGAGCTTCAGACGACCCTGCGCGAAAAGGGCGTGACCGAGGCGAATATCCGTCAGGAGAGCGTCGCGGCCTTCCGTGACGTCTTCAGCCAGGAGGAGCAGGACGCCGCACTGGCCGAGATGCGGACGACGCTGGGCGACGTCCTCCAGGATCCGGCGAATGCCGGTACCGAGATCGCCGATCTGTTCGACCGGCTCGTCGGCGGCGAGGATGCGATCGTCTCCGACGACGATCGACAGCAGGCGATGAGCGTCCTGGAACAGCGTCTCGGGATCACTCCGGACGAAGCGGAGGGCATCGTTCAATCGGTCGAGGACGGCATCCGCTCATCCGTCGATTCGGCCCGAGACGGGATCGAGGCGGCACGGGAGACGATGGTCGAGACCGCACAGGCGGCCAGCGATGCGATATCGACGACAGCGCTGCTTCTCGCGCTGGCATCCCTTCTTGGCCTCGCCGCGGCCTGTGGCGGCGCGTTCGCCGGCAAGCCGGACGACGCGGACGACACGGATCTGCGTCGACAGGTCTGACTTCGGCATCGATCGGGGGACGGTCCGTTCGGGTCGTCCCTCCCTGGCCCCGGGCGGCGGGTCGCCGGCGGAGGCAGAACGGCCCCGCCCCCTTCCTTTCGGGACATCCCATGCAGTCCGACGATCCGAGCGATCCGCGCGCCGAAGAAGACCGGAACGGCTACGACGAGCCGAACCACCGCCCCGAGCACCATATCGACGAAGCGCAGAATCTCACGCAGATCGAGGAGGACAAGGTCCTCGCCCGCCTCAGCCTTCGCGCGCCCGCCATCTACGCGCTCATCAAGGAAGAGGGCGAAGGCGAACTCGCCCGGCCCGCGGCGTCGCTCTTCTGGTCGGGGATCGCCGGCGGGATCGCCATCGGCTTCTCGGTGCTGACGCTCGCCCTTCTGCATCTCTACCTGCCCGATGCGGAATGGACGCCGCTGGTGGCGTCGTTCGGCTATGCGACGGGCTTCATCGTCGTCATCTTCGGACGGCTGCAGCTCTTCACGGAATCGACGATCACGGCGGTGCTTCCGGTGCTCGCCATGCGTTCGCTGTCCACGCTGCGGCGCCTGCTGCGGGTCTGGGCGATCGTGCCGATCGCCAACTGGCTGGGCTGCGTCCTGGTGGCGACGGCCTTCGTCGGTCTCGGGCTGGTCCCCGCCGAGATCCGGCAGGCCATCCTCGAGGTCTCCGCGCACTACGCCGAGCTCGACGCCGGCACGGCCTTCGTCCAGGCCATCGGCGCGGGCTTCGTCGTGGCCGTCCTCGTCTGGACGATGCCCGGCGCGGAAGGCCACAAGTTCGCCCTGATCGCGTTCACCGGCTGGCTCATCGCACTCGCGGAGTTCACCCACGTGATCGCCGGCATGGTCGAGATCGCGGCCTTGGTCCTGTCCGGCCGGCTCGGCGCCCTGGACGGCCTGTTCACTTTGGCCTTGCCCACGCTCGCGGGAAACGTGCTCGGTGGAACGGGTCTGTTCGCGCTGCTGGCCTACGCGTCCGTCGTGGACGAGGTGCGGCCGTGACGAACTTGTCCCATATGCTTCCCTTCGTTCCGTTGAACGGATCACACCACCAAACCGTGGGATCAAACACTTAATAAATGTTCTGCTTAATTGCCCTGCCAACATAGCTGATAGAGCGCCTCTAAGCTGATTGGATCATCAGGTATCGATTTGTCCCGCGATGTCCAAACTACGGTTCAGATATGGCGGAAATCGCTGAATCAAGCTCTCTTTAATCATCGCAAGCTGTCAAACTAGAGGCTTTCTACCACCCCAAGTCCAACCCCCGCGTCCGCGCCCGCAGCGCCTCGCGTTCCCGTTCGCGCTCGACCTCCCGGACCTCCTTTGCTTGGCGCTCCTGGACCGCATCCGGCCCCACCGGCCGCGCCCGATCCAGCGCCGCGGCGAGTCGATCGCGGATGTCCGCCCGGCTCCGTACCGCGTCCTCCGAGGGTCCGCCGTCCCGCTCGGCCCCGTCGCGCTCCCGCACGCCCGCCCCGCGCTCCAGCACCCGCCCCAAGCGCGCGCGGATGTCGTCCCGGTCCTTGCCGTCCCCGTCCCGCCCGCGATCCCGCTCCGCCGCCGCGCGGAGCGCCGCCAGCCCCGCCGAGACCCGCCCCAGCCCCTCGTCGCGCGCCAGGCCGTAGGTCTCGCGCGCCCGCTCCACC
>NZ_CANLTR010000041.1 GCF_947494055.1 uncultured Jannaschia sp. | reverse complement strand
GACAGGGCAGAGTGACACTTCTGATTTGCTCACGGGTGACAGTTTAGCTTTGCGGCTACAACTATATGGATAGTAAGGTCTATTATGTTCAGGTTTGTGCCGAGTAGCCTTGGACCGCAGTAAAAAAGTCGTCCGTCCAAACTCTTTGCAGCAGGCGGCATCTGTAAAGAGTCAGATCGAACATTCTAGTGCGCCATCACATCGTAGTCTTTCCGGTCCGTCTGGCTTGCGGAGAGTCTACTGCGCCATGATCTCGGTCATCACCAAAGTCTGGATCTGGGCCGCGATCGGTATCCCGTCGCTGGCGGCGTCGCGCATGAAGGCGAGTGCCGCGCGGCGCTCGTACTGCTCGCTCAGCGCGACCGCGAAAGGCTCGGCCAGCGCCTTTTGCGCTTCGGCCCAGTAATAGTCGTTGGTCGCGAGGGGTCCAGTCTCCTCGAAGCACGGCAGGAAGTCCTCTGGTGTCTGCGCGGACGCGACGCACGCTTCGGCCCGCGCGGCGCTGATGCGACGGATCATCTGGTCCGTGATCCCGCTTTCCATGGTCTCCGCCTCGCGCGCTTCCATGACTGCGGTGTAGATGTCCGAGACGCAGTCTGACGACATCTCGGCCTCCGCTGCGCTGGCAAGGATGTCGTCGCCCATCGCATTGACTTGGGCATAGCGCACATTGCCATCGATCAATCCCTCCCGCTCAAGCTCCAGAACTTCTGCGTAATCGGGAATGTAGCTCGTGAAGAGCGCCGGCGGTGCGCATTCGACGCCCGATGCCGACGCGGCTGCTTGGCCCGTCTCGGGGGCGTAGGACTTGCTCGCCTGCTGCCCCTCCGTCGCGATGTCGACGCGCCGCGTGGTTCCGTCGGCCGGTAGCGACGAGGTGTAGGAGACAGAATATTGTCCGCTGAGCTGGGTGCCGATGCTCTCGTAGACGGTGTCGAGCTCGCTTGCCTCGCCGGCGGTCAGGAACCGGCCCCCGGTCTCGCCGGCGATCCGGGTCAGCCCCTCGGTGTCGAGATCGCCGCCAAGGCCCACCACGAAGATTGGCACGTTCACCGACGCGGCCTCCTCGAGCACGGTGTCCGCCGTCGCCTCCGATAGTGGATTTCCGGCGCCGTCGTCGTCCACTCCGTCGCTGAGCAGGACGATGGCTTTGCGTCCGTCCTCCGCGCCGACAAGCTCCACCGATCGCGCCAGCGCGTCGTAGAGCGCCGTGTCGCCCCGCGCAGTGAGACCCTCGATGGCCCCAGTGACGGTCTCGCGGTCCTCGGTCATGTCGGTGAGTTCGGAAAGCTCGCGCGCGAAGCTCAGGACGAGGGTTCGGTCCTGCGGCGCGAGCGTGGCGAGGAACGCGGTCGCGGCAGCCTTTGTCTCCTCCATTGCATCCGCCATCGAGCCCGACGCGTCCGTCGCCAGCACCACCGACAGCGGCGGCAGTTGCGGGTCGACCGTCAGGGGCGACTGATCCACCTCGTCTTCGCGCACACGGAAATCTTCGGCGCTGAGGCCTGTAACCGGCTCCCCCTCCGACTGAACGGTCACGAAGAGGCGGACATCTGGATAGGCATTAATGTTGACCTCGTTGAGGACGACTTCAGCCGCCCCCTCGGGTGCCACCGCATCCACGCGTGGTTCGGTCTCCTGCGCGATCGCCTGGCCTGCCAGGCAGATCATGAGAAGCAGCTTGAGCGAAAACATCCATTCACGAGGCATCTGGGATATCCTTGCAGGGTTGGAGCTTACCTCTGCAAGCTTGGCGAACTGCTATGTTTATAGAGATCGCCACGACATGTACCGGAGAGGACACTGGGGTGAGAGGTATCAAGGGCGATCAACCTAAGACGGCATGCCTCCGTCAATCGTAAAAGTGAACTCTGCAGCGAGAAAACGATTACCCCCGTTTCGTCCGCTTTGCCAGCACGGCATCCTGTGCGACACGTCCTTCAGCAGCAGCCGCGGGTCGCGGTTAAGATCCTGCATGAACCAGGCATCGAGCTGCGTGTTGGCGGTCAGCTCTCCGGCGTTCATACCGTGCCCGGTCGCACGACCAACGGCGAGGTTTGCGGGCAGATGGCTCACCCAGATCAACATCAGGTCGAGGACATGATGTGCGCTGTGATCCCGTTTTCCGTCCACAGGGGCTTTGTTGCGAAAAAGGTGTGCAGCCTGAACTTCCCCTTTCCCGCGACTGAAATCCCTGCCATTGCCGCGGCACTTCCCTGCGAACGTGTGATGCGCTGCTTCATGTAAAGTCTCACCTGTTGGTCGTTGATGTGTTTGCCCGGCATCGCACCCCCCTTCGCAGGAGAGATGAAATCGCCGACCACGACCCGCAGGTGAAGCTAAAGCGGTCGGGGTCCGCCTTCGATCGGGCTACGCCCTCACAAAGCCGGACCCCGACCGCTCACCGTAATTGTCGCTGGAACGCTCAGGCTAATTGCCGCTCAACACGCTCGGCACTTTTGAGGAATATCTATTCGGCATTTACACCAACGACGAGGCCATGTGGGCGCGTGCCGAGTTTCAGGTGATCCTGAACCGCCACCTTGCGTATTTCTGTGACGGGCGGGCGTCGAGTTCGAGGCAATTGACTAGCTGTCTCCCCGCCTACCCTCGATTCATTGCGGAATGGTGTCGAGACCGGCCTTTTTCAGCAGCCTGCTAAAGAACCGGGCATTAGAAACAGGCCCGCAGCTACAAAAGACCCCCTTTCAAGCCCGGATGGCAGAACCAGCTTCCTGCCAGTCCGACTTCTTCAGCAGCTTGCTAAATGACGAGGGCGCACGCGGGCCTGCTGCACGTGATCAGATCGCCTGCGTTTCTCGATATTCCCGGATCCTCGCCTCGTCGCATCCGAGCCAGTCGCGAAGCACCTCGTCGGTGTGCTGGCCCACGACCGGCGGCGCGTGGCGCAGTGCTCCCGGCGTTTCGCTAAGACAGATGGGAATCCCCGCAAGCGTCAACTCCCCGTAGGCTGGGTTCTGGACCTTTATGAATTGACCCCGCGCGCGCAGCTGCTCATTGTGGAAGATCTCTCCAATGGTGTCTATCCGGGAACAAGGCACCCCCGCTTTGGTCATCGTATCGATGACCTTTTCCGACGTGGTGGCGCGCGTCCACTCGGACACGAAGCCCTCGACCTCAGGAATGCGCTCGAGCCGTTCGGCGTTTGTAGCGTAGCGGTCGTCCTCGAGTAGGTGCGCCATGCCGGTCGCCCGGACGAAGCGCGGAAACAGCGCGTCGCTGCCGGCGTTGATGTGTACCCAGCGGTCGTCCGCACATTCGAAGTTGCAGGCCGGGGTGGAATAGCGGTCTCGGCTGCCGCCGCGGGTGAGCTCTCGCCCGGTGAGCGCGAATTCGGGGATTGCCGTCATCAGCAGAGAGATTGAGCAATCGAGCATAGCGAGGTCTACGAGCTGCCCCTTGCTGGTGGTATGCCGCGCTTCGATGGCCGACAGCACGCCGATGCAGGCATAGAGGGACGTGACGTAGTCGATGATAAACGTGCCGGCCGGAAGCGGCTCTCCGCCCTCTTCGCCGGTCAGTTCCATCAGGCCGCCACCGGCTTGGGCGATGGCGTCGAAACAGGGCTTGCTGCTCCACGGGCCGGTCTGGCCGTAGCCCGAGATGCGCACGAGTGTCGCGCGCTCGTTGATCTCGCGGATCGTATCCCAGTCGCAGTTCATCTTTTCGAGCGTGCCGGGACGGAAGTTCTCGATGATGATATCCGCCTCCGCGATCAACTCACGCAGTAGCGCCTGCCCCTCAGGCGAGCGGAAATTGAGCGTCATGGCGCGTTTGTTGCGGTTGTAGACCAGCGTGTAGATGCCGTGCTCGCCGATCTTCGGCGACAGAAGGCGCGTTTCCTCGCCACGGCCTGGGCTTTCGACCTTGATGACGTCCGCGCCCATGTCGCCGAGAATCATCCCGCAATTGGGGCCCGCGATGTAGCGCGACAGGTCGAGAACCTTGAGATTGTTGAGTGCTTGCATGGTTTGCATATCCGGAAGTCTTTCGGGTTCGTCCGGGCGCGTCAGCGCCCAAACACGAGGTTCGGCACGAAGGTGATCGCCTCAGGGACGAACATCAGGAAGATGCAGACCAGGAGCTGTGCGCCCACGAACCACGCCACCGTGCCGACGACGCGGGTCAGCGGGATCCCCGCGATACTGCACCCGATGAGCAGGAGCGTCCCGACCGGCGGGGTGCAGGCCCCTAGGAGCGATACCATGACGATGATCACGCCGTAATGAATCGGATCGAACCCCAGCGTAAGCCCAATGGCCGACAGCGGCGCCGCGAACATGATGAGCATGGCCGTGACGTCGAGGACGAAGCCCAGAACGAACATTAGCAGCAGGATCAGCGACAGATGGACATAGCGGTTGTTGCTGATCAGCTCGATGTTGCCGAGCAGCCAGTTCTGGAAGTCGTTGCGTGTCAGGATGTCCGAGAAAAGGGTCGAAAAGGCGATGATTGCCATGACAACCGAGGTTAGAATCGCGGTGCGGAACGACGCCTCGTAGATCGTCGTCCAGTCGAGCGTACGGTAGAAGAACATGCCCGCGATCGCGGCGCAGGCGACAGCAAGGACGCCGGCCTCGGTTGGGGTGGCGAAGCCACCGACGATGCCGCCGACGATGATCACCGGGATGATTAGCGCGATGGAGGCGTCGCGGAACGAGACGAGAAGCTCTTTCCAGTAGGGTTCGCCCGATACGTCGTCGACATCGGAGACGCGGAAATCGTAGCCGCGGGCGCGTCCGAGAAGGGTGGCGACGATCATCAGCGTCACGGCAAAGATGAAGCCCGGGATGATCCCCCCAAGAAAGAGTTGACCTACCGACAGGTTGGTGAGCGAGCCGTAGAGCACCATGAGGATGCTCGGCGGGATGAGGGCGCCGATGGTGCCCGAGGTGGCCGTGACCGCGACGGCGTAGTCTGCGTCGTAGCCTTCCTTCTTCATCGACGGGATCAGCAGCGACCCCATCGCCGCGCTATCAGCGGTAATGGAGCCCGAGACCCCGGCGAAAAGCATGCTTGACAGGATGTTCACGTAGGCCAAGCCGACCTTAAAGAAGCGTCCGACCAGCACGTTGGCGAAGCGCACGATGCGCGCGGTGAGGCCGCTGGCAGTGCAAAGCTCGCCCGCGAAGATGAAGAACGGAATCGCGAGAAGCGTGAAGGAATCGATGCCGGCGAAGAACTTCGACGTAACGATGTAAGCGATCATGGTCGGGTCGATCGCGATGATGATCAGCGATGCGACTCCTACGGCAAAGGCGATGGGCATGCCGAAGGCGAGAAGCCCGAAGAAGCAGGCGAAGAGCAGGGCGATGGTCATGACAGGCCCTCTTCGGTTGCCGGGGTGTCGTCCTTGCTCATGAGGAGCCGGATCAGGAAGATCGCGGTCTGCACGAAAACGAGCGCGCCGCAGATCGGGATGGCGACGTAGACGTAGGACATCGGGACCTCCACCGCGGCCGATAGCTGGTCAAGGTTCCAGGTCACCATCTGGATGCCGTAGTGAACGAGGATCCCCGCGAGGATCAGCACGCCGACATGGCTGAGGATCTTGGCCGCGCGCTGCATCGGCGCGGGCATCATGTCTAGGACCACCGTCACGCTGAAATGCGCCCCCATGTGCAGGGCGACCCCGATGCCGAGGCAGGTGATCCAGAAGTTGAGGTACCGCGTGACCTCGCCGGCCCAGTAGAAACTCGGCATCACCGGGAACAGCCGGGCGAGCGTCGCGCCGAAGGTGATTAGCGTCATCGCCAGGAACAGCGTGACGATGACGGGTTTCAGGATCTTGACGATCGGGGACATGCCAGCCCTCCCTCGCGTAGAACGATCACGCCGCCGGGGACTGGCGGCGCGTAGGGAGCCCGGTCGCCGGCGGTCCGCAAGACGCTTCTGCCGGCGCGACGTGCTTATTGTTCCGACAGGATCTCACGCACCTTGCCCAGAAGCTCGACGGCCTCGGGACCGATGCTCTCGGCATATTCCTCCGAGAACGGCTCGAGCGTCTCGCGGAATTTCTCAGCCTCGCCTTCGGCCAGCTCGACCACGGTCAGGCCCTCTTCCTGCATGGTGGCCAAGACCTCCTCGTTCGACTCGAGGACGTCTTCCAGCATCATGTCGGTGGAGCGCTTACCAGCTTCGCGCATGACCTCCTGATATTCTTCGGGAAGCTCGTTGAAGAAATCAAGATTGATGGCAAGGTAGCAGGGATTTACAATGTGTTGCGTCTGCACGTAGTACGGCGCAACCTCGTAGAACTTGTTGTTGTACGTTGTGGCCGGCCCAGACTCCATGCCGTCGGCGACGCCGGTCTGAAGTGAGGTGTACGCCTCGGTGAAGGCCGTGGGCGTGGGCACCGCGCCAAGCGCGCGCGCCATCCCGACATAGAGCGGCGCCTCGGGAATGCGCAGTTTGTAGTTCTGCAGCCCTTCCAAAGTGTTGAAGGATTCGACCGAGTTGATGCTGCGCGGCCCTTCGTAGCCGAAGCCCAGGATCTCAAACCCGCGATCGTTGGCCAGCGCGTTGATGTCGTCGATCAGCGCCCAGGTCACGGCGTTGATGTCGCTCGTCTCGGGGTACAGGAACGGCACCTCGAGCATGTAGAGTTCCTGGATGAACCGGCCGAGGCCGCCGCCCCCGCTCATCACCATTTCGAGTGATCCACGGCGCACGCCCTCGGACGCCTCGCGCTCGTTGCCGAGCTGGTTGTTGCAGTAAACGTCGATGGAGACGTCGCCGTCCGTGCCTTCTTTGACGAACTCAGCAAAGTTGTTCGTCTGCACGCACATCGGATGGTTCTCAGGATACAGGTTCGACAGCCGGATGTTGTAGGTCTGGGCTGCCGCCGCATCGGGCCTGAGGCAGATGGCGAGCGCCGTGCAGCCGACCGCCACGGCCGAGCCGATCTTGTGAAACTTGGTCATTATCGTTCTCTCCTCCTTGCAAAGCGCATTCTGGGGACCGGTGTCCGGACGGAATGCCTGCGGGACCGCCCCCGCGCGCCGTGATCAATTACGGCCGTCACGCCGGCACGGTGCAGCTGGCCCACCCGACGGTGGTCATCTTGTCGTCGCACCTGCGGCGCACCCACACTTCGAGATCGATCTTCCGGCCCCGGTCGGTGTCCTCGACCCCGGTGACGAGCGCGGTCATGGCGAACGGCTCGAAGACCTCGAGAGTATTGATGAACTTCACCTGCAGCCAGCCGTCGGTGAACCACGACTGACCGAAGGTCTCGGTGAGGTAGCGGCCGATCATGCCGACCTGCTGCTGCCCCTGCACGATGGGCAGGCGCAGCCCACCTTCGCGCGCGATCCGCAGGTCGCTGTGGGTGTTGCGCACGAATTCGCCCGCCCGCGAGAACACCGCCACCTGCTCGGACGTCAGGGATGTCGGCGCGGCCCGCATGACGTCACCGGTGCGCGTGTCGACGCCGAACCCCGGGACCTCGCGCGCGCCCTCGGGGATCTCCCCGACGACCCGCCGCTCGGGCTTGCCGCTGCCACGTCCGGCGATGGAGCCAGGAACGGTACGCAGGATCTCCACGCCGCGATGCCGGATGATCGAGCGGCCGTCCTCGCCGGTGGCCTGCGCCTCCATCACCACGTAGCCTTGGCCGCGCCGCTCGTAGGCTTCGACATAGGTGCCCTGAAGGGTAACCTTCTCGCCGAGAAAGACGGGGCTGTCGAACCACATCTGTTCCTCGGTGTGGAAACCGACGGTCTGCGAGCCGGCGTAGTTCAGAGTGAAGAGCTGCACGAGGTCGTTGCCGAGAAGACAGGCGTGGCCAATACGGCGCCCGTCGAACGGGCTCTTTTGCAGCGTCCAAGGATTGTAGTCGTCTTGGGTGAAGGCGAAGCGCTTGATCTTGTGATCGTCGACGGTGATCGTCACCGGCCCGAAGGTTTCGGGGACCTCGAGGTTCTCGAAGATCGGCTCCTTCAGCCCGGCCTCGAGGTCGTCGACCGCCGCGGCGCGGCGCGGATCGGTCAGGTCGCGCCAAGGCGCGCCTTCTGTGGTGGATGCGGACATCTGTGTCTCCGGTATGTGCGGAACGGCGGTCATTGCGTCACCGTCGCGTGGTTGAGGACGCGCGCGATAGCTAGCATGCCGGGATCGTCGGCGCCGGTGCTGCGCTCGGGGAACATGCGGGCGCGGCCGATGCGGCAGGGCTTGTCGCGGAACGCGTCGAGCGCGTCCGCCGCGGCTCTCGCGGCCGTCGCGCGGTTGGCCGGACCCTCGTCGAGCGCCGCCGCGATGGCGTCGAGGCTGTCGATCACGGTCTTGTCGCCGGGCGCGGCCTTGCCACGCGCCGCGACGGCGTCGCGCATCTCAGCCACGACACGGCCCATATCGCCCGCTCCGATGTCCCCGTCGGCTGACTTCGCCGCCTTCGCGAGCGTCATCGCCGCCGTGGCCACCAGCGTGCCGAGGCTCGATCCGGTTTCCTTCATCGCAGCCTGCGCGAGGCCCATCGCGGCATCCGCGAGGCTGGCCGCCCCGGCTGTGTCAATCTTTGCCATCGCATCGACGACCCGGCGCAACATCGAGCCGGTGTCACCGTCGCCGACGTTCGCGTCAGCCGCGTTGAGGTGCTGCTCTTCCTCGTGGATCGCGGCATGCGCGTTGGCGACGAAGGCGGCAACGTCCTTGGGCGTAAGGGTCATAGACCGACCCTCCAGAACGGGCAGCGCGCCGGTGCGGACATGAGCGACTCCAGTTCCTCGTCCAGCACCATCAGCGACAGCGACGCGCCCGACATCTCCATCGACGTGACAAAGTTGCCGATCAGCGGCGAGACCGGCTTCAGCCCGGCATCGCACAGCCGCGCCCCGATCCGGCGCCACAGGATGAATAGCTCCTCGAGCGGGGTCGCGCCGAGGCCGTTGACCAGCGGGACGACCCGGCTGCTCTTCGGCGGATCAAGCTCTGCCAGCAGCCGGTCGAGCATCTCGTCGGCGACGGCATCGGCGGATTGCAGTTCGGCCCGCCAAATGCCGGGCTCACCGTGGATGCCCATGCCCATCTCCATCTCGGTATCCGCGATTTCGAAGTTGGGCGCCTGCGCCGTCGGCACGCGACAGGGGGACAGGGCGACCCCGATGGAGCGGGTCGCCGCCGCGGCCTTCTCGGTTACGGCCGCGACTGCATCGAGGTCGCGTCCCTCTGCGGCGGCCGCCCCGGCCACCTTGTAAAGAAGCACGATCCCGGCCACGCCGCGCCGCTTCTCGGCTTCCTCGGGTGCCGCGCTGGCGACATCATCGGTGCCCAAGACGGTGCGTGTGGTGATGTCGTCCATATGTGCCATCTCGCCCGCCATGTCGAAGTTCATCCGGTCGCCGCCGTAATTGCCGTAGAGGCACAGAACCCCGGCCCCGCGGTTCGCGGCGCGGATCGCGTCGAGCGAAGCCTGCACACTTGGCCCCTCGAAGATGTTGCCGATGGCACAGGAATCGAGCAGCCCGTCACCGACGTAGCCGGTAAAGAGCGGCAGGTGTCCCGAGCCGCCGCCGGTCGCGATCCCGACCTTGCCGTCGGCGGCCGGGTCGGTGCGCGAGACGCAGCGCCCGCTTTCACCGCCAAGCGATAATTCGGGATGCGCGCTGACCAGGCCTTCGAGCAGTTCCGCGACGTAGTTCGCCGGGTCGTTGAGCAGTTTCTTCATCGTCTCTCCTCCAAGGTCGGCTTCAGTAATTGAGGCGTTCGTTACCCTCGAAGGCGGTGACCGGCGGGTAGGCCCGTTCGTCCGTCACCACGTCAATTACCGTCGTTGTGTCGGATCCCAGGGCGGCCTCTAGCGCGGGCAGAAAGGCGTCGGGCGTTTCCACGCGCACGCCTTCAACCCCGCAAGCACGGGCGATGGCGGCGTGATCCACTGGGTTGAAGTTTACCACGTCACTGTGGTCGCCCCAGATCACCTTCTCGGCGTGTTTTTGGTAGCCGAGGATCTGGTTGTTCAGGACGATCAGCGTGACGCCGAGCCCCATGCGGCGCGCGGTCTCCAGCTCGCCCCAGACATGGGCGAAACCGCCGTCCCCAACCAAGCCCACGACCCGCGCATCCGGCCGGGCGACCTTCGCCCCTAGCGCGAAGGGCAGGCCCCAGCCGAGGCCGGCCAGGCCGCGCGGGGTCACGAAGCGCTGCCCTGCGGCGCGTGCTTCGAGGAAGTTCGCGACCCACACGGACGAATAGCTCGCATCCGCGATGACGAGGTCCTCGGGCTTCAGCAGGCTGTCGAGGTCGCGCATCATCCGCTCGGGCCGGACCGGCGTCTTGTCCATGTCGACAACGCGGGCGACTTCGTCGGAATGCGCCTTGCGTCCCTCGGCGATCTTCGCCTCGACGCCCGACCGCGCCGATGCGCGAGCGCCCAAATCGCGGGCGCGCATCGCTTCGGTCAGCGCCTCGAGGGCGAGCTTGGCGTCTGACACCATCCGAACTTCGGCCTCGTAGGTGCGGCCGATCTCTTCGGGGTCGATGTCGATATGGATGTAGCTGGCCCCCTCGGGGTAGAGCGTCCAGCTGTCGGTACCGTTCTGGTTGGTCCGGTTACCGACCAGCAGCACGACGTCGGCGTCTTCGACCAGCGGGCGCATGAACTTCGCGCGGCCGCGCGTACCCATGAAATAGCCGACCGGCCCGACGCTTAGCGGATGCGTCTCGCTGACAGTGCCCTTGCCCATCGCCGTGGTCGCCACCGGAAGGGAGGCGACCTCCTGCAACTCGGCCAGCGCGGCGCAGCCGTCCGACACGTGTACGCCGCCGCCCGCGATCACCAGCGGACGCTCGGCCCCGGCAAGAAGATTTGCCGCCCGCGCCACGGCGTCAGGGTCGGGGCCGACGCGGTCGAGTGGGAAGATCCCGAGGCATGTTTCGCGCACGCGCTCGCTCTGCCCGACGGTCTCGTCGAACATGTCGATCGGCGCGATTAGGACTGCCGGGCCGGGCCGGCCAGACGCGGCCGCGGCAAAGGCCATATCGACATAGTCCTCGATCCGGTCCGCCTCGCTCACGCGCTTAATCCACTTCGCGGCGCCCTTGAACAGCTCGAGGTGGTCGAGCTCTTGGAAGGCGTTGCGGTCGGTCATCTTGCGATGCACGTCTTGCACGATGGCGACAACCGGGATGGATGCCTTCAGCGCCTCGGCGAGCCCGGCCACCAGAAGTGTCGCCGCCGGGCCGTTCTGGCCGGTCACGACGGACACCTTGTGGCTTACGCGGGCATAGGCGTCGGCCATCGCAGCGCCGGCGTTCTCGGTGCGGTAGCCGACCTGCTTGATGCCGTAGTCGGGCACCGCAAGAAACAGCGCCGAGGGGATCGACTGGCCGAAGATGACCTCGACTCCGTGGCGCTTCAGCGCGGCTGCGAAGACGTGGGCTCCAGTGCGCGAGTTCGTCCCGCTGCGGTTGGGTGCATTCATGTATCTGCTCCGGTTTCTCGGGCGTCGGGCGCCCTTTCAATATTGGGAATCAAAAGGTTGCGGGGGTCAACGATCTCGCGGATGAGGCGCAGCCTCTCGGGCGAAGGCGCCGGGGTTTCGAGCACGTCGTCGAGCGGTCCGAGATCGAACCCGGTCGCAGCGCGTACTTCGTCGGCGGTCACGCCGGCATGAATGGAGCGCACGCGCATCGCGCCCTCCTCCTCGTCAAAGTCGAAGATGCACAGAGGGGTCATCACGAAGCGCGGCCCGCCCCAGTCGAGGCCGAGCGCCTCGCGCCCCTTGCGGCCGCCGGGAAAGCCCACGCCCGACACGAAATCGACCTTATCGACGAAGATGCGCGGCTCGTGCCGGGGCATCATCACGTATTCGCGCCGAAAGCAGACCATGTGCTCGGGCTGCAGGATCGGGCCGACGAGCCGCACCTTGGGCGCGTCGTGCGGACCGATGCAGACCGAGTTAATGTTGCCCACGCGGTCGACCTGCACGGCCGAGGAAAAGCCGAAGGTCACGTCGCCGCGCTTCAGCGCCCACTGGCCGGGATAGTCCCGGGTGCGCGCCTCGGCCGGCAGGTCGCGCAGCTGCGCGTCGTGCTCGCAGTCCGGCATCCGGTCGAGGACGGACAGGTCGGGGTTGTGGTAACAGCCGGCCAGCAGCAGCGTCAGGTCCGGCGCGTGGGTTCGCCGGGCCAGCTCCATCGCGACAACGGGGATGCCGGTGCCCCAGATCGCGGCGGCGGACCCGGTCAGGAGGCCGGTGAAGCCCACCTCGCGGTCGGCCATGTCGTCGGCCAGCACGTTGGCGAGGGTCTCATAGAGGGTGGCGGACGCGGCGGTCATGTCAGGTCTCCCAGGTCGAGAAGCCGGGCGAGCCGGGCGCCCCCGACCGCGTTGAGATAGGCGTCGTTGTCCTCGATCCGCACGTAGCGGTTGAGCCAAGCCTCGAGCGCGGCGTCGCTGTCGGCGGCCCCAACCCATTCCGCATAGGCGTTGGGGTCGGCGTTGTAGGCGCCGAGCGCCGGGGTCGGATGGGCGCCCCAGGGCAGCTCCACCACCGCCTCGACTTGGTAGGAAGCGATCTGCACATGGTCGGCGTGGCGGCGGATATAGGTCGGGTCGACGATCTTCTCGGCTGTCACGATCACCCGGTTGCAGGCGCGCGCCATCAGCACGTCCTGCGATTGCGGCAGAAGGTACTTGGCCGGCGTTACCACGTTGCCGCGTTCGTCTGCCGCGAGCGCGTGGATCACCACGACATCCGGGTCGGCGGGCGGCACGGCGTACATGATCCGGCCTGTCATCGGACAGTCGAAGCGCCGGATCGCGGGATTGGTCGTCACGATGTCGAGCCCGCCGAGGAACGGCACCGGCCAGAACGGCAGGTTTTCGAGATTGGCGCGGAAGCGGTCCCAGCTGACCATCTCGGGGTAGTCGACGACCCGCAAGCGACCGGCCTCGACGGCGCGGCGGAACTGCCGCGCTAGCCCGGATGCCTCGAGCCCCACATAGGAGGTCTCGACCGCGTCGATGGCGCCGACGGCAGCCAGTAGGTCGACCTCGTAGGACTGGGCCGAACCCACTACGGTCAGGCCGCGTCGCCCCTGCCGGACCAGTTCGCGGACAAAGCCCATGGGCTTCTGGTAGACAGCGAACCCGCCGAAGGCGACGCGCGCGCCATCCGGGACGCTGCGCGCCGCGTCTTCGATGGAAAGAAGTTTGGAAGTGCCTGCGGTCATACTGGTCTCACCGGCGAAGCATCGACCACCAGACCGCGAGGATGATCACGAGGCCTTGGGCGATGAGGAAAATGATTGGGTCGATGCCGTTGAGCACAAGCCCGTTACGAAGGACGGCGACGAAGAGGACGCCGAGGATGGTGCCCACGATCCGGCCGCGGCCGCCTGACAGGACGGTGCCGCCCACGATCACTGCTGCGATCACGTCGAGCTCCATCAACTCGCCCACCGTGGGGCTGCCGGCATTCAGCCGGCCGACGAGCATTATGCCGGCCAGTGCCGCGAGCACCTGCACGATGACCATGACCGAGATGCGCAGCCGGTCGACCTTGACGCCATAGCGGCGCGCAGTCTCGGCGTCCCCGCCGATAGCGTAGAGGTGCCTGCCGAACCTCATTGAGGAGAGAACGATGCCGCCGACCGTGATGACGAGGACCATCACCCAGATCGGCAGCGGCAGGCCCAGGATCTCGCCGTACCAGACTTCCTCGAGGAAGGTCGGCATCGGGCCGACGGTGACGCCGTCGCTGAGATAGAAGGCGATCCCGCGTAAAGCCGATAAAAGGCCGAGCGTGGTGATGAAGGTTGGGATGCCCCAGATGACGCGCAGCGTGCCGGTAAACGTTCCGACGAGCGCGGCGAGAAGCAGGACCAGCAAGGCTGATAGCAGGATCGGTACGCCTGCCTGCACGGTCAGCACTGCGAACAGGGTGCCTGCGAGCCCCACTTGGGAACCGACGGAGAGATCGATTTCGCCGCTGATGATGACCATGGTCATACCCACGGCGATAATTGCAATTACCGAGGTCTGCTGAAGCAGCGTAATGAAGTTCTCGACCGACAGGAAATTCGGCTCGGTCGCCGCGAAGACGGCACACATGAAGACGAGCGCAATAGCGACGCCGATCTCGGCACGGTGGTCAGTCAGGTCAACCGGCACGAGGCTCCGATGGCGCGGCTGCGCCTCTTGGGATGTCTGCGACATTGATGTGTCCTTTCGGCGCGTCGGACGCTAGGCGGGCGGGGCGAGACGGCCTGCCAGGGGGCCGTCAGCACTCGCGGGATCAGTTGCCGGCGAGCGACTCAACGAGGTCGATGTACGACTGGATGCCCTCGGGATCGTCGCGGCTGTAGACCTTCACGTCGACCTGGACCTCGCGCGGCGGCTCTTTGCCCCGAAGGCTCTGCACCGCGGTCTCGACCGAGACATAGCCGATCCGGTAGGGCTGTTGGTCGGACACCGCGTAGACGTTGCCCTCGGGGTCGAGCATCGCGCGGGCCAGCTCCTCGCTCATGTCGACACCGTAGAGCTTCACGTCACTATCGGTGCGCCGGGCGGCAGCCGCGGCTCCCGAGAGCGAACCCGAGTTCGACGCCCAGACGGCGGCGATGTCGGGATTGCGCTGGATGACGGTCTCGATTGCGGTGGCGCCCTGTTCGGGGGTCGCGGCGGCGATCTCGTTGACGATCTCGATGTCATCACCCTCGAGGTTCGACATCGCCCCGGTCCGGCGGGCCTGCATGTTCGGGTTGGTCGGCGGCAAGGTGATCAGCGCGACCTTCCCGCCCCCCGCTTCGTCGAGCTTCTCGCGCATCTCCGCCGTGACCGTCGCAGCTAGTTCGAAACTGTCCACGCCGATCGTGTGGCTTGCCACGTCGGGATCGGACAGCGGTGCGTCGTAGTCGACGATGGTGATGCCCTTCTCGGCGGCGCGTCGCACCGCCGCGATTGAGGCCTGCGCATCGAGCGGCGGCATGATGATCGCGTCGACGCCGCGAGTCGCGAAGTCCTCGACCACCTGCGCCTCAGTGGCAATCTGGCGGCGGTTCAACCCGACGGCGAACTCGACTCCGTACTCCTCGGCGGCGTCCGACATGCCGCGCTCGATCTGCTGCCAGAACTGCGAGTCGCGAGCGTAGATCAGCGCGCCGATAGAAATCTCGTCGTCCTGTGCTATCGCCGGTGCACCGGTCAGCGTGGCGACAATGGCAAAGCCTATGCAGGCGGCTGCGTTCTTGTAAGTGCTCATGTCTAGTCTCCTCCCCTAGCCGTGTCACGCCGGTACGTTATCCAGCATAAAACGAATTATAGAAACGTTTCTATTGTTGGATAGGCGGAGAGCCAGAGCGCGTCAAGTGGAGATCAGGATTAGGTCAGGGGGGCGGTCGTGCCGCGTACGATCAGACGCGTCGGCAAGATTGACGACTCGGCGGGTCGATCCGGCTCGTCTACTCGGCGCAAAAGAAGGCGCGCGGCCTCGGCGCCGATCGCGCGCTTTTCGAGCCGCACGGTCGTCAGATCGATGGCCTTGAAGCCGGCCAAGTCGATGTCATCGAGGCCGACCACGGACACATCCCGCGGGGTCGCCATCCCGCGCTCGGAAAGCCCCTGCATCAGGCCGATAGCATTCATGTCGTTGCTCGCTAGAATGCACGTCGGGGGCGTTCGCAGGCCCGAGAAGAAGCCCGCCGCCTCAAGCCCCGAGCCGAAGCTGTAGCGCCCCTCGTGGATTAACGATTCAGGATCCTCGAACCCCAGTTCCGCAGCCGTTGCCTGAAATGTCTCAAGCCGTTCGAGCACTGAACTGGAATGTATCGGGCCAGTTACGAACCCGACCCTTTTGTGGCCTATCCTACTGATGTAGCGCAATGCTTCAATCACGCCGCCGGTATTGTCCGACCCTACGTAGTCCAGCGGAAGCCGCGGATCCCGGCGCTGCACCAGAACCGATGGCGTGCCCGCGGTCAGCATCTCGCGAACCCGCGAATCGTCTAGGTGCTGGGAAATCAGGACGAGCCCGTCGACCTGCCGGTCAATCAGCGTGCGCATGGCCATCACCTGGCGCTCCAGATCGCTGTCCGTGTCGGCCAGCAGCAGCGTGCACCCGACGGAATTCGCCACGTCCTCGACGCCGCGCACGAAGGCCGAGGCAGACGGATTCGAGACATCCTCGATCAGTACGCCGATCGCGTAGCTGCGCTGCGCACGCAGCGACCGCGCGACGATGGACGCGCGATATCCTAGGCGCTCGGCCGTCTCGACGACGAAGGCGCGGGTCTTGGGCTTGACGAGATCCTTGCCCGCGAGGGCGTTGGACACTGTGGACATCGCGAGGCCGGTTTCCCGCGCCACGTCCTTAATGGTGACTCGCTTCTGGTCTGGCACGCGCGCTCCTTCGAAGTTGACACCAAAAGGCGACGCCAATATATATAGAAACGTTTTTATGTTCCCGTCGCGGAACCGTCTAGCCATTCGGCGACGGCTTGTCGACGGCGGGCACGCGGAGGGAGGAAACCATGACGCCAATCGGAGCCGGTAGCAGTGTGCCGTTGTTGCGCCTGAAGGCCCTGAAGAAGAGCTACGGGGCGGTGCATGCGCTCCGGGGCGTCGACCTCGACGTCGGGCGTGGAGAGACGGTCGCGCTGGTCGGCGACAACGGTGCCGGCAAGTCGACCCTGGTTAAGCTAATTTCAGGCGCGATCCAGCCCACGAGCGGCGAGATGGAGTTCGACGGCAAGCCGATGCGCTTCGCCTCGACCGACGCGGCGCGCGCGCACGGGATCGAGACCGTCTACCAGGATCTCGGCCTGTGCAACAACCTGACCGTGGCCGAGAACGTGTTTCTCGGGCGCGAGCATACCGTCGGACGAGGCCCGTTTCGGTTCCTCGCCAAGCGCGAGATGCGCCGCCGCACGGCGGAGGCGCTCCAAGGGCTGACGATCAACGTGCCCTCTGCCTCGGCCAGCGTCGCCGGCCTCTCGGGCGGGCAGCGGCAGGCGGTGTCGCTTGCGCGCACCAAGCTCTGGTCCAGCTCCCTGGTGCTGCTAGACGAGCCGACAGCCGCGCTTGGCGTGCAGGAGACCAAGCGCGCGATGGAGGCAGTCCGGCACCTGCAAGCCGACGGCGTGTCCATTGTGCTCATCACCCACCAGATGCCGATGGCCTTGGAGATGGCCAATCGTGTCGTAGTGCTACGGCAGGGAACGAAGGTAGGCGATTTGCCGATCGCGGATGTCACCGGCGACGACCTCGTGGCGCTCATCACCGGCGCGCGCGACCGCCATATTGAGGCCGCCTGAGATGGCCGACAAGCGTGTGTCGCTGGACGAGGCGCTGGCGCTGGTGCCCGACGGCGCGACCCTGACCGCGGGCGGCTTTGCGCATTCGCATCAGCCCATGGGCTTTTTTCGCGCGCTCATCGCGGAGGGGCGGAGCGACCTGTCCCTGATGGGCGTGGCGGAGTGCTGGGTAGCCGAATGGCTGGCGGCTGCGGGCATGCTGCGCAAGGCGTGGTTCTCGAACTTCATGTTCGAGGGCTTCGGCCGGTGTCGCCGCTTTTCCGAGGGCATCGAGAACGGCACGATCGCGGCCGAGGATCACAGCCATTTCGGTATGATTATGCGGCTGGTGGCGGGGGCAGAGCGCCTGCCCTTCATGCCGATGCTGTCACAGGGCGGCACGGATATCGCGCTGCTCGGCGGATTCGAACAGCCGGAGGACAAGATCCGCGTGATCGACTCGCCGTTCGGCGACGGGCAGCGCGTGACCGTCACCTCCCCCCTCGTGCCCGACGTGGCCGTCATTCACGCCGCGCGCGCGGACCGGCTGGGCAACGTGCAGCTGGGAGGAGCGAGTGCGGTGATCGAAGAACAGGCCGCCGCCGCGCGCACCGTCATCGTGACGGTAGAGAAGATCGTGGAGACCGACGAGATCCGGCGCACGCCCGAGGCCACGCTCCTGTCGGCGCTGACGGTGGACGCGGTCGTGCACCTGCCCTTCGGCGCGTGGCCCACGGGCGTCTACGGCTACCACGACCCGGACATGGATTTCCTAAGCAATTACTACGCCGCCTCGCGCGACGCGGGCGCCTGCTCGGACTGGGTCGACCGCCACCTGCGCGCTCCGGCCGATCACTGGGCGTGGCTCGATGCCGCCGGGATGGCGCGACTGCTCGCCCTGCGGACCGACCCTGTGCTGGGTTACCGCCCGGCGGAGGTGCCGGCATGAGCCGCGACGCTCTCATGGCCATGGCCGCCGCGCGCGAGATCCGCGACGGCGACGTCGCCTTCATCGGCACCGGCCTGCCAATGGTCGCGGCGTACCTGGCCAAAGCAACCCACGCGCCCGAGGTGACGCTTGTGTTCGAGTCAGGCATCATTGATCCGGCCCCGCTGGAACTGGCCACGGGCGTAGGGGAATACCGCCTCGCCTTCGGCGCCACGTCGATCCGGGGCACGCGGGCCGCGTTGACGCTGCTGCAGCAAGGCAAGGTGGATATCGGCTTTCTCGGCACCGCAGAGATCGACGCCTACGGGAACCTCAACACCACGGCCATTGGGGAATACCATCACCCCGACGTGCGGTTGCCCGGATCTGGCGGCGCCAACGACATCGCCTCCATGGCCCGTCGAAGCGTGGTGATCGCTCGCACCGGGCGGCGCCGCTTCGTCGAGACGCTGCACTACCTGACTACGCCGGGGCATCTGACCGGGCCGGGCGCGCGCAAGGACGCCGGGCTGCCCGGCGATGGGCCGGTCCGCGTCATCACCGACATGGGCGTGCTCGGCTTCTCGCCCGAGACGCAGCGGATGCGGGCGGAACGGCTCTTTCCCGGCGTCACGCTCGAGGCGCTGCAGGAGGGGATCGGCTTTGCGCTCGATCCACCTGAAGAGGTGACGACGATCGCGCCCCCCGATGCCGGGACGCTGGCGCTTCTACGCCGGATCGACCCGGCGGGCACCTACGTGGCACTGGAGGACTGACATGAGCGGTGTGAACAAGCGCAAGACACTGGCCGAGGCCGTCGCGTTGATCCCCGATGGCGCGCTTCTGGCGCTTGGATCGGATCGGGCGCCGGTGGCGCTGGTGGCGGAACTGGTGCGGCAATCGCGAAAGGGACTGCGACTTGTTGGCTGCGGCGGCAGCCTTCCCGCCGATCTTCTGCTAGCCGCCAAATGCGCCGCGGATGCAGAGCTTCCGGCCCCGGACAGGGCAGGTCCCGGTTGGACTCATGCGATGGCCCAGGGGCGCGCACGCGCTGTGAAGGTCGCCGACGTTCGCCAGCGGCTTCGGGCTGCGGCTGAAAAGGCGGCCTTCGCCGCCTTGCCCCGCGACGGTTCGACCAGGGCGCAAACGGTCGAAGACCCGTTCGGCGGCGCACCGGTGCCGGTTCTGCCGCCGCTCGCGCCGGACGTAGCCCTGATCCATGCCGAGGCGGCTGACGCAGCCGGCAACGTGCTGATCCGATGCGACACGCGCAGGGCGCCGCTGACCGACATCCTCCTTGCCCGCGCGACGGGGCGGGTCATCGTATCCGTGGAGCAGATCGTGAGCGACGTCGCGGTGCAGGCCCGCGCCGAAGATATCGCCCTGCTGCCGTCCGAGGTAGATTGCGTGGTCGAAGCCCCGTTCGGCGCCCATCCCGACGCCTGCCCGGGGCGCTACGACGCGGATGCGGCGCTGCTGGAGGACTACTACGTGTCCATTGCGGATGCAGGCGACTGGATCGCGATGTGGATCAGCAACCCGAAGGACCACGCCGCCTATCTCGACCGCCTCGGCAGCAAGCGCCTTCTGACCCTCGCCGCGCATTGTGCCACCGCCGCCTGAGGCGCGGCGGTAGCGCCTATGTCAGACCACGCCGGCGTCGCGCAGCTTGTCGACCGCCAAGCCATCGAGACCGAGCCATTCGGCTAGCACCTCGGACGTGTGCTCACCCAGGCGCGGGGGTGGGCAGCGCAAGCTCGGTGGCGTCTGCGACATGTGCATCGTCAGGCCGGGAGTGGAGAACTTTCCGGCAGCCGGATGGTCGACCTCCATGATTTGCCCGCGATGCTTAAGCTGCGGGTTCTCCACCACCTCAATGGGCGTGGCAACCTTGGCATGCGGCACGCCGGCTTCGGACAGGCGTTCGAGCACCGTGTCCGTATCGAGCGACTCGAACCACGCGCCGACTTCCGCCTCCAGTGCCTCGACATGATCGAGCCGGTCGCGAACGGTCGCAAAGCGCGCATCCTCGATTAATTCGGGCCGCCCCATCGTCTGCGCCAGTCGCTTGAAAAGCGCGTTGGTACCCGAGAGCAGCAAGACGAAATCGCTCGAGCCGGTCTTAAAAACGTTCGCCGGGGCCGAGTAGCGGTCGCGGTTACCGATCCGGCCAAGGGTCTGGTTGCCGTTGATCTGGCTCGACACTGCCGTCGTCAGCAGCGCGACCGCGCAATCGAGCAGCGACACGTCGATCATCTGCCCCTCGCCGGTGTCCCTGCGCGCCAGAAGCGCACCCAATGTCGCCGTCGCCCCGTACATTGCCGTCGTGTAGTCGATGTAAAACGTCCCGGCGAGCGTCGGCGGCCCGTTCGGATCGCCGGTCAGGGACATCAGCCCGCTCATCGCTTGGGCGATGCCGTCGAAGCCGGGTCGCATCGCGTCCGGTCCGTCCTGGCCGAAGCCCGACAGCCGGGTCATAATCAGGCTAGGGTTCAACTCGTGCAGGACGTCCCAGCCGCAGCCCATGGCCTCCATCGTGCCGGGGCGGAAGTTCTCGATCAGTACATCGGCCTGCGCCGCCATCTGGCGCAGCATCTCCTGCCCCTCGGGGCTGCGAAAGTTGAGCGTGATCGACCGCTTGTTGCGGTTGAGCGCGAGCGCGTAGAAGCTTTCCCCGCCCTGGAACGGCGGCAGGTGACGGCTGTCGTCGCCGAAGCCGACCTTCTCGATCTTGATCACGTCCGCGCCCATGTCGCCCAGCAGCATCGCGCAATGCGGCCCGGCGATGAAGCGCGACAGGTCGAGCACCTTGACGCCCGACAGGATGGACTTGGTCATGCCATTCTCTCCCTTGCTGATCCCGTCATCAGCACGCCGTGGGGGTCGATATCGTTACGGATTATCGCGACGGTCTCGGCCGACGGGCGCGGCGTTTCTGGCACCTCGCTGTCGATGACCGGCGCGAAGGACATTAGCGACAGCACCTCCTCGACACTCACGCCGGGATGCACCGACCGCAGACGCATCGCGCCGTCCGGGGTGGCGAAGTCGAAGATTGCCTTGTCGGTGACACAGAGTTCCGGCCCCGGCCCCGGCAGGCCGAGCGTATCCCGCGTCTCGCCATCGCGGGCGTGACCCAGCGAGGTCACGAAATCCACCCGCTCCACGAATGCGCGCGGCGACAGGTCGGTGACGATGATCGGGCGCCGGATAAAGGCCAGATGCTCGGTCTGCGCGAGGCAGCCCACCAGCCGTACCTTGGGCGGGGCATCGGGCTCGCCGATCTCGGTGATGTTGAGGTTGCCGTAGCGGTCCACCTGCGGCGCGCTTTCGAAGCTGACGTCGAATCGTCCAGCGGTCACCATGTCAATCTTGTAGCCGACATCGACGGGCGACGCCGCCGCCTGCCAGCGCGTGTAGGTGTCTTGGAGCGTCGCCTCGGGGATGCCGTCGAGCGACGGGGTCAAGAGGTTGCCCCAGTAGATTGAGAAGGCCGGCGCGTGCGTCATCTGTGCCAGCCGGGCCGCCGCGATCGGGATGCCAACCGCCAAGGTGTAAGCGCGCGCCGCGGTGCCGAGCCCGACGAAGCCGAGTTCGCCATCCTTCAGCTCGGCCGCGATGGCGGCAATCATCAGCTCCTCGGTGGTGCAGGCCGTGACCTTAATTGCGACGTCCATCAGGCATACTCCCGTTCTGTTACGTCGAAGCGGGCCAGCGCGGCCTCGCCGCCCAGTTTAGCAAGATACGCCTCGTGGTCGGCCAGCGGGCGCACATTCGCGTCGAGCCATTCGGCCGAGCGTCCGGCCCGCGCCGCCTCGAGCCAGTCCTCGAGCGCGTCCTCGTCCTCGTCGTAGAACCCGTCCGTCGCGGTCGGGTGCGCGCCCCGCGGCGCGTGCACGATCCCCTCGACAAGGGTGTGCGGGATGTAGGTCAGCGCCGGGCGCCGCGCGATCTCCTCGTGCGGGACGATGCACTCGACCGAGACGAACAGGCGGCGCGACGACGAGGCCATCATCTGGTCGATGTCGTCGCTGTCGCGCACGATCGGCCATTGCACGTTGCCGTATTCATCCGCGGCATAGCCGTGCAGGATGGTGAAATCCGCGTCCGCCGCCCTGAGCGCCAGCACCGGCTTACCGGTATAGGGGCAGGTGATGCGCTTGACCGCGTCCGGACTCTTGGTCTCCATCCCGGTGCCGAGCATCGCCCGGTTTGGCAGGAACTCGAGCCCCATGGCTCGGGCCCGGAACCGCGCAACCATGGCGCTCTCTGAATAGTCGTGCGTTTCTATGGTGCCGTCCTGCACCGCTCGGCGAAAATTCGGGGCGAGGCCGAGGCGGAAGAACCCGGCATAAATGCCGTCCCATCGGCGAACAGCGCAGGCCGCGGCCAGCATGTCAGTGGCGAGCGTCGTCGCCCAAGTCAGCAGCGCTAGGTCGCGTCGGTTCTGCCGCACCAGTTCGCGCACGAAGACCATCGGCTGTCTTCGCAGGAGCGATCCCCCGACCGCGAGGGTGGCGCCATCGGGGATGCGCGACACTGCCTCGGCCGCCGTTATCAGCTTGGACTTCATGTTAAGTTCTCCGCGCGGCGATGCGCCAGGTGATCGGGCAGGCGGCCGCCGACAATGGTGTGTACTAGAGCGTCGTGCTCGACCTCGTCGCGTTCCACCGCGCCGACCATGCGGCCGGTCTTGAGAATCGCAATCCGGTCGGCGACCTGGAACACGTGGTCAAGGTTGTGCGAGATGATGAGTACCGCGAAACCTTTGGCCTTCAGCCGCTGGATCAGCTCCAGCACCAGTCGGCTTTCCTCGACTCCGAGCGCCGCCATCGGCTCATCCATGATCAGCAGGCGCACGTTGGAGTCGAGCAGTAACCGCGCGATCCCCACAGCCTGCCGCTGACCGCCGGACAGCGCACGTACGGTGCGGTTCATGTCGGGCTTGGGCAGGCCGAGTTCCTCGAACAGGTCCTCGGTCCGGCGCCGCATCTCGGCGTGGTCGAGCGATGGTACCAAGCCGCCGATCTTGCGCTGGAGTTCGCGCCCCATGAAGATGTTCTCTTGCACCGTGAACACGTCGACCAGCGACAGGTTCTGGTGCAGCGTCTCGATCCCGGCATCGCGCGCATCGTTCGGGCTGTGCATCTCGACGTCCTTGCCGTCGATACGGATGCGTCCCGATGTCGGCCGATGCACCCCCGAGATCATCTTGATGAAGGTCGACTTGCCGGCCCCGTTGTCCCCGACCAGCGCCAGCACTTCGTTGGGATAGACGTCGAGGTTAATCGAGTCGTTCGCGACATGCCCGCCATAGCGCTTGGTTAGGCCGCGGATCGAAAGGAACGGGGCGCCCGCGGGTGGCGCGGCGGCGGTCGTCCCGGCGCCGATGCGGGTGTCGGCAGCGATCATGAATTACTCCTGTGGACTGTGTCAGGGACCGAGCGCGTAAAGGACCTTCCGCGCCCGGTAGGGAGGGGCACCGGACGTCAGAGCCCGAGTGCTTCGAGATCGACCTCGGGCACCAAGCGCTTGTTCGCCTCGGCGTCGTAGAACTGGTCAATGTTGTCCTGGTTGATCATCGGCGAGGGGAAGATGATCTCTTTTGGCACGTCCTGCCCCTGCATCACGCGCGATGCGACCTCGACCGCCTCGGCGCCGAAGGTTGGGTAGACAAATGTCCCAGCGAGCCGGCCAGACTTGATCATCTGGAAAGTCTCGACGGCGATGCCGTCGAAGCCGGTCACGAACATCTCGTCCTGACGTTCGGCCTCCTCGATGGCCTGCAGCGCGCCCTTGGCCATGTTGTCGTTGTGGCAGTAGACGCCGTCGATCTCCTGATTGGCGCGGAGGAAGTCCTCCATCATCTGCAGCGCTTCGGAACGCGAGTAGTTCGCGATGGCCTCGGCGACGATCTCCATCTCGGGGACCTCGTTCAGTGCGTCCTTCCAGCCGTTGCCGCGCGCTTGGCTGACAAGCGATCCGGGCCGCCCCATGATGTGCACCGACTTGCCGGCACCGCCCATGCGATCAATGTAGTAGGCGCCCGCCTGCTGCGCGGTGCCGTAGGTGTCAGCGGCGAGATGCGCGGCGTAGTCCTGCCCTTCGTTGAGCGCCGAGGACATCACGATCACCGGGATGCCGCGGCGGTTGAGAGCCTGCACCCCCGGCCCGACGGCCTCGGGGTAATAGGTGATCATGATCACAGCGTCGACGCCGCGCACCGCGAGATCCTCGAGGTTTCGGATCTCCTGTGCCGGGTTCTCGCGGGCGTCAGTCGTGATGACCTCGAGGCCCTTTTTCTCCGCGGTGCCGTGCACGTCCTCCCGCTGGGCGCGGAGCCATTCGTCGGTAGCGTAGGACTGCGAGAACCCGATGGTCTTGCCGGCGACCGGGCTTTGCGCGCGGGCCGAGCCGATCACGTAGGGGCTGGCGAGAGCCGCGGCACCGATGCCGGCGCCGGCGCGCAGGAAGCTACGGCGCGACGGGCGGATCAGTCTGTTACGGGGTTGGTCAGTCATATCGAGCTCCTCCTTCTCGATGGGTGTCGGTTCATGATTTTCGGTTGCGCAGATCGCTCACCACCACGGCGACCACGATGATGATCCCCATCGCCAGCATCTGCACGAAGGGCGATACGCTCATCAGGTTCAGAAGGTTGGTGATCATAGCGAGGATCAGCACGCCGAGGATGGTGCCGGCCACGCCGCCCACGCCCCCATCGAAGGCCGTCCCGCCGATCAGCGTCGCGGCGATCGCGTCGAGTTCGTAAAGGTTGCCGGCATTGGGTTCGGCGACCGAGATCCGGCTTACCAGGATCAGGCCCGCGACACCGGCCAGGAAGCCCGACAGCGCGTAGACCTGGATCTTGATGCGGTCTACCGCAACGCCGTAGATCCGAGCCGCTTCCTCGTTCGCGCCGACGGCATAGACATGCCGGCCCCACCGAGTGTGGCGCATGATGTAAACGAAGATCGCCCAGGTCCCAACGAAGAGCACGACCGGCACCGGCACGCCCAAGATGTAGCCTGACCCGAGCCAGCGGAACATCCCGTCGGCGCCCTGCGCGTAGACATCGCCGCCGTCGGAGTACAGGTACACGCAGCCCCGGGCGAAAATCATCATCGCGAGCGTGGCGATGAACGGCTGAAGGTTCAGCTTGGTGATCAGAAGCCCGTTTATCGCGCCCAGAAACGTGCAGAGCGCCAGCGCCAGCAGCCACGCCACGGGCGATGTCAATCCGGCACTGGCCGCCGCCGCAACTGCGGCCACCCCGACGATGGAGCCGGCAGATAGGTCGATGCCGCGGCACAGGATGACGATCGTCATGCCGACCGCCACGATGCCCACCATGGAGGCCCCGCGCACGAGGTTCAGCAGGTTGGTCACGTCGAGGAAGAACGGCGACGCGACGCTTGCCAGCACGAACAGCACCAGGAAGGTAATGACGTGGCTGTATTTTAGCAGGAACGGCACCATGCCGGCCGGCAGCCGCCTGGAAAAGCCCCGCCGATCAGAGTCGGGGGTTTCGGTCGGGATGTCGGTCATCGCTGGGGCGTCCTTTCGTCTTTAGCGGTGGCCAGGGCGGGCCGGTGTGCGGGGGATGCGGTCGCGCGGCGGGACGGAACGTGCGTCCCGCCTGCCCGGCGCGATGCCGGTATTGCGTGTCGGTCAAGGAAGGTCCATCCGCTCCCGCCCCCGGGGGCGGAACGGCGGTGAGCGACCGGGTCAGCCCGGAAGCCACGACGCCGAAGCGGACCCGCTGCCGCCGCGCGCTCTAGGCGCGGGCAGGCGCCGGTAGGCGCCGTGCCCCCGAACGTATCAAGGGTCCACGCGCCGGGTGTCATCCGCGCAATCGTCAAGGCTGTCCTCCCTGGTCCCTGCCCTCCCCGAGCATGTGGGACCGATCTCACATGAGATCCATCCCACACCTGATTTACACAGTCAATCTCCAATCCATGCGCCTTGAACACGCTCCGCCTCACGGCTACTCCGATTGAACGCCAAGGCTGCGAGTTCAAATGGAAAAGTCTCCCACACTAGCCGATGTTGCGCGCGCCGCTGGCGTGTCTCGCTCCACAGCTGCGCGGGCGATGTCGGGTTCGGGCTACGTGGACAAGGTCAAGCGGCAGCTGATCGAGGAGACGGCAATACAACTCGGCTACCGCGGCTCGGCCATCGCACGCACCCTGCGCACACAGAGGTCCCACACGGTCGGCATCCTGATCGCTGACATTACTAATCCGATCTTCCCGCGCATCGTGCGCGGTGCCGATGAGGTTCTGACGAAAGAAGGGATCACGCTCCTGCTGTGCAACACCGAAGGGCAGCCTGCGCGTCAGGCGGCCTTCGTGCGCGAGATGATGGAGCGGCTGGCCGACGGGCTGATCCTAGTGTCGCAATCGGTGGACCGGGAGCTGGTCGAAACGCTTCGCCACGGGCCGCCTACGGTCTTCGTCAACCGAACGCCGGAGCCCGGGGCGTTTGATTATGTCGGTCCGGACAACAGGCAGGGCATCGATTTGCTGCTCGATCACCTGACTGGGCTGGGGCACCGGCGGATCGCTTATATCACGGGTCCGCCCGATTCTTCGACCGCCCGTGACCGCCATAGCCGCTTCCTCGAGCGCATGGAGAGGCTCGGCCTGACCGTCCCCGACCATGCCGTGGTCACGGGCGGATACGCGGCGGAACACGGACGTTCCGCCGCGGACGCGCTGCTGAGCGTGGCGCCCGAGGATCGTCCCACGGCGGTGATCGCTTCCAATGACTTCGTCGCGCTCGGCTTGATTGAGCGTGCGCAGGAACTGGGCTTCAGCGTGCCGCGCGATATGTCGGTCACCGGTTACGATAACACGTTCTGGGACGCAATCTGGCACCGGGCCTTTCCCGATGCGCCGCGCATGACAACAATCGAGCAGCCGCGTCGCGACATTGGTCATGCCGCGGCGCGCCTGCTGCTCGACCGGCTCGGAACGCCGGACCGTACGCCGAGGGAACGGCTTTCTCCAGTCTCCATGATCGTCGGCAACACCACCACCCCGCCCCACGTCGTGCGCTGAGTGCCGTGCGTTCGGCAATTGACATCTAAAGTCATAACCGAAAATAGAAACGTTTCTATTTCTCGAAACCTAAGGGTTCTTCATGCACGACTATCCCACTACCCGGCTTTTGATCGACGGCGAATGGCGCACTGGCGCGGATGGTGACGCCCTGCCCGTCCTGAATCCGGCAACGGAGGACGAGATCGGGCGGGTGGCCTGTGCGACGCTCGCAGACCTCGACGATGCGCTCGACGCCACCGTCCGCGGTTTCGAAATCTGGAGTGCCACCTCTCCCTTCAATCGCTCAGGCCTCATGCACCGAGCTTCGGCGCTTCTGCGCGAACGGACCGAAGTGATCGCTGCGTTGATGACGGCCGAGCAGGGAAAGCCGCTGGCGCAGGCTCGGATCGAGCTTCACTCGGCCGCCGATACAATCGACTGGTTTGCCGAGGAAGCTCGCCGCACCTACGGCATGGTCGTGCCGGCCCGTGTGCCCGGCGTTACTCAGATGACCCTGAAGCAACCGGTTGGCCCGGTCGCGGCATTCACGCCGTGGAACTTCCCAGTCATGCAGATCGCACGGAAGATGAGCGCCGCGCTGGCCGCCGGGTGCTCTATGATCGTCAAGGCGCCAGAGGAGACGCCGGCCTCCCCTGCCGCATTCATCCGATGCTTTGAGGATGCCGGGCTGCCGGCCGGCGTGCTCGGACTGGTCTACGGAGATCCGGCCGAAATCTCGTCCTACCTGATCCCGCACCCCGCGATCGCGAAGATCAGTTTCACCGGGTCCACCGCGATAGGCAAGCAGCTTGCCGGCCTCGCCGGTCAGCACATGAAGCGCGCCACGATGGAACTCGGCGGCCACGCCCCCGTCATCGTGGCGGAGGATGCCGACATCGACGCTGCCGTTGCCGCGCTCGTGCCCGCAAAGTACCGAAATGCTGGGCAGGTGTGCATCTCGCCCACCCGCTTCCTCGTGCAGAAGCGCGTCGCGGATCGCTTCGTCGAGGCCTTCGTCAACGGGTCTCGTGCAATTCGGACCGGTCCGGGCGATGCCGACGGGACGGACATGGGACCGCTTGCGAACTCGCGCCGCCCCTCCGCGATCGAGGAGATGATCGCCGACGCAACGGAACACGGGGGGAAGATCGCACTTGGTGGACGCCGGCTGGGGAACAAGGGCTGGTTCTTCGAGCCCACCGTCCTGACCGACGTTCCTGACACCGCGCGGATCATGACCGACGAACCGTTCGGCCCGGTTGCGGTCATCAACCGCTTCGACCGGATCGACGACGCATTGGCCGAGGCGAACCGTCTGCCGATCGGGCTTGCCTCCTATGCCTTCACCACTTCGGGGCGAACCCAGCAAATCCTGCGCGACCGTATGCGTGCCGGGATGCTGTCGATTAACCATATCGGGCTCGGCCTTCCTGAACTGCCGTTCGGCGGCATCCGCGACTCGGGTTACGGAACAGAAGGCGGGCCCGAGGCGATCGACGCCTATCTCGACCACCGCCTCGTCACGCAACTACACTGACGCCGGCGGCGACGTCACGGTGGCATTTTCAAGGGAGCTCGTATTTCCTAAACTGGGAGATATTCTTGCAAGATCATGTCGTTGCATTATCGGAATGTTCCTAAGAAATCTTGCTCCCGGCGGCGGCCTATTCAAACTGTTTCGGACGGCGCCTGGCGCGACAACGTCTTTCCCTCCCGGGACATTGCGAAGCGATGCCCTGCGGGGCAGTGGTCGAACGGCTCCGGCGGACGATCAAATACGAGGAAGTCTATCTGCGGGCCTATGCCAGCGTCTCCGAAGCCCGAGCGTCTATCGACCGCTATCTCGGCTTCTACAACGGCACGCGGCCCCACTCATCGCTCGGCGGGCTGACGCCTGACAGCACCTATCTCAACCAGCCATAGCCAATCCCAGCGGCGGCATAACTATCGCGGAGATCCACTTAGCGAAGCCCGGAAGCTGTTCACACAAACCGAGCCACCTCTGTTCACCAGCCGACATGGAGCGCATGGCGGCCTGACCCGTCCACTTTCTCGGGGCAAGATCACATATGTCGCGGGCCCGTATGGTGTTCGCGGATTGGGTCCAAATCAACGCCGCGTGCTCGATGGCACTTTGTTGCAGACTGGTTTTCCCTATCCTGTCTTACGACCGTTGCGCCAAACTTCTCCTTGCCCTCTTTCGCTCCGACGTCCTCGCGACCCGCAGTCGGCTTATGCCGCCGCGACCGGAGACTGGTAGACGCCGCCCCGGGCCATCAGGGCCCAGACGATGCGCGCCATCTTGTTCGCCAGTGCCACGCGCACAAGCATCGGCGGCTTGCGCGACAGCATCCCCGCCAGCCATGTGCCCGGGCGCGCCGTATGATGCACATTGTAGCGCGACAATTTGGATGAGAAGACGTATTGCCGCATCCACGGATGTTCCTGAGGGATCATGTCGTTGCCTCAGCCAAATGCTCCTGAGAATGCTTGCTCCCGCGGGCTCCGTGGTCCGACGGTTCCTGATGACCTCTGACGCGCGAAGCCTCCATATTGCGCAGCGCGTCAGAGGTCATCTGCGGGTGCGCGGCCGCGCTGGCTCCGAATACCAGTGCAAGATGGCCATGCCGCTCCATCGCCGGAACCAGCAGCGGAATAAGAGGCTTCAGCCGCTTCCCGCAAATCCGGTCGGACGCTTCCCAGAGCACCACCAGCGCCTCTCGCACGGCCTGGTCGTACACCCGGCGGGCTGGCCGTGGCTGCGACCGGTCCGTGACACGGTCACACCGGAGGAGTCGTTCCGCATGCTTGCGGTGATACCCGGAGATCTCCGCGAACTCGGTCAGAATACGGCCCTTCTCCGTTCTCGTCGCGGCACGATATCGCGCCGCCACAGCCTCCAGAAGTTCGTCTCTCGTTCCCATGCTGATCCGCCTCATGCCTGCCCCCGAACAAAACCGCTCCGGGAACATTTCTAATGATGCAACGACGCAGTCTTCGGGAACAGTTCAGGCGAGGCAATGCGAGCGTCAATCAGCGAGCGTTTTCGGTGTCGCGCGTGTCGGTGGTCGACCGGGTCCCTTGCGGCGTTCGACAGCGGT
>NZ_CANLTR010000040.1 GCF_947494055.1 uncultured Jannaschia sp. | reverse complement strand
GCATCGGTCAACGCCTCGTCCATCGCCTTCAGGCGCGCGATCTCTTGCCGGATGCGGCCGTATCGACGCGCGAGCCGGGCGACACTCTCCTCCCGCACCTCGCCGGTTTCCTGGCGGTCGATCCGAACCATCTCGTCGATGTAGCGCCCGACGTCAGCCTCGAGGTGGGCCAGGCGGCTGGCGATCTTGCCCTTGGTGAAGTTCCGGTCACGGTTGTTGACTGCCTTGAACTTGCTGCCGTCGATGGCGACGCAGTCCCCCTTGAGCGCCCCGATCCGGCGGCAAAGCTCCACGAACTGCGCGCAGGTCCGACGGATACCAACGCCATTGTCACGCCGGAAGTCCGCGATGGTCTTGTGATCCGGAACGAGCCGCCCGGTCAGCCATATGAGTTTTACATTGCGCCCCGCCTCGCGTTCGAGCCGTCGACTGGACGGGATGCGGTTCAGGTAGCCGTAGATGAAAAGCTTCAGCAGCATCGCGGGGTGGTAGCCCGGACGCCCGGTCCTGGCCGGAGCACAGCGGACGAAGCCGAGCGCGGTCAGATCGAGGTCGTCTACAAAGAGATCCACCACCCGAACCAGGTGATCCTCGTCGATCCAGTCCTCGAGCCGATCCGGGAAAAGCGTCGTCTGCTGTCGGTCGATGCCGTCAATGAAACCAGCCATCCTGACCCCCAAATGCCTCGGGAAAGTATAGCATGACAGGCAGTTTCCACACAGCCTCGGCCGGAGCATGCCGGACGACGACTTAGTGCCAGCCGCAGCATTTTTTATACTTGCGTCCCGATCCGCAGGAGCACGGATCGTTCCGGCCCGGCCGGGAAGAGGCCCTGAACGGCATCTCGGGTGGATTTTCGACAGCCCCGCCTGAGAGCTCTGGGCGAGATTGGTGGAGGATCGTGGCGACGCAGTTCGGGATCAGATCCGGGGCTTCGGCGTCGATCTGTTCGATCTCTTCATCCGTGAACTTGCTCTGTCCGGTGTTGATGTCCTGAAGCGCCATCAGGAAGATCATCGTCGTCCGTGTCTCATCATCGGCGCGATCGAGGAATTGGCTCCAAGTCTCTGGGCGCAGCCGCATCGCGTGCATGAAGCCGTCCACCCAAGGCTCCCACAGGACATCGTCCTCTTCGGGATCGACCAGGTAAATCGGTTCGACCCAGAGCGAAGTTTTGAGCGCCTGAACGACGGCGTTGTAGTGCACCATCACCGCACCGACGGTTTCTTCGGCCGATTTCTGGTCGGGGAAGTCCGCCTCTCCCGTCTCTCCCCACACCTCGGGCAACCACTCCGAGGGAGGGATCATCTCCGGGCAGGCCAGAACGCCGACGATGTAGCCGTCGAGTTCGCTGAGCGTCATCGGCGCGTTCTCGGCGGGCAAGGCGCTCAGAAGCGCGTCGAGGCGATCTAGGTCGTGATCTGATCGTTGCATGAAGACCTCTCAACGGCGCGGACCTTTTTCAGCCTGCGCAGGATCAGGCGCACTATGCGCGCAGTGCCAGCTTCGTTCTTAAACTGCTGAGCTTCGCCCGCCATATAATGCTGCAATATGCCACGGAAGACAGGTTCGGTGAGCTGCGCCGCAGCGGGGCCCACCCTTGCGAACGACGGCTCAGGGCCGAGGCTTCGTGAAAACTCGGGTGGCGTCGAAACGGCTCGAACTTTTAGAACGTCCGTTCTCGCAACTGACTATAATGCCCCGTCAGAGGGTCAAATTCGACTGTCGAAAGAACGGAATTCTGGGCAGAGGCGGGTGATCGCTGGTCGAGGGAGTTTTTCAACAGTATCGGGCCGAGGCTGTGTGGAAACTCGGCTCTCACGCAAGTTGATGGAACAACTTCCTGCTGCGGCACGGAGATCGTGACGCAGTCAGAACCGAGGCACCGTTTCGCGGGCTTTCTGAGGAAGCCGTCCTGCGTCCACACACTTCGGCCGAGCTTTCACACAGCCTCGGCCGTTCTCGTACGTCGCGCATTTTGAGGATTCATGGTTCGTTTCCCTGTGGTAGAATCCTGTTTGTTCCCCTCGCGGCTCACCTTCCGGAGATGACATGACCACCTCTGTCCGCACCCGCTCCGTCTCGATCGCCCTTGCCGGCACGGCCGCGATCGCCGCCTTCGCTAGCATCGCCCCGTCCACCGCCTCGGCCGCGGACTACGACATGGACTGTAAGCTGCTCCTGTGCATGCCCGGTGGCTTTCCGTCCGGCTGCGCCGACGCCTTCGATCACATGATGGACCGCCTGCGGGACGGCAAATTCCCCATCGGCTTCTGCGCCATGTCGAACGGGGCGGAATACGACGCCTACGACATCGACTACGCGTTCGAGGAGGTGACTTCGCCCGCAGGATGGGAATGCCCCGAAGGCAAGCATCTCTACCACCGCACCACCGGCGCTGATGACGGCTACTGGAGCCAGACGGTCAACACGTTCTGCTACGACAGCGCTTATCAGCGGCACGGCTGGACGCCCGAGGGCGACAACACGGTGACGAGCTACACCAACAAGACCGCCCCCGAGCGCCGCGACTTCCGGGTCAATCTGACGCTCGAGCCCGGGACGGACCAGGAATACTCGCAAGGCTGGCAACGGTTCGATACCGGGCGCAGCTCGCGCATCCGCGTGCGCTACACGGATTGATCCGCGGCGCAATCCTGCTGATGGCAATGACGACGGCGCCGACCCTGGCTGCGGCCCAGGTCGGATGCCTGCCGCCCGAGGCGCCCTTCGCCTATGCCCCGCCCGAGGACGACCCCGAGCTGCGCGCGCTGATCGACGAGCAGTACCAGGACTACATCGACGGCACCGAGGATTACCTGAACTGCCTCAACGACGAGGCGGTGCGGGCGCGGACCGAGTTTCGGGCCATCTTCGACCGCTACGTCCGGTATTTCGGCGATGGGGCCGGCGTCCAGTTCGAGGCGATCGACTAGGGCGTGGTCCCGAACCGGCCGTTCGTCCCTGCTGCGGCGATTAGCTGCTTCGAGCCCGAATTTCCCGGATGCTGCGCTTAACATGAAGGGCGGCTTCGGCGAATCATGCTGCGAATGCAGCATGATGCTCCGTATGGATCTAGACTTGGCTGCTGGACCGTTCTGAAAGTCTGTACGGACGCTATTGCGACAGCTGACCCGTTCCACGAGCGTGTTTCTCACGGGCGCACCCGGTCGCGACGTTTGGCCGAGGTGTCAGGTTATCAGCGTCTCGACCATCCGCATGACGGCTTCGCACTTGGCAGGATCGCCGGCGTCCGGATGGGGCGGGCCGAACCGACCCGCATCGTTGTCGAAGTAGCGGCCCCTAGCATCCGCGAACTCGTCCGACAGCGCGGCGCGGACGAGGATGTCGACGCCGGTTCGCACGTCGTTGCCCGACGTGCCGAAGGCCTCACGCACCATCTTGGTGCCCAGCAGCGAGCCGGGGTTCACCGACACGGCGACGGGGCCATGCGGGCCGAGTTCGGTCGCAAGTGCGTTCGTCCACATCGTCAGGGCCAGCTTGCTCTGCGCGTATGCCTGGCCCGCGCCGAGCGGCCTGTCCCCCGCCAGCGCAGCCAGATCGACGGGCGCCTGCGCGGCGGAGGACAGGTTCACGATCCGCCCCTCGGTGGGCACGATCGGCAACAGGCTCCGCGTCAGGACGTAGGGCGCAACGGTGTTGACTGCGAAGCGGATGTCGAGCCCGTCCGCCGTCTGCGCCTCGGGGGCGTTGTAGACGCCGGCGTTGTTAATCAGCACGTCGAGCCGGCCATGGTCCGCGCGCACCGCCTTGGTGAGGGCGCGGACCTCGTGTGGGCGCGATAGGTCGGCGCGGTAGGTCGCGGCGCCGCCGAGCTCGTGGGCGATCGCGTCGAGCTTCTCGGCGCTGCGCCCGTGAATCAGCACGCGATGCCCATCGGCGGCCAGCGCCTTGGCGGTCTCGCGGCCGATGCCGTCCGTGGCGCCGGTGATCAGGATCGTCTTCATGCGTCGTCTCCGTCGTGGAAGAGGGGGAGGAGGTCGGCGGCGAGGCGCTCCAGCGTCCGTTCGATGGGGGCGCGGTTGAAGCGCAGGTTTAGCGCGACGTGGTTCACCCCAGCCGCTCGCACGGCGCGCAGATACTCGGCCAGGGGCCGGATGCCCGACCGGAAGCCCAGATGCAGCGGCGTGGCCGGCGCGTCCGGATCGTCCACCAGATCGACGTAAAGCGGCTGCATCACCGGCTTCGGCGACTGGCCTTCGGGAATACGGTCCCGCCAGCGTGAAAGCGCGCGCGCCTGTTCGGCCGCCGCACGCGGATAAGTGATTAGGCCGTCCGCATTCGCCGCACCCCAATCGGAGCTTTGCTGCGATCCGCCTGTGATTAGCATTGGAAGGCGGCCCGCGACCGGTTTGGGCCGCAGGTCACCGCGTCCGTCCGGCGCGCCAAACGCATTCTCGAATACCGGGAAGGGATCGGCCATGCGGCGCACGTAGTCGAAGGCCGCGCGGAACGCGTCGCCGCGGCCTGCATGGTCGGCACCCATCGTGGGGTATTCCTCTGGCCGGTCCCCTGAAGCGACGCCGAGCAGGAGCCGCCCGCCCGACATCGTGTCCACACTGGCCGCGGCCTTGGCGACATGCGCCGGGTGGCGCAGCGGGAGGATCAGGCTCGCCACTCCGAGCGCGATCCGGTCGGTCAAGGCCGCCAGCGCGCCGAGCAGCACGAACGGGTCGAGTACTTGGCCCGCATCGCCGAAGCTCGGCACGTCGAAGGGCACGTCGCGCAGCCAGATGGCGGCGAAGCCCAGCCGTTCGGCCAGCCTGATGCGGGCCACGTGATCGGCGACCTCGGGCGCCCGGGCGTCCGGGTAGGCGTCGATCGGCACGACGAGACCGACGCTCAGCCGGCCGGGGCGGAAGGTATCGGCATAGGCACGGTTCAGAGGGGCGAACCGTTCGGCATCGTCTAGCATGGCGATCTCCTTCCCAGATTCCGTGGCGGTCAGGCGAGGTCGTCCATGCCGGCAATCAACGCGTGATGGCTGCGCGAGTTGGCGAGACGCGCTTTGAGGTGCGGCGCGTATTCGGGATCGCTCTCGAAGGCGTGGGCCGCGTCCATGGACGGCCATTCGATCACGATGCGCAGACCCACTTCGCGGTTCTCGCCTTCGAGCACCTCATGGGTCTGGGTGCGCGCAAGGTACCTGCCGCCATGGCGGGCGATCACCTTATTGGCGGTCGGCAGGTAGTCCTCGATCCAGTCCTCGGTCTTGGGGGTCACTTCCAGCACGGAATACGCGGTCATCTCTCGGTCCTTTCCTAACATCTTTCGACTGACCGATAGGTCGGCCCTTGCACTCCCCGAATAAACAGATGTGTTTCGGAAACAGTCTTCGCCAAATCCGGGCAATCTATGGATATCCTGAGCCTGCGCCTCTTCGTTGCGGCCGCCGACCGGCTGAACATCTCCGCCGCCGGGCGCGATCTGGGACTCGGACCTGCCGCCGCGTCGGCGCGGTTGGCCAAGCTGGAGCGCGCGGTTGGCGCGGACCTGCTGCACCGCTCGACGCGCAAAGTGTCGCTGTCGACGGAGGGCGCAGCGTTCCTGCCCTTCGCGCGCGAGGTCGTCACCCAGGCGGACGCGGGGCTCGCGGCACTCGGGCAGGGGACGGCGGAGGTCTCTGGCCTCGTGCGCTTCGCTGCGTCGTCCACCTTCGCACAGCTCTACGTCGCGCCGCTGCTGCCGGAACTCCTGGACCGCCATCCCGGCCTCTCGCTCGACTTGCGCCTGACGGACCTGCCCTTCGATCCGATCGAAGGATCGTTCGACTTGGCCCTGCGCTCCGCGCCCATGGCCGACTCCGGGCTGATGGCTCGCAAGCTGGCTGACGACCCGCGCGTGTTGGTGGCCGCGCCTGCCTATCTCGACGCTCACGGCACGCCAGAAGGGCCGGATGACCTCGAGCGCCATCGCCTGCTCGCCTTCGGGCGATCCGGGCCCCGGCCGCTCTTGGGGCCTGGCGGGGCGCGGTCGACCTTCGGAGAAGGCGAGCGCATCCGTATCGACGACGGGGCGAGCCAGCGCGCAGCGACCCTGGCCGGGGCGGGCATCTCGGCCAATGCGCTCTGGCTGGTGCAGGACGACCTCGCGCAAGGGCGGCTTGTCCGCGTGCTTCCGGGGTGGGAGGTCGACGACCGCGCGGTGCTCTGGCTCGTCTACCCCAAGGCCAACGTGCTGACGGCGAAGGTGCGCGTGCTGATCGACTTCCTCGTGGAACGGATTGGGCGCCAACTGCCTTGGCAAACAAGCGGCTCATTATCTGCGGATCGCGAAGGCTGACTCCGGATTTGCTCCGGTTATTCGCTGCGAGGGATGGCATAGGTATCTTTCCGAAACCAACTCGGAGACTTTCCCATGCGTGCCATGACCCTGAACACCTACGGTGAGATCGCCCCCTTCGAGGCCGCTGACCTGCCGGAGCCCGAGGTTGCGCCCGGCCACGTCCTCGTCCGCGTGGCCGCGACCAGCGTGAACACCGTGGACACGATGATCCGCAACATGGGCACGGACCTGCCCTTCGCGCCGGCCTTCCCGGCGGTGCTGGGCATGGACTTCGCAGGCACGGTGGAGGCCGTGGGCGACGGTGTGACTGACTTTGCGCCGGGGGACGAGGTCTATGGCTGCGCCGGCGGCCTCGCCGACCTCCAGGGCGCTTTGGCCGAGAAGATCGTCGCGGATGCCCGTCTCGTCGCCCCGAAGCCCGCGTCGCTGACGATGCGCGAGGCGGCGGCCCTGCCGCTCGTCGGCATCACCGCACACGAGGCCCTGTCGCGGGCCGGCCTGTCTGGCGGACAGACGGTGCTGATCCAGGGCGGCTCGGGCGGCGTGGGCCACGTCGCGGTGCAGCTCGCTCGGCACATGGGCGCCGAGGTGGTCGCCACCGACACCGGCGGGGCGCGGCTGGCAGCGATCGACGGGCTGGGTGCCACGGCGGTGGACTTTAAGGCGGCCGATACCGCCGACATCGTCGCGCGTCACACGGGCGGCACGGGCTTCGACGTCGTGTTCGACACGGTTGGGGGCGCGAACCTGCCCCGCTCCTTCGAGGCGGCGAAGCTGAACGGCCATGTGGCGACCACGGTGGCGCTCGAGGCGGTGGACCTCTCGGGCGCGCACTTCCGGGGACTGTCGCTGCACGTCGTGTTCATGCTGATCCCGATGCTGCACAACGTCGGACGCGCGGCCCATGGCGAGATCCTACGCGATCTGGCCCGGATCGCCGATGCGGGCGCCCTGCGCCCCATCCTCGACGACACGGCGTTCACCCTGGACGAGATTGGCGCGGCGCAGGACCGCCTTACCGGCGGCGATGCGATCGGCAAGGTCGTCGTGACCGTCTGATCGAGGGGGTGTGCCCGCATACAAAGTCGGGCGGCAAGGTGAGCTCGCTGGAATGGCCTCTTCGCCGTCGCTGACGCTTGGCTCCCGCGCCAAGCCCTCGGCGAATGCCCGTACATGCGCTTGAACTCGCGGCTGAATGCGATGGGCTAGCGTAGCCCACCTCCATCGCTGCCTTGCTCACGGTCGTGCCGGCACTGATGCGCATGGCGGCCTCGTTCAGCCGCATGGCCTTGGCGAACTGGATGGGCGAGCGGATGGTCGCCTCCTTGAAGCGGCGATGAAACACGGCGCGGCTCATGCCCACGCGGGCGACGAGGTCGTCGACGGAAACGGGCTCGCCCAACCGTGCGGCGATGTGCTCGATGGCGCGCGCGTCCGCCTCGGCGCAGGCGGCGTCGAGCGGTGCGCGGTGGATCACGAGGCAGGATCAGCCCGCGTCCGTCACGGCGACGGTAGCGCCGAAGGCATCCCGCACCTGCGCGATCACGCCGCCATCGCCCAACTGCTGGCGGCGCGTGCCGATGTATTCGAGCCCCGTGTCGTCCTCGATGAAGTCGCGCGCGACGAGGCCGATCGTGAAGGGACGCTCTGCCTCGAAGGCGAAAGTCTCGGCGTTGAAGCCGCGCTCGGTGGTGATGGGGACGGAGTCCTCGGCCACCTGCACGCCGTCCACGCGCATCTCGAACCAGTTGTCGGCCCAGACATCGGCCAAGAAGGTCTCGGTCAGGGCGGGCGCCGGGGCGAGCGCGAGGAGGAGGAAGATCGGCGTGGTCCTTTCGGGGTCAGTCCGCCGCCTCGCTGAGGGGGCTGGGGTTCTCAGGGGGCGCGACGTCGAAGACGCCCATGGCGTCGAAGCCGCCGAGGATGGCGTCGACCGCGATGGTGGCGAGGACAATGCCCATGACGCGGGAGATGACGGAGGCGCCCGTGTCGCCGATAAGGCGGTGCACGAGGCCGGCCGCGAGCAAGAGCACGAGCGTGAGCGCCAGCACGACCAGCAGAAGCGCCGCCGTGACGGCCTGCTCTTGCAGGGTGTTGGTGCGGTTCTCGGTGAGGAACACGATGGCCAGCATCGCGCCGGGCGAGGCGATGGACGGGATGGCCAGGGGGAAGACGGCGCCGGCGAAGTGGTCGCGCTCGGCCTCGGCGATCTCGGCCTGGGGCTTGGACTCGCCGAAGATCATCGAGAGCGCGAAGAGGAAGAGGACGATCCCGCCCGCGATCTGGAACGAGCCAAGACGCAGGCCGAGCGTCTCCAGCACCATCTGCCCGAAGGCGAGGAAGGCCAGAAGCACGAGCGTGGCGATGGCCACGGCCCGCAGCGCGAAGCGGCGATGCAGGTGCCGGGGCACGGAGGCGACCGCGTAGAGATAGACCGGCACGGTGCCCACGGGGTCGATCACGACGAAGAGCGTGATCAGCTCGCGCAACAGGGCGGGCCATTCGATATCAAGCATGGGCGGGGGCTTTCGGGATAAGGCCGCGCCCTTCGGAGCGGGAAGCTGCCGGCGAAGGGGGATCAGTCACGCGGCGGGGGGCCGCGACGGGCGGTGGCGGAGGCATCGCAAGTGCCCTCCGGGTCATTCAGCGTGCAGCCCGCCTGCGCCACGAGGCAGCCGAGGATCGCGTTCGAGCCGGGGGCGCCAGCGTGATAGACATATGTGCCGTCCACTTCATACCCATTGCATTGATCGAGGCCCGTGGGTTCCGTGCCGTCCGCGAGCAGATGCGGGTAGATCATGTGCCCGTCCATCGCGAGGCCGAGGGGCGCGCCAAAGGTGGCATCGAGCGTTCCGGCGCCGTCCAGGCAATCCGTCACCGCGTGGTAGTGATAGCCCACGGCCGGGTTCACGTGCCCGCCGCAATCGTCGAAGGCGGCGATGGTGTAGGCGCCGAGGATCGCGTCCACCGGCGCGGGGCCGTCGAGGCGCACGCCATTATGGGCCACGCCTGATCCGGTGCGCCTCGTCTGGCCGGGCGCGTCCGCCGCCACGGGATCGAGCGGGATCGCATAGGTGATGACCGCCTCCTCGGGCATCTGCTCGGGCGGGCACTGGACGCAGTGGTTCCGGTATTCGGGATCAACGTCGGGGCGGGCGGCGGCCTCGCAGGCATCCAGCGTGGCGGTTTAGCGCACGGCGCCGGTTTCGGGGTCGTAGAGCTGCCAGTTCTCGTCGCCGTAGATCTCGGCGAGGGAGGTGATGAACGCGCCGTCCACGTCGACCACTTCGTCGCCCAGGAACCAGATGCCGCCTGCCTCGGGGCCATCGGTCACCTGCGCCGGGCACCACGGCCCCGGCGTGTAAGTCTGCGGCATGGCCGCGACAGTGAAGCGCACGCATCGCGTCTCGGCGCCGCCCGAGAGGGTGCACTCCACGATCTCCGGGCCCGCGCGCATGTCTGCCTCGGCGAAGAAGGCGGCGATATGGGTCAGGCGATTGTTGTCGTCCTGGGCGGCGGCAGGACCGGCGGCGCAGCAGAGCAGCGCGGCAAGCAGGGGCCTGGTCATGGGAAGTCTCCTTGGCGTGCTGGTCTCAGGGACGGGCGAGCAGAACGGCGCGCAGGGCGGCCTCGGCCACGCCGAGGACGGCGGCGACCTGGGTGAGGTCGGCGTTCGGACCTCCGGCCTCCTGCATGGCGCGCATCAGCGCCTCGGTCTCGATGCCGAGCGTCGCGGCGGCCTCCTCGAAGCCTGGAGGGGTGCCGCCTCCGGGTCCACCCGGTCCTCCGGCCGCGCCAATGCCCTGCGCGGCGGTGGTGGCGAAGTTGCCTTCCGCGACCACGCCGGACAGGCAGGCGGGCAGGTTCGGGAAGGTCTGGGAGGCGTGGTAATGGTAGGTCTCGCCGAAGGCGGTCGGGCCGACATGGCCGCCGCATGCGTCCAGCCCTTCGGGCGCCGTGCCGTCCGCCTCCGTGGAGCCGAACATCGGATATCCGTCGAAGGCGAAGCCGAACGGCGCGGCGGCGTCCTGCACCACAGCGGTGCATTCGGCGTCCACCCCTTCGGCCTCCAGCGTCGTCGCCATGTCGGTCGAGGTCGCGTGCCAGTGATACCAGCCGCCCGGATCGACGTGACCGCCGCACAGGTCGAGCGCGGGCAGGTGCCCGGTCTCCAGCACCGAGGGCGCGTCGGCGAAGATCGGCACGCCGTCGAGGCCCACGCCCACATCGGCCACGGTGCCCAGCGGGGTGGGCGCCTCGGCCATTCGCGGCTCCATCGGCAGACGGATCGTCATGGCCACGCCCTCGTCCAGTGAGGCAGACAGGCAGTCGTGATCGGTCGCGGGGCGGTCGAGGCGGATGTCCGTCACGGCGACCGTGCCGTCCTCATCGTAGAACGTGTAGCCCTGCGCGGCCAACATCTCGAAGAAGGCGCGGTCGAGGCGGTAGAGGCCCGGTTCGTCGCCGTCCCAGGCCCATAGCCCGCCCGCCTCGTCCAGCGTGGCTGGGCAGAAGGGGCCGATCTCCAAGGTCTCGGGTGCGGCGGCCACTGTGAACTCGAAGCAGATGGAGGCAGTGCTGTCCTCCAGCGTGCAGTCCACGACCTGCGGCTCTTCGGTGAAGATCGAGGCGTCGAAGGCTGGCCCGTTGGGGTGGGCGGCGGCGGACGTGCCCGCGAGCGCCGCGAGGGACGCGAGCGCGCCGAGGGCGATGGGTCTGGTCATGTCTTGGTTCCTTCGGTGGATGTCTCGATGTCGGGGACCGTGCCCGGCGCGCGGCCGCCGAGCGCGTCACGTAGGGCGCGGGCATGGCCGGCCAGTTCGACGGCGGGCCCCACGCCGATGGCGCCCTCGATCAACCGATCAATGTCTAGCCAAGCCGCGTGGATGTCCGTCAGCAGCGCGCGCCCCTCGTCCGTGAGGCGCAGCAAGTTCGCCCGCGCCTCCTTTGGGTTCGTCTCGCGGCTGACGTAGCCGGCCTCGATCAGCCGGGCCGTCATCGTGCTCATCGCCGCCGCGCCCAGCCCGAACGCGCGGGCGAGCGCGACCTGCGACGTGGGCTCCATGCGCGCGAGCGCGTCGATCACCCGCGCTTGGCGCGGGCCGACGCCGGTCCGCGATAGGCGCCGCCGCAGGGCGTCTTCGACCAGATCGGCCGAGTGCAGGAGGTGGTGGAGGGCGAACCAATAACTTGCCATGCGAACAGTTCGTATACGATGTATCAGCCGGCCGCAAGGGCCATTACTGGGAGGACGCGCAATGACCGCATGGCAGGACGGAGCTAGTGGGACGGGGGGCGGAGGCGCACCGTGGGCCCTCGCTCGGATGGCGCCGACGCTTGCCCCCGTCGCGGTGCTTTGGTCGGTGTCGAGCTGGGGCTACTACGCGCTTGCGGACGCGCCCGGCGTGCAGGCCGGCTACGACGACGCACCCGTCCTCTTCGCCGTCTACTACTTGGGCTGGGCGGCGCTCGCATTTGCGGCGTTCCGGAGCGTCCTGACCGGTGCGATGACGCGCCCGGGAATTGCAGGCAACGCCGCGATCCTCGCGCCGATCCCGGCGGCCTACGGCGCCTTCGTGGCGCTCGCCCTGCCGCTACTGCCCGAGGTGTCGGTGTGGCGCGCGCCTCCCAACCCGCCGGAGTTCATGTTCGCCTCCGCCTGGTCCTACCTTCCCAAGTCCGCCGACATCCTGTTCCAGCAGGTGCTCGTCGCCGCGATGGTGCGCCGCGCGTACGCGGCCGGGATGCCCATCCGCGCCATCGGGCTGATGATGGCCGCGCTCTCCGGCGGCTTCCACCTCACGCTCGCGCTGGACGGGTTCACCGCGCTCTACGTTGCGCGCTTCACCGTCGCGGCGACGCTGTTCGGCCTGATCGTCCCCCATCTCTACCTGCGCGCCCGGCGCGGCTTCGCATGGACCTACGCCCTGCACTGGGGCTTCTACGCCGCCGATGCCGTGATCACGCAGCTCGTCTTGGCCGTGCCTCCCCCAGCCTGAGGCGGCCGGTGACAATCTGGCCGCTGATCGTGGCAAAGAATCAGTGGGCGTCGTTTGTGTCAAGCGCGCGGGCCGGATCACAACCTGCCTCACGGGCGTAAGCCAGCGTGTCGGGGCCCGAATAGGCCCCCGCGAGCTCCACCGCCCCGTCCACGCCGTCGGTGTCGCAGGCGATCAGGTGGATGCGCGGATGGCCCGCAAGCGCAATCGCTGCTGCAAGTGCGAATTTGGCATTGGGGCCGCCGACCCCGTCGTCGCGCCTTGTAACTGTGCATTCGCCGCCGGAAAGAAGCAGCACGGGGGCATTGCTGGGCGCCATCGTGGCGGCGACGGCGAGCGCTTCTTCCGCCTGTGCCTTGGCCAGATCGCGGGCTTCGCCCTCCAGTGCGTCGCCGAGCTGGCGCGCTGTTATCCCGGCCGCGCGGGCCTCGTCGGCTGCCGCGTCGAGAGACTGGCGCGGGGCGGCGATCACACGCGCTTCGGCATTGGCAAGCCGGGGGTCGGAAGCCCACAGCGGCTCCGCGCCGTCCAGCAGCGCATTCCGCAGATGGGTCGGCAGATCAATAGCGTAGCGGTCGAGGATCTCGGCCACGCCCGCGACGGAACCGTCCGGGTCGCCCACCGTGGGGCCCGACGCGATTTCCCACGGCGCGTCGCCCGGAACGTCGGAAATGATGAGACTGAGCACACGGGCCGGGACACAGGCCGCCGCGAAACGACCGCCCTTGGCGCGGGAAGCCACCTTGCGCAGCCGGTTCATCGCCGAGATGGGCGCGCCAGAGGCCAGCAGCGCGGTATTGAGCACCTGCTTGTCGGCCAGCGTCAGACCCTCGCTCGGAGCACAGAGCAGGGCCGATCCACCGCCCGAGATCAGCGCGATCACCAGATCGTCGGCGGACAGACGCTGCCCCATATCCAGCGCGGACCGTCGCCGCCTCGCCCGTGGCGTCCGGTACCGGACGCGCGGCCTCGACGATTTGGATCCCTTCGCAGGGGCGCGCGTAGCCGTAGCGCGTAAGCACCAGGCCCTCGCAAGGGCCGTACTCGGCCTCGACCGCCTCGGCCATGCGCGCACTGGCCTTTCCTGCGCCGATCACCAGCAGCCGACCTTCGGGACGCCGCGGCGAGTTCGGGGCGACGATCTGCATCGGGTCCGCCGCATCGACGGCGATGCGGAACAGGTCGGTCAGGAAGGCGCGTGGGTCGCGGACCGGGTCAAGCGTCATGTTGCTTCCTTGTCGAACGAGCGAGACAGGAACCAGCGCGCATGACCTTCGGGTTTCTGGCCCGCCGCGTTACGCAATTCGCCGAACAGGGCGAACCCTGCGCTGCGGTAGAAGGCGAGCGCGGAGCGGTTGGAGGTTTCGGGCCACGCTGAATGACATCCGCGCCCTTTGGCCAGCGCAATAGCGCGGTCCAGCAGCGCCTGGCCCAGACCGGCGGGACGCGGGCCCGACCCAAAGCAGACCGACGCGCAGCCGCCCATAGGAGGTCGTAGCGTCCAGTCCAGCCGTCAGGGCACCGACTTCATCGCGAACCGCCAGGGCGACGCGGCTGTTCACGCCTTGCGCCGCGCCCCGCCGCAGATCGTCCAGCCGCGCCCGTTCCAGGTGCTCCGGAAACGTGGGGTCCGCGGTGGCGTCGTGGATCACGCCGCCAGCCACGTCGCGTAGTCGCTGACTAGCAGATGCGTCGGCGTGGTGTCTTCGTCGATGGTCGAGAACCGCCCGATGGGATCACGGAAGATGTTGTCGGTTTCGTCATCGTTCACGGTGGAAATCTCGCCGACCAGAACGTCTCCGCCCTCGCCCCAGAAGGCGTGCCAGTCGCCCGGCCGCAGGGTCACGCTTTCGCCCGGCGCGAAGGACAGCTTCTCCCCGGGCACATAGTCGCGACGGATGCCGTCGCACCAGACCGTGCCGCCGCGATCCTCGGCGAACCCGCCCGCATCGTCGGACCCGTAAAGCTCGACGACCAGGGTAGCCCCGCCGCGGTTGATGATGTCCTCGGACTTGATGACGTGGGTGTGCATCGGCGAGAGTTGATCCTGCCGCGAGATCAGCAGCTTCTCAGCGTAGCACATGCCGCCGCCCTTGCGCAGATCGGCGAGACGCCCGTTGCGCAGAGTGAACAGGAACAATCCCATCGTTTCGAAGTCACCGGCGCCGTAATCGGTGATGTCCCAGCCGCAACGCGCGTCGATCACGTGGCGCGCCCGATTCAAACTTTTCACAAACTCTTCAGGCGTCCAGTCGGCGAAAGGTGGCAGGGTAAATCCGTGCCGCCGGATCATCTCGTGCGCGTCGGCCATGATGGCGTTGATTTCGGATCGCTTCATGCTGGCACCCTGCCCTTCGTCAGGAACTCGACAACCATCGCCGCCGTCCAGGTGAAGCTGCCGCCGCCGCAGGGCGTGCCGTCCATCGGGTCGTAATATTCCGCGAAGCCGCTCTGTTCGATCAGGTGCAGGCTCTCGGCGACGATACGGTCCGCCATCGCGTCTTCGCCTGCCGTTCGCAGGCCGTCGGCGATCATGTAGTTCACGATCAGCCATACCGGACCGCGCCAGTAGCGCAGGGATTCGAATTCTGCGGAATCCGGATCGTGGCTTGCGACGAGATATTCGGAGCGCTTGCCGATGACCTCCAGCCGCGCGACGATAGCCTTGCTCCGCGCGGCCGGGATCGGCGCGAATGCCGGGAGCAGGCCGCCGACCGATGGGCTGTCGACGGTCGTGTTGGCCGCCCGGTCATGGCACAGGTACTGGCCATGCGCGTCGTTCCAGAGTGACTCCAGCGCGGTCAGACCCTTTTGCGCCTGCGCCCGGGCGGACCGGGCGATGTCGCCCTGCCCTAGCGTGTCGGCCATAGCGGCCAGATCGAGGCAGGAGCGGATCAGGATCGCGTTGAAGCCGGGATCGACCACCCGGAAGGGCGACGCATCGTGCAGTTTCGCGTGGTCCCAGTCCAGCGACCGGAAATGCTGCACGAGCCAGATATAGCGTTCGTATTGCGCCTGTGTGGGGCGGTGGTCGGGATTGGCATGCTGGATGTCCTTGCGGGTGAAGGACATTACGCCATCGGTCGGCACGGCGGCGAGCGCCGCGTCCCAGTCGATGGAATTGTCGCGGCCCGATTCCCACGGGTGGATGATCGCGACCAGACCGGTGCCTTGGGGATCGCGGCAGCGGTAGAACCAGTCGTGCCAACGCGCGATCCGGGGCAGAAGATCCGCCGCGCGGCGGCGTGCGAGGTCGGTGTCGCGTGCCCGGTCGAACAGGCGCCGGACCGCAAAGCCGGCAACCGGCGGCTGCGTGATACCCGTCGTCGGCACGTCGCGCCCGGTCTGCCAGACATCCGGGCCGGGGAAATAGCCGTCATCGGCCTCGTGAAATATGATATGGGGGACAAAACCGTCCTCCCATTGGTGATCGAACAGCGTGTCGATCTCGGTCCAGGACCGCGCCTCGTCGAAATGAGCGAGCCCCAAGGCGGTCAGACAGGAATCCCAGTTCCATTGAAACGGATAAAGGCCATGCGTCGGCACGGTATAGCTGCCGCGGTCGTTCCCGCGCAGGATCTCGGCCGCCTGTTCGATCATCGGATGGGTCATGTCGGTCACGCCACTGCCTTTGTGGTTTCTGGGTCGAACCAGCGCACGCGGTCGGGCTGGGGCGCCAGCTTGATATGATCGCCGGCCTTGAGGGACAGATCGCTGTCGAGGACCGCGCGCAGCATCGTACCGTCTACGTCGCAGGTGACCAGAAGATGCGCGCCCAGCGGCTCGACTAGTCTGACCTGCGCGGGAAGGCCCTGATCGGCGATCTGCATATCTTCGGGACGGATCGCGAATTGCAGCGGCGCTTCGGCGCCACGCGGGCCATCGACGGTTTCGCCCGCGACATTCCATTTGCCGTCGCCCGCCTTTTCCGCCCGCAGGAAGTTCATCGGTGGGTTGCCGAGGAACCCAGCCACGAACTGCGCAGCCGGATTGCGATAAACCTCGATGGGCGACGCCGCCTGGATGATACGGCCCTGATGCATGACGCTGATCCGGTCGGCCAGGCTCATCGCCTCGACCTGATCGTGGGTGACGTAGATCGCCGTTGTCTTGCTTTCGGCAAGTACGCCCTTCAACTCGGCCCGCATCTCAAGCCGCAGAAGCGCGTCGAGGTTCGACAGTGGCTCGTCCATCAGGATCACGTCCGGCTCCATCGCCAGAGCGCGCGCCACGGCGACCCGTTGCCGCTGGCCGCCAGACAGCTCGCCCGAATAGCGCTTAAGCAGTTGCTCGATATGCATGAGGGACGCCGTGCGCTCGACCCGCCGCTTGACCTCGTCGTTCGGCATCTTGGCCATCCGCAGGCCGAATCCGATGTTTTCGAAGACGGTCAGGTGCGGGAAGACGGCGTAGTTCTGGAACACCATGGCGATACCGCGATCCTTCGGGGCCAGATGATCGACGCGGCGCCCGCCGATCCAGACTTCGCCGATGCTGGCGGTTTCCAGCCCCGCAATGATCCGCAGCAGCGTGGTCTTGCCGCAGCCCGACGCACCCAGCAGGACCATGAATTCCTGATCCGCGATGGCCAAGTCGATGGAATGCAGCGCCTGATAGGCCCCGAAGGTCTTGGCGACGTTCTTGATCTGGATTTCGGCCATATCGTTCGTGTCCTTTTGCAGATCGCCCCGCATTAGCGGTTGGCAATGCCCCACATGGAAAACAGGTATTTGCGCACGGCGAAGATGAAGATCAGCGCCGGCACGACGAGGATGAAGCCGCCCGCGAACTTCAGGTGCAGCGGTGCCTCGCCCAGTGTCTGCAACAGGAATGCGGTCAGCGTCCGGTTCTCGATGGTCAGCACCGCGGCGGCGAACACCTCGTTCCACGAGATGACGAAGGCAAAGATTGCGGACGCGGTGATGCCGGGCAGGATCAGCGGAAGCACGACCTTGGTGAAGGCCGTGAACCGGGTACAGCCCAGCGTCCACGCGGCCTCTTCCAACTCGACCGGGATGCCCGAGAACAGCGAGAACGTGATGAGCACCGCGAAGGGCAGCGCCAGCGTCGTGTGGACCAGCGCCAGGCCGAACGTCGTGTCGTCCAGCCCCGTGCGGATGAACAGCACTGCCAAGGGCAGCGCCAGAAGCGGCAGGGGAAAGGCCCTCGTCAGCAGGATCAGGACGCGGAACGTCTCTTTCCCGCGAAACTCGAACCGCGACAGGGCGTAGCCCGCGGGCGCGCCGAACAGGATCGACATCACCATCGTCATCGACGCCACGATGATCGAGTTCTTCAGCGCGTTCAGGATGCCCTGGAACCCGGCGAAGAACTGCAGACTGCCGAGATCGAATTCTGGAATGAAGGATTTCGGGAAGGTGCTGACCTGTTCGGGCGACGACAGCGTGTTCACCAACAGGAAGTAGAGCGGCACCAGCACCCAGGCGCAAAGCAGGATCACAGTCGCGGCGTAAAGGTAGCGCCCGCTGTTGCGCACCGGGGTGACAGGGGTCGGGTTCGGTTCAGTTTTCGGAGCCGGGGCCGCCATGGACGCATGGGTCATATCGTGGCTCCTTTCGGGACGCGGAGGGCGCGCAGGATGACGAGGGTGAAAACGATGGAGATAGCCAGCACGATCAGGGCAAGAGCTGCTGCGGCACCACTGTTCTGAAGGTCGAATTGGTAGGCGTAGATCTCGCTCATCAGGACCGGGAACTGGCTGCCGCCAAGGGCGACAACGACCGCGAAGACCTCGAACGCCAGGACGACACGCAGGATCAGCGCGGTTTGCAATGATGGCCTGAGCAAAGGCAACGTCACCCGCAGGAACCGCTGCCAAGGCGATGCGCCGAAGACCTCGGCCGCCTCGTAGTATTCCTTGGGGATCAATCCGATCCCCGCGACAAGAATGACCAGCATGATCGCCGTCGCGCGCCAGATTTCGGCCAGAGCGATGGCGAGGAAAATGATGCCAGGGTTCTGGTAGGACAGGAACGGCATCGGGCTGTCGATCGCGCCGATCCCCACCATCATCGAATTGAGAAAACCGGATTGCTCGAAGATTGCCAGCCAGATGATGCCCGCGGCAAGGTCCGAGATGCCCAGCGGGATCGTCCAAACGTAAAGCACGAGGTCGCGGCCCTTTTGCATCCGCGTGACCATGGTGGCCATCAGAAGCGACAGGGCCAGCTGGACCGGAACGACTGCCGCGGCCAGCAGCAGAGTGTTCTGCATCGAGATCGGGAATTTCCAGTAGCTGACGACATCGCGGAAGTGTTCGAGCGACCAGCCGTCGGCGGAACCGAACGCTTGCTGCGAGACCAGAATGAAGGGGTAGAGGAAGAAGACGCACAGAAACAGGGTGACCGGAAGAATCAGGGCGTAGGGCAAGAGCCGGGGGGACATGGCGCGCCTCCTTTCAGCACGGACCCGTGCCGATTGTGTCGGGGAAGGTGCGCCCGGGCCAACAGCCCGGGCGACGTAAACGTCAAGCGATGCCGGTCACTCGACCGGGCAGGCCCCGTCGGACGGCGCGTCGGGTGCCCAGCAGGGCGCACCCGTTTCCTGCATGATCTCGGCCAGACGACCTTTCTGATCGTCGAGGACCGTGCGGATGTCCTGACCGCCCAGGATGATCCGCTCGAACGTGTCGACATAGACGCGATTGAAGTCGCCGCCCATTTCGCCCAGGCCCGCGGGAAGCAGGCCGGGATTAGCATCGGGCGCGCCGCTCATCGCCGAGATCGCGGCACCGGCGGCCTGCACCGAAGGCGGTAGATCGTCGGGAAACTCGACATTCACGACCGGGAAGAAGCCGGTGGCGCGCAGCGTTTCGATCTGAATCTCCGGCTTCATCAGATACTCGATGAGCGCCTTCGCTTCATCCTGATCGGGTGCGGTCTCGGGGATTGCAAGCCCGGCCAGCACGGGCATGAAGCCGCGGCCTTCGGGCCCGGCGGGCGCCGGGAACGCCACGAAATCGTCGGGCCGCTCGTTGAATGCCTGCGCAAGACGCGACGAATGGTCGAAGACGATCCAGGCATCGCCGGACAGAAGCTGTTCCTGCATAAAGGCGTAGTTGGTCGAGGCCGGGTTCGTGTGCTCCCACAATTCGCGGAAGGCTTCCCAGGCCGTCACCGCCGCGTCCGAGGCGAAAGTGCGCACGACCCCATTGGTATAGGACGGATAGAGATAGCCTTGGAAGAAGCGATGCTTCAGCCCGTCGGGACCGGCCGGGAAACCGAACTTGGCTTCGCCGGTCGCTTCCTCGACATTGGCGGTCCAGGCGATCAGCTCATCATAGGACAGCGCATCGATGTCCGCGCCTTCCGGCAGGTATTGCAGAGCTTCGCGGTTGGCGGCCATCAGATAGGTCGCCTGCATCCATGGGATATACTGGAGCGTATCCGTACCAAGGCGGCCGAGATCGTTGAACGTCTCGCTGGCGGCCATCACGCCCATGTCTCCCAGATCGACAAGGTTGTCGGGGTTCATCGCCGAGAAATTGCCGTGCAGCGATCCCAGAACGTCAATGGTGCCGGTACCGGATTCGATTTCGGCCCGCAGACGGGTCAGCCAGGGGCCGTCCTCGTTGGGCTGGAAATCAACTTCGCCGTCGAAGCCGTCCAAAACATTGTCGCGCATCGCCTGCGCTTCTTCGGCCGGCCGCGCCTGGGTCGACCAGAACAGAACGTCTGCCTGCGCCACATCGCCGGCGGACACCGCAAGTGCAGCGGCGGCGCCGAGCATTTGGACTCTTGTGAACATATCTTCCTCCCTTTGGTATCACCCGACACCTGGAAGCAACACAGCGCGGACAGAACGGTGCCAGAGAGATCTGGAAGGCCGAGCGAGATGCATTGGTGTCGATTGGATTATGGTATAACGTGATACCTTACGTCAACAAATTTTAGTCCATTTCTTACAGGCGGGCTTCCGTGAATGCCGAATACAAGTTGAAAACAGAAAGAGAGGCAGCCAATCTGGGCCAAATCGTTATACCAGGGAACTTAGATGTCTCGTAGGCCGAAGCTTCAGGACGTGGCCGATACAGCAGGGGTGTCGCGTGCGACTGTCAGCCAGGTGCTTAACGACAGAGGGCGGATTTCCGAGCAGACCCGCAAAAGGGTGAAGAGGGCAGTCGAGGCATTAGGATACGTTCCCGACACCCGCGCCGCCTCCATGCGGTCGGGCGAAAACCGCGAAATCGGCATCGTCATCCACGGTCTTGCCAACCCCTTCAACGCCGAGGTCATCAGCGGCGTCACCAACAAGCTCGAAACCCACGGCTACCTGGTGTCGACGCTGGATTCCAACGACGATCCCGAGCGCCAGCTCCGCAATCTCAAGGCGTTCATCGGGTCGTCGCGGGGGGGACTGATCTGGGTGCCCGCGATCGCCACTACGGTCGACGCCGTGACCTTGCTCGAAATGCACGGCATCCCCACCGTGACGCTTCTGCGCGACCCGCCGGTCGCATCGTTCGACCATATCGGCATCGAGAACAGGGCCGCGACCATGACCGCGACCGCATATCTGGCCGAGCTCAGCCATCGCCGCATCGCGTTCTTCGGCGGCGATGGCGAGCGGAGCCCGGTCCGTCGCGAACGGATCGCGGGTTACCTCGACGAGATGCGCCGTCGCGACCTTGGCCCGACGGTGATCTGGCCCAGCGGCGATACGAAGTCTGAAGGGCTCGAGGCGGCAATCGCCCTGCGGGAGGCCCACCCCGAGATCACGGCGCTGGTTTGCAACGGTGACATGGTAGCGCTCGGGGCAAGCCTCGCGGGTCAGCGGCTGGGGATCACCGTCGGACGCGACCTCTCCATAGTCGGCTTCGATGACACCGAGGAGGCGGCGATCGCCACACCTGCGCTGACGACCATGTCCGTGTCCCCACGGCTCCTCGGGCGCAAGCTGGCGCGGATGTTGCTTGACCGTCTCAAGGATCCGGGTCTGCCGCCGGTCAGGACGACGGTTTCCGCAAAGCTCGTCATCCGTGACTCGACCGGAGCACCCGCGTGATCGAGATCGAATTCCGAACGATCGAGAGAAAATAGAGAGCCAATCCCGAGCGAATAAGCGGCGTCACGTGAAGTTCGTTCCGGAAGAGATATCCGTGCGAATGCCAGGTTCCATACCATTGCGGAATGTTTTCTCGGGCGCATGAAAGCCCGCTTCGTCCCGCACTGCCGACGCTCGGGGTTAACAACCCTGGATGACCGCTCCGAGCCCTCTTTTCCAGTACTGCGAGATGAATGGATGGCAGCTTCGGCGGATCGTGCTGCAACTGCCGCACTACCTTCTAATTGGGTTTAGTCCCGCATCTGCTGGCGTTCCAAATGCTGCTGCCAACCCGCGTTCGACGGTGGACCGTATTATGTCGTCAGCGCATTCTCTGCCCGTCAGGGTCGAACATGGGTTTGAGCGATGCTTCGGCAGGGATGCGCGCTCCTGCGACCTCAATATTGTAGGTCGACGCGAGCACGTCCGCCGCGCTCTCGCCCGGGCAAGGGACGTATCCGAGGCCCATGGCGCCGCCGAGCGTGTGGCCGTAGCCGCCCGAGGCGAGGTGCCCGACCGTCTCGCCGTTCCGCAGGATCGGCTCCGCGCCAAATAGAAGCGGCTCGGGGTCGATGAGCCGGAACTGAAGCATCCGGACGGCCGGCCCGCTTGCGCGCTTCGTGGCCACCGCGTCGGCGCCGACATAGCCGGAGTCCCTGCGAGCGGCAAATCCCAGACCTGCCTCGATCACATGGTCGGCGGGGGTGATGTCGTGGCCCATATGTCGGAATCCCTTCTCGAGGCGCAGCGAGTCCATCGCATGCAGGCCGACGAGGGAGAAGCCGTGATCCGCTCCCGCCGCATAGATGGTCTCGAAGACATAGGCCGCCATGTCGGCCGAGGCGTAGACCTCCCATCCAAGCTCTCCCACGTAGGACAGCCGGTGCAGGCGAGCGCGACCCAGTCCCAGATCGACTTCCTGCACGGTCCCGAACGGATGGGCGGCGTCGCTTATGTCGGCGCCCACGACCGCCGCAAGGAGATCGCGGGACCGCGGCCCCATCACGGCCATCACCGCCTCGCCCGCTGTCACGTCCGTCACGGTGACGCGCCGGTCGCCGGCGAGGGATCGCAGCCGCGTCTCGTCGCGCAGGCGCGTCGCGGCGGGCGTGACCATGAGGAACGCCGTCTCGGCGAGGCGGGTGACGGTGACGTCCGCCTCGATCCCGCCCGCTTCGTTGAGCATCTGCGTGTAGACGATACGTCCGATCGCCACGTCCATTTGCGCCCCGCAAGCGTGCAGCATCAGTGCGAGCGCATCCGCACCCTCGATCCTGAGCTTGCCGAAGGAGGACATGTCGTAGAGACCGACGCCCTCGCGGACGGCCCGGTGCTCGCGGGCCTGCGCCGCGAACCAGTTGGTACGCCCCCAGCCGTACTCGTAGGTCCGCGCCTCGTCACCTGCGGCGAACCAATTCGGCCGTTCCCATCCGGCAAGCTCGCCCATCACCGCGCCACGATCGAGCATCTCGCGGTGCAGCGGCGAGCGGCGGACGCCCCGCGCCGTCGCCTTCTGGCGGGCCGGCCAATGGTCGGCATAGAGCAGGCCCAGCGTCTCGGAGGCCCGCTCCCGCAGGTAGCGGCGGTTCGACTGGAACGGCTCCATGCGGGCGATGTCGACGTCCATCAGGTCGAATGGCATCTCGCCGCCCTCCATCCATTGCGACAGCGCCAGTCCCGCGCCCCCCGCCGACTGGATGCCGATCGAGTTGAAGCCCGCCGCGACCCAGACGTTGTTCATGTCGGGGCACGGGCCGAGGTGGTAAGCATCGTCGGGCGTGAAGCTTTCGGGCCCGTTGAAGAAGGTGTGGATCCCGGCTTGTTCGAGCATCGGCATCCGCTCGACCGCCCGTTCGAGGATCGGCTCGAAATGGTCGAAGTCCTCCGGCAGCTGGTCGAACTCGAAGCCCTCGGGGATGGGACCCCACGGCTTGGCGACCGGCTCGAAGGCGCCGATAAGCATCTTGCCGGCGTCCTCCTTGTAGTAGGCGCATTCGTCGGGGACTCGCAGGACAGGAAGCTGGCCCAGACCGGGAATGGCTTCGGTGACGATGTAGAAATGCTCGCAGGCCTGGAGGGGGATGGGCGCGCCCAGCATCTCGCCCACCTCGCGGCCCCACATGCCGGCGCAGTTGACGACGTGGTCGCAGGCGATCGCGCCCTGCGTCCCGTCCTCGGCCACCCAGTCGACATGCGTGACGCGGGCGCCGGTCCGGCGGACGCCGATGACGCGGGTGCGCTCGACGATGGTGGCGCCGGCGCCTCGCGCGCCCTTGGCGAGCGACAGGGCGATGTTCGATGGATCGCCCTGGCCGTCCTTGGGGAGCCATACGCCGGAGCGGACGTCGCGCGTCTTCAGATGCGGATAGCGGGCTGCAACCTCGGCGGGCGAGATCTCCTCTACCTCGACGCCGAAGGCGCGGGCCATGCCGGCCTGCCGCGCGATCTCGATGGCGCGGTCCGAGGTAAGGGCCACGGTAATGGAGCCGGTGCGACAAAAGCCGGTGGCAATGCCGGTCTCCGCCTCGAGCTTGCCGTAGAGCTCCTGGCTGTACCTAGCGAGGCGGGTCATGGCGGGCGTGGCGCGCAGCTGGGCGATCAGGCCCGCCGCATGCCAGGTGGTGCCGGAGGTCAGGGACTTGCGCTCCAGGAGGATCGGGTTCCAGCCGAGCTTCGCCAGATGATAGGCGACCGAGCAGCCAACGATGCCGCCGCCGATGATGACGACCCGCGCGCTTTGCGGAAGAGTCATGGTCTAGCTCCTGATGCGTGCGAGATCGGCGTCCCATGCGGCACCGGGCAGGACGCGCGCGGGAACGACCTGGCCGAAGATGTCGATGGCGAGTTGCGTGTCCGGTTCAATAAGAGCCATCGGCAGCATCGCGAGGGCGAGCGGCATGCCCGCGCGATGGCCATAGGCCGCGGACGTCACCTCGCCTACGATCTTGCCGTCTGATAGGATGTTCGACATGGCGAGCGGCTCGGTAGCGCCGTCATGCGTGATCAGGGCGAGTTGGCGGGCGGGCGGCGCGGGATGTCGCATGAAGTGGTCGAGGCCCAGTTCCTCGAGTGTGTAGTCGGAAGACAGGTCGCCCTTCCACGACGGCCAAGCCTTTTCGAGGCGCATGGAGTCGAGGGCGATCATGCCGACCGGCCGCGCGCCCGCCTCCGTGACCGCATCCCAGAGGGCGGGAATATGTTCCGGCTCCGCGTGGATCTCCCAGCCAAGATCGCCAGCGAAGGAGACGCGGACGAGGTCGACGGGGCGTCCCGCGACTTGCGCCGTCTGATGGCTTAGCCATGGCAAGGTCAGGTCGGCGTCGGTACCGATATGATTCAGCACCGTCCGCGCCTCGGGGCCGGTAACGAGGAGGGTTGATACGGCCTCGGTGCGATCGGCGAGGGTCACACCCTCGGGCTGGTCGCGGGCCAGCACGTCTCGGTCGTGCCACTGCGCGGCCGCTGCGGCGATCAGGGTGAAGGCGTCCACGCCACGTCGGATGACGGACATTTCGGTCAGGCAGCGTCCGCGCGCATCCGAGAAATAGGCGAGACCGATGCGACCGACCTTCGGCAGAGTTCCGGCGATGCGGCCCGCCAACCAGTCGGCTGCACCGGATCCTGACAGGTCGAACCGGGAAAAACCGCAGATGTCGATGACGCCCGCGCCGTCGCGTACTGTCGCCACCTCCTTCTGCACCGCGCCCCACCACGGGCCCTCGCGCGCGAAGGTCTCCGTGGCGGCCTCGGAGGTGTCGTCGCCAGGGCGCGCATACCAGAGCGCCCGTTCCCAACCGTCGAACGCGCCCATCTGGCCGCCTGCGGCCACGATGCGGCCGTGGACCGGGGAGAGGCGCCTGTCGCGACCCGCGGACCAAGCGTGATGGGGATGGTGGAGCGCGTATTCGTGGCGATAGGTCTGCAGCCCCATGGCGTCCGCCGCGTCCTGATCCGCCCATCCTGTGAAGCGGCGCGGGTCCATCGCCCAGGCATCCCATTCGGGCGCGCCCTCGACGATCCAGTCCGCCAGCAGCTTGCCCGCGCCCCCCGCCTGCGCAATGCCGAAGGTGAAGGCGCAGGCCTCGAAAGCGCCTTTGACCCCCGGCATCGGTCCGATGAGCGGCAGGCCGTCGGGAGCATAGGGGATGGGGCCGTTGATGACCTTGCTGATGCCGGCCGTGCCCAGCAGCGGCAGGCGGGCCATGGCGTCCTCGATATAGGGCTCCAGCCGGTCGAGGTCGTCGGGGAAGAGCTGGAACGAGAAATCCTCGGGCATCGACCCGTCGGTCCAGTAGGGCTGTCCGCCCCGCTCGTAGGGGCCGAGGTTCAGGCCGTGCTTCTCCTGCCGCAAGTAGTAGGAGACGTCCGGGTCGCGCACGAGAGGCAGCTTGCGGCCATTCGCGCGAGACCATTCCGCGATCTCGGGGATCTCGTCGGTCAGCAGATACTGGTGTTGCAGCACGGTCATGGGGACGGTGCGGCCGCCGAAAGGCACGAACCATTCCCCGATGCGCCGCGCGTAGTAGCCGCCCGCGTTGACGACGTACTGGCAGCGGACGTCGCCCGTCGCGGTGTGGACGATCCATTCGTCCCCGTCCCGGGTCACGCCGGTCGCGGGGCGGAAGCGGTGGATCGTGGCCCCGAACCCACGGGCGCCCGCCGCCAGCGCTCCGGTCAGCGAGGCGGGGTCCGCGTCGCCGTCATGCGCATCCCAGAAGCCGCCTTTCAGGTCATGCGTCTCGAGGAACGGGTGAGCGTCGGTGATGTCCGCGACCGACATCATCGCGGTCGGCATGTCCAGCTTGCGACCCCATGAGGCGACATGCTCGAACTCGCGCATCCGGTCGTCGGTATGCGCCAGACGGATCGCGCCGGTGACGTTGTAAGTGAACGGCGTGCCAGTCGCCGCCGCCAGATCGCGATAGAGGGCCATCGAGTAGCGCTGCAGCCGCGTCATCGCCAGCGAGGTCGAAAAGGTCGGGCAGTTGCCGGCCGCGTGCCATGTCGAGCCTGCCGTCAGCTCGTTCTTCTCGAGGAGCGCGCAGTCCGTCCAGCCCGCGAGCGCCAGGTGGTAGAGGCAGGACACGCCGACCGCGCCACCGCCGATGATCACGACGCGGGCGGTCTCGGTCATTTCGGGCTGCCTTGGGTGTAGATGGCGGGGGTGATGGTCCAGATCGCGACCGCGGGCACCCGGCCCTCGTTGGCCCAGCGGAAGGGCACGCCGCGCAGGCGGGCGGTGTCGCCGGGACCGAGGTCGTGGCGTGCCTCGCCGAGCCATATCGCGAGCCGCCCGGACAAGACATGCGCGATCTCGGTCGTATCGCGGATGACGGGATCATCCCGGCGCGCGCCGGGGGCGAAGGTGGAGTGGATCATCTCGAACCCGTCGGTGAGATCGGGCGACAGGAGTTCTTCGGTGAGACCGGGAACCCTTTCGCCGAGATGACGGCGCCAACCCTCGCGCACTATCTCACCCATGGCCCTGTCGGTCAGGAGCGAGAGCGGCGCGTCCAGTGTCTCGGCGAGCAGCGCGAGGGACCGCGCATCGGGAACGGAAATGTCTCGTTCGACTTGGCTCATCCATCCGACCGACCGGCCCAGCCGGCCGGCCAGCTCCGAGAGGGTGACGCCGCGGGAGCGGCGAAGGGCGCGAAGATCGGATCCGAGAGCAGGCATGTGACTTCCATGAAATTACAAGTTCATATTTCATGACCGGAAGCTGCTTGGCAAGCCCTCGGGCAAGCGTTCCGTTCTGCCCGACGCCCGTGCATATCCTCCTCCGCCTTGGAAGGCGCTGTCGGCAGGCCGTCTCGACCCTGCGGGCCGACGTCAGCGGCGATCGGGGGCGTGATCGCGCGGGCGGGCGCCGCCCCTAGGTCGATGGTTCCGCCATTGAGCGGAACCACTGGAAAACTGCCTTTGCGGCGTGACTCCGATCGTTGCGACGCCGGGCGACGAGGTGGAAGTCATGCGGGCCCGGCATCGCCTCGGCAGACACCTCCACGAGCAACCCGGCCGCGATCTCGCGCGCGACGAGAAAACGGCTGACGAGAGCCGCACCCTGTCCCGCCGACGCGGCGTCGATCGCGAGTGAAGTTTGGCTGAACCGCGTCCCGCGCCCCGTGTCCTCGGATGCCCCGATATGCCGCAGGAAAGTGGGCCAGAGGTCGTGAGCATCATGCAGCCGGGGCAATCGTGCCAGCGCTCCGGAGTTCATCGGCAGCGGGGCCTTCCCGAAAAGCTGCGGCGCGCAGACCGCGACGACTTCTCCCCCGAACAGGCGCACCACTTCGAGCGCCGCACCCATGGGGGGCGGTCCCTGGCGCACGGCGAGGTCGATCCCGTCCCCATGGAAGCTCGACACCGCCTGTGTCGCGAGAACCCGTAACTCGATTTCCGGGTTTGCCTCCGAAAAGGACGGCAGGTTGGGGATCAGCCATTTCGCGGCGAAGGTGGGTGGGACGCTGACAACCACTACGCCGGCTTTCGGGTGCAGCGCCCCCGTCGCAGCCCGAAGGTCGGCGAACGCGGTCGCGATCCGCCCGTGATAGCCGCGCCCCGCGGGCGTGAGCGCCAAACCCTTGGGCAGGCGCGTGAAAAGCGGCAGCCCGAGATGCGCCTCCAGTGCACGAACGTGCTGGGCGACCGCGCCCTGCGTCACCCCCAGCTCCTCGGCGGCGGCCCGGAACGTCAGATGGCGGCCCGAGGCATCGAAAGCCCGGAGGGCATTGAGCGGAGGAAGGTCAGTCATGGGCGAACAGTATTCCTCCTGTCAGGCGGCAGCAATTCTGACGCGATATGGAGGATTGAAAATGATAATCGGGCCGTAGCACATTGGAGGAGGTCGTCATGGCAGGAGAAAAGGTCGCGTTGATCACCGCAGGGGGCAGCGGAATGGGAGCGGACGCCGCCCGTCGCTTGGCTGCAGACGGGTTCCGGGTAGGCATCATGTCCTTGTCCGGCAAGGGCGAGGCCCTTGCGGAAGACCTGGGCGGATTCGGCGTTACGGGCTCGAACCGGTCCGTGCAGGATCTGGCAACCTTGGTTGATGGCGCGCGGGACCGCTGGGGCCGCGTCGACGTGCTGGTCAACTCTGCCGGGCATGGGCCCAAGGGACCGGTGTTGGAGATCACCGACGAGGACTGGCATGACGGGATGGAAATCTACCTCCTGAACGTCATCCGTTCGACGCGCCTCGTGGCCCCTCTGATGCGGGCGCAAGGCGGCGGAGCGATCATCAACATCTCGACCTTCGCGGCCTTCGAGCCCGATCCGTTGTTTCCGACCTCGGGGGTGTTCCGTGCGGGGCTGGCGGCCTTCGCCAAGCTCTTTGCCGACAAGTATGCATCCGACAACGTTCGCATGAACAACGTTCTGCCAGGCTTCATCGATAGCCTGCCCGAGACGGAGGACCGCCGGGCACGCGTGCCTATGGGCCGCTACGGCCGCGCCGAGGAAGTCTCCTCATTGATCTCGTGGCTGGCCTCCGAGGGCGGGGCCTATATGACAGGACAGAACCTGCGGGTCGACGGGGGACTGACCCGTGCCGTCTGACGTGGCGGTCGAAGCCCGCTCGATGAGCAGTATCGCCTTCGTCGTCAAATGGGTCGCCTCGATCGTCCAGATTGCCGGCTACTCAGCGACCGCCTTCGGCTGGACGCCTGGAAACCTCTACCTATTCCTCGTCGGCGTCTTGGGCTGGTTCGCGGTGGGCGTGCTGTGGAACGACCGCGCCATCATGTTGATCCATGCCGCAGCCCTTGCCGCCATGATCGCGGGGATGAGCAGCGGTTGAGCCGCGGGCAGTCCGTCGACGCCGGCGGCGGCCTAAAGAGCCGTCGACATGCGTATCAGCGGAACGTCGCATCGGGTATCCCCAGCTGAAACGGACCTTCGTGCACGGCGCAGCGAAAGCCCGTTCCGTCCCCGCAAAGTGTGAGTTCGAGGGTGCCTCGATTTTGCGACCGCAGCGAATTTCGGGTTCGGCGGGCCGCGCTGCGGCATGCAAAGAAGTGGTGAACGGCAGCTATTGGGCCGTTCGCGTATGTCGCGCATTTTGAGGATTCACGGTTCGTTTCCCTGTGGTAGAATCCTGTTTGTTTCCTTCGCGTCTCACCTTCCGGAGATGACATGACCACCCCTGCCCGCATCCGCTCCGCCTCGATCGTGCTCGCCGGCGCCGCCGTGATCACCGCCCTCGCCAGCTTTGCCCCGTCCACCGCCTTGGCCGCGGACTACGACATGGACTGCAAGCTGCTGCTGTGCCTGCCCGGTGGCTTTCCGTCCGGCTGCGCCGACGCCTTCGATCACATGATGGACCGCCTGCGCGACGGCAAATCCCCCATCGGCTTCTGCGCCATGTCGAACGGTGCGGAGTACGATGCCTACGACATCGACTACGCGATGAAGAGCCCGACCTCGCCGCAGGGCTGGGAATGCCCCGAGGGCAAGCACCTCTACCACCGGACCTCTTCCGACGACAACGGATGGCGTCAGACCGTCAACACGTTCTGCTACGACACGGCCTATTCCCATACCGGATGGACGAGCGACGAGGGCTACAGCACCGTCACGACCTATACCAACAAGACCCCGCCGCAGCGGGCCGACGTCTGGGTCAACCTGACGCTGGAGCCCGGGACGGACCAGGAATACGCGCAAGGCTGGCAGAAGTTCGACACCGGCCGAGGCGCTCCTGTCACCGTGCGCTACACGGATTGATCCGCGCTGCGATCCTGCTGGCAATGACGACAGCTCCGACCCTGGCCGCGGCCCAGGTCGGGTGCCTGCCGCCCGAAGAGCCCTTCGCCTACGCGCCGCCCGAGGAGGACCCCGAGCTGCGCGCGCTGATCGACCAGCAGTACCAGGACTACATCGACGGCACCGAGGACTACCTGAACTGCCTCAACGACGAGGCCATGCGAGCGCGGACCGAGTTTCGGGCCATCTTCGACCGCTACGTCCGGTATTTCGGCGACGGGGCCGGCGTCGCGTTCGAGGCGATCGACTGAGGCTGCAATCCCGAAGAGGACATTCCCAGTCGATGTAGCGAAGGTCCGGACAGAACCCTTCTCGACGGATGCCGCGGTCCGGTCGAATGGCGACCCGGCGAGAAAAATCGGCTTCGACAGGAGCCCCATCTCGACTCTCGCACTTCTTCGAAAAACGGTATCCGTCCGTTGTGACTGCTCTGACGGTGAGCCTCTGCTGTCGATAATGTCCATGATCGATAATGGACATCTTGA
>NZ_CANLTR010000039.1 GCF_947494055.1 uncultured Jannaschia sp. | reverse complement strand
CGCTCAGCCGCGAGAGCGAAGCTTGCCCCTCTCGGGATCATGCTGCGCATCACCCTGCCGGGCAGTGGATCGCTGTAATGCAGCTCTGACGGCGAACGTGCCCTCCCCGCAGATTTGCCATGCAGATCGCCTGCCGGGTGACAGTACGTGGCGCTCCCATGACGAACCTGTCCCATGTCACCTCCTTCCATTCCCGAGAAAGGATCGCACCATCAAACCGTGAGATCAAACAGCTAGGACTGACGATCCACGACGTCATCGCATCGAGCGGACCTATATCAAGCTGATCATGGACCGGCTCATGTGTACGCCGTCTGAAGGTAGCCCCGATCGGACCTGTCCTCGTCGCACACAGACGCGGCTAGGACACGTGTACCGAAAATGCAGCAGTTAAGGTCGGGCGTTGCGCCCGACCTTCGTTCAATCGGCGCGAGGGTGTCAGCCCTTCCGGCGGCGGACCAGACCGAGAAGGCCGAGCCCGCTGAGAACGAGCGGCAGACCCGCGGGCAGGGGCACGGCCGACGGCGGCAGGCCGGACCTTGTCACCTTGAGAGAGTCCAGGGCCGACGTCCCGTTGACGAAGGCGACATCGAGCGAAACATCCCCATCCTGCACACCGACAAGGCCGGCCGAGGCATTGCCGCAGGATTCGAAGACGCAGCCGAAGAAGCGTGTGAGCACGTTTGCGAATGGCGTGGCGATGTCGGTCAGGCTGATCGAGGCGCCGTCTTCGGAGACTGACCCGTTGAGGAACTGAAGCTCGGTCACGGTGAAACCCGGAATCGTGTCCGCGGTAACGTTGATCGCGACGTCGATGAGGCTGGACACGTCGAATGCAGCGCCGTCCTCGGCGTCGATCTCGATCGTGCCGATCGCCCGCAGCGACGCATCGCTGGTAAAGACGATGTCCGAATTGTCCGCCGGTTCGGCGGTGAAGAAGAAGTCGTAGACGGCCGCCTGAGCCGGGGCCGCGAGGGAAACGCAACCCACGAACAACGCTGCGATCGCACCTATCTTAATACTCATCTTGAATCTCCAAAAAAGCAAGAATGGTTAAAGTTGTAATGCACTTACCGTATCCGGTTAATCAAAGATGAACAAGTGATACGCGCCAATGACGTCGCAGCACGAGCCGGAACAGCACCCGGCGGTTTAAAAGGCCGCCGGAACCGCCTAGCTTCAGAACGAGGTCGGGAGCAGGCATGCGTCGCAGTACGACAACAACCGAGGTCCCTGCGGGGGCGCTAGGCATCATACGGCGAGTCGCGCCCTATTTGTGGCCCGAGGGGCAGACCGACATGAAGGTCCGCGTGGTCACCGCGCTGACCATGCTCGTCGTCGCCAAGCTCATCGCCGTGACGACGCCCTTCTTCTACAAGGCGGCGGTGGACGCGCTCGCGCCCGAGACGATTCCGCCGGCCTTTGCCCTCGGTTTGGGGGCGGTCGGGCTGACGGTGGTCTATGGGCTCGCGCGGGCGATGAATACCGGCTTCCAGCAACTGCGCGACGTCCTCTTCGCGCCGGTGGGTCAGCGTGCCCTGCGCCGTCTGGCGGCGGAGACGTTCGAGCACATGCACCGCCTGTCGATGCGCTACCACATCTCGCGACGGACCGGTGGCCTCAGCCGGATCGTGGAACGCGGGGTGAAGGGCGTCGATTTCCTGCTGCGGTTCCTGCTCTTCTCGATCGGGCCGCTGGTGCTGGAACTGCTGCTGATCGGAGGAATCCTCTTCTTCGTCTTCGACGTCTGGTACCTCGTCATCGTCGCGGTCACGATCGCCGCCTACGTGACCTTCACGTTCAAGGTGACGGAATGGCGCGTGAAGTTCCGGCGCGTGATGAACGAGCAGGACACGGATGCGAACCAGAAGGCGATCGACAGCCTGCTGAACTTCGAGACCGTAAAGTATTTTGGCGCGGAGGGCCGGGAGGCAGCGCGCTACGACGACGCGATGCGGCGCTACGAGGGGGCCGCGCTGCGCACGTCCTACTCGCTGGCGTTCCTCAACTTCGGCCAGACGATGCTGATCACGGCGGGGCTGGTCGGAGTCATGGCGCTGGCCGCGATGGGTGTCGAATCCGGCGAACTGACCGTAGGCGATTTCGTGATGGTCAACGCCTACATGATCCAGATCACGATGCCGCTGAATTTCCTCGGCACGGTCTACCGTGAGATCCGGCAGGCGCTCGTCGACATGGCCGAGATGTTCGGCCTGCTGGGGCAGCCGCCCGAGGTGCAGGACCGGCCGGGCGCGACCGAGCTGAGGGTCGAGGCAGGCCGGGTCGAGTTCCGCGATGTACGGTTCGGCTACGATTCCGCGCGGCCGATCCTTCACGGTGTCAGCCTGACGGTCGAACCCGGCCGGACCGTGGCCGTGGTCGGGCCGTCCGGTTCCGGCAAGTCCACGCTGGGTCGGCTCCTCTTCCGCTTCTACGACGTCGATGGCGGCGCGATCCGCATCGACGGCCGGGATGTGCGCGACGTGACGCAGGACAGCCTGCACGCGATGATCGGGGTGGTGCCACAGGATACGGTGCTCTTCAATGACACGATCCGCTACAACATCGCCTATGGCCGCGCCGATGCGAGTTTCGAGGAAGTACGCGCGGCTGCGCGGGCGGCCCGGATCGACAGCTTCATCGAGGCGTTACCGGACGGCTACGAGACGACGGTCGGAGAGCGCGGACTGAAGCTGTCGGGCGGCGAGAAGCAGCGGGTGGGCATCGCGCGGACGATCTTGAAGAACCCGCCGATCCTCGTGCTCGACGAAGCGACCTCTGCCCTCGATACCGAGACCGAGCGCTCGATCCAGAACGAACTGGCCACGATCTCGCGCGGTCGGTCGGTCATCACCATCGCGCACCGGTTGTCCACCGTGGTCGAGGCGGATCGCATCGTGGTGCTCGAGGCCGGACGCATCGTCGAGGCGGGGACGCATGGTGCCTTGCTCGCGAAGGGCGGGCGCTACGCATCGATGTGGTACCGGCAACTCGCCGAGGAGGCGGCTGCTTGACGCGACTGCGCGCCTGCGCGCCTGAAAAGTTTAATTCCGTGCTCCGTTTCTGCAAGGCGCAGGCAGAGCCAGGCTTGCCGAACATATTTGATCGTTATGTCCGTTTTGCAGACGCGCTAAGTCATGATCTCGCATGCAGCGCTACGGAGATCGCGCTAAGGTTGATGCGCGTCTAGGCCACCGTGTCGAGACCATGAATCTTCGACATCATTTGCTCCGTGAGCGTCTCAGTAGCCGAATCCTCGCTGACCGCGTCCGGCACCTGTCGCGGCCTGTCCGCGGTGTTACGGCACCCGTCCGCGACGCGGGTAGCGAAATCGCCCGGGGCTGTCGTCTACCGACTATGCCGGTAACCGAAACAATGCTGCGTCGGCTCCCCGCGGAAACGTCCGGTCCTTTTTCCCCAGCCACGCGACAAGACGGATTAGAGAAAACGTTGCCGCGATGCGGTCGTCAGAGCTGGACGTCCTTCTGCGGCTGCGTGGACGGTTCGCACAGATGCGCCGCGCAGCCGGTCAGGGCCGCGAAGTCGTCGAGCACGAGGCGGACCGGAAAGTTCGACATGAACCCGGCGAAGCGTCCCTTGTCGCGGAACGCCGAGGCGAATCCCATCGGTCCGAGATGCGGTCCCATCGCCCGGGCGACGCCGCCGACGAGGTAGACGCCGCCCAGCGGCAAGTGGATCAGCGCGAGGTTTCCGGCCACGGTGCCGAGCATGCGAACGAACAGACGCACCGCTGCCTCCGCCCGCGCATCGGACCCGACCCGCGCCATGATCTCCGCGGCCGAATGCTCCTCGCTCGACCCCGCCTCGGAGGAGAGCCAGCGATAGACCTGCGTCAATCCGCGGCCGGACAATACGTCCTCGACCGCCGGAAAGCCGTGCGCGGTGGAGACGAAGTTGCACAGCCGGAGCTCTGCCTCCGTCCGGATCGGAAGGTTCGCATGACCCGCCTCGCAGGGGGGCACGAAGCGCCCGCGCGGCGTCTCGTGGACGGGCGCGGCATTGAAGCCCGTGCCGACGCCGATCACGAGGCGTGAGACGAGCTGCACTTCCGGTGCGGCGATCACCTCCTGCAGGTCGCTCCCGTCGAGATGGCCGAGCGCGTGTCCCTGCGCCTGAAGGTCGTTCAGGATCGCGCCGCGTGGCGCGCCAGTGGCCTCCAGCAATCTGGCGGTGTCGATCGACCAATCCAGATTGGTGAGCTCGGCCCGGCCATCGCCCACGGGACCGGCCACCGCAACGCAGGCTCCGTCCGGCGCGGGACCGCCATGCTCCTCCCGGTATCGGCGCAGAACAGGCGCGAGGTTGAGGAAGTCGCGGTTCGTGTAGCGTCGGATGCTGTCGGTCTGGACGATGGCTCCGCGCGCCATCGCGACGCGCGTGTTCGTTCCGCCGACATCGGCCACGAGGAGCAGGGGATCAGCCATGGCCCCGCGTATCAGCCAGTCAGGGCCCGGACAAGCGCATGGAAGCTCGTGCGCGGCGTGCGGACCTGCGTGTCGAAGTCGACATGGACGAGGCCGAACCGCTTGTCGTAGCCGAAGGCCCATTCGTAATTGTCGAGGAGCGACCAGAACGTGTAGCCCTTCAGCGGCACGCCTGCATCCATCGCGCGTCGGACGGCCCGAAGGTGAGCGTCGAGATAGGCGATGCGCTCCGGGTCCTGCCCGAGCGTGACGTCCCGGTTCGCCATACCGTTCTCGGTTACATACAGGGGCAGGTCGCCGGTGTAATCCTCCGCGGTCCGCCGGAGCAGCGTCTCCAGCCCGTCGGGATAGATCTCCCAGCCCATATCCGTCTTTGGGAGCGGGCCCGGCAGATCGACGACGTTCGGCCAGACGTCGCCGCCGCGTGTGAGCCGCTTGCAGGTGTAGTAGTTCACGCCGAACCAGTCGATCGGCTGCGCGATCAGGCTCATGTCGTCACGCCAGGCCGCCGGCAGGTGCCGCTCAAGCCCGACGAGCACGTCCTCCGGGTATTCGCCCCTGGTCATCGCGGCGGCGAACCATCGGTTGTAGATTCCGTCGTAGATCTCTGCGGCCTGCCGGTCTTCCTCACTTTCGGTCGCCGGGTGGGGATATTCCATGTTGCAGACCGCGCCGAGGTTGCTCACGCCTTCCGCGCGGAGCGCCGCGATCGAGAGCCCGTGGGCGAGCACGACGTGGTGCATGGCCTTTCCCGCTGCCGCGAGGCTCTGGAGGCCCGGTGCATGGTGCCCTTCGTAATGGCTGAGCCAGGCGACGCACCACGGCTCGTTGATCGGCGCGGTGGACCAGAGCCGATCACCCAACCGCCGCCCGATGATCGTGGCGAACTCCGCGAGGCGCTCGGGGATCTCCCGCACGGTCCAGCCGCCGCGCTTGCCGAGCGCCTCCGGCAACTCCCAGTGATAGAGCGTCGCCATCGGCTTGAGGTTCCGTTCCAGCATGCCGTCGACGAGTCGGTCGTAGAAATCGAGTCCCTCGGGATTGACGTTCACGCCATCCGGCATGACGCGCGCCCAGGAGGTCGAGAAGCGGTAGCCGTCGAGCCCGGCTTGCCGCACGAGGTCGAGATCCTCCGGCCAGCGATGGTAGTGGTCGCAGGCAATGGCCCCGTTATGACCGCCATGCACCTTTCCGGGTGTCTCGGCAAAGGCGTCCCAATGGGTTCGTCCGGCCCCCCCGAAGGCGTGACCCTCGATCTGGTAGGCCGAAGTCGCGGCGGCGAAGACGAAGCCTTCCGGGAAGTCGCCGCGCCCTAGGCTCAGATCGTTCATCTGGCCCCCGAACACGGGTCAGCGACGCGCGGCCTCGCATCGCCATCGAAAGCCGGGGGCGCTGGTGCCGGGATGCGATTTGCGGACAGGCACCCTGCGTTCATCGTTCCTCCCATCGGCGGCCCCCTCACGACGTTCCGTTCCGCCAGAAGCCGCGATTTCGCCGGCGCTCGCAACCGCAAAACCGTTCGGTCAGGCGGCGGGCCGTCCGCGCGGAGCCGTTGACATCCAAATGTCGGGCATTCCATGCTTTCGCGACTTGCGCGGTACAGGGAATGCCGCAATTCGACAACACGCGGATCGCATCCGCAGGGGAGGAACGATGCACAGAACATTGCAGACGTTGATGGCCGGCACGGCCGTCGGATTGCTGGCCGCAGGCGCGGCGATGGCGCAGAGCCACGGCGATTTCACCGTGGGCGAGGGCGAGTTCACCTGGGACAGCTACCAGGAGTTCGCCGACTCAACCGACCTGTCTGGCGAGACGCTGACCATCTCGGGCCCCTGGACCGGGGACGAGAAGGCCAAGGTCGACATCGTGATGGCCTTCTTCGAGGACGCAACCGGCGCCTCGGTCGAGTATTCCGGCTCCGACAATTTCGAGCAGGACATCATCATCGCCGCCCGCGCCGGCTCCGCGCCGAATCTCGCGGTCTTCCCGCAGCCGGGTCTCGCCGCCGACATGGCGAGCCAGGGCCTGCTTACGCCGCTCGAGGATGGAACTGCCGAGTGGGTCGCCGAGAATTTCGCCGCCGGCGACAGCTGGGTCGATCTCGGCACCTATGCCGATGAGAGCGGGGAGGATCAGATCTACGGCTTCTTCTACCGCATCGACTTGAAATCGCTGGTCTGGTACTCGCCCGCCGCCTTCGACGAGATGGGCTACGATATTCCCGAAACGATGGAGGATCTGAAGGCCTTGACCGAGCAGATCGTCGAGGACGGGGAGACGCCCTGGTGCATCGGGCTCGGGTCCGGCGCCGCCACGGGCTGGCCCGCGACCGACTGGGTCGAGGACATGATGCTGCGCGTGAACAGCCCCGAGGATTACGACGCCTGGGTCACCAACGAGCTGCCGTTCGATGATCCGAAGGTGGTGGCCGCGATCGAGGAATTCGGCTGGTTCGCCACCAACGACGACTTCGTCTCCGGCGGCGCGCAATCGGTGGCTAATACCGACTTCCGCGACAGCCCCTCGGGCCTGTTCGAGATCCCCCCGGGCTGCTACATGCACCGCCAGGCCTCCTTCATCCCGGCCTTCTTCCCGGAGGGCACGGTGGTCGGCGAGGATGTCGACTTCTTCTACTTCCCGGCCTACGAAGACCAGGATCTCGGCCAGCCGGTCCTCGGCGCGGGCACGCTCTTCGCGATCACCGACCCCTCGGATGCCGCGACGGCAATGATCGAGTTCCTGAAGCTGCCGGTCGCGCACGAATTGTGGATGGCGCAGGGCGGGTTCCTCACGGCGCATGCCGGCGTGAATCCCGAGACATATGCCGACGAAAGCCAGGCCGCGCAGGGCGAGATCCTTTCGGAAGCGACGACCTTCCGGTTCGACGCCTCCGACCTGATGCCGGGCGAGATCGGAGCCGGGGCGTTCTGGACGGGCATGGTGGATTACGTCACCGGTGCTGACGCGGAAAGCGTCGCGGGTTCGATCCAGGATCGTTGGGACGCGCTGAATTGAGCACGCTTCTGCCCGCGCCGGACAGGCGCGGGCCATTTTTCCTTTGACGGGCTGACCGAAGCTGCCCTTAGCTGGGAAGCGCGCGGGCCAGGGAGGGCAGCATGTCACCGCTTCTGCAGGGAATTTTGACGGTCGTCATCGGCGTTGGCGGGTGCATCGGATATTTCTGGTCGTCGAACCTCGTCCTCGACAAGGTGCTGTTCCCACCGAGGGGTCCGAATGCCGGCCAGAACATCAACCGGGCGAACGCCATCCGGCCCTGGCTCTTCCTTCTGCCCGCGATGGCCGCGCTCGGCCTCTATCTCGTCTATCCGGTCTTCGGCAGCTTCTGGCGCTCGCTCTTCAACCGGGCGGGGACCGATTTCGTCGGCGCCGGCAACTACGCCGCATTGATGGGCGACAGCGAGTTTCGCGGCGCGCTCTTCAACAATTTCCTCTGGGTGCTCTTCGTGCCCGCCGCCTCGACCTTCCTGGGTCTGCTCGTGGCGCAGCTGACCGACCGGCTGAAATGGGGCAACATCGCCAAGTCGCTCATCTTCATGCCGATGGCGATCAGTTTCGTGGGCGCCTCGCTCATCTGGAAGTTCGTCTATGCGGTCGATCCCGAGATCGGCATCATCAATGCCATCCGCGATACGTTCGGGATGGCGCCGGTCGACCCGCTGCAGGTCGATTTCTGGAACAACTTCTTCCTCATGGTCATCCTCGTCTGGGTGCAGACCGGGTTCGCGATGGTCATTCTCTCGGCCGCGCTCCGAGGCATCCCGGAGGAGACGATCGAGGCCGCGATCATCGACGGGGCGAGCCCGGTACAGATCTTCTTCCGCATCAAGATCCCGCAGATCATGGGCACGATCGTCGTCGTCTGGACCACGATCACGATCCTCGTCCTCAAGGTCTTCGACATCGTCTACGCGATGACCGGCGGCAATTTCGGGACGCAGATCCTGCCGAGCTACATGATGGAATACATGTTCCGCGACGACGGGCGGGCCACGGCCGTTGCCTTCGTGATTATGATCATCGTCCTGCCAGTGATGGTCTGGAACATCGTGCAGGCGAAAAGGGAGGTGCATTGAGATGGCCGCTGCAACCGACGATGGGATCGCGGGCGCCAAGAGCGGTCTGTCGCTCGTCACCAACATCACCGTCCTCCTCCTCGTCGTCCTCTGGCTCGTCCCCACGGTCGGACTGCTCGTGTCGAGCTTCCGCGATCGCGATGCGATCAGCGGTTCGGGATGGTGGCGGGCCTTCACGGCCACCAGCCAGAACTTCGCGATCAGCACGGAGGGCGAGTTCACCGAGACGCCGGACGGTTGGACACTGACCGGCAACGTCTTCGGCCCCGACGGGTCCGGCGATGTCTCCGCCTTCGGCGGCCGGCGCTCCGAGCCGAACGCCTTCGCGCCCGGCGAGACGGGCGAACTGGTCCGCGGCCGGACCCTGACCATCGAGGCGAACGGTGATTTCGTCTACGTCGACCCCGACGAGGAGGAGCCGTCGCGGACGCCGTCCCTCTACGTGGCCACCGAAGTGCCGCCGACCTTCGGCACGGACAATTACGAGACGATCCTGTTCTCGAACGGGATGGACCGGGCCTTCATCAACACGCTGACCGTGACGATCCCTGCGACGATCATCCCGATCCTCGTTGCGGCCTTCGCGGCCTACGCGCTGGCCTGGATGGACTTTCCGTTCAGAGGCACGATCATCGCGATCGTCGTCGGCCTCCTCGTCGTGCCGCTGCAACTCGCGCTCGTGCCGATGCTGAAGTTCCACAACATGATCGGCATCGGTCAGAGCTTCTACGGCATCTGGTTCGCGCATACCGGCTTCGGCCTGCCGCTCGCCATCTATTTGCTCAGAAACTACATGGTCGGCCTGCCGCGCGACATCATCGAGAGCGCCAAGGTCGACGGCGCCACCGACTTCCAGGTCTTCACCCGCATCGTCCTGCCGCTGAGCTTTCCGGCCCTCGCCTCCTTCGCCATCTTCCAGTTCCTCTGGACGTGGAACGATCTGCTGATCGCCAAGGTGTTCCTTCCGTCCAGCGCGGAATCCTGGGTGATGACAGTCAAGATCGCCGACGACCTGCTGGGCTCGCGCGGCGGCGACTGGGGCATTCTCGCCGCAGCCGCTTTCGTTTCGATTGCGGTGCCCCTTTTGGTTTTCTTCACGATGCAGCGGTATCTGGTGCGCGGCCTTCTGGCCGGCTCCGTTAAGTAGGACAATGCATGACCGCCATCGCCGAAGCCCAGGAACCCGCCCCTAACCTCGATTGGTGGCGGGGGGGCGTGATCTATCAGATTTATCCGCGCTCCTATCAGGACAGCAACGGTGACGGCATCGGCGATCTTGCGGGAATCACCGAACGGCTGCCCTACGTAGCCTCCCTCGGCGTGGACGCGATCTGGATCAGTCCGTTCTTCACCTCGCCGATGAAGGATTTCGGCTATGACGTCAGCGACTATCGCGACGTCGACCCGATGTTCGGCACGCTCGCCGATTTCGACGAACTCGTCGCGACCGCCCACCGCCTCGGCATACGGGTGATGATCGACCTTGTGCTGTCGCATAGCTCAGACGAGCATCCGTGGTTCCGCGAGAGCCGGGCGTCACGCTACAATCCGAAGAGAGACTGGTATGTCTGGGCCGATCCTAAGCCCGACGGCACACCGCCGAACAACTGGCTTTCAATCTTCGGCGGACCTGCCTGGCAATGGGATACGCGGCGGCAGCAATACTACCTGCACAACTTCCTCGTCAGCCAGCCGGACCTGAACTTCCACAACCCTGACGTGCAGGACGCGCTGCTCGATGTGGCGCGCTTCTGGCTCGATCATGGGGTCGACGGCTTCCGCCTCGACGTCATCAACTTCTACTTCGCCGACCGATACCTTCGCGACAATCCGGCGCTGCCGCCGGAGCGCCGCAACGCGCATATCGCGCCGCAGGTGAACCCCTACAATCACCAGGAACACATCTATTCCAAGAACCAGCCAGAGAACCTCGTCTTCCTGAAGCGGTTCCGCGACCTCCTCGACGAATATCCGGGCGCGGCGGCGGTGGGTGAGGTCGGGGACGCGCAACTCGGCATGGAGATCCTTGGGCAGTACACGCGCGAGGGGGAGGGGGTGCACATGTGCTACGCCTTCGACTTCCTCGCCGCGGACCCGCTGACCGCCCGTCGCATCGTGGACGTCTTCGACCACATGGATCGCGTCGCGCCCGACGGCTGGGCCTGCTGGGCACTTTCGAACCACGACGTCACCCGTCACATGACCCGTTGGCACCTGGGCGACCAAGCCGCGCGTTGTTACGCAACGTTGATCCAGACGCTTCGCGGCTCGGTCTGCCTTTACCAGGGGGAGGAACTCGGCCTGACGGAATCCCTCGTCGCCTACGAGGACCTGCGCGACCCCTACGGTATCGAGTTCTGGCCGGAATTCGCGGGCCGGGACGGCTGCCGGACGCCGATGGTCTGGGAGGCGTCGAACAGCAACGGTGGATTCAGTCGCGGCAAGCCCTGGCTGCCCGTCGCTCCCGAACATCTCGGCAAGTCGGTGTCCGATCAGGAAAAGCTGCCCGACGCGATGCTGCATCATTATCGTCGGGTAATCGCCATGCGGAGCGCGCACGAAGCGTTGCGCTCCGGCGTGCAGCGCGACACGGTGGCCACGGGCGACGTGCTCAGCTTCACGCGGGAGGGCGCGGGCGAGCGGGTCTTCGCGGCCTTCAATCTCGGCGGGCGGACGGACACCATCCCGGCACCGGCGGGACTGTGGTTGCCGATCGAGGGGGTCGGCGGCTCGGAACTGAACGACGGTGCAGGAGGGCTGATCCTCGGCCCGTGGGAATACGTACTTCTGCGAGCGACGGGTTAGGACAGGAACAGAAGGGGGAGACATGGCGAATCTGAAACTTATGGACGTGGCCAAGGTCTATGGCGGCCAGGTCGAGGTTCTCAAGAACATCGATCTCGACATCAGGACGGGGGAGCTCATCGTTTTTGTCGGCCCCTCCGGCTGCGGCAAGTCGACGCTTCTGCGGATGATCGCCGGGCTCGAGAAGATATCCTCGGGCACGCTCGAGATCGACGGACAAGTGGTCAACGACGTCCCGCCTTCGGAGCGCGGCATCGCGATGGTGTTCCAGTCCTACGCGCTCTACCCGCACATGACCGTTCGCGAGAACATGCAGTTCGCACTGAAGATCGCGAAGGTCCCGAAAGCGGAGATGGACGCGGCCGTCGAGGCGGCGGCGAAGAAGCTGCAACTGACGCAATATCTCGATCGTCTGCCCAAGGCGCTCTCCGGAGGACAACGTCAGCGCGTCGCCATCGGCCGCGCCATCGTTCGCGACCCGAAGGTGTATCTTTTTGACGAGCCGCTCTCGAATCTCGACGCCGCGCTTCGCGTCGCCACCCGGATCGAGATCGCGCAGCTCAAGGAGCAGATGCCGGATTCGACGATGATCTACGTCACGCACGATCAGGTCGAAGCGATGACGCTCGCGTCGCGCATCGTGGTGCTCGCCAACAAGGGGATCGCGCAGGTCGGCAGCCCGCTCGAACTCTACGAACGCCCGGAGACGGAGTTCGTCGCGCAGTTCATCGGCTCCCCTGCGATGAACCTGATGTCGGGCGAGATCGTCGGCACCGGGTCGACGACCATTCTCAAGCTCCACGAGGGCGGCGGAACGATTTCGTCGAACGTCCCGTCGCGGGAGGAAGACATGGGCGCGACGGTCAATGTCGGCATCCGGCCGGAGGACATGATCCCGGCCAACGGCGAGAATTACGCCTTCCGCGGCAAGGTCGATATCGTCGAGGCGCTCGGCGAGGTGACGCAGCTTTACTTCGAGGTTCCGAAGGCCGGTGAGGATACGGACACGATCATCGCCAAGCTTCAGGGCATTCACACCGATATCCGGGGACGAGAAATGCATCTGACGGCAGATCCGTCGAAGGTGCATGTATTCCGGAACGGCGTGTCTCTGCTCTATCGCTGAGCGAGATCAGGGCAGCCGCTGCGTATGCCCCGGACCGGGCGCGAGGTGCATCCCAGTCCGCTGGGGATCGAGCTACTCTTCGGAGGTAGCCGCGCCGACGGTCCCGCCGACGACCGCACCCGCAGGCCCGGCGATGACGGCCCCGCCGAGACCACCGGTCGCGGCGCGTTCGGTCGCGCCGGTCCCGCAGGCGGCCAAGCCGATCAAACTTCCTGTCACGATCATAATGCGAACAAGCATGAAGAACTCTCCCTAGTGACGCGATCATACGCGATCACCTGAACATATCGCGGCGCACTTGAGACTTGTTCCCGTCTGAACCGGAAGGCGCAGGCTTCCCGAACGTCAGGACGACATCCGCACGACACCGATATAGGGCAGGTTCCGGTTCCGCTGCGCATAGTCGATCCCGTAGCCCACGACGAAGGCGTCGGGGATCTCGAACCCCGTCCAGGTCGCACGCACGTCCACCTCCCGCCGCGAGGGCTTGTCGAGAAGCGCGATCGTCTCCAACCGCGCAGGCTCCCGGTGGCCGAGGAAGTTCATGACGTGACGCAGCGTGTGTCCGGTATCGACGATATCCTCGACCACCAGCACGTCGCGCCCCGCGATCTCGCCGCGCAGATCCTTGAGGATCCGGACCTCGCGGCTCGATTCCATCGCGTTGCCGTAGCTCGACGCTTCGAGGAAATCGACCTCCACCGGCAGGTCGAGCTCGCGGACGAGGTCGGCGATGAAGACGAAGGAGCCGCGCAGGAGACCGACGACGACGAGCTTGTCGGTGCCGGCGAACCGTGCCTCGATCTCGCGGGCCAGCGCCTCGATCCGGGCGGCAATGGCCTTGGCGCTGATCATCTGGTCGATCACGTAATCGTCCGGCATGTTGCTCCCCTCGGATCCTTGCGCCATCACGCGCGTTACCACGCAGATCGTCCGACCCCAAGGATCACATGACCCGACATTCCGAGACCCGAGAGCTGCCCTACACGCCGGAGCAGATGTACGACCTCGTCGCCGACGTCGAACGCTATCCCGAGTTCCTGCCCTGGACCGCCGCGGCACGCGTGCGCTCCCGCGAGGGGGGGCCGAACGGCGAGGTAATGCTCGCCGATCTCGTCATCAGCTTCCGCGTCTTCCGGGAGAGCTTCGGGTCAAAGGTCACGCTATGGCCGGAAGAGAAGCGGATCGAGACGGCCTATCTGGAGGGGCCATTCGAGCACATGAACTCGGAATGGCGGTTCGAGCCGACGGAGGGCGGCTGCCGCGTGCATTTCTGGGTCGACTTCGCGTTTCGCAACAAGCTCATCGGGCGTGTCGTCGGCAGTGTCTTCAATCAGGCCATGCACCGGATCGTGGCCGCCTTCGAAAAGCGCGCCCGCGATCTCTACGGCCCCGCGGCGGCCTGAAGCAGCTCGAGCGCGTGGTCGCGTGCCGCGCGGCGCACCGCGTCGCGGCCGAGCGCGCCGAACTCGACCGTCTCGGCCCGGATGCCATGCGCATCCGCCACGGCGAAACAGACGCGTCCCTCCGGCTTGAACGCCGATCCGCCGGGCCCGGCGATCCCGGTGATGGCGACGGCGAGGGAAGCGCCGGACCGGTCCCGCGCGCCGGCCGCCATCCCGCGCGCGACAGTCTCGGAAACGGCGCCATGCTCGACGAGTGCGACCTGCGAAACGCCGAGCTGCGCGCGTTTGGCCGCGTTGGAATAGGTGACCGCGCCCCAGAGGAACACGTCCGACGCGCCCGGCGGATCGGTCAGCGCGGCAGCGACCATGCCGCCGGTGCAGCTTTCAGCCGTGGCGATCGTCAGACCGCCGGCCCGGCACGCGTCCAGAAGCGCCGCGACGTTCATAGATGCGCCAGTCCGGCCAGCCCGATCACGCCCAGCGCCGCGAGGACGCCCGCCACGACGTCGTCCAGCATCACGCCCCAGACGTCGGGCCGTCGATCGAGCCATCCGACCGGACCCACCTTGAGGATGTCGAAGAACCGAAACAGAAAAAAGGCCGCGATCCAGCCGGGCCAGAGCGCCAGCAGCGGCGCACCGGCTGCCCAGGCGCCCCACGCCACCGGCATCAGCGCGACCCATTGCCCCAGCACTTCGTCGATCACCACTTCCGACGGGTCGTGTTCCGGGTGGCCGCGCGTCACGTCGATGGTCGCCCAGACGCCCAGCGGCAGAAGCAGAACGGTCAGGAGCGTGAACAGGATCGGCCCGCCCTGCATCGCGAGCCAGCCGAGCGGCAGCGCCACGAGCGAGGCCCAGGTTCCGGGCGAGGGGCGCAGGAAGCCGACATAGCCGATCGTGGCCACGGCCCGGGCAATCCCGCTCATGCCGCCACCAGCGTGACCGTCGCCATGCAGGCGATCCCCTCGCCCCGACCGGCGAAGCCAAGCCGCTCCGTCGTCGTCGCCTTCACCGAGACGCGTCCGACCTCCAGCCCCATGATCTCCGCCAACCGGGCGCGCATCGCCGCCGCATGGGGGCCGACCTTCGGCGCCTCGCAGATCAGCGTGGCATCGACATTGCTCACCTCGAATCCCCGATCCGCGGCCAATGAAACCGCATGAGCAAGGAACACACGACTGTCCGCGCCCTTCCATTGCGGGTCCGAGGGCGGAAAGTGCTGTCCAATATCGCCCTCGCCCAACGCGCCGTAAATCGCGTCCGTGATCGTGTGCAGTCCCACATCCGCGTCGGAATGCCCCTGCAATCCGCGATCGTGCGGAACCCGGACGCCGCAGAGCATGACGTGGTCGCCCGGTCCGAACCGATGCACGTCGAAGCCGTTGCCCACACGGACGTCCATCCCCGCCTCCTTCTCGAACAGGTGTTCGGCCCGCGCGAAATCCGCGGGCGTGGTGATCTTCATCGACGCTTCGTCGCCCGGCACGATGCGAACGGCAAGCCCCGCCGCGCGCGCGACCGCGACGTCGTCCGCTGCATCTCCCGGATGCGCCGCATGCGCCGCGCGGATCGCGTCCGTCCGGAACCCCTGCGGCGTCTGCGCGCGCCAGAGCCCGGTACGGTCGCGCAGGTCCTCGACCGTCGACGTCCCGACCCAGAGCGCGTCGGTGACGGCCAGAGCCGGGGCCGCACCGTCGCAGGTCGCCAGCGCCTCCATGACCCTACGGATCATGTCGCCCGGAACGCCGGGTCGGGCGGCGTCGTGGATCAGGACGTGCGACGTCTCGACCGCCGCTAGGCCCGCCGCCACGGACGCAGCCCGCGTGGCCCCACCTTCGATCAGCCGCACGCGTGGCACCGCCGCCAACGCGCGCGCCCTATCCTCCGGATGGATGACGACGATGGTGTCCATGAGTCCCGCGAAAGCCGCGACGCTGCGCGCGAGCACCGGACGGCCGGCCAGCATGCGGTATTGCTTCGGCATGCCCCCGCCCGCACGCACGCCACGGCCGGCCGCGACAATGAGGGCGGTGTAGGTATTGACGGGCATCCAAGCTCCGTTCCTCGAACGCCTCGTCCTAGCCCCCCGCCTCGGACGTGACAACCGGACGGGCAAGGGACTGGCGGTCTGCCTATCTTTTGGGCATATACGAGACTCCCGGTCGTTAACCTTGTGCAATACCCTGCCAATCCCGTCGGTAGACCCGTAGCAGGTTCTGGAACCGCCCTGAAAAGCAGCAAATGCCGGAAAAACCCGCACAACCTCTCGATCCCCGGTTGCAGGCTCTTGGCCTCCGCAGCCCGGTCGCGCTTGCGCCCATGGCGGGGATCACGGACCTTCCGACCCGGACGCTCGTGGCCTCGTTCGGCGCGGGGCTCGTCGTCTCGGAAATGGTGGCCAGCCGCGAGATGGTCGAGGCCAAGCCGTCGGTCCGCGACCGCGCGGAGCTGGGCGCCGACGTGGCAGACACGGCGGTACAGATCGCCGGGCGGGACGCGGTCTGGATGGCCGAGGCCGCGAAGTTGCTGGCCGGGCAGGGCGCGCGGATCATCGACATCAACATGGGTTGCCCGGCGAAGAAGGTGACGGGCGGGCTCTCCGGCTCGGCGCTCTTGCGGGATCACGATCACGCGCTGCGACTGATCGAGTCGGTCGTCCGCGCCGTCGACGTTCCGGTGACGCTGAAGACCCGTCTGGGCTGGGACGACGACAGCCGCGATACCGCCGCGCTGGCCGTCCGGGCCGAGGCCGCGGGCGTGCGGATGCTGACGATCCACGGGCGGACCCGCTGCCAGTTCTATCGCGGCCGCGCCGACTGGACGGCGATCGCGCCCATCGTCCGCGCGGTCTCCATCCCGGTCCTCGCGAACGGCGACGTCACAGACGCCCACGCCGCGCGCGCCGCCCTTGCGGCCTCCGGCGCGGCGGGCGTGATGGTCGGGCGGGGTGCGCAGGGCCGACCGTGGCGACTTGCCGAGATCGCGCATGCGCTCGGCTACGCCCCACTGCCGCGTATCCCGACGGGCGATCACCTCGTCTCGCTCGTCGCCCGGCACCACGCGGCCATCGTGGATTTCTACGGTCCCGAACTCGGCGGGCGCGTCGCGCGCAAGCATCTGGGCTGGTACATGAACGATGCCGGCACGCCGCCCGCGCTCCGCAGGCGCGTCCTCACGGCACCGGCCCGGGACGTGGCCGCGCTGCTGCCGGACGCGTTCGCCTACCGGGAAAACCGCGCCGCATGACCGATCCCGACATCTGGCAGGCCCTGCCGATGCCGGCCCTCGTCACCGGCCCGGACGATCGCGTCGTCGCGGCGAACGGCCCGGCCGAGGACTTCCTCAACCGTTCCGCCCGCGCGCTGACGGGGGCGATGCTGCCTGCGTTGCTGACGGTCGAGGGCGGATTGGCCAACGTGATGGCGCGGGTCCGCGAGCGGGATTCGCCCGTCACGCTGCACGATACCGCTCTCCGCATCGGCCGCTCGCCGGACATCCGATGCGAATTGCATCTCGCCCCCCTCGGCGGCGGTATCCTGACGCTGATCTCGCCGCAGGATCTCGCCAGCCGGGTCGACCGCGCCGGCCAGTCGCGCAGCGCGGCCCGTTCCGCCATCGGCATGGCCGAGATGCTGGCCCACGAGATCAAGAATCCGCTCGCGGGCATCACCGGTGCCGCACAGCTCATCAGCATGAATCTGAGCGGCGAGGACCTTGAACTGACTGAACTCATCGTGACGGAAAGCCGGCGGATCGTGAAGCTGCTCGAGCAGGTCGAGCAGTTCGGCGACCTGCGCGCGCCCGAACGCCGGGCCGTGAACCTGCACGACGTGCTCGACCGCGCGCGCCGCTCCGCTCTGGTCGGCTTCGCCTCGCACATGACGCTCGTGGAAGAGTACGATCCCTCGCTCCCTCCGACTTGGGCGGATCCGGACCAGCTCCTGCAGGTGGTTCTCAACCTTCTGAAGAACGCCGCGCAAGCTGCGGACGGGTCGGGAAGGATCACCCTGCGGACGTTCTACGACATGACGTTGCGCGTGCGGCGCAGGGACGGCACAGGCGGCGCCGTCCCGCTGCAGATCGAGGTCACGGATGACGGTCCGGGCATTCCGCCGGAGATCGCGGGCAATCTGTTCGAGCCTTTCGTATCGGGACGCGAGAACGGCACCGGTCTCGGTCTCGCCCTCGTTTCCAAGATCGTCCACGAGCACGACGGCTGGCTGTCGGTGGAGTCGCATCCGGGCCGGACCGTGTTCCGCATCTCCCTGCCGCGCGCGCTCGACGACCTGAAGAACAACACGCAATCTCTTGAGGGATAACGATGGATGGTACGATCCTGGTCGCCGATGACGACCGCACAATTCGAACGGTCCTCACGCAGGCGCTGACCCGTGCCGGCTGCAAGGTTCACGCGACCGCCTCCCTCAACACGCTCCTGCGATGGGCGGAGGAGGGCAAGGGCGACCTTGCCATCACGGATGTCGTCATGCCCGACGGCAACGGGCTCGACATGCTGCCCCGCCTCGCGGAATTACGGCCGAATCTGCCGGTCATCGTGATCTCGGCGCAGAACACGATCATGACCGCCGTCCACGCTGCCGAGGCCGAAGCATTCGATTATCTGCCCAAGCCGTTCGACCTGCCGGATCTGATGAAGCGCGCCTCGCGGGCGTTGAACGAGCGCAAGAAGACCGCTTCGCCGCGAAGCGAGGTTGAACCGACCGACGACCTGCCCCTGATCGGAAGGACCCCGCTTATGCAGGCCCTCTACCGGCTGGTGGCTCGCGTGATGAACACCGATCTGCCGGTCCTGATCCAGGGCGAAAGCGGCACCGGCAAATCCCTCATCGCACGCGCGATCCACGATCTCGGCGATCGTCGTACGCTGCCCTTCGTGGTTGCGACCGGCGCCGACCTCGGGGGCGTGGACGGCCCGTCCGAGCTTCTGTCCCGGGCGCGGGGTGGCACGATCCTCTTCGACGAGGTCGGCGATCTGGACGCCGACGCACAGGCGCGGGCAGCACGTCTGATCGACGGGTTGGACGGGTCGGGTCCGCGGCTGATGGCGACGACGCAGCGCGACCTTCGCCCGCGGCTCGATGCCGAGGTGGGCGGGCTGCGCTCCGACCTGTATTACCGCCTCGCCGGGGCGCAGATCGACGTACCGCCGCTCCGCGCGCGCGTCGACGACATCCCGCTTCTCTCCGCCCATTTCCTGCACCGGGCCGAGCGCGACGGCAGCGCCGTGCATCGGTTCTCGACGGAGGCGACGGACCTCCTGCGCGCCCATCCCTGGCCCGGCAACGTGCGGCAGCTGGAGAACGTGACCCGTCGCCTCGTCGCGACCGCGCCCGCGGAGGAGATCACGCAACCCGAAGTGGAGGCCGTGCTCGGCCCCGCCACGGCCGGACCGAAGGCGACGCTCGCCTCGGACGATCTGTCGGAGTCTGTCCGGGCTCATCTGCAGCGCTATTTCGACTTGCAGGGCGGCCAGCTTCCACCCCCCGGGCTGCACGGGCGTATCCTGCGCGAGGTGGAGGCGCCGCTGATCGAGATCGCGCTCGATGCGACCGGCGGCAACCAGGCGCGCTGCGCCGATCTCCTCGGCATCAACCGCAACACGTTGCGAAAGAAGATCACCGATCTCGATATTCTGGTGACACGACGACGCAAATTGATGTAAAACCGTCACACGCGTTGCGGATCGGGAACAACCCGGCGGGAACGACGCACGGTAGGACATTGATACGAGGCAGTTTTGCGGTCTCCCGCCCCGACGGCCGACCTGTTGTCGCGAACGTTCCTGTGGAGCGGACGCCGGGACGTGCAATCCGTCCTGACGGCCACGCTCGTCGTGCTCGGGCCGCTTCTCGTCATCGTGACGTTCCTCGCCCTCGACCTGCGCGGGCCCGGCGGCGAATACGGCTGGTTGCGCGTGGTTCTCCTGTGCGACCTGGTCTACATCCTCGCCATTGCAGCGCTGGTCGTGCGGCGGCTGACGAGCATGATCTCGGCGCGTCGCGCGCGCTCCGCCGGGTCCCAGCTGCACCTGCGGCTCACCGGCGTCTTCACCGGCATCGCGCTGATACCCACTGTCCTGACGGCCGTCTTCGCGACGGTGACGATCAATATCGGACTAGAGGGCTGGTTTTCCGACCGGGTCCGCAACGCACTCGGCAATTCGGTCGAGGCTGCGCAAGCCTATGCGCAGGAGCATCGTGACGGATTGACCGAGGACGCCCGCGCGCTGGCCAGCTATCTCGACGTGGCCAAGCGCGCCTCCTTCTTCATGGCGGATGGTGATCTGCGGGAACTTCTTGCCCAAGGGCAGGAACTTGTTCAACGCGGGCTGGAAGAAGCCTTCGTCATCGACGGAGCAGGCGAGATCCGGGCGCGGGGCGAGAGTTCCTACCTGTTCGATTTCGAGCCGTTGACGCCCGAGCAGCTCGCGCGCGTGCGCGATGGCGCGATCATCCTGATCGAGGACAAGGAGATCAACGAGTTCCGCGTTCTTCTAAAGCTGCGGAACTACGCCGACCGGTTTCTCTATGTTACCCGGACGGTCGACGGTGAGATTCTGGAGCTTCTGGATGAGACGGAGGCGACCGCGCAGCTCTACCAGCAGCTCGAGCGCGACCGTGGGCGGCTGCTGTTCGAGTTCGGGCTTCTGTATCTCGGCTTCGCGCTGATCCTCATACTCGCGGCCACCTGGGCGGGTCTCTGGTTCGCCGAGCGCCTGTCGCGACCCGTCGGCCGACTGGCCGGGGCGGCGCAGCGCGTGGGTCAGGGCGATCTCGACGTGCGCGTGCGCGAGGATGCCGGCGACGACGAGATCGCCATGCTGGGCCGCATCTTCAACCAGATGACACGGCAGCTGAAGGGACAGCGAGACGCGCTCGTCGAGACGAACACGCAGACGGAACGGCGCCGCCGGCTTTTCGACTCGGTGCTTGGCTCCGTGACCGCGGGCGTGATCGGGCTGGACGCGGAGGGGCGGATCGACTTCATGAACCGTTCGGCGCAGAGGCTCTTGCGCCTCGACGGGGATCGCTACGGCGAGGTGCTCGCCCATGTGGTGCCGGAATATCGCGACCTTTTCGATCGGCTGCGCGCGGCCAATGCCGAGACCATGCAGGAGGAGGTCCGGGTGGCCCGGGCCGGCAAGCTCGAAAGCCTGCTCGTCCGCATCGCCACCCGTACCGGCGAGGACGGCACACCCGAGGGCTATGTCGTGGCCTTCGACGACGTGACCGACCTCGTCTCGGCGCAGCGGATGGCGGCCTGGGGCGACGTCGCGCGGCGCATCGCGCACGAGATCAAGAACCCTCTGACCCCGATCCAGCTTTCGGCGCAGCGCGTGAACCGCCGTTTCGGCCGCGAGCTCGCCCCCGAGAGCGCGGCCAAGCTCGCCGAGCTGACCGACGTGATCGTGCGGCAGACCAACGACCTGCGCCGCATCGTCGACGAGTTCTCCAAATTCGCGCGCATGCCGGAGCCCGAACGGCGCCGGGGCGACCTCGCGGCACTGCTGCGCGAGACGGTGACGCTGCAACGGGCTGCGCTCGACCCGGTGGAGATCGTCGCGGAGATCCCGGATCGACCGGTGGCGGCCGAGTTCGACCTGACGATGATGGGTCAGGCCTTCACGAACCTCATCAAGAACGCGGGCGAAGCCATTGAATCCCGGCAGGAGAATGCCGGAACGGACGTGCCGTGCCGCGTCACCGTGACGATGGCGCCCGGTCCGACGCATATCGAGATCCGCATCGCGGATACCGGCATCGGCCTGCCCGCGGATCGGGCGCGCCTGTTCGAGCCCTACGTGACGACCCGCGACAAGGGCACGGGGCTGGGGCTGCCGATCGTCAAGAAGATCGTCGAGGAGCACGGTGGCACGCTTGAGTTGCGTGACGCCGCGCCGGACGAGACGGGGCATAAAGGAGCGGAAGCCGTCATAAGGCTTCCCCGCATTGAGGAGCAGTGACATGGGCGACATTCTGATCACCGACGACGAGGCCGACATCCGCAGCCTCATCTCGGACATTCTGGAGGACGAGGGCTATTCCTGCCGCACCGCCGGAACCGCCGAGGCCTGCATGGCGGCCATCGCGGAGGCGCCGCCCGCCGCGATGATCCTCGACATCTGGCTCAAGGACAGCGACATGGACGGGATCGACATCCTGAAGTCGGTTCGTCGCTCGCATCCCGACATTCCGATCATCATCATTTCGGGCCACGGCAACATCGAGATCGCGGTCGCCGCCATCAAGCAGGGCGCCTACGACTACATCGAGAAGCCGTTCAACATCGACCAGCTGACGGTGGTCATCACCCGCGCGATGGAGACGGCGCGGCTGCGGCAGGAGAACAGCGAGCTTCGCCGCAAGGACGCCGCCTCGGCCGAAATGATCGGACAGTCGGCCGCCTACAAGATGCTGATTGGGCAGCTCAAGAAGGTAACCAACTCCAACAGCCGCGTCATGCTGACCGGCCCGGCCGGCGCGGGCAAGGAGGTCGCGGCGCGCTACATCCACGCCAAGTCGAACCGGGCGCACGCGCCCTTCGTCACGATTTCCTCGGCCTCGATCGAGCCCGACCGGACGGAGATCGTGCTCTTCGGTCGCGAGACTTCGGAGAAGGGCGTCGAGCAGGGATTGCTCGAGCAGGCCCATGAGGGGGTGATCTATTTCGACGAGATCGCCGACATGCCGCTCGGCACGCAGTCTAAGATCCTCCGGGTGCTCGTCGACCAGGCCTTCACTCGCGTCGGCGGCACCGAGAAGGTCCGCGTCGATCTGCGCGTGATCTCCTCGACCAACCGCGACCTGACGCAGGAGATCCGCGCCGGACGGTTCCGCGAGGAACTCTACCACCGGCTCAACGTCGTGCCGATCGCCGTGCCCTCGCTGGAAGAGCGGCGCGACGACATCCCGGTGCTCGCCGATCACTTCATCGCCGCCCTCAACAAGGTGCAGGGCCTGCCCCTGCGCGCGCTCTCCGACGAGACAAGCGCACTTCTGCAGACGATGCGCTGGCCCGGCAACGTGCGGCAGCTCCGCAACGTGATCGAGCGCGTGCTGATCCTCGGCGACGGCTCCGGCCCGATCGAGCCGTCCGAATTGCCGAACCCGACAGACGGGGGCGGCGACGGGGGCGAGATGACGCTGACGGGCTCGCTCGCTTCGCTGCCGCTGCGGGACGCGCGCGAGCTGTTCGAGCGGCAATATCTGATGACGCAAATCAACCGTTTCGGCGGCAACATCTCGCGCACCGCGAACTTCGTCGGGATGGAGCGGTCCGCGCTGCACCGCAAGCTCAAGTCGCTCAGCGTGGTGACGACGACCCGGGGCGGTGCGCGGGTGGCACGGGTGGACGACTAGCCCGGCTGCGCGGCCGTGCGGGGCGTCGCGATCCGACCGTTCGCCTCGCAGAGCCCGCGCAGATCGTAGGGCTGGCTCTGCAGGACGGTCACCTCGCCGGTCGGACAGGACGGAAGGTCCGCCGGGCGGTAACCCTTCGTGGCCATGCAGGCATCGACCGCGCGGTCGCGAAGACCTTCGTTCGGATCGTCGTCGTAGACGTCCGGCCCCGTATAGCCACCGTAGCAGAACGGGCCCCGACAGATTGACGTACCGATCGTGATGCGCGACGCGGACCTTATCCGGCTCGCTGCGGGAAAATCGCGCTGCGCCGCGGCGGCGCAGTCCAGATATTCCCGCTCGGCGGTCAGGGCGGACGTGCCGGGCTTGAGCCAGACCGGCTCTGACGTGCCGGCGCAGGCGGCGAGGCCGATCGTAAAGAGGAGAGGCATGACCTTTTGCATGAGACGGAGACTAACACCGACGCAAGCGCGGGCAATTGCAATCGCCACATCCTGTCCCCGGATATTTCTAGGATGCCGAGCCGATCAGATTGCCGCTGCGCTCTGGTCGTAGATCGTGCAGTGAAGGGCCTGAATGCGCCATTCAGGGTTTTCCCCCACCCATGCGGCGGCGATGATCTGCGACCCGAGAGAACATTGGTTCAAAGTCATCTGCGGCAGGATCTGCGTCTCTTCCCGGCAAGTACCAGGTTCCGTGGCCAGACATGCCACGATCAATAATTCAACCATTTCTCTACTCGTCTTACTCGTTACCAGAATACTGGCGCAGTCCCGAACGGGGGGCCGATCGCCACGGCAAGATATAACGATCTTCATCAAGCCCGCATAGTCGGGATATCCCGCCCTGACCTGCGGGCCCGCCACTGCACGCCCGTTGACCGGCCCCTGCGGCGGGCCTATCCAAGCCACCTTACGCATCAGCCGAACCGGCCGTTCGGAGAAGGGGGCCCATGAAGGTCATCATCTGCGGCGCGGGGCAGGTCGGCTGGCAGATTGCGCGTCACCTCGCGGGCGAGCGCAACGACGTCACCATCGTCGACAACAACTCGGCCCTCGTGCATCGGGCGACCGACACGCTCGACGTCCAAGGTATCACCGGCTTCGCCTCCTATCCCGACGTGCTCGAGCGGGCAGGGGCGGAGGATGCGGACATGCTGATCGCGGCGACGCATTCCGACGAGGTGAACATGGTCACCTGTCAGGTCGCGCATTCGATCTTCACCGTGCCGCGCAAGATCGCCCGGTTGCGCGCGCAGAGCTATCTCTCGGCCGTGCGCGCCGATCTCTATCGTCGTGACCATTTGCCGATCGACGTTGTCATCTCGCCCGAGCGGGAGGTGGCCGAGGCGGCGTTGCGTCGGCTGCGGGCGCCCGAAGCCTTCGACGTGGAGGAGTTCATGGAGGGCGGGGCGACCTTTATCGGCCTCAACCTCGATGCCGAATGCCCCGTCCTCGACACGCCCCTGCGCCAGCTTTCGGAACTGTTCTCCACCCTGCGCGCGGTCGTCGTCGGCGTCCGGCGGCACGGAAAGCGGCTTTTCGCGCCCGATCCGAACGACCAGCTGAAGGCCGGGGACCAGGTCTATATCGTGACCCATTCCGACGACCTGCACCGGACGCAGGAGATCTTCGGCAAGAAGGTCCGCAAGCAGAATCGCGTCGTCATCGTCGGCGGCGGCAATGTCGGGCTCGCCGTGGCCGAGGCGCTCGAGAACGCGCCGGAGCGCATCCGCGCCAAGATGATCGAGCGCGACCGGCGCTCTGCCGAGCGCGCGGCCGAGGCGCTGACGCGGACCATCGTCCTGTCGGGCGACGGCCTCGACATCGAGCTCCTGCGGGAGGCAGGGATCGACCGGGCGGATGCCGTCCTGACAGTGACGGACGACGACAAGACGAACCTCCTCGCGGGCGTTCGCGCCAAGGCGGCGGGCTGCAACCGGACCATCGCGCTCATCAACGACCCGACGCTCGTGCCGCTGATGGAACCGCTCGGCATCGACGCCTACATCAATCCGCGCCAGACCACCGTGTCGTCGATTTTGCGCCACGTCCGCCACGGGCGGGTGCGCAACGTCTACTCCGTGGGCGACGCGGAGGCGGAGGTGATCGAGGCGCAGGTCCTCTCCACCTCGCCGATGACCGGCCGCCTGATCCGCGAGGTCGACTTTCCGGAAGGCGCGCTGGTCGGCGCGATCCACAAACCCGACGGCCGTGTGATCCGCCCGGATGGCGGCACCCGGATCGAGGAGGCGGACGTAGTCGTGATCTTCGCCCTGTCGTCCGACGTCGGCGAGGTGGAGCGCCTGTTGCAGGTCCAGGTGGACTTCTTCTGATGCTCCGGACGCGGGCCCGGCCCGGTCCCCTCGGCGTGCTGGGCCGACAGGTATCGCTGGCCGTGTTGATGGGAATGGGGCTCTGCGTGTCGATGTACGGACCCGCCCTCCATGCGGAGATTGCCGGGGAGCACCCGACGGCGCGGGCGTTCTTCTATTCCGGGACGCTGCTTCTCGCCCTGCTCGCGGCGATCGCGGTGGCCAGCGCGCGGCACCGGTCCTCGAACGTCTCGCGCAGCCATCTCGTGGCGCTCCTGATCGCGTTCACGCTTCTGCCGGTTCTGGCGGCGATCCCGCTTGCGCAGGTGGTGGTCGATACGCGGTTCCTGAACCTTTATGTCGAGATGGTCTCCGCCGCGACGACAACCGGCGGCAGTCTCTACGCGCCGACGCGTCTGAACGACAGCATGCATCTGTGGCGCGCGATCGTCGCCTGGGAAGGCGGGCTGGTCATCTGGGTGGCGGCGATCGCGATCCTCGCACCGCTGAACCTCGGCGGGTTCGAGGTGGCCGAGGGCAACATCACGCTGCGCCACGGCGGGGCCGGGCCGAACGCGATCCGCGTCCGCGACCGCAGCATCGACCCCGAGGCGCGGGTCTGGCGGGCGCTCGGGACGCTCGGGCCGATTTATATCGGGCTGACCCTCCTGCTCTGGGCGATTCTCGTGACGCTGGGCGAGCGTTCGGTCACGGCGCTCATCCACGCCATGTCGACGATGGCCACCTCGGGGATCACCGACGGCACCGGCATGACGACCGTCGGCTTCGGCGGCGAGGTCGTGATCGCGCTGTTCCTCGTCTTCGCGCTGTCGCGACAGACCTTCAGCACCGACATGAACCGCGAGCGGAGTCGGCATCTTGCCAACGACCGCGAGATCTGGACCGCCGGCCTGGTCATCGCGGCGGTCACCGTCATCCTCTTCGCGCGGCACTGGGTCGGCGCCTTCGAGATCGGCGACCTGTCGGACACCGAAGCGGCGCTGGGCGCGCTTTGGGGGTCTGCCTTCACCGCGCTGTCCTTCCTCACCACGACGGGGTTCGAGAGCGTTCATTGGGACGCCGCGCAGGACTGGTCCGGGCTCGACGCACCCACCGTCCTTCTTCTCGGTCTGGCGATTTTCGGCGGGGGTGTGGCGACGACGGCGGGCGGGGTGAAGCTCCTGCGCATCTACACGCTCTACGAGCATGGCCGGCGCGAGATGAACCTGCTCGTGCATCCGAGCGCGGTCGCCGGGATGTCGGGCGCGTTCGGGCGCATTCCGAAGGGCGGTACCGAGGGAGCCTGGGTGTTCTTCATGCTGTTCGCCACCTCGGTCGCCGTCGTGACGCTGGCCCTTACCGCCGCGGGACTCGATTTCGGCGCGGCCGTGGCGCTCGGCGTCGCCTGCCTGACCACGACCGGACCGCTCGCAGAGATCGTGCTGGGCGGGCAGGGGGCGCTGAACTCGCTGGGCGACGGCGGCAAACTCGTCGCCGCAGCCGCGATGGTGGTCGGCCGGCTCGAGGCGCTGGCCCTGATCGCCCTCCTCAATCCCGACTTCTGGCGCGATTGAAGGCCGGTATCTACCGTCTTCGATAGTGCGTCCCCCTGGAAGATAGATTTGTCGTTCGCTGCGCATCGCGCGGCGCGGAACCGGAACGGGATCTTTCGGGGTGGAAACTTTTACGTGAGCGGCACATAAGATCCGAACGGTCAAGGACGCCTCCAGAGACGGGGCGCGTGGAAACAGGGACGGACGGATGGCCTCGGACAAGCAGAACCTTCAGGATGCGTTTCTCAACCAAGTCCGCAAGCAGAAGGTGCCGGTGACGATCTTTCTTATCAACGGCGTCAAATTGCAGGGCGTGATTACCTGGTTCGACAATTTCTGCGTCCTGCTGCGGCGGGACGGACAGTCGCAACTGGTCTACAAGAGCGCGATCTCGACCGTGATGCCGGCCCAGCCGATCCAGCTCTACGACAGCGGGGAGGGAGCGTCTGCCGACGCCTCCTGATCACACGCACTCGACCGCGGCGAAACCGACCCGCGCGCTCGTCCTGCATCCCGACACCCGCGGGGGCGACCGGTCCGGACGCGATCCGAAATACGCGGTCGCGGAGGCGGTGTCGCTCGCGCATGCGCTTCCGGGGCTCGACGTACTGGGCGGCGAGGTCGTGCGCCTGCCGCGGCCGCATCCCGGCATGCTGTTCGGCTCCGGCAAGGTCGAGGAACTTGGCCAGCGCATCGAGGCCGACGAGATCGAGCTCGTCCTGATCGACGGGACGGTGACGCCGGTGCAGCAGCGCAACCTCGAGAAGGCGTGGAAGGTCAAGCTCCTCGACCGGACCGGGCTCATCCTCGAGATCTTCGCCGACCGTGCCGCCACGCGCGAGGGCGTTCTACAGGTCGATCTCGCCGCACTCTCCTACCAGCGCACACGGCTCGTTCGTGCCTGGACCCACCTGGAGCGGCAGCGCGGCGGGCTCGGTTTCGTCGGCGGCCCCGGGGAGACGCAGATCGAGGCGGACCGGCGGGCGATCGACGAACAGATGATGAAGCTGCGCCGGCAACTTGAGAAGGTCGTGAAGACGCGCGAGTTGCACCGTGCTGCCCGCGCCAAGGTGCCGTATCCGGTCGTGGCGCTGGTAGGCTACACGAACGCCGGCAAGTCGACGCTGTTCAACCGCCTGACAGGGGCGGAGGTAATGGCGAAGGACATGCTCTTCGCCACCCTCGATCCGACGATGCGGGCGGTCGATCTGCCGCATGGATTGCGGGTGATTTTGTCGGACACGGTGGGGTTCATTTCCGACCTGCCGACGCAACTCGTCGCCGCGTTCCGCGCCACGCTCGAGGAGGTCCTCGATGCCGACCTGATCGTCCATGTCCGCGACATCTCCCACCCCGAGACGGACGCACAGTCCGAGGACGTGGAAACGATCCTCGAACAGCTCGGGACCGACGCCACGATCCCGCGGATCGAAATGTGGAACAAGGCCGACGCGCTGCCGGTCGAATCGCGCGCGACGGCCGAGAACCTCGCAGCGCGACGGGACGACGTCTATCTTGGTTCGGCGTTGACGGGGCAGGGGCTCGACACGCTGCTCGAACGGATCGCCGCAGACCTTACGGAGACCCTGAGCGACACGGACCTGACGCTGCCATTCTCGGACGGCCGTGCGCGAGCGTGGCTGCACGAGGAGGGGGTCGTGCAGAACGAGACGCAGACCGAGGACGGGCCCCGCATCTCGGTCCGCTGGACCGCGCGTCAGGCCGCGCGCTTCGCCGCAGCGTTCCCGGACCGCGCGCCAGCCGGCCTTGTCCCACCAAAGGACGCGCCGGAGCAAGACAGGTCCGACGATCCCTGGACGTCGTGATCCGTTCGGTCGGATAGAAGAGCACCACAGAGGCTAGGCAAGGCGCTGGGCGATACAGCCGATCCGAGACTCGTCCCTATTGCTGAACGCAATGCTGCTATGCGGCATCGTCTGTTGAAGAGCGCAGTGCGAGTATGCACCTTCTCGTTCTTGGGAGGAAACGAGTTACAAGATCCGGAAGGTAGATCATGACCACACTCGCCTCGAATGCTCCGTTTGCCGCGCTGCGTCGGTTAGTAACCCGTGCGTCGCACGCGATGTCCGAGCTCATCGATACGCTTCACAAGGCTCGCGAAGCCCAGCACCTGCTGCAGATGTCCGACGCGCAGCTCGAACGCCGCGGCCTCACCCGTGACGGGGTTGTCGCTCACGTCTTTCAGGATTGATCGAGTCTGGGTCTGTCGCCCGACGCTTGCGGCACGATCCCGACGTCCAGATGGTCTGAGCCTATCCGGTTGCGGCTACGTGTCTGTCACACCTATGCGTAAGGAACGCCGTCACTCTGTTCCGTCAGCCGCTTCATTTTCGGCGGCGCGGTCGGGCAGGGGTGACAGGGCGGCAGCCGCCTGCTACCGTCCAAGTCGATCGGGCCGTCAGAGTCCGGCATTGGCAGAGCAGACATTGGACAGGACCCGCCCCATGACCGTATTCACGCGTCGCAGCTTTCTTGCTGCGGCCTCCGCGCCGCTGGCGCTCGCCGCCTGCGGCAACGGGGTCGGCGGCAATGGCGCTGCCCGGATCGACGGCCGCGTCGATCAGGCCTTCGCGTTCATGTACCAGACGCTCCCCGAAACGCAGGTTCTTGCCCAGAAGGCGGTCGGGATTCTGATGATGCCGGTCGTCACCGAATTCGGGCTCGGCCTCGGCGGCGCCTACGGACGCGGGGCGCTCCAGGTCGACGGCGTAACGGTGGATTATTACTCCACGAGCGAATTGTCGTTCGGGCTTCAGGCCGGCGGCCAGCAATACAGCCACGCGCTGTTCTTCATGACGCAGCCGGCGCTTCTCAACTTCCGGACCTCGCCCGGCTTCACCGCGGGCGCCAACCTGAGCTACGCCGTCTCGACCAATGCCGGCGCGATCTCCACGGGAACGACCGAACTCCTGACCCCTGTGATCGCCGTGATCTTCGGTCAGGCCGGCCTCATCGCCGGCGCCTCGCTCGAGGGGACGAAGTACAACCGCATCATTCCCTGAGCGGTCAGCCTCCCGTCGAATGTCGGGCCCGCGCGCAGTCCCTGCACCACGCGCGTTTCGGGCTTGCGCCGCCTAGTCCGTCCTCCTAGAAGGCGCGCACTTCACAGGCGGGGGCGGGCCCTCGGGGGAGACATCCCCGTCGGTCCACCGGTTGAGCTGAGGCTCTGATCCCCCGTCCCAGGATCAAACCGGAAAGGTATCGAATACATGGCTTTGCCTGATTTCTCCCTGCGTCAACTCCTCGAGTCCGGCGTCCATTTCGGACACCAGACCCAGCGCTGGAACCCGCGCATGGCACCCTATATCTACGGGGCCAAGAACGGCATCCACATAATGGACCTCACGCAGACGGTCCCGATGCTGGATCAGGCGTTGCAGGTCGTGCGCGACACCGTCGCCCGCGGCGGGCGCATCCTCTTCGTCGGCACCAAGCGACAGGCGCAGAAGCCGATCGCCGACGCCGCCGAACGCTGCGCGCAATATCACATGAACCATCGCTGGCTCGGCGGCACGCTAACGAACTGGAAGACGGTCTCGAACTCCATCAATCGGCTCAAGAGCATTGACGAGGCGATGGAGACGGGCGGCGAGGGGCTGACCAAGAAAGAGCGCCTCAATATGGAGCGCGACCAGCTCAAGCTGCAGGCTTCGCTCGGCGGCATTCGTGAGATGGGCGGTCTGCCAGACCTGCTTTTCGTCATCGACGTCAACAAGGAAGATCTGGCCATCGCCGAGGCCCGCAAGCTCGGCATCCCGGTCGTCGCGGTCGTCGACTCGAACGCGTCGCCTGCCGGCGTCGACTATGTTATTCCCGGCAACGACGACGCCGCTCGTGCGATCGCGCTCTACTGCGACTTGGTTGCGCGCGCTGCGCTCGACGGCATGTCGGCCCAGCTTGGCGCGGCCGGCGTCGATATCGGTGCGATGGAAGAGACGGGCGAGGCCGTCGATCCCGGCGCGGCCGAGACACCCGAGAGCGACGCGCCCTCGGACGCGGCGACCGCCGAAGCCGACGCCTGAGATCGAGCATAGAACGACGAAGGGCGCGACTGGAACGGTCGCGTCCATTCCCATTCAAGGAGACAGGATCATGGCGATCACCGCTGCGATGGTGAAGGAACTCCGCGACACGACCGGCGCGGGCATGATGGACGCCAAGAAGGCGCTAACGGAGACGGACGGCGATATGCAGGCCGCGGTCGACTGGCTGCGCACCAAGGGGCTTGCTAAGGCCGCCAAAAAGTCCGGCCGCACCGCCGCCGAGGGCCTTGTCGCCGTCGCGGTCGATGGGGGCTACGGCGTCGCGCTCGAGGTCAATTCCGAGACCGACTTTGTCGGCAAGAACGCCGAGTTCCAGAAGATGGTCGCGTCGTTCGCGAAGGCCGCGCTTAACGTCGGGTCGGTCGAAGAGCTGAAGGCGGCGGAGATTGACGGCAGGATGGTCGAGACGATCCTCACCGACAAGATCGCCACGATCGGCGAGAACATGACGATCCGCCGGATGGCGCATCTCTCTGCGGCAAGCGTCGTGACCTACGTTCACAACGCGGCCGCGCCCGACATGGGCAAGATCGGCGTCCTGGTCGGTCTGTCGGGCGACAATGCCGAGTTCGGCCGCCAGGTCGCCATGCACGTCGCCGCAGCGAACCCGGCCTCGCTGTCGGAAGCCGATCTCGACCCCGCGGTGCTCGAGAAGGAGCGTCAGGTCCAGATCGACATTGCGCGCGAGAGTGGCAAGCCCGAGCAGGTCATCGAGAAGATGATCGAAGGCCGGATGAAGAAGTACATGGCCGAGGTGACCTTGCTGAACCAGCAATTCGTCGTAAACCCGGACGTGACGGTCGGCAAGGCCGCCGCGGAGGCTGGTGTCGAGATCACGGGCTTCGTACGGCTCGAGGTGGGCGAAGGGATCGAGAAGACCGTCGAGGACTTCGCCGCCGAGGTCGCGAAAGTCTCGCAAGGCTGAACGCATCGAACACGCGAGGCGTCGGCAATGTCCGGCGCCTCGCGAAGAGTGGATCGACGAAGGGGCCGAAAAGATCGAATGGCCCGGCCCGGGTTAAAAAGAACCCGAACCGAGCCGTGTCCGAAATTCATCGGCCGGACCCGTCCCACGGTTGAATGCGCCCGCGGTTCGAGCCCGAGTAGTCCCGGGCTTAATTGCCGTCACTCACAAGACAGGCCGGTTATGCCCGGTGACGCCGGGAAAAGTAAGTCTGGATTTCCTTACCTTTTATTACAGATCGGTAAGACAGGCGTATCCGTCCGTTGTGACTGCTCTGACGGTGAGCCTCTGCTGTCGATAATGTCCATGATCGATAATGGACATCTTG
>NZ_CANLTR010000038.1 GCF_947494055.1 uncultured Jannaschia sp. | reverse complement strand
AAGATGTCCATTATCGATCATGGACATTATCGACAGCAGAGGCTCACCGTCAGAGCAGTCACAACGGACGGATACGACTCAAGCGCAGAAGACTACGCATGACTTCACCCGTGATCGGTTTCGAATTACGCCGAAAGACGAGTACGGTACAGATGCGGGCGATCCGATCTATGCCGTCGAGCCGAGATCCTACCTCGTGGTCGGCGACCAAGCCGAGTTGCGAGGGAACGACGACAAGGTAGCTTGCTTCGAACTGTATCGGCGAAACATGCGAGCCCCTGAAATCATTACGTTTGACGAGCTGTACGAGCGGGCAAACTGCATCGTCGAACAGATTGATCAAGAGCAACCTAGCAGCGTGACATAAGCCTATGCCTCTTGAAACGCCGATTTGAATCGGCCCCTCGGGTCGATGCAGCGAACGCTCGCTTCTGATGTACTCTTTACGAAAGGCACCTTTCGTAAAGGGTTGGGGGAGCGGTCGTTCGCTACGCAACGCTTGAAGGTCGGCAGTGCAGGACAAGCGCCATATGCAGTATCAGCGTCTGGCAAAGAAGATCCCGGTGGTGCTCAGCGCCGAGGAGGTTGTGCGCATTCTCGAAGCCGCTCCGGGCCCCGGCCCCCGCAGTCCCGTGCGCCGCCGTGGGAGGATGCCGCATGATCCACCCGTCACACCCGGCCCTGTGATCCCGAGGCGCCGGACCCATCACCGTGGCCGATCCGTCAGAACCTGCGCCGCGACGGGTCCGTGCTGACAGAAATGCACCCCGATCCACGAAACCCAACCGGAAAGATCGAAGGACCTGTTCCGCTCGCTCCAATGGAACTCGTAGTTCGGCCCGTCCACCGACGAAGACCTGAGCCACAATACCCATAGCACCGAACTCCGCCCGCGCTTTCCTCCTTGTCAGGTTTATCGCCGATGAATGGCAAGCATCCAGCAGCCACAAACCTTAGACGGAGCTGCCCTTCGGCGCAGCCTATCGAAGGTCGGCTTTCGCCCGGCGTTCGGGATGGTACTGTAACCTGACGTCTGGAAATTTGATTTGCGCGGGCACCGCGCGCCCCCGCCGGGGCCGGCCCCAGCAGGGGCGATCCATTCTGGTATTCCATGGAGTTGCAACACGACCATGGAGAACGGCGAATGGACAGGCAGCAGGATAGGACGGTCGAGGCGCTCTTGGAACATCTGATCGAGCACGGGCCCGGCGACATCGCCACGGTCTTCGCGCGGGCCTTCGAGCTGGCCATGCGGATCGAGCGCGAGCGGTTTCTCGGCGCGGGTCTCTACGAGCGGACGTCCGAGCGGAGGGGCTACGCCAACGGCTACAAGCCCAAGCGCATCGACACACCGGCGGGCACGATCTCCATCGACGTTCCCAAGTCCGCCGACCCCGTGGCGGCGGTACTAGAGGATCAGCGGCTTGTACTTGCGGAACAGTTCGCGCGCAGAGGAGATGATGTCGCGCTTGAACCGCTCGGCGCCTTCTGTGTCGCGGGCCGCCATGCAGCGCAGCATCTGCAGGTGCAGCTCGCGCCCGCGCTCGGCGCGGCCCGGCAGCAGAGTGATGCGGATCTTGATGACGCGGGCCCGGTCCAGCACGTGATAGATGAAGCTGTTGGCGATCTCGTTGTCGGCAACCCGTGCCGTCTCCTGCCGCAGTTCCTCGAGCTTGGCGTTGTAGACGTCAATCCTCTCGGCCGCGATCTGTTCGCGCAGGGGGTCGCTGAAGGCATCGAGAAAGCGCTGCCAGTGACCGTCGGGCGCCTTTTCGGTCGCCTTTACCGTCAGCAGCGATTCCAGCCATTCGCGGATGTCGAAGATTTCCAGCACTTCCTTCTCGCTTAGACCCTTCACAAAGGCACCGCGATTGGGAACACGCTCCACCAGGCTGCGCTGCTCGAGCCAGCCCAGAACCTCGCGGATGACGGTACGCGACGTGCCGAACTCCTCGGCCAGCGCCTGTTCGTGCAGGCGCGCGCCGGCGCGGAGGTCTTGGCTCGCGATTTTCTCCTGCAGGACTTCGGTGATCCGGAACACCCGCGGCGCGCCGCGCTTTCCCGGCTCGTCGCGCGCGGCGAGAGAGACGGACGATGACCGCACCGCGTTTTTCACTCTGCTGATCCTCGGTCGGCGAAGGTTTGGCACCGGCGGCGCCAACCTGGGCCGGCCTGCATCATCAGTGTGCAGAGCCCGGCCAGCACCGCCAGTCCGGTTGTCATAGGCAAGGGCAGGATGAAAAGCAAAGCCGACGCGGCGAAGGCGACCCGAATGAAGGTGTTGCGCGACTGGAACTGGATCGCCGTCGACATCAGCACCACCGACCCGACGCCTGCCAGCATCGCCAGCGCGATCTCGTCCCAGCTGCCGATCAGCAGCAGGCCCGGGTGATAAACGAAGATGAAGGGAATGACGAAGCCCGCCAGCCCCAGCCGCACGGCCAGCAGGCTGAGCTCGGTCACCTTCGCCTGCGCCACCGCCGCCGCGGCGTAAGAGGCCAGCGCGACCGGAGGCGTGATCGCCGAGAGGGAGGCGAAGAACAGGATGAAGAGGTGCGCCGCCATCGGCTCCACCCCCAGCCGGATCAGGGCGGGGGCGACCACGGTGCCGGTGATGGCATAGGCGGCGACCGTCGGCATGCCCATGCCCAGCACGATGGTCACGATCATCGTTACCACCAATGTCGCCCAGAGCACGCCGTCGGTCAGCGACAGGATGATGCTGGCCAGCTTCACGCCTAGTCCGGTCAGGTTCAGCACGCCGATGACGATGCCCGCCGCGGCGCAGGTTGCGGCGATCGAAACGGTGCCGCGGGCGCCGGCGACAGAGGCCTCGACGATGCGGCGGGGCCCGATCGCGGTGGCGCGCCGCACCAGGCTGATCAGCAGCGTCGTCGCCAGTGACAGCAGCGCGGCGCGGATGATCGACGATCCGAAGCCCAGCAGCGACACGATCAGCACCACCAGCGGCAGCATGTAATAGCATTCGCGCAGCAGCTCGCGCAGGGTCGGGATCTCCATCCCGGTGCCGGAGCCGATGTTCTTCCTCACCGCCTCGAAATGCACCATCAGGAACACCGAAAGGAAGTAGAGCGCCGCCGGGACGGCCGCGGACAGGATGATCTGGTTGTAGGGGATCCCCGTCATCTCGATCATTAGGAAGGCCGCGGCGCCCATCACCGGGGGCAGGATCTGCCCGCCCGAGGACGCCACCGCCTCGACCGCGCCGGCGAATTCGGGCCGAAAGCCCGACCGCTTCATCATCGGGATGGTGATCGCCCCGGTGGCCGCCACGTTGCCCGCCGAGGTGCCATTGATCATGCCGAAGAAGCCGCTGGCGACGACCCCGACCTTGGCCGGCCCGCCGCGCGCCCGCCCGCTCAGCCGCAGCGCCAGCCGCATCATGAAGTCGGCTGCCCCCGACATCGACAAGAGCGTGCCGAAGATGATGAAGAAATAGATGAACGTCGCCGAGGACCCGACCGGGATCCCGAAGATGCCGTTGGTGGTGAACAGGAACGTTGACATCCGCGGATAGGAATAACCCGCATGGGTGAAGGGCTGCGGCAGGTGGTTGCCCCAGAGCGCGTAGCAGATGAACGTGACGCAGAGCAGCACGATGGGCAGTCCGGCCGCACGGCGCGTGATCTCGAGCACCGTGAGGATCAGCACCGTCGCGAAGACGACGTCGAGCGTGGTGGGCAGGACGCCTGCGCGCATCTCGATCTGGTTGACGTGTAGCGTCAGGTACAGCGTCGCCGCCAGCCCTCCCACGCCCAGCAGCACCAGCGCCCCGATCTCGCGCCAGCGGGTGCCGTCGGACAACCACAGCAGGCAGGCGATCACCACGATGCCGCCGACGTGCCAGCCGCGGAACAGCAGCGGCGCCATTGGCCATGCGGTCAGCACGAAGACGTGGAAGCCCAGATAGGCGACCGCCGCCGCAGCCGCCACGGCGGCGAGCCAGGGGATGCGCCCTTCGGGCGGCGCCTCGGCGGGATCGTGCGGCGGGACCGTGTCGCTCATCTGGCGGCTCCCTCGGGCTGGTGGATCAGGGGAAAGGTCAAAGACCGGTGCGCGGACGCGCCCCGCACCGGATCAGGGCCGTCTCAGGGACGGTTCAGCCGGCTTCGGGCGGGACCAGCCGGTCCGGCACCTCGACCCCCTGCTCGCGGTAATAGCGCAGGGCTCCCGGATGCAGCGGGATGGTGATCTTGTCGATGTTCTCGAGCAGGATGTTCTCGGACGAGCGGTGCGTCTCGATCATCGCCTGCCGGTTGTCGAACACCGTCTTCACGACGTCATAGACGAAGTCCTCGGACAGGTCCTTGTTGGCAATCAGGAAGTTCCACAGCGTCACCGTCTCGAGATCCTCCTCGAGGGTCGAATAGGTGCTGGCAGGGATCACCGCGGTGGCGAAATACGGATACTTCTCGATGAACGGCGCCGCCTCGTCCGCCGGCACGCCGACGATGTCGATCGGTCCGGTGGATTCGCTTTCAAGCACTGAAGGGTGCGGGATGCCGGCGGCGTTCAGGGCGCTGTCGACCAGCCCGTCGCGCAGCTGTCCGGTGACGTCCGAGAAGCCGACATTGACGATGCGGCTCGGCTCCACCTCCATGAACTCGAGGATGCGACGGCCGTAGGCATCGGGCGTGCCGCCCTTGGGGCCCAGCGCCACCACCTTGCCGTTCATGTCCTGCAGCGAGGTCACGCCGGCCGAGGTCGGGCCCCACCAGTGGAAATAGCTGGGATACATGGGCAGGATCGCGCGGATGTTCTGGAAGGACTGGCCGCCGGCCCATTCCAGCCCGTTGAACGCCTCGTAGGCTGGGGCTGCGGTGGACAGGCCCAGAGTCATCTGTCCGGAATCGACCAGCTGGATGTTGTGCAGCGGGCCGCCCGTCACCTCGACATTGGCGTTCAGGTCCATGCCGTTGGTCAGGACCGAGGACAGGCCCGTCGCCCAGACGTAATAGGTCCCGCCCACCGAGGCGGCGCCGATGGTGACGTTCCCGGGGCGGTCCTGCGCCCCGGCGGCGCCGGCGGTCGCGGCGACGAGGCCGAGGACGGCCGATGTGATGATCTTGCGCATGCGTTCCTCCCAGAATGCGTGGCGATGCCCCTCCAGCGGCGCCGACGGTGCAAGGATGGACACGGATATCGCCTTTCTGTCAACATATTTGTGAACAATTTTGATTAGAGGTATTACATCTCAGTATGTATTTATAATCATATAATGCGACTTTATAAGGCCTATCTGAATTGTTGTGAACAATCTAAATCTCATGTTAGAGCTTGGTGGGGAACGCATCGAATCACTATTGAGAAGGGCCACCATGACTGAGATGTCGGGCGGACAAGCCGCCGTAGCAGCACTCCGGGCCGAGAAGGTCGGACACATCTTCGGGCTGATCGGCTCGGCGACGATGGAGATGTTCGATGCGCTCTACGACGCCGAGGGGCTGGACTTCGTCGGCGTGCGCGACGAACGCACGGGCACCCACATAGCCGACGGCTATGCCCGCGCCAGCGGCGGCGCCGGGGTGATCCTGGCCGGCCAGAACGGGCCCGGCGCCACCAATCTGGTGACCGGCCTCGCCCAGGCCGCGGCGGCCTATTCCCCCGTGGTCTCGCTGGCCGGATCGCTCGCCTCGGGCCATGTCTATCGCGACGCGTTTCAGGAGGTCGACCAGCAGGCACTGTTCCGGCCGATTACCAAGAAGACTTGGACCGTCACCGACACCGCTCGCGTGCCCGAAATGATGCGCGAGGCGTTCCGCACCGCGTTGGCGCCCCGGCGCGGGCCGGTGCAACTGAACCTGCCGCGCGACATCCTGTCGAGGACCGCCGATTACGAGCCGATGCAGGACCCCAAGGCGTACCGCCCCGAGGTGGTATCGGCGGCGCCCGAACATGCCGTCGCGGCGGCGGCCGAAATGCTGCGCGGCGCAAAGCGGCCCGTCATCGTCGCCGGCGGCGGCATCAAGAACACGCTCGGCGCCGATCAGGCGCTGACACTGGCCGAACGGCTGAACGCGCCGGTCGTGACCTCGCCCGGTCATGGCGACGCGATCCCCTTCGGCCACCCGCTGAATGCCGGCCAGATGGGCCCGCGCGGCAATCCCGTCGCCTCGCGTCTGGTCAAGGAGGCCGACGTGATCCTCGCGCTCGGCACCCGGCTCGGCTTCAATTCGACGTTCTATTCCTACGACAACATCAATCGCGATGCCCGCATCATCCAGGTGGAGCAGGAGCCAACCGCGCTGGGCCGCTATTTCCCGATCTCGCTCGGGATCTGGTCCGACGCGCCCACGACCGCACGCCAGATCACCGCGGCGCTCGGCAATCTCGACGCCCGCGCCGAGGTCGAGCAATGGAGCGGCGCATTCCGGACCGAGCGCGCCGGATACCTGCGCAAGCGTGATGCCGATGCCGACATGGACGCGCATCCGATGCAGCCCTCGGGGCTGTTCCACGAACTGCGCGCGGCGATGCCCGCCGGCACCGCGATCACCATGGATGCCGGCACGCTCTGCCTGCAGGCCACCGATGCGCTGAACTTCGACCGTCCGCGCAGCCTGTTCACGCCGCTCGACTTCGGGCTTGTCGGCTTTTCCTTCGCCTGCGGGCTGGGGGTCAAGCTGGCCTGCCCGGATCGCCCTGTGATCAGCCTGATGGGTGACGGCGGCTTCGGCATGACCATTTCCGAGCTGGCGACCGCCGTGGCCTATAACATCAACACCGTCACCGTAGTGATGAACAACGGCTGCTGGGGCGCCGAGAAGGCGTATCAGCGCGACTTCTTCGGCGAGCGCTATATCGGTGCCGACCTCACCAATCCGCCCTTTGACAAGGTCGCCGAGCTTTACGGCGCCAAGGGATATCGCGTCGACCGGCTGTGCGATCTGGCCGAAACCGTGCGGGCGGCGCTGGCCTGCGGCAAGCCCGCGGTGATCGACGTGATGGTCGATCCGGCGGCGCTCTACAGCTTCCGCCGCGATTCCTTCCAGCATCGCGCGAAGGCCTGAGCGATGGCGGACGACTTCGACTACATCATCGTCGGCGCGGGGTCGGCCGGCGCGGCGCTCGCCGCCCGGCTGACCGAGAGCGGGCGCCACCGGGTGCTGCTGCTCGAGGCCGGGGGGCGCGACCGCAACGTCTGGCTCCACATCCCCCTCGGCGTCGGCAAGCTGCTGACGGACGAACGCTATGTCTGGCCGTTCCGGTCCGAGCCGCAGTCGCACATGGACGGGCTACAGATCTATTCCCCCCGGGGCCGAGTGCTGGGCGGGTCCAGCGCAGTGAACGGCATGGCCTATATCTGGGGCGATCCGGCGATCTTCGACGGCTGGGCCCGCGACGGCCTGCCGACCTGGGGCTGGAGCGATGTGGAGCCGTATTTCCGCAAGCTCGAGTCGAACGCCTATTCCACGCATGAAGGCCGCGGCAAGGATGGCCCTGTACGGATCACCGACCTTGGCGTGCGGATGCGCGACCCGCTGTCGGATGCCTTCATCGAAGGGTTCACCGAACTCGGCGTCGCGCCGACGTCGGACTACAACGCCGTCAGTTATGAAGGCGTGCGCTATCTGGAGCAGACCGCCCATATGGGCCGGCGCTGGTCCACCGCTGTGGCCTATTTGCGCAGCGCCGAGAAGCGCCCGAACCTTCAGGTGCAGACCGGCGCGCGGGTGCGCCGCGTGGTGTTCGAGGGCAAGCGCGCCGTCGGGGTCGAATACGACCGCAACGGCGCCCGCCACACCGCCCGCGCCTCGGGCGAGGTGCTGCTCTCGGCCGGCGCGATCCTATCGCCGCAGCTGCTGGAGCTTTCGGGCATCGGCGATGCCGGACGCCTGCGCGCACTCAGCCTGCCGGTGCTGCACGACCTGGCCGCGGTGGGCGAGAACCTGTCGGACCACCTACAGGTCCGCCGCACCTTCGAGACGAATACCCAGCGCACCATCAACGACATCATGAGCAATCCGGCCTACCGGATGATGTCGGGCCTGCGCTATGTCTTCGGGCGCAGCGGGCTTCTGGCCGGCACATCCTCGACCGCGCACGCCATCACCCGCTCCTCTCCCGAACTCACCGCCCCCGACGTGATGATCCGGCTCTACCTCATCAGCGGCAAGGACCGCTATTCGCGCAGCAAGTCCGGCGGCATTGACCCGTTCTCGGGCTTCACCGTGGGCGGCTTCCTGCTGCTGCCGAAATCGCGCGGCTCGGTTCATGCCCGCAGCAGCGATCCGCTGGAGCTTCCGGCGATCCAGCCGAACTATCTCGACCATCCCGACGACGCCGCCGGCGCGCTGCGCATCCTTCGGCTGATCCGCCGGCTGGCTGAAACGCCGGCCTTCGGCAAGGTCATCGTGCGCGAGGATCAGCCGGGCCGCGAGGCCGCCAGCGACGCGGCGCTGATAGACTATGTCCGGCGCAGTGGGCAGACCGCGTGGCACACCGTCGGCAGCTGCCGCATGGGCAACGATGCCGAGTCCGTCGTCGATCCGCAGCTTCGGGTCCGCGGGGTCGAGGCGCTGCGGGTCATCGACGCCTCGGTCTTCCCCGAGATCCCGTCGTCCAACACCAATGCCCCGGCGATCATGATCGGAGAGCGGGGCGCAGACCTGGTGCTGCAGGATGCCAGATAGGAGCATGCCATGAGCGAGACCAGCCATCCCGTCACCGCCGCGCAGAAGGCCTTGGCCGACTGGAACCCGTTGTGGGAACAGCTTGCCGACCTCGACCCCGACTTTCTTGAGGCGTACCTGACGTTCCGCAACGTGCCGCACCGCACCGGGCCGCTGCCGCAGAAGGTCAAGGAGCTGATCATGATCGCGATCAACGCCGCGACGACGCATCTTTATGCGCCCGGGGTCAGGCGCCACATGCAGAACGCCATCCGCGCCGGCGCCACGCGCGAGGAGATCCTCGAGGCGATCCAGCTGACCACGGTGATGGGCATCCATTCGTGCAACCTCGCCATCCCGATCTTGGCCGAGGAATTCGCCCGTCACGAAGGCGCGGCCGGCGACACCGGCGCGCCATGACTGCGGCGGTTCGCGTAGAACCGGTAGAGGTGGGGCGGCGCTGCGCCGACAGCGCCACCTTCCTGCTGCACGTCGAGGCGGGCCGCGAGATCGAGATGGCCTATCGCTTCTGGCTGCTGCACGGACCGGGCGGCATCATCGCCGTCGATACCGGCATCGACCCGGACGAGGCGGCGCGGCGCGGCATCACAGGCATCGTCCCGACCGAACGCGCGCTGGCCGAGCGGGGGATCGACCCCGGGAACATCGGCACGCTGATCCTGACCCATCTGCACTGGGACCATGTCAGCGCGCTCGACGCCTTTCCGGCGGCCGAGGTCTGGCTGCACCGGGACGAGGCCGCGTTCTTCGCCGATCCGATCCGCGCGCATCCGCAGATCGACCGCTACTTCAGTCACCACGACAGCCTGCGCCGCCTGCTCGGCTCGCCGCGTTTGCGGCTCGTCGGGGGCACGGCCCATATCGCCGCGGGCGTCTCTCTGATGCCGCTGCCCGGCCACACGCCGGGGCACCAGGGCGTCGTCGTCACCACCGCCGCGGGGGCCGAGATCATCGTCGCCGATGCCGCGCCATTCAACCGCAACATCCTCGAAGAGGTGCCCAACGGCATCCTGTATGACCTCGGTGCATCGCTCACCAGCCTCGTGCGGATCCGCGCCGAGGGGCCGGCGGCGGTGCTGACCGGACACGACCCGGTGCCCCGGCTCGATCTGGCCGAACACCGCTCGGAACACTTCGACTGAAGCTCTCTGGGAGGAGACACATGGCAAACCCGATCACATTCGCATTCGCCGCCGCGCTGGCCACGGCCCTGCCGGCGGCGACTTGGGCGCAGGACTTTTCCGGCTCGCCCTCGGTGACCCTGCGGCTCAGCTCGGCCTCGCCGGCCGGGATGGAGGACAGCCGCGCCCTGACCGATATGGCCGAATACCTGTCCGAGGCCACGGACGGCACGGTGACGCTGAAGCCGTTCTTCGCCTCGGCGCTGTTCGACGAGATCAAGGGCATGAGCGCCGCGCAGAGCGGTCTGGTGGACATGGCCATCGCCTGCACCTGCAACATGACCAAGCAGACCGATTCCATGCTGTTCTCGGACCTGCCCTATCTCTGGAACGAGATGGACAACGGCCGCGAGGTCTGGGACTCCGAGATCGGCGAGCAGATCTCGGAAGAGATGCGCGAGAACCTTGGCCTGCGCGCCCTCGCCTTCACGCCCAGCGGCGGCGGTTATCGCATCCTGTGGAACAACAGCGGCGAGATCCGCACGCCCGAGGATGCCAAGGACGTGAAGATCCGCACCACCGCGACCCCGCTGGAACAGGACTTCTGGCGCAGGGTCGGCGCGATCCCGACCCCCGTCGACATCGGCGAGACCTATTCGGCGCTGCAACAGGACCTCGTCGACGGCGAGCACCTGCAACCGGCCTGGCTGACGCTGCTGAAGCATGACGAGGTGGTGAAATACGGCACCGAGATCGGCGCCGTCGCCGTCTACCGCGTGCTGGTCATCAACGACGACAGCTACGACAAGATGGACGAGGCGCAGAAGGCGGCCTTTGAAGAGGCCGTGCAGCTGTTCGAGGATCGCGCCTACGGGTACAACCACGCGCTTCGCGATCAGGAGATCGCCAAGTTCGAGGCCGGCGGCGGCCAGATCTACACCCCCACCGAGGAAGAGCTGGAACAGTGGCGCGAAATCGGCCGCAGCCTGTGGGACAGCGACACCGTGACCTCCACCGTCCCGGCCGAGCTGATTCAGAAGGTGCTGGACGCCCAGGACTGATGCTCTTGCCGGCGGCGGCGGCCCCGGTCGCCGCCGCCTTTCTAACCGTCGGACAGGCCCAGCCATGACCCTGCTATTCCATCGCCTCTGCGCGGCCTATCGCGTGCTCGGCGGTCTTCTCGTCCTTGCCCTGATCGGCGTCCTTCTCGCCGGCATCGCGATGCGGGAGATCTTCAGCAAGCCCCTGGTCTGGGTGAACGAGGTCTCGCTGATCCTGTTTCTCTGGACCGTCTTCGTCGGGGCTGGCGTGGCCTTCGCCGACAATGCGCGTATCCGCTTCACGCTCCTTACCTCGCTGCTGCCCGAGGGCCTGCGCCGCACCGCCGACCGCGCGGTGACGCTGGTCGGGGTCGGCCTGCTCTGCCTGTTCCTCTGGGTTTCGCTGAAGATGCTGCGCACCTTCTCGGGCCAGCGCCTCGTCAGCCTCGATCTGCCGGTGGCGGTGGAGTGGCTGGCGCTGCCGGTCGGGCTGCTGCTGGCGATCCTGGCGCTGCTGCGCTTCGTAATCTCGCCGCCGCTCGATCCGACGGAGCCTACCGATACACCCGCGGAGGCGCCCCGATGACTGAACTGATCTGGCTCGGCGTCGCCTTCATCGGCGCGCTGATGCTCTCGCTCGACATCGCGCTGGCGATGCTGTTCGCAACCACGGTGATCCTGGTTACCGGAGGCCTCGTGCCGCTGCACCTGATCGCTGAGAAGGCGGTCGCCCAGGTCGAACTGTTCCCGCTGCTCGCCATCCCCGGCTTCATCCTGATGGGCGAGCTGATGAACACCGTCGGGCTGACCAAGGCGCTGGGCGATCTGGCACGGCTGATCGTCGGGCGCTGGCGCAGCGGCATGGGCGCGACCGCCATCGTCGCCTGCATGTTCTTCGGCGGCATGACCGGCTCGGGCCTTGCCGAGACCGTCGCCATCGGCACCCTGATGATCCCGCTGCTGGCGCGCCACGGCTATCCGCGCGCCTTTTCAGGCGCGTTGATCGCCGCCGGCGGCAGCCTCGGCCCGATCATCCCCCCGTCGATTCCCATGGTGATCTACGCCAGCATCGCGCCCAGCGTGTCGATTTCGGCGCTCTTCATCGGCGGCATCGTGCCCGGCCTGCTGATCGGACTGTCCTTCCTTGTGGTCGTGGTCTGGCGGGTGCGCTCAATCCAGCTTGTCGAGCCGGAGGAGGAAGACGACCAGAGCCTGCTTGGCGTCCTCTTGCGCGCCCTGCCGGCGCTCGCCGCGCCGACCATCGTGCTCTACGGCGTACTCGGCGGCATCGTCACGGTGACCGAGGCCTCGGTGCTCGCGGCGGCATTCGTCACGCTCTACGGCCTTGTCACGCGCCGCATCGGCCTTGGGGCGGTGTTCGAGGCGGCAAAGGGTACCGCCACGGCCACCGGCACATTCGGCTTCATCATCGCGGCGGCCGGCCCGTTCTCGTTCTTCCTCGCGCTCTTCGACGCGCCGGGGCTGATCAGCACGCTGCTGGCCGACCTTTCGGGCGGCAACCCGCTGGCGCTGATGCTGATCCTGACCGTGGTCTTGATCGGCCTCGGCTGCATGGTCGAGGCGACGTCGCTGGTGATCATCCTCGCGCCGATCCTGACCGCCACCGCCGCCGGGGCGGGGATCGACCAGCTTCACATGGCGCTGGTGGCGATCTGCGCGCTGATGCTGGGGCTCTTCACGCCGCCGGTCGGCACCAACCTCTTCGCCATTACCGGCATCGCCGCGGTCCCGATCGAGAAGGTCTCGAAAGAGGTCATTCCCTTCGCCCTCGCTGCCGCCGTGATCGTCCTGCTGATGGCCGCCTTCCCGCAGATCGTGCTGTTCGTCCCCGACCTGCTGGACTGACGCCGCCCGCCGGGGACATCCCAGAGAGGCGCGCGATCCAGGGACGCGTCTTCCATCCGCGCGGCCTTGTTGCACGAAGCCTGCCTGGGATGGTATGCTGTTCGCTGCGAGGCCAACGAACTAGCGCAGTGCAGGATCTTTCTGCAGTTGGTGATATCGATGCGAAGGTCGTGTTTCTAATTGCGTGACAAGGATCGTAGATCGACCTGTGCCGTATCAGACGAGTTTCAAAAACCTCTGCTCAGCCAATGATAGGTGCCGTTCCTTGTGGCGCAATACGTGAAACTGGCGTGGAGGGAGGTCGAACTTCACCGAAACAAGCCGGCCCGCGTCGATCGCTGGCGCGACCACCAGGGTCGATACGATCGCAGCGCCCGCGCCGGATTCGACCGCGACGCGCACCGCCTCGTTCGATGGCAGTTCGAAGGCAACCTCAACATCCTCGATACGCAAGCCGCGGACCGTAAAAGCTTTTTCGCAAACCGCGCGGGTGCCTGATCCCGCTTCACGCATCACCCATGGGCTGGCTTTCAGGTCATCGGGGCTGGAAGGAGGATGGTCCGTCCAGTCATGCCCGGGTGCCACCACCAGAGCCAGCCGGTCCCCGGACAGGCTGTGGATGGCCAGTGCCGCATCGGTGATCTCGCCCTCGACGATGCCCAGATCGACGGTGGCGGCATGTACCATCTGCGCCACTTCGGTGGTGTTGCCGACAGCGAGTTCCAGCACGATGCCCGGGTGGTCGCGGCGGAACCTCTGCATCAGCGGTGGCAGCCAGTAATTCGCGATCGTCTGGCTGGCGGCCAGACGCAGCGTGCCGCGTTTCATCCCGGCCAGATCGCCGAGCAGCCGCGTCGCCTGCTCCGCCCGTGCCAGCACCGCGCGGGCCTCGCCCAGAAACAGCCTCCCCGCATCTGTCAGTACGATACGCCGCCCGACCCGATCGAACAGCTTCACAGCGTGACGCTCTTCCAGCGCGGCGATGGCGGCGCTGGTCGCGCTCTGGGTTAGGTTGAGGAACGCCGCCGCCTGCGTGACATGCTCACGCTCGGCGACGGCAATGAAAATGCGGAGCTGTTCCAGCGTCATGCGAGGAACATGATCAGAGCGAGGCTGAAAAGGGAAATGAAGACCCATGCGCCGGCTCCCAGCAACGCGGGACGCAATCCTTCCGCCGCCAGCTTGCGCATGTCCGTCTCCAGACCCATCGCGGCCAGGGCGGTGGCCAGCAGGAATTGCGTGATGCCGGTGGTGACGGGGGCTGTCGCCTCGGGCACCCAGCCGGTGCTGGCCAGACCGACCATGGCGACGAAGCCCAGCACGAACCACGGCACAGGCAGAGCGGTGCGGTCGGCTTCACTGTCGTTGCGGCGCAGCTTGCGAGCCGCAAGGAAGCCGAGGCCCAGCACCATCGGCGCCAGCATCATCACGCGGGTCAGCTTGGCGATCGTGCCGAACTCTCCGGCCTCCTGCCCGCGGGCATAAGCGGCCGCGACGACCTGCGCGACCTCGTGGATCGAGGCCCCGGTCCACAGGCCGAAGGCATGCGGCCCCATGTCCAGCAGGCCGCCGACCAGCGGCATCAGAACCATCGAGAGTGAACCGAAGATCGTGACACAGGCGACCGCATAGGCGACATCCTCGTCACGGGCACGGGTCACGGTGTTGGTGGCGATCACGGCCGAAGCGCCGCAGATCGAACTGCCCGCCGCGATCAGTTGCGTCAGTCCCGCATCCACCTGGAGCACGCGCCCCAGCCAAGTGGTGAAGGCGAAGGTGGCCAGCAGCGTGGCGACGATCAGCGCGACGCCGACGCCACCCACAGCGATGACCTGCTGCGCGGTCAGTTGCAGTCCCAGAAGGACGATCCCTGCGCGCAGGACCCGCTTAACGCTGAAGGACGTGCCGGGCCTGGCAATGGCGGGAGTGCCGATCAGATTGTGGAACGCCATGCCGATCAGGATGGCGAGGATGAGCGGGCTCAGCACGCCGACGCCGGGAATGAGGCGCAGCCCGAACGCCAGCGCCGCTATCAGCGCAGCGAGGAGAAGGCCGGGCAGGACGCGGCCCGCGGTCAGGTCGGTCCATCGCCGGGAGCCGACGTGGGCTATGCCATGCAGGGTTTCAGAATGTGCCACCTGAAGTTCCTTACAAGTCGTTCAGAGGCGTAGTTAGGCAGTCCTGAATGAATATAAAAACCGATTAGTATTGTATAAATGATCTAGAAAGTCGAACAGTAAACTGACGTTGGAGTTCTCTTGGATATGGCCGCTGCCCTAGAAGCGGACATCAGGGCGAAGCGCAGCATCCGTCTAAGAGGGCTCCTTCGAGGCCTTCGCTTCGCAGGGCCCGAACGGCTGCTATCGCGTATCGTGATCGCGGACGGAGCCTACCCGACTTGGCTCCAGAAGCCCTGTTTTCGGCTGTGCCGTTCACGGAGAGCATCGACGAAAGCCTGGTGATCGGGATGGGGACTATAATCCCAGATGGCGTCGTCGGTGGCCTCGCATTCCCGCAGGTGTCGGGCGGCGTGCTTGTAGCGGCTGCTGCGGGCGGCATTCAGGGCGAACAGGATCATCGCCCGTCGGGCAAGCGACGCAGCCAGCGGATGGGGACCGTCGAGCGCGTCGGCGGCGGGCGTCAGTATTTCGTAGGCGTCGCCGTCGAGCTCGTCGCTGCGGGCCTCGATGAGCTTGGCCGCCAGCGCGAGGTCCGGCCAGTCGATCAGAAAGACCAATGCGGCGTGGACATCCGGAAAGGCGATCGCGATCGCTTTCGCTCGCTCCTCCGCTTCGATGTCCTCGAAATCCGGTAAGGCCTTGAGAAAATCGCGCAGGTGATGCGGGTCAAGGGTTCGCTCGAAGCTCGCCCATCGGAAGGCTAAGGCGTCGTCCGTACGCCCCAAGGCGACGAGACAGTCGATATAGACATCGTCGAGCTCATAGCTGTCATGACCCCGCTCGCCGGCCGCCGCCCTCGCCGCTTCTGCGATCTCGATCGCCTCTTCGGCCCGGCCCGCCGCGAGCAGCCTCTGCGCGACCCCTGCCGCGATCCGCGGCATCCGGATCTGGTCGGGGCGATAGCGCCGCATGTAGGCGTCTACGTCCCCCTGCAGGTCGGCGATATCCTGCAGGATCATGTCGATCCGCAGCCGCTTCATGTCCGTCGCGATCGCGCGGTGACGCTCGAGGCCCAACGGTCCGAGCAGCAATCCCGTATCTTTGTCCTCGACGCTCTCGGGCACTGGTATCGCTTCGTCCGCAAGTGCGAGCGCCTTCAGCGTCTCGAGGCCCGTCTCGCCCAGAGTCGCGCCGAGCGCATCGACGAGGCCGTCGAACTGGCCGTACTCGTTCTCCATCAGCGCGGCGAAAATGCGCTCTGTCAGGGCTTCGGGGTCCGGCGCGGCGCGCGGTCCGATCTCTTCGAACTCGGCCAAAGCGTCACGGAACACGTCTCCGATCTCCCTGGAACTGTCTGTCGTCGGCGCGCTCGTGAATGCCAGGCGCCAACTCGAGAAGCGTCCAGAGCAGATCGAACGCCGTCTTTGGATCGTCGGGCGCGACGTTCTCGACGATCATCGTCAGATGGGCGTTCAGATCCTGCACGAGTTTGCGGCGACCCTGCCAGCTCACGAAGCCGGTCGATCGACGCAGCGCCGCAAAGCGCTTTCGGATTTCCTGCGCGACCTCCCCGGGGCCCTGCGCGGCGCTCAGCTCCAACCGGAGCCGGCGTTGCAGGGCGGCATTGCCGGACGTCACCTCCAGCAGCAGCTCGGCCAGCCTCTCGGCGCCGAGCGCGATCAGGTTCGCCTTGTTCAGGGATTTCTTCGACATTAGTGGCGGCGTAGTCCTAAGATCTGCGCATCGAAGACTGCGCCGCGCCGGGAGGCGCCGCAAGGCGGTCACTTCTGGTATTTAACATTCACGGCTACCAGTCCGGCGATCTCTGTCTTGAACAAAAGACCCGGGAAGTGTTCAGCCGAAAGGCACATATGGCTCCCCTGCCCCGGCGCGGGCTCCCTTTTTCACGGGCCGTGCGGAGAGCGCCTCGAGCGCGGGAGTGAACAGAGTTGGTAATAGTGTTGAACTAAATGCTTCCGGACCAACATTCGATGTTTGCGCTGACGCGTTGCAGGTGTCTGTTTGGATGACCATCGGCGCAGACCAGTCCATTGGGTGAGAATATTTCGGGGGTACGGCGGACCAAACCACCACCTGTTGCGCTCTGACAGACAGAAAATGCTGCCTTGGCTCTTGCAGCAGGAGTTGCTCGTCACTATTTCAATCCCGCCCCCGGAATTGGCCGGAGGGTTGGATCGTTGAGACTGTCAAGTTCAATTCGGATGACCGGGACGTCGATGCCGATCAGCATCGCGGCCAGGCCGACCAAGTGGAATGAGACTACGAGCATCGCTCGGACCTCCTCGGTTATATTATACCGCCTCGCGTTTTCTGACCCGTGTTGGAGAGGCGTTCGGATCGAGACATCGAACGACGAACCGGCAGATGGCGGCGTGCGTTCGGGGGACGCCCGGTCAATTCAGACCGGGGCCTTGGGTCAAAGGCCAGTCCCCCGAACTCTGCGAAAAGGATTTGGCCGTGGATTTGGAGTGGTTCAAGCGGCGACCTTACCGCCATTTCGACAAGCCGGTGTGCGAGGCGTTCGCAACACGCGCAATGGACCCGGCCTTCGTCGGCGGCCCAAATTATCAGCCCGGTCCGCTTCTCCACTACGTCAAGGAAGAGAAGCGCTACAAGCACTGCGATAAAGCAGGTAAGCGCGTCCTTAAGACTAAGAAGCGGCCCATCAAGTATGCTTCGCACCGCGACGCCTGCGTCCTGTCGCGGTATTCTTATGACCTTTCCCAGAAACTCGATGCGCATTACGAGGCCGCCGGGCTATCGGACGAAGTGATCGCCTACCGCTCACTCGGGAAGGGCAACTACCATTTCGCTGCTGAGGCCCTCGCTTTCGCCAAGGCGAACGGTCCGGTGACGATCCTCGCCTTTGATGTGACCGGCTTCTTCGACAACCTCGACCATGTGCTCCTCAAGGGACGATTGAAGCGCATCCTTGGAGTGGATGAATTGCCCGCCGACTGGTTCAAGGTGTTCCGCCAGATGACTCGGTTCTCTTTCGTGGATTCCAACGAACTTAAGGCGAGCCCGACATTCGGTCCGAGATTGAAACTGCGGAACCGTGATCCGATTGCGACGATAAGTGAATTGAAGATGGCAGCAATTCGGTTTTATCGAAATCCCGGTTTGAGTTCTAAGCCGGGTAGAAGTATTGGCATTCCCCAAGGCACGCCCATAAGTGCCACGTTCTCCAACCTTTACATGATTGATTACGACGCAGCCGCCTCGCAATTCTGTGACGGGATCGGTGCGTTCTATCGGCGCTACTCAGACGACATCCTCGTGATCTGTCGCAATGAGGACGCCCCTGTCGTCGAGGCGGAGATGGTCAGACTGATGGACCTTGAGAGGCTTCAACTGAATCCCGACAAGATCGAGCGGACGGCCTTTGTGCCCGGCGGTTCTGTCGCTGCTGGGCACGGCGCGCAGTATCTTGGGTTCAACCTCGGTCCGTTCGGCGCGACCATCCGGCACAGCTCCATGTCACGGCAGTGGCGTAAGATGCGGCGGGCCTTCAAACGGACACGGAAGGTCGCGGTTGCCAACATTGCGGCAGGCATAGCCGACAAGGCGTGGACCAAGCGGCTGCGCCGACGCTTTACCGCGCGACCGGTCCGAAACTTCTCTTCCTACGCCCGGCGCAGCGCCGCTGCTTTTGGGCCCGACGAGAAGATCACGGGTCAGCTCCGGCGCTTCGAGCGCGCGGTCGAGCGCGAGCTTGCAGAACTTCAGAAGCTCTGAGTCTTAGTAGACCTTGCGCTTGAGCGTCGAGGGTTCAGTGCTGACGAAGTAGGAGGTCGCGTCGATTGCGTGGTCGAGGCCGCCCTTTTGTCCGAGATTACAGCTCGACGGGAACGATCATTTAACAAAATAACCCAATCCTTTAAATGACGTGCCTGCCCCTGATGAAAGATCAGATTGGTCTCTCCGCGTTTAGCGGACCGCTGAATAGAGATGCTCTTGAATGCCCACGAATGCCGCCTTGATTTCGCTGATCGAACCAAGTCGCTGCCTGGCTTCGTTGGTCCCCCCATAGCGAATGCGTAGCAGGTCACTGATCTTGGTGAGCGCCAACTCGTCTGCGCCATGCATCTCGTATCCACGCAGGACGTAGTCAAGAAACGTCCTCATTTCCTCTTCGTAGCCCGAGAGCCCAATGTCACGGGCCCGCTGCGCGCGTTCCGTCCGGGCAAGCGGTGCCAAGGTAAACCTGACATACGCAAGGACGTCGAAGACATCGCTGTTTGGGGCGTCGATCACACGGCGCATATCGTCAAGGCGGTCAGAGTCGTATCCCAGCTCGGACAGTCGCTGTACGAATTCCGCTCTACGCTCGGGATCGCTCCATGTCCGGCGCAGCTCGTCTTCGTCGACGACGAGGCCGGTAAGGTCGCCGAAGAGTTGCTGCATGAACTCCCGCGCGGTGATCGGGCGGCCGTCGTGCGACCAGTAGGTCGTAGCAGCGATATAGCGAATCTGACGTTCCTTGCCGTCACCGAGCTTCACCACGATCTTCTCGCCACTGGGCGGGGCATCATCAGCTTCTGGTTCGGTGGGCTCCGGCACAGGCCCCGATGTCGGACGGGTCTTGGGCAGAGGTGCTTCCGGGGGCATCGGCTCGCCGTCCCATTCCGGGTCTTTGAAATGTTCGTAGGCTTTCACAAAATCGAGGATCGTGAAGAAGTCTTTGCCGTCGAAGGTTCGCGTCCCCCGGCCGATGATCTGCTTGAACTCGATCATCGACTTGATGGGCCGCATCAACACGATGTTGCGGATGTTGCGCGCATCGACCCCGGTCGAGAGCTTCTGCGATGTCGTCAGGATCGTCGGCAGTGACTTCTCGTTGTCTTGGAACTCGCGCAGGTGCTGCTCGCCGAGCTTGCCGTCATCTGAGGTGACGCGCTCGCAGTAATGCGGATCGGGGTCGTCTTTGACCTGGTTGATGAAGTTCCGGATGCGGGCGGCGTGATCCTGGGTGGCGCAAAAGACCAGTGTCTTCTGGCGCTGGTCGATTTGGTCCATGAATTCGTGGACGCGGCTCAGTTCACGCTCGTCGATAATCAGCTTCGTGTTGAAGTCGGCCTCGGTGTATTCGCGGTCGACGTCGATCTCGCCGGTCACCACCTCGTCCTCTTCGCTGAAGGTATAGGTGTCGAGCGTGCTGGCCATCTGACGGACCTTGAAGGGCGTCAGGAAGCCGTCGCCGATCCCCTCCTTGAGGGCGTAGGTGTACACGGGGTCGCCGAAGTAGGCGTAGGTATCGCCGTTGGCCTTACGCTTGGGGGTCGCGGTCAGGCCGAGCTGCACGGCGGGCGCGAAGTACTCGAGGATGCGGCGCCATTCGCTTTCGTCCTTGGCCCCGCCCCGGTGACATTCGTCGATCACGATCAGGTCGAAGAAGTCCTTCGGATAGCCCTCGAAGGTGAACTCGTTCTCCCCCGTCATGAAGGTCTGGAAGATCGTGAAGAAGACGTTGGCATTCTTCGGGATCTTACCCTGTTTGCGGATCTCGTCGGGGCTGATCCGGCAGAGCGCGTCGGGCGGGAAGGCACTGAAGGAGTTGTATGCCTGATCGGCGAGGATGTTGCGGTCGGCGAGGAACAGGATACGCGGGCGGCGTACCGGGTCGCGGGAGAGGTTCCAGGAGGCGTGGTAGAGCTTCCACGCAATCTGGAAGGCGATGGAGGTCTTGCCGGTTCCCGTCGCCAGCGTCAGCAGGATGCGCTGGTCGCCGCGGGCGATGGCGTCGAGGACTGCGGTGATGGCGTTGTGCTGGTAGTAGCGCGGCTCCCATTTGCCGCCTTCGGTCTCGAACGGCACCTCGCCGAAGCGCTCGCGCCAATCGTTGCCTTCGGGAAAGCACAGGTCCCAGAGCTCCTGCGGCGAAGGGAAGGGCAGCGCGTGGTCGCCCTCCTTGCCCGTGGCCATATCGACGGCATACCAGCCGATCCCGTTCGTCGAATAAGCGAGGCGCGTCTTCAGACGGGTGGCGTAGTCCTTGGCCTGACCGACGCCGTCGGTGTGGCCGAGGCCCGCGCGCTTGGCCTCGATCACCGCAAGCTTGCGGTCGCGGTAGCTGAGCACATAATCGGCCGAGAGTGGGTTGATCCGGCCCGCCCCGGTGATCCGGCCGGGGCAGATCATCTCGCGCCGGATCTTCGAGCCCTCGACCACGCCCCATCCGGCCTCGCGCAGGACGGGGTCGATGAGATTGGCGCGGGTGTCGGCTTCGGTTTCAGGCATATTACGCGATTAACTCGTTTTCAGACTGGCCATGCGATCGAGGAATTCTTTCCAAAGTTCGAATGCGACCTCTTGTTCCTTTTGAGCGAGCTTCGCATCACGCAATAATTCCAGTGGATACCATAGGCCATCAGTCTCCTCGTAAAAAAACCTCTGATACACATTTCCCGTGTGGGATTTGCGCCAAGTCTCGAAGACCTCACTCAGGATCGTGAACGCGTGGTTCAAGCTGATGGCTGGCTCGTCAGAAACGCAGGGCGGCAGGTCGATGGTAGAAGACCTCAGATCGGAGGGGTTGAACCCTTCCACAATGAGCCACAGGCCCCCGTTTCGAAACTCAAGGCTTTCGGCCTGCTTCTCTGTCGCCTTGCCGATCTGAACATCGATGAAGCTGACGCCGCCTGAGCTCCAACTGTCCAACAGACCAGATGCAAGCTTCATGTCGGACGCAGGAATCAGAAGCTTCTTCTGATCCTCGTTCAGCCCCTCACACTCTTTCGGCGCGACGTAGGCGCGCAACGTCACGCCAGGTTGAAAAATCGGTATCGCCGACTGCGCGAGCAGTTTCTCAGCGAACTTCTTCTCCGTGATGGCCGACACTTCGACAAGAATCTCAGCCGTTGTGCCGTGCTCGACCGGCACCTGACCACCGAACTCCAGTTCCCACCTCCCGTCGATGAATCGCATGGGTAGGCGCAATTTCTTTAAGTAAGGCTTCTTCATCGATGGCGTGCCTTCACATCAAAGCTTTAGCTTGCCCTCAGCCTCGAGGTAGTTGAGCACTTCGTTGAGAGCTTTGATAATTTGCAGGCGGTTCGCCCCGAAGGAGTAGTATCCCGTGGACAGAACTTCCGGAGTTTCGTCCACGGCGGGCGATCGCTTCTTTCGTTTGGTGCCTTCGGCCTCGACAACGGTGAGGGGGTAGCGGAAGTCTCGGCCTTCGCCTTCGAACGACCCTCCTGGCCCATAGTTCTGGATGCTGCCGTTGTAGCAGTTGCTGCCGACGATCTGTTCGAGCCGCGCGAGGAGTTGAGCCCGCTTTTTCGTGATCTTGGTTCCCATGGGGCGCTTTCAGATCAGTTGGCCAGAGAAGGCTTTTTGCAGGAGGGACTGGCGGAGGTCGGCGATGTTGTTGAGCTTCGTGGCGTATAGATCTCGAAGGCTGCCAGCACGCTCGTAGAGCAGTTCCGCCCGAGAAATGATTTCGTGCTGCACTTCAATGCTGGGGACAATAAATTGGAGTTTTCGAAGGTCCTTAATATTTATCTGCATGAGAGCTGCGCCATACGTTCCGGCTGCAATCTGATCCTGGGCGTACCTCGAACGCAATTGAAAATACGCGAACTCTGGAAGGACAGACTCGTCCGGAAAGCGTATGGGAACGATTCCCCGGGTGACGTTCGCATCAGCCAATTCCGCAGAAGCGACCGACATTTCGCCAGTGCTTCCTCTGACGCAGAGCAGCAATTCGCCTCCGACGAGTCTTGTGCGGGCATAACCCTCAGCGCGATCAGGTGAGATCCTCTTCAGTCCATCTGTTGAGAGAATCCGCTTCTTCAAATCGACAGGACGAACCACTGGTAGCCCCCCTTCGACTTCGTCGCCCGGCTGGACGATGCCGTAAGAAAGCTTGCAATCGGGATGAACCGCATCGGCCAACGACATGACCGTCGACGTGCCCGCAAGGGCAGTAAAGATCTCGTTGACGCCGTTTTCGAGGAGCTCCTCCGCATCCGCCAGATTGGCCTCGGCATGGGCGCGGGCGCGGTCGAGGGCGGCGAAGGCCTGATCGAGCACCGCAACGATCCGCTTCTGCTCCTCCAGCGATGGCAGGGGGATGTAAGATTTGCGGACTAAAGGAAAATGATCTGCGTAGCCCTTATTTTCGACATCCAAGCCAATCAGAAAATAGAATAAGAAACGGGCGTCGAGTTCCTTCCTTGGCTTCAGAATCTTGACGTTCGGACCCGGCACGAAGGTCTCTTTGACGTATTTTGCTCGACGTGTGTGGCCTCCGTATAGGACGACTGGCTGACTGACATGCAGAGCCAGATCATCTCTATCGCTCCAGCCTTCAATCTCCTCCGCGCCTTGGCCGATGACAGCGTATCTTCCAACGTCCTGCCATTCTTTCTTCGGAAGTCCTGAAGTGCCAGAACCACGAGAGGAGACTGCCTCTTCGAAGGGCACATGCAGCCAAGCCGTGTTCACAGCATCCCCCGGATGTTTTCGAGGATCTGCGCCGTCTCCGCATCCCGCGCCAGCATGGCGTCGATGATCTCGGCGGGTTCGCGCAGAGGGGCCTCCTCGGGCGCGTTGGGATTCCTGACCGATAGGTCCCATGTCTCCGCATCCAGATCGGCCACGTCCACCGACCAGCTCTGCGGGCTGTCCTCGCGCTCCGGCTGAAGCGCCACGAACTCAGCAAGGTCGTCGTCGTTCAGCGGGTTGGTCTTGCCCATGCTGCGGCCCGGATCGAGCTGGTAGTACCAGACCGAGCGCGTTTTCGATCCCTTCTCGAAGAACAGTACCACCGTCTTGACGCCCGCGCCCTGGAACGTGCCGCCGGGGCAGTCGAGCACGGTATGCAGGTTGCAGCTTTCCAGCAGCTCCTTGCGCAGCGCGACGCTGGCCCCATCGGTGTTGCTGAGGAAGGTGTTCTTGATGACCACCGCACCGCGCCCGCCCGCGCGCAGCTTGCGCATGAAGTGCTGGAGGAAGAGGTAGGCGGTCTCGCCAGACTTGATGGGGAAGTTCTGCTGCACCTCCTTGCGCTCGCCGCCGCCGAAGGGCGGGTTGGCCAGGACGATGTCGTGGCGGTCCCGCTCTTGGATATCCATCACGTTCTCGGTGAGCGTGTTGGTGTGGCGGATGCTGGGCGCCTCGATCCCGTGGAGGATCATGTTCATGACGCCGAGGACGTAGGCGAGCGACTTCTTCTCCTGCCCGTAGAAGGTCCGCCGCTGGAGCGTGGCCCAGTCCGAGGCCGACAGGTCGTCGCGGCGCAGGTATTCCCACGCCTCGCACAGGAAACCGGCCGAGCCGACGGCGCCGTCGTAGATCGTCTCGCCGATCTTCGGGTCAGTGACCTTGATCATGGCGCGGATGAGGGGGCGGGGCGTGTAGTATTCGCCGCCGTTCCGCCCGGCGTTGCCCATGCGCTTGATGCGGCTTTCGTAGAGGTCTGAAAGCTCGTGCTTGGCCTTCTGGGTATTGAAGTGCAGGCCATCGATCACTTCCAGAACGTCCCGCAGAGCGTAGCCAGACCGGAACTTGTTAAAAATCTCGGAGAAGATTTCCCCGATCTTGTAGTCGAGGCTATCGGGGCTGGTTGCGGTGGCGCGGAAGCCCTTGAGATACGGGAACAGCTTTCGGTTGACGAAATCGATGAGATCGTCGCCCGTCATCGCGGCGTTGTGGTCGAGCTTGCCGTCCGTCTTCGGCGCCGCCCAAACGTCCCAGCGGAAGCTCTCGTCGAGAATGGGCGTATAGTCCCGGCCTTCGAGTTCGGCGGTATCTTGGCGCTCGGCTTCAAGGTCGTTCAGGTACTTCAGGAAGAGAAGCCACGACGTCTGCTCGGCGTAGTCGAGTTCCGACGCCAACCCCTCGTCGTTGCGCATGAAGCGGTCGATGTTGTTGAAGGCATTCTCGAACATACGGCTCTCCTTGTACTTCTAGTGCGTACAGAAGGAGGTCGGTCCGACCAACCTACCGAAGCCTAAAATTATTGAAGACGTACGGTTTTGGTGCAGCCGTTTGATGGTCTGGATCTGATAATCGCGCTCTATGTTCAGTAGGCTCCCCGGATTGCGGCTCACCGAAGAAGCTCTTCGACGACCCCCGGGTTCTTCGAGATCAACGCCAGGAGCACCTGCGCTGGACCGGTAGGGTGGCGCCGGCCATGCTCCCAGTTCAGCAAGGTTCCCTTTGCCACGCCGATACTGCGGGCGAACTGCGCTTGGGAGAGGCCAGTCTGACGGCGGATTTCGACCACGTCGACGTTCGGCACCGAGATCTGGTGAACCCGTGCGGTGCCCCCCTGCCCTTCCGTGAAAGCCAATGCCTCCTCCAGCCCCTTGGTGATGCTGTCGTTTACGCTCATCGTTCAACTCCATAGCTTGCCACGATCCGCTTGCTCAATTCGACGGCGGCAGCCTGCTCGGCCTTGCTCAGGTTGTCCTTCTCGTTCTTGGCAAACACCGTGATCAGAAAGATCGGCATGTGGCGACCGCCGAAGACGTAGATGGTCCTGAAGCCTCCGCTCTTGCCCTCGCCCTCGCGGGGGATGCGGATCTTCCGCAAACCGCCTTCGAGCGAGATGCCGGCCTCGGGGTTCGCGGCGATGAACTGGATCGCCGCGTCCCGCTCGTTCTCGGACATGACCGCCTTAGCACGCCGCTGGAACTCTGGGGTCTCGACAACCGTCTGCAAACGCGTCATTGGATGTCAGCTAAGAGTCAATGGCCTATATGTCAATGACACCTGAAAATCAAAATCTGGTTGGTTTGGCAATCCGGTTACCTCATTGGCTCTAATTCGTGCCGTTTCTTGCAGAACCCGATGAAGGCCGCATCTGCGTTCCTGGGCGCTTCATCCTGCGCGTTCGCGAACCGCTTCCAATTCTCGTAGAGCGCGTGGACGTCGTAGCCAGGAGCGGCCTGCCTAGCCTTCTCCATCGCGGTGGGCGAGACCCGTAGCGATGCGTCGAAGAGGGGAAGGCCAGGATCGGGGTGGATGTGCCCCCTGCCCTTTCGTGTGAACACGATCCGGTCGCCGTCGAACGCAAGCGCGTAGTCCGGAATGTGATCGTCCTGGGCGATCTCTTTCAAGAAGAAGCGGAACTTCTTCAAGGGCGAGCTGGAGCCGACCTTCTTCTGCAACGTGTCGATGCGGATAACGAAGGGTCGCGTCTGCTCACCCACGTGCTTACGCGCGATTTCATAAAGGCGCCGCTCCAACGGCCTGCGCAGGCGAAAATAGTCCGTGTTGATGCTGAGGACTTCCATCCCCGTGACAGCCCGGAACGTCCAGTCCGAGACGGTGACGCGCACCTTCGTCATACGGCCAAAAGGTGACGCCTCGCCCCTGTCGTTCCGGCGCTCGATCTCGAAGCTGTCGATCAGGCCGAAGCCGCGGGTCTGGGTGTAGTCGCCCGTGTCGATGTCGGTCACGATCGTCGTGCCGCGCAGGCGTATCAAGGCATCCTCGAAGCGCTGGTAGCTAGACACGTTGGTCCGCCAGTTCGTCGCGACCATGACCTCATGGGCAGTGAGTTCGACCGTGGGCGAGACCTTCCTGCCGTGGTTTAGATCGTGGACCAGCTTCGAGATGCAATAGAGCAGAATGTCCTTGTCCATGATCGTCGCGAGCCCTTTGCCGGAGGGCACGACGCGAAGGCGCCTGCCGTTATGCTCGTATTCGAGCTGCCGGGTGTCCGGTTTCACCGAGAGTGAGAAAACCGGATGCTCCATCGAAGCCAGGTCATCCTTAGGCGCGGCGTTGGTGACGTCGAGGATGAAGAAGTCCCGGTTCGGGTGGCGATCAGGCAGGCGATTTCCCATGAACGAGAGGCTATCAGATCTTCGTCCCTCTGGGAACCAATCTTCGCCCCTCTAGGAACCAAACTTCGTCCCTCTGGGAACCGATCTTCGTCCCTCTGGGAACCAATCTTCGCCCCTCTAGGAACTAAAAACGCGACTGGAAGCCGTTTTTGTAAAATTATAGCAATAGCATAGAGGTCTGTCCCAGTTCCGGTAACACTACTAACTAAGTTTAACTTTAGTAACACGAGGCTTTACCTGTGGATAAATCGACCAAAGAAAAGGTAACCGGATTGCTACAGCAAGCGGATTTATAAATGTATCCGGTAGATCAACAGAGAAATCTGGTCTTAACTGATACCAAGAAGAGCAGAAAACAGGTGTCAACGAATGCCAACCATCGTCATCGCATCGCCCAAAGGTGGTGCCGGAAAGTCGACCACAGCCGTTGTTCTAGGAACCGAAATGGCTCGTGCCGGAGCGTGGGTTACCATGCTGGACTGCGACCCGAATGGATCACTCACCCTCTGGGGTGAGCGCGCCAAGCTGCCGGACCGAATGCATCTGAGAAACCGGATCACCGAGAGTGAAATCGTCAAGGCGATCAAGCAGCACGATGAGGACGGCTCCGTCGTCATCGTAGATCTTGAGGGGGTCGCGTCCCGCCTCGTGTCACGCGCGATCTCGCAGGCCGACCTCGTCATCACACCGATGCGGGCAACGACGCTGGATGCCACGATCGGCATCCGCGCGCTCCAACTGATCGCTGAGGAGGAAGAGGCGCTCGGTCGCGAAATACGGCACGCCGTCGTCTTCACGATGACGCGGGCCATCCGTTCTAAGCAGCATACGGGAATCGACCAGTCGCTGCGAGAGCAGGGCGTCGACATCATCGACCCGTCGCTGATGGAGCGCGCGTCCTATTCCGCGCTCTTCGAGTTCGGCGGGGATCTCACGACCATGCCACCGCAAGGCAATATGACCGCGGCTCAAGAGAACGCCAGCGCCTTCGCCAGCGCCGTCTTCAACCGGCTCTTGAACCGGCAAGCCGCAGCATGAGTGGGCCATTCAAGATCGACGCGTCGGCTCTACGGAAGCGTGCAAAGCCGGCCAGCCAGGAAGCCATACGTTCCGTGGACCGAGCCGCTGAAGACCAGGGCTTCGTTGCTCGGGATCCGCGCAGGGGAGGGCGCAAGCCCAGCCCGCGGACGGGGCAGGTGCACGCCAAGGTGCTGCCCGAGGTGCGCGATGAGATGCTGGACGAAGCGGCCAGGCGCGGCGTGACGCAGGGCGTCCTAATCGAGGAGGCTTGGGCGCTCTACAAGTCGCAGAAATAGAGCCGCGGTTGCGGTCACGCCGGCTCTGCCCGGAACGAATCGGTTCCTAGATAGACGAAGTGTAGACGTGTCTAGATCAGTCATGTCAGATTTGCCGTATCCCGGCGGTGCCGTGCCGATTGTTCCCAACGCGTGATGCGCGCTGACCGAGAGCCTGCCACCCTCACCGCTTGTGCAGCATGTCCTCTTCGGTGACGGGCCTGAGGTTCATTTCCCCGGGCCCTTTCACCAGCACCTCCGCCTGCACGCTGTCGCCATCGCGGGCGGTAGGCAGATCGGCGCAGGCGACCCAGAGGCGGAGCTTGTAGAGGCCGGGCTGCAACTCGGCGCCGAGCACGAGGGAGAGGGGGATGGGCTCGCCCTTGGCGCCCCAGGGCTCGACGGTGCCGGTCTCGGCGCCGATGGCCTGGTCCTCGAGCCAGCCATTGAGGCTGCAGGGCAGGGGGGCGATGGCGCCGGGGCCGAAGCGGACCTGCAGGTCGGCGGCGATCTGGTGGCGCCCGGCCTCGGTCGCCTTGAGCCAGCCCTGCAGCTCGATCCCGGCGGGGCCGGCGTAGCGCACGCCGCGATCCGAAAGATCGCTGAGCCGGATCGGCCCGCCGGCGTAGACGAAGCCTCCGATGCTGTCGGCGGGGATTTCGCCCAGGGCCTGGCCTTGGGTCGGGGCGGCATGCACCACCGCGATGGCGCCGGGTGTGTAGCTTTCAGCTTCGGCAGGCGTGTCCGTCGGTGTGGGCGCGGCCTCTGGTTCCGCGCCGGACCCGGGTGGGGTCGCCGCATCCGAAGCCGCCATCGAAGGATCGCTCGCCGGGCTCGAGGGTCCGGACGGCGCGGGAATGCCTGCCGCGTTGATGTCCTCGCCGTTGCCGAGCCTCTGCAGGAGGGCATCGAGCTTGGCCTCGATGCGGTCGAGCTGGTCCTGCTGATCCTGGCGACCGGCAACGGAGGATGCGATCGCGCCCGGGCCTGCGTCCTGCGCCCGGGCAGGGGCCATAGCGCCCGTAGCGAGGACCGTGGCGAAGAGGACGGCTACAAGCGGGGATCGGGACATCACGGGGTCTCCTTGGGCCGGGAGGCGGGGTCTGTGGCACGCAGGGTGCCGAAGGGATCGGCGGGCGCGTCCGGATCGATCTCGATGCGCAGACCGTCGAGGGCGCGACCGGGGGCCAGCGGGCCGGTCGGGGTCTCCGCCGGCGCCGCGCCCGCTTCGTTCGAAGCCGGGGCAGGGTCCCCGTAGCGCGCGCCCGGCGGCGGCAGGGGCGCAGCCGGAGCATCGGGTCCGGGTGTCTCCACGCCGGACACCGGGAGCGATGTCGACGCCGTGTTGGACCTGTCGACCCACGGGCGGGCCATCAGGGTGGCGAGCGCCACGCCGGCCGCGATGGTGGCATAGCGGAACACCCGGTCGGTAACCCAGGCCCGCGGGATCGCGGCCCCGAGCCGGCCGAGGGTCTGGAGAACGGTCCCGATCGGCTGCGGCAGGGGTCTCACGAGGCCGCCTCCGCGGGCGCGGTGTCGTCGGCGGCCAGAACGATGGCGCAGGCGGTGTCGATATCCGCCGCCGTGATGGTCTCGAGATCGGCGCGGGTGCGGGCGGTGTGGCGCATCACCCGGCTGCCCTGGGCCTCGCGGGTGCGCTCCCAGAGCGTGCGGACCGTGCGGCCGTTGCCGGGATCGCGGGCGCAGGCCAGGGCCGTGCAGGCGTCGTCGCGGGCTTGTCGGGCGTCCGGAGCCAGCACGTAGCCGGCGCGGGCGACGTGGTCGTCGAAGAGCCCGGCGAGTTCGTCGGGGGCGTAGTCGGCGAAGGGGATGGTGCGGGCGAAGCGCGAGCGCAGGCCGGGATTGGCGTCGAGGAAGCGGCGCATCGGGCCCGGGTAGCCCGCCACGATGACGCAGAGCCGGTCGCGCCTGTCCTCCATCAGCTTCAGCAGCGTGTCGATGGCTTCCGGGCCGAAGTCCCGGCCGCCGCTGCCCGGGGGGCTGAGCGTGTAGGCCTCGTCGACGAAGAGCACACCGTCGAGGGCGCTCTCGACGGCCTCGCGGGTCTTGGGCGCGGTCTGGCCGATATACTGGCCGACGAGGTCGGCGCGGTCGACCTCGACCATGTGGCCCGAGCGCAGGTAGCCGAGGCCCGCGAGGATCTCGCCCATGAGGCGGGCGACGGTGGTCTTGCCGGTGCCAGGATTGCCGACGAAGACGCAATGCAGGCTCGGGCCGGGGCCGGACGTGCCCCCGAGGCCGTGGGCGCGACGCTCGGCCTCGACCTGCAGCAGATCGACGAGGCGGGTGACTTCGGCCTTGACGCTATCGAGCCCGGTGAGGCCGTCGAGCTCGGCCAGGGCGCGCGTGAGGCGCTCTGGCGGGGCACCACGCCGGCGCTGGTGCCGGGCGCCTGGTGCGGCCCCTGCGGCGCGCCACAGGCGCCACAGGGCGACGGGCAGGCAGACGAGAAGGATTGGGACCGCGAAGACGGCGACGAGGTTCAGCGTGTTCAGGAGGACGTAGAGGACGAGTGCGGCGATGACCACGAAGCCATAAGGGTTCATGGCGCCCCGCCAACGGGACGGAGGCGCCGGTCCCCGGCCCCGGAGGTCGTGCTCGGAGGCTCACACCTCACGACGCGCGCCGTGTCGGGCGGGACGGGGCGATGCCTCTCACCTTTGGCTGGAACCGGGATGGCGCGACTTCGGCGGCCATCTCCGGGCGTCGGAAGTAGATGGCGCGACCGCAGCGCAGGGGCTTTGCGCCGCGCAGGATGACGAAGGCCTCGTCGGTGCGGGTGTCCTGGAGGAGCTCGTCGGGCTTGATCAGGCTGCGGCGCATCTCGGAGCGGTTGGCGGAGCGCCCGGCGCTCGACGAGGTGCCGCCGGCCCAGCGGCCGGAGGTGCCGCGCGTGTCGCCTTCGCTGGCGGCGATGACGCCGTGCTCGCCGCAGGTCTGGGAGAGCTCGCGGGCGGTCTCGGGGTCCTGCAGGGCGGCGTAGAGCCGCCAGGAGGTCGAGTCGGACCAGGCCCGGGCGCCCTCGCGACCCCATTGTTCGATGAGCTGACCCTGGGACTGGTAGAGCAGCAGCAGCGTCAGGCCGTACTTGCGGCCGGCGTCGCGGGCGGTCTCGAGCACGGCCATGGGGCCGAGGCGGGCGACCTCGTCGAGCAGGAACAGGATGCGGCCGTGGACGTCGCCGTCGGCCTCGTAGGCGGCATTGAGGAGCGCGCCGATGACGACGCGGCCGAGGCCGGGCGTGGCCTGCAGGACCTTGAGGGGGATCTGCACGAAGACCGTGAGATTGCCGTCGCAGAGCTCGCTTGTCTCGAAGGCGTCACCGGAGACGAGGTCCGCATAGGCGGCGGTGGAGAGCCAGCGGGTGGCCTGGTTGGCGTTGGCGTAGACGCCGGAGAAGGTCTCGTCGACGAGGCCCATGAGGGTGCCGGCGAGATCGCGGGCGAGGGGCGAGGCGGAGGTCGCATGCACGTCCTTCAGCTTGCCGCGCATCTCCGCCTCGGGCGTGACCAGGACCCGGCGCAGCTGGCGCAGGGTCTTGTTGTGACGCGGGATACCTTCGTCCCAGAGCAGGTCGGCGAGGAGGCAGGCGATGAGGCTTTTCCCGAGGTCGCGGAAGAACTCCGCGCTGCCCGCGCCGGTGCCGCGGGCAGGCTCGCCCACGAGCCAGGTGGCGACGGCTTCGACGTTGGCTTCGGCGAGCGGCGCGGCAATGTCGATCCAGTCCAGCGCGTTGAAGCCGGTCGTGGGGGCGCCGGTCGTGGGGGCGCCGCTTTCAGGGGACCCGTTTACGGGATGGACCGTCCCGGCATCTCCCCGCGCGCCACGCCCGCCTGCCGAGGGATCGAGGGTGACGACGCGCTGGCCCATGCGACCCTGTCGGACCTTTGCGACCATCGGCCCGATCTCGCGGGAGGGATCGAGGACGATTGCGGAGCCGGTCCAGGTGAGGAGGGTGGGGATGCCGATGGCGGTGGTCTTGTAGCCGCCGGAGCCGGCGAGGACGAGGCCGTGGGTGGGCCCCGAGCGGCAGGGATCGACCAGGAGCGGCTGGGTGCCGCCCTTCCCCCAGGTGGCGCGGTCGTCGGGATCGAAGGGGATCATGCCGCCGTCGGAGCTGGACCCACCAAAGCCGCCCCGGCGCCGGACAGTGCGGTCTTCGTCGACGCGGTATGCCTCGCCGAGGACGATGCCGCCATGGACGGGGTCGGGGCCAGGGAAGAGGCGGCGGGCCTCGCGTAAGGACAGCCAGTCGGCATGGCCGTGATTGTCGGAGCGGGCCCGGGCGCGGGACCCGACCCCCGGGCTGCCGGGCCGGGGCGTGCGCATCGCGTGCACCCCGCCGCCGATGGCGGCGACGGCGAGGACGGTTGCGATGACATAGGCGCCCGGGATGCGACCGATGAGATCGAGCGGCGGGACGTGCCCCGCGAGGGGCGCGAGGGAGGCCCAGGCGGGCCAGAGGGTGAGGCCGAGCGCGGCCGCGACGCCGAGGAGGCCGGCGACGGCCATCGGGCGGGCGGCGAGCTGGCGGATATGCAGGCCCACGGCGAGGGCCATCAGGAGGATCGGCCCGAGCAGTCCGGCGGCGGGCCAGAGGGTGTAGGCCACGCGGTACTCGATCCCGCCGCGATCCAGGCCGGGGGCGAGGAGGACGAGGTCGCGCCAGAGGGCGACGGAGGCCTGAAGCGCGACCCAGGCGAGGGCGAGCGGCCAGAGCTGCAGGGCGAGCCGGAGCCCGCCGCGGCCGAGATCGTAGGCGAGACGCCCGAGCACGACGCGGGTTACTCGGCGGCGTCGGGGGACGCGGCCGCCGGCGCGGTCGTATCCGTCTCTGCCGGCGGTGCCACGCGGCGGAGCGTCCCGCCGAGTTCGTCGGCCGCGATCCTGGCCTCGTCGTAGACGGCGAGGCCTTCCCAGTGCTGCAGCACCTTGGACCAGCGGAAGCCGAGCCCCCGGAGCCGGGTGGTGACCAATGCTGGTTGCGCGCCGGCGAGAGTGAGGATCAGCGGCTCGCGCGCGGCGTCCTTCGCCCTTGCCTCGCGATCGAAGGCCTGGCCGCCTGCGGTCTCCCAGCGGGACAGTTGCGCGGGATCGCCCATCCTTCCGGCGACCTCGAGGAGCGCCCCGTAGAGGACGTTCGCCTCCGTCTCGCCGAGCCCGGCCTTGTCGACGAGCCCGCCGGCTTCGATGAGGCGTCGCGTGCGGGCCTTGCGCTCGGCCTCGCGGACCTTGGCCTCCTCGCGTTGCAGGCGGGCGCGTTGCTGCTCGAGGCGGGCCTGACGTTCGGCGAGGCTGGCGCGGGTCATGGGCGGGTCTCCTGCGGTCGGGCCTCGGTCTCGGGCCTTGGTTGGCGGGGGAATGGCGTTCGCCTGCGGCAGGTGCAAGCGAGGCCCGACGCTGACGCGACGTCGACCTTCCGGTACCGGCAACGTCCTGCCGAGTCCGATGCATCGCGCGACAATCAACGGCGGTGGCGGCAGTAGCGGCTTGTATCTTGCTACGGTCGATGAACCGCCGGAGAGACAGGCGGCGTCCCTCCGCAGCGGCCTTCGACCGCCTTTCCGCGAAGTCCGACCTCTGGTCCGGCGCGCTCCCCTCAACGGACGTGCCTTGCCTCTTCGACATCCACCTCTGAGACGGACTTGCTGGCTTACGCGTTGCCTTGACCACGGGCGACCCACCGTCTTGACCGGGTTCTGCGTGCCGCGAGGGTACCGAGCGGGTAGGCAGACGCAATATGCATTCGACCGAATGCGGCTTGCGCTTCCTGGCGGAGGGCAGCCAAAGCTTCTG
>NZ_CANLTR010000037.1 GCF_947494055.1 uncultured Jannaschia sp. | reverse complement strand
TCAACCGCATCGACGAACTCACGCCGTGGAATTGGCAGCCACGCTGAATGTCAACGGCGGTCACGCCGGACGGATACATCAACGCGTTCCATAGCGTTGCAGAACACCGCCAGAAAGCGCTGAAGGTCACACGATTGCGGGACGCGACGGACCGATGACCAACCAGCGAAGTGTCAAGAGTGGCGACGACCGGTCCGCAAGTGCTCACGAGCGCGGTCGGGACTACCGCAGGTCGACCGGCTGCTCGTGGTCGCAGAGAAGGGCCTGCAGCTGACCCGTGTGCGTGGGACAAGCCTGCGGTACAAACTCTTCGGCGCCACTATCACGTTGGGGCTTGTCGAACGTCTTAACGAAAAGACATGAGAGCGCCGATCCCGATACGCACGGAAATCAGCGTGAGCAGCCCGAGGATGATGCGGTCGAACGCTGCGGGCGACATCCGGCTGGCCAGGGCAGCGCCCAGGGGCATCGCACCCATCAGTGGCAGAAGTGCGCCGGCGCTCAGCACTGCGCGCATGGGGGTCAGCACGCCCCAGGCCACCAAAAGCGGGATCTGAATCACCGCCATCACCGCGAAGAACACCGCAATGGCGGCGATGAAAGCGCGGCGCTCCATTCTTATAGCGTTCATGAAGGTGATGGAGACCGGCGCCGAGAGGCCGGTTGCTCCCTGCAGCACTCCGCCCGCGAGCCCCATCGGAACTGCCAGACGTACAGCCACCCGCATGTCGAGCGCCCAGTCCGGTTGCGCGAGGCGAAAGGTCACGTAGATCAGAACGGCGACGGCCACCCCCAGCATGAGAAGGTCGGGCGACAGGCTGACCAGCATCGCCGTTCCCACCCCGGCGCCAACTGCTCCGCCAAGGGCGAAGCCGAAGACCAGCGCAGATGGCGGAAGATTGTGGCGGTAGGCCCATCCCTGCCAGATGTTCGGGACGAGACTTGGAAATGTGAACAGCGCAACCGCCAGCCGAATATCGTAGAGCATCGCCAGGACCGGCACCGCGAGGAGGGGTGCGCCCGCGCCTGTCGCGCCCTTGAGAACGCCGCCGAGCGCCAGAGCTGTGGCACCCATGAGAAGCTCGGGCCAGTCGATCACAGTTCCCCCCTGTCGGTTTTCAGACATCGCAAGGTCGGGGCATAGCAGTTTGCTCTCACAGCGCGCCTATCAAACTCGATAATCGGCATCGGCCGAGGCATTGTCCTGGGAACTCCTGCCGTGACCTGCGGGTACGTGACCCTATAGAGAAACATCCCGAGCATCCCCACGGCGCCCCGGCAATCCGCACGATCGCAATGCCCGCCGATACCAATCCGTCAGGCGACATCTTCGGTGGCTGACTGATGAGCCAGATGGACCTCGCGGCAGGCAACCTCGCCGCGCTGACGGCCCGCGGCCGCGCCGCCACGATCGCTGTCGACGCAATGAAGTTCCACCGGGCGGTCAAGGTGGGCGACGAGGTCTCGCTTTATGCCAAGCTCCTCTCCGTTGGTCGGACTTCGATGAAGATCCACGTCGAGGCCTGGCGCCGCTGCCGCGACGGCGATGAGACCGAGAAAGTCACCGAGGCATCCTTCACCTTCGTCGCCCTCAGCAAGGACGGCGTGTCCCGTCCTGTCCGTCCCGAGGCTTGAACCGACGGTCGCGTTCGAGCAGCACCGGTGTCTCGGGTAACCTCGCTGCGGGGTTCTGGCAGGTGCTCGCTCGATGCGGGTTTCGTTCCCCCCCATGTGCGGAACGCTTCATCCAAGCGAGCGTTGTGCGCGGTGCAGAAGAGGAGAGCCAGCATGAGCCTCAAGCGTATACTCGGAACGATGCTTGTCAGCCGCATGGCGGGGCGGGGACGGCGACGGGGATCGCTCGGAACCTCGGCGATGCTTGGCGGCCTCGGCTATCGGCGGCGGCCGATGATGGGTGGCAAGATGGGTCTCGCCGCGCTCGGATACATGGCTTACCGCGCCTATCAGGACCAGCAGAGTCGGACCGGTGGAAGCGCCGGGACCGCAAGCCGATCAGCAAGCTCCAGTGGCGGAATTTCCAGCATGATCCAGGGCGTAGCAGACCGCCTGACCGGCAACACGGAGGCGGGCCATAGCGGAGCTGGCGCAACAGCCGGTGGCGAGGAAGAGGATCTGCGGGAGGACAAGCGGGCGGCCGAAAGCTTCAGCGACCAGACCGCGCTTCTGCTCATCCGGGCAATGGTCGCCGCCGCCTATTCGGATGGTGCGATGTCGATGGAAGAACGGCAGCGGATCATGCAGGAAGTCGAGCAGTCCGGCGCTGACGACGAGGACCGTCGTGTCATGGAGCGCGAGATCGCGAATCCGAAGCCCCTCGATGAGTTGCTTGCCGAGGTGAATGACGAAGAGACGGCCGAACAATTCTATCTGGCGTCCCGTGCCGCCGTCGACGGCGAGACGGCCCCGAACCGGGCTTACCTGTCCGACCTCCGTCAGCGGCTCGGGCTGTCGGACCAGCAGGCTGCCGAGGTCGAGGAGCTTGCTACGTAACGTCGCCTCTCATGGCGAAGTAGCGAATGGCGGCAGGGCAAATCGCAGGGGAAGATCAAGAAAGAGCTATCGTCTTTGAGTTCACGAGCGCGAATTACCGCCCTGAAACCAAGACCATCGAGAAGCATGTGATCCTGTTTATGTAATTAGAGAGGTGGTTCGGTTTGTCTAAACAGGTTCCGGGCGTTTCCTAAGTGGCTTTCCGCCTTTGTTACGCTGCCGCCGCTTCCGGCTTTAGCGGGTTGAAGTAAGCCTGATCAGGCGTTTTCCCTCCAAGCGACGAATGCGGCCGGCGGCTGTTGTAGAAGCCGAGGTAACGTCCGATCGAGGCGCGGGCTTCGGAGACGCTGGCGTAGGCCCGCAGGTAGACCTCTTCATATTTGATGGTCCGCCAGAGCCGCTCGACGAAGACGTTGTCCCGCCAGGCGCCTTTGCCGTCCATACTGATCTTGATCTTCCGTGCCGCCAGTACGGCGATGAAGTCGGTCGAGGTGAATTGGCTCCCTTGATCGCTGTTGAAGATCTCGGGCTTGCCGTGTCGCCGCAGCGCCTCCTCGACGGCTTCGATGCAGAAGTCCGCCGTCAGCGTGATCGATACTCGCCACGCCAGCACCCGGCGCGTGAACCAGTCCAGCACGGCAGCCAAGTAGACGAACCCGCGAGCCATGGGGATGTAGGTAATGTCCATCGCCCAGACTTGGTTGGGCCGGGTGATCGGCAGCTCCCGGAGCAGATAGGGGTAGATCTTGTGCCCTGGCGCCGGTTTCGAGGTGTTCGGCCTGCGATACAGCGCCTCGATGCCCATCCGTTTCATCAACGTGGCGACATGCAGCCGCCCCACCCCGAACCCTTCCTGGACCAGCAGGCCCTGCAGCATCCGGCTGCCCGCGAACGGGAACTCCATGTGCAGCTTGTCGATCCGGTGCATCAGCTTCAGATCCGCATCCGACACCGGGCGCGGCCGGTAATAGACGCTGCTCCGGCTGATCCCCAACACGGTGGCTTGGCGGCTGACGCTGAGCTCTGCTGTGGGATCGATCATCTTCTTGCGCTCGCCAGCAGACCCGCCTTGCCGAGCGCGCCGGACAAAAAATCGTTCTCCAGCGCCAGCTCTCCGATCTTCGCATGCAGCGTCTTCACGTCGATTGCCGGCTCCGCCTCAACCTTCGCGGCTGCGCCAAAGACACCGGTCGCGCCCTCGAGTAGCTGATCGCGCCACTGCTTGATCTGATTGGGATGAACGTCGAAATCCTGCGCCAGCTCGATCAGGGTCTTCTCGCCCTTGATCGCAGCCACCGCGACTTTCGCCTTGAATGCCGGGCTGTGGTTCCGGCGCGGTCGTCTCGTCATGATCTTCTCCTCGCTTGCGGCAATCATGCCGCCATTGCGCGGAAAATCCACTTATCCCGGCTGTTCAGTTTTCCCGAACCACCTCTTAGATGCGTCTGACACAGCCCGCTATTTTGAGATGCATCTGCCCCGACGGCCTGAGAACGATGCGCGGGTTATAGGGTTTTTTAATATGATAACCGCGTCTTCGACGCAGCTACCCGATCACCCACTTCATGTTCGAAGTAGCATCGACCGAACGGCATTGCGGTCGAGGAACCGACGGATCAGGCCGGAACCCTGACCTCCGGTGCTGCACTGATAAGCGTCCGAGCATATTCGGTCTGGGGTGCATCAAAGATACGATTGGTTTCGCCTTCCTCGATTATCCGTCCGTGATGGATCAGCGCGACACGGGTACAAAGATAGCGGACCACGGCGAGGTCGTGGCTGATGAAGAAATAGGTCAACTGCAAGCGATCCTGCAATTCTATCAGTAGGTTCAGGACTTGTGCCTGCACCGAAACATCGAGCGCTGAGGTAGGCTCGTCGAGCAGTAGAAGTTCCGGTCCCGAGGCCAAGGCCCGTGCGATTCCAATTCTCTGCCGCTGTCCACCCGAGAACTCGTGAGGATGACGACGGAGAAGCTGCGAGCCGAGGCCGACGAGAGACAGAAGTTCCGCAGCCCTGTCCCGCCGCGCTGCCCGGTCCAGTCCGACGATGTCGCGATGGATCAACATCGGTTCGGTCACGATGTCCTCGATCGTCATGCGAGGATTGAGCGATGCATACGGGTCCTGGAAGACGATCTGAATACGCGCGCGCAGTCTCCTGAGACTTCTAGGCGATAGCGCCGCCATGTCGTTGCCGTGAAACAGGATCTGGCCTGAGCTTGGCTGCTCGAGCCTCAGGATGGATCGTGTCAGGGTAGTCTTGCCCGACCCGCTTTCGCCAACGAGGCCGAAGCTTTCGCCGCGCGCGACGGTGAGGGACACGTCTCTCAGGGCGTCAACTGGGTCGCTCTTCCCGAACAGGCCCCGACGGCCGGTATACGTCTTGGAGACGTTGCGGATTTCGAGAACCGGCTCAGGCACTCGCAACCTCCCTTTCGATCACGGGGTGATAGCAGGCAACGGAATGGCCCGCGGCGGTCGGGGTCATGGCGGGAAACTGGCCCCGGCAAATCTCGGTGGCACGATTGCAGCGCGGGGCAAAGCGGCACCCAGGTGGCGGACGGATCAGGTCGGGAACCGTGCCTGCCAAGCCCTGCAACTCACCCCGCCGGGTCTCCCGCGTCGGAATCGCTGCCATCAGCGCGCGAGTATAGGGATGAGCGGGACGGTCGATCACCTGCGCCACCGGCCCGGTCTCGACCACGTTCCCGGCATACATGACGGCGACATGGCTGCAGGTCTGCGCCACGACGCCGAGGTTGTGGGTGATAAGGATGACTCCCATGTCGTGATCGGCCACGATGCCGCGAAGCAGGGCCAGGATCTGCGCTTGAACCGACACGTCGAGCGCGGTTGTAGGCTCGTCGGCAATCAGAAGATCGGGGCGGCCGATCAGCGCCATCGCGATGAGGACGCGCTGGCGCATGCCGCCCGAGAATTCGTGCGGATAACTGTCGAGCCGCGCCGCCGCGTCCGTAATTCCAACCTGCTCCAGCATTCTCACGGCCAGCGCCCGCGCCGCTCGCCGTGCCTCGCGGCCCTTGGCACCTGACAGGATCGAGCTGTCGTGGTGCGCGGCCGCCAAGGCGACGTCGATGAGCTGCGTGCCGATTTTCAGGGTCGGGTTCAGGTTCGTTGTGGGATCCTGAAAGATCATCCCGATCCGCGTTCCCCGGAGCGCCTGCATCTCGCGTTGCGACAGGCTCATCAAATTACGCCCTTCGAACCGGATCGCGCCGGCGGGATAACGCGCTGGCGGCGACTGGACGAGGCGGGAGATCGACAGGCCCGTCAGGGACTTTCCGCAACCGGATTCTCCTACCACCCCCCAGATTTCACCGCGACGCACGGTGAGCGACACGCCATTGAGGACATGTGCCAGGCCATCGAAGCTCGACATAGTCAGGTGCAGGTCGTCGATCTGGAGAAGCGCCTCGCCCATTACCGCCGCCCCTTCGGATCGAGAATGTCGCGCAACCCGTCGCCCAACAGATTGAAACCAACCACGGTCAAGAACATTGCAGTGCCCGGCGCCATCGCAGTCCACCAGATGTCGGGCATGTAGCTACGTGCGTTCGATAGCATTGTACCCCATTCCGGGGTCGGCGGCCGAACCCCGATCCCGATGAAGCCGAGCCCGGCAACGGTGAGGATCGCAAAGCCCATATCGAGCGACATCTTGACGATGATGGGCGAAACGCAGTTCGGCAGGATATGACGAAACAGCACTCGCGTAGGCGAGGCGCCGATTGCGCGGGCTGCGGTCACATACACCTCCTCGCGCGCGCCGATGACCTCCCCACGGACGAGCCGCGCGTAGCCCGGCCACCAAGAGAGCGATATGGCGAGGACCATATTCTCGAACCCGGGTCCCAGAGCCGCGGCGATGGCCATGGCTAGGATCAGCGACGGGATGGTCAGTGTCAGATCCGTAAAGCGCATGAGTATCTCATCAAGCCAGCCGCCCGCGAATCCTGCAATGCCTCCCATGACCGTGCCGATAAGTGTCCCGATCAAAACGACTCCGAAGCCCGCGAGCACAGAGACGGTGGTCCCCGCCATTGTCAGGGACAGAACGTCCTGCCCCAGTTCGTTCGTTCCAAACGGATGCGCCCAGGAAGGAGGGAGGAACCGCAAGCCTGTCTCGATGCCGCCTGCGACATGCTCGGGGTAAGGAGCCAGCATCATGCCGAACACCGCAAAAAACAGCACCACGAATGTAAGCGCGGCACCGACCATGGACAGCCGACTTTGGCGGAAGCGGAACCAGCCGCGCGCAAGGCCTTCGCGCCGCGGCGCGGCTTCGGCATGGGGCATTGATATGTCGGCGACGTCGCTCATGCGTAGCGGACCTTGGGATTGATAAGACCGTAAGCGAGATCGATCAGCAGGTTCGCCATCACGAAGATCAGGCCGATCACCAGCGCGACGCCGATCACCGGCATCATGTCCTGCGATACGATGGCCTTGGTCGCATAGAGGCCGAGGCCGGGCCAGTCGAACACTGTTTCGACCAGTACCGTACCGCCAAGCAGCCAGCCAAAGTAGAGTCCGATGACAGTCAACGTCGCCGAGAAGGCGTTACGCGCGATGGCTCGCGTGAGAATCTTCCGACGCGGCAGGCCGAGCGCACGGGCCGTCATCACGTAATCCTGGGCCATCACCTCGATCGATGACGACCGCATCATCCGCATGATCGTCGCAAGCGGCGAGAGGGACAGAGCGATGGCTGGCATCGCAAGGTGCTTCAGAGCGGTTACAAAAGTGGAAAAGTCGCCCGCGATCAGGGCATCGACCGTGATGAAGCCAGTGACAAACGGCGGGGGCATGACCACGATGGGCAATCGGCCTCCAAGCGGGAGCCAGAGAAGCCACATCGCGAAGACGAGCTGCAGCAAGAGGCCCAGAAAGAACCGGGGCATGGAGATCGCCCCGATCGCCACCACCTGGCTCAGGTAATCGGGCCAGCGGTTGCGCCAGATTGCCGTCAAGAGGCCGAGGGGAACGCCAACGACAATGGCGATTGCCATCGCAGCGAACACGAGTTCCAGGGTCGCAGGCAGGTAACTGGCAATGTCTGCGGCGACCGGACGACGGGTCAGCAGGGAGCGACCCAAGTCGCCCTGCATAAGTCCGGTGACATAAGTGGCGTATTGCCCCCAGACCGGCCGGTCGAGACCGAATTCCTGTGCCAGTGCCTCACGCTCCACCTGCGTCGCATTCGGACCTGCAGCAAGCCCGACAGGGTCACCGGGCAGGAGCCGAGCTATGGCGAACATGATGATCGTCAGGCCAATGATCACGGGGATCAGCAGTAGGATGCGCCGTACGAGGAATAGCAGCATGGGCCCGGTCTTCCGGTTGGGGTTTCTTCGGGGCCGCACTGTGCGGCCCCGAAGGCAGTCAAGTCAGTTTAGGGAAAGTGGCCAGCAATAGATCGCATTCGAGGCAACCGGCGTGAAATTGTAGTTCTCGACCGCCTCCCGCATCGCAAGCTTACGCATCTCGAGAACACCGAAGACGTCGGGCGCGTCGGCTACCACCGCCTCCTGAAACCTTCGGTAGATCTCAACCCGCGCATCGGGGTCGATTGTTGTCCGCCCCTCCTCGATCAATGCATCGACCTCGGGACTCGAGTAGACCGCGTTCTGCCAGTTTCCGTTCGACGCCGAGTGATAGGCAGCAAAGGCAATATTATCCGGATCACCATAGTTCGCGGTCTGATAGACCGGGAAGAAGTCCGGGAACGTCTCCGGGCTCGCACTAGCTGCGACCATGTCGGGCCATGCCATCGGCTGGATCTCCAGGTCGATGTTCAGCGCCTTCAAGCTGTCGAGCATGATGAGCGAGAACCGTCGTTGCTGCTCCAGCCCGGTGACATGGACCATCCGCAACGTGATGCCACCATCCGGATGCTCGCTTTGCGCAAGGTATTCCTTGGCCTTCTCCAAGTCTTGCCGCGGAACATCGAGATCCGGATTGTGGCCAAGGATCCCGTTCGGCAGTGGCCCGACCATGAGTTCCGCATATCCCGCTGCTTCGACTAGCGCCTCGTAATTGACAGCGTAAGAAACGGCCTTTCGAAGGTTGATGTCTGAGAGCGGGCCACTCTCGGTGTTCATCTTGATTGAGAAGGTCCGGTATTCCGGCTCGATTATCCGTACGACCCCCGGGGCGCCTTCAAGCGCGTCCATGTCCTCGGAAGTCAGATCAACCGCAATATGCACCTCGCCGCGCTGAAGCGCCAACCGCTGCGTCGCAGTCTCGCGCAGGAGCTGCCAGATCACACCGTCCAGATTGCCTCCGCCCGGCTGCCACGCGTTCTCGGCGCGGGCGAGTTGGTACAGCGTTCCGGGCTCGTAGCGGGCCACAGTGAACGGACCGGAGCCGGCGACGTTTGTCATCAACCAGGTCTGGCCCTGATCCTCGCCGAGGTTTGCTTCGACGGCTGCCTTTTCCACGATGAACTGCCACGGCAATACAGCAAGGAATGCCGCGAAAGGCATGGCGAGGGTGAACTTGACGGTTCCCTCGTCCACAGCCTCAATCCTCCCGGGATCAACGATGTCGCGGATCATCCAGGAATTGCCCTTGGCGAGTCCTGCCGCGCGGGTGAAGGAATAGACGACGTCATCAGCCGTAACCTTGTTACCAGAGTGGAACGTCGCCTCCGGGTTCAGGTTGAAGGTGTATTCCGTCCCGTCCTCGCTGACCTGCCAGCTTTCGGCGAGGCCTGGGACCGCTTCGGGTGGATTTCCGGACACCCGCACCAGCGGGTCGTAGACATTGCGCAGAAGGAAGGCCGCGGAATAGCCGGAGGCGGTATGCGGATCGAAGTTCGGAATGTCCTGGTTCGATGCGATAATGAGGATCTTGCCCGACTGCGCCGAGAGCCGGGCTGGGAAGCTCGCTGCCGCGAGACCGGCGCCCGCCAGCGCGAGAAGGCTTCGGCGTGTCAGGCTGGTCAGATCAGGTGTCATGGCGTCGCTCCTGTTCGAAGGGTTCGTGCGTTTCATCATTTGGCCGGTTCCGCGATTAGCGCGGCCGCCGCGACCGAAGGTTTCACTCCGGTCCGATCCGGGGTAACGAAGCCGAGCGCGAGGTCACGGGCGGTTGCCGCCGGATCGCGTTCCTCCGGCGTGCCGAACCCGGCGCCTCCGGCCAGCACCATCTCGACGATTTCGTTGGCACGTGTGAGCGTCAGAAGCTCGCCATGGCCACAGTCGCGCACCACTCGGCCCGCGCCGTCGACCACGCACCCGCTCGCGGCCCCGCCGGGCTTACCGCCGAAGAGCCCGTTGATCGGATTGGCGACGCCTTCCGGATAGATTGCGATCAACATCTCAAGCCCGTCATCCTCGCGCTTGCGTAGCCGGACCCTTTGGCCAAGCCCGCCACGATGCCGGCCTGCCCCGCCAGAGTTCGGCTGGAACGCCTTCTCCAAGATCAGTACCGGCACCCGACTTTCCATGAGTTCGACTGAGGTATTGGCCGCCGAGGTCGGCCATAGCAGCGTCGAATGTCCGTCGCCGCCGGAGGAACCGCCCTGACCACCGCCGCAGAAGAGCAGGTCCGAATAGAGCCTGCCATCACCGTCCCGGCCGTAGATGTTGCAGGGCGTCGGCAAGCCAGTGAAGGACTGCACCGCATCCGGGGCCGCGCCGGACAACGCGGCAAAGATATTGGGAGCGATGTACCATCCTGTCCGGGTCCGCATGTTCACCGCCGCCGGGTATGTTGGATTCAGGATCGATCCTTCAGGCGCCTTAACGCGGAACGGCCGATAGCATCCCGCATTGCCGCGCACCGACGGTGATAGCATGCACTTCAGCGGATAGGTCGCATGCGCCGCGGTGTAGTTTAGCGTTGAGTTCAGCCCGCCTTGCGACAATTGCGGCGGGGCACCCTTGAAATCGATCTCCATCTCGTCCGCAGTGACCGTGATTCTGACCGGGTAGGTCAGCGTTTCGCCCAGTGGGTTGTTGGTGATCGTGCTCTCGTAGACGCCATCGGGGATCGCCCAGATCGCGTCCCGCATTGCCTTTTCTGAAAGCCCCTGCACCACTTCAGCCAGCGCACGCAAATCGTGCATGCCGTAGTCTGACATGAACGAGACCAGCCGCTCCGCCCCGAGTGCGTTCGCCGCGACGAAGGAGAAAACATCGCCTAGGACCTGCTCGCCATTGCGGACGTTCTTCTGGATGAGTTCGATCAGCGTCTCATTCGGCCGACCCTCATCGAAGAGCTTCATCGGCGGGATCTGGATCCCTTCCTCGTAGATTTCGCGGGCATGGAGCGAATCCTTGGTGCCGCCGATATCCGAGACATGGCCGACCGTACCCATCAGTCCGATGAGTTCCCCATTCCTGAAAGCCGGGGTGACGACCGCGATGTCGAAGAGATGCCCCGCGCAGAGCCAAGGATCGTTGGTGATAAGCACGTCCCCGGGCTTCAGCGTGTCCGCCGGATATCGCTCGAGCAGGGCCTTCACCGCCCGCGGCAGCGTCAGGTTGAAGACCGGCATGGCACGGGGACTATGGGCCAGCGTCTCGCCGTCGCGGTCGAGCAGCTCGCACGCAAAGTCCTGCGCCTCGGCGATCACGAGCGAGAAGGCGGTACGGCAGACCGTCAGCCACATTTCCTCGACGACGTTGACAAGGCGGGACCACATGATCTCGAGTCCGATCGGGTCGGCCCGAACCCGCGCCACCGCTTCGGCTCGACTCATGCCTTCGGTGACCAATGCTTCTGTTGCGGGCAACTCGCCGATGTCGATGCAGAGCGTCAGGCTGCCATCCACGGTGACCTTGTCCGCCGGACCGATCAGCGTGGTGGCTTCGCGCTCCTCGATAATGGCCGGACCGAAGATCTCGTCGCCGGGGCGCAGAGCATAGCGGTCAACGATCTGCGTATCGTAAGCCCCACCCTCGAAGACGCAGCGGCGCGTACCCTTGGTCCTTGTCTCGGTGTCGCCATCCCCCGTCGCCCCGGTCAGGGCCAGTTCGGGCGTCGGTCCTGCCACGCGGCAGCGGAAGTTTACCGCCTCGAAACGGGCGCCCGCGAACGGTTCGGCGAAACGCGACGAGTAGGCCTCAACGAAGGCCTCGCGGATTGCGTCGAGTTCGGCCCCGGTGATCATTCCCGAGGGAAGCGGCACCGAGATCTCGTGCATCTGGCCTACGAGACGCATATCGGCGCTGCGCTCGATCACTGCTTCGTCGCGGGTCACATCGGCGCGCGCGAGGTGTTCGAGCGCCTCGCTCTCCAGCCCCTCGAGGATAGCGTTGACGGTTGGCGCGTCGAAGCCTGGGGCGATCTCGAGCCGATGCGATCGCACCCCCTCGAATGAAAGGGGGGCCGCGAGGAAACCAAGGGCGGAGGCCGCACCGGATGCCGGCGGCACCAGAACTCGGGCAATCCCCATGGCGCGCGCCACGTTGACAGCGTGTGCGGGGCCCGCACCGCCGAAGCCCACCATCGCGTATTGTCGGGGGTCCTTGCCACGCTCGACAAGATGCACCCGCGCCGCCGAGGCCATGCCCTCTACCACGACCTTGTGGACGCCGAGCGCCGCGTCCTCGACCGACAGGCCTAGCGGCTCGGCCACTCGCCCCATGGCCGTTCGAGCAGCCTCCAAGTCGAGCGCCATGCGACCCCCGAGGAAGAAGCTCGGATCGTAATAACCGAGAACGAGGTTCGCATCCGTCACCGTCGGCTCCAGACCGCCCATCCCATAGCAGGCCGGTCCGGGGTCGGAGCCCGCCGATTGCGGCCCGACCTTGAGGAGCCCGACCTCGTCAATCGCCGCGATCGAGCCCCCGCCGGCCCCGATCTCGATCATCTCGATGACCGGCGCTTTGATCGGCAGGCCCGAACCCTTGGTGAAGCGATGAACCCGCGCGGCTTCAATCATTGGGGCCACTTCGGCCCGCCCGTCTTCAATCATGCAGGCCTTTGCCGTCGTGCCGCCCATATCGAAGGAGATCACGTCCTTCAGCCCCGCCGCTTCACCGAAAAGCGCGGTGGCGAGACCACCGCCCGCCGGGCCGCTCTCGAGCAGCCGGATTGGGAAGTCGCGGGCGGTCTTTACCGAGACGAGTCCACCGGCCGAATGCATCAGTCGCAATGCGCCGGAGAAGCCCGCCTCGCACAGCGCATCCTCAATCTTCGTCAGATATCGATGCATCAGAGGCTGGACAAAGGCGTTGGCCGCCGTGGTGACAGTCCGCTGATACTCGCCCATCTCAGCGACCACGGCACTCGATACCGAAATTGATACGTCCGGGAAGGCCGTACGGACAATCTCCGCTGCCCGTTCTTCATGAGTGGGATCAGCATAGGAATGCAGGAACGAGATCGCGATCGCCTCACAGCCGGCCGAGACGAGTTCGGCTGCTGCACGCGCGACCGCTTCCTCGTCGAGCGGCGTGACCTCGCGCCCGAGTGCATCGATCCGCTCCGCCACTTCAAGCCGCATGTCGCGACGGACCAGCGGCTCGGGGAATTTAACGAAGAGGTCGTAGATGTCGTATCGTTGCTCCGTGCCCATCTCGAGGATGTCGCGGAATCCTTCGGTCGTGATGAGGCCCACCGGGGCCCCGCGACGCTCGATCACGGCATTAGTCACCAGTGTCGTGCCATGGACGATCTCGGACACGTCGGCATGAGTGATGCCAGCCATATCGAGAAGCTCGGCCAACCCGAGAAGGGCTGCTTCCGACGGATCGTGCGGCGTTGTCAGCCGCTTGTGGAGTTGCACGTTGCGCGTCTGGGGGTCGTAGACCACGAAGTCGGTGAAGGTGCCGCCGATGTCGAAGCCGACGCGCCAGCGGGGGTCCGGAAGGGTCATGTCGTGATCCTGTTCTCGAGTTTCGGCGGGATGAAGGCACGGTCGCCGAGTGATCTTGCGATCTCTTCGGCCCCGTCACCGAGCGCCGCGATCATCCGGTCGCGCTCCGGCTCGCCGACGAGCGCGTGGGGAAAGACGATGCACAGCGCGATAGCTTCGTTCGTCGAAGGGTCCCCGACGGCCACAGCGATCCCATCCACGCCCTCGGTGCTTTCTTGCTCCGAAACGGCAAAGCCCTGAGAACGCACCCGGGCCAGTTCACGCAACAGCACCTTTGCTTCGGGGGCGCCGTCATAGAGGCGCCGCACCTCCTCGTCACTCATGCGCGCAAGCAGCGACCGGCCGGTCGCCGACAGATGCGCCGGCAGACGACGGCCGATATTCGATACGACCCGCAGCAAATTGGTTCCTTCGAAGTCCGCGACTGCTGTGACCTCGCGCCCGTCGAGCAGGGAGATGTACCCGGTATGCCCGAATTGCCGCGTGGCGGTGACGACGACCTCGCTCGCACGGCTGATCAGGCTCGACGAGTGCCGGAACGCGGCCGCGAGGTCGAGCATCATACGGCCCGGCCGGTGACGGCGCGTCCCGCCGATCGTCTCAAGCATCCCGGCCTCTCGCATCGCGCGCAACAAGCGCGACGATGACGCCTTCGGCAGGCCCAGCCGCTCCGAAACCTCAGTCACCGTCACGTCCGTGCAGCCGGCGCCGTAGCAACTCAAAACAGCGGCAGCGTTGTTCAAGATTGACATGTCCTATCCGGAAAGTTCCAGAAAATGGAACCGCAGTTCCAGCTAACGAACACTTGCGAAGGAAGAACGGCGCGTCAATCCTCTTACGCGGCCCAGACGGAACCTGCTGTAAAATGCGTCGCTTTCCGGACAACGACGCCCGTTAAGGGGCATCAGCTCAATCGTCGCTCGCGCCCCGAACCTCCACGAGACGCGCGAAGATGCTCGCGCCGACAGGCAGGATGGAGTCGTCGAAATGAAACTCCGGGTTGTGCAGCGGCACCGTCCCGTGATGCCCGAGCGTGAAAAACGCACCAGGCACGACATCGAGCAGATCGGCCATGTCTTCGGATCCCATCGTCAGTTCGGCATCGGCCCGGGCCGCATCCGGACCGACCACCTCGGCGGCTACGTCAATTAGGTTCGCTGCACGGACCGGATCGTTTTCCAGGACGCTGAAGACCTTCCGAACGTCGATCCCGATCTCCACCTCGTGCGCCGCGGCCAGCCCCTCGCAGATGCCCTGCATCCGGGTGACGATCAGCCTCTCGTCTTCCGAGTGAACGAAGCGGATCGTGCCGGCTAGTTCGACCGCGTCGGGAAGAACGTTGTAGGCAGAACCTCCCACGAACCTCGTCACCGACAGAACCGCCGGGTGCGTCGGGTCGACCGTACGCGAGACAACTCTTTGCAACTCGCCCACGAGCGCCGCGGCCGCCACGATCGCATCCCGCCCGACCTGCGGCATTGCCGCGTGGCTTCCCCGTCCCGTCACCTTGATGTCGAAGAAACTTGCCCCCGCCTGCGCCAGCCCCGGCCGGATCTCGACACGACCATGTGGGTGGTACGGCGAGTTGTGGAGCCCGTAGAGTTCGTCGCAGGGAAACCGTTCGAACAGCCCATCGGCCAGCATCGCCCGCGCGCCACCCAGACCCTCCTCTGCCGGCTGGAAAATAAAGACGGCACGGCCGGCGAAATTCCGGTGCGCAGCCAAATATCGCGCCGCACCGAGCAACATGGTCATATGCCCATCATGCCCGCAGCCGTGAAAGACCCCCGGATTGCGCGATGCGTAGGGGAGGTTCGTCCGCTCCTCCATCGGCAGGGCGTCCATGTCTGCTCTGAGTCCGATCGTCCTGCCAGGGCGATTGCCGACGAGCATGCCGACCACACCCGTTCCCCCGATGCTCCGAGTTACTTCGATTCCCCACTCTGTCAGCAGGTCTGACACGCGTTCTGAGGTCCGGTGCTCCTGAAAGCCAAGCTCTGGGTTGGCATGAAAGTCGTGCCTGAGGTTGATCAGGTCGTCGGCAAAGCCTGCGATGTCAGCTATGATCTTCACGGATAGGCCCCCTCACGGATCGTTGGAACATGCCCGATGTCTTCGTTCGATGACCAGCACGAGGTCTTCCCGACCCGGTTGAAGCTCCGCCGGATCGATCCGGAGCGGAACATGCGGCGTTTTTATCTGATGCAGGTGCAGCCCGACCTCTTTGGCGGCGCAAGCCTGATCAGGGAGTGGGGTCGCATCGGCAATCGCGGTCGCGTTCTTGTCGAGCATCACGCGGATGAAGGCGAAGCGGCCAGCTCGTTGATGACCATAGCCCGGGCCAAGGGCCGCCGCGGATACGGCGCCTGACGGATTGCCGGCACTCCTGCCCTGCGGCCGCCGGTCCGTCCGACGGCGCACCACCGGACCGAGACTCTGATGCGGCACCGAGACCCGACCAGCGCGGCGCCACCCGGCAGCGAAGTTCTCGCTGGCCTGGTCGAGCGCATCACGTTCCACAGCGCGGAAAGCGGCTTCTGCGTGCTGCGGCTGAAGGCCCGCGGGCATCGCGACCTCGTCACGACAATTGGCCACGCCGCGACAATCTCCGCGGGCGAGTGGGTGACCGCCTCCGGCGCGTGGGTCAACGACCGAACCCATGGTTTGCAGTTTCGCGCGCGGTTCCTGAAAACGTCGGCGCCGTCCTCGCTCGAGGGCATCGAGAAGTATCTCGGCTCGGGGATGGTCCGGGGCATCGGCCCGACCTACGCACGACGTATGGTGAAGCATTTCGGCAAGGATGTCTTCGACATCATCGAGGCCGCGCCGGAGCGCCTGCGAGAGGTCGACGGGATCGGTCCCAGGCGCGCAGAGAGGATCACCTCCGCCTGGGCGGATCAGAAGGTCATCCGCGAGATCATGGTGTTCCTTCATCAGCACGGTGTCGGCACGGCTCGGGCAGTCCGCATCTTCAAGACCTACGGCACCGACGCGGTCGAGGTGATGAGCGCGAACCCCTATCGGCTCGCCCGCGACATTCGCGGCATCGGGTTCCGCACCGCGGACCTGATCGCCGAAAGGCTCGGGATCGAAAGAACCGCGACGATCCGCCTTCGCGCCGGCATCTCCTACGCCTTGAGCGAAGCCATGGGAAATGGCCATTGCGGGTTGCCCGTCGCCGACCTGACCGCCCTCGCAGTGAAGCTGCTCGAGGTTCCCGAAGACCTGATCGGGACGGCGCTGGACCTGGAACTGGCGGACGGTACCGTGATCGCAGACAGCATCGCCGGCACGCCCGGCATCTTCCTCGGCGGCCTGTACCACGCGGAGAAGGCGATCGCGGAGCGCCTGCAGCGCATCTCTGCCGGACCATTGCCCTGGCCCGAGATCGATGCGGACAGGGCGCTGCCCTGGATCGAGCGCCGGACCGGCCTCACGCTCGCGGAGAGCCAGGCCGAAGCCATCCGTCTGGCGCTCCGCTCCAAGCTGCTCGTCGTTACCGGCGGCCCGGGCGTGGGCAAGACGACCATTGTCAATTCGATCCTGCGCATTCTGGAGGCGAAGGCGGTGAAGCTCTTGCTTTGCGCGCCCACCGGCCGTGCCGCTCGGCGCATGTCCGAGGCGACCGGAATGGAAGCCAGAACCATTCACCGGCTCCTGGAGTTCGACCCCCGGGCCTTCGCCTTCAAGCGGAACCTCGAGCATCCGCTCGAATGCGATCTCCTGGTGGTCGACGAAAGCTCGATGGTCGACGTCCTGCTGATGCAATCCTTGCTCAACGCCGTTCCCGACGACGCCGCCTTGCTGATCGTCGGCGACATCGACCAGCTGCCGTCCGTCGGTCCCGGCCAGGTTCTGGCCGACATCATCGCCTCGGGCGCCGTCTCTGTGGTGCGGTTGACCGAAGTGTTCCGGCAGGCGGCGCAGAGCCGCATCATCACCAGCGCGCACCGGATCAATCGCGGGCATATCCCCGATCTCGCCAAGCCCGCAGGGGATACCGACTTCTACTTCGTGCCGGCCGCCGATCCCGAACAGGCGGTGGCCCGGGTCGTGCAGCTCGTCCGCACGCGCATCCCGCAGCGGTTCGGTCTCGATCCGATCCGTGACGTGCAGGTTCTTTGCCCGATGAACCGCGGAGGCGTGGGCGCGCGGTCGCTCAACATCGAACTGCAGGCCGCGCTCAATCCCTCGGACGGAAACAAGGTCGAACGCTTCGGCTGGACCTTCGCGCCCGGCGACAAGGTCATGCAGATCGAGAACGACTACGACAAGGAGGTCTCGAACGGCGACATCGGCTACGTGGACGGTGTCGATCCCGACGAGGGTGAGCTTGTCGTCAGCTTCGACGGGCGCCCGGTCACCTTCGGGTTCGGCGAACTCGACACGCTGGTGCCCGCCTATGCCACCACGATCCACAAGAGCCAGGGATCCGAGTATCCAGCGGTCGTCATCCCGATCCTGACCCAGCATTACGCCATGCTGCAGCGCAACCTGCTCTACACCGGCGTCACGCGCGGCAAGAAACTCGTGGTCCTCGTCGGGCAGCCGAAGGCCGTCGCGATCGCAGTTAAGAACGTCTCGAGCCAAAGGCGGTGGTCGAAGCTGGACGAATGGCTGACGGTATTCCTTCCGGGGTAATTGCGTACTTTTCCGGACGCGGCGATCCTGAGCTTCCGAGGCATCGAGCTACGGATGGCAGAGGACAAAGTCGCGTGTTCCAGACTTCGGAGAGAGCGGGTAGCGTCCAACGCGCATGAAGAAGACTATGTAAGACACTGAAAACGCAGTATTTAGACCTGTTTTCGACACGGTCCTGGTTCCTTGCCTGATCGGTTCCGTCTTTACGAAGAAGGCTTTTAACAGGGTCAAGTCGTCGAGGTGCGTCTGCAGCGTGCCGTTCAGACAGACGTACAGTCTTGCGAGGACATCCTCGGTCAAATCAGCGACTTGGGTAACGTCCCTTTAACCACGATGGGTCATCCCTGGCCTGCGACAGGGCGGACCGCCCGGACTGACAAGGATCTAGGACAAGGGTCGGATGGCGTACACTTTGCGCGAGAAAGCGCTTCCTCGGCACCATGCGCGGCATCCGTCGCTGCCCTACCAGATCACCTTCGCCGTCGTCGCTCTGGGACTGCTCGGGCTGGCGCTCTTCTGCACCTTCACATACTGGGCGATGCTGCGCGTGGATGCCAACGCTGCGGCGCGTGAGAAGACGCTGATAAGCCGCGCCATCGACGAACGGATCGACACCGTCCGACGCGAGCAGCAGAAGGTCACGGTCGGGGACGACGTCTTCTATCTTACCATGCTCGGCGACACGGCCTGGATGACGGAGAACATCGGCGCGTGGATGTATTCCTCCTATGGCCATGAGCAGGGCTATGTTCTCGACGATCGGAATACTGTGATCTACGCGATGCGACAGGGGGAAACCGTGTCGCCCGCGCGCTTCGACGAGGTTTCCGGACGGATCCTGCCATTGGTACGTCGCGTGCGGCAGCTGGCATCCGAGGATGCGGCGGCCGGCAATCTCGGCCTTGGCGACGTCATGACGATCGACGGCAGACCGTCGATCGTCACCGTCAAGCCGATCGTACCGGGCGTCGATCCGGAGACGTCCGTACCGGGCGATGCATTCCTGCACGTGGCCGTCAAGCATGTCGACAATGCGTTCTTCGCGAGCCTGGGCGAACGTTACCTCGTCGCCAACGTCCGGTTCCGTCCAAGGGAAACGATGCTGGACGGCCAGAATGCGGTCCCGATCGCCGGCCGCAGCGCTTGGCACCTGGGTTACGTCGCATGGGATCGCGAGCGGCCGGGATTGCAATTGATCCAGGAAGCGGCACCGGGTCTGGCCACGGCGCTGCTTGTCGTCGCGACGCTCGTGGCGCTCCTTCTTCAGCGTATCCGCCGTGCGGCCGCACAGGTCCATGAGAGCGAGAACCGGGCGCATCATCTGGCCTACCACGACGCCTTGACCGGTCTGCCCAACCGATCGCTGCTGCGTTCGCATCTCGAGCGGTCTCTTAATACCTGGTCCGATGCCGATCCTGTACTCGCCCTGCACTACATCGACCTCGACCGGTTCAAGAACGTCAACGACACGCTGGGTCACCCCGCGGGAGACGAACTGATCCGCGCTGTCGCCCGCCGTCTCTGTGCGATCGTGGGCGAAAACGACATGGTCGCCCGGCTCGGCGGGGACGAGTTCGCCATCGTGCAGGTGCGTGTCACCGGTCGGGCTGACGTGGAGCGTCTCGCCGATGCAGTCATGAGGTCCATGACGCAGCCCTTCGACCTTTTGGGCAACCAGGTCTTCGTCGGGGCCAGCGCCGGGATCGCGATCGCGTCCGAGACGGCAAGCGAGAGAGCCGATCTGTCACGCAAGGCCGATATCGCGCTCTACGAGGCAAAAGGTGCCGGCAAGGGACAGTATTGCGTCTTCTATCCCGAGCTGGACGACGCCGTGCATGAGAAACAGGCGATCGAGCGCGATCTGCGCGTCGCCCTGACGGACGACCGGGGTCTCCATCTCGTCTACCAGCCGATCTACGCGCTCGACAAGCAGACCATACTCGGCGCCGAGGCGCTCGTGCGATGGGATCATCCCGTCCGCGGCCTCCTGTCACCGGCCCTGTTCGTCCCGGTGGCCGAGGAGCGTGGACTGATCCAGCAATTGGGGTCATGGGTCCTGCGCGAGGCCTGCGAGACCGTCAAGACGCTGGATCTGCCGTGGGTGGCGGTGAACGTGTCCGCGATACAGTTCCGCGACCCCACATTCACCAGACAGGTTCTCGACCTTCTCCACGAACTGGACCTCGACCCGACCCGCCTGCAGCTGGAGATCACGGAGGGGCTTCTTCTCGACCTGACCGACGAAGTACGCGAGGCGCTGGCCGCTCTGCGTCTGGCCGGTATCAAGATTGCCCTCGACGATTTCGGAACCGGTTACTCCTCCTTGCAGTACTTGCACCGTTGCGTCGTGGACAAGATCAAGATCGATCGATCCTTCGTGCAGAGGTTACGGCATTCCCGGGAGGGAGACGCCATCGTCCGGGCAATCCTGGATCTTGCTCACGGCCTCGATCTCACGGTGACCGCAGAGGGCGTCGAGACGGTCGAGCAGCACAAGGCCCTGACGGAATTCGGGTGCTCGGAATTGCAGGGCTTCCTGCTGTCGAAGCCTCTCGAGGTTCGTACCCTGCAGGCGAAAATAATCATCTCGCAGCCGGCGAACAGATACGTGCCATCGTCCGAGCCTGCGCAGTACCGCGAGATCGCCTGATCAAAGGCCACGCAGCACAGCTTGCCATGCAATCCTCTGTCGCGACGCCATCGTTCGTACCTTGCGGCGCCTGCACGCATGTTCGGATGCAGACTTCCATGGCTTTCTATATGGCTACTATGCTTGGTGTATGTCCTCAGGCTGACAGCGTCAGCTGGTCGGATGAACCCATGAACGCACGCATCTCCTCGCAGGGAACTGGCCGGCTGATCAAATAGCCCTGGATGTGGTGGCAACCTTCCCGCTGGGCGAAAGCCTGTTGTGCGGCGGTCTCGACACCCTCGATCGTCACCCGCATGCGCAGGTCGGCGGCAAGCGCGGTGATCGCCCGAACGATCGCCATGCTGCCCGCATCGTGGGGAATTTGCCTGACGAAGGACTGGTCGATCTTGATCTTGTCGAACGGGAACCGCCGCAGGTGGCTCAGCGACGAATAACCCGTTCCAAAATCGTCGAGCGCGATGCGAATGCCCAGCCGTCGCAGCTGATGAAGGTTCCGGTAGGTGCGCGCGTCGTCGCCGAGGAGGGCTGTCTCCGTCACCTCGAGTTCGAGCCGCTCGGCGGAAAGGCCGGTGACCGCGAGGACTCGCGTCACTTTGCGAACGAGGTTCGGATCGCCGAGCTGAACCGGTGACAGGTTGACGGCGATCGAAGTATGCGCTGGCCAGCGCGCCGCCTCGGCGCAGGCCATCTCCAGCACCTGCTCGCCGATCGCGCCGATAAGGCCGACCTCCTCGGCGAGCGGTATGAAGAGACCGGGAGAGATCATGCCTTGCTCGGCGTGGTTCCAGCGCGCGAGCGCCTCGGCGCCGACGAACGCGCCGCTCAGCGCGTCGACCAGAGGCTGATAGAAGACCTCCAGTTCACTGCGCTCGATTGCCTGCCGGAGATCGCGTTCCAGATCGCTACGGCGGAGGGCGTCCTCGAGGAGATGCGGCTCGAAGATACAAGCCTGTCCGCCGCCGGACTGCTTGGCGCTTTCGAGGGCGAGATCGGCGTTCCGCGGCAGGGTTCCGGCATCGGCGGCGTCGCCTTCGAGATATGCGAGGCCAATGCTCGCGGATATCTCGAGCGTCCGGCCGCGCATTTCGAAAGGCCTTTGCAAGACGTCGAGGATGCGCGCGGCCAGATCCGTCGCCTTGTCACGCGGTCCGCTCGCGAGGATCGCGAACTCGTTTCCGCCGAGCCGGGCGACGACGTCCTCCTTGCCCCCGCAACCGCGCAGACGATCCGCCACACCGCGCAACACGTCGTCGCCGGTCGCCGCGCCGAACGTGTCGTTGACCCATTTGAAACGGTCGAGGTCGATCGCGAGCAGCGCGAGGTCCGAAGCTCCGGTCGCGCTTTGCGACGCGCGAGCCTGCAGGAGATCGGCAAACCGCGCCCTGTTGACGAGGCCGGTCAGCGCATCGGTGTAGGCGAGCCGTCGGATGGTCGCCTCACTCTTCAGCCGCGCACGCTGATCGCGGAAGGCGAAGACGGCTTGACGCCGGCGTCCCACCGAAACCGCGCTGCGCAGCACGCGCACCGGGACGCGCTTGCCGTCCAGGGCAACGAGGTCGGCTTCGTGCTCTTCCCGCTCGGGCAGATCGTGGAGGGAGATACCGGGAACGAAGTCGGCGATCGGGCAGCCGATCACGTCGCCCTTCGCGGCGCCAATGAGCCGTGCGAAGCTGTCGTTGGCGACGAGGATCGTGGCGTCATCACAGACAGCGAGCCCTTCGACCGCCAGGTTCGAGACGTCAAGCAACCGGGCTCGATCCCGCCGCACCTGCGCTTGAGCCTGCAGGCTGAAGCGCAAGCCGAGCACCGCCAGGCCGATGAGGCCGAGGCAGATGCCGGCCACGACCGGCGCAATCGTGCCCGGTGCGACCGACCAGGCCGGAAAGCCGATCCGCGGATCGTAGACCGGCGTCATCGCGGCCATGCCGCCTGTATGCAGCACGCCGATCCCTGCGAGAAGCAAGGGTGCGGCAAGCCGGCGTCGGGCGGGCCGACGCTCGCCCGACGCAACGAGAGCAACGGCGAAGAGGGTGATGCCGAGGCTGGCGGTGCCAGCCGCGAGGGAGAGGTCCCACCGGAACGTGCCGGAGATCCGGTAGCCGGCCTGGCCGACGTAATGCAGGAGCGCGACGGAGAGGCCGAGCAGCACGCCCGCAAAGACGCGCCGCCGCCGGTCGCGCCGCCCGACGACCAGGCTCATGCTGAGGCCGATGCCCGCGATCACGAGAACGAGCGATTGGATCGTGGTGAGCACGTCGAAGGCCGCGGGCAGGCCCGGCCGGTAGGCCAGAAGCGCCACCATGTGGGTGGCCCAGGCGGTGCACCCCGCCGCGACGATGCTGACCCCGGCCCAGGCTCCGCGGGTCCGCCCCTGGGCCCGGCCGGCGTGACGCGCCAGCGTGAAGGACGCGTAGACGCCGACGATACAGATCGCCAATGCCGCCAGCAGCAGGCGCCGGTCGTGCTGTTCGCTCAGGCACAAGACGATGGCGTCCATGGACAGGGCCCTCTCCGATGCGGTGCCGGCGGAAAGGTGCCAGAACGCTTTCCTCGACGCGGACGAGTATCGTTCGGAATGGTTGCGTGTTTCTTGCGATCAACCATGAGATGCCAAGGATTTGAAGCGTTTCCGGGCCGAAACTGTGGCCATCGGCCGGCCTCTCACGACGGAACGAACGTTCGGCATGCCTCTTGAACGAAAGAGGGGGGCATGCCGGGTGAACCTCGGGAACGCGCCGCGCACCGGATCGTTGTCCTGTCATGCTGGGGGAGGTTCCGATGAACAGAATGCATGTGGTCTTGATGTCGGCGATCCTGGCTTTCGCCGGTCCCGCCGGAGCTCAATCCCTGGAGGACTGGGACGCGGACGGCAGCGGCGCCGTCAGCCAACAGGAATGGACCACGGGCCTCGACATTCTGGGGCTATTCTCGGACTGGGACGCCGACGGCTCCGGCATCGTCGACGAGGGCGAGTTCGCCGGTGGCCTGTTCGGTCGTTTCGACCAGGACGGCGACGGGGCGTTGACGGCATCCGAATGGGACGACGGCATCGACGCCTGGTACGGCGAGGAAGCGGTCGATCTCGACTTCGACGCCTGGAACTCCGACGACGACGACATGCTGAGCGCGGACGAGTTCACGGACTCGTTCCGCGTGTCGGACCTCTACGAGCGGTTCGCCGCGGAGGCGAACATCACGGACCCCGCCTCGGGCATCGGCGAGGACGCGTTCGCCCCCGCGCTCTTCGACTGGTTCGACGCCGACGACGATCAGGAGATAGCGCCGGGCGAGTCGGCTTGGTTCGGGTGATCCGAACGCTTTGTCGGTGCGGCCATCGTGGCGGGTTCGAGGACCGTCCTATAGCCATCTTAGACGCTACAGCCGCTCCTTCGTGAGTTGCGGTGAAGATGGCTAGACCCTTGTGCCGTTGGAGACGGTCACAACGCCACGGCCGATGAAGGAGAGACGCGCTCGACGTAGGCGCTGTGCGACCTCGGGAGGCAACGCAACTCAGGAATGATATCGCGGTCAGCCTGCGGATCGCTTTGCGCGACGCCCTTCTCCCGCAATCCCGGGCACGACGAGGTACGCATCGCCCTGCTCTACCTTGGAAACGCGATTGGCGATGGCGATCGCGTCAGCCCATCACTGGAATTGCTCCGGCAAGAGACAACGTCGCCTCCGGTCACCGCTCACCGCTCATCGTGAGGCGGCACGACCATCAGGCGTAAGGACATACTGACGCAGCGTAAAGACGATCGTTCGCATGTATCGAAGCATAGCTTCCGTTGGCGCTTGGAAAGTCGATGGTGCTTCTTCTCATCCAGATACGACCCAACCTTTCGAGCGACATGCGCGAGCGGTACGAAGTCGCGCTTGTCTGGACCGACGGCCTGACGATCATCGTAAGCCGGTTCGCCGATCGAGAAACAGCGCATGATTGGGCAAGGCATACGCGACCGGGTATAGAGATTGTAAACCGCAGCGGCTGAGGATCGACCGACGCCTTTTCGCCTCGCGCAGCCGAGGCCAGGGGCGTTTCGGTCGGTGTGAATTGGCGGCGGCCCGGTCGACCTTTGTATCGCCACACATCCGTAGGTTTCTTCGGGTCGGTCGTCACCTGGCACAGGAATTCCAAGGTTCGGCTCTACGCCGGCCGCGTCGATGGCATTGTTCCAGATCGGATCGCGAAAGCGGACCGTCGAGTCGAGCGATAGGTCGCGTCATGCCACTTGCCTTAGGCGGGACGCACGATACGCGGCAGAGTGTCGCATAAGGGTCGGTATTCCGTTTTCGTCAATCTTTGCGCCCGAAGAGATGTCGATCTGTCCAGACGTTTCTATCCCGACACGATCTGATCCTGTTTCGTCGGTGGTTCCTCTCCCCGACGATCGAAGGCCCCTTGCCGGGGCCGGATCACAATGCGTCTGCCGGCGTGGCATCCCGCCCCGCCGTCGGCCTGAGACCGCGCGGATCGTCCGCGTTCCGCTGCGGACAGGTCACGATGACCCCGTTCGTTTCTTCGCATCCCCGGTCGCAGGAGCTCCGACAATGCGCCTTACCCTTTTCACGAAGATCATCTCGGGCTTCGCGGCGATGATCGCCCTGACCGCCATCATTGTGTCCGCGGGGCTCGTTGGCATCCGCACCGTGGGTCACGATCTGGACATGATCGTCGACGAGACCGCCTCCAAGCTCGACGAGCTGCAGGACATCCGCGTACAGATGATGAGCCTCGAACGGGCCGTGCTGACCTATATCAACGATGCCATCGCCGTCGGCGATCCGGAGGAGATCGAGGCCGCCGTCGCGACGTTTGACGAAGGTGCGGCCGGGATCGAGACGCGCCTGGACGATCTGGCAGGTCGTGTATCCGGGGAACAGGCCGAAATCCTTGAGCGGTTCCGCGCGCATTGGGGGGAGTATAAAGCGCTTGAGGCTGATCTACGACCTTTCGCACTTGAGCGGACGGGCCTGCAGGCCAGCACCTTGACGCTCGGCCCCGGCGCGGACGCACTCGAGCAGCTCTACGCCACCGCCAATGACGGACTCGACGCTACGCGCGATCTCCTGGCGGCGTCAACCAATCCCAGCCCACAGCTTGTGGCGCTCGAGAGGTTGGTCGATCGGGGCCTCGACGACATCCGTGACCTTCGGCAGGCCGAGAAGGACCTGCTGCTCGTCACCGAGGCGGCGGACCAGCGCACACTGTCGGAGGAGATCGCCGGCCATGTCGCGACCTTCGACGAGAGGCTCGCCGAGGCGGGCACGCTGACCGCGGGCGCCGCGGTCGCGCTCGTCGAGCAGCTCGACGCCGACTGGGCGGCGTACCGGCCAACGGTGCTGCGCTCCGCCGAGTTGGTCCTGCAGGACAGCAAGCGGCAAGCCTACGCGATCTACGCGGCGGCCGACACCGCCTTCACCCTGGCCCTCGCCGACATATCGGAAGAGGTGACCGCACTGGGCGCCGAGATGGCGTCGGAACGCGCCCATGCCGAGGCGGCCGAGACGGGCGTCACGCGGACGCTGATCGCCCTCGCGGTGCTCGCGATCGTGCTCGGCCTCGGCATCGGCATCGGTCTCGCTCTTACGATCTCGCGCAACGTGAAGCGGGCCGAGCGCGTCGTCGCGGACGTGGCGCGCGGCGACCTCGACGTGGACACGCAGACGAAGAGTCGCGACGAGATCGGCGCGCTCCTGGCTGCCATGGGCCGGATGGTCGCGGACCTGAAGGGGATGAGCCGCGCGGCCGAGGGGATCGCGAAGGGCGACCTGAAGGTCGACGTCGCGCCGCGCTCCAGCGCGGACCGCCTCGGGATCGCGCTGCACGACATGGTGGTGGAGCTAAGGAAGGTGATTGCGAACGCGAACGCGAGCGCGGCGAGCGTGTCGGACGGCGCCGCCCGGATGTCCTTGACGGCCGATCAGCTCTCCGGCGGATCGCGACAGCAGGCCGCGGCAGTCGAGGAGGCCTCGGCCTCCGTGGAGGAGATGACGGCCAACATCCGCCAGAACGCCGACAACGCTAGCCAGACCGAGAAGATCGCCAACCAGTCGGCCGCCGACGCGCAGAAGTCCGGCGAGGCCGTGGCCGATGCGGTACAGGCGATGAAGACCATCGCCGACAAGATCAACATCATCCAGGAGATCGCCCGCCAGACCGACCTGCTCGCGCTCAACGCCGCGGTCGAGGCCGCCCGCGCCGGCAGCCACGGCAAGGGCTTCGCGGTGGTGGCCTCCGAAGTGCGCAAGCTCGCCGAGCGCTCCCAGCAGGCCGCGGCCGAGATCAGCCAGCTCTCGGCGGAGACGGTCGACGTCTCGGGCGAGGCCGGCCGGATGCTGGAGACGCTGGTGCCGAACATCCAGCGCACGGCCGATCTGGTGGCCGAGATCTCCGCCTCGACGCGCGAGCAGAACGTGGGCGCCGAGCAGATCAACCAGGCGATCCGCGACCTGAACGTCGTGATCCAGCAGAACGCGGCGGCGGCCGAGGACTCCGCCGATACCAGCCAGGCCTTGGCCACGCAGAGCCAGCAGCTCTCGAGCGTGATCTCGTACTTCGATGTGGGCGCGGCAGGCCCGGCGCTCCGGACTGGGCCGACTCTGGTGCCGAGCCGGCGGACCATGGCTTCCGCGGCCCCGGCCGCGCGGGACGACCGGGCCCGGAGCGTGGAGGCGTTCGAGCTCGACCTCTCCGAGGACGCTTCCGACGTCGACTTCCAGCGCTACGCCGGATGAGCCTGCCCGGCAGCGTCGACCGAAGGTCTCGCTCGCCGGGGGGACCACACCCTCCGGCGCATTGCTTTTCGAGAGATAGGCATCACCATTCGAGCGCGAGGCGCCTGCACGATATCTGCGCCATAGCCCCATAGGGACAGCCATGTCGGACCGGATCGAACCTTCCCGCGCCAAAGGCCCGGCCGCGATACGCGTATTCGGCATCATTCGCCTGATGGAATTCCGCTCGGGCGGGACGGCGCCCGGCGTTCCGTGCCTCGAGGTCAAGCTGGCGATCTACGACCCTGCCAGCACGGCGGGCTCGATGATGGCCCATACGGTGCCCCTGCCCGAGCTCCGTCAACTGGGTTCGGATCACGCATTCCGGGACTCGGCCGCCGAACATGGCGATGCGGCCGTCACGGACGCCCTGCAGGGCTTCACGAGCTTGGGATGTTCACAGTTCCAGAAGGCCTATGGCGAGCTCGTCGTGAACGTCGAGTCCATGGCCGCGATGCTGCGCAAGCTCGGCCTGAGCGTGGAGGCGCCGGGTGGCGTCCTCGTCGAAAGCCTGCTGGGAGACGACAACTTCCCGATCACCGTCGCCTCGGAGGCGGATCTCGATCCTGTCGGGCGGGCGCTCTTTGCCCCCGACATGGTCCGCAGGTGGATCGGCCGCGAGATCGCCTGGGCGCAGGAGACCGGTTGATCCAAAGCGCGAGACCGGACCACACGGCAGGAAAAGGCGATCAACGACATTTCTACCGGTTCCCTTAGGAGTAATCTAAACCAACGGTACTTATCACACGTCCGAGCTATCGGTGGACGGACGCGGAATGGAAGCACATCTCGGCAGGGCCATGTGGCCGTTCCGGTGGTTGTTCGAACCCCGTCGCCCGACCAGCGTAAAGGGTCGGACCTTCCTTCTGTCCCAGCTCCTCGGCGCGCCCGCATCGGCATTGATGGGATCCTTCTGCGCCATCATCGTGCTCGCCGTGGCGAACCTGCGTCAGCCATCGTCGCTGTTCGAGGCCCTGCTCGTCCTCGAATGCGGTTTGGCGGCGGCGAGGTTCATGGAATGGCATTCACGCCCCCTTCGCCTCTCCCGATCTGCGGACGGATCGATCAGCATCGGCCCGTCCGTTTGTCTGTCGCTTGCCTGGTGCGGCCTTCAGGGCTTCGTCGCCTATACGCTCCTCCGAGGCGGCGATCCCGTTCTGCAGGTCTTGTCGACCACCGTCATCATGGCGCTCCTGGGCCCGCTCTGCGCGCGAAACTACGCGGCCCCGCGTTTCGCGATGCTGCTGGTTCTGCTCTGCGATCTGCCGTTCGTTGCCGGTGCCGTCCTGAGCGATGAGCCTTTGTTGTCCCTGATTGCCCTGATGACCCCGGCGTTTCTGGTGGGGGCGATGCTGATCCTCGCGATGTTTCACGACGCGATGCTCACGACCCTCGAGGCCAAGGAAGAGAACAAGCGTCTCGCCATTCACGACTCGCTCACGGGCATCTTCAATCGTCAAGGCATGGACGAGGCGCTTGGGACCGTCGTCGCGCAGTCGGGAAGGACGATGGCGCTCCTGTCGATCGACCTGGACGGGTTCAAGCAGGTCAATGACACGCACGGTCACGGCGCGGGCGATCTCATCCTGATCGAGGTGGCGCGGCGTATCCGGGCAAACGTGCGGGAAACCGATTTCGTCGCGCGCATGGGGGGCGACGAATTCATGGTCGTCCTGAGAAACATCGACCAGGATGCGATACCGTTCGCGGCGGACGCGTTGATCGAAGCGATTTCCGACGAACCCGTCGCCATCTCGCACGACACGGTGGCCACGATCGGCGCGAGCATCGGCTATGCCTGCCTGCCGCAGGACGCGACCACCACGGTCGAACTGCGCCTCCGGGCGGATCGTGCGCTCTATGCGGCGAAAGATGCCGGCAAGGGCACGGCGCGCCGCTATCGCTCCAACGCTTTGTCCAGTCACGACCGGGCTTGCCAGTCGGCGCACCTTCTAAAAGCGCAAACAGACCGCTGACCTGGTCCACGGCGCGTGCCGGGTCTCGCCGGATCGGGACGTCGCCGGGTCTTTCGCCTGCACACTCCGCCTGCGGATACGCGCAACAGAGGGCCGGCATGCCGGCGAACATCCCTCATGGGCCTGACGCCATAATTTCAGTCCAGCCTCGCCGGCTTTCTTCTCTGTCGCAACGTTCCAGCTCGCAGGGCTCAGTCGTTGACGCTGTCCTTCAATCGCTTCGCGACGGTCACCTTGACCTGTCGGTCGGCCGGCTTCTTCAGCTGCTCACCGGTAGCGGGATTGCGGACCATGCGTTCGGGGCGATCCCGGCAGTAGACCTTGCCGATGTCGGGAATCGTGACGGCACCGCCCGCAGCGACCTGCTCGAGAACGATGGCGCTCAGCGCGTCGAGCGCGGCCGCCGCGCTCTTCTTGTCGGTATCCAGCTTCTCGGCCATCTCGGCGACAAGCTGGGTCTTCGTTAGTGGCTTGATCATGCAGACCTCCAAGCAGCAGGGTGCGTTCGACTTCCGTATCAGCTTCCAGTTCCCTGCGCAGGAGGGCAAGCTCTCACGCAGGTCACCTTTCTGAACGTGTCGGCAGAGAGCGATTCTCACCCTAATTGGCTGCTCGATATGTTGCGGACAGGCGAACGCGATCTCGATGGCCAACAGCGTCATGAGCCGGAACCCAAGGGCTAGGAATGCGCGTCAGACATTATTGAGGGAGCGGATTCTCTCTAGCCCGACGAAACGAGAAGCTGCTTCTAAAGTTGGTAGAGAGCCCGACCAATTCCTATAACAAGTTTGTTGACCCCTTCAGGACCAGTGCCGCGCCGCTGCCGATCAGCACGCCCGGGGTCAGATACAGTGCCGCCAGCATCTGGTCCTGAGCAATGCGCCCGGCGATCAGCGGGATCATTAACGAGATCACCTCTCCAACCAGAAAACACATGGCAACGGTGGATCGCAGGATCGGACCGGCTGTGTGCTAATAAAGCAGCGCCATGGGCGAACCGCCGATGCCGGTGTCGGCCAAGCGCGCTCACTGCCGTCCGATGGCATGCATTCCGAATGGTCCCGACAACTATGTGATTATCGTGATCCCGCCCGAAGGGTAGCTTCGACTAGCGCTTCTTCGAGAAGACGTCACGAAAAACCAAGACATATCTTCTTTCGAGAACCGTGTCTGAGCAATGGTTTGTCGCGATTACTGATGGATGCCGGATCGATTGCGGGGAAAGAGACGATGGGACAGATCGGCTATGCGAGGGTATCGACCGCCGAGGGCGCACAAGTGCTCGACCGCCAACTCGACGCCCTGTGCGAGGCGGGATGCGAGCGCGTGTTCGAAGACCGGGCATCGGGCGCGAAGGGTGCGATCGTTGCTCATTCAGGCTGTCCGATCGAGAGGCGGCGCCATGTGGAGGATGGCCGGCTCGCGTCCGCCCCATTTCATGACACCGATCGCTGCGGCCTTGGCGGCGCCGTCGATCCGCATTGATCCATTGCCAAGCTGGAGCACCAGGGCGTCGCCGTCCCAACTTGCGCTGTAGGCCATATCGCCCTGCAATTGCACCGCCACGCTCGCCCCGGCCGCCACGCTGATCCGGTCGTTTCCGTCACCCGCCTCGTAGTGCAGCGCGACCGTCCCCCCGCCGATCGCGATCGAGTCATCGCCCCGGCCGCCCTTGACGGAGATCACCTCATCGACCCGTACCGAGAGAGCGTCGTTCCCGGCTCCCAGATGGACATCGGCATAGATCGCCTGCGCCTCCCGCAGGCGTTGCGCGACGATCGCCTCTTCCGGCGTGCGCTCCGCCGCACGCGCCTGCTCCGCGATCTGCGGCGCGATACGCGCCTTCAGCTCCACGGCGAGAGTGGCGAACTCCGTTCCGGCGATCGCCGCTGCGTCTGCCGTCTTCTTCTCGGCGATCTCGCCCGGTGACCACGTCCGGACCGGTCCGTTCTTCACGATCCGCGCCTCTGCCGCGTCGGTGTCGTCGGTCGAATTATTCGTGCTCGGGTTCGAGCTATAACCCTGCTGATCCCATACGTGGATCCGGGAGCTTCCCATGACGGCGTCGATGACGACCGTGTCATCGCCCCCTTCGGTGTGGATGCCGTGGACGGCCCCGGCCGTGACGGACAGGCTGTCGCCGTCCGCACCGGTGTAGATGCTGGAGACGAGGTCCGCCTCGATCGCGACGGCGTCCCGTCCGGCGCCCGTGTAGACGCTATCGACCGACCGCGCCCGGATCGCCACCGCGTCGTCGTCCGATGCATTCTTGGCCGCGGCCGGCTCGCTCGACGTGGCCCCCGTGTAGACGCTCTCGACGACGTCGGCCTCGATGGTCAGTGCGTCCGATCCGGAGCCCGTGTAGACGCTGTTCGCGACGCTGGCCCGGATCGCAACGGCGTCGTCGCCCCCCCCGGGTGTAGACGCTGTCGACCGCCCCGAGTGTCGCGATGGCCAGTACGTCGTTACCATTGCCGGTGCTGATTCCGACGATGGTGCCTGTGTTCAGCATGTCCGCCATCCGCGCCTCGATCGCCGTGATCCGCCGAAGCGTGGCCGCGCGATCGACCCGGCCGTCGATCTTCGACGCTGCATGAAGATCCCCGATGCGGTCGAAGCGCGCACGCTCCTGCGAACGGACGGCCCCCCGCAGGGCGTCCGGGTCGCGCTCGATCCGGCCGCTTCCGCTCTCGACCGTGGTGACTTGCGCCCGCGCGCCACCGGTCCCGGTGGAGGCCGAGAGTAGCGAGATCGCCACGTTCAGGCTCGGGGAGGCTGGGGTCATGAGGCAGACCTTTCCGCGGAAGACAGGACGCGGACAGGATGATGGCCGGGCGTTTCCGAAAGGATAACGCGACGCGACCTCCCGAGGGCAGTTTCCGGACCATTCTATGAACATGCGATCTCCTCGGGGCGCTAGCCGAGAAGCGTTCCCAATGACAGTTTTGTCCCGTCCTCGTATGTCGCGCATTTTGAGGATTCACGGTTCGTTTCCCTGTGGTAGAATCCTGTTTGTTCCCCTCGCGTCTCACCTTCCGGAGATGACATGACCACCCCTGCCCGCACCCGCTCCAGCCCGATCGCGCTCGCCGGCGCCGCCGCGATCGCCGCCTTCGCCAGCTTTACCACGTCCACCGTCTCTGCCGCGGACTATGACATGGACTGCAAGCTGCTCCTGTGCATGCCCGGCGGCTTTCCTTCCGGTTGCGCCGACGCCTTCGATCACATGATGGACCGCCTGCGCGACGGCAAATCCCCCATCGGCTTCTGCGCCATGTCGAACGGCGTCGAGTACGACGCCTACGACATGGACTATGCGTTCAAGAGCCCGGCCACGCCGGCAGGCTGGCAATGCCCCGAGGGCAAGCACCTCTATCATCGGACCTCTTCCGACGACAACGGATGGCGCCGGACCGTCAACACGTTCTGCTACGACACGGCCTATTCCCATACCGGATGGACGAGCGACGAGGGCTACAGCACCGTCACGACCTATACCAACAAGACCCCGCCGCAGCGGGCCGACGTCTGGGTCAACTTGACGCTGGAGCCAGACACGCCACAGGCGTATTCGCAAGGCTGGCAGAAGTTCGACACCGGCCGGGGCGTCCCCGTGACCGTGCGCTACACGGATTGATCCGCGCCGCGATCTTGCTGGTAGCAATGACGACAGCTCCGACCCTGGCCGCGGCCCAGGTCGGATGCCTGCCGCCCGAAGAGCCCTTCGCCTACGCGCCGCCCGAGGACGACCCCGAGCTGCGCGATCTCATCGACCAGCAGTACCAGGACTACATCGACGGGACCGAGGACTACCTGAACTGCCTCAACGACGAGGCGATGCGGGCGCGGACCGAGTTCCAGGTGATCTTGAATCGCTACGTCCGGTATTTCGGCGATGGGGCCGGCGTCGAGTTCGAGGCGATTGACTAGGGCGTGATCCCGAACCGGCCGTTCGTTCCTGCCGCGGCGGATGACTGGTTCGAGCCCGTTGCGGAAGTGCTGAAATCTCGCTGCGCGCGCGCGCAGTAGGTCGGCAGCTGCGCTGCAGCGCATGTTCACGCGGCATCGCAGGTAAACCTTCGGACATTTGTACAGGGCTTAGTTTAGACCACATGATCGCGGGGTCTAACCGCTGAGATTATTGGGTGAGCGAAAGGGACATCATCCAGGCGTCGCTTTCGATCGATTGAAGATTCATGATAGGCCAACTGAAACCAGAGTGCCGTCGGACCGGAACCACCAGACCGTCAAATCGGAAGCGCGTGGCCGCGTGGCCGACCGATCTAGAGCTTTTCGGCCGAAACATGAATCGTGGGGATTCCCATGAGGGAGGCGGTGTGATTCATCCTTTTGAGGAGGA
>NZ_CANLTR010000036.1 GCF_947494055.1 uncultured Jannaschia sp. | reverse complement strand
GCTCAATGAACGAGCGACACCAGCTATGAAGAAGCAGGTGGACGCCAGTTCCTACACCACGCCCCGGGACACTACCCGAAGTGAATCCCTCACGGCCGTAGTTCTGTAACAACGCCCTTTCGACCGATACAGACAAACTGACGTTTGAAAGCTCTTATTTTCCGGAGGTTGAGACGTTCTCGGGAAAATCGTTCCTGATTTTTCTCGCCTCTGGAGAATATAAGTGCGCCGGTTTTTATATCTGGACAACGCTCGATAACGCTGGACTCCGCGCCGCTCCCCAGTTTGGAACCTGCTCGAACAGAGGCGAAGTGTTGCGCACGGCGCAAGGCTTGATGTTGGTCATGCCGGACCCAAAGTCGTCTGATGCAGCCAGTTTCTTTCTCAACACGGACGGAACGGTCGCCCGGAATGACCAAGGGCTAGAGGCCGGCGGCTTCGTCGACCCGTTCTGACCTGTTGTTGAGAAGGGGGACCGCACAAAAAAAGTGCAGTCCCTGTCAATAATGCCGGTCCTATGCTTCCCGGAGAGCTGTGCTGCGGTTCCACCTGATCGAAGACCATAGCGAAATGCCGATCAGGGCTGCGCCGCCGAGGCCCGTGATCACTTCCGGTATGTGAACAAGCGCCTGCGCAAACATAACGATGGACAATGCGATGATCGCATAGAACGCCCCGTGTTCCAGATAGCGATACTCAGAGAGGGTGGCATTTTCCACTAGCATGATTGTCATCGAGCGGACATACATCGCGCCAATACCGAGCCCGATAGCGATTACGAACAGGTTCTGGCTCAGTGCAAAAGCCCCGATGACCCCATCAAAGCTGAATGAGGCATCCAGCACTTCCAGATACAGAAAAGCGCCCAACCCGCCTTGCGCTGCACCGTGCAACGTTTCTTGCGTGCTATCCAGAAGCCCACCGAGAACCTCGACCAGAAGAAACGTCATCAATCCCCAGATTGCTGCGTTGAAAAACACCGTGCGCTCGGTCCCCTGCAGCAGGCGAGAAAAGCCAAGGACAAACAGCAACACGACGGCCACTTCGATGCCACGGATCGTGGCGTATTTTGCCATGTGTCGTTCGATCCAGTCGACCCAATGCACATCTTTTTCGTGATCGAAGAAGAAGCTGAGCCCGACCATCATCAGGAAAGTTCCGCCAAAGGCTGCGATCGGCAGATGCGCGCTGTCCATGATGCGGGCGTATTCCTCCGGCTGACTGGCCGCCAGTACCAGCGCCTGCCATGGTCCGATCCCCGCCGCGATCACCACGATCAACAGGGGAAAAACAATGCGCATCCCAAAGACCGCGATCACGATCCCCCAGGTCAGAAAACGATGTTGCCACTCAGGCCGCATCTCTTTCAGCTTGTTGGCGTTCACGATGGCGTTGTCGAACGACAGCGAGATTTCAAGTACGGCGAGCACCGCACAGATAAACAGGATCGAAAGCATTCCTCCGAACGTGCCTGTGGTTTGCCAGCCAAGCGCGGCTCCAAGGGCAAGCCCCAACCCCGTCACGATGATTGCCCATTTCAGATAGGAGAGCATCGAACGGCGCAGCGTACTGCCACTTGCGCCGACGAACCGAGGCGGAGTTTGTTTTGTCATGTTGATGAATGTCCAGACGGCTGGAGAAAGAACAGGTGCCGACATCGAGGAAGCGCCGCCACTTCCGCCAGAGGGGCCCGGTCACCGCTCGATTGCGCCAAGGCGCGAAATGTAGATAGCATCACACTCGCTGAACTGTCATCCCCCGCATGTGATTAAATAACTTCGTTTCGCGAACCGAGAGCTTTGGTATTTTGATTGGGCCATTGTCTCCAAGTGGTCGTTTGTCGCGCTCCGGTATCAGACAACGCGGTGTCCCGCCGCATTGAGAGGTGGCTCGGTTTATCTGAGCAGCGTCCGGGCTTTCGTTAAGTGGATCTCCGCCTTGATTACGCTGCCGCCGGTATTGGCGATGGCTGGTTGAGATAGGCCCGGTCGGGCGTCTGCCCGCCGAGCGATGAATGGGGCCGGGTGCCGTTGTAGAAGTCGAGATAGCGGCCGATCGAGGCTCGAGCTTCGGAGACGCTTGCGCGGACGTTGGCAGCAACCGACCCCATTCCGGAAGTCAAGCCAGCTGCGGTCGAGATCCGATAGCTGTCGAGAGTACGGTGTAGGACTTTTACTGGAAATGTAAGTGAGGCAGCAGCAAGGCATGGTATGGCATGCTATTGCCCCCAAACCCGCCCGCCGTCGGCCATTATCGTTTGCCCAGTGATCCATTTTGCCCGGTCACTGACAAGGAATAGCGCAAGTTCAGCAACCTGGGTGCCATCGTCCGCCCAACCAAGCGGCACCATATCCTTGACCATCTCTTCGAATTGTTCGCCGCGCGGCAGGTCATCGAGCCGGGAGGTATCGTTGAAGCCAGGACAGATAGTATTGACGCGGATATTATCGGCGGCCAGCTCCATGGCCATCACGCGGCCCAATGTGTTGACCGCCGCTTTGGAACTCGCATACGCACCCAGCCTCGGTCCAGCCGTGCGGGAAGCTACGGTGGAGATATTAACGATGTTACCTCCACCGCCCTGGGCCAACATGGCGCGGGCCGCGGCCTGCGACATCAAGAAGGTGCCCTCAAGGTTGATAGCGTAGACTTTCCGCAGCGTATCAAGATCGAGATCAACAACGTTCCGACGGTCCGAGCCACGACTCATTGCGGCATTGTTGATTAGGATGTCGACGCGCCCGAATGTGGCGAGGGTGTCGGCGATCAGGCGGTCGACCGAGGCCTCATCGGCAATGTCGGTGATGGCCGTCAAGGCCTTGCCACCAAACTGGCGGATTTCATTGGCGACGCTCTCGACATCGCGCCAACCTGCGGCTTTCTCATCCTCTGGAAAGGTCTCGGAGGGACGGCCCGAACCCGTTGCCACGACGCTGGCGCCAGCTTGGGCCAAGGTGATGGCGAGGCGCCGGCCGATGCTGCGCATTCGACCCGCGCCAGTGACTATGGCCACCCTGCCGCTGAGTTCCTTGGGGCCAGATGGATTGAGCGCCGGCGTCATTGGCGCGCGTCCAGCAGCTTTTGCATGGACTCCGCCGCGTGGCGCAGCTCGGGCAGATAACGGTCCACAAATTCGGAACCTTCATATTTTAGCGTTGCGCTGGTCGACAAGCCATAGCGAATGCGACCCTTGACCGTCAGCGGTACGGCGACTGAGGACATGCCAATGGCCGTTTCCTGATCCACCACGTTCCATCCTCGCTGATAGGCTGTCCTTGCCTGTTCACGTAGCGCGTCTACGGTGCGGACGGTAAATGCCGTGACCTCGGGCAGGGTGGTGATGCCGTCATAGAGCTTGTCAAACTCCTCGTCGCTCATGGCGCCAAGCAGCAATTTTCCGGTGGACGAAGAATGGGCGGGAAAGCGCGTGCCTACGGTCATATAGTCGCGTTCGAGCCTCCGTGCCGTAGCACGCGCCACGCAGACCACCTCGCGGTCCACCAGCATCATGATCGAGCAGGATTCGTTGAGTTTGTCGGATAGCTCCGACAGGCGCGGCTGCAGTAGGTTGAGTGCCGGCAGCGTCATTAAATAGGTAAAGCCGAGCTGGAGGGTGCGCGCTGCCAGATGATAGCGCTTGTCTTCCTCGCTATACCCGACATAGCCCAGTTTCGTAAGCGTGATGAGTACCCGCCGGGCCGAGCCGGGGCTGAGGCCGACCTTGCTCGCGATCCGGCTCAGCGTCATTTGCGGAGCATCTGCGCCGAAAGACTCGATCACAGCCAGACCCTTGGCCAGCGATTTGATGAACTCCGGGTCATCCAAGTGTTCGTCTTTCAAAGCAGTTACTTTCTGGTTCCGGAAGCGGCCGCTTATTATTTCATTGCTCTTTCCGTCCGACTAGTCCCAAGCCAAGCGGCCAGCGCCGGCGGGTTGGGGCGGTGTCGCCCAATACGAGGGGGTTTCGGAAAACGTCACGATTGGTCTGGGGTGCTCGATCATGCCGAGCGGAGACTGCGTCATCTGCAGGTCGTCCGGCACAATCTGGGGCAGCGTAGCCACGCCCCCCGGGGCACCTGGCCATTGCTCCAGCGGGAGCTGCCCAAGGTCCTGAAGCCACATCGACGTACCGGTCAACGAAACATCGACGCGGTAAGAACCGCCAACCTGCGCCCGCTGGATCAGAGCGCTAGCGACGCCGGCCGCAGCACAGTAACCGGCCAAGTAGTCGTTGAGCGTAAATGTCGATGCGAGCACGGGTTCATCCAAGCTGCCTTCACCGACGGCAAGGCCACTGACGACCTGTCCAAACGGATCGTAACCCGCGCGGTCAGCCCAGGGACCATCGCTACCATAGCAACTTACAGTGGCGTAGATCAGCCCAGGTCGCAGTTCGCTCAACCTTTCAAATGACAGGCCATGAGCCTCCAACGAGCCCGGCCGCCACGAATGGACGAACACGTCGGCCTGGGAAATCAGCGCAAGCAGTTCGTCCCGGTCCACGTCCGACCGAAGGTCTGCAAATGCCGTTCGCTTCCCGAACGTAGTGTCGGCGATGATGTGATTGGGATCGGGCATGTGCGGCGGCGACACGTGGATGACATCGGCACCTTGCTCGGCTAGGGTTCGCGACACCATCGGTCCGGCAAGAACGTGTCCCATGTCGACAATACGTATCCCCTCGAGCGGGCGCGCCGCCGCGGTTAGCGGCTCGGCATCGCTCTCGGTCATCCGCCTCACCTCGACCGGTGTGCGTCCCGCCAGGTTACGGCCCTGGGGATGGGACAGCCATTCGTCTCTGGTGCGGGCCATCGCCCCCATCGCCTTTGCTTCCGCCAAGATTTCTTCCAGCTCAAACGCATCATATTTTTGTACGGTACGGGCGATGGAGGCCGTGTCGGGCGAGCAATCGAGACAGCTTAGCAAACGCGTGAAATGCTCATGATAGAAGGCATGCCGCAGCAGATACATCTGCCGGCCGTCGCGCGTCTCGAAGAACACCTGACGCTCCGAGGCGGGTCGCTGTAGCTGCAGTGCATGGCGGCCGCGCCGGATGTAGGCGAGCGTCCGCAACCCTGGAACCGCTGCCTTGGCGAGGTCGACGTCGATCGACTGGGCCCCATTTCCTCGCAGCCGCCAGATTTCGGCGACGCCTGCTCCATAGGCTGCCAAGGCCACCGCGCTTGCCAGCCCTGGTCGGTAGCGGCTGGGCACCACCGGGTCATGGCCGCGAATTGTAACGCGGCAACGATGCTCGGTGTCCGGCAATGCGAGCTTACGCAGAAGATCCAATAAGGCGGTGTTCGTATCCAATATTCTCTGCCTCACAGTTTCCGCAATACGGATATATTTTCGTAATACGGAAGATAGCTGATGCGCTGAGATAATCAATGGGTGGGCGACAGCCGCCGTGTCCGGGCGCTCATTCGAACAAGACGCCGCTGTTTGCCGCGCCTTCAAGGGGGTTGACGACACCGCTTGTGCGGCGCATTATCGATATACGGAAAAATTTCCGTTATGCGGAAAAAACAGTTGGGAGGAAATGTTGATTTATAGTCAGTTCAGAATGACGTTGATCGTCGCCACATCGGTGATGGCACTCACCGCAACTGTCGGCCTGGCGCATGCGCAGGAGTACCCGGCCCGCGCGATCGATGTGATCGTGCCGTTGCCGGCAGGTTCTGCCGCCGACGGCGTGGCGCGCATTGTTCTGCCCAAGATGGAGGAGATTCTTGGCCAGCCGATGGTCATCGAAAATATCGGTGGCGCCGCACATATCCCAGGCATGGTGCGGGCGTCCGAGCAGGAGCCGGATGGCTACCACCTGCTGTGGGCGACAATCGCTGACTTCTCGTCCAACCCCAATATGTATGCCGACCTACCCTACGCCGCGGAAGACTTTTCCCCTGTTGGCCGCGCTTCCGCTCAGACCCTGATAATGGCCGTGCCCACTGCCTCCGGCATCAAATCGCCGGCCGAACTGGTTGAAAAGGCCAAAAGCGGCAATCTCTCTTACGCCTCAAGCGGCATTGGCAATTCCAATCACCTGCTCGGTGAAATGCTGATGCGCGACGCAGCCATTTCCCTGCGTCATATCCCCTACGAGGGCGGTTCGGCAGCAGTGCTCGACCTGATGCGTGGCGAGACTGACATGATGTTTTATTCGCTGTCTCAGTTTCAGCCCGGACTTCAGACGGGGGAATTGACGCTGCTAGCCACCACCGGTGAGGAGCGCTCGACCTTTACGCCCGAGCTGCCGACCATGAAGGAGCTTGGCTACGACGACGTGCTTGTATCATCCTGGTATGCCCTGTTCGCACCGGCTGGAACTCCCGATGAATATGTCAGCACGCTGTTCGACGCGCTCAATGAAGCGCTGGCCGATCCCGAGGTCATTGCTGCTCTAGAGCAGACCGGCACAGAGGTTTGGACCAGTGAATCGCCCAGCGAATTTGCTGATTTTCTGACGACCGAGCGCAATCGGTACGCCGAACTGGTCGAAGCGATCGGCCTCGAGAAGCGCTAAGCGCCGATCCGACCCGGGAGGGGCGGCCCAATCCGCCTCTCCCCTGCTGCCGTAGCGGCGCGATTCACACACAAATTGGAGCCTATTGATGCCAAGTCCAGGCAGCGAGGCCGTTATTGCCGGATTGGGGGAACCCCCTGTTGGCCGGCTGACGGGAAAAACCCCCACCGAGCTTCACATCGATGCCGCGATGCTGGCGATCGAGGATTCCGGGATCGACAAGCACGACATCGATGGTCTGATGACCAGCGGAACCTTCCTCAACGATAATATCCGCCATCACATGATGATCGGCGAGCATCTGGGCATTCACTGCAAGAGCTTCGTCGATACGCTGCGCACCGGCGGCCATTCCTATCTCAATGGTGTCCAGGTGGCGCAGTGGGCGGTGGAAAGTGGGCTGTGCAAAGCCGTTTTGCTGTTGCGCGGCGACACCACGCTGTCTGGCGTGCCCAAGGGCACGTCAATGAAGGCCTATATCGAATACGGCGCTCACCCGATCGAATTCGAAGTGCCTTTCGGCATCTCGGTTCCGGGCGTCTATGCCATGCTGGCGCAACGTCACATGCATGAATACGGCACCACCTCCGAGCAATTGGCCAATATCGCGGTTGCCTGCCGCAAGCATGCCGCGCTCAACCCAAAGGCCTTCAAGCGCGATCCGATCAGCGTCGATGACGTCCTCAATTCACGCATGGTGTCGACGCCGCTGCACCTGCTTGACTGCAGTCCGCCGTCCGATGGGGCGGGCGCTATTCTCATCACGTCGCGCGAACGTGCCCGCGACCTCAAGAGCAAGCCCGTGCGCATCCTGGGAACCGGCCAGGCGCAATCTTACTATCACTTGGCACATCTGGCCCGCGCCACCGGCGCGCGTCCTGAAGACAAGTCGCGCTTCAGCCTGACCAAGACGGTGCAGTCGGTCGCCGCGGAACGTGCGTTTGGCATGGCGGGGGTGAAGCCGACCGATATCGATGTAGCCCAACTCTACGACTCCTTCACGATCACCGTGCTGATGCAGTTCGAGGATCTCGGTTACTGCGCCAAGGGCGAAGGCGGAGCCTTTACCGAAAACGGACGCATCGAGCTGGGAGGCGAACTGCCGGTCAACACCCATGGCGGGCTTTTGTCCTTTGGGTCCTCGGGCGGCATCAACCACATCATCGAGGCCGTGCGTCAGGTGCGTGGCGAATGCGGAGACCGCCAGGTCAAGGACGTGGAACTGTCGTTGGCGACCAATGTCAGCGCGGTCGCTTCCAACCACTCCATCGCTATTTTTGGACGGGACTGAGGGGATAGTCATGAGCCGATATTTGCCCGAACCAACAAAGATTTCGAAACCCTTCTGGGACTCCTGCAATGCAGGAGCGATGCAAATCCAGCGCTGCGCCGATTGCGGCACCTACGCCTTTTACCCGGTTTTTATCTGCCCCGAATGTGCATCCCGCCAACTCGAATGGACCCCCGTCAGCGGCAGGGGCAGCATTCATACCTATACGGTGGCGGCGCAGTCGGTCTTTGAAGGAGTCGAGGGGCCCGTCGTGGTGGCGCTGGTTGAGCTTGAGGAAGGGGCGATGATGACAACCAACATCAAGACCGATGACCCCTACGGCGTTCACATCGGAATGGCGGTGAAACTGGCCTACGAGCCGATTTCGGAAGACATCACCTTGCCGGTCTTCGAGGTGGCGTCATGAAGCTGGCGACTTTCGTCCACGATGGGGTGGAGCGGCCGGGCGTGGTGGTCGGCGACAGGATCGTCCCCACGACGGACGCCTCGCTGCTAGCCCTGATCCAGGCCGGCCCTACCGCGGTTACCCAAGCGCGCAGGTTGGCCGAGGCATCAGCAACAGACGCTGGCTATCGTCTCGCTGACATATCGTTACGTGCGCCGATCCCCGTTCCGCCGCGCAACGTGTTCTGCGTCGGTCGCAACTACAAGTTGCACATCGAGGAAGGTGCACGGGCCCGCGGGGTTGCGGCGGAATACCCGCCAGTGCCGGAGTTTTTCACCAAGGCGACCCATGCCGTTTGTGGTCCGGACGACGTAGTTCGCCTGCCGGCCATCACGAAAAAACTGGACTATGAAGTCGAACTCGCTTTCGTCGTCGGCAAGGGCGGCCGTGATATCAAGGCGCAGGACGCCGCCGAACATATCCTGGGTTATGTGGTGCTCAATGACGTCACCGCGCGCGATCTGCAAAAAGGTCATGGCCAGTGGTTCAAAGGCAAGTCTCTCGACAACACCTGTCCCATAGGACCGTGGATTGTCACCTCGGACGAATTTGACGTCACCGCCGACCACCGCATCTGGCTGAGTGTCAATGGCAAGATGCGCCAGGATTCGCTCACCACTGACATGGTGTTCGATTGCGCAGCAATCCTTGAAAGCCTCTCGGCCGGACTGACGCTCGAGCCGGGTGACATCGTCACTACCGGGACGCCTTCGGGCGTCGGCCTAGGTCTGGAGCCGCAGGTCTGGTTGCGCGATGGCGACGTCATGGAAGCCGGCATCGATGGCATCGGCTCCATCACCAACACAATACGCTCGGTCTAGTCACCGATGCGGGAGACACACATGCTGCATGAGAATTCACATTTGAACGAAAGCGTCGGCAAAAAAGGGGCCCTCGACGGCATAAGGGTGCTGGACGTGTCCCGCGCTCTGGCTGGCCCTTACTGCACGATGCTGCTCGGCGATATGGGGGCCGACGTCATCAAAATTGAAATGCCGGGAACCGGGGACGAGTCGCGCTACTGGGGCCCTCCGTTTGCCACCTATATGTCCACCAACCGCAACAAGCGCTCGGTAGAAGCCGATCTTCATACCGAAGAGGGCAGGCGCCTGTTCTTCGATCTGGTCCGAACCGCAGACGTCGTGGTAGAAAATTTTCGTCCGGGCACAATGAAGCGTTTCGGCCTGGACTATGCGGCGGTCGCCGCGGTCAAACCAGACATCGTCTATGTCTCGATCAGCGCCTATGGCCAAACCGGCCCGATGTCGCATCGCCCCGGCATCGATCTCATGGTGCAGGCGATCAGCGGATTGATGTCGACCACCGGCGCGCCGGATGGTCCGGCCTACAAGGCGGGCGGACCGATCGCCGATATCGTTGGCGGGTTTTCGGCCGTCATGTCGGTGATGGCGTCGCTCATGGAGCGGCGTGAGACTGGCAAGGGTCGCTATATCGACATCGCGATGCTCGATGCGGTTCTGATGGTGCTCAATCAGCAGATCGTCACCTATACATCGACGCAGAAGCCCTATCCGCGTACTGGCAATGCCCACCCGCTGATGGCGCCCTATGAAAGCTTTGCCGGCTCCGACCGGGAATTCGTCATGGCCGTGACCAATGAAAAGGCATGGAAGGCCTTTGTCTCGCTCAGCGAATTCTCGCATATGCCCGAAAACCCGCTGTACCGCAGTCAGGTCGAGCGCAACATCAATCGAATTGCCATGGTCGAGGAAATCCGGGCCATCTTCGCCACCAATACGGCAGACTACTGGCTGTCCGAGCTAGACAAGCGCGGAATTCCGTCTGAGCCCATCCTGACGCTGGCCGAGGTTGTTAAACTGCCACATGTGCTTGAGCGCGGTTCGCTTATGGAAATTGAGTACCCGCCCAATTCGGGGGTGATGACCACCATTCCCGGCATGCCCTGGAAAGATGTTGCAGCGCCCAAGGTGTTTCGCAATCCGCCGGGCTTGGGGCAGCATACGCAGGAGGTGCTGACCGAGCTCTACGGTGAGGACACCAAGGCTAGCTAGGTCGGCATCGGCCGGGGAGGATGGCGAATGATTGACTGGAAGTCGCAGGACGCTGTGTCAGGACTGATGTTCCTGGCGGTGGCCATCTATGGTGGCGTTTCCACGCTCATGGGATTGGATATCGGGAGTCTCGACCAGATGGGCCCCGGTTTCTTTCCGCTCGCCCTGAGCGTCATTCTCGGAGTGATCGGCGTCTTTGTGCTGCTCGGCGCTAGACCCGATGAAGACCAGTTAGCGCCGGTGAATTGGCGAGCGATTTCGCTGATCGGGGCGGCGCCGGTGGCGTTTGGATTGACCGTTCGCAGTCTCGGTCTCTTGCCTGCCCTGCTGATCAGCGTAGCGTTGGCTACGCTGTCCAGCAGCAGGATCAGGCCAATATACGCCGCGTTCGTCATAATCGGTGTCACCGCATTCTGCATCGCCGTGTTCAAATACGGCATCCGCGTCCCTTACGACCTTATTAACCGCCGACTGCTGCCCTGAGGCGCGGAGGAAAAAATGGAAATTTTTGACGGCCTCATGCTTGGCTTTAGCGTCGCCTTCAGCCCGATGTCGCTCATGCTTTGCTTGCTTGGGGTGACACTGGGCACACTGATCGGCGTTCTGCCGGGGATCGGCCCGGCGGCCACGATTGCAATGCTTCTGCCGATCACGCTGACGCTCGATCCAACCTATGCCCTGATCATGCTCGCGGGCATATACTATGGAGCCCAATATGGTGGCTCGATCACGGCTATCCTGGTCAATCTCCCCGGAGAGCCATCGTCCGCGGTCACAGCGATCGATGGTTACCAGATGGCTCGCCAGGGCAGGGCAGGCGCAGCTTTGTCCATCGCGGCGATCGGCTCCTTCATCGCCGGCACCATCGCGACATTGATCATCGCCTTCGCATCGCCAGCCCTCAGCCAGATTGCGCTGCGCTTCGGAGCACCCGAATTTTTCTCGCTGACGCTGCTCGGTATCGTCATGGTGGTCGTGCTCGCTCAGGGTTCGGCGCTCAAAGGGCTGGGTATGGCCGTTATCGGCCTGATGCTAGGCCTCGTCGGCACTGACGTTTTCACCGCCCAGACCCGTTTCACCTATGGCATCAACGAATTTAGGAGCGGGATTGACTTCATAGCCGTGACCATCGGCGTTTTCGGCCTTGCTGAAATCATGCGCAATCTGGAAGGCAACGACGCCGAGACACGGCGGTCGCATGTCATTACCTCGCTCATGCCGACCCGTGAGGATCTCAGGCGTTCGATCGGCCCAATCCTGCGCGGCACCGGCCTGGGCTCGGTGCTCGGCGTGCTGCCGGGTGGCGGAGCTTTCCTGTCTTCCTTTGCCTCCTATGCCGTCGAAAAGAAGCTTTCCAAGCACCCTGAAGAATTCGGCAACGGTGCCATAGAGGGCGTGGCAGGGCCGGAAAGTGCCAACAATGCCGGTGCTCAGACGTCATTCATCCCCATGCTGACGCTCGGCATTCCTTCCAACGCCGTTATGGCGTTGATGATCGGCGCTATGATTGTTCAGGGCATCCAGCCTGGCCCGCGCGTCATCGTCTCGCAGCCAGACCTGTTCTGGGGCTTGATCGTCTCGATGTGGATCGGCAACGTCATGCTGGTCATTCTGAACCTACCGCTGGTCGGCCTGTGGGTCAGGCTGCTCCGCGTGCCCTATTCGGTATTGTTCCCCGGCATCCTGGCATTCTGCTGCATCGGCACCTTCATTACCAATGGTCTTGAGATCGAACTTTACGTCCTCGCGATAGCCGGACTGGCCGGCTACCTGTTCTCGCGGTTAGGCTGCGCTCCGGCACCCTTCCTTCTCGGCTTCGTGCTCGGGCCAATGGTGGAGGAGCATTTCCGCCGCGCCATGCTGATCTCGCAGGGGGATGCCACCGTTTTCTTCACCCGCCCGATCAGCGCCGGGCTGATGCTGCTGGCCCTGGGGCTCGCCGCGACCATGTTCGTGCCCACGCTTCTGGGTTGGCGCAGGAAGGTTTTTGCCGATGCCGAAGACTAGCGACAAGCGGATCACCCTGAGCTTCGACAACGGTCCGCATGCTGAATTTACGCCGATGGTGCTCGATGTGCTGGCCCGACACGATATCCGGACGACGTTTTTCGTCGTTGGACAAAATCTCGTTGCCAACCGCGACATCGCCCGGCGGGCGCGGGACGAGGGCCACTGGATCGGCAACCACACCTGGAGCCATTCCTTCCCCTTTCGAGAGAAGGGCGATGCGGATTTCGTGGCCAGCGAGATCGACCAGACGCAGGCGGTGATCGGCGATTTGGCGCATGAAGATAAGCTGTTCCGGCCCTATGGCGGCGCTGGGCGCCTCGACGGAGCGCTCAACGCGGTGGCGGCCAAACATCTGCAGCAACATGGTTATACCTGCGTGCTGTGGAACAGCGTTCCGGGCGATTTCCGCGATGCCGTGGGCTGGCCAGCAGCGGCAATGGATCAAATCTCGCAGCTGGAGTCGCCCTTGGTGGTTTTGCACGACATCCATGGCGAGGCCATGACGCGGCTCGACCGCTTCATTTCCCAGCTCAAGTACGAGGGCTACAGCTTTAAGCAAGACATTCCGCCTGACATGATCGTCATCCGCAATGGCGAGCCGACCGAGGCGCTTGGCAGCGTGCTCGCAAAAAAAATCTAGAGTTTACTGGAGTGGGTGAGGGAATGCAGACCATAGCGGTGATCGCAGGCGACGGCATCGGTCAGGAAGTGGTGCCTGAAGGCATCAAAGTTCTGGAAGCAGCGGCGCGCAAGTTTGACATCAAATTGCGCTTCGACAACTTCAATTTCGCCTCTTGCGACTACTATCTCCAGCACGGCAAAATGCTGCCGGACGACTGGAAGACCCAGATCGGTTCGCACGACGCTATCTTCTTCGGCGCCGTCGGCGATCCGGCCCGGGTGCCGGACCATATTTCACTTTGGGAGTCCTTGATCCGGTTTCGACGCGAGTTCGATCAATATGTCAATCTTCGGCCCTGCCGGCTGATGCCCGGCGTGCCCTCGCCCCTTGCTGGCAGGACCGCCGGCGACATCGATTTCGTAGTGGTCCGCGAGAACACCGAGGGTGAATATTCCTCGGTTGGCGGCATGATGTTCGCTGGCACGGAACGCGAATTTGCCGTCCAGGAAACCGTCATGACGCGCATCGGCATCGACCGGGTCCTGCGTTACGCCTTCGATCTGGCGCAGAAACGGGAAGGCAAACACCTGACCTCGGCCACGAAGTCCAATGGCATTTCTATCACCATGCCCTACTGGGACACGCGGGTGGAAGCGATGGCGCCGGAGTTCGCCGATGTCCGGCGGGACAAATATCATATCGACATTCTCTGTGCGCACTTCGTTCTCAACCCCGACCGGTTTGATGTCGTTGTCGCCTCCAACCTTTTTGGTGATATTCTGTCCGATTTGGGGCCCGCCTGCACGGGTACGATCGGTATAGCGCCCTCTGGCAATATCAATCCGAAGGGCAAATTTCCGTCACTCTTCGAGCCGGTACATGGCTCCGCGCCCGACATTGCCGGTCGCGGCATCGCCAATCCAGTCGGGCAAATCTGGGCGGGTGCTATGATGCTCGATTACCTCGGTCACGGAGAAGCCGGCCAGGCAATCGTGCGAGCAATCGAGCAGGTGCTGGAAGAGCCCAGCCTGCGGACACGCGACCTGGGCGGTCAGGCCGATACAAAGACCTGCGGCAAGGCCATAGCAGAAGCGTTAAGCTCCACAGCATCTTAGCGCCAGCTCTTGCATTTCCCCCAGCTTGGCAGCCGCTTGAGCAAAGAAGGTGGGGCTTTTCGGCCTCATCGGAGGGCCGACCAACCGATGCAATTAAGCGGCCCAAGGAGCTCAACGGGGCGTCGGATGACTTGGTGTAGAATTCTGGTTTTTAATTTTGTTGACCATCTCCGAACCGACTTTCCGTCAAATCACTCGAATCGTGAAGTGGCATAGCCAGCCGTATTTCTCGCCAGCGGCGCCGCCAGCTACATCACAGCATCACGCCTTCCCGTCGAACGTGGCTTCTTCAAGACCCTTAAGGCCGAACTCATCTGGCGCCAGTCCTGGCCGACCCGCCGCGATGCCGAACTGGCTCTCTTCCAGTAGATCAATGGCTTCTACAATCCGCGGCGTCGCCATTCAGCCCTTGGCTGGAAAAGCCCCTTGGCCTTCGAACGAATGGCCGCCTAAATGAGCACCGTGACCGGAACGGAAGCGGGACAGGTCCACGCCGTAGCTGGTCGGTCGAGTTCCGCGCCTGTCTTGCGCGCGAGTCAGACCCGTGAGTCTGCTTTGTGGACGGGCTGGCACGAATGTCATGTGTGAAGCGCACCTGGGGCGCTGGCGTAGTGGGCCTGGCGGTCCCGTACGACGGGCGGACTCGCCGCTCGCGTCCGTCCGTGCCGCCGGGGCGAGTGCCCCATGATGCGCTTGAAGGCGGTGCCGAAAGCGGTCTCGGAGGCGTAGCCGAGGGACCAGGCGACGGCCGCCACAGACTCCGTGGTGCGCGCCAGGCGGTCGGCGGCTAGCGCCATGCGCCAGCGGGCCAGGTAGTCCATCGGGGGCTCGCCGACCGTCTCGCGGAAGCGCAGCGCGAAGGTCGAGCGCGACATCCCGGCGAGGCCCGCGAGGTCCTGGAGCGTCCATCGCCGGCCCGGATCGGCATGGAGGGCGGCCAGCGCCGCGGCGAGCCGCCGGTCGGCGAGCGCGAAGAGCCAGCCCATGCCACCTCGGGGGCCGTGGACGTCCTCGTTTAAGTGGCGCCGCAGCGCCTGGACAAGCACCATATGCGCGAGGTGCCCGGCCACCAGTGCGCTGCCGGGGCGGGGCTCGCGCAACTCCTCGGCCAGGCGCTCGATCGACCAATGCAGTGCGGCGCCGTCCCCGTCGTTCGGGCCGCCCCGGACGTGCACCATGGGCGGCAGCAGGTCGAGGAGCAGCCCCGCCTGGGGGCCCGCCAGCGCGAAGCGGGCGCTCACCAGGAACGCGTCACCGCCTGTGCCCAGCGTGGCGACGCCGTCGCGCGCCCCCGCCACGGCCGCCGCCGCGTCCCGGGGCGGCAGGCACAGGTCCGAGGCCAGGCGGAAGGGGCGACCGTGGGGCAGCAGGAAGCAGTCGCCCGCCTCCAGGCGTACCGGCCTCTCCCCATCCACCTCCAGCCAGCAGCCCCCCGAGGCGAGGGCGGCGCACTTGAGGCTGTCCTCTGCCTCAGGGAAGCGCACGGACCAGGATCCGCCCGCGTCAAGGCAAGCCGAGAGGGTGCCCTGCGGGCGCAACAGGGCGAGCAGGTCGGAAAGAGGGTCCATCGAAGATCCCGGATGATTGCGAAGGAATTATGGACGATAGCATGTAGATCGTGCAGGGACGACCCTCTACCTCTCAACCCGAAGGCGGGCCAGCACGACCTGCTGAAGGGGATCGACCATGCACGTCTTTGTCACTGGAGCCACGGGCTTCATCGGTACGGCTGTCGTCCATGAGCTGCTCGGCGCGGGCCACAAGCTCGTAGGCCTCGCGCGCAGCGATGAGGCGGCGGCCAAGCTCAAGGCGGCGGGCGGGGAGGCGCATCGTGGCGCGCTGAACGACCTGGAGAGCTTGGCGGAGGGTGCCAGGCAGGCAGACGGCGTCGCGCATCTCGCCTTCAATCACGACTTCTCCCGGTACGAAGAGAACGCAGAGACCGACCGCTTAGCCACAGCGGCGCTTGCAGGCGCCCTCGAGGGCACGGGCAAGCCGCTGGTGGTGACCTCGGGCACCGCCGTACTGCCGCCCGGCCGCATGGGGGTGGAGACCGATCCGCCCACAGCGCAGGCCCGCGCCAAGTCCGAGCTGGTGCTGGCCTGGGCCGACCGGGGTGTGCGAGTGAGCGTCGTGCGGCTCGCGCCATCCGTCCACGGACGGGGCGACGCGGCGTTCGTGCCCGCGCTCGTCGCCATCGCGCGCGACACGGGCGTCTCGGCCTACATCGGCGACGGCGCGAACCGCTGGCCTGCCGTCCACCGCCTGGACGCCGCGCGGCTGTTCCGCCTGGCACTGGAGCGCGGCGAGCCCGGCGCGCGCTTTCACGGCGTGGCCGAGGAGGGCCTCCCCACGCGCCTCATCGCCGAGGCGATCGGGAAGGGCCTGGGCCTGCCGGTGCGTTCCATCTCGCCCGAGGATGCCGCCGGGCACTTCGGCTGGCTGGCCGGCTTCCTCCAGCTCGACGCCCCCGCCTCCAGCGCGCGGACCCGCGACGCCTTGGGTTGGGTCCCAACGGAACCAGGGCTGATCCAAGACATGCGCGAGAGCGGCTACTTCGCCGACGCGGGCTCCAGCTGAGGTGCTGCTGCGACGACGGTCGAGACCTGACCGCCAGGGCGGACCCGAGGCTGACGTTGGCCACGGCATCCTAGCGCGATGGTGACGCCTCTCCTGACTCCTGCGTCTCATGCCCGACGCGCGGCAGTCGAACCCTTCCGCTGCTCGAACAACCCGACGACCCATCACAAGGACCACCTTCATGCTCATGACACAGCTCCGGTCGCTGGCTGGGACAGCCCTTCGCTCCTCCAGCTGGACCGTTTGCCTTCTTCTCGCCGCCACGGCCTCGGCTCAAGAGGCGGACTTCTCTGCCCTCACCGAGGCGCAGTCTGCCCTCAACGCTGCGCCTGGGCTCCGTCAGGTCCCGGGCCGAGCGATCCCGGTCCCGACGGAGGGGGTGAGCCCGGCGATGCAGGCGCTGATCGCCGCGCCCTACTCACCTTTCTGGGCCGCCACGGGCGAGAGCCCGGACGAGTGGCGCGCCTACGCCGAGGGTGCCTCGGCGGCCGCCGAGCCGGCGCTGGCGGATCTGCGCGAGGCGCTAGGGGTCGCCATGGAAGAGGCGACAATGGGCGGCGTGCGCGTGTTCGTGCTGACCCCCGAGGCCATCCCAGAGGCTCATAACGGCCAAGTCGTGCTTAACCTGCATGGCGGCGGCTACGTTTACGGCGGCGGCGTGGGGGGCACCTACGAGGCCACGCTCATGGCGGCCTACGGCGAATACCGCGTCGTGGCAGTGGATTACCGGATGCCGCCCGATGCGCCCTACCCGGCGGCGGTAGACGACGCCGAGGCCGTCTACCGGGCTCTGGTCGACGAGGGCCAGGACCCCGCCGCCATCGCGGTGAACGGCACGTCGGCCGGGGGCGGGCTCGCGCTGTCGCTGCTTCTGCGCCTCAAAACCGAGGGGCTGCCCATGCCGGGCGGGCTCGCGGCCAACACCCCGTGGGCCGACCTCACGGGATCAGGCGACAGCTACCGCGCCAACGAGTGGCTCGACAACGTGGTGGTGAGCTATGGGGGCTACCTCGACGACGCAGCGCGCCTCTACGCCGGAAAAGTGAACCTTGCTGAACCGGGTGTGTCGCCGCTCTTCGGCGACCTCGCGGGACTGCCGCCCACCCTGCTCGTCTCCGGGACTCGCGACCTGTTCCTCAGCGACTCTGCCCGCGTTCAGCGCAAGCTCAGGCGGGCAGGCGTGACGGCCGAACTCCAGCTCTTCGAGGGGCAGTCGCACGGCCAGTACCTGTTCGATCCGGCGGCCCCGGAGACGCGGGAGATATTCGTGGAGATCGCACGGTTTCTCGATGCGCACCTGAGCCAATAAGGCACCGATCACCCCAGGGACAAACCTTGAATTCTTCGCAATGGATGCGCTTCGGAGCACTCCACGTACGGGTCCACTAAGGAATTCTGAAACGCTGCCAAGCGCTGGTCTAGACGCTACCGGAACGCTTCCCGCGCCGGTCGATCTTGTGACCCGGCCTACCGCACCTGCTCCACTGTCACTTCAACGACTTCGCCTAGCTCGGACCACGCCTTGTCGGCCGTAAGCGCCGGCAGCCCCATGGCCGCCGCGAGTGCGAGGCAGGAGCGGTCGCCATGGCTCAGGCCGCGTGCGCGGGTGCCGGCGTAAAGGTCCGCCGCCGCGAGGGCGAGCGGCAGCGTGTGGTCGGCCACGGTCAGCCCGAGGACGCCGATCGCCTCTGCCGCGTCGGCGGGGGTGAACCCTCTCTGGCGGAGCTTCGTCGCCACTTCCTGCAGGATCACGGTGGAGGCGGTTGCGCCGCGGTCCAGCCAGTCCGACGCAGCTTCCGCCCCCGGCTCGCCGAACACGAAGGTCAGGATGGCCGAGCTGTCGATCACGCAGGTCGTCACGCGGCGCCCCCCTGCCCTTCCGTCCCCTCGATCTCCTCGGCCTCGCGCCGCGCCGCCGCGCGCTTCTCGGCGATAAACTGCTCCACGACTGACCCATCCCCGTCGGCCGTATACTTCCGCGCGATCTCCTGCGCCCGCCGCCGCCGCGCCTGTGCGGTAGTTAGCACGATGCCTGCCTCCCCGGCCTCGATGACCAACCGTCCACCCCGGTCGAGGCCGAGGCGGCGCCGTAGCTCCAGCGGCAAGATCATGCGCCCGTTTTCCTGAACGGGCACCTCGAAGGTCCGCATCGCGTCATCAGTCATAATCGTTTGCTCCGCTAAATGGACTTGCTCCGTGCCGCCAGCCTGCTTCCGCAGACATAGCCGTCCCATGATCTTATGGCCACTTCCATCCATAAAGACATTTAACTCTTCGACGGCCGACACTGCAAACAATGGCGTGCGAATGCGTCTGACTTGGGCAACCAAACGAGGGATTGCCTGCCCATGTCGCGCCGCCTTCCCACCAATTGCGGAACAAGGGTCGGCGAGTAAGTAAATACGGTAAGCCAATCTTCGACAGGAAACGACATGCCCGCGCAGGTTCCCTGCCCATCGGCAACGCGCGGCCTATGATGACCGGCTCTGCGCGGGTCTCGATTGCTTCTACAATTCACGGCGCTTGCATTCCGCAATAGGCTACAGATCACCGGCCGACGAAGAGCGCATGGCGGCCTGACCCCGTCCGCTTTTTCGGGGTAGGATCAATCGACGGCTGAATATCAGCCCCATTCCAAGCTTCCACCTAGCCTGGTATGGCGACCGCGAGCTCCGTTGCTTCTCCATAGACGGCTTTCACGCTCCGAACCGCGCTAACGTCCAACCGGGCCGTCCGGTAAACGGGTTCGATCCACGGCTGCACTGTCATGATCGAATTCAGTACCAGCGTCGCTGACCCAATCGAGAAACCCCCGGACGAGCGGATTTTGCGTTTTCTCGCATACCGCAGTTGCCCAGTAGGCCGTTCCGAAGTCATGGGTTCCGTTCGGGAGTGATACGAGGCGTCCGTCGGCTAGCATTGCTCCGTTGATCGAGCGCCAACCGAGCATGATGCCGTGACCGCTCAAAGCCGCCTGCGACGCCTGAACGTAGATGTCGAAGGCCTGGCCGCCCGGTCGGTTCTCCGACGCCCTTGGCGTCGAGATAATTTCGCCATTCCGGCAAGTGACCGGCATTCGGCGTCCTGACATGGATCAACGGGATCGAGCGGAGCGCTGCAAGATCTCCTGCAAGCGGAGTGATCCTTTCCGGCAAGCCAACAGAAAACGCGCGTTCCTCGAACACCTTTACTGTTTTACCATCGCCCCATGGCTTCGGCCCATATCGTAGCGCGATGTCGATCCCGGTGAAAATGCGGGCACATCCGACGGTGGAGCCTGCACGCTGACCATCGCGTCCGGGAACCGCGCGTAGAACCCGGAGAGGCGCGGCATCAGCCAGTAGGTCGCCATCCCGATCGTGCAGGAGACGGTGATGTGGCGATCGGCAAAGCCCGCGCCCAGTCGGATCTCCTCGATCGCGGCCGCGATCTGCCCCAAGCCTGATCGCGTTGCGCGTGCCAATCGCTCGCCCGCCTCCGTCGGCTGCGAGGGTTTGGAGCTCCGGTCGAAGAGCGGAACGCCCAGCCAATCCTCGAGCGAACCTATCGCCTGACTGATGGCTGGGCGCGTCACGTTGAGCTCGACGGCCGCAAGACCCATCGAGCCAGCGCGCTGGACTGCATCGAAGGTGACGAGAAGGCGAAGGGGCGGCAGGCGCTGCATGTTAACCTGAGACTTAACTTGAGATTAGGCCAATCGGTCTTTTTCCTTGCGGAAGATTACGTTGAACTGCGGTAAATCTTACCATTGATGGGACGAGATACCAATGAACGTGATGACGCCCGCCACCGCCGCCGTGACCCTCGGCGCCAAGGGCCTGACCCTTCCGCTCGCGACCGGCAATGCGTATTTCAACTATCACTGGTTGCGCGACAACGACCCCACCAGCTTCGACGCCGGCACGCGCGAGCGCAGCTTCGACATCTTCCATCTGGACGAGGCGCCGGTGGCCCGGACCGCCAGCGTGGACGGTGACGCGCTCGTCATCGACTGGGCCAACGAAGACCACACCACGCGGATGCCGGTGGACTGGCTCGAGGCCTATGCCGACGGCAGCCGCCGCGACGATCCCGCGGACCTGCCGCGCCGTCCGTGGTACGGTGACCACTATCCCGAGGTTGCCCGCTTCACCCATGCCGAGGTGACGTCGGACCCCGCCAGGCGGCGCGAATGGCTTGAAGCGATAATCGTCGAGGGCATCGCTGTCATCGCGGCTATGCCCGACAGCGATGAGGGACTGACCTCGCTTGCGCGCCAGATGGGCCAGGTTCGGCCCACCTTCTTCGGCGACTACTTCGACGTGAAGACCCACATCAACCCGACGAACACCGCCTACACTGCCTCGGCGCTGGAGTTGCACACCGACACACCGGCCGAGGAGCATGCGCCCGGCATCCAGCTGCTGCACATGCGCGCCAACACGGTGGACGGCGGCCGCAACCTCTTTGGCGATGGCGTGGCCGCGGCCAACGGCTTCCGGCAGATCGACCCCGAGGGCTTCCGCCTTCTGGCCGAGACCGACGTGCCCTTCTATTGCGAGCATGACGATTACGACATGCGCTCGTGGCAGCGCATCATCGAACTGGACCAGCACGGCGAGGTGTCGGGCCTGACGATCAGCCAGCACATGCTGGACCTGATGGACCTGCCGCAGACGTTTCTCGACGACTGGTATCCCGCGTTCTGCCGCTTCGGGAAGCTGTTGCAGGACGACAAGTACGTCATGCGCTTCACGCTGAAGGCCAGCGAATGCATCGTCTTCGACAACCACCGCATCGTGCACGGGCGCGCGGCCTATACCGCGTCGAGTGGCGACCGTCACTTGCGCGGCTGCTATACCGATCGGGCCGAAATGCGCTCGACCTATCGCGCGCTGGTCAGCAAGGGGCGGTTCAAGCGATGAACATGGCCGCTTGCGACGCTGCGGTCGATCCTGCCCTTCTGCGGCAGGACCTCGCCGCGGCCTTCCGCCTGTGCCACCGCTTCGGGTGGAGCGAATCCGTGGGCAACCACTTCAGTGCGGCCATCTCCGGCGACGGCCGCCGCTTCCTTCTGAACCGCCGCTGGCAGCATTTCGCGACGATCACGCCGGACGACTTGCTCGAGCTCGATCTCGACGCGCCGCCCGACATGGACGGCCCCGACGCGCCCGATCGCTCCGCCTGGGCGGTGCACGGCGTGCTCCACCGCGACGCCCCACAGGCCCGCGTCGTGTTGCACTGCCATTCGCCCTACGCCACCGCGCTCGCGTGCCTGGAGGATCCGACCCTTCTGCCTATCGACAACAACACGGCCCGGTTCTTCGGCCGGATCGGCTACGATCTGAAGTTCGGCGGCATCTCCGACACCGAGGACGAGGGCGCGCATATGGTCAAGGCGCTCGGAGACAAGTCCGTGCTGGTCATGGGCAATCACGGCGTCACCGTCACCGGCGACACCGTCGCCGATGCGTTCGAGGACCTGTACTTCTTCGAGAAGGCCGCGCAGTCGCTGATCCTGGCGAGGTCGACAGGCCAATCGTTATCCGTCCTGAGCGACGACGTGGCACGTAACACGGCAGCGGGCTGGCAGGCCTATCGCGGCATGGGCAAGCGTCACTTCGACTACCTCAAGGCTGTTCTCGACCGAGAAAACCCGATCTGGCGTTCATGACCTCTGCGTTCCAGTCCTGGTCGAATAGGCACCCGTAGCAGGATGCTTCTGAGGCGGAGGAGTGTTCGATGAAGCGCCGGAAGCGATGTCACTTCCCGGCACTTCGCCCTTCGTTCCCGAAGGTCCGCCTGGACCGGAAGCGAGTCCGTCAGAGCCGGGTCGGTGGCTTGGCGCGATCAGTCCCCGGTCGCGTCGATGCCCGCCGCCTCCGCTGTGACGGCAAGGGAAACGAAGGTCTCTCGCATTCCCCCCGGCGAACCGAGCGCGTCAGTCGGATCGCCGTGCTCGCGCTGACCCCGAACACCCGCGCCGCCGCTCGACACAAATAATCAGCGGCGATGTGACCAAAGATCCGCTCGCGAAGATCCATCGAGTAGAATTTCCTCCTACCGAAGGTGAGTCAGACGAACGACCCCCGCGGGAATCCCGGGTGAGTCAGGATGGGGCAAACCGCTTTGGTCCCACCGCGATGTTCGCGACAACCATGTGATTATCGTGATCTCGACCGAAAGGCAGCTTCGGCTAGCGTTTCCTCGACAGGACGTCACGAAAAACCAACATGTATCTTCTTCCGAGAACCGTGTCAGAGCTATGGTTTGTCGCGATCACTGATGGATGCCGGATCGACTATAGGGAAAGAGACGATGGGACTGATCGGCTATGCGAGGGTATCGACCGCCGAGGGCGTGCAAGTCCTCGACCGTCAACTCGACGCCCTGCGCAAAGCAGGATGCGAGCGCGTGTTCGAAGACCGGGCGTCGGGCGCGAAGGGTGCCAGCAATTCCGAACGGCCGGGACTTGCCGCGTGCCTTGACTACCTGCGCAAGGGCGACGTTCTGATCGTACTCGATCTTGACCGCTTGGGCAGGCTCGCGACCGAACTCGTCGCCCTGATCGACGCGCTAGCGGAGCGGGGCGTCGCATTCCGGGCGCTGAACTCGCCGATGGACACGACGACCCCGCAGGGGCGCGCTTTCTTGCAGATTCAAGCCGCGTTCGCGGAGATGGAGCGCAACGTGATCCGTCAGCGTGTGCGTGAGGGGCTAAAGGCCGCACGGGCCAGGGGTCGCAAGGGCGGGCGTCCTCGTATCATGACCGTGGAGAAGCTGCGCTATGCCCGACACCTCATGGCCGACCCTGCCCGCTCGATCCCCTCGATTTGCGCCGAGCTCGGCGGCATCCCCGCTTCCACCCTTTACCACTACGTCCGGGCGGACGGAGAACTGAAGGAGGCAGGAGAGAAGCTGTTGGCCGCCGCCGAGACCGTCAGTGGGCAACCTCCGCGGGACGTTCGGTGACGATCTGGAACTTCCACACTGTCTATAGTGGATCGCGCGAAGGAGACCGTCATGGATCTCGATGAGGACAAGATTGACGCTGCCGTACTGGCGCTCCTGCGGCTGACCCTTCACGACGGCCAGCGCGCCTGGAAGGGGTTCGACTGGAACAGCATGGATCGGTTGCACCGGAAGGGATGGATTACCGACCCGGTGGGTAAGGCGAAGTCGGTCGCGTTCACCGATGAGGGATTGCAGAGAGCCGAGGAGCTTCTCGAACAGTTGTTCGGCAAGGAGTCCGGTCCAGCGCCGTAAGCAATTCCGAGTAAGCTACCGTGGCTTTGGATTTCACACTGTCCTGTAATCGACCCGATGAAGAAGTGCGAGACGATCTCCCCGCTGGCGCGGCGGTTCGGGATCAGCCGAATGACGGTGCAGCGCATCCGCGACGGGCGTGGCAAAGTGAACGTCACCGCCGAGGAGGGGTGAGCCATCTGCAACCTGTATTCCTTGACCAAGGGCCAGGCCGCGATCCGCGAGATCGCCGACGTGATGACGGACAACACCGGCAACCTCGCCTCGCTACCCGCGATCTTCCCCGACCAATCCGCCCCGGTGGTCCGCCAGGGGGGCGACGGCCGCGAGCTCGCGATGATGCGATGGGGGATGCCCTCGCCGTCCTTCGCGCTGAAGAACCGCAAGACCGATCCCGGCGTCACCAACGTCCGCAATTTCGGCTCGGCCCACTGGCGCCGCTGGCTCGGCGTCGAGCATCGCTGCCTCGTGCCCTTCACCAGCTTCTCGGAATACCGCGTCGAGACCGACAAGAGCCGCACGCCGGTCTGGTTCGCCCGCGACGAGGACCGTCCGCTGATGTTCTTCGCCGGCATCTGGACCAAGTGGACGAGCGTACGGAAGGTAAAGGAAGGCGAGGTGACGGCCGAGCTCTACGGCTTCCTGACCACCGAGGCGAACGCGACCGTGGGCGCGATCCACCCGAAGGCCATGCCGGTGATCCTCACCGAACCAGACGAATGGGAGGCGTGGCTGACCGCGCCGTTTGACGAGGCGAAGGCGCTACAGCGGCCGCTCCCGGACGATGTGTTGCGGATCGTAGCGGAGGGGAAGCGAAGGGATGGCGACGATGACAGATAGCCTCAGTTGTTCCGCATCGCGGCGATCGACACGGAGGGCGGAGAGCTGTCATTCGCTGCGGGTGCGAAAAGCAGTTGCGAACCTTGGAAAGCAGATATTCGTATCAGAACTATTACCATCCGTAGAGTTAGTCGCACCCACTTCGGTTGCGTAACATTTTTGCACCGTCTAGATACGGTTGGATTGAGGGGGCACTCTCGATGCAAAACCAAGAAATGTGAGTAGTGAATTGTCCACGGATGCTTTTACAACGCCATCAGAGTTTATGCGAGGGCGACGCCCGGAACAGTTTTCTGACTCGCGAGTCGAAGAGAACATCGAATTGGATGCAGGCTTTCTCGAATACAAGCTGGAAAGTATAACAAGCCGAAGTGAAGAAAAACAATTCGAACATCTCGCAAGACGTCTCGCTGAACGACTGATCTGCCCTAATTTGATACCTCAGACTGGGCCGACCGGCGGTGGCGATAGTAAAGTCGATACCGAGACGTACCCTGTCCACGAGGATATTTCGTCCCGTTGGTACGAGGGAAACGTCGAAGCGGCGAACGAGCGTTGGGGGTTTGCCGTAAGTGCAAAGAAGCAGTGGCAAGGCAAGCTTCGTTCGGACATGGCTTCTATCGCATCTACCGGTCGCGACTACCGAGTTGCTTATTTTGTTTCCAATCAGTTTATAAATGACAAATCCAAGTCGAAATTTCAGGACGAGCTTTCAAAGGAATACGGGTTTGAGGTCCGAATTCTTGACCGTACTTGGCTGATGGAAGCGATCTTGGAAAAGGGCAACGAAGATATTGCTGCTCAGGCACTAAATCTATCGAACTTCACGACTTCGAAGAAAATTGGTCCGAACGATTTTTCCAAACAGGAGGCGTTAGACGAGCTCGAAAAAGAAATCGCTGACACGTATAGATATCAAGGAGTTGAATATCAACTCGTTGGAGATTGCATCGTTGCGGCAATATTCTCAAGAGAACTTGAACTGGATCGGCACGTTACGGAAGGTAGGCACGAACGTGCCATACGGCTTGCGAGAGAGCACGGAACCGAAAGTCAGATCGCCGGTGCTTTGTATCAGAAGGCGTGGACCGCGGTGTACTGGCATGACGATTTTAGAGTAGTGTTCAGTGTCTATGATGAAATCGAGGCGTTCTCCCTTGGTAGCAGAAACTCGTCAGACATCGAGAAGGCAATTAACCTATGGCAGACTCTGCACACTGCGGTTGTTTCTAAAGCGCTTTCGTTGGAAGAAACCAAACTAGTAGATAAGGCGGATCGCCTAATCCAGCATCTGGAAGAGCTTTCAGGTGACACGGATAGGCCAAACAACGCTGCAAATTCAGAATGGCTTAAGTTGGGGATGCAGATTGTCCAGAACGCTGCTGACGAAAGCCAACGAGACAAGCTACTGCGAGATTTTGGCGACTTGCTGGTAGGTTCACAGCATCTCGGAGGTTTCGAATTCAACCGAGCCTATGAGTACTTTGAAGTACTTGGCGCACCTTTTGGCGAGTTGAAGGTATACGATGAGGTATTCGAGCAAATTCTCCCTGTATTTCAAGAACGGCATAGCGATTTGGCCGTTGCAGATAAGCTCTTCAATCGCGGCATAGACAAACTTCGCAGTGACAAGGTCATCTCTGGTATCGACCTGCTAGGGCGAGCGCTACCGAAGCTAATTAAGGCTGAGAAAAAGCAGCGCATGGTTCGCTGCCTCGCAGCGTTGGCTTCCGCTTATAGCGAAATGGATTTGTTTTGGGCCTCATACGCGAACCACATGTCAGCTCTTTCGATACTGATTCAAGACTTCGGGGAAACTAAAGAGATAGACCCTTTATTGCCAATGTTGCTAGAGAAAATGTTCTGGGGAGAAATTTCTACAGGGCGCATTCCACATGCTCTGTGGTGTTTAGAAATGAAAATCTCGACCTTAAGGCAATCAGGTCTTAACGAAGAAGATGGAGGCTTTCAGGAAGATTACCAGCTGAAGGATGGGATCTTGGCGATGCTCCTGCTGAAGGCGGATGCTAGCCAGTTGAATGAGTTTACAGGTCTAGTAGATTTCTTCGAGAAGAACGGTCTGATTGCTTGTTCTTTAGCTCTATTGTTCGCTTTTGGAGGTCCTGAGTACCTTCGAAAGCACGAATACGTCCCAGATTCTGAAAGTGACACTGAGATTTGGGAGATGATGAAGAGGCTGTGGGATCAACCTGCGCAGGATAGGTTGCCAGAACGTATTGATACGTTTGGGGGCAAGAACGTGAGCCTTATATCTCGGTTGCTGGGAACAAAATGGGAAATTGTTTGCCAACACAATCCTTGGTGCGTGAGAATTGGGGAAAGCTATATGGGATTCCTCGAAGCATTTCTTGCAACTAGCCTTTCTCATCGAGCGGTTGGCTCGATGGAACGAGCGAGAATGCGTTTCCAATTGGCATCTGAAGGCGAGGCTTGCCCAAACGAACAGGGATTGGAACTTCGCCCTGGGTCGGGGAGCGAGTTGGCGACGGTAGTGATATGGCCGGAGAGATTTCCGTTAGGCAGCCTTAGAACAGACAGGTTGCGTGATTTTTTAATGTATTCTCTGGTAAATATATTGCCCAAAATTCTATTTCCTAAAGATACAAAAGCGTTCTTGGACGTGGTTGCCGGTTCGGAGGAAGGTTTACCTCGCTCGCTCATGTTTGCCGATGTCTTGGCGAGTTCATCAAATATTTTTGATGATTGTCGTTCCCCATCATTGAGTGACTGGGCCGGCGAGGGAGATAGCTATGAAATAGTTATGGACCCACCCTCCAATTTGGCTTTGCAGTCAATAATGTCTCTTGGGCAGCATAATAATAAGGAGGACATTAAGTTCGGCGAAGGCGAGCCATCCGATGAATTTCTTGAAGACACACCTCTCAAGCACAGCGCTTACCAAACCCTGTCAATGGTGGATATTGAACTGTGGCAGGAGGCTGGTTGGGAGGGTGTAGGTGTCGCTCTTCAGCCTGAACTACCGAACGCACCACCCTTCTTGGGCCTTCTATTTAGAGACGGCAAAGCTGGACGGCGCATCTTTGAGAACTGGATTCTTGACATCGGGCAGGAAGATGCAGATGAGAAAATCCGCATTGTGATACTAACTGGAGTCGAAAAGTCGAACCCCAACGCCTATACTTTGGCAGTAAGTTCGAATATTAACAAAGCGCAATTCAAAGAGCTTGATCGCATCTTCGTGACTTCAAAAATGAAGACCATGGAGAACCCTGATCCACGAAACCTAGAGAATTTTGGTAGAGCATTCGCTGCCTCTCGGAGGTATGCCTTGGTGCCGGTGACCCTGTCCGACGATGGAAGGCCGCCTGACTTCCATTTTGATCTGTCAATCTTAAAACACGAGGTTGTCATCAGGGAAGCTTGGACCATAGGACTCAATGATCCAGATGGAATGGCAGTTTCCCCAAGCATAGATCCGATCATCCCAGAAGGTCAGGATAACGCGCCAATTCTGGAGTTGATTGAGTGGCAGAAGACACGTGACAGGTGAAGTCCAGCTTGCCGCCAAGGTCCGCTTTGGGGATGCTGCAACGCGATGTTGGCTTGGATTGCAAGTGGCAGGTTTGGGCCGAGTCTGTGTGGAAACTCCGCCGAAGTGTGTGGACGCAGGACGGCATCCTCAGAAAGCTCGCGAAACGATGCGTTGATTCTGACTGCGTCACGATCTCCGTGCCGCAGCAGGAAGTTGTTCCTTCGACATGCGTGAGAGCCGAGTTTCCACACAGCCTCGACCGTTCGCGTATGTCTCACGTATTGAGGATTCACGGTTCGTCTCCCTGTGGGAGAATCCTGTCTGTCCCCCCCCGTCTCGCCATCCTGGAGATGACATGACCAGAATGGACCGGACCTGCTCTGCCGCGATCGCCCCGTCGCGCGTAAGGTTGACTTAAGCTTGGCCCCGCAATGCCGTCGAAAAGAGGAGCAAACATGTCTTCTATCTTCACCCGACGCACCCTTCTGGCTGCCTGTCTAGCCGGTCTGGCGCTTCCTGCCGCCGCGCAGTCGACCGGGACGCGGCGCAACGCGTCGAGCTTTCACATGCAGGACTGGCGCGATCACTTCGACGATCTGGGCGTCGGCACCATCGTCGCCGACACGACGTCGCGTGCGCTGCATTACTGGAATGCCGACGGCTCCGACTATCGGCTTTACCCGACCTCGGTTCCGACGTCCGAGGACCTAACCAAGCGAGGTTACACGAAGATCGTGCGCAAGAAGGTCGGACCGGACTGGACCCCGACACCATCGCAGCGCGAACGGTTCGGCTGGGAATACGTGCCGCCCGGTCCGGACAATCCCCTCGGTACGCATGCGATGTATCTCGACTGGCCCGCCTATCTGATCCACGGCACCCACGATACGCGCAAGATCGGCCGGCCCTCCTCGGACGGATGCATCGGCCTCTACAATGCGCAGATCGAGGAGCTGTTCGGCCTGTGCCCGGTCGGCACGCAGGTAAGGGTGATCTGAGATGAGAACGACCCGCAGACACGTGATCCTCGGTAGTCTTGCGACGCTCGGTCTCGCCGCACCCGTCCTCGCGCAGGTCCCGGACACGGTGGCCATCATCATGCCCCATGTCATCGATTTGCGCAACGAACGGGGCGACCCGCTGCCGATGGGCGAAATCCACGTGATTCCGGATCAGTTCAAGCTGTACTGGACCCTTCCCGATGGCAAGGCTTGGGTCTACCCGATCCGGGTGGGGCGAGACGCGCTCTACGTGTCGGGGACCTTCTATGTGGGAGCCAAGAAGGAATGGCCCTCCTGGATGCCGACCCCCGGCATGCTCCGCCGCGAGCCCGAGCTCTACGAACCCTACGCGGAGGATGGAATGGAAGGTGGCCCCGGCAATCCGCTCGGGGCACGTGCGCTCTACCTTTTTCAGGAAGGCCGGGGCGACACGTTCTTGCGCATTCATGGAACGAACGATCCCCGGACCATCGGGCAATCCGTGTCGAACGGCTGCGCCGGCCTGACCAACGAGCACATCATGCACCTCTACGAACGCGTGCCCCTCGATACCCGGGTGGTGCTCTATCCCAAGACCGGATCGGATGCCTTCGTGAACGGATGAACTCTAGCTCGGCAAATGAGTGTGGGTGAAGAGTTCGTCGCGGGCCTCGGCAAGGCAGGTGCCGATCCGCGCGAATGTCTCGGCGCGTGCGGAACTCCTGCGCCAGGCCAGGACCACCTGACGGGGCCGCGCACCGCGCAAGGCCGTCAATGACAAGCGCTGCCCCGTCACTGCCCCCGCCGCGATGGCGAGGTCGGGCAGGAGCGTAATTCCGAGTCCCTCTTCAACCATGGCGGCCAGCGTGGGTAGCGAAGTAGCCGCAAAGCTTTCGTCCTCGCCCAGCAATGCTTCAGGATAGGCCGAGAGAGCATGGCGCTGCAGACAATGGCCCCGATCCAAGAGGAGGAGCCGGCGTCCGTTCAGATCCGACCCGTCCACCGTGCCCGCATTGGCGAGCGGATGGTCCATGCGCGTGGCGAGATGGTAACTGTCGTCGAAGAGCAGCTGCGTCTCTATCCGCGACGGGACCTCATGGGGCAGCGCCATCAGCACAAGGTCAAGTCGGCCCGCCGACAGGGCCTCAATGAGGCTGTCGGTCAGCTCCTCGCGGAGCGAGATGGTCAGGCCAGGCATTTGGTCGCGGATGAGCGGCAGCGCTCGTGGCAGGATGAAGGGCCCAACCGTCGGGATCACGCCCATGCGCAGGAGCGCACCGCCGGTTCCGGACTCGCGGGCGGCCTGGTCCTCCAGATCGGCGACCGCGCTCAGGATGTCGCGAGCCCGCGCGGCCAGATCGCGTCCGAGGGGGGTCATGGTGACGGTCTGGCGCGTGCGCTCCGCGAGTTGCGTGCCCAGCCCGTCCTCGAGTTCGCGGATGCCTGCCGACAGGGTCGACTGGGTGACGTGGCACAGGCCGGCCGCCTGCGAGAAGCTCCGGGTTTCGTCGAGGGCTGTCAGAAAGCGTAGCTGCCGCAAGGTTGTCATGCGTTATCGAATATTCCGATCACGGCGCAAGGCAAAGTCAATTTTACCGAAGCCCGTGCGACGCCTACCTTCAAGGAAACGCCGCCGGCTCCGAGGAGAGAAGACCATGGACGTCAACAAGATCACCGATCGCCTGTCAGTCGGCCCGCAAATCAAGACGACCGACATCCCCGAGTTGAAATCCAAGGGCTTCCGCTCGATTATGGTGAACCGGCCTGACGGGGAAGGCGGGGACCAGCCGACTTTCGACGAGATTCGGGCGGCCGCGCAGAAGCATGGTCTCGAGGCACGATACGTGCCGGTTGAGACGGGCAAGGTCCAGGAAAGTGACGTGGCCGCCTTCGGCGCCGCACTCGAGGACCTTCCGGGTCCGGTTTACGCGCATTGCCGCTCGGGTACGCGTTCGGCCACGCTCTGGGCGCTTTCCCAAGCGGGTCGCAGGCCGGTTTCCGAGATCCTGTCGCACGCCAAGAGCGCCGGCTACGATCTGAACGGCGTGGCTCGGCGGATCGCGAACGGCGGCCGCGTCCCCACCGATACAAATGAGACCAGGTACGACGTGGTCATCGTCGGAGGCGGGGCCGCAGGGATCGCGACGGCGGCCTCGTTGAAATCGCGGCGGGACAGTCTGTCCATCGCGATCATCGAGCCGGCAGAGGTTCACTACTACCAACCCGGGTGGACCATGGTGGGTGCCGGCATCTTTACCGCCGACGAGACTGCGAAGACGATGGGGGCGCTGATCCCCAAGGGCGTTGCCTGGATCAAGGGAGCGGTCGCGGCCTTCGAGCCTGAAAACGATGCCGTCATCCTCGAGGGCTGCCGGGTTGTGAAGTACGATCGATTGGTCGTTTGCCCGGGGCTCAAGCTTGATTGGGGCGTGGTCGAGGGATTGACAGACACGCTCGGACGCAACGGCGTGACGTCGAACTACCGTTACGATCTGGCGCCCTATACCTGGCAGCTCGTTCAGGAGATGCAGCGCGGCACGGCACTTTTCACCCAGCCACCAATGCCGATTAAATGCGCCGGCGCCCCGCAAAAGGCCATGTATCTCTCCGCTGATCACTGGCACCGCGAGAGCCGTCTGAAGGACATCGACATCCACTTCGCCAATGCCGGCGGGGTCCTCTTCGGCGTGAAGGATTACGTCCCCGCGCTCATGGAATACGTGAAGAAGTACAACGCCACGCTCGACTTCTTCCACAACCTCGTGGCTGTCGATGGCCCTGCGAAGACGGCGACGTTCAAGGTCACGAAGGAGGGTGAAGCGCCGACGACGCGGACGATGTCCTTCGACATGCTCCATGTCTGTCCGCCCCAGACGGCGCCCGACTTCATCCGGGTCTCGCCGCTCGCCGACGACGCCGCGGGTTGGGTCGATGTGGATCAGCATACGCTGCGTCACAAGCGTTATGACAACGTCTGGAGCCTGGGCGATGTGATGAACGCGCCGAATGCCAAGACGGCAGCCGCGGCGCGCAAGCAGGCGCCGACGGTTGCCGAGAACATCATGGCCGACTTGAAGGGTTCTTCCGCCGTCGCGTCCTACGACGGCTACGGCTCCTGCCCGTTGACGGTGGAACGGGGCAAGATCGTGCTGGCCGAGTTCGGCTACGGCGGTGCGCTGAAACCGACGTTCCCGAAATGGATCCTCGACGGCACGAAGCCCACGCGGCTTGCCTGGGCGCTGAAGGCGCAAATACTGCCGCCGATATACTGGCAGGGCATGCTGAAGGGACGCGAGTGGATGGCTGCGCCCGGTCTGGCACCGCAGGACGCTCCGACTGAGACCGCTTGAGCCGTCTCCGCTACGCGCCGGCCTCCAAAACCCCGAAGGACGAACACGACCATGAGTTCTGGGCTACGCCGTCACGTCCCCATCCTCGACTGGGGCCGCCGCTACGACCGGAATGATCTGGCCGGCGACGGGTTGGCGGCGCTGATCGTGACGATCATGCTGATTCCGCAATCGCTGGCCTATGCGCTTCTGGCGGGATTGCCGGCGGAAGCAGGGATCTACGCTTCGATCCTGCCCATCGTTCTCTACGCGATTTTCGGTACGTCGCGGTCGCTTGCCGTCGGGCCGGTCGCGGTCGTCTCGCTTCTCACAGCCTCCGCCGTGGGGGAGGTCGCAGCGCAGGGAACGGCAGGATACGCCGCGGCGGCACTCACCCTGGCAGCTTTGTCGGGCGTGATCCTATTGCTTCTCGGCGCGCTCCGCTTGGGATTTCTCGCAAACTTCCTCAGCCATCCGGTCATAGCGGGGTTTATCACCGCCTCGGGCATCCTGATCGCCGCATCGCAGCTGCGGCACCTTCTCGGGATCGAGGCCGGCGGACACACCCTGATCGAGATGGTGACCGGGCTTCTCGTGAATATCGGCGCAACGAATCTTCCGACGCTGGCGATCGGCCTTGCCGCCACGGCGTTCCTGTTCTGGGTGCGACGGGGTATGACGCCTGCGCTTCGTGGTGCGGGTCTGTCCGCAACGGCGGCCGCCACGCTGACCAAGGCGGGGCCCGTGCTGGCGGTGGTTGTGACGACGGCGCTGGTCTGGAAACTGTCTCTCGACGCTGCAGGTGTCGCGATCGTCGGCGACGTCCCTCGCGGCCTGCCCCCATTCACCGTGCCAACCGCCTCGCCCGATCTGATACGGCAGCTTCTGGTTCCGGCGATCCTGATCTCCGTCATCGGCTTCGTCGAATCCATTTCCGTCGCGCAGACGCTGGCGGCGCGGCGACGCGAGCGGATCGATCCCGACCAGGAATTGATCGGTCTCGGCGCGGCCAATCTCGGGGCGGCTTTTACAGGCGGATATCCGGTCACGGGCGGCTTCTCTCGGTCGGTCGTCAACGACGATGCCGGGGCCCGTACACCCGCGGCGGGGGTATACACCGCGATCGGGCTTGCCTTCGCTGCCGCGTTCCTGACACCGCTCATCCAGTATCTTCCGCAAGCGACCCTGGCAGCGACGATCATCGTGGCGGTCCTGGGTCTTGTAGACCTGTCGATCCTGCGCCGGACATGGACCTACGCAAAGGCTGATTTCGTTGCGGTCGCCGTCACCATTCTCGCGACGCTCGGCGCCGGGGTCGAGATCGGGGTGGCGACGGGGATCGGCGTCTCACTGGTCTTGCATCTCGTGAAGACCGCAAAGCCCCATGTCGCCGTTGTCGGGCTCGTCCCTGGAACGCAGCACTTCCGCAACGTCGATCGCCACGCCGTCGCGACCGATCCCGGGCTGCTTACGATCCGGGTGGACGAGAGCCTTTACTTTGTGAACGCGCGGTTCCTTGAGACGCTGATCCAGGACCGGGTCTCGGAGAGCGGGTCGATCTCCAATGTCGTCCTGATGTGCCCGGCGGTGAACGAGATCGACTTCTCGGCACTCGAAAGCCTCGAAGCCGTGAACCGGCGCCTGCGCGATCTCGGGATCGGCTTTCACCTCAGCGAAGTGAAGGGACCCGTGATGGACCGCCTCGCCCGAACCCATTTCCTCGACGAGCTGAACGGCCGCGTGTTCCTCAGCCAGTACGACGCTTGGACCGAGCTTGTCCGGCCCGCCCCCCGATCCGCAGCAGAATGAAGGACGAACGCTCCATGGATATCCTGTCGAAGGCCAGTCCCTCCAACGGTTCCGGAAGCCCGCGCGTCGTGGGGTTCTACGAGCCCGTCACCGGGTCGTGCCAGTACATCGTCGTTTGCGAAGCGACGAAGAAGGCGGCGTTGATCGACGTCGTGCTGAACTTCGATACCGCGGCGGCGCGAACCTCGACCGAACACGCGCAATGGGCGCTCGACTACATCGAACGGAAGGGATTGGAACTCGAATGGATCCTCGACACGCATCCGCATGCCGATCACCTGATGGCCTCAGCCTGGCTGAAGGAACGCACCGGGCGACCGACGGCGATCGGCGAGAAGGTCCGCGATATCGCCGGGCTCTGGCGCGAGCTCTACAACATGCCCGACGTTTTCGTTCCCGACGTCGATTTCGACCGGCTCTTCGCGCATGGCGACACGTTTCGTATCGGTGATCTCGAAGGCCGCGTCCTGCTTTCGCCTGGCCATACGCTGGGCTCGATTACCTATGTCGTCGGCGACGCGATCTTTGCGCATGACACATTCATGCAGCCAGATGCCGGGACGGCGCGCTGCGACTTCCCCGGCGGATCGGCGAAAGCGCTCTACACCTCCCTCATGGCGATCCTCGATTACCCCGACGAGACCCGCATCTTCATCGGCCACGATTACGGGACGGACGACCGCGAGACACCGGCTTGGGAGAGCACGGTGGGCGAGCAGAAGGCTGCGAACAAACATCTGGGCGGCGGGACGTCGGAAGCGGCTTATGTCGAGCTTCGCGAGGCGCGAGACGCCACGCTCGGCTTGCCCAAGCAGATGCTGCACGCACTGCAGGTAAATCTCCGCGGCGGTCGCCTGCCCAAGCCCGAAGCGGACGGGAACAGCTACTTCAAGATCCCGGCCAACCGGTTCTGAGGAAAGATAATGCTCGGATCGTTCGACGCGGTGCTGCTGGCCCGCATCCAGTTCGCCTTCACCGTCTCCTTCCACTTCCTGTTCC
>NZ_CANLTR010000035.1 GCF_947494055.1 uncultured Jannaschia sp. | reverse complement strand
CCGCGGCATGACCCGCGCGCTCCGACGGGCCCTGCGCCGACGGTCGGCCATCGAGCCAACCATCGGCCACATGAAGACGGACGGCCGCCTGTCGCGCGCCCCTCAAGGGTACCATCGGCGATGCGCTCCACGCCGTGCTTTGCGGGGCAGGCCATAACATCCGCCCGATCCTCGCCCGCCTCCAGGCTCTTCTGGCCGAAATCCTCGTCACGCTGCTCCGCCTCATGGGCGACGCAACCCCAATCCTCACCCCGCCAAACCGTCAGATCGCGCACCCAGCGTGATGATCAGGACAGACTACTTAAATTGGCCAAGGACAAAGGCGCCTCGCTGCTGCGACGACTGTCCTAAGAGCGCCTAACGAAACCGACCTCCGTCTCGTGGATTCTCCCTCCATGAGACATAAGCTTGTGACGGATGAAATGTGGGCTGCGGTGGCGCCGTTGCGGCCCGAGGAGCCCCCGAAGCCGAAGGGCGGCCGGCCGCGGGTGGCGGACCGGGATGCCCTGCGCGGGATCGTGTTCGTTTTGCGCTCGGGTCTGCCGTTGGAAACGCTGCCGCGCGAGGTGTTCGGCTGCTCGGGCATGACCTGCTGGCAGCGGCTGCGGGACTGGCATCTGGCAGGGGTGTGGGACCGGCTGCACCGCGTCCTGCTCGAACGGCTCGATCGGGCCGGCGCGCTCGATTGGTCCCGCGCTTCGCTGGACGCCGCATCCATCGGAGCAAGAAGGGGGGCGACGAGACGGGGCCGAACCCGACGGACCGTGGCCGTGCGGGCACGAAACGGCATTGCGTCACCGACCGCCGCGGCACGCCGCTCGGCCTGACGCTGACCGGTGTGAACCGTCACGACAGCATGGCGCTCGCAGCGACGCTCGACGCCGTGCCGGGAGTGCGATCGGGGCGTCGAGGGCGACCCCGCAAGCGACCCGAGACGCTGCATGCCCCTTTCGGGACATCGCTTCGCGATACCCTGTCGGGCAGTGGACAAGGCCTGCGACCATCGCCGGTGCCGCCGGGACTGCCGTGCCCGCTCCATCATTCCCCGCATCGCGCGCCGTGGCGTCGAGACATCCGCCAAGCTCGGCCGACACCGATGGGTGGTCGAACGGACCTTCGCCCGGGTATCGCCCAGTTCCGACGCCTCGCCACCCGCTACGATCGGCGCGCCGACATCCACATCGCCCTCACCAAACTCGCAACCGCCATCATCAGCATGAACCAGATCAAGCGATTCTGTTAGGCGCTCTAAAGTGAGCCGGTCGCAGCTCCGAGCGTTTTGGCGCAAGGCCGATCCGGTCTGGCCGTTCTGCGAAATTTCCGAGGCTCTCTATATCGACAACGGCCGCGATTCTCTTTCGGAGCAAATCGAGGAGGCCTGCATGGCGCTTGAGATTCGCGTCGTCCATTCTCGGCCCGGTCGCCCCGCAGGTGCGGCAAAGTCGAGCGGCTGGTCGGAACCTAAAACAAGATGTTCCTGTCCGACACGCACGGACATCTGATGAGGGTACGGCCGCTCTCTACGTCGAGCGTCGGACTCGCGGAGCAGCCACGCACTTCGAGCGGTTCCTGCGCGATGTCTACCACAGTCTACCTGGAGCGACTGCCGAGTCGCCCGTGGTGCGCCGGCAGGCCAAGGACTTTTTGTCCGCGTCGCAGGAAAGCCGGGCTGTGTTCGACATGCTGCTGCTTCGTATGCCGCGCCCGCGCAGGGGGCAGGCATGACGGCAGCCACGTCGCCGGCGGGCGCTACATCAAGTCGTCGCTCGCTGCCTTTATAGGCGAGCGGGTCGATATCTCGACGATCCCAGCAATTTCACCGAGGTTCATGTCCACCATGAGGACGCATTCGTATGCGTCGGACTCTATCCCGAGCACGTGCGTGCTCCGTCACCGGCACATACCCACGGCACGAGACGGCGCGCTAGGGAATGACTGAGGCAGTCCGTCATCGCCAACGAGGCCCGCCATGTCCAGCACGACCCTCTTCCTAGCGCAGTGCCCGCTCCGGGCCCCGCTTCGGTGGCCTTAAGCCGTACGCCGCCGACAATTGAAGTCCAGAGTAAGCTGCCCAACGCTTTCAACCTGCCACGTGCAAGCTTTTGCGAGTTCGCCGAAGCCCGCACGGCCGAGTGCTACGTCGACATGCGTTCCGGCCGACCGAGGGCGTGGAACGACGCGCTCGGCAAGCAAGTCCGCAGTCAGCCTCGATCTCTTCAAATGCACCTTCGACAAACGATCACCCCGGAGGCAGCCCACGCCGCGCAAGCCTACCGGGGCCTTTTCTTGACCGCACCGCTCTTCAACACGCCGAAGACCGTCGACGATCGCGGCGGCTAGATACCTTCCGCCTCGGATATGCCAAGCTCGTCCTCGCAAGACACGGCGAATCGTTTGAATATCACGGCAGCACCGAGGTGCCTTGTCCGCTGGTGATCGTGGACGATATCGACGGGCTGACGCCTCGATTGAGCATCTGCGTGACCGCTATGGCTTCGACCTGATTTTGACGGTTATGCCGGGGTGCGAGGAGAACCTCGCCCGCTGCACGCAATTCGATTCACGCATCGGCTTCGTTCACGAGGTCCCCCCTGCTAAATCGAGATGGGAACCGTCGCCTACTGGCACGCTGAAACCTCCGGCATCGCGTCCGACCCGGCAAGCCTGAATGCCGTTGAGGCTCTCGCCGCCGTGGTACGCATCACCCGCAGCAACCTGCACCTTGCCGAACCTTGCCGAACGTCTACCCGCTCAGATGTGCCGCCTCATTGACCTCAATGGCGCGCAAGCCGTCCCTGTCGTCGACGGCGTCCGCGACCGCGTCGTAATCGGGCCAGGGGACTGGCACATGGCGACGACAGGACCTGCCCAAAATGCAGGACGTTCTGCTCTGCTCGACCGCGCGTACACCGGCACGCTGCCAAGACACCCGATCGGCAACGTTGGCACCCATATTACAGAGGCTTGAACGTGACCGGCGCCGAGGATGCGAAAGCCGAGCACCCCGCCCGACAGAGGCCGAACGTGTCGCCGCGACCCCCGGGCCGCTCTCAACCGAGCCGGCCCTCACCCACCTCGAGGATCACGGGAACAACCAGATCCTCCTCGTCCGTCAAGTGCCGGTCGAGAAAGGCCTGCATCCGCTCCAACCCGTCGTTCAGCCGGCCCACGGCGTCGGGCCCGCCGCCGCGCAGCACTGCATTGGCGTCGTTGGCGAAGGCGTCGAGCTCGTCGTGCAGGCGGTGGTGATCGGCGTCGAGGATCTCGAACCCGCGCTCGAGCTTCGGCGCGTGGACGATCAGCTTCGGAAAGTAGACCGCATCCTCGATTGAGTGATGGCCGTGCAGATGCTCGAGGAACATGCCACCGAGCCGCGACAGGCGTTGGGCATGGACCTGCGGATCGAGGTCGTTGCCATAGGCGGCCCGACCATCCGCCTCCAGCCGCGAGAGCATCTCCCGGAAGGCAAGGTGCCGCTCGAGCCAGAACCGCGTCAACTCGCCGAATTCGGGATGCGATTGCCACCCTTCGCGTGGATGCTGCTGCAGAAGGGCGTCGAGCCCCTCGGGCAGGCCTTCACGGGCGCCGAGGGCGTAAGGGTCTGAAGCCTGTTCCATGCGGCACACCTAGGAGGACTGTGCGCCGCTCACAAGACGCCGCGCAGCGCCTCGTAGGCCGCGGCCGTCGCTGCGTTGGCGAGGTTGAGCGAACGAATATGCGGGGAGCGCATCGGCATCCGCGTCAACCGATCCTCCCGCCCCACCACCACGTCCGCGGGCAGGCCTGTCGTCTCCTGCCCGAAGACGAGGTGGAAGTCGGGCGGGTAGGCGCGGTCGCGGAAGCTCGTCGTCCCGTATTCCTCGAACAGGACCAGCGCGTCGGCCCGCGGTGCGCGCCGGACGAGGAAGTCGTCCCAGTCGTCGTATTCGTGCAGTCGGACATGTTTCCAGTAATCGAGCCCCGCCCGGCGCACGTTCCGGTCGGTAATCTCGAACCCATAGGGCTTCACCAGGCACAGATCGAGGTCGAGCGCGACGCAGGTCCGCCCGACGGAGCCGGTATTGCCGGCGATCTCGGGCCGCACGAGCACGATGGCCGGGCCGGGCGCGGTCACGCGTGGACGGCCGCCCAGCGCTCGATCAGGTCGAATTGCAGGCTGCGTGCCGCCCGGCTCCAGTTGCGCCCGCCCGCGGGACGGTCGCGTTGATCGACGGTGAGCGCTGCGCGCCGGTCGGTATCGGCCGCGAAGGTCGCGAAGGCGAAGCTGCGACCGGTCGTCGGCGCGTCGAAATAGCCGGCGAGGCCGGAGACGAAGTTCAACGTCCCGGTCTTCGCCTGCACGCTCTGACGCGGCGGACCCTCCAGCGTGATCTCCTTCAGGAGAGGCCGCAGCCGCCCCATCGCGCCGGGCGCGGTCAGCAACCGGACCATGTCGGAGGCGGAGATGCGCGTCGTGCCGTTCAGGCCGGAATGATCGTCGAAATCCGGACGGCGGGAGCCGGTGCGCTGCGCCACCCATTGCGACATCACGTCGGCGGAGGCGTCGAGCGAGCGTGGCGGGCCGGTCAGTCGCGCAGTCGCCGTAAGGCCCAGCAACTCCGCCACGAGGTTGGTCGAGTACTGCAGCATCGACGCCGCCACCCGGTCGAGCGTCGCGCCGCGTTCGACCGCGATCGTCGTGCCCTGCCCCCGTCCCCGCCGGGGCGCGGGCGTCACGATCCCGTTCGAGCGCAGCATCGTACGCAGGACATCGCCCGCATAGAGGTCCGGGTTGCGCACCGGCAGCCAGCGGGAGCCGGTGCCGCCGAGCTGCCCGCGCGCGACCGTCCAGCTGTCGATCTCGCCGCGCCGACCGTAGGTGTAGACAGGCAGCGACCGGTTCGCGACGGCAATCTCGCTCGTCGTCACTTCGGGCCGGAACCGGGCGGAGCGCGCGTCCATCGTCGTGGCATAGTCGCCGCCCGCGCGTTGCCACGAGAAGTTCACGCGGTTGAAATTCAGGTTGAGCGCGCCCACCGCCGGGTTGTAGCCCACGTGCTCTGGCTGCGTCCGGTCGATCCGTTCGATCGCGGGCAGCGCGGAAGCATCGACGAGAAGGCGGCCGCCCACCTCGCGCAGCCCGGCCGCCTTGGCCTGCGCCGCGAGGTTGTAGAGCCCGTCCGCGTCGAGCGCCGGATCGCCGCCGCCCACGAGCACGAGATCACCGTCGAGCCGGCCGCCCCGGATCGGCCCGGTCGCCACGAGCCGGGTCTCGAAGCGGAATCCAGGGCCCAGCGTCTCCAATGCGTAAAGCGCGGTCACGGCTTTCGCGACGGATGCCGGCGGCAGCGGGCGGACTGGGTTCAGCGTCTCCAGCACCTCGCCGGTGCGCGCATCGGCCACGACGAAACCGACCCGCCCGCCGAGCCCTGCTGCCTGTACCAGCCGCTCCGCTGCCGGAGCGGAGCGGGCCAGCGCGTCGGCCGGTTTCAGCACCGGACGCGCGGAGGTCTCCGGCGCGTTCGCGCAGGCCGGCAAGGCCGCCGTCGACAGCGCCGCCGTCATGAAGAAGCGTCGTTTCATGCAGCACCTCCGTCCCCCGTCCGGTTTCATGCATGTAGGTTAACGAGATGTGAAGGCCGCCGCCCGCTCTGTTCCCCTTCGCACGCCGGTGCTAGGCCCGCCGCATGACCCGTGAGACCCTCGGATCCGTGGCGCTGATGTTCGTCGCCATGTCGCTGATCCCGGTCGGGGACACGGCGGGCAAGCTGCTGACCGGGGGTCACGGCGCCTCACCCTTCTTCGTCGCGTTCAGCCGCTTCGCCGTCGGCACGGTCATGGTCGTCCTGATCCTCGGGGGCCGCGTCCACTGGCCCGTCTTCCGCGACTGGCGCGTCTGGCTGCGGGGCGCGCTCATCGCGGCGGGCATTTCCTGCATCCTGACCGCGCTCCGCACCGATGAGATCGCCACCGTCTTCGGCGCCTTCTTCGTCGGTCCGCTCTTCAGCTACGTCCTTTCGATCCGTTTCCTCGGCGAGCGGGTGACGCCGATGCAGACGATCATGCTGTTGGCGGGGTTCTGCGGCGTCCTCCTCGTCGTGCGGCCGGGTTTCGGGATGACGCCGGGCCTCGGCTTCGCGGTGCTGGCCGGGCTGTTCTACGGTGCGTTCCTGACGACCTCGCGCTGGCTCTCGGGCGTGGCGGCGCCGCGGCAGCTGATGCTGAGTCAGTCGGTGATCGGCACGCTCCTGCTGCTGCCCCTCGGGCTCGCGCAGGTGCCGGAGGCGAGCGGTCCAGTCGCGGGACTGGTCCTTCTGTCCGGCGTCGCCTCGGCGAGCGGCAACCTGCTCCTCGTGCTGGCCTACCGGCGATCCAGCGCCACGGTGCTGGCGCCCTTCGTCTACTTCCAGCTCCTCTCCGCCACGATCCTCGGCTGGGTCGTCTTCGGCACCCTTCCCGATGCGCCGGCCATGGCCGGGCTCGCCCTCCTCGTGGCGGCGGGGGTCGGCACGGTCGTCTTCCGGCGCGACTAGACCGGCAGCCATAGACGCCGAAACGCTTGCGCGATTGGCCGGCGGTATGCCCGGCAGCCCCTGGCCGGCCATTGTCCGCGGCCGGGCGCTGCCCTCTCCGCAATCTAATCACGCAACCACCTGATCGTCGAAGGCCTCAACGCCAGCCGCCATCCGCCCGGATGGAGGTGGAGGACGCGGCATGCATCGGCATGTTCAGGAACGTCCAAGTAGGCGGCTTGCGATAGCCGATCCCGTTCGCAGCCGAGGCCGGCACGAAGGCGTGCCGATAGATCGTCGCGGCAGGCGAGGTGCGCGCGGCGATCCCCTCGCCCGGCCGCGCCAGAACCGCCACGGGCACGCGGGCGAGGATGTCGCGCCATTGCTCCCACCGATGGAACTGCGCGAGGTTGTCCGCCCCCATCAGCCAGACGAACCGCGCCCCCGGATAGCGCGCCTGCAGCGCCGCGATGGTCCGTGCGGTGTAGCGCGTGCCGAGCACGGCCTCGATGCCGGTCACGACCACGCGCGGGTCCCGGACCATGACGCGGGCATGGCGGATGCGTCGCTCGAGCGGAGCGGGGCCGCGCGCCTTCAGCGGATTTCCGGGGCTCACCAGCCACCAGACCCGGTCGAGGCCGAGCCGCTTCAACGCCTCGCGCGTGATATGGACATGCCCCGCATGGGCCGGATCGAACGAGCCTCCCAGCAGACCGACGACCATTCCGGCCGGAGCGATGGGCAGACCCGCGCGCATGCGCCGCACCTAGACGCGCCCCGGCCGCGCCGGCAAGCCCCGACCGCCCCCGGATTGCCCCTGCCCACGGCCCGCGATACATGCCGCCCACACCCGCACCTCCGGAGGAGTTCGCCATGGCCAGCTATCAGTACGTCTACCACATGGACGGCGTGTCCAAAGCCTATCCGGGCGGCAAGAAGGTGTTCGAGAACATCCGCCTTTCGTTCCTGCCGGGCGTCAAGATCGGCGTCGTCGGCGTCAACGGCACCGGCAAGTCGTCCCTGATGCGGATCATGGCCGGACAGGACAAGGATTTCCAGGGCGAGGCCTGGGCCGCCGAGGGCGCGAAGGTCGGCTACCTGCCGCAGGAGCCGGTCCTCGACGAAGCGAAGACCGTCCGCGAGAACGTGATGGAGGGCGTCGCCGAGAAGCAGGCGATCCTCGACCGCTACAACGAGCTCGCCATGAACTACTCGGACGAGACCGCCGAGGAGATGGCGAAGCTGCAGGACGAGATCGACAGCCAGAACCTCTGGGATCTCGACAGCCAGGTCGACATCGCGCTGGAAGCGCTCCGCTGCCCGCCCGACGACGCCAACCCCGCCAACCTGTCGGGCGGCGAGCGGCGACGCGTGGCGCTCTGCAAGCTGCTGCTCGAAGCGCCCGACATGCTGCTGCTGGACGAGCCGACCAACCACCTCGACGCCGAGACGATCGCCTGGCTCCAGAAACACCTGATGGAGTACAAGGGCACGATCCTGATCGTCACCCACGACCGCTACTTCCTCGACGACATCACCTCCTGGATCCTCGAGCTCGAGCGCGGCCGCGGCATCCCGTGGGAGGGGAACTATTCCTCCTGGGTGGAGCAGAAGGCCAAGCGGCTCGAGCAGGAAGCCAAGGAGGACAAGTCGCGCAAGAAGACGCTGGAGCGCGAGCTCGCCTGGATGCGGTCCGGCGCCAAGGCCCGGCAGACCAAGTCCAAGGCCCGGATCGCCGCCTACGAGGAGATGGCGGGCCAGTCCGAGCGCGAGCGCGTCGGCAAGGCCCAGATCATCATCCCGAACGGCCCGCGCCTCGGTCAGAAGGTGATCGAGGTCGAGGGGCTGTCGAAGGCCTACGGTGACCGGCTGCTGATCGACGACCTCAGCTTCTCCCTGCCGCCCGGCGGCATCGTCGGCGTGATCGGTCCGAACGGCGCCGGCAAGTCCACGCTGTTCCGCATGCTGACCGGTCAGGAGCAGCCCGATTCCGGTTCCGTCGAATACGGCGATACCGTGAAGCTCAGCTATGTCGACCAGTCGCGCGACGATCTCGACCCGAACCACAACGTCTGGGAGGCGATCTCGGGCGGGGCGGAACTGATCAAGCTCGGCGACGCGGAGGTCGCGTCGCGCGCCTATTGCGGGGCGTTCAACTTCAAGGGCTCGGACCAGCAGAAGAAGGTCGGCATCCTGTCGGGCGGGGAGCGCAACCGCGTCCACATGGCGCGGCTTTTGAAGGACGGCGGCAACGTGCTGCTCCTCGACGAGCCGACGAACGACCTCGACGTCGAGACACTGCGCGCGCTCGAGGACGCGATCGAGGATTTCGCCGGCTGCGCCGTGGTCATCAGCCACGACCGCTTCTTCCTCGACCGCCTCTGCACGCATATCCTCTCCTTCGAGGGCGACAGCCACGTCGAATGGTTCGAGGGCAACTTCGAGGCCTACGAGGAGGACAAGGCGCGCCGCCTCGGGGCGGACGCGCTGGAGCCGACGCGGGTGAAATACAAGAAGTTCAGCCGCTAGGCTTGGCCGGCTCCGTAAGGCACGCAGGGCAGCCTGCGACCCGCCCAAGGGGGCGGGGCCTTACTCCGCTGGCAGCCGGTAGACGCCCGTTCCACGCCGCGCTCCCGGGTCGGCGTTGTCGCCGGACCCTTCGCGGCCGCTCATTCCGTCTGCATCTCGAGCTGACGCAGCGCACGATGCACGGCGCGGACCTTTCCGCCGGGCAGGCTGCGCAACGCCTTGGCCTGCTCGATCGAAGGCTTGCCGGTCAGGGTCAACGCGATGACGGCCGGATGCTCGTCGGGCAAAGTCGCCGTGTTGACGGCCGCATTCACCATCGCCCGCACTTGGGCTCGCGTCGGCATAGCGCGGACCTGCACCCCCTGCGGGTGGCTCTGCCGCCCGACGGCCGTCATCGGGCGCGGCAGATGGGGCGCTTGCGACGCCGGCGCGGTCGGCGTGGGTCGCACCGGCGCGGCCGGGATGGCTGGCGTCGCGGATTGCGGCGTAGTCCCTTGGGCGAGCGTCGGGGCCGAACTGCGGAACAGGCGCGACCGCCTCGGCTGGCCGGGCTCCCGCTTCGGCTCGGCCGCCTTGGCCGGTGCCACGGCGGCGGCGGGGGCGGGGGCGGCCGCGACGGGCGCTCGCGGTGGCGCCGTTTCCGCCGCACGCGGACGTGGAGCCGGGGCCTCGGCCTTCTGCGCCTTCGCGTCCGCCTTCTGGCGCTCGACCGTGCGCACGAGATCGCTTGCCCAGTCGCGCAGCCGCTCCGGCGGCACCTTCGACGTATCGCCCGCCTCAAGCAGCGCCAGCAGCGCGCGCGCCTTCTCCGGGTTCGTGACGGCGTCGGCCAGAGGGTCCGGCGTCGGCTTGGCGGGGCGTCGGTTCAACATGGGCGTGACCTTTCACAAATAGCTTCGCACGAGGGCGCCGGACACAAGCGTCCAGCCATCGACCACGACGAAGAAAGCGAGTTTGAAGGGAAGCGAGACGATGGCCGGAGGAACCATCATCATGCCCATCGACATCAGCACCGCGGCGGCCACCATGTCGATGATGAGGAACGGCATGAAGACGAGGAAGCCGATCTGGAACGCCCGACTGATCTCGGAGAGCAGAAACGACGGGACCAGAACCGACAGCGCGCCCTCCTCCGCCTCCGGGCGCAGGTCCTGTAGATGCTGGAGCGTGTCGCCGTCGACCCGCGCGGCCATGAAGGCACGGAACGGATCGACGGCGGCGGGGATCGCCTCCGTCACGTCCATTTCCCCCCGCGTGAGCGGGCCGATGCCGGCCTCCCAGGCGGCGGTCGCGACCGGCTCCATCACGAAATAGGTCAGGAACAGCGCGAGGCTGACGATCAGCATGTTGGGCGGCGACGCCTGCAACCCGATCGCCTGACGCATGATCGAGAGCACCGTCACGACGAAGGGGAAACACGTCACCGTCACGGCAATGCCGGGCGCGAGGCTCAGCACGGTCAGAAGCGCGATGAGCTGAACCGTCCGGAGCGTCAGCGACCCCTCGCCACCCAGGTCGATGGCGACGTCCTGCGCCAGCGCCGCGCCCGGGAGGGCGAGCGCAACGGCCAGCGTCATGACGACGGCGTATTTCACGCAGCGCCGTCCGTCTCGGCGACCTCGGTCAGGCGCACGGCGAGGCGACCGGCGGCATCGCCCTCCATCTCCTGCAACTCGCCCCGCGCGATGAGGCGGTCGCCGGCATAGAGTTCGACCGGATCGGACACGCTTCGATCGAGGGGCAGGATCGCGTCGCGGCGCAGCTTCAGCAACTCGGAGACCGTCGGATGCGCCCGGCCGACCGAGATCGTAATCTCGACGGGAACGCGGGACAGGGCGGAGCGAGCGTCATGGGTATCGTCAGCCATTTGCGGCCTCCTTCATCGTGTCGTCCCCGGCGGAAGTGCCGCGGTCCATCGTCGAGAGAAACGTCTCGAGTGCTTCGTCGAGAGCGGTCAGCACGCCCTCCAGATCGACGCGGCGCTCCTGCCCCTCCCATCGCAGAAGCGCCTGGTTGATCGACAGCGCGGGCTCCGAGCGGACCGTCACCCGCTCGGACCCGAAATCGGCGCGCGCCAGCAGGCGCACCAGGCGCGCATGGTCCTCGGGCGCGACGAGCACCGTCATCGCCACCGCGTCGCCCTCGAAGGCGCTGCGGATCTCCTGCATCAGGATCGGCAGGAACGACCGCTCCGCCGCGTGCGGCAGCAGGCGGTCGAAGATCTCGCGCATCGCAGGCTCCAGCGCCGTCAGCGCCGTGCCCATGGCGGCCCGCCGGTCGAGGTCGAGGCCCATAAGGCGTTCGGCGAACGTCTCCGCGAGGCGGCTCTGCTCGGCCTCGACCTGCGCCATCGCGTCGTCGTAACCGGCGTTGTAGCCTTCCTCGTAGCGGTCGGTCCGGGGCGCCTCGGCGGCCGGGGGCGCGGGCCTGGCGAAGGGGCGGACGTTCCCGAAATCCTCAAGGGCAAAGGCGTTCATTGGACTTCCTCCGATTCATCCATCCAGCCGCGGAGCACTTCGATCGTCTCCTCGCGGCGATCGGCGATGAGCTGGCGAAGGCGATCGACCGGATCCTCGGCTTCGTTCTGGTCGAAGTCGCCGATGCCGAGATCGGGCAGATCCGGGAGTTCGGAGAGGTCGGGCAGGTCGCCGTTCCCCGACATCCCATTCTCGAGCGCGGCCAGGCCCGAGGCCCCCTCCGGCGCCGGCAACTCGCGCTGATCGCGGTTGACGCCGTCCGAGGTCTCGCCCGGCGCGGCAAGTGCGCCCGCGGCGTTCGGAGCAGGCAGTTCGGGCGCGAGCACCTTGGTCATCAGCGGACGGACAACGAAGGCGAGCACGCCGAGACCGACCAGGGCCAAGAGCAGCGAGGTCACCATCTGGGTGATCTGGCCGCCGCTGAACCACGGCAGCGACAGGCCGGGCGCCGCCTCGACGGGGGCGGGCAGCTCGAACTGCATGCTGCGCACCGTGACCTCGTCGCCGCGGGATTCGCGGTAGCCGACGGCGCTCTGGACGAGTTCGCGCAGCGTCTCCAGCTCCTCCTCGGGGCGCGGCGCCCATTCGGCCGTCCCGTTGTCGGCCGGGCTGCGGACGCCGTCCACCAGGACAGCGACGGTCACCCGGTCGATGGCGCCGGGGCCGCGCTCGATCTGCCGCTCGGTCGCGGAGAAGTCGTAGTTCACCCGCTCGCGCGTCTCGGCGTTGTTGCTCTCGCTGCCCTCTCCCCCGGCGGCATCGCCATCGGGCAGGTTGCTCGCGACCGTTACGCCCGCGCCCGCGGGACCGCTCTCGGAGGAGGACCGCTCCTCGGTATCGGTGCTGACGACGACGCGGCTTTCCGGGTCGAGCACACGCTCGGTGATCGTCTCGCGATCCTTGCGCGTCTCCAGCGCCAGCTCGACGACGTAGCGGCCGGCCCCGACACGCGCGGCGAGGATGTTCTCGACCGATGCGCGCATTTCGGCCAGCCGCGCGTCGCGCGCCTCGGCCTCGGTATCGACCGCGCCGCCGCCGACGACCCGCCCGCTGGTGCCGTCGATGACGGTCACGTCCTCTGGCGCGAGGGCGCGGACCGCACCGGCGACGAGGGATTGCACCGCCCGCGCAAGCGAGGTTCCGACCGCGCCGGTGGTCATCTGCAGCGTGACCGAGGCCGTCGCCGACCGGTCGCGCGAGAACGGTGAGGAATCGGCGGTGGCGAGATGGACCCGCGCCTGACGGACGCCGGGCGTCGCCAGGATGGTGCGGGTCAGCTCGCCCTCGCGCGCCCGCCAATACGCGGCGTCGAACATCTGGGAGGTGGTGCCGAAGCCGCTCAGGCCGTCGAGAAGCTCGTAACCGGCGCCGTCCATCCGGGGCAGCCCTTCGCCGGCGAGCTGCATGCGCAGCGAGTCACGCAGTTCGGCGTCGACGCGAATCGCGTTGCCCTGAACCTCGTAGGCCACCCCGCGCGCTTCGAGGCTGGCGACGACTTCGGACGCGGCGGCGGGCTCGAGGCCGCCGAAGAGGAGTTCCATCCGGGGCGCCGTCGCGAGTCGCGTGAGGAAGAGAACCGTGGCGAAGGCCGTCAGCGTGGCGATCGCGAGAATAGCGAGGCGGCGCTTGTCCTGCCGTTGCCAGGCGGTCGTCAGATTCTCCACGTGCGATCCTCCGGGATGCGTCTCACCCTTCTGGGCGTCGAGGCGGAAGATTCCGTAATTGCATTAACATTGGGTTAGCCCTCAGCGGGTTAGGCAGCCTCGAAATCACGAGGATGAGCTTATGGCCGAGTCAGAAGATTCAGCAGCAGAGCAGGAAGCTCCGGCGAAGCGTGGCATGGGACTCATCGGCTGGGGAATCACCGCGGTTCTCGCTCTCGGCCTCGGTGGCGGCGCCTTCTTCGCGATGCATTCGGGCCTGGTGGACGGATTGCTGCACGCCGAGGAGACGCCCCATGCCGAGGAGGGGACCGAGACGGCCAAGGAGCATTACCTCGAGCTCGATCCCCTGATGATCTCGGTGGGCGGCGCAAACTCCGTCAAGCAGCTGCGCTTCCGTGCGTTCCTGCAACTCGCCGACGAGGCGCAGACCGACGTCGCCGCGCTGCAGCCGCGCATCCTCGATATCTTCGCGACCTACCTGCGCGCCGTTTCGGTGGACCGCCTGGAGGATCCGACGGGTCTGCTGCACCTGCGGGCGCAGCTCCTGCGCCGGGTCCAGCTCCTCGCCGGACGCGATGCGGTCGAGGACCTTCTCATCATCGACTTCGTGATCACCTGACATGACGTATCTCAGCCTCATATCGGATGTCCTCCTGATCGCCGCGACGGGCGGGATGGCGCTCTGGTGCCGGGTTCTGGCCCGGCGCCTGCGCAGCCTGGACGACGCCGAAACCCGCGACGGCGGCACTTCGGAGATCGAGGCCTCGATCGCCAGGCTCGCCAAGGAGGTCGACGCCTTGAACGCCGCCGTCGCGACGGCACGTTTCGAGACCGACGAGCGTGGCGACCGGATGAAGGATCAACTGGCCCAGGCCGACGACCGGATCGGGCGCATGGAAATGCTTCTCGCCAGTTTCGAGGAGATCGAGGAACAGGCTGCCGAAGGCGTGCCCGAGCCCGCCCCGGCGCCCGAGCCCGCCACGCCGCTAATGCCCAGCTTCCGGGCCAGAAAGGTGGGGACTGCCTGATGGGACGCTGGATCAAACGCCTGTCCGTCACGGGCCTGCTCACGCTCTTCGTGCTCTCCGCCCTTACGCGGATCGTCTCCGCGGGCCTCGGCGCGGTCCCCGACGGGGCCGAGGCGGACCCGACGGAGGAAGTCCTTCTCTGCCCGCCCTCGGACGAGGTCGAGACGCTCCTGAGCCAGATCGCCGGCCGCGACGAGGAACTGCGTGCCCGCGAAACCGCGCTCGCCATGCGCGAGCAGGATCTGAAGATCGCGCGGCAGGAGATCGAGAGCTCGCTGGATCGGCTGAGCGAGGCCGAATCCCGGCTCGCGGCACGGATGGAGATGTCGGCCACGGCGTCCGACGAAGACATCAACCGGCTCGTCGCCGTCTACGAAGGCATGAAGCCCAAGGATGCGGCCGTCCTCTTCGAGGCGATGGAGCCGACATTCGCCTCGGGCTTCCTCGCGCGGATGCGCCCGGACGCGGCCTCCGCCCTCTTTTCGAACCTATCGCCCGAAAAGGCCTACGCGCTCAGCGTGATGATGGCCGGGCGCAATGCCAACGCGGCAACGGAGTAGCATCATGGGCGGAATTGCGGGAGTTGTCTGCATCTTCGTGATGGTTTTCGGCGGCTATCTTCTGGCCGGCGGCAAGATGGGTATCATCCTGAAAAGCTTGCCCTTCGAAATGATCATGATCGGGGGCGCCGCCGTGGGTGCCTTCCTCATCAGCAACTCGATGTCCGAGGTCAAACACACGCTCAAGGACATCGGCAAGGTCTTCAAGGGTCCGAAATGGAAGCCCGACGATTACCGCGACCTGCTCTGCCTGCTCTATGAGCTGGTCCGCCTGGGCCGACAGGACGCCGTCGGCCTCGAGGAGCATATCGAGAAGCCGGAGGAATCCGCCGTTTTCTCCGAGTATCCGAAGATCCTCTCGGACAAGGAGGCGATCGCGATGATCTGCGACACGCTGCGGGCGATGTCGATGAACTACGACGACCCCCACCAGGTCGAGGAGGTGCTGGAGACGCGCATGGAGGAGAACCTCCATCACACCATGCATTCGAGCCATGCGCTGCAAGGTATGGCGGATGCGCTTCCCGCGCTCGGCATCGTCGCGGCCGTGCTCGGCGTGATCAAGACGATGGGCTCGATCGACCAGCCGCCCGAGGTCCTGGGCAAGCTGATCGGCGGCGCGCTCGTCGGGACGTTCCTCGGCGTGTTCCTGGCCTATGGCCTCGTCGGACCCTTCGCAGCCCGGCTGAAAGCCATCGGCGAGCAGGATGCGAACTTTTACTCGCTCATTCAGGAAGTGCTGGTCGCCAACCTGCACAACCACGCCACCAATATCTGTATCGAGGTCGGCCGCCAGCGCACGCCCACCCACATGCGGCCCAGCTTCTCCGAACTGGAGGAGGCGCTGAAGGCGCGGAAGGCGGCCGCCTGATGCGGATTGCCCCTGTACTTGCAACCCTTGCCGTCCTGCCGGTCTGCGCGTTGGCGGAACCCGTCCGGGTCCGGTCGGGAGAGCACGATACGTTCTCGCGGCTCGTCTTCCCGAGCGGGGAGCCGCTGGAATGGACGATCGAGCGCCCCTGGGCGGGCGAGGCCCGCATCGCCTTCGCGCCATCGCCGGATCTAGATCTCGCCGAGATATTCCTGCGCATTCCGCGGACCCGCCTGCGAGACGTGACCCAGGCGCCAGAAGCCGTGATCCTCGACCTTGGTTGCAACTGTCCCGTGGAGGTGAGCCAGATCGGTTCGGGCCATATCGTCATCGACGTGGTCGACGGCGACCCGCTGCCAAAGCGTCCCGCTCCCGCCGTCGTCGGGAGCGTCCTGCCGTTGCCCTATGAGCTGCTGCCGATGTCCCTGGCCTTTCCGCGGCTTCCTGCCGCCGACCCGGAGCCGAAACGCCCCGCCACGCAGAAGGTCGAGGCACCGGACGAGTCGGCCGGCATCCCGCCGCAAGTGCGGCGCATGGAGGTCCGCGACCGGCCGTTCGTCCTGCCCGAGACCAAGGCGGACTCCGAGGCGCCCCTGGCTGCGTCCTGCGATCTCGAGGTGGTCGCAACCGAAATCCTGCTGCGTGATCCGAACGAGGCGTTCGGTGAACTCGAAGGGGCGATGGCGGAGGTCCTCGACGGCGAGGATCGGTTCGAACCCGACCGCCTGATCGATCTCGCGGAAACCTACCTCGCCGCCGGGTTCGGCGCGGAGGCGCTGCAGATCGCCGATCAGGCCGACAGGTCCGCCCCGCACATCCCACCCCTCGCCGCCGCGCTCGACGATCTGCCTCGCCCCGACGGGGCCGAGCTCGACCCGGCCTGCGGTCCCGCCACGACGCTCGTCACCCTTCTGGATACCGATCCGGCGAAGGGCTGGGAACGCGCGGACCGCAAGCGGCTGGTCGAGTTCGTCGATCGTCTGCCCCTCGAACGCTGGCGTGATCTGAAGGGACGTCTCGGCGCACGGCTCGCTCTGGTCGGAGAGGACGACCTGCTGACCGGCATCCACGAGGACCCGGAGACGCCCGAGTTGCAGGTCGCGGTGGACGACGTCACTGCGGCCGGGACCGACGCGGACGCGATCACGGCGGTGCGGACGATCCTGTCGCGTGCCAATGAGGAGGGTGTGGCGAGCGAGGACATTCACCTCGTCAACGCGATGGCGTTGCGCGGCTCGATCCCGCCCGGCCCGGAGAAGGCGCAGTTCGACCTGACGCTCGCCACCGCCTTCGCCCTTTCGCGGCGGCCGGTCGAGACGGTGGGCTTCGTCGCCGATGGCAGCGTGCCGGCCGATCCGGTCTTCGACGTCGTGGTCGGCCGTCTGGAACCAGCCGTGGCCGCCGAGTTCCTGGCCCGTCTGCGGCCCTACCTCACGCCGGAACGGCGGGCGGACCCCCGTTTGCAACCGCTCTTCGCGGCGATCGGCTTGCCTGACGCCGCCGCCCGCTTCGCCGGCCGGGCAACGCCCGACCGTCCGCGGGAAGTCACCGACGAGCCGGCCACCGATCCGTGGCTCGCGCGCGACCTCGTGCAGGTGGCGGAGGCGGAGGACGCGGCGATCCGCGGCGAGGTCGCCGCCGCCATCGTCGAGCGGAACGCCACGCCGATGCCCGAGACCGACCTCGCCGCCGCCGAGCGCGTGCTTCGCGACAGCGAGCGTCTGGGGGCGCTGCTCGCCGATCTGCTCGATAGGGAAGCCCCCTCGTAACCGGGGATTAACCAACCGCCGACTAGAGGAAAGCCATCCCGAGATCTGCGCCGCGAGCCCGAATCCATGAGATCGATCTTCCAGCCCACAGTGATGATGGCCGTGGCCCTGATGGCGGTCATCCTGATGATGATCCTGCCGATGCCGTCCTGGGTGCTCGATGTCGGCCTCTCGGCAAGCTTCGCGCTGGCGATCCTGATCTTCACGACGACGCTCTTCATCGAGCGGCCGCTCGACTTCTCGGCCTTCCCGACGATCCTGCTGGCCTCGCTGATGCTGCGGCTGTCGCTGAACGTGTCGTCGACCAAGCTCATCATCGGTCAGGGCCATACCGGCACCGATGCGGCCGGCCACGTCATCGAGGGCTTCGCGAGCTTCGTGATGGGCGGCTCCATCGCGCTCGGGCTCGTGGTGTTCGGCGTGCTGCTGATCGTGAACTTCATGGTCATCACCAAGGGCGCGACGCGGATGGCCGAGGTCGGCGCGCGCTTCGCGCTGGACGGGATGCCCGGAAAGCAGCTCGCCATCGACAGCGACATGTCGGCGGGCGCGATCGATCACGAGGAGGCCAAGCGCCGCCGCGAGACCGACCTCGCGGAGACGACGTTCTTCGGCTCGCTCGACGGTGCCTCCAAGTTCGTGAAGGGCGACGCCGTCGCGGGCCTTCTGATCACGATCCTGAACCTCGTCGTCGGCCTTTCCGCCGGGATGATCGCGCATGGCATGCCGATCGGTCAGGCCGTCGAGACCTACGCGATCCTGACGGTCGGCGACGGGCTCGTGTCGCAGATCCCGGCGGTCATCATCTCCATCGCCTCGGGCCTCCTGCTCGCGCGGGGCGGCGGCAAGGGCGCGGTCGATATCGAGATCGTCGCGCAGATCGGCCGCAAGCCGGCCGCGCTCGCCACGGTGGCCGGGATCATGATGGTCTTCGCCCTCGTCCCCGGCCTGCCCTTCCTGCCCTTCACGGCCGGCGCGCTCATCCTCGCGGGCTGCGCCTGGCTGCGCCGCAAATCCGACCTGAAGGCCGCCGAGCCGGAACCGGTCGAGGAGTTGCAGGCCATGCCCGACCGGGAAATCGGCGACGTCCTGGCGCTCGACGACATCCGGGTGGAGTTCTCGCTCGACCTCGTGGACCTCGCGCTCGATCCGTCGAACGGGCTCGAATCCCGCATCACCGGCCTTCGCGACCACATCGCCGAGAAGTTCGGCGTCATCCTGCCCGAGATCCGGCTGACCGACGATCAGGGCCTGCCCGGCGGCACCTACGTCATCCGCATCCACGGCGTGGAGATGGCCTGCGACCGGCTCGAGCGCGACCACGTGCTGATGCTGACCGGCGCGGGCTCGCCCGAGACGGTGCCCGGCCGCGACGTGAAGGAGCCGGTCTACGGCGCACCCGCGCGCTGGATTCCGGCGTCCGCCGCCGAGGACCTGATCGGGGAGACCATCGTGACCCCGGGCGAGGTGCTGGCCACCCACCTCCTCGAGGTCATCAAGTCGAACTTCCCGACGCTGCTCGGGCTCAAGGGCCTGCAGCGCCTGCTCGACGCCTTCACGAAAGTCTCCTCGCCTGAGCGTTCCGTCGCGAACCGGCGCCTGCTCGAGGATCTGGTGCCGTCGAAGGTGCAGCCGGAACTCCTCCTCGCCGTCCTGCGCCTGCTGCTGGCGGAGCGGGTCTCGATCCGCAACCTGCCGGTGATCCTCGAGGCGATCGCCGAGCGTCGTGACATGGGGCTCTCCCCCGAGGATATCGCCGAGCATGTCCGCCAGCGTCTCGCCGCGCAGATCACCGCGGAGTTGAAGCGCCCGGACGGCACGCTGCCGCTGATCCAGCTCGCGCCGGACTGGGAAGCCACGTTCGAGCAGCATCGGCTCGACGGGGCGGGCGGGCGCAGCGACGTGGCGCTTCCGCCCGAGCTGTTTCAGAAGCTCGCCAAGGGTCTCGCCGAAGGGATCGGCCGGGTGGCCGAGCAGGGCAGCCACGCGGCCATCGTCACCTCCTCCCGTCGTCGCCGGTTCCTGCACGACGTCATGGCGGCGCGCGGCCTGTCGAACCCGGTGATCGCCTACGAGGAGATCGGCAACAACATGTCGCCCGCCATCGTCGGGTCTGTCGCCGCATGATCGAAGGGGCGCTGGCGCTCCACGACGCGGCGCTGCCCGTCTTCATGCAGTTCTTCGCGACGTTCCTGCGGATCGGCGGCATGATGCTTCTGGTGCCGGGGCTCGGCGACCGGATGATCCCGGTCCGCGTCAAGCTCGTCGCGGCCTTCGCCCTGTCGGCCGCCGTCGCACCCTCGGTCGTGCAGCCCGAGGCGGTCCCGCCGGGCCTGATCGCCGTCGAGCTGACGATCGGCCTCGCCCTCGGCGCGGTGCTGCGCTTCGTGGCGATGGCGCTGACGATGGCGGGGATGATGGCGGCACAGCTCACCTCGCTGTCGCAGATCTTCGGCGGCGCGGAGCCGTCCTCGGCGATGGGCAACATCCTCAATCTCGCGGGACTCGCGCTGCTGATGGCGTCGGGCCTGCCGCTGATGCTCGTGGACATGCTGATCCGCAGCTACGACGTGCTGCCGATGGGACTGGTGCCGGCGGGCGGCGATCTGGCGGAATGGGGGGTCGCCCGGGTGGCGCAGGCCTTCGCGCTGGCCTTCGGCATGGCGGCGCCCTTCGCGCTGGCGGCGCTGCTCTACAACGCTGCGATGGGGGTCATCAACCGCGCCATGCCGCAGCTCATGGTGGCCCTCGTCGGCGCGCCCGCGATCACCGGGGCGAGCGCGGTCCTGCTGTTCCTGTCCGCCCCGCTCATCCTGACGGTGTGGAAATCCGCCATGCTCGCCGCGCTCGGCGACCCGATCGCGGGCGGCATGCCGTGAGTCAGGACGACGGCGCCGAACGCTCCCACGAACCGACGGAGCAGAAGCTCCGCCAGGCGCGCGAGAAGGGCGACATCGTCAAGTCGCAGGACCTCTCGACCTGGGGGAGCTATCTTGGCGTCCTGGTCTGTCTGTTCACGATCGCGTCGCCGGTCTCTCAGCGGATCGTCGATCTGGGCGGCACGCTACTCCTCCGGGCGGAAAGCCTGTCGGATCCCCTGCGCACCGGCGGCGCCAACCAAAGCGCGGCGGTGCTTGTGGAATCCGTGACCGTGATCGGACTCATCGCCCTGCCGGCGGCGCTGTTCGTGATCGTCATCCTCCTGGCGCAACGGGCCTTCGTCGTCGCCCCGGACAAGCTCAAGCCGAAGCTCTCGCGCATCTCGATCCTCAGCAACGCCAAGAACAAGTACGGGCCGACCGGGCTCTTCGAGTTCGCGAAGTCGGGCGTGAAGATGCTCGTCTTCTGCGGGCTCCTGGCGTGGTTCCTCACCCGCCACGCGGACGAGATCGTCGGCGCGGCGGCGAGCGACCCACGCGCCGTGGGCGCGATGATGCCGGCGCTCCTGGCGGAGTTCGCGCTCGCCGTCGTGCTCGTCTCGGGGGCCATCGCGGCGGTGGACTACTTCTGGCAGCACCATTCCTTCATGAAGAAGCAGATGATGACCCGGCAGGAAGTGCTCGACGAGATGAAGCAGTCCGAGGGCGACCCGCACATGAAGGGCAAGCGGCGTCAGCGGGCGCAGGAAATCGCGATGAACAAGATGATCCACGACGTGCCGGACGCGACCGTGGTCATCGTCAACCCGACCCATTACGCGGTCGCGTTGAAATGGTCGCCCGCGGACCCGTCGCCGCCGGTCTGCCTCGCCAAGGGCGTGGACAACGTCGCGCTCCGCATCCGCGAGGCGGCGAAGGAGGCGAACGTACCGATCTACAGCGATCCGCCGACCGCGCGGGCGCTGCATGCGACCGTCGAGATCGGCGATCCCATCGACCGCGAGCACTTCGCCGCCGTGGCCGTCGCCGTCCGCTTCGCGCGCGCCATGATGCAGGAGAAGGAAGGATGAGCCGTCCGTCGAAGAAGGCCGCCGAGCTGGACCAGCTGCGCCGCATCGCCGACCTGCGTACCGACCGTTCGGCGGCGCGGCTGGCCAAGATCCAGGGCCTGATCGACGAACTCGAGGGCCGCGCCGACGCCCTCCGCGACGCTCGGCCCGAGCCGCCCGCCTCGATCGGCGAGGCGCAGATGCAGGATCGGTGGAACCGCTGGCGCCGGCAGCAGGTGACGATGCTGAACGCGCAGGTCGCCCGGCTCAACGCCGTCGCGCAACCGCAACGCGAAACCCTCGCGCGGGACCGCGCGAGGGCTATAGTGCTTGGAAAGCTGAAGGATCGTCTGAAGTCCTGAACCGCGCGCCCCGAGGGGGCGGCTCAGGCCGATTGCCGCGCCAGCGAGACGATCAGGACGCGTGCCGTCTCGTCTGACAGGTGGCGCATCACCACCTCGTCGAGCCGCTTGCGCAGCCGCTCCATCGCGCGGGGCTCCGTGAAGTCGCCATCGAACCCGCCGAGGCTGCCGTGCAGGAAGAGCGCCTGGTTCAGGCCGTCACGCAGGACGGGTTCGCGCGACAGCACCTTCTCCTCCGGCGTCTGTTCGGACCGCACGCCGAGCGTCACGATCACGTTGCTCCAGACCCGACCGTCGCGCAGGACAGGCACCACGAAGGCGTCGCGCAAGGTCACGGCGGACGGCTCGGCCAGCGCGTCCTTCTCCGGCTTGGCCATGGGATCGACCTCCTCCGCGTGCTCGTCCTCGACGGGCGGAGGCTTCAGGAGGTATCCCGCCGCACCGCCTCCGAGCAGTGCGACGAGGATCACGGCGATGGGGATCAGCTTGCCCATGTCAGAACGGCAGGATGATGTCGGCGACCTGCTGGCCGTAGCGCGGCTGCTGGACGTCGGTGATCTGGCCCCGGCCACCGTAGGAGATGCGTGCGGCGGCGATCTTGTCGTAGGTGATCTCGTTCTGGCGGGAGATGTCTTCGGGCCGGACGTAGCCGGTCACCAGCATCTCGCGAAGCTCGAAGTTCACGCGGACCTCCTGCCTCCCCTCGATCTGGAGCACGCCGTTCGGCTGGACGTTGATGACCGTGGCCGCGAGGCGGACGGTCAGGCGTTCCTTCCGGCGCACCCCGCCCTGCCCCTTCGACGTGCTGGAGGAGCCGAGATCGACGGCGTCGGCGAGGCTCGCGCCTTCGGGTAGACGATCCTGAAGGTTCTGCGGCACGCCGAAGAGTTGCGGGACCTGCATGGATTCCGACCCGCTGCGCGAACGGTTGGTGGCGTTGTCGATCTCGGCGCGGTCGTCGATCTCGACGACGACGGTGAGGATGTCGCCGCGATTCCGCGCCCGGTGATCGCCCAGAAGCGACTGCTTCCCGCCGGTCCAGAGCGATGCCGCACGCAGCGGATCCCGCGTGGCGAGGATGTCGATGGGTTGCGGCGCGGCCATCGCGAGGCTCTCGTTGCTCTGCTGCACCGGCGTCAGCTGGGGGGCCTGCCCCACATCCTTGATACGACCGCAGGCGCCGAGCGAGAGTGCGGCGCAGAGGATGACAAGTGACAGTTTCTTCATCTGGGGCTCCGACCGTTCTGGTTCAGTTCACGACCACGGCGCCATCGGACGTGGCGATACCGGTGATCGTATTGCGGGAGGACAGGTTCATGACGCGGACCGGCTCGCCCTCGCCCGCGCGGCCGAGCGCGCGGCCTTCGAGGGTGATGGTGAGTCCGCCGCGGTTGAAGACGAGAGGGACCGTGGCGTTGCGCTGCACGACCGTGGGCAGTCCGACGTCACGCGTCTGGACCGGACGTCCGGGGTAGAGGTTCACCCGCGCCTCGAGACCGACGAGGTCGCGCGGGTCCTCGAACCCGTTCTCGGCGGCCGTGTCGGTGAAGGCGAGGTCGTCGGCCGTCAGCACCGTGCCGGCACGGACTGGACCGACAACCATCACCGACTCCGCAAGGGCCGGGCCGGCCAGGAATGCGAGAAGGGCAACCAGCCGGATCATCGGATCTGCGTCGTCGCCGACATCATCTGGTCGGCGGCGGTTATGACCTTGGCGTTCATCTCGTAGCCGCGCTGCGCCTCGATCAGGTCGGTGATCTCGCGCACGGCGTCGACCGAGCTGTCCTCGAGATAGCCCTGGCGGAAGAAGCCAAGCCCATCCTCCCCGGGAAAGCCCACGAGCGGGTCGCCCGAGGCGCCCGTCTGGCCGTACAGATTGGATCCGAGCGCCTCGAGTCCCTTCTCGTTGGAGAAGTTCACGAGCGACAGCTGACCGAGCAGCTCGGGCTCGACCCGGTCGATGAAGTAGGCGTAGATCTCGCCCTCGGGGTTGATCGTGATCGACCGGGTATCGGCGGGAATGGTGACGTCCGGCACGACGGGGTGCCCCATAGAGGTGACGAGCTGCCCTTCGCCGGTCCGCTTGAGCGCGCCGTCGCGGGTATAGGCCGACGCACCCGAGGGCAGCGTCACCTCGAGGTAGCCGCGCCCCTCGATCGCCACGTCGAGATCGCCGCCCGTCTCGGCCAGCGCGCCCTGCGCGACCTCCATCGCGACGGCCGTCGGCCGCACGCCGAGGCCGAGTTGCACGCCAGCGGGCACGATCGCGCCGTTCGACGCGTTGATCGAGCCGGCGCGCGTCACCTGCTGGTAGTGCAGGTCGGCGAACTCGGCCCGGCGGGCGTTGTAGCCGGTGGTGTTCATGTTCGCGAGGTTGTTGGAGATGACCTCCACCCGCGTCTGCTGGGCGGCCATGCCGGTCGCCGCGATGCTGAGTGCGCGCATTCTGCCGCTCCTTGTTAACTATCCATCAGGCGGAGCATGGCGAGCATCCGCTCGTGCTCCTTGTCCATGAAGTCCTGGCCCATCTTGTAGGCATTCTGGACCTCGACCATCCGCGCGATCTCGATCACCGGATCGACGTTCGACGCCTCGAGGAAGCCCTGCACGACGCGCGGGTTCTCGACCGGCTGGAATTCCTCGGTCGCGAACATCGTGCCCGCCCGGCGCGTCATCGAACCCGCATCGTCGGGCAGCACCACGCCGACACGCGCGATCGGCTGGTCGTCGGCGGAAAGCGTCCCGTCCGTGCCGACGCTGACCGACCGGGCGTTCTGCGGCACGAAGACCGGTGCGCCGCCCTCGTCGAGCAGCGGATAGCCCTCCGGCGTCTGCAGCGACCCGTCCGCGGCCGCCACGAAGGCGCCGGCGCGGGTCAGGTGCGTGGCGCCGTCCACGTCCACCGTGAAATAGCCCTCGCCCTCGATGGCGAGGTCGAAGGATCCCCCGGTCTGCTCCAGACCGCCCTGCTCGAAGCGGGTCTGCTTCCCCGTGGCGCTGGCGAAGGAGATCGAGGGATTGTCACGCCCGGTCCGCGTCACGTGCTCCGAGAAGATCAGCCCCTCGGCGCGGTAGCCGGTCGTGTTGGCGTTCGCGATGTTCTGCGCGATCACGTCGATCTCGCGCAGCAACCCGGTCTGGCGGCCGATGGTCGTGTAAATGCCGTCCGTCATGTCGTCAGAACCCCTGGATGATGGGCACGATCGTGTCGGTGAAGTAGCGTCCGAGCGTCAGCGTCATGAAGCCCATCGTCCCCCAGAACACGGCGAGGATCGCGGCCATCTTCGGCACGAAGGTCAGCGTCATCTCCTGGATCGAGGTAAGCGCCTGCAGCAGGCCGATCGCGAGGCCGACCACGAGCGCCACGGCCAGGATCGGCGTCGAGATCAGGACGGCGATCCAGAGGCCCTGGCGAAGCGTGTCGAAGAAGAGAAGCTCGGACATCGGGCGCGGTCCTCAGACCTGCATCCGAAGTATTTCCTGATAGGCCTCGACCACGCGGTCGCGGATCGTCGCCACCGTGTCGACGGCGAGCTGGCCTTCGGCCAGCGCGGTGACGAGCGCATGCGGATCGGCGCCGCCGGTTACGGCCGCCTCGGCCTGCAACTCCGCCTGGCGAAGCATGTCGGCAAATCCGGCGGCGGCCTTCGTCGCGGCGTTCGGCTTGGATACGGGCGTGCCGGCCAGGCCCGCCTGAATTGGTGAAAGGTCCATTCTGGCCTCCTATGGGTCGTCTCGTCTCGTTGGCGGGGGTGGGGTCCTAGCGTTTGAGGAGCCCGTAGAGCTCGGTCGACATGCGCCGAACCTGCTCGAACATCTTCAGGTTGGCCTCGTAGCTGCGCTGCGCCTCTCGGGCGTCTGCGAGCTCGGTGACAAGCTCCACGTTGGAACCGTCGTAGTAGCCTTCCGCGTCGGCCATCGGATGTGCCGGATCGTGGATGCGCGGCAGGTCTCCGCGCTTGAGCTGGACGGGACCGGCCTCGATGGCGCCGCTCCGGCGTCCGTCCTCGACGGCCGCGCGGAACTCGATGGTCTTGCGGCGATAGCCGGGCGTGTCGACGTTCGCGATGTTCTCGGAGATATGACGCAGGCGTTGCCCCTGCCCGCGCATGCCGCTGGACAGAACCGAGAGGGCACTCGAGAATTCGGCCATGATCAGGACCGCCCGAGGCCGGCGCGCATCATGCCGAGCGCGCTGCGATAGACGGTGAGCGCACGGTCGTGCTGCCGTGCGGCGTCGATACCGCGCAGGACCTGGTCCTCGAGATCGACGGTGTTTCCGTTCGGATCGGCCGCGACGTCCTGCAGCTCGAAGGCTTCCGTGCGACCCTCTCGTCCCGCGAAATGCCCCGGATGCGTGCGGCGCAGGCCAAAATCGTCGTCGGGGGAAAACGGTGCGAGATCGAGGGCCCGGAAGCCCGGCGTGTCGGCGTTCGCGACATTGCCGGAAATGACGGCCTGCCGCGCGGCCGCCTGTTTGGCGGATCCTGCGGCGAGTCGCATGATGGCGGGCATCTCGTTCACTGGCGAACTCCTTCGTCGTCCGTGAAACGATGCCTTAAGACTGATTCCTTTAGAAACCGTTGCATAACAGATGGAGATCGTCCGTGAACGAGCCTGACGAGAGCCCTGCAGACGCGCCCGCCCCCGATCCGTTCGGCCCGTTGCGGGCGCAGGTCGCGGTCATCGAGCAGAGCTATCCGCTCGGCCGGATCGCGAGTCTCGATCCGGCTGGGTTCGTCGTCGAGGGCCTCTCCGACCACGCGCTTCTGGGCGACGAGCTCGTCATCGACGCGGCGGGCGGGCAGACGTTGCGCGCCGAAGTCTCCCGCCTCGACCGCACCACGCTTCGGGCGACGCCCTACGGGGCCGCGGAGGGGTTGCGGATCGGCCTTGCGGTCCGTCCGGCGGGACCGCCCCGTATCGCCCCCGACACGTCCTGGATCGGCCGCATCGTCGATCCGTTCGGCCAGCCGCTCGACGGTCGCCCGCTCGGCACCGGCGTGCCCGTGCCACTTCATGCCGAACCGCCCCCGCCAGCCCGTCGGCGCGGCATGGGCGCGCGGCAGCGAACGGGTTTCGCGGTTCTCGACACGATGCTGCCCATCGCGGCCGGTCAGCGCATCGGCCTCTTCGCCGGGTCCGGTGTGGGCAAGTCCACGCTGCTGGGTTCGCTCGCCCGGGAGATAGAGGCCGATATCTGCGTCCTGGCGCTCGTCGGCGAACGCGGGCGCGAGGTCTCCGACTTCGTGCGCCGCATCCTCGGGCCCGAGGGGATGGCGCGCACCGTGGTCGTCGCCGCGACTTCCGACATGCCGGCCAACACACGCCGCCGCTGCGCCTTCGCCGCGCTCGCCGTGGCCGAGCATTTCCGGGACAAGGGTCGACGGGTTCTCTACCTCTGCGACAGCGTCACCCGACTCGCCGAAGCGCATCGGGAGGTCGCGACCGCCGCCGGTGAGCCGGCGGCTCTTCGCGGCCATCCCGCGAGCCTCACGCCGCTCCTCGCCGCGCTCTGCGAACGGACGGGGCCGGGCGTGGACGCGCAGGGGGACATCACCGCGATCTTCTCCGTCCTCGTCGCCGGCTCCGACATGGAGGAGCCAGTGGCCGACATCACCCGCGGCCAGCTGGACGGCCACGTCGTGCTGTCGCGAGAGATTGCGGAAGCGGGGCGTTTTCCGGCCGTGGACGTGCTCCGCTCCGTCTCCCGCTCGCTGCCGGAAGTCGCCACGCGGGAGGAAAACGCGATCATTGCCGAGGCTCGCAAGATCCTCGGCATTCACGATCGCAGCGACCTGATGGTCAGCTCCGGGCTCTACGAAAAGGGCGCGAACGCGGAGATCGATCGCGCGACCGCCCTCGTCCCGCGCATGAACGAGATCTTCACCGCGCAGGGACTGGCCCGACCCGGCGACGGCTTCCGGCTTCTGGGCGGCCTTCTGGGAAAACCCTACACCGGACGGACGGCGTGAGGCCGCGACACGCTCCGTGACGCGGCCATGACCGGTCAGTAACCGCGCAGAAGCATCAGCGAGGGGGAAGTGACCGCGCTCTCGTTCGACATGCCGGCCATGATCGTGAAGCGATCGACCACCTTGTCCAGGGTCTCTCCCTTGCCGAGCTCGGCCAGGTCGGCGGTCCCGAACCGGGATTCCGCGCGCGCCATGAAGGTATCGAGCTGACGCTCGATGGGGAGCGCCCCGAACGAGGTCGGCAGGTTCAGCGCCGTCTCCATGACCTTCCGCAGGGGCGGAGTTCCCATCAGGGTGAACCATTTCGTCCGGTTCGACTCCGGACCTTCGCCGAGCGCGGCGAGCTCCCGTTTGGCATTTAGGGCAAGGCGCATGGTCTCGTCCGTCGACCCGATGTCGGTTTCGAACTTGCGATCCTTGTAGGACGCCTCGATCTTGTCGGCGAAATCCGACACCTTGGTGTTCGGGACCGGAAAGTCGCCGAACCCGAAGGCGCGGCTCAGGTCCCGATACCTCTTGTCGGACAACTTGTTGGCGAGCGATTTCGGATCGTCGACACCCTCCGCCAGAACCCGCTTGATCAGGTGTTTCGAGTTGAGATCCTCTTCGAGGCCGAACGCGCCGAGCGCGACGGAAAGGAGCCGGTAATCCTTTACCAGCTCCTCCGGGGTGTCGATCTGACCGATCTTCTCGCGAAAATAGTCCAGGTCGCGCTGTATGACCGGGCTCTTGCTATGGGCCGCCTTCTGCGTCTCCATCGTGGATTGCAGGAAGCGCCACCCGGCCAGTCCGCCGGTCGGGACGAACGGCTGGAAGCTCATGACGCGCCGAGCGACAGCAGGACCGCCTCCTTCTTGCGCAACCGTCCGAGCAGGCGCAGCGCCTGGTAGAACTGCCCATCGCGCAGATGGGCCACGATCTGGTCGATGCAATCCCGGTCCATATCGGCCACGAAGGCGTGTCGCAGCGGCACGAGGGCGGCGAGCACCTCGTCCAGCGCCTCCCGCGGCTCGATCTCGCCGATCAGCATCATCTGCACGGTATGGGCGACCCGGCTGACCGGGGTCGTCGCCTTGGTGGGATCGACCGCGTCGCGCAACCGCAGGAGCTGCGTGTCCGGGGTCAGGAGGCGCAGCCGCGCGCCACGTCCCACGTTCTCGATCACCGCGCCATTGACCACGATGCGGTCGCCGGCGGGAAATTTCAGCATGAGACCGGCCATGTTACGTCGCTCCCACGGACAGGCCCGCCGCAATGCGCTGGTTGATCTCGCAGAGGACCTCGGGCTCGCCTTCCTTGCGGAGTACGGCGCTGGTGTGACGATCGACGAAGCCGGCGAGCCCGATCAGGCTGGCGCGGAGCTCCGGCGCCATCGCGTTGGCGTCCGAGGCGCAGGACAGCGCCACTGCGTGCCAGAGGCGACGGTTGTCGTGCAGGATGGAGACCCGAGCCGAGATGGTGGCGGACTCGTCGGCGAAAACCGCCCGCATCCGGCGCGTGATCTTGGCGAAGACCATGGCTTCGGCGCGGCCGGGCGTGGTGAGGCAGGGGTCGATGGCGGCATAGGCCGCGGCGGCATGCTGGGGGTAGCCCATGAATTGGATAACTCACTTTTAGCGAGCTTCGCGCCCCTGGACGGAGGCGGGGGGCGAAGGTCCGGCGCTTTGCACCGTAGTCCAAAGAGAAGCCCGCCCCGAATGAACCGGGGCGGGCGGGTCGTTCAGATCAGCGGAAGAGCGACATGATCGCGCCGGGCGCCTGGTTGGCGATCGACAGCGACTGGACGCCGAGCTGCTGCTGCGTCTGCAGCGCCTTCAGCTTGGCCGAGGCTTCTTCCATGTTGGCGTCGACGAGACTGCCGATACCGGCCTTCATCGAGTCGGACAGCTTGCCGACGAAGTCGTTCTGGATCGAGATGCGATTCTCGACCGAACCGAAGGACGCGGCGGCGTCGATCGAGTTCTGGATCAGACCTTCCACGGCGACCATGGCTGCCTTGGCGCCGTTCTCGGTGGAGACGTCGATACCCGCCAGCATGTCGAGCTTGCCGCCGGCGACACCGTCGCTTTCGGTGCCATTGTCCAAGGCTTCGGCGAAATCGGCTGCCGCGACTGCGATGTCCGCATCCGTATTGTTGGTCATCTCGATATCGCCCGAGTCATTGACCGCGAAGCTGACGTCGAGACCGTCCTTGGCCGCCTGAACGTTGAGGCGGAGCGCCATCTCCTTGTTCACGTCGTTAAGGCTGTCACCTTCGCCCGCAACGTAGGTAACGTCCTCCGACATCCCGGCGATCCCGCCCTGGAAGGTTCGTCCGGCATCAACAGCGTTGGCGTCGGTGCTCGTGAAGGTCGCGACGACCTCGGTGGCGCCCGCTGCGACGGTGGCGGCCGTGGTCGGGTCCGCCCCACCCAGTCCACCGGCGGTGGCAGCCGTCTGGCTCAGGTTCTGCGCGTTGACGTCGATCGTGCGCGTGGTCACGCTTCCGTCGGACGCGCGGTCCAGCGAAGCCATGACCTTGACCGGGCTCGCGGCGCTGCCGTCGATGAGGTTCAGGCCGTTGAACTGGGCCGCGCCCACGACCGCTTCGATCTGGTCGGTCAGGGCCGAGATGTCGCCCTGGATCTTGCCACGGTCGACGTTCGCTTCCTGCGACGACGTGATCTTGTTCTTGATCTCCGTCAGAAGGTCGGTCGTCGTCTCGGCGGCGTTGCGGCCGACGGCGACGGTGGACTCGCCCAGCGAGAGGCTGTCGGAGATGGCCTTGAAGCCCGAAACGTCGGCTTCCATGACTTTCGAGATCGCCCAGACGGCGGAGTTGTCCTTGGCGGAGGAGACGTCCTTGCCGGTCGAGATCTGGTTCTGCGTGTCGGCGAGGTTGCTGTTGATCGACTTCAGGGTCTGCAGCGCGACCATCGCGCCGTTGTTGGTCAGAATGCTGGTCATGGGTGTGTTCCTTTGAATGCGCCTGCTTCGCAGGCATGTGACGTCCGCCTTCGCGGATGGCTCGACATTCTGTCCTTCGGAGCGCCCTTTTCGGGGTTCCCCGTAACTGCCGTTCTCGGCATGGGCCGTCTTAGAGTTCGGGGCTTAAGCGAACCCTAACGGCAGCGCGGTCATTTCCTCGACTTTACGTCGCATTTGAATGGCTTGCAGCTCCGTCTGCCCGCACGAGACGCGCGCCAGCATCTACGCAGGATCCCTGCGGGCGGGCGGGTGGATCGGATCGGATCGGCTCAAATTGCGAGAACGACCAAAGCCTCAACCGGCCTGACGGACAGGAAAGCGAATGCATGAACGCGGGGGGCGCCGTGTCGGCCTTTGACTAACATTCGCTCGCTGATCATCGAACTTGCGCTAGACCCCGATCGAATCGGGCACCCTTTCAGGAGGGGACCCAAGTCTCATGCTGTGCGGAAGGAGCTTAGAAGATCACGCGGCCGGATGGCCCAGACGGTTTCGATATACTCTCTGGTGTTCGCCCGCTTGACTGGGGCAGATCGGAACCCGCATCGACCGTTCTTCCAAAACCGCCCTCTCCGGCACAGTCCTCGCTATAGCTGTCATTTACGGGCCCGGACACCGATCGACCCTGAGCCTTGCTGAGAACGCTCGCCCATCTGATGGAATGCAAATCGTCTGATGATCGATCAGGCCTGTGGAAGGCTTTCCGTTTACATCTTTTTTTACGCTTTCGAACTAGCGAAGACCCTCGTGCGAAGGGTGGGACACCCGTACGGAACTAGAGAGAATCAGGTGTGATGATACATTCGCTAAGAACAAAGATCCTCGCCGTCGTCATCGGCGTTACAGTCGGAACCGCTACAATCCTCGTGGGAGAAAACATTTGGTACACCGCGAAAGTCACCACGACTGAACGGCTCGAGGAAAGCCTCAATACCGCCGCGGAAATCGTTGAGATCAGCATTCCGGATATCGAAGCGGAGCGTACGGCCGATGGGGCCCTGGAATCACTGACGTGGAGCGAGGCACCGGACTTTTCGGAGCATTCCCTGATCGACCTCGTCGGTGAGCTCACTGGCGAGACCGCGACCATCTTCGTTTGGGACGGGACACAAGGCGAATTCGTTCGGCGCAGCACGAACATCATCAAACCCGACGGAAACCGGGCTGTCGGTACGGTGCTCGGCGCGCAAGGCGCGGTTCATCCAGTCGTCTCGTCGGGAACCACGTTCCGGGGAGAGGCCAACATTCTCGGCACGAATTATTACACCGTCTATTTTCCGATCCGGAACGCGACCGGAGATATCGACGGCATTCTCTATGTCGGCGTCAGCAAGGCGAAGCTCGTCGGCGAATGGATGGCATTTGCCCGCCGGTCCCTCCTTATCGCGCTTATCCCTCTCCTTCTTTCCATTGGCCTCGGGCTGATCTTTACCAAGGCCCTGAACCGCGGCCTGAATCAGGCGGTCGACGCCGTACGCGGAATCGCGCGCGGAGACCTCGAGGTCGATACATCCACCAAACGCCGCGATGAAATCGGACATCTCCTCGGAGAGATCGAAAAGACCGGCGTCGATCTCAAGGCGATGAGCCATTCGGCCGAGCGTATTGCGAAGGGCGACCTTCGTGCCGACGTGACGCCGCGCTCGGAGGAGGACCGTCTGGGTCTGGCGCTGCGCGACATGACGCTGAAGCTGCGCGAGGTGATCTCGAACGCGAGCGCCAGCGCGGCGCATGTGGCCCAGGGGGCCTCGAGCATGTCGGCGACGGCCGAGCAGCTCTCCAGCGGCTCGACCCAGCAGGCCTCGGCGGCGCAGGAAGCCTCCGCCTCGATCGAGGAGATGACCGCCAACATCCGCCAGAACGCCGACAATGCCAGCCAGACCGAGAAGATCGCCAGCCAGTCCGCTGACGATGCCCGCAAGTCCGGGGATTCGGTCGCCAACGCGGTCCGCGCGATGAAGACCATCGCCGACAAGATCAACATCATCCAGGAGATCGCCCGCCAGACCGACCTGCTCGCACTCAATGCCGCGGTCGAGGCCGCCCGCGCCGGCAGCCACGGCAAGGGCTTCGCGGTCGTGGCCTCCGAGGTGCGCAAGCTCGCCGAGCGCTCCCAGCAGGCGGCGGCCGAGATCAGCCAGCTCTCGGCGGAGACGGTCGACGTCTCGGGCGAGGCCGGCCGGATGCTGGAGACGCTGGTGCCGAACATCCAGCGCACGGCCGATCTGGTGGCCGAGATCTCCGCCTCGACGCGGGAGCAGAACGTGGGTGCCGAGCAGATCAACCAGGCGATCCGAGAGCTCGACCAGGTGATCCAGCAGAACGCCAACACCGCCGAGACCGCGGCGGCGACCAGCCAGCAGCTGGCCAGCCAGTCGCAGCAGCTTAGCGGCGTGATCTCCTACTTCGAGATCGAGGCCGCCGCGGCCAACGCGCCGGCCGCCCCCGCGAGGACGCCGCGGGTGGCCGCGACCCACGCCAAGCCGAAGGCCGCCCCCGACCGCGACGACCGCGACGTCGAGGCCTTCGAACTCGACCTCTCCGACGACGTCTCCGACGCCGACTTCCAGCGCTACGCAGGGTGAACACAAAGATGGCCGGCATACGCTTCCGTGTGCCGGCCAATCGAATCGCGGCAAGTATCGGGTGACTTCGTTCGCGCCGGCATCACGGCTGCGACCCTTCTCGACCGAGCCCGGAGCTCCGTTGGACGAGGTCGAAACCATGAGCAAATGCGTTCGCGCGTTGTGACAAGAGCCGCAATGTGCTCTGCTATGCCTACTCCCGCGCTTCACGGGAAACGGAGGAGGGTAGCATGAGCGAGACGGACCATCTCGAGGAAATGCACCAAGGACGGCCATCGGCGCCGGACAGGGTGACATACGAGACCGATTACGAACTCGGACAGGATAATATCCGGCCCTTCGGCCTCGATATCCACAACCCGGTTTTCCTGATCTCCAGCATCTCGATCGTCCTGTTCGTCGCCGTCGCGCTCCTGAATCAGGAAGGGTCGGCCGAACTCTTCGGATGGCTGCGCCCCTGGCTGACGAGCACCTTCGACTGGTTCCTGATGATGGCGGTCAACATCATCTTCGTATTCTGCCTCGCTCTCGCCGTATCGCCGCTCGGGCGGGTCAGGATCGGCGGCGACGCGGCGGTGCCGGATTACGGCTATCCATCCTGGATCGCGATGCTGTTCTCGGCAGGGATGGGGATCGGGCTGCTGTTCTTCTCTGTGCTCGAGCCGATGTACTACTCCCTGCCCGAGCTGAATACGCTCCCTCTCGGGATCGACCCGACCAATGCGGACGGAACGATCGGGAACATGGGACTGGCGGGCACCGTCTTCCACTGGGGATTCTCGGCTTGGGCCGTCTACGTGGTCGTGGGGCTGAGCCTCGCGATCTTTTGCTACAATCTCGGCCTGCCGCTTACGTTGCGTTCGGCCTTCTATCCGGTCCTCGGCGAACGTGTCTGGGGCTGGTGGGGGCATGCCATCGACATCCTCGCCGTCTTCGCGACACTCTTCGGTCTGACGACGACGCTGGGACTAGGCGCTCAGCAGATCGCGGCCGGCCTGACGGACGTCTTCGGGATGGAGATCGGGCAGACCGGGATCGTCGTCCTCATTCTGGTCATTACCGCCGTCGCCTTGGGCTCGGTCATGCTCGGGATGGATGCCGGCGTAAAGCGGCTCGCCGAAATCAACATGTGGCTTGCCGTAGCGCTGTTCTTCTTCGTCCTGCTCCTCGGGCCGACGCTCACACTGCTTGGACGGTTCGGCGGGACGATGGTGGATTACCTGACCAACTATGTTGCGCTCTCGAACCCCTTCGGCCGCGAGGACACCGGCTACATGCACGGCTGGACGACCTTCTACTGGGCGTGGTGGATCGCCTGGTCGCCCTTCGTCGGGATGTTCATCGCCCGCGTTTCCAAGGGGCGGACGGTGCGCGAATTCATTGTCTGCGTCCTGCTCCTGCCCTCGCTCGTTTGCGCGCTCTGGATGAGCGTCTTCGGCGGCATGGCCCTCGAGCAGCTTGCGGCCGGATACGAGGGCGCGAAGGATGTCGTCGTGGCATACCGGCCAGAGCTGTCCTTCTTCCGCATGATCGATCAATTTCCGCTTTACGGCATCGTGGCCCCGGTCTGCCTCGTTCTCATCGTGGTCTTCTTCGTGACGTCATCGGATTCGGGCTCCCTCGTGATCGACACGATCACGGCGGGCGGCAAGATGGACGCACCGGTGGCGCAGCGGGTGTTCTGGTGCACCTTCGAGGGCCTCGTCGCGATCGCGCTGCTCCTCGGCGGCGGGCTGAACGCGCTGCAAGGCGCGGCGGTATCCATGGGCATTCCGTTCACCCTGGTCGTTTTAGCGATGTGCTGGTGCCTCTTCCTCGCGCTCAGGGCGGAACGTCACAAGATCGGGATGCCCCCCGGCCCGGCCGTTACCCCGCCGCACGCGGTGCAGAAGGAGGAGGCCCCGCGCGGCGAGCACTGGTAGGCCGGCTTACCTGAGTGGCGTGTCAGATAAGCGTCCTTGGCCAAGCCCCCATGCGGCGCGATGTGGTGCTCGGAAGAATGCTGGACCAAGCGTCGACCGGTTCCGGTCCATCGCTTACCTGACCGGAGCCGGCGAATTACGCGATCGCTGCGCCCAAAGCGTCGGACCTTATTTCCGATGCTGCGGGACGCACGAGCGACCGCCTCGGCGGATTCTAGCTTTTCGGCTTCGGGTTCGTGCAGTCCAGAACGACCAGCCTAGAGCTTTTCGGCCGAAACATGAATCGTGGGGATTCCCATGAGGGAGGCGGTGTGATTCATCCTTTTGAGGAGGAT
>NZ_CANLTR010000034.1 GCF_947494055.1 uncultured Jannaschia sp. | reverse complement strand
TCCGAAGGCCTCATGCCAGGTCAGCGGGTAACACTCTCGATGAGGCAAGCGGTAGCAAAGTTACGTGAGGCAACACGCCATGCAGGACGAAGGCGCTATGCTAACAGAAAGACCGGCTTCGTCGATGCGGTGATCCGACCGTCCCGCTGATCGCCCGGGCAGTCAGGCCGGACGCCTGCCCTCGGTCTGTCGACGACGGCGATCGGGATCTCCCCCGGCGACATTCGACATGTCGCCGGAGGCGTCTGCGAGGGGCCCATGGAATCCGGCCCGCCGCAGACGCCGCGCATGTTACTCCGCAGCCACCTGCGAAACGTCGGCGGCTTCGACCCGGACCGCGCAAAACTTGAACTCCGGAATCTTGCCGTAGGGATCGATCGCCGAGTTCGTCAGGATATTGGCCGCCGCCTCGACATAGGCGAAGGGGACGAAGACCATATCCGGGGCGATCGCCCAGTCGGCACGCGCCATCGTGGTGATTTCGCCGCGGCGCGTCACGAGGCGCACCATGCCGCCCGGCTCGACACCCATGCGCTGCAGCGTCTTGGGGTTGAGCGAGCAGTTCGCTTCCGGTTCCACCGCGTCGAGCACCTTGGAGCGCCGGGTCATCGACCCGGTATGCCAGTGCTCGAGCTGCCGGCCGGTGGTCAGCACCATCGGATAATCGGCGTCGGGCACCTCGTCGGGCGGGATCACGCTCGCGGGCGTGAACTTGGCACGCCCGTCGGGACGCGGGAAGCCGTCGCCGAAGACGATCGGCTGACCCGGATCGTCGGGCGAGAGCGAGGGATAGGTCACGACGTTCTCGCGCTCCAGCCGCTCCCACGTGATGTTGTCGAGCGACGCCATCCCGCGCTTCATCTCCGCGAAGACCTCGCGCGGATGGGTGTAGCCCCAGTCGAGGCCGAGCCGGCGAGCGAGCTCGGTGGTGATCCACCAATCCTCGCGCGCGTCGTCCGGCGGCGCCAGCGCGGGCCGGCCCATCTGCACCTGTCGGTTGGTGTTCGTCACCGTCCCGGTCTTCTCGGCGAAGGCCGAGGCCGGCAGGATCACGTCGGCATAGTTCGCCGTCTCGGTCAGGAAGATGTCCTGCACGACGAGATGCTCGAGCTTGGCCAGCGCGTCGCGGGCGTGGTCGACATCCGGGTCCGACATGGCCGGGTTCTCGCCCTGGACGTACATGCCCCGGATCTTCCCCTCGTGCGCGGCGTCCATGATCTCGGTCACCGTCAGGCCCTTCTGGTCGGAGAAGTCGCCGGAATTCCAGATCTCGGTGAAGGCCGAACGCACGCCGTCGTCGGTCACGCTCTGGTAGTCGGGCAGGAACATCGGGACCAGGCCGGCATCGGACGCGCCCTGGACGTTGTTCTGGCCGCGCAGCGGGTGCAGCCCCGTGCCCGGCCGTCCGACATGGCCGCACATCAGCGCCAGGCTGATGAGGCAGCGCGAATTGTCGGTGCCGTGGATATGCTGGGAGATGCCCATCCCCCAGAAGATCATGCCCGCCTTGGCCGAGGCGAATTCGCGGGCGACGGCGCGCAGCGTATCTGCGGGAATGCCGCAGATCTCGGACATCTTCTCGGGCGGGAAGTCGGCCAGATGCGCCTTCTCGGCCTCCCAGTTCTCGGTGAACCCCGCGATGTACTGCCGATCGTAGAGTTCTTCCTCGACGATGACATGCATGATCGCGTTCAGCATCGCCACGTCGGCGCCGGGCTTGAACTGCAGCATGTGCGTGGCGAAGCGGCGCAGGCCGACGCCGCGCGGATCCATCACGATCAGCTTGCCGCCGCGCTTGGTGAACTGCTTGAAGAAGGTCGCGGCCACGGGATGGTTCTCGACCGGGTTCGCGCCGATCACGATCGCCACGTCGGCGTTCTCGATCTCGTTGAAGGTGGCGGTGACCGCCCCCGATCCGACGTTCTCCATCAGGGCCGCCACCGACGAGGCGTGGCAGAGCCGCGTGCAATGGTCGACGTTGTTGTGCCCGAAGCCCTGGCGGATCAGCTTCTGGAACAGATACGCCTCCTCGTTGGTGCACTTGGCCGAGCCGAAGCCCGCCACGCGCTCGCCGGTATCGTCGCGCAGCCGCGCGAGGCCGTTGGCCGCGGCGTCGAGCGCCTCGTCCCAGCTCGCTTCCCGGAAATGCCGGCTCCAGTCCTGGGGATCGACGTTCAGCCCCTTGGCGGGCGCGTCCTCGCGGCGGATCAGCGGCTTGGTGAGCCGGTGCGGATGGTGGATGTAGTCAAAACCGAAGCGGCCCTTGACGCAAAGCCGGTTCTGGTTCGCCGGCCCGTCGATCCCGTCGACATACTTGACGCGGCCGTCCTTGACCTTGAGCGAGATCTGGCAGCCCACCCCGCAGAACGGGCAGACGCTGTCGACGGCGCTGTCGTAATCGGCGCTGTCGCCGCGCTGCGCCTCGTCGAGGACGTTCGACTCCATCAGCGCGCCGGTCGGGCAGGCCTGCACGCATTCGCCGCAGGCGACGCAGGTCGACGCGCCCATCGGGTCGTCGAAGTCGAAGACCGGATAGGCGTCGTGGCCGCGTCCGGCCATGCCGATCACGTCGTTGACCTGGACCTCGCGGCAGGCCCGGACGCAGAGACCGCACTGGATGCAGGCGTCGAGATTGACGCTCATCGCCACGTGGCTGTCGTCGAGGAGCGGCACGCGGTCCCGCTCCAGCGCCGGGAAGCGGCTCGTCTCGACGCCCTGCATCTCGGCCATCGCCCGCATGTGCGAGGAGCGGTCATGCGCGTCCGCCTCCTTCGGGTGGTCGGCCAGCAGCATCTCCATCACGAGCTTCCGGGCGCGGGTCTCGCGCGGCTCGGCCGTGGTCACCACCATGCCGTCCGCCGGCGCGCGGGTGCACGAGGCGGCCAGCACGCGCTCGCCCTCGATCGACACCATGCAGGCCCGGCAATTGCCGTCGGGCCGATAGCCCGGCGCGTCCTTGTGGCACAGATGCGGGATCAGCGTGCCCTCGCGCTTGGCCACCTGCCAGATCGTCTCGCCCGGCAGGGCCTCGACCTCGCGGCCATCGAGCGTGAAACGGGTCGTATCGGCCATCAGTTCATCTCCCGCCGCTCGAGCGCTTGTTCGGTATCGTAGCCATCGGTCGGCGGCGCGCCGTCCGTCGCGCCGACCTCCTGCGGAAAGTGCTTCATCGCCAGCCGGATCGGGTTCGGCGCCGCCTGGCCCAGACCGCAGATCGAGGCATCGGCCATCGCCGTGCAGAGATCTTCCAGCAACTCGCCGTCCCACTTGTCGGCCTGCATCAGCTTCACGGCCTTCTCGCAGCCGACCCGGCACGGGGTACACTGGCCGCAGGATTCGGATTCGAAGAACCGCAGCATGTTGAGCGCGGCCGACTTCGCGCTGTCGTGGTCCGACAGCACGACCACCGCGGCCGATCCGATGAAGCTGCCATGCGGCTGCAGCGTGTCGAAATCGAGCGGCACGTCGTCGAGCGAGGCCGGCAGCAGTCCCGAGGACGGGCCGCCCGGCTGATAGGCCTTGAAGGTGTGACCCTCGATCATGCCGCCCGCGGCCTCGATCACGTCGGTGATCGTCGATCCCGCCGGCAGGAGGTAGACGCCCGGCTCCGCGACTCGGCCCGAGACGGAATACCGCCTGAGCCCGATACGGCCGTTCTTCTCGACCGAGTTGAGGATTTCCGGTCCCTCGCGGACCACCCGGGTGATCCAGTAAAGGGTCTCGACGTTGTGAACGAGCGTCGGGCGGTCGAAGATGCCGACGGACGCGACGTAGGGCGGACGCAGGCGCGGATAGCCGCGATTGCCCTCGATCGACTCGATCATCGCCGATTCCTCGCCGCAGATATAGGCACCCGCGCCGCGGCGGAGCTCGACATAGCCCGGCGTGACGATCCCCGCCGTCTCCAGCGCCGCGATCTCGGTGTGCAGGATGTGCAGGACGGCGGGATATTCGTCGCGCATGTAGATGAAGCAGCGCTCGGCCTCCACCGCCCAGGCGGCGATCAGCATCCCCTCGAGGAACAGGTGCGGCGTCCGCTCCAGAACCCAGCGGTCCTTGAACGTGCCCGGCTCGCCCTCGTCGCCGTTGACGGCGAGATAGCGCGGGCCGGGATTGCCGCGCACGAAGCCCCACTTCTTGCCCGCCGGGAAGCCGGCGCCGCCGAGGCCGCGCAGTCCCGATTGCGCGACGACGTCCTGGACCTTCTCCCAGTCGCCGTTCGTGCGCAGCTCGGTGAGCCTGCCGTAGCCGCCCTCGGCGCGATAGGCCTCGAACGTCTCGTAATCGGGGATCTCGGGGTGGAAATCACCCGAGGCGATCACCGCGTCGACCTTCTCGGGCGTGGCGTAGTCGACATGGCGGTGGCCGATCTCGAGCACCGGCGCAGTATCGCAGCGGCCCATGCAGGGCGCGCGCAGGACGCGGATCCGGGCCGGATCGTGCCCGCCCTCCAGCGCCGCGAGCAGCGCCTCCGATCCCGCCAGCTCGCAGGAGAGCGAGTCGCAGACGCGGATCGTGAGGTCGGGCGGCACCGGGTCGTCCTCGCGCAGGGGGTCGAAATGCGCGTAGAACGTCGCGACTTCCCAGATCTCGGCCATGCCGGTGCGCATTTCCTCGGCCAGCGCGCGCAGGTGCGGCGCCGACAGGCAGCCGTACCGGTCCTGGATCAGATGCAGGTATTCGATCAGCAGGTCGCGGCGGCGCGGCGTGTCGCCGAGGAGCGACCTGACCTCCTCCAGGGCTTCGGCGTCGAGCTGCCGGCCTTTCGGCGTCTTCCGTCCGCGGCCCTTGCCCGATTTCCAGACTCCGTCGCCTTGATCCAAAGCCATATCCGCCTCCCTGTTGGCTTGGTATATCGCATATCTTCGCAATAACTTCCAGTGGCGACGTAATAATCCATTATTTATGGAGCTTATAAAGCGGCCCGGATCGCGCGACGCAGCGCCTGCACCATCGGCAGGACCGGCGTCTGGTTCTTCACCGACAATCCAACCGCATGGGTCACGACGGGCTCGATCAGCGGAAACTGCCTGGTCGTGCCGAGCGTGACGAAGGTGTCGGCCACGGCCCGCGGCGCGATGGTGGCGGCGTGGCCACTCGCGACCTGGGCCAGGACCGCGGTGAAGCCGGTCGCTTCCATCACCACCGTCGGCACCGTCGAGATGCTGGCGAACACCGCGTCGATCAGCTCGCGGTTGCGCATGTCGCGGGTCAGCAGGCAGAGCGGCAACGAGGCCGCGTCGGACCAGGTCACCTCCGGGCCGAAGCGCTCGACCAGCGATTGCGGGGCGATCAGCACATAGCCCTCCTCGTAGAGGGACACCGTCGTCTCGGGGTCGGCATCGCGGACATACATGATGCCGGCATCGATCGAGAAGTCCTGGAGCCGCATCTCGATCAGGCGGGTCGAGAGCGAGTTGAGCTCGATCGAGAGGTTGGGATGCGCCAGGCGCAACATGGAGGAGACGCGCGCCGCGAACGGCATCGCCGTCGGGATCACGCCGAGCGTCAGCCTGCCGCTGAGATTGCGGCTGAGCCCGTCGATCTCCTGCTGCAACCCTTCCGCATCGGCCAGGAGCTTGCGCGCCCATCGCAGCACGATCTCCCCCTCGCGCGTGAAGCCCATGAAGGTATTGCCGCGCCGCACCAGAGGCAGGGCGTAGCCGTCCTCCATCTTGCGGATGCGGATCGAGAAGGCCGGCTGCGAGATCCCGCATTCGGCCGCCGCGCGCGAAAAATTCCTGTGCCGCGACAGCGCGACCAGAAGTCTCAGATCCCGCAGCTCGATCATCCGGTCCTCCGTGCAAGCCGGTTTGCCAATTCCGCCCGACGGCATAGTCTTGGGCGAACCACCGGAGGACCGAGATGCTGCCAGAGAGTATGAGGACCGTCGAGATGCGCGAGTCGGGGGGACCCGATGTGCTGCAGACCGGCGAGAGGCCGGTGCCGCGCCCGGAGCCCGGTCACGTCCTGATCCGCGTGACTGCGGCGGGCGTCAACGGCCCCGACCTGGTCCAGCGCCGCGGGCATTACCCGCCCCCGAAGGGCGCGTCCGACCTGCTGGGGCTGGAAGTCTCCGGCGAGGTCGTCGCGGTCGCGGACGGCGTCGATCGCTGGCGCGTCGGGGATCGCGTCTGCGCGCTGACGAATGGCGGCGGCTATGCGGAATACGTGACGGTCGATGCGGGGCATTGCCTGCCGATCCCCGAGGGCGTGTCCGAGATCGACGCGGCCGGTCTCTGCGAGACCTACTTCACGGTCTGGAGCAACCTGTTCCACGACCGGGAGATCGAGAAGGATCGGGTGCTCCTCGTCCATGGCGGCGCGGGCGGCATCGGCTCGACGGCGGTGCAGCTCGGCGCCCGGCTGGGCCTCACGGTCCTCGCCACCTGCGGCAGCGAGGACGACTGCGCCTATTGCCGGTCGCTCGGGGCGCGGCGGGCGATCAACTACCGCGAGGAGGATTTCGTGGCGGCGGTGCGCGAGGCCGGCGGCGCCGACCTGATCCTCGACATCATCGGCGGCGACTACGTGGCGCGGAACATCAAGGCCGCCCGCGCGGATGCGCGGATCGTCCAGCTGGCGTTCAACGCGGGCTCCAAGGTCGAGATCGACCTGATGCCGATCATGCTCAAGCGGCTGGTCTATACCGGCTCCACCCTCCGGTCGCGCCCCGATGCGTTCAAGACCGCCGTCGCAAGCGCTCTCGAGGCCTCGGTCTGGCCGCTCTTCGCCGACGGCCGGCTCTCCGCCCAGACCCACCGGACGTTTCCCTTCGAGGCCGCCACGCAGGCGCACCGCATGATGGAAGACGCGACGCATCGCGGAAAGATCCTGCTGACCCCCGATAGCTGATCGGGTCGCGCCCGGCGGGGACACAGGCCGAAGTTCCGGTCCAGATCGGGGCTTCGGCCGGTGCCGGACCCGTCGATGGCAAGCCGGGCGAGGCATTGCCGGCGGCCGACCTCAAACGCCCGGGGAACGGCGTATGGTCGCCACGCCGCGGGCATCTCCCCCGGCCGGCGCCGCATCGGCGCTTATTCGCCTTCGGCGCGTAATCTTCGTTCGTCCGGCAACATGGAATCTTGCCAGAATCGTCGGCCGGTGCGAGTTCGGGCAGTCATGCGCCAGAATCTGGTCATTGCCCCGTGCGGGGCTCTCCCGAACCTTCGCCGCCTTCCGGTCGTGGCGCTGATCGGTGAAGCCTTTCCCGGCAATGTGCCGAAGGTCGTCACGGAGATTGCCGCCCACGATCCGAGCGAGATCGCTTTTCCCCGCGAGAGCACGGCCCGGACGGAACGGGTCGCAGAGAACGACGTGCCGTCCGAGCCGGATCCGCCGCCGATCGCGGCCGTGTCGATCCGGATGAACTGGCGCAGCCGTGCCACCGTCGTCCAGACGTTCTGACAGATTCCGCTCGGTCGAGCCGGGCCGGATACCTCATCCAATCATCAAAAAGCGCCGATCAGCACGATCGGTCTGGTGCGAGACGACGTCTCCGCCGCATCTGGGAGGACTACCCCCGTGTCGAGCCTATCGAGGTCATCTCATCCGGCCGAGCCTGTGCCGGTCAACCGATGGCTGCAACTCGTGGCAGGTATTGCCTGCATGGTTGCCGCCTCGAACGTGCAGTATTCCTGGACGCTCTTCGTTCCGGCGATCCAGGAGAGCCATGACTGGAGCCGCGCGGCGATCCAGACGGCCTTCACCATCTTCGTCCTGATGCAGACCTGGAGCACCCCGCTCGTCGGTCACTTCATCGACATCCAGGGTCCGCGCAAGATCGTGGCGGCCGGCGGCCTGCTCATCGCCTTTGCCTGGATCATCAATTCCCAGGCGGAATCGCTCGCCATGTTCTACCTCGGCGGCGCCGTCGGCGGTGCCGGTGTCGCATGCGTCTACGCGAGCTGCATCAACAACGCGCTCAAGTGGTTCCCCGACCGACGCGGCCTCGCCGTCGGCCTGACGGCGGGCGGCTACGGCGCGGGGACCATCCTGACGATCATGCCGATCGCGCGGATGATCGAGACTTCCGGCTACCAGTCGGCCTTCTTCACCTTCGCCCTCATTCAGGGCGTGGCAATCTTCGCGCTCGCATGGTTGCTGAAGGCGCCCAGAGGCGACGAGGTCAGCTATTCGACCAATGTGCTGCAGAGCCGCCGCGACTACACGCTCGGCGAGGCGCTGCGGACGCCGGTCTTCTGGGTCATGCTCGCGATGTTCACCGCGACCGTGACCGGCGGCTTGATGGCCGTGGCGCAGCTCGGCCCGATGGCCGAGGATCTCGGCGTCGCCGACACGGTGGTCTTCTTCGGCATGGCGGCCCTGCCACTGGCGCTGATGCTCGACCGGTTCATGAACGGTCTCTCGCGGCCGCTCTTCGGCTTCGTCTCCGACAAGATCGGGCGCGAACCGACGATGTTCATCGCCTTCTCGCTCGAGGGGGCCGGCATCTTCGCCCTGTCGCAGCTCGGCCACCATCCGATCGCGTTCGTGCTGCTTTCGGGCGTCGTCTTCATCGCCTGGGGCGAGGTCTATTCGCTCTTCTCGGCGACGGCGGGCGACGTGTTCGGAACCAAGCATATCGGCAAGATCTACGGCGCGCTCTACACCGCGAAGGGTTTCGCGGCGCTGCTGGTTCCGGTCGGCAATCTCGTGATGGAGGCGACGGGTGGCTGGACCACCGTGTTCTACACGATGGCCTGCCTCGATCTCATGGCAGCCCTGGCGGCGATCCTCGTGCTGCGTCCGATGATCCGACGCCATCACGCGCGAAACGACACGAGCGTCACGATCCCCGCCGGCGCGATCACGCCGGCGCAGTAAAAGCCGGCGTCGCGCATTGCCAAGGCGGAGCATTCGCTCCGCCTTGGCGTCCTTTTCCGGTCTCCGCCATCGGGAACCGTGCTAAGCTGCTGCACGCGGCCTTTTGCGCCAGCGACATCCAGGTTCCGTTTCGGCACCCGAAACCGCGAAGGCACGACATGACGGATACCGGAGCCTTTGCCGAACTGGAAAGACGGGAATGGTCCGAACCGACAGTCGCCGGCGCCTATGCGCGCGGGTTCGCGATGGCATCGGACATCGTTGTCCCGCACCTCGTTTCCGCCGTCGAGGCGGGACCTGGCATGGAAGCGCTCGACCTGTGTTGCGGCCCCGGGAACGTGTCGGCTGCCCTGGTCGAGGCCGGAGCGAGGGTGACCGGCCTCGATTTCTCACCCGCCATGCTCGACATCGCGAAGGCAGCGGTGCCCGGTGCGACATTTGTGAATGGCGACGCGACGCAGCTTGGCTTCGCGGACGCCAGTTTCGATGCGCTGACCATCGGATTCGGCCTGCCGCATATCCCCGAGCCGCCCCGCGTACTGGCAGAGGCGCGGCGGGTTCTGCGAGATGGCGGCCGGATCGCCTTCTCGACCTGGTGCGGTCCCGAGGTCGACGGTGCGTTTGGCTATGTCTTCGGCGCGATCGGGGCCCATGGATCACCGGATATCGCTCTGCCCCCCGGGCCTGGCGCCAATGACTATGCGGACCCGGAGATCGCCTATCCCGCTCTGGAGGCCGTGGGTTTCGGCGAATTTTCCTGCGACGTCGTCGCCTCCGGTTGGCAGGTGAACGATCCTGGCGCCCCTTTCGAGTTTTTCCGAGACGGCACGGCCCGGGGCGGCGCCCTGCTGCGCCCGCAGCCCGAGGATCACGCGCGGGCGATCCGGGCCGCGGTGGTGCAGCGGATCCTCGACAACCACGGCAGCGGGCCGGAATGGACGGTCCCCATGCCGGCCGTCGTCATTTCCGCGAGAGCGATCTGATCCCGCCCGAATTACGCAAGCGGTCGTCCAGAGTGCAAAGCAGGATGGTTGCTTTATCCCGCATAGCCGACCAACGCAGTTTGCGGATACCTCCCAGAAAAAAGGAATGTCAGCCCACATAATATTCGATTATCGGCCTCGCAGGGCGTGTTCTACAGACTGCGTCATTCTGCCAAACGCGTATTTCCGTGGGATGCCTTTTCGCCGGGAAGAGCGAGGAGCAGACCTCCCCGGAGCTATGGCTGAATCTGGGTGACGCGGCCTGATCAAACGGCGCGGTTGGTGGCGTCGATCTCGGCGACGTCGCCGGTGAATTTGACACCCTCGATGACCATCGCCTTCTCTGCGCTGGCTGCGAAAGTCCATGACCAGCGGGAACAGCCACATAATGTGTTGCCGCAGGTACCGGCGCCATTCCGCCTCGAGGCGTGTTCCCTGACTTTCACCACCTTGAAGACATGACGCTGGCTTCCGGCGATAGAATGTCCTGCCGGTTGTTACGGAACATTCGGGCTCGACGTCGCGTACGTCGGCTCGATCGAGCTGAATCTATCTGACGCAAGGACATCCCATGAACGACGACAACCTGCACGATCCGCAACGACGCATGGTCCTTGGCGGCATGGCTGGAGGCGTCGCTGCAGCCGGGTTTGCCGGTGCAGCACAAGCACAGACCCCGGAGGAAGCTGCCGCGGGTACCCCTTTGGCGGAGATGCGCGACCCTCAGACGGCCTATCCTCAGCCGCCCTTCGAAGAGCAGCGGCAGGAATGGCCGGGCCTGGCCAGCGAGATGACCCCGGTGCCCGATCACGGGGAAGAAAGCTATCGGGGCTCGGGCCGCCTCGCCGGACGTCGGGCATTGATCACCGGCGGTGACAGCGGGATAGGTCGTGCCGCGGCAATCGCCTATGCGCGTGAAGGGGCCGACGTTGCCATCAACTACCTCCCCGAGGAAGAGCAGGACGCCAAGCAGGTCGTAGCCCTGATCGAGGAAGCTGGGCGCACGGCCGTCGCCATACCCGGCGACATCACCGATCCCGCCTTCTGCCGCGAACTGGTCGAGCGCGCCGTCGAGGAGCTGGGCGGGCTGGATATCCTCGTCAACAACGCGGGCTTCCAGCAATCGGCGGCGTCGATCGAGGACATCTCGGACGAGAATTTCGACGCGACGATGAAGACCAACATCTACGCCCCGTTCTGGATCACGAAAGCCGCCCTGCCGCACATGGAAGCAGGCGCTTCCATCATTATCACCGCTTCCGTGGTGGCCGAAGACCCGCCCGAGAATCTGTTCGATTATTCTCAGACCAAGGCCGCGAACGTGATCTTTGCTAAGGCGCTGGCAAAGCAGCTCGGGTCGCGGGGGATCCGGGTCAACGCGGTGGCGCCCGGTCCATTCTGGACGCCTTTGCAGGTCGTTGGTGGCCAGCCCACGGAAGCGATACCGGAATTCGGCTCCGACACTGTGTTCGGCCGCCCCGGGCAACCTGTCGAGATCGCGCCGCTCTACGTCCTCGCGGCGAGCGCCGAGTCGAGGTACTCGACCGGACAGGTTTTCGAGGCCACCGGCGGATGACGCCTCGAAACGAACGATAATGCCGGAGGGACGACGCATATCGTCCTTCCGGATCACAGCCAAATGCCGGGCTCAGTAGACGGGCAAGGTGCAAGCATCCGTCTTGGTAATGTGGTGGCGTAGCAGTTCGGCAAGCAGAACATTCGGCTATATGGCCGGCATCGGATCCCCTTGTGGACATGTGCTGCATGCACGGTTCCTGCGTGAGCCAGCATGTTCGGACTATTAGGTCGACTTCGGTCGCATGACCCTTCTGAGCTTAGTGCTCCACACATTAAGCTTGGTAACTTAGACTATCTTGACCGTATATTGATAAGTGACCAATTTTCGTCTATCTATCCATTACGATTTTATTGGTCAGGTGTCCCATGCGTGTGAATGTCCTTCCCAATGGTCGGCTTGTCCTTCCTGCCCAAATGCGGCGACAACTCGGCGTCGAGCGGGGCGGTCAGGTGATGGCGGAGATCGATGGCGATGTAGTACGGCTTACCACCGCTGATCACTCCCTCGACGAGGCAGGTGCTCTGTTCCGATCCTATGTCTCCGGTGGAGAAGATATCGCGAGCGAGGTCATTGCCGAACGCCGGGCCGATGCTGCGGCGGAGCAAGGTGGCGGATCCGGCACGGCACCACGCTGATGGCGATCTGCGTGATCGACACCTCCGCGGTGTTCGTCGACCTTCAGGGAGAGAAGGGATCCGACAAGGCTCGCGAGTGGCTGCGGAATGCAGCCATTTCGACCGTCAACCTGCAGGAGATCGTTGCCAAGACGATCCAGAAAGGAATACCGCCCAAGGTCGTGCCCGACCTGCTTTCTCGCCTACGTCTCGATGTTCATCCTCATGACGAGGCCCAAGCCATGATTGCCGGTCAAATGCGCGATGCAACGGCGGGCGACGGGCTCAGCCTCGGCGATCGGTCCTGCCTGGCGTTGGCTGTTGCCCTGAACTTGCCAGCGGTGACAGCTGACAGGGCTTGGGCAAATGTAGCCCAGGCCGTCGGCGTGCAGGTCGTCCTAGTCCGGTAGCCTGTTGCGATGGCCGGGAGGAACACGGCAGGGGACCTGTCGTATCACGTGTCCCCGGTCCTTCAGGCGCCCGAACATGATCTTGATCCGGTCACGTTCTCTATAGCGGCATCTGTCATGGCTTGCGGGTATGCCTTGGGCCTTCCGGCCCGAATGCAGGGCATCATCCCCCAGTCAGCAACAGCTTTGCGGAACCGATCTGGGTCGCATCTTCGATCGTCAAGAGGCCGATCTCTCGCGGCAAGCACGGCCAATCGCTTCGGGTAGGCATGACTTAACGGACTGAGTCATTCTGTAAAATCCGCGCTGACCGAACCAGCCGACAGGTGTCAGAAAACACCTGTTTTTTTGAATACCAGATCCTCGCCTCGGACGTTGCAAAACCCTTGATCGAAATCTAGTCCGTCGCAGAACATCTGGCAGGACGCCGAAGCGGCCTGCCAGATCGAAGAGCTTCAGGATGCACCCTGAGCCTTGCGACGGCGCGCGGTGAAGCCGAGCGCGCCCATGGCTCCTGCGATCAGGAATGCCGACGCGGGAAGCGGGTTCGGCACGAGCTGCACCATCTGCTCAGGCATGCGCGAGACGCGAAGCTTCTTAGTTTCGTAGCGCGCGATTAGGCCAGCTCCAGAATTGCTGTAGTGCGTCTTGCCGAGGGTAAATTTGTAGGCCCCGTCATCCTCATAGTAGAAGCCTGAACCCGAGACCTCAGTGCCCCAGCCCCAGCCGTTGCCGGATGACACGTCGAAGGTCTCGGAATCCGCAGAGAGCTTGCTGATGTCGTCCATTTCGCCCAGGAACGCATTGCAGATCACCGAAGCTCCCGAGCAACCCATGACGGCGTCTTTCGCCGCGTAGCCCGTGTACGCGACAGGACTATCTCGCCCTCAAGCTCGCGGGGCTTCGCGAAGCCCCGGTGCACCTCACGATCTTCACCGACCGGACCGTCCCGGAGGGACGGGGCCTCGGGCGTCACAGGTGGCTTCACCCTTGTGCCGGGCCGAATTATGCACGGGACGATGTTCGGAACAGATGCCGGTGCCGGTCAATAGAACCGTCGCTCGAGATGCCTGTGAGTGGTCGTTCGAAGTAGCGTAGCAAACGGACGCTTATCCCGCACTGCGGACGCTCAAGCACGGCGCGGCGAAAGGCTGCTTATGACGTTCATCGCTTGGTCGGAGCAACGTCTCTGACGAGGAAGGCAGAGCTATCTGGTGCTTCCAGGCTCGATCGTTGCCGGGCCGCGTCCGATCAGACACTTCCCCACTGGCCGACGGTAAAGGTCCTTTCGCGTTCGAGCTCGGTCCGCAGCGTCTCGGGCGATGCGGCGTCGTCGTGACCGCCGGGCGTGTCGGGCCGGTCCGTCGGGAGGTCGAGGCGTGCCAGGAAATCCTCGACCTCGAAGACGCATTTCCGGTCGTGGATGCGCGCCAGCACGCGCGTGCCCCCGGGATCGAGAAAGACGACCTCCGGGATCATCTCCACGAACCGCGCGAGGATGTCCTCGTCGGGGCCGGACCCGGGCAGATAGACGTCCTCGGGCGTCTTCGCATCGACGTTGAGCCTCCGGTACCGGCTCATCTTGCGTATGCAATCCGCGTCCAGGACATGGATCTGCCCGTTCCAGCCGAACGCCGCGGTCCGGGGACGCTCGCCGAACGGGACGTCGTTGTCCAGAAACTCGAAATGAACCTTCTGCTGGGTCTTGTTGACCCAGGTCAGGAACAGCTCCGGCATCCCGGTATAGGCTTCGACATTGTGGTCGAGCAGGTCGTCGACCGCCTTGTAGCGCCCGGTCGCGGCCCCCCGCTTCCAGGCGCGCACCACCGTCTCGGTCGGCGGCGTGATGACGAAGAACATGAAGACGGTGTCGCCGAAGCGGCTGAGCAGCCGTCCTTCGGCGCCGTCCTTCTTCTCGGAGGCGAAGCTGTCGAACCGGAAGCGGTCGATCAGCAGATGGGTCATCTCGCCGCGCGCGGCCTTCGCGGCCATGTAGTGGTCGAGCTTCCGGTCGACGATCTCGAGTTCCTGCCCCGTCAGCATGGCGGCGTAGCGGAAATCCTCGCCCATGCTGTCGTAATCGAGCAGGAACTTCCGCCAGTAATCCGGGCTGACCAGCGCGAAATCCTCCCAGGGTACGCCCAGCCGCTCCGCCAACTCGCGCTGAAGGGGCCGGATCGTGCTCTTGCCGGCGGCCGAGGCGCCCTTGACGTTCAACACGACCGGCGCCTCCTGACGCGGCAGGAGGCGGTACCCCTCGGTCTCGGCGGCGGCATGGAGGATCGGCGCGATCAGCGCGCCGATGCGCTGGCTGCCGTAGGAATTGCAGATGAGATTGGTCGACAGGCGGACGACAAGATCCCGGTCTGCCATCAGGCGACCGCACCGTCCCACGATCCCGCCGACGATCATTCCGAGGCTTCTCAGGCAGGCCTGCTCCAGCGTGTCCTCGGTTTCGGCCAGCGCATCCTTCCAAGCTGCGAGGGCCGCGATCTCGGGGGGCGCGGTCGCCGCCGGGGCCTCGCGGCGCATCGGCCTGTCGCGCCCCACGAAGCGCCCGAGAAACGAGGGTTTCGGCGTCGGAACGGGCTCGGCCGGCGCGAACACGTCCCGGTGCAGGATCGCGTCGATCCGCTCCCGCGCCTCGGCCCGGACGGCCTCGAACGCCGCCTCCAGTTCGTCCTGCCTTGGCAGGACGTGATGGTCGAGGAGCCGCTTGGCCATGCTGCGCAGGTTCAGGCCCAGCTCCTCGTAGTTCGGGCCGTCGGGAACGTGGAAGTCGGCGGTGACGCGGATCAGGACCTCGTGGATCGCGAGGCGGTCGGCCCGGAAGGCGATCATGTCCTGCGGCTTCAGCCCGCAGAACTCCGCCGCCTCCCTGGCCTGTCGATAGTCGACCTCGGAATTCGCGGGCCGGTAAAGCGTCACCTGCGGCAGAAGTTCGGGCGGAAGCTCGGACTTCAATCCGGGGTGCCAGGCGTCGAACTCCTCCGTGGGCGGGGTCATGTCGGGTCGGCCTGTAGACAGGAAGAGCCGGACGACGTCGCCCGGCTCATCTCTCGTGCTGTCGCGACGCCCATGATCGTCAGGCGCGCGCCTTCGTCGCCCTGCCCCGGTAGAAGATCTTCTTCAGCAGCGGCAGGAAGATCAGGATGATCGCGATGACCATGATCGGTCCGGAGATCCCCCGGCTGAAGAAGATCATCGGATCGCCCGAGGACAGCAGCAGCGACTGGCGCAGCGTCGGCTCGGCGATCGGGCCGAGCACGATCGCCAGCACCGCGGGGGCCAGCGGGTAGTCGAGCTTGCGCAGGAAGTAGGCCCCGAAGCCGAAGATCAGGAGCAGCCAGACATCGTGCATGTCCTGCATCGCCGCGTAGCCGCCAACGACCGACAGGACGAAGATCATCGGCGCCAGGATCGTGAAGGGTGTCCTGAGCATCCAGATGAACAGCGGGATGAGCGCGATGTTGACGATCACGGCAAAGAAGTTCGAGACGTAGAACGACCCGATCAGGCCCCAGACGAATTCCGGCTCATCGATGAAGAGCCGCGGACCGGGGACGAGCCCCCAGATGATCATGCCGCCCAGAAGGATCGCCGTGGTGGGCGAGCCCGGGATGCCGAGCGTCAGCATCGGCAGCATGGCACCGGTGGAGGCCGAGTTGTTGGCCGCTTCCGGCGCCGCGACGCCTTCGGGATGGCCCTTGCCGAACTCCTGGGACTCGCGGGAGACCATCTTGGCGACGCCGTAGGCCATCAGTGATCCGGGCGTGGCGCCGGCCGCCGGCAACATTCCTACGAAGAAGCCCCCGAAAGAGCCGATTGTCGTACCCTTCCAGCTCCGGCCCATGCCTTCCTTGGCGTCCTTGATGACGCCGGAGAACGACATGCTGGCTTTCGTCGTCGTGAGCTTCCCACGGGTCGAATCGAGCGTCCAGATCATTTCGCCGATGCCGTAGACGCCGATCGCGAGCACCAGGAAGTTGATGCCGTGCAAGAAGCCGGAGATGTCGAAGAACACCAGTCGCGGCGCCCCCGAGATCGCGTCGAAGCCGACCGCCGAGAGGACCAGCCCGAAGCAGATCGACAGGATCGTCTTGGGGATGTCGTCGCCGCCCAGGCCCACGAAGGTGGCGAAGGCCAGCATCATCAGCGCGAAGATCTCGGGCGGGCCGAAGCTCAGCGCGACGCTGGCGAGTGGCGGCGCGAAGAGCGTGAAGAGGATGTTCGCCACGGATCCGCCGATGAACGAGGCGATTGCCGCGACCACCAGAGCGAGGCTTGCCCTGCCCTTGAGCGCCAGAGGTCGGCCGTCGAAGGTCGTGGCGACCGCGGTCGAGGCGCCCGGAATGCCCATCGTGATCGAACTGATCGCACCCCCGTACATCGCCCCGTAGTAGATCGCGGCGAGAAAGATGATGGCCGAGCCAGGCGGCACCAGGAACGTGACCGGCAGAAGGATCGCCACGCCATTGACCGAGCCCAGACCCGGCATGGCGCCGATGAACAGCCCCAGCGTGACGCCCGCGATGATGAGGGCAAGGTTCAATGGCTGGACCGCCAGAAGGAACCCGTCAGTTAGAAGTGAAAACGTATCCATTTCTACGGACGCCTCCCCGCGCCGACGATGGTATGCTTGCCGTCTCGTGCGGTTGGCCGCTCGAAACCCGATATGTCCCGCATCTGCTGATTGGCCTGCATCAGTAGATCAGCCCGTAGAGCACGTCGTAGAGCGGATTCGTGAACGCCATTCCGGTGGGCATCGGGATGCGCATCAATCCGTCGAAGAAGAAGAAGAACGCGATCGGCACCCCGATCGCGAGGCTCGCGGTCACGACGAACGAGTGCCGCCCCAGGAACCCGACGTAGTAGATCAGGAACAGGAAGATCGCGATGTGCATGCCGACGACGCTGATCAACAGCAGGAAGGCGACCAGCGCTCCGCCGACGAACACCAGGTTCTTGAGCGCGAAACCGTCGAGAAACGGCTCGTCCGTTTGCGACGGAGGCGATTTTCTTCGCACCCCGTTGATCGCGATCAGCACGGTGCAAAGCAGCATGATGGCGGAGAGCCAGAACGGCCAGAAGCCGCCCCCGGGACCGGAGCCCCGGATATAGCCGATCTGAAGTTCGGTACTCTTCCACATCATGTAGATGGAAAGGAGGGCCAGAACCCCCGCTGTGGTGATTTCGGCGCGGCGCATTCCAGCCCTCCCTAGGCCATGTCTTTCAGAAGATCCGGTTCAGGACGGGAAGATCATTCCGCCGCCTGGGTGCCGATCTCGGCCAGAAGTTCCTCGTGACGGGCGATCTGCTCTTCCCAGTACGTCGTCTGCTCTTCCGCATCCAATTGCAGCGGCTCCAGGCTCTCGGCTTCCATGTATTGCTGCCACTGCTCGCCATCGTAGATCTGCTGGAAGAGGTCGCGGTAGTACTCTGCCGCCTCCTCGGACATGCCCGGGGCGCCGACGATGGCACGCTGGTTGTAGTAGGTGAAATCGTGGCCCAGCTCCGCCATCGTCGGAACGTCGGGAAGGTTCGGCGAGCGTTCCTCGGAGAAGATGGCCAGCGGAACGACGTCCCCGTTGGCAAGGAAGCCTCGCGCCTCGGCGGGGTTGTTGACCGTCGCCATGACCTGGTTGCCGGCGAGAGCCGCGGCCACCTCGCCGCCACCGGAGAAGGGGATGTACTTGATGTCGAGGTCGAAGTTCGACTCGAGCCAGCCGATCACCAGGGAATCTTCCTGACCCTGACCCGTTCCGCCCATGACGTACTGGTTTGGCTCCATGCTCCCCACTTCCTCGACCCATTGTTCGAACGAAGTGATGCCGGAATCGGCGTTCACCCAGAGCACGAAGGGATCGACCCCCATGATCTCGATGGGTGTGAACTCGGTGATGTCGATGCCGAGGTTGCTCTGGAGCAGCGGCGTGGTAAAGAACGAGTTCAGCGTCGCCAGGATCGTGTAGTCCGGGGCATTGGTGTTGTTCACCGCGATCAGCGCCTCGGCGCCGGAGCCGCCGCCGCGGTTTTCCGGCACGAGCGGACGCGGCGTCATGTCGTTCTGCTGGGCGACCGACTGGATGAAGCGTGCGATCTGGTCGGCGCCGCCGCCGGTGCCCGCCATGATGATCAAGCTGATGGGCCTTCTCGGCTCCCAGTCCTGGGCAACAGCCGCGCCGGTGAAGGATGACAGCCCAAAGACGGCGCTTCCGAGAAGTCCGACAATATTGCGCTTTTTCATGGTTTTAGTCCTCCCTAGATGTTCGAGCGGATGGGCTTATCCCATCCCGCTTTCTTCGGCCGCTTGCCGCGGCTCTTCGTTGTGGCGCGAGGGACGAAACACCCTCGCGCTGCCCCCTCCTAGTGGACGAGCACGACCGGCATGGTCGCCGTGTCCACAACAACCTGCGTGTTGCCGCCGAAGATCGTCTCGCGCTCGTGGCTGTCGCCGTAGGCACCCATGATCATCAGGTCGGCACCGAGTCCGCGGCTGGTCTCGAGCAGCGCCCCTCCCGCGCTCCTCCCGGCCTTGAAGCGCTCGATCTTGCCCTTCATCCCGCGGATCTCGAGATATTCCAGGTATTCCTCCGCCGTCGTGCCGGTCGGCTCCGAACCGCTCGACATGATCGAGATCGTGTCCGCCGCCTCGATCACCCGCCGCATCATCACCACGGCCCGCACCGCCTCGATGGAGCCGTTCCAGGCGATCGAGACGTGCTTGCCGAGGACCTCCGGCGGGGTGGGCGTCGGTGGGCACATCATCACCGGGCGACCGGTGTTGAAGAGCGCCGCCTTGAGCGTGTTGAAGCCCAGGTTCCGGTCGCGGTCGGGCTTTGCGACCGCGATCAGGTCGGCCAGCCGGCCACGGTTGCGGATGACGTCGACCTGCTTGCCCGGCACCTCGACCCAGGACGCGGTGTTCTGGTCCGTCGTCTGCCGGTCCACGACGCCCAGACCGTAGGTCCGGGCGGTCGTCTCGAACTCGGTGCGCAGCGCGGCCTCTTCCTCGCTGGCCACGCTTTCGCCCTGCTGTCTGACCTGCTCGCGCAGGAACGACGGGATCACGACGCCATAGGGCATCATGTCCTCGATGCGCGGACGACAATGCACCGCCTCGATATGCGCACCGGACCGCTTGGCGAGCGCGGCCGCATACGCGAGCACGCTGCCGCCCTTGCCGTCATTCCGTATGGGAACCAGAATCTTGCGGATCACGTCGCGTTTCCTTCAGAACAGGCCGTCGATCAGACCGTCGTCGTTGATCATGATCTTCTCGGCCGAGGGCGTGCGCGGCAGACCGGGCATCGTCATGATCTCGCCGCAGACGACGACCACGAAGCCCGCGCCGGCCGAAAGGCGAACCTCGCGGATCGGCAGGTCGTGGCCGGTCGGCGCGCCGCGAAGGTTCGGGTCGGTCGAGAAGGAATACTGGGTCTTGGCCATGCAGACCGGAAGATTGCCGTAGCCCTGCGCTTCCCATTCCTTGAGCTGGTTGCGGATCTTGGTGTCGGCCACCACGTCGTCGGCGCGGTAGATCTCCTTGGCGATCGTCTCGATCTTCTGGAACAGGCCCATCTCGTCGGGATAGAGCGGCTTGTAGTCCGCGACCCCGCTTTCGCACAGCTCCACCACCTTGCGCGCGGTCTCCTCGATCCCCTTGCCGCCATCGGCCCAGTGGGTGTTGAGGATCGCCTCGGTGCCCTTCTCGGCGCAGTAATCCTTGATCGCCTGCACTTCGGCGTCGGTGTCGGTGACGAAGTGGTTGATGCCCACGACCAGCGGCACGCCGAACTTCTGCAGGTTCTCGATATGCCGGCCGAGATTGGCGCAGCCCTTCTTCACGGCCTCGACGTTCTCGGTGCCCAGGTCGTCCTTCTTGACGCCGCCGTTCATCTTCATCGCGCGGATCGTGGCGACGAGGACCACCGCCGAGGGGCGCAGGCCCGCCTTGCGGCACTTGATGTCGAAGAACTTCTCCGCGCCGAGATCGGCGCCGAAGCCCGCTTCGGTCACCACGTAGTCGGCGAGCTTCAGGGCCGTCGTCGTCGCCACGACCGAGTTGCAGCCATGCGCGATGTTGGCGAACGGGCCGCCATGCACGAAGGCCGGGTTGTTCTCCAGCGTCTGCACCAGGTTCGGCTGCATCGCGTCCTTGAGAAGGACGGTCATCGCGCCGTCCGCCTTGATGTCGCGGCAATAGACCGGCGAACGGTCGCGCCGGTAGCCGACGATGATGTCGCCCAGCCGTTTCTCGAGATCGGCGAGGTCGCTGGCGAGGCAGAGGATCGCCATCACCTCGGACGCGACGGTGATGTCGAAGCCGGCCTCGCGCGGGAAGCCGTTGGAGACGCCGCCGAGGTTGCAGACGATCTGCCGCAGCGCCCGGTCGTTCATGTCCAGCACCCGCCGGAGCGCGATGCGGCGGATGTCGATCTCCAGCTCGTTGCCCCAGTAGATATGGTTGTCGAGCATCGCGGCGAGCAGGTTGTGCGCGCTCGTGATGGCGTGGAAGTCGCCGGTGAAATGGAGGTTCATGTCCTCCATCGGCACGACCTGCGCGTAGCCGCCGCCGGCCGCGCCGCCCTTCATGCCGAAGTTCGGCCCGAGCGACGCCTCGCGGATGCAGATCGCGGCCTTCTTGCCGATCGCGTTCAGCCCGTCGCCGAGCCCGACCGTGGTCGTGGTCTTGCCCTCACCCGCCGGGGTGGGGTTGATCGCGGTCACGAGGACCAGATGCCCGTTCTCGCGATCGCCGAGCGACTGGATGAAGGCTTCGGAGACCTTCGCCTTGTCGTGCCCGAAGGGCAGCAGGTGCTCGGTCGGGATGTCCAGCTTGGCGCCGATCTCCTGGATCGGTTTCTTGTCGGCTTTGCGGGCGATTTCAATGTCTGACACGATGGAGTTACCTAGCTTCGCTTTGTTTCAGGAACCGAGCGGATCGCCGGCCGAGAGGCCGGCCGAAGCCGCCCATTCGGTCGCCGAGACCTTGCCGCCGCCGGCGGGTCGTACCCGTTTGACCAGGACGCGGCCGCCGATGCACTGGACCGACAGTCCCTCGTCCGTGATCTCGATGATCTTGCCCGACACCCCGTCGCCGGGCAGGCGGGCGGCGTCGAAGATCTGGACCTCCTCGCCGTTCAGGGTGGTCCAGGCACCGGGCGAGGGATTGGTGCCGCGGATCAGGTCGTAGACCTGCTTGACGGGCTTGTTCCAGTCGATCCGCGCGTGCTTCTTGGTGCAGCGCCGCTCGTAGGTCGCGCGGGCCTCGTCCTGCTCCTTGTGGGGCGGGTTGCCGGACCGGTACAGGTCGACGACCTCCAGCGCGGAATCGACGGCGGCGGGATAGATCTTCTTGAAGTAGAGATCGATCACCGTGTCGTCGGGCTCGATCGGGCAGGTCCAGTCCATCAGGACGTCGCCCTCGTCGAGGCCGTCGCTCGGATAGAACCAGCAGAACCCGCTCTCGGTGCTGCCCATGATGATCGGCCAGTTCACTGCCGAGGGGCCGCGATGCAGCGGCAGCAGCGAGGGATGGAAGCAGGTCGAGCCCAACCGCGGCGTGTCCCGCGCCGCCTCGGGCACGAAGACGTTGACGAAGGCCATCAGCATCAGGTCCGCGTTCAGCTCGGCCAGCTGATCGATGTCGGCCTGATCCTTGAAATGGGCCGGCTGGTAGACCGGCAGGCCCTTCTCGATCGCCAGTTCCTTGATCGGATCGACCGGCTTTCCCTCGCGATCGGGTTCGCAATAGACCGCGACCACCTCGTCCTGGCCGTGATCCAGCAGCTTTGCCAGCACGTCCTTGCCGAAGGCCTGCTGACCCATGACGATCAGGCGCATGCGCTTGCTCATTCCGCCGCCACCTTCTCGGTATCGCCGACCGCGCCGGAGGCGACGACCCGCTTGAGCTCATCGCCGGAATAACCCAGCACCTGGCTCAGGATCTCCACCGTGTGCTCGCCCAGAAGCGGCGAGCGCGTCACTTCGACGGGGCTGTCGGACATCTTGATCGGGCAACCGACCGTCAGGTACTTGCCGCGCTCGGGATGATCGACCTCGACGATGGTGCCGGTCTTGCGCAGTCCCTCGTCCTCGGCGATCTCCTTCATCGACAGGATCGGGCCGACGGGAATGTCGTGGGGATTGCAGATCTCCATGACCTCGAACTTGGTCTTGGTCATCGTCCAGTCCTCGATCGTGCCGAAGATCTGGTTCAGGCGCGGCAGCCGCGCCTTGGGCGTCGCGAAATCCGGATCGGTCTTCCACTCGGGCTTGCCGATCACGTCGCAGATCTTCTCCCAGACGGCGGCCTGGGTGATGAAGTAGGTGTAGGCGTTGGGATCGGTCTCCCAGCCCTTGCACTTGAGGATCCGCCCGGGCTGGCCACCGCCCGAGTCGTTGCCGGCGCGCGGTGTCGCGTCGCCGAACTCGATGCCCTCGCCGTACTGGGAATATTCGGTGAGCGGGCCGGTCTCGAGCCGCTGCTGGTCGCGCAGCTTGACGCGGCAGAGGTTGATTACCCCGTCCTGCATCGGCGCCAGCACCTTCTGGCCCTTACCGGTCTTTTCGCGCTGGAAGAGCGCGGCCAGGATGCCGAGCGCGAGATGCAGCCCGGTGCCCGAGTCGCCGATCTGCGCGCCGGTCACCACCGGCGGGCCGTCGAGGAATCCGGTGGTCGAGGCCGAGCCGCCCGCGCATTGCGCGACGTTCTCGTAGACCTTGCAATCCTCGTACTTGCCGGGACCGAAGCCCTTGACCGACGCGACGATGATGCGCGGATTGATCTTCTGGATGTTCTCCCAGGAGAAACCCATCCGGTCCAGCGCGCCCGGCGCGAAGTTCTCCACCAGGACGTCGCAGGTCTCGATCAGCTTGGTCAGGACCTCCTTCCCGATCTCGTTCTTGGAGTTGATCTCGATCGAGCGCTTGTTGTGGTTCAGCATCGTGAAATAGAGGCTGTCCGCGCCGGGCTTGTCGATGAGCTGCTTGCGCGTCGCGTCGCCCACGCCCGGCCGCTCCACCTTGATCACGTCGGCGCCGAACCAGGCCAGCAGCTGCGTGCAGGTCGGTCCCGACTGGACGTGGGTGAAATCGAGGACCTTTACGCCTTCAAGAGCTTTCATTGCAGATTTCCTCCGTTCGTCCGCATTCACGCGGCTCCGATCTTGGCCTGCTCGCGCATCTTCGCGACCACGGATTGCGGGTTGAGGCTGCCGATGTTGCCGCTTTCCTTGCCGGCCTTCGGGTCGATCACCGCGTTGATGAGCGTGGGCCGGCCCGAGGACAGCGCCTCCTCCACCGCACGGCCGAGCTCGTCCGGGGTGGTGGCGTGGACGCCGTGGCCGCCGAAGGCCTCCATCATCCGGTCGTAGCGCGCATCGGGCACGAACACGGTCGGCGCCGGATCGGACCCGCCCGACTTGTTCACGTCGTCGCCGCGGTAGATTCCGTTGTTGTTCATGACGACGATGCAGATCGGCAGGTTGTATCGGCAGATCGTCTCCACCTCCATGCCGCAGAAGCCGAAGGCACTGTCGCCCTCGACCGCGAGGACGGGGCAGCCGGTCTCCACCGCCGCGGCGATGGCGTTGCCCATGCCGACGCCCATGATGCCCCAGGTGCCCACGTCGATCCGCTTGCGCGGCTTGTGGATGTCGACGATCGAGCGCGTCATGTCGAGCGCGTTGGCGCCCTCGTTCGCCAGGATCGTGTCCGGACGGTCGGCGATGGCCTTCTTCAGGACGCCAAGCGCGGCGTAGTAGTTCATCGGGTTCGAGTTGTTCCGAAGCTGCGAGGACATCTTCTCGACGTTGCCCTTCACCTTCGTGCTGACCCCGCCGGTCCAGTCCTCGGACGGCTTCTGCCAGTCGTCGCCGATCGCATCGAGCAGCGCGGTGCAGCACGACTCGATGTCACCGACGAGCGGTGCCGCGATCGGCTGGTTCGAGTCGATCTCCTTGGGCTCGATGTCGATCTGGACGAAGGTCTTGGACCCCGGCTCGCCCCATTGCTTGCCCTTGCCGTGGCCGAGCAGCCAGTTGAGCCGCGCGCCGATCAGGAAGACGCAATCCGCCTCCTTCAGCACCATCGAGCGCGCCGCCGAGGCGCAGAGGGGATGGGTGTCGGGCAGCAGCCCCTTGGCCATCGACATCGGCAGGTACGGGAAGCCCAGGGTCTCGACCAGGCGCTTCACGGTCTCGTCCGCCTGCGCGTAGGCCGCGCCCTTGCCGAGGATGATGAGCGGCTTCTTGGCGCCCTGCAGCACCTCGACCGCGCGGGCCACGGCGTCGGGGCCGGGGAAATGCGCCGGGGCCGGATCGACGACCTTGATGAGCGACGCGGCGCCCTCGGCCTCGTCCATGACCTGGCCCAGGAGCGCGCCCGGAATGTCGAGATAGACGCCGCCCGGCCGTCCGGTCAGCGCCGAGCGGATCGCGCGGGCGACGCCCACGCCGATGTCGCGGGCGTGCAGGATGCGGTAGGCCGCCTTGCAATGCGGCCGCGCGATGGCGAGCTGGTCCATCTCCTCGTAATCGCCCTGCTGGAGGTCGACGACCTCGCGCTCCGACGAGCCCGAGATGAGGATCATCGGCCAGCAATTCGTGGTCGCGTGCGCGAGGGCCGTCAATCCGTTCAGGAAGCCGGGTGCCGAGACGGTCATGCAGATGCCGGGCTTCTTCGTCAGGAACCCGGCGGCGGCGGCGGCGTAGCCCGCGCTCTGCTCGTGGCGGAAGGACAGGACGCGGAGGCCCTCGGCCTGCGCGTAGCGGCCCAGATCGGTGATCGGAATGCCCGGAACGTTGTAGATCGTCTCGACGCCGTTCAGCTTCAGCGCGTCGATCAGGAGGTGGAAGCCGTCCGTCAGGTCACGCGATGCGGGATCCGTCGACTCCGCATCTAGGGTGGCTGCCGTGTCGGATGGGGTCATATGGGTCCTCGTATTCCTCGTTTGGCTCAGACTGCGGCGTCTTTCGAGGCGCCCAGCGTCTCGATCCGCGTCCAAGTCTTGCTGATATGATTGTACAGCCGCATCGTGTGCTCACGCACGCGGCACGCGGCCAGATCGGCATCCCGTGCCGACAGGGCCTCGATGATCTCCATGTGGTCGACGACCGACCGGTACGCCCGGTCGCTCTCGCCCATCGCGCGGCGCCGGATCGCCTGCATGTGCACGAGCAATCCCTCGGCGGTGGTCCGCAGCAGCTCGCACCCGGACAGTTCGAGGACCATCAGGTGAAAGCGGATGTTGGCGTCGGAATATTCCTCGAGATCCGCGCGGGCGGCGTCGTCGCTGTGCTTCATGGCGAACTTGCGCAGCTGCTTGAACTGGGCGTCGGTCGCCACCTCGGTCGCCAGGCGCGCGGCCATGCTCTCCAGCGCCGCCCAGGTCACGACGATCTCCAGGATCTCCTTGCGGGTCTTGCGCCGCACGAAGGCGCCCTTGCGGGGCACGATCTCCACCAGCCCCTCCTGGGAGAGCCGCGCCAGCGCCTCGCGGATCGGGGTCCGCGAGACCGCCAGCCGCTCGGCCAGTCGCCGCTCGTCCAGGCGCAGATCGGCGTCCGGCGCGTAGATGTCCATGTCGAGGATGGCGGTGCGCAGCACGCCGAAGATGTGATCCTTCAGCGTGTAGCTCTCGGAAATAGGGCTGAGCATTTCGCCAATCAGCACCGGCTTCGTCCCCCCAGGATCGCGGACGGGTCCCTCCCGGACCAGTATTCCCGCTCTCCGTATTTGGTATACCTCACACCAATTATGCCGTCCGTCAATTCCTTTTCAAAATCTTTACGGCGCCCCACAAAGGCATTGACAGACCGCAGGCTGGTATACCTAATACCGATAATATTCAGGGGGGAACGAGTGACGTGCTGATCCGGGCGCAAGATTCGGCGCTGATCGTCATCGACATGCAGGAACGCCTGGTGCCCGCGATGCAGGCGCCCGCCCGGACGATTCGCAATACCCGCACCCTGCTCCAGGCCGCCGCCAAGACCGGCGTTCCGGCCCTGCTCACCGAACAATATCCCCAGGGGCTCGGCCATACGGTCGCCGAGGTGGCGCGAGTCGCGGGCGACGCACCGATTCTGCCGAAGATGCACTTCTCCTGCATGGAGGAGCCCGGCTTCGCCGCGGCGTTCCGTGCCCTGGACCGCTCGCAGGCGATCCTGGTCGGGATGGAAGCGCATATCTGCGTCGTGCAGACCGCGGCCAGCCTGGTCGAGGAAGGCTTCGAGGTCTTCGTGGTCTCCGATGCCACCGCGTCTCGCACGATCGAGAGCGAGGCGGCCTGCCTCGCGCGGCTCGGTGCGGGGGGCGTCAACATCGTCACGACCGAGATGGTCGTCTTCGAATGGCTGGGACGGGCCGGGACGGAAGCGTTCAAGGAAATGCTGCCGCTGATCAAGTGAGGCACGCGCGAGGGAGGCGTCAATGAATATCCACGAACATCAGGCCAAGGAGGTCCTGAAGGGCTTCGGCGCCCTGGTCGCGGAGGGGGTCGTGGTCACCGATCCGGACAAGGCCGAGGCCGCCATCGGCGCGCTGCCGGGCCCGGTCTGGGTCGTCAAGAGCCAGATCCATGCCGGCGGCCGCGGCAAGGGCCGCTTCAAGGAGTTGGGCGACGACGCCAAGGGCGGCGTGCGCGTCTCGTTCTCGGCCGAGGAAGCGCTGTCGAACGTGCGCGAGATGCTCGGCAAGACGCTCGTGACCAAGCAGACCGGACCCGCCGGCAAGCAGGTCAACCGTCTCTATGTCGAGGCGGGCGCGGATATCGACCGGGAGCTGTACCTGTCGATCCTCGTCGATCGCGAGACCGGCCGGACCTCGTTCGTCGCCTCCACCGAGGGCGGCATGGACATCGAGACCGTCGCCGAGGAGACACCGGACCGGATCCACACGATCGCCGTCGCGCCCTCGGCGGGCTGCACGCCGGCCGATGCCGAGAAGATCGCCGACGCCCTGCAGCTGACCGATGCCGCCCGCACGCAGGGGATCGAGCTCTTCCAGGCGCTCTACGAGGCGTTCGTGTCGAAGGACATGAGCCTGCTCGAGATCAATCCGCTGATCGTCACCAAGTCCAACGACGTCCAGGTCCTCGACGCGAAGGTGTCGTTCGACGGCAACGCCCTGTTCCGCCATCCCGACATCGTCGAATACCGCGACGAGACCGAGGAGGACGCGAAGGAGATCGAGGCGTCCAAGCACGACCTGGCCTACATCGCGCTCGACGGCGAGATCGGCTGCATGGTCAATGGCGCCGGCCTCGCGATGGCGACGATGGACATCATCAAGCTCTACGGGGCGGAGCCCGCGAACTTTCTCGACGTGGGCGGCGGCGCCACGAAGGAGAAGGTGACCGAGGCGTTCAAGATCATCACCTCGGACCCGAACGTGAAGGGCATCCTCGTCAACATCTTCGGCGGCATCATGCGCTGCGACGTGATCGCCGAGGGCGTGATCGCCGCGGTGAAGGAGGTCGGGTTGCAGGTGCCGCTCGTCGTCCGGCTCGAGGGAACGAAGGTCAAGGAGGGCAAGGCGATCATCAACGAGAGCGATCTGAACGTGATCGCGGCGGACGATCTCGACGACGCCGCGCAGAAGATCGTCAACGCGGTGCGGGGGTAACGCCATGTCCATTCTGATCGACAAGAACACCCGGATCATCGTCCAGGGCCTGACCGGCAAGACCGGCACCTTCCACACCGAGCAGGCGCTGGCCTATCACGGCACGCAGATGGTCGCGGGCACGCATCCCAAGAAGGGCGGCACCGACTGGACCGGCGCGAACGGCGAGACCCTGCCGATCTATGCCAGCGTGGCCGAGGCCAAGGACGCCACCGGCGCCACGGCCAGCGTCATCTACGTGCCGCCCGCCGGCGCCGCCGCCGCGATCGAGGAGGCGATCGACGCGGGCATCGAGCTCATCACCTGCATCACCGAGGGCGTTCCGGTCCAGGACATGGTGCGCGTCAAAGAGAAGCTCGACGCCTCGTCCAGCCGGCTTATCGGGCCGAACTGCCCGGGCCTCATGACGCCCGACGAATGCAAGATCGGGATCATGCCGGGGGCCATCTTCAAGAAGGGCTCGGTCGGCGTCCTGTCGCGCTCGGGCACGCTGACCTACGAGGCGGTCTACCAGACCACCCAGGCGGGCCTCGGCCAGTCCTCCGCGGTGGGCATCGGCGGCGACCCGGTCAAGGGAACGGAGTTCATCGACATCCTAGAGCTGTTCCTAGCCGACCCGGAGACCCAGTCGATCATCATGATCGGCGAGATCGGCGGCTCCGCCGAGGAGGACGCCACCCAGTTCCTGAAGGACGAGGCCAAGAAGGGTCGTTCCAAGCCGACGGTCGGCTTCATCGCCGGCCGCACGGCGCCGCCGGGGCGGACGATGGGACATGCGGGGGCCGTCATCTCGGGCGGGAAAGGCGGCGCGGAGGACAAGATCGAGGCCATGCGGTCGGCCGGGATCCAGGTCTCGCCTTCGCCGGCGAAACTCGGCGAGACCCTGGTCGAACTTCTTGGACGCGCCTCCTAGCATCCTCCGACCGGCCGGGCGCCGATCCGCGCCCGGCGTCCTGCGCCATCGGTCCCCGGCCGCCCGTGCGCCGGCATCCGGTGCGGGGTGACGTCGCGCCACGTCGCGACCGAACGACGGCCGCCCCCGGCGGCCGGCGAATGCAGAGCAAAGCCCCCCGTGAAGGCGTCTTCCGTCAGTGCTTCAGGACTGGAGGCAGCTCTGCCGTCACTGCCTGTGAGGATGCTTCCAGCCCAGCCTCCTCGCCGCGTTGCAGCATTTTTTTCTTGACCAGAGAGACACTAAGTTTCATGGAAGAGCCCGGAACGAGAAAGAAAGTTACTCTATGACTTACAAGGTCCTGATCCTGGGTGCCTCCTACGGCTCGCTTCTCGGCACCAAGCTGGCGGCGGCAGGCCATCACGTCACGCTCGTCTGCCGGGCCGAAACCGCGGCGCTGATCAATTCCCGCGGGACGGAGGTACGCATCAAGCTGCGCGACGAGGACACCCATCGCAGCTTCCATTCCGGCGCACTGGCCGGAACCGTCGATGCGGTGACACCCGGGGATGCGCGACCCCAGGATTACGACCTGGTCTGCCTCGCCATGCAGGAGCCGCAATACGCGCATCCCGTCCTGACGGACCTGCTCTCCCGCATCGCCGCGGCACGGATCGCCTGCATGTCGATCATGAACATGCCGCCCCTGCCCTACATGCACCGCATACCCGGGCTCGATTGTTCGGAGTTGAGGAAGGCCTATACCAATCCCTCCGACTGGGACGGCTTCGAGCCCGCCCTGATGACGCTCTGCTCCCCCGATCCCCAGGCCTACCGGCCCCCCGACGAGGCGCCGAACGTCCTCCATGTCGGGCTTCCGACCAACTTCAAGGTGTCGAAGTTCGACGACCCCAAGCTCGATGCCATGCTCGAGACGTTCCAGGACGAGATCAATGCCTACCGGGTGGACGGCAAGGAGGTTCCGGTCAAGTTCCGCGTCTTCGACTCGCCCTTCGTTCCGTTCGCGAAATGGGCGATGCTGGCCGCGGGCAATTACCGCTGCATCACGCCGGACGGCCCGCGGTCGATCCGCGAGGCGGTCCACGACGACGCGAAGACGTCGCGGGAGGTCTACGAGTTCGTGACGGACCTCGTCATGCGGCTGGGCGCGGAGGCGGACGACATGGTTCCGTTCGAGAAATACGCCAAGGCCGCGGAGCATCTGCGCGCGCCTTCCTCCGCGGCACGCGCGGTCTTCTCCGCGACCGCCAGGATCGAGCGCGTCGACAAGCTGATCGAGATGATCGCCCGCCAGCTCGGCACCTCGCATCCCGAGATCAGCCGGATCGTCCGGATCATCGACGAGAAGCTCGCCGTCAACGAAGCGGTCGCCGGGTAGGACGCGCCCCGGCCGGCGCGCCTGCCGGGCCGGCGGGCGTCCGGCCTCTTGCAGCTCGGACCGGCCTGCGGAACCTCGGCCCCTGGCCGAATGGCGACCGCTCCGGTTCCCTCCTTCCAGCCTCGGCCTGGCGTGCGCCGACGGTATGGTTCGCGCGAACGGGCGCGCCCCGGAAAGGACGTCAATCGACGCGCGACGTCGCGGGCCGCGCGCCGAGGCGTTCGGACAGGGCTGCGGCGGACGCGATGACCTTCGCGGCCAATGCCACGACCCGGTCGCTCGTGATGCGGCTCGTGGGACCCGAGATCGACAGGCCGGCGACGACCTCGCCGTGCAGGTTGCGCACGGGCGCGGCGATGCAGCGCATGCCCGCGTTTCGCTCCTCGTCGTCGACCGCGTAGCCATGCGTCTCGATCCGCGCGAGCTCGGCCGCCAGGGCACGGGTCTCGGACAGCGTGTTCGCGGTATAGCTGGGCAGGGACGCCGGAAGCAGGCCGGTTCGCAGATCGGACGGCATCGCCGCCAGAAGCACCTTGCCGATGCCCGATGCGTGAAGGTCGGCGCGCGTTCCGGGCGGAAAGAAGGCGCGGATGGGGGCGTGGGTCTCGATCTGGCTGACGAACAGGACCTCGCCCTCGCGATGGATTCCGAGATTGGCCGTCTCCCCCGTGGCCTCCATCAGATCGCGCATCGGCTCCTGCGCCCGGGCGATGAGCGAGGTCCGGCGCAGGAACGCGGAGCCGATCTGGAACGCGCCGGGGCCGACATGCCAGGTCTGGTCGGACGGCTCCAGCTCGACGATCCCGTGCGCCTGCAGCGTGACGAGGATGCGATACACGCTCGCCGCCGGATCGCCCGTCGTGTCCGCCAGCCGCGAGAGGGTCGCCTCCTCCAGCCGGGAGAGGCCGGCGAGGACGCGCATGGCCCGGTCAAGGGTCCTGATCGTGTTCTGGTTGGACTTGTCGACGAAGGCGCGCGGTCGCCCCCTCGGACGGACGGATCCGGTCTTCGGTTCTTTCATGAGAATTTCCCAGTGCTTGCCGCTGCGATTAATGAAAAACGCAACCTTCTGTATTGAATACCTATAATCCCGATCTGGCAATTATGAAATAGATTTTCAGAAAAATAGCTTAATGGATGCGGCCGGGTTAATGGTATCGCGAACCGCGTCCAGGAGGCTGCCATGAGCGCTCAGAATCCCGTCTTCATCCCCGGTCCGACCAACATGCCCGAGGCGTTGCGGCTGGCCTGTCATATCCCCACGATGGACCACCGCTCGCCGGCCTTCGCCGATATCCTCCATCCCTGCCTCAAGGGCGTGCGCGATGTCCTGAAGTCCAAAGACGCGAAGATCTTCCTCTATCCGGCGACCGGCACGGGCGGCTGGGAAGTGGCGCTCAGCAACACGCTGAGCCCCGGCGACAAGGTCCTGGCGGGGCGCAACGGCATGTTCAGCGACCGCTGGATCGACATGTGCCGCAGGCACGGGCTGGACGTCCAGGTCATCGAGGTGCCGTGGGGCGCGGGCATGCCGGTCGACGGCTTCGAGGAAGCGCTGCGCGCGGACAAGGATCACGCCATCAAGGCGGTCCTGGCCACGCATAACGAGACGGCGACCGGCGTGACGTCGGACATCGCGGGCGTGCGCCGGGCGATCGACGCCGCCGGGCATCCGGCGCTCTTTCTGGTGGACGGGGTGAGCTCCATCGGGTCGATCGACTTCCGGTTCGACGACTGGGGCGTGGACATCGCGGTCACCGGCTCGCAGAAGGGGTTCATGCTGCCCGCCGGGCTGGCGATCCTCGGCTTCTCCGAGAAGGCGCTCCGGGCGGCGGAGTCCGCGGCACTGCCCCGGACCTATTTCGACATCAGGGACATGATAAAGGGATATGCCAACAACTCGTTTCCCTATACCCCGCCGGTCGGCCTGATGAACGCGCTGAAGCTGTCCTGCGAGATGCTTCTGTCGGAGGGACTCGAGAACGTGTTCGCCCGCCATCACCGGATCGCCGAAGGCGTCCGCAGCGCCGTCGGCGCCTGGGGGATGGAGCTCTGCGCCAAGTCGCCGGATCTTCATTCCGACACGGTCTCGGCCATCCGAACGCCGCAGGGCTTCAACGCCACCGACGTCGTGACGGTCGCCGCGCGCGATTACGGCATGGCCTTCGGCGTCGGGCTCGGGGACGTCGCGGGCAAGGTGTTCCGGATCGGGCATCTGGGCTCGCTCACCGACGCGATGATGCTGTCGGGGCTGGGTGTGGCCGAGATGGTGATGGTCGATCTGGGCCTGCCGGTGAAGCTCGGCTCGGGCGTCGCCGCGGCGCAGGAGACCTACCGTCACGGGCGCGACGCGAAGCGGGCGGCGGCATGAAGGATACCGACACGCTCGACATCCCGACCTTCGACGACGTGATCGCGGCGCACGAGCGGATCGCGCCCTACATCCACCGCACGCCGGTGCTGACCTCGTCCTTTTTGAACGCGCGCGCCGGCTGCGAGATGTTCTTCAAGTGCGAGAACTTCCAGAAGGCCGGCGCCTTCAAGGTGCGGGGCGCCTCGAACGCGGTGTTCGGGCTTTCGGACGCGCTGGCGGAGCGGGGCGTCGCCACCCATTCGTCGGGCAACCACGCGCTGTCGCTCAGCTACGCGGCGGGGCGGCGGGGCATCCCGTGCCACGTGGTCATGCCGCACACGGCGCCGGAGGCCAAGAAGGACGCCGTGCGCGGCTATGGCGGCATCATCACCGAATGCGAGCCCTCCACCTCGTCGCGCGAGGAGGTCTTCGCGAAGGTGCAGGCCGAGACCGGCGCCGATTTCGTGCATCCCTACAACGACCCGCGCGTGATCGCGGGTCAGGGGACATGCGCGCGCGAGATGATGGCGCAGATGGACGAGGCGCATGGCGGCCCGCTCGACATGATCGTCGCGCCGATCGGCGGCGGCGGCATGATCTCGGGCACCTGCCTGACGCTGTCGCATATCGCGCCGGAGGTGAAGATCATCGCGGCCGAGCCGGAACAGGCCGACGACGCGGCGCGTTCCTTCCGAGCCGGGCACATCATCGCCGACGACGCGCCGAACACGGTCGCGGACGGGTTGAAGGTGCCGCTGAAGGACCTGACCTGGCATTTCGTGTCGAACCACGTGACCGACATCCTGACCGCGTCCGAGGACGAGATCGTCGACGCGATGCGCCTGACCTGGCAGCGGATGAAGATCGTGATGGAGCCGTCCTGCGCCGTCCCGCTGGCCGTGATCCTGAAGAACCCGGACGTCTTCGCGGGCAAGCGCGTGGGCGTCGTCATCACCGGCGGCAACGTCGACCTGGGCAAGCTGCCCTGGATGCAGAGCTAAAGGAACCGAGACATGAAAGACCTGAACTACGACAATCTCGAAGTCGGCTACGACGTCCCCGCCGTACCGGGCATGGACGAGGCCGACATCCAGACGCCCTGCCTCGTCCTCGATCTCGACGCGCTGGAGCGCAACGTCCGCAAGATGGGCGATTTCGCGCAGAAGATGGGCGTGCGCCATCGCAGCCACGGCAAGATGCACAAATCCGTCGACGTCCAGCTCCTGCAGCAGGAGATGGGCGGCGCCTGCGGCGTCTGCTGCCAGAAGGTGTCGGAGGCGGAGGTCTTCGCCCGCGGCGGCATCACCGACGTCCTCGTCTCCAACCAGGTGACGGACCCGGCCAAGATCGACCGCCTCGCGCGCCTGCCGAAGCTGGGCGCGCGCACGATCGTCTGCGTCGACGACGTGGCCAACGTGGCCGACCTGTCGGCGGCCGCCGTCCGGCACGGGACCGAGATCGAGTGCCTGATCGAGATCGATTGCGGCGCGGGCCGCTGCGGCGTGCGGACCACCGACGCCGTGCTCGAGATCGCGCGGGCGATCCGCGATGCCGAAGGCCTCCGGTTCTCGGGCCTCCAGGCCTATCAGGGCGCGATGCAGCACCTCGACAGCTACGAGGACCGCCGCGCCAAGATCGACGTGGCCGTCGCGCAGGTGAAGGAGGCCGTGGATGCGCTCGCAGCCGAGGGCATGGAATGCGACATCGTCGGAGGCGGCGGTACCGGCTCCTATTACTTCGAGGGGAAATCGGGCGTCTACAACGAGCTGCAATGCGGCTCCTACGCCTTCATGGACGCCGATTACGGACGCATCCTCGACGAGAACGGCAACCGGATCGACGCGGGCGAATGGGAGAACGCACTGTTCATCCTGACGACCGTGATGAGCCACGCGAAGGCCGACAAGGCGATCTGCGACGCGGGCCTCAAGGCGCAGTCGGTGGATAGCGGCCTGCCCTTCATCTACGGCCGCGACGACGTGAAATACGTCAAGTGCTCCGACGAGCACGGCGTGATCGAGGATGCCAAGGGCGTGCTCAAGGTCAACGAGAAGCTGCGCCTCGTCCCCGGGCATTGCGATCCGACCTGCAACGTCCACGACTGGTACGTGGGCGTGCGCGGCGGGAAGGTCGAAACGCTCTGGCCGGTCTCGGCGCGCGGCAAGGCCTACTGAGACGACCGACAAGCGGAGGCGCCCGGCGGAAGGCCGGGCGAAGCCGTCCGGACGCGGCAGCCCATCTCCGCGGCAGGCGTCCGGACGCCCGAATTCCCGACAGGAGCAGCCATGATCATCGTCCCAGAAGCCGCCATCGCCGACCTCGTCACCCCCGAGGACGCCTTCGCCGCCGTGGAGGCCGTCTTCGCCGCGATGTCGCGTGGCGAGGCCCGCAACTTCCCCGTGGTGCGCGAGGCGCTGCCGGGGCCGGAGGAGGCGCTCTACGGCTTCAAGGGCGGCGTCGACGCCGTGGGTGGCGCGCTCGGGCTGAAGGCGGGCGGCTACTGGCCCCACAACCTGGAGCGCCGGGACCTCATCAACCACCAGTCCACGGTCTTCCTGTTTAACCCCGAGACGGGCAAGCCCACGGCGATGGTGGGGGGCAACCTGCTGACGGCGCTTCGCACCGCGGCCGCCTCGGCCGTCTCCATCGCCCACCTGGCGCGCAAGGACGCGAAGGTGCTCGGCATGATCGGGGCCGGGCACCAGTCGGTCTTCCAGATGCGCGCCGCCGTGAAGCAGCGCGCCTTCGAGAAGGTCGTCGGCTGGAACTACCACCCCGAGATGCTGTCCCGCCTCGCCGACTGCGCCGCCGAGCTGGGCCTGCCCTTCGAGGAAGTCTCGCTGGACGATCTGGGCGCCCGGGCGGACGTGATCATCTCGATCACCTCGTCCACCGCGCCCAGCCTCATGGACGCGCATGTCGCACCCGGCACGCATATCGCCTGCATGGGCACCGACACGAAGGGCAAGCAGGAGGTCGAGGCGAGGCTGCTGGCGCGCGCGACGGTCTTCACCGACGAGGTCGCGCAGTCGATCAGCATCGGCGAGGCGCAGCATGCCGTCGGACAGGGCCTGATCGCGGAGGGCGACGTCGTGGAACTGGGCAAGGTCATCAACGGCGACCATCCCGGCCGCAGCGGTGACGACGAGATCACCCTCTTCGACGGCACCGGCGTCGGCCTGCAGGACCTCGCCGTCGCCTCGGCGGTCGTCGCACGGGCGAAGGAGACGGGTGCCGCGATCGAGGTGGATTTCTGACGATGCAATCGGAAAACACTGAGGACGGATAATTCTGCCCCGGACCTCGCGCGCTGCAGCAAACCCAAGACAGCCGGGATGCTTCAGGCCGTGTGCATTTCCGACATGGCTCCGACCCCGTCCCGGATCCCCCGTCTTTCGAGCGTCTTTCCCACGAGGCTGAGAAGGAAATCGGAACCGTGCGTGGCAAAAGCCAACAGCCTGTTCCGGCGCGAGAGTCCGATGCGGCTCATTGCCATCAGGATCGGCGCGCTCTACAGCGTGGAGCGCGAGACCTCAGGTCGAACGCCGGATCAGCGCCGCGCGGTACGTCAGAAGCTCAGCGCAGCGAAGGTCGCGACGTTCAAAGTCTGGGCGGAGCAGCAACTCGCCCGCATACCCGCAAGGACGACCTCGCTAAGGCCTTCCGCTACGCCCTCAACCGCTGGCCGTCCTTCACCCTGTTCCTCGAAGACGGTCGCGTGGCCATCGACAACAGTCCAGCCGAACGTGCGATGCGCCCAATCGGCGTAGACCGCTGCAACTGGCTCTTCGCCGGGTCCGACACCGGCGGCGAGACGCTCGCCCGCGCCATGACCCTGATTGAGAGCTCCAAGATGAACGCCCTCGATCCGCAGGCCTACCTCGCCGACCTCCTTGACCGCATCCACGACCACAAGGTCAGCCAGCTCGACAAGCTGCTGCCTTGGAACTGGACCGCCGCCGCAGCACAGGACCGCGCCGCCTAAGCCGCGGTTGACCTGCCCCCGTGGGTCCCTCGTTCATGACAAGAGTTTGCGGGTTTGAGATTGGTAGTCTGGGCGGTCGTTCTGGGCAAGCGCGCCGGGCGCGGAGCCCTCGAATTGCTCGAGCGTCCGGTGCACGTCGAGCGGCGCCTGGCTTTCCAGAGACGAGTGCGGTCTGACGGCGTTGTAGTCGTAGCGCCAGAGCGCCAGCTTGCGCCGGGCGTCATCTAGGGTATCGAAGATCTCCTCGTTCAACAGCTCGGTCTTAGGTGCTCTGCCCCCTGAGAACTGGACCGTTTGAAACTGGAGTTTTCCGCTAAGTTTCCCTGGCTGGGAGAGGAGCGGA
>NZ_CANLTR010000033.1 GCF_947494055.1 uncultured Jannaschia sp. | reverse complement strand
GGCGGACCCATGGCCGGCCCCACCAAGCGGGCAGCCTGAGATAAATGCAGGCGACAACTCCTTTGACAAACACCGGGACGGTCGTCGGCTTCCTTGCCTCGACCGCACTGGTCGTTTCGGTCCTGCTACCGAGCCCGCAGCCGTCGGAGCCCCGCGGTGTCTACGATCGCTTCACCCGTGGCATCCGCATCTACCTCGCCACGCCACGGCTGCGCGGGCTCCTGGCGTTGAACCTCGCCGCGGCGGCGGGTGGAGCGATGGTGCTCGTGAACACCGTCGTTCTGGTGCGGGGCGATCTGAGCCTCGACGAGAGCGCGCTCGCCTGGACACTCGGGGCCTTCGGCCGGATCGATGCTCGCCGCGCTCGCCTTGCCGCGCCTCCTGGACCGCACGTCGGACCGGCCGATGATGATTGCCGGGGCGGGCGTGCTGACGGGCGTCCTCCTCCTCTTGGCAGCGATCGTCGCGACGGCCGGGCTTTCACTGCTGGTCCTCCTCGCAGCGTGGCTCGTAGCCGGGATCGGCTATTCCGCCGTGCTGACCCCCTCGGGCCGTCTCCTGCGCCGCTCGGCGCATCCCGAGGATCGCCCGGCCGTCTTCGCCGCGCAGTTCGCCCTGTCCCATGCGTGCTGGCTCGTGACCTATCCGCTGGCCGGGGTGCTGATGACCTTTGCGGGGGCATCCACCACGATGATCTGCCTCGGGCTCCTCTGCCCGTTCGGGATCGGCATCACCCTGCGTGTCTGGCCCGCGGGCGATCCGGTGGTCCTCGAACATCGCCATGACGACCTGCCGCTCGACCATCCGCACCTTGCCGGCCGACGGACGCACGCTCATGCCTACGTCATCGACGATCGCCACAGAGTCTGGGTCTGACCCAAGGGCTGTCTGAATGGATAGACCGACCTTCGAAGCGTGTCGAACTGAAAACACGATCGATAGTGTCAAGGTACGAATGGCCCTGACGCCGCGACCAATTGCTCAGGCCGCTGCGTCTACATCGATTTTCATGCCCGGGCGTCGGTAGTGGGTCAGTTTGAAATTGGCGTATAGCTTAGACGAGGATCGTCAGATTGATTCCGGCATCAAGCAGCATGTTGCGCTTTTGATAGAGGCGGGCGTTGAGGCATTCGAATCCTGCGAGGGCGGACCTGGGCATGCCTATCCGGAACCGACAGTCAGGTTTTTCGGTGATCGCAGCGAGGGGTTCCGTGCCCTCGCTGCCGCCCTTCGCGCCGGTTTGCTGGTGGTAGACCTTCGACGGGTCTGTCCGGTTGTAGAAGGTGAGCCGGCAGGGCCTTGGTGGGAACTAGTATTTCGGCCTAGCTGAGCCGGGAACACTCTTGGCAGAGAGGCTTTCCGCCAGTGCCTTGGCGGATGTTCTCTTTCTCAATATTGTTGCCAGTGTTGCAGTTGGTATTGTTGTGATAAATGTTCTGCTTGACCGAGTGCCAAGGGTCTTTCTTCGCCATGGTAGCCTCCCGCTATTAATGTGAGAGGTCATGGTTGGCGTAAAAGGTGTTTCGGTCAATCTGCTTTCTGATGCTTCTTGTACGGCCCACGCTTCTTTGGGGCAGCATCTTCGACCGTCTCGACCAAGGCGACAATATCCTCAACGTCCCACAGGCGGTCCGTCACGCCAGCGGCCATCGCAGGCGTCATGCGCAGCGTCTTGTGAGTGCGGCAGAAGTTGTAGTGCATAAAGTGCAGGGCGACCGCGTCGGCGTGGTTTTCGGCCTTCTTTGTGAAGGCGTTGGTCAGGCGTGTAAAGCGGCGCATCCCCATCCGCATCGTGAGGTTCTGGCGCTCGACATGCGACGTGCCGACCTGATCCATGTCGGCCTTGCCGAAGATCGCTTCCTTGTACGCGCCGGTGCATTCGGCAGGAGAATACTTGCGCTCGTGGCCTTTTGTGCCGGTTGGGTCGCCATACTGCTTGATCAGCATGGCGTAGTCGATGTCACCGGAGAAAGCGTCCGTGACGGCTTTGAGGTAAGCGCCGTGACTGTCCGTGGTCAGCTGGATGCGACCAGCGACACGCGATGCCAGATCAAACATGAACTCCCGCGCTGTCGCCTGCGAACGGTCGCCTACGGTATAGGAGATCATCAACTTGCTATCCCGGTCCATCGCGGTCCACGTCCAGATGTCACCAGCGTCAGTCGGCGCGGCCTTCGCGCCTGCAACGTTGCGCTCCTTGGCGTAGCAGAAGGCCCAGATTTCGTCGGCCTGGACATGCTTGGCTTCGATGTTCTTCACGTTGGCATTGTGGTAACCAACGCAGGCTTTGCCAGCATCCTCTAGCAGCTTCGTGACGGTATTCTTCGACACGTCCGCGATGCGCGCGGTGGAGCGGATGGAGTTACCCTCTACCAGCAGGCGGAGGATCAAGGTGCGGGCTTTGGTGTCGAGCTTGTTCATGAGCTAAGACTCATTTCATAGTGATACTTAGTCAAGCAAGAATTACCAGTTTGACAGCGGTGAGGGCCTTATTTAACAGTCTAGCAGCGATATTGGAGCGGATGATGGATTTACCACTAGGCACCGCAAGCGGCTTCCTGAACCCAAACACGATGTCAGATGACGACTGGTTTGCCCTGCGTCTCGATTGTGAGCAGGTTTTCACGCCTGGAACTCCCATCAAGCAAAGTGAGCTATTTGCAGGTCGCTTGGCACAAATACAGAAGTTAACGCAAAGAATACGCTCTCCAGGAAGCCACGCGATAGTTTATGGAGAAAGAGGTGTTGGGAAATCTTCTTTAGTGAATGTATTTAAGTTTATAGCAGATCAAAATGCTGCCAGAATACAATACGTCCGAGTAGGAGGTATGGCTGATGACACCTATACGTCTTTGTTTTTTAAAGTGTTCAAAAGAATATCAGCACAATCATCGGACGGAAACAGAAGGCGGATTGCTGACTACTACATTAATAAGAGTATTACGTCAGATGACGTTCTTCTCGAATTTCAAGAGTTTCCGGGGTCAGTTACCCCAATTATCATTATTGACGAGTTCGACAAAATTTCCAGCAGGTCTGTGAAAGAAGAAGTTGCGGAAACTATTAAACTAGTTAGCGACGAGGGAGCGAACGTAACATTTTTTGTAGTTGGAATTGCGGATACTGTTGCTGACTTAATTGAGGGCCATGAATCTATTGGTAGGGCTGTAGCCCAAGTAGAAATGCCAAGAATGAGCGATCAGGAGATTATAGAAGTTCTTCACCCTAGGATGAAGAACCTTGGGATAAAGATTACAGAGGATGCCCTGTGGGACTGTGTATTTTTATCAAAAGGTTTGCCATTCTACGCCCATTTGCTAGGCCTGCACGCATGTCAAACTGCGTGCGATAGGCATAAGGTTTTGGTAGATTCGTCCGTAATCGCTGAAGCTAGATCGAGGGCAATAGGCGAAAGTAACAGCACAATTCGAACAAATTTTGAGGATGCTATTCACTCAGAAAGACGCGAAAACATATTTTTTCCCGTGCTTTTAGCTTGTGCGCTCGCTCGAAAAGACGTCAGCGGTAGATTTTTGGCAAAAGACGTCGCTACTGTCCTGTCTGATATTTTAGGTCAAGATTATGGGGTGCCTGCATTCTCATATCACCTTGACCAATTTGCAACCTATGAGAGGGGCAGGATGCTTGAGAAACTTGGTACAGCCAGACAATTCAGATTTAGGTTTCGAGAAGCTCTCACAGAGCCGTATATAATCCTAAAAGGAAAGGAGAACGGAATGCTTACAGGAGAAATTGAAAAGAAATATGGCCCTACTCGTCAGGCTGATCTATTTTCCACCTAGCTGCCGCGCCTTTCTTAGCAATCTCTTCGCGAGCCTTTCTTGAAAGGGTCTTAGCTCTCGCCTTTCCGCCCTTCAAACCGCCCTTGCGCTGTCCTGAAGTGTCAGGCTTATGTACGGGCTCTTCTCCTGTCGCCACGTCCACGATGAACTTGGCAAGCTGGTTGGCGTCGCGGGGGTGTTTGGGTCTATCTGTCATGCATTCAAGGTAAGGCCTCGCGCCGGACCACGCAAACCCTCGCGCGAGGCGGTCAGAGCTTTCTGATTTCAAACTGACCCAGTACCGACGCCCGAGTTTCTTAGTTCAGTAGACGCTGACCAGTTCCGCCGGCTTCATCGACGGCAAGACAATCACGTCGGCACCGTGAACAGCGCGGGCATGAAGGTCGATGACGTCATGGTTGAGCATGCGGATGCAACCCTGCGACACGGCCCGACCGAGTTCCTCGGGTTCGGCGCTGCCATGAATGCGGTAGAGCGTGTCGAGGCCGTTCTGGAACAGGTAGAGCGCCCGGGCGCCCATCGGGTTGTCCGGCCCGGGATCCATGCCGCCATTCGCGACAGAATAGGGTTCGAGCTGCGGCTGTCGTTCGATCATGCTGGCGGGGACCTTCCACCGTGGCCAGTGCCGGCAGAACTGCAAGCGGGCCGTCCCTTCCCATGCAAAGCCCTCTGCGCCGACACTGACGCCGTAGCGTATGGCGGTTGCCGGACCTTCGACGAAATGGAGCACGGCATCGTCGGGATCGACGACGATGGTCCCGCGCACATGGTCGGGCCAGGGATTTGCGACCTCGCGACGCCAATAGGCGGGCGTGAGAACGCCTTCCGGCACGGCGGGGACTGCAAACGGCTCGTCGGTGATTGGACCGTAGAAGACCGGGAGCGGCGGTAGGGGGGGCTCCGCGGCACGTGCGACCGGACGGGAAGCGGATGGCGGGGTGCGCGTACAGGCGGCGAGGCCTGCCGCGCCGCTGGATGCAACGAAGCTGCGTCGGGTGATCATGGGATGTCCTTGATTGTCTGAAAAGGAGATGGCGCCGGAAACGCCGGCTCGGTTCAGACCCGACGGGGTGGGCCCTGCGGCGGCGGGCGGATCAGTCCGGCCGGCAACCGGACGTCATAGGCCTGCGCACGCCTTGCCTCGAGTCGCGGGAAGACCAAAGTCCGCTGCCCTGACAGGATGCTGTCGGGGCTACAGGATGGCCCCGGCATCACCCCCGTTCGGCATCGTCGTGATGGGAGTTCGACTCCGGAGACATCAGGATTGTCCGGACCGGCAAGGGCCTGAAATTCTGTCTCGGCACCATACGCCGCATCGCCCAGCCGTGCGACCACGCCCCAGGGAAGAGCGAGGACGATCGTCAGCGCGAGGAAGATATGGCGCAAAGAAGCCATGGGCGGAGGATCCGCGACGGAACCTCGGAAGTCCATGGCTTGCCTCCTCTCGCCGAGCGACTTTCCGGCAGAACCGCATTGACGGTGTCGCCGGAAGCTTTCCCGGCTCCCTCTCAGAACCAGACGCGAAGGCCCGCCACGGCCGATAACGTGCCACGATCCGCCCCATCCGGAAGCATGTCGGCGGTCTCACCAACGGTCTCGGTCCATGAAGCCCCAACATACGGGGCGAATTCGCGCCGAATCTCGTAGCGCATCCGAAGCCCGACTTCGTAGCTCGTAATGCCGGCGCCGAGGCCGAGCGTGTCCACATCCTGCGCCTGCGCCGCGATTTCGAAACGCGGTTGCAAAACCAGACGCTGGGTCAGGAACTCATCGTACTCGACCTCGAAATCGCCTGACACGTCGCCATCCTCGCTGACATAGAGATTGGCCTCGATGCCAGTCCAGTACGCGTTGAGGCCCTCCACGCCGAGGACGGCGTAGGTCAGTTCGGGCTCCGGCTTGAAGTCGTGCCGCAGACCGGCCTGCAGGTTCCAGTACGGCGTGATCGCGCGGTTGTAGAGCACTTGTAGTTCGGCGGCTTCGAGGCTCCCGTCAAAGGCGCCTTCACCCTCCAGCTCGAACCAGAGACGGTTGTAATCCCCGCCGACGAAGCCGAAGCCGTCGAAGAGATAGCCGGGCTCCCCTTCGCCGGACCGCCACTCCAGGCGATCGAAGATCGCGAAGCGAATGATCGGATTATCGTGGATCGGATCGCCCGGCACGTCGATATTACCCGTCGCCAGATCGAGGCGTGTCACCGGGCCCGTGGGGTCACGCACGTCCGCAATGGAGCGGGGAACATCGACGGACGTGGCATCCTGCGCGTGAACGATGCCCGGCGCAATCCATAGGAGGGATACGGCCAAGGCTTGAGCGGAACGGTTCATCGGCTCGCGAACTCCTTGTGGGCGACGTTGACGACCCGGAACATGCCGGAGTGAAAGTGGTAGAGCATGTGGCAGTGGAACGCCCAGTCGCCCATCTCCACGGGCGTGATCAGGACCGACAGCTTCTGGCCTGGCTTGACGAAGACGGTGTGCTGGCGTGGTCGCTTCGATTGTCCGTTCTCGAGTTCCATCCACATCCCGTGCAGGTGGATCGGATGCGCCATCATCGACTGGTTGAACATGTGAAGGCGCAATCGTTCGCCCAGGTAGAACTGAATCTTGTCGGCGTCCGAGAATTTCTTTCCGTCGAACGAGAAGATGTAGCGCGTCATGTTGGTGGTCATGTTGATCCACAATTCGCGCTCGACCGGAGGTGAAGGCAGCCGCCTGTAGGAGCGGAGCTGGTTCTCGGTCAGGACACGCCACCCATCGTCGCCGAGCCCGACACCCGGATCGGCCATGCGATCCTGCGGCTTCATCGTGCGCATTGCCACGTTGACGTCGTTGCCTTTCGGCATGTTCGGTGCGGGGTCCCGCATCATGCCGCCTGACGGTGCGAGCGAGTCGTCCATCATGCCCATCCCGGTCTCCTCCAGACTGCGCAACGGTCGCTTACGCTGCGCGGGAAGCGGACCTTCCATGCCGGGGCGAGGCGCCAGCGTGATCCGGGCGAAGCCGCTGCGATCGAGCGTCTCCGCGTAGACGGTATAGGCCCGGTCCTCGCGCGGTTGGACGATGAAGTCGTAGGTCTTGGCGACGCCGATCCGGAACTCGTCGGTCTCGACGGGTTCGATGTACTGACCGTCGGACTGGATCATGGTCATCGGCAGACCGGGAACGCGGACGTCGTAATGCGTCATCGCCGAGGCATTGATGACGCGCAGTCTGACACGCTCGCCTGGATTGAAGAGCGCTGTCCAGTTCGCCGCTGCGTCGACGCCGTTCGCGGTGAAGATGTATCCCTTGTCGGTGACGTTCAGGAGGTCGGTAGGCGTCATGCCCATCTCGGCCCAGGCCAGCCTGTCGCGCATCGTCTCGAGCGCCCCGCGGGTCTGCAGGTCCTTCGCGAAGTCGCCAAGGGTCATCTTCTGGTAGTTGTAGTACCCGGACCCCATCTTCTTCAGCCGGTTGTAGATGAAGTCGGCGCTGATTCGTGGCAGATCCGCCAGGATCATCACCACGTCGCGGTCGTAACTATAGGGCTCGCGACCGTCGGCCGGGTCGATGACGATCGCGCCGTAGACGCCCTCCTGTTCCTGAAAGCCCGAATGGCTGTGATACCAGTACGTGCCATGCTGCTTGACTCGGAAACGGTAGGTGAAGGTCGATTCCGGATCGATGCCCGGGAAATTCACCCCCGGGACGCCGTCCATCTCGAACGGCACGAGAAAGCCGTGCCAATGCGTCGAGGTCGAGTCCGACAGGGTGTTCGTCACGTTCAGGGTGACGTCGTCGCCTTCACGCAGATGGATGAGCGGGCCCGGGATCGACCCGTTGTAGGTCAGGCGGTCCCGCGTGACGCCGCCAATGGTCAGGCGCTTGCGGCCGATCACGAGATCGTAGCGCGACCGGGGGCCCGGGCTGTCCATGACGGCGGCGTTGGCGCTCGACATGACCGGGCGGAACATCGAAGACGGCGCGCAGCCAGCGGTCAACCCGAGAGCGCCCGTGGCGGAGAACGATTTGATCAGGGTTCGTCGGTTCATCATCTTGCGTGTCTTTCCGGTACGGTCAGGGCTCGGTTCAGGATTGGAGAATGCCTGGAGAAGGCCATCGGTCGGACGACGCCGCGCCCTTGGTCGGATCGTTCGCAAACTTCCAGCGCTGTAGGGAAAGAGGCCGTACGATCGCGTACGTCGCTCGCGCGACCTCTTGCCAGTAGCCCGTTGGCCTTTCGTCAGAAACTCCCGGACCGGGCACGAGGGGAATTGACCCCGGTCCGGGAACAGGGATCCGCGGGCGAGCCTCGGATCCATGACGATGCCCCGAGGAGCATCGATGCTAGTTCTTCAGATCGACCACTGTGAGCTTGCCTTCGACGCGGTCGGCCACGAACTCGATGTCGTCGCCCTCCGACATCCGGGCGAGCGTCTCTTCATCCGCGCGAAAGACCATGGTCATGGCCGGCATGCCGAGATTCGCGAGTTCCTCATGAATGATGGTGACCTTGCCGGCCTCGGCATCGATCGCCTTGACGCTGCCCTTGGTGTAGGCGGCGTCTTGCGCGAGCAAGGTGGTCGGGGCACCCGCAAAGGCGAGGGTAGCCGCAGTGGCGGCCGAGAGGATGAGCGTCTTCATGTGTAAGGTTCCTTGAAAGAAGAGGCGTCGGGTTTACGGCCGCTCAGTTGACGACGAGGGGGCCGTGCATGCCGCTTTCGTAGTGGCCGGGGATCAGGCAGGCATATTCGAAGGTGCCGTCGTCGGCGAAGGTCCAGACGATCTCGCCGCTTTCGCCGGGTTCGAGGCGCAACGCGTTCGGATCGTCGTGCTCCATCTCCGGAAACCGCTCCATCATCTCCTTATGCTCCGCGATCTCCTCCATCGTATCGAGGACGAACTCGTGCTCGAGCATGCCGGTATTGGTGATCACGAAGCGGACCGTCTCGCCCGCCTCGAAGGACAGGTCGCGTGGCTCGAACAGCATCTCGGCGTCCTCGGTCTCGACCATCGAGACCTCGACGGTACGGTCCACCTGCGACGGATCTCCGGGCTGGCCGATCGCCATCTCGCCATCGTGGCCCCCGTCGTGATTGCCGGCGGCATGAAGCGGCGCGGACAGCGCGACGAGTGCGGCGGTCAGGATCGTTAATCTGGTCATGAAGCTTTCTCCTTGCGGTTGGGTTCGTCAGTCGTTTCGGTCGACCGTCAGTCGACCGAGCATTCCGGCGCCGTAGTGGCCCGGGATCAGGCAGGCGTAGGCGAACGACCCTTCGTCCGCGAACGTCCAGATCAGGGTTCCGGCCTTGCCGGGATCGAGGCGGGCGGCGAAGGCCGCGTCGTGATCCATGTCGGACACGCCGCGCATGACCGCGAGGTGATCCGCGATCTCTCCCGGCGTGCCCATGACGAATTCATGGGGCATGGAGCCGTCGTTCCGCAGGACGATGCGAAGGGTTTCGCCCTCTTGGACGGCGATGTCGCCGGGATCGAAGGCCATCGTGCCGTCGGGCGCGTCGCGCATCGACACCGTGATCGTCCGATCCACCGCGCCGGCGTCGCTCGGATAGCCGATCGCCTCCGCATCGGCATGCTTGCCGTTGTGAAAGCGCGTGGCGGAGGCCGGAGCAGCGAGGGCGGCGATCAGGGCGGCCAGCGTGAATGTCCGCGTCATCTCAGGACTTTTCCGCTGCACGGTTGCCGGGGGTGAGCTGACGACTGAGCGGGGCAGGTTCGGTGTAGCGCGTGACGGCATCGGCGACCTGCGCGGGTTCGGGCACGTCGCCCGTCCATTCGGCCACCGTGGTTTCCGGCGGACTGTCGTACCAGCCGGGATCGCTGTAATCGTTCGCGGCGATCCTTTCGCGGACCTTCACCACCGAGAACATGCCGCCCATCTCGATGGGGCCGTACTTGCCCCAGCCGTTCATCATCGGGGCCGTGTTGTCGGGGATGGGCATCTCCATCATGCCCATGTCGGCCATGCCGGCCGTGCCCATCGGCATGTATTCCGGCTGCAGCCTGCGGATCTTCTCGGCCACGCGGGTCTTGTTCGCGCCGATGAAGGTCGGAATCTCGTGGCCCATGGCGTTCATCGTATGGTGCGACTTGTGGCAGTGGATCGCCCAGTCGCCCAGGTGATCGGCCCGGAAGTCGAAGGCCCGCATCGCGCCGACCGGAATGTCGATCGACACTTCGGGCCAGGCCGCTTCGGGCGGAACCCATCCTCCGTCGGTGCACGACACCTTGAAGTCGTAGCCGTGCATGTGGATCGGGTGGTTCGTCATCGTCAGGTTGCCGACGCGCACCCGCACGTCGTCGCCCCGGCTCACCACGAGCGGATCGATGCCGGGAAAGACCCGGGAGTTCCAGGTCCACAGATTGAAGTCCGTCATCTCCATCACGCGCGGGACGTAGGTGCCCGGATCGATGTCGAAGGCGTTCAGCATGATCAGGAAGTCGCGGTCGACGCGACGGAAGGAGGGGTCCTTCGGATGCACGATGAACATGCCCATCATGCCCATGGCCATCTGGGTCATCTCGTCGGCATGGGGGTGGTACATGAAGGTACCGGACTTCACGAGGTCGAACTCGTAGGCGAAGGTCTTGCCGGTCGGGATGCCGGGCCCGCTCAGGCCGTGGACCCCGTCCATGCCCGATGGGATGATGAGGCCGTGCCAATGCACCGTCGTGGGCTCGGGCAGGCGGTTGGTCACGAAGATGCGCACCCGGTCGCCCTCGACGGCCTCGATCGTCGGTCCGATCGAGGTGCCGTTGTAGCCCCAGAGATGGGCCACCGTGCCTTCGGTCAGCTCGCGCTCGACCGGTTCGGCCACAAGGTGGAACTCCTTGACGCCGTCCTTCACGCGCCAGGGCAGCGTCCAGCCGTTGAGCGTAACGACAGGGTTGTAGTCCGGCCCCGTATGCGGGGCGAGTGGTGCCTCCGTCCCCGACGCGGAGGTCAGTGCGGCTTCGGGAAGACTTCGGTTCGAGGTCTGCGACCAGGCCTGCGTCGAGACCATGGCCGCGCCGGCGGCTCCGGCCATCCCGGTTCCCAAAAGTTGACGTCGGTTCATCATCGGTCGATCCCTTCTTTGGTTGGCTTGGGTCAATGTCCGGCTCCGCCTTCGCCGGCGAGGTCGACGCCGGCTCCACCCTCGCCCGCGGCAGCGCCCCCGGCGCCGCCGTAGATCGCGGCGTCGAGCCCGGCCGCGGCGAGCCAGAAGCGCTGCTTGGCTCCCGCGGCATCGAGCTGGCTGCCAAGGCCCGCCCGGATGTCGATCAGCAGCTCGAACGTGCTGGTAATCATCCCGTTGTTCGCGAGCAGGGATTCCTCGTCGATGATCTGGCGCAACGGCAGCACGACGTCGCGGTACTGACGGGCGATCTCGTAGCTGCCGCGATACTGGGTCTCGGCATCGCGCGCCTCGGAGCGCACGGCCACCGCGGCCTCGGCCAGCACGTTCGCGGCTTGCAGGTAGGTCAGCTCGGCCGTGCGCAGCCGGGCGCGGCCGCTGTCGAAGATCGGGATGGCGAATTCGACCTCGACCTGCGGCGTCAATCCCTGCTCGATCTCGCCGTCGCCCTCGTCGACCGGTTCCCGCTCCAGCTCCACGCCCGAGATCACCTCGAGGTCGGTCAGCGTCCGCGTCGCGTCGGTCAGTCCGTAGGCCCGCGCCGTCGCGGCGAGACCCAGCCGCGCCACGGCGAGGTCGACCCGGTTGCGAAGCGCCGTGGCCTCGATCCCGGACGTCGAGCGCAGACCGCCCGGCAAGGCCGGCAGAGCGTCGGGGACATAGTAGTCCACCTCGCTGCCCCAGAGCCCCATGAGCCGGGTCAGGTTCTCCTTTGCCGCGGTCGCCGCAAGACGGGCTTCCGCCGTCTGCGCCGCCAGCTCGGCGTCGAAGACCTGTTCCCGGGCCTGCGCCGCACGGTTGAGCGCGCCCGTCCGACCCAGTTCGAGGGCCAGTTCCGAGGAGGCATCCGCAGCTTGCGCGGCTCGGGAGAGGAGCGCGACCGTCTCGAACGCCGCGACGGCGTCGATCCAGGCCGTGCGAGTGGCGTGGGCAAGCGACAGCGTGTCGACCACCGCCTGCATCTGCGCGCGCTGGAACCCGGCCTGTGCCACCGCGACGCGCCGCCGGCGTGTCGGCGCGTCGAGAAGGTTCACGGCAACGAGGGACTCGATCGCCCGGAACGCGCCGACCTCCGGCGCGCCGATGCCGAGGACGCCCAGGGCGACCACCGGGTTCTCCGGCGTCGCCTGTTGCCAGACCTCGGCCGCCGACAGGCCGATCTCGGCATAGGATGCCTGCAGGCCGCGATTGTTCAGAAGCGCGACCTGCACCGCCGTATCGGCCGAGATCGTCCTCTGATGCGTCAAGGCGTGAACCTCTTCCGCGACCTGCTGCGCCTGCGACGCGCTCTGCAGCCAGACCGAACGGCGCCCCGTGGTGGCCTGCGTCCGGTCGGCGACGAGTCGGAAGCCCGCATCGGGCGCGGTGATCCCGGGCGGCAGCGTCGAGGCGCATGCTCCGAGCGCGAGCGGCAGCAAAAGAGCCGTCCTTTTTAATGCGGCGCTCATTGCGGTTCCTGCGCGCGGTTCAGGTCCCGCCAGTCGGACGGTTCGACGACCGGACGGGCCGTGTAATTGCGAATGGGGCTGGCATATCCGGTCCGTCGTGGTGTGACGGCCTCGGCAGCGGGCTTCGTGAGGTAGGTCACATCCGGCAACGCCGTGGCACCGCCACAGGAGGCCAGCGCCAGGGGAAGGGCCCCGGCCAGGTAGAATCTCGATGTCATCAAAAGTCCTGCTCGTCTCGAGCCGGCACCCTCGGACGGGCGCCATCAATCCGAAGTCAGGCCCGCATGCGGGCCGCGATCAGATTGTCAGTGACGGCGGACGGACGAACTCGTTGTTGCGGTCCTGCGCGGCGACCTGCGGATCGAACGGCTCGATCGTGCCGATGCGCGCAAGGGGCACGGTCGCGACGGGAAGGATGCCTAGGATCGTCGTACAGGTTCCGATGCAGCAGGCACCGTCATCCATGTCACGGGTGATGGTATCCGCCCCGGCGGGACAGGGTTCGCCGGCCGTCAGCGCATGGTCCTGATCGCCATCCGCCACAGCAACGGCCGAATGGTGATCCGCAGCTGACGCGGCAGCGGGACCCGCCAGCGACCCGAACGCGAGAACGCCGACCAGGATCAGAACCATGGTCGTGCGGATTGCATGGGACAGGGCGGCGAGCGCGGTCATGCTGTCGAGGTATGGCGGCAAAGATCACCTGTCAATTCACGGAATTGGGGTCCAGCGCAGGAGGCTTCGGAAAAATTTTCGTCCTGTCGCGAGCGGATCGCTCTCCGAAGCGCCACGGCCTGATCGATCACTCTGTTGAAGCGATATGGACGTGACCCTCACCGTGGTCCAAAGCCGGTGCGACACTTGGTGCATCACGGTGCGGAACGTTCCAAGCCCGGCCTTGACCTTCCCGCGATGGAAGCCGCCAGGTCCCCAAATGCAATCCGGCCCGACCGGCGCTTGTTTGCCTATTGGAGGAAAAGACTCATGACGTTCCCGAAACCTGCTGGCGTCGTACTGGCACTGCTGTCCCCCGTCGCGACGCAGGCCGCGGAGATCGAGGTCGCGAAATCGCCCACCTGCGGCTGTTGCGGGGCCTGGATCCAGCATATGGCGGCGGCCGGCCACGACATGACGAAGATGGACCTGTCCGACGACGAACTCACCGCGTTGAAGACGGACCTCGGCGTTCCAGGCGCACTGATGTCCTGCCACACCGCGCAGGTGGACGGCTATGTCATCGAAGGGCACGTTCCGGCGAGCGATGTCGAACGCCTGCTGGCGGAGCGTCCCGATGCGGTCGGCCTGTCGGTCCCGGGTATGGTCGTCGGCACGCCCGGAATGGGACCGCGCGAGGGCGGGGACGCGTTCGACGTTCTGCTTATCCGCAAGGACGGCTCCTCGGAGGTCTTCGCGGCCTATCCTGCAGGTTGACGGTTCAGGCGCAGGCGGGTACGGGCCCGTCTGCGACTTCACGGGCGACGAGCCGATCCAGCGTCGCGGAGGCGACGACGCCGACGACGAGGGTGCGGCCGATGACGAGCGCCGGCGTCGCGTAGATGCCGAACAGGGCGGCCAGCGCTTCGCTGCGAGCCAGTGCGCCGGCGACCTCCGGCGCATCCATGTCCAGCCGCAGACGATCCGGGTCGAGATCGAGGTCGACCGCGATACGGGCGATCACCTCCGGCGAAGGTCGAGGTGTCCGCATCAGGGCGTGATGGAACGACCGGTCGGCGCCTTGCAGACCTGCCGCCAGCGCGGCACGGGCCATCGTCACGGATCCGTCTCCGAGACGCGGCAACTCATGCAGGGTGATACGAACGCCGTCCAAGGCCTTGAGACGGGGGCTCAAGGCCCGGCAATAGGCGCAATTGTAGTCCGTGAAGTAAGCGACCGGCACAATGCCCGGCGACGCGACAGTCTCGAAGAGGCCCCGGCAGGAGGGACGCACGGGATCGGTCGTCGGCACGAGCCCGATCAAAGGATCCAAGCTGCCGCCACTCGTGCCGCCCGTCGAGGCGAGCCGTCGGAAGCCGGCGGGCCGGTCGAGCGCCTCGAACTGCAGGCCCCGCAGTCGCTCCGACAGGGTCGGTAAGCCATAGCGCAAACCCGCATAGGCCGAGGCCAGCCCGATCCCGGCAAGAAGCAATCTGCGCCTCGAAGAATGGTCGTTTCGTGGGCCGGGGTCGTTCACGCGATGGTTGCGATCCCCATGAGCACGGCCATGGCAACCATCATCAGGTTCTCGGTCAACGACACGAAGCCCAGCGGTACGTTCGAGTCGCCGCCGACACAGGCGCATTTGAGTTCGCGCTTGTCGACATAGACCGCCTTGAAGACGCTGACCGCACCGACCGTGCCGATGAACAACGCCGCCGGAGCGGATAGCCAGGTCGCGACCATCGCCGTCATCAGGATGCCGGCCCCCGTCTCGACAAATGGATAGACGTAGCCGTAGCGTATCCACCGCTTCGCCAGCAGGTCGTAGTTCAGGAACATCGTCGAGAAGCTCTCGATGTCCTTCAGCTTTTGCAGGCCGAGCAGGATCATGGAGATCGAGACGAACCAGCCGAGCGTCTGCCAGGTAAAGAGTGTCTCGAAAGCGTACCACGTAAAGGCGATCGCGGTCAGCGCCGCGACGGAGAAGAGCGCGATGACAGGCGTATAGGACAGGCCGTCGTCATCCGCGTCCTTCTTGCCGAAATGCACCTGAAGGTCGTCGAACCCGCCGATCCGCTCACCGTCGATAAAGGTCTGCGGCGTGGTCTTGACGTCGTGCTTCCGCTTGAAGGCGTCTGTCTCCTCGCGGGTGCGGAGTGGATGATCCTCCACCCGGAAGCCCTCGCGTTCCAGCAGGTTCTTCGATTTCAGGCCGAACGGGCATGTGTGCTCCGGCATGATCATCCGGTAAAGAGCGGCGGTCTTCGTATCTTGGGTGGTATCCCTTGGCATCTGTGCTTCCTCAGAATGTGCAGACCAATTCGCCGCGATAGCCGACCCTGAGCGGCGGCTCGGTCCGGAGTTCGAAGACGAGGTCGGCGGGCTGACGCGGATCGCCGTCGTCTCCGTCGGGATCCAGGGTCATCGTCATTCCGTCCGCCGTAAGCGTCCGGGCATCGCCCGTAAGCTGGATCAGCGATCCGGAGATCTTGGTCACGGCACGGCCGTCCGCGGTGGTCGCGAGAATGGGGTCGGAATCGACGGCGCGGGCGAAGGTGCAGGATGCGGGCGAACCGAGGGCGCGGTCGATCTCGGTTCGCGTCAGGGGCACGGGATCGATCGCCGCGATCGACGGCGTCGCAAGCGCTTCGGTCAAGCTCTCGATCGGCGCATCGCCGTCCGCTTCGCCCAGATAGGCTTCGGCGCTGCCGTCGATCCCGTTCGCCTCGATGTCGCGAACGAGATAGGCCATTTCGGAGATTTCCCGGTCCTGAGCCTCGACGATTTCAGCCGCGAGCTTCGCCACCCGGGGATCCTCGATGTCTGCTCGCCGCGAGGTGAGAATGGCGATCGAGTGGTGCGGGATCATTGCCTTCATCCAGGCCACGTCACCGATCAGGACCTGGGATCGGAACAAAAACAGGGCGGCCGCGAAAACGACGATGCTTCCGGCGAAGATGGCGATGTTGGCAATCCGGTTCGCATACATCCCAAGCATGAAGGCCAGCATCACGATTGCCATGGCCGCGCCCATCCAAGCCGCCATGTAGACGCGGCTCTCGCTGAACCGGACATGGTCCAGAGCATAGGTGTTAAGATACATCAGCCCGTACATGACGAGCGTCGACGTCCCGATCATCGCGAAGAAGCGCCAATAGGACATCACAGACCCCCTTTCATCCGGTCGACGAAAGGGACGCCATCGGCAGGTCGGGGCGTCGATCGTAGATACTTGATCGCGGCCGCCGAAAGGAGACCGAGCACCGCGAGAAGCAGCGCCGCAAGGAATGCCATGCCGATCAACATCGGCACACCGCACGTCATGCCTCCATTCATCATAGACCCCGTCATCTCAAACTCCTTCATCGCCGTTCCGACCGAAACGGCCCTCCTTCGCGGGAGGGTTCCCAGATGTTTCGAGTGACCGGATGATTGGACAATCGGGACGATCGTCCCCGGCGCAAGCCTGGACCAGATCCGCGAGCGTCTCGCGCATGGCGCGCAGGTCGGCGATCTTCGCATCGATCGCGTCGAGATGCCCGGACGCGATTTGCTTGACCTCCGCGGAGGCCCGGGCCTCGTCCTCCCACAATGCAAGGAGCGCGCGGCACCTGTTGATGCCGAAGCCGAGCGCACGGGCGCGGCCGAGAAAGGCGAGCTTGTGAACGTCGCTCTCGCGGAAGACCCGGTAGCCGTTCCCCTCGCGCAGCGGCCGGACGAGACCGATCTCCTCGTAGTAGCGGATCGTTTTAGGCGGCACGCCCGAGCGTGCGGCGGCGTCCGATATGTTCATGCGACGGCCTCCTTTCCTACCGTTGGGGCGTGAGTCGGGGCATCGATGGCGTCTGCGCCGGCGCGGCGCAGACGCAGCGCGTTCGTAAGCACGAAGACCGACGAGAGCGCCATCGCGCCCGCCGCCAGCATCGGCGAGAGCAAGCTCCCCGTGACCGGATAGAGGACGCCTGCCGCGACCGGCATCAGCGCGGCGTTATAGACGAACGCCCAGAAGAGGTTCTGGCGAATGTTGCGCATCGTCGCGCGACTGACGGACAGGGCATGGACTACCGCATCCAGCTCGCCGGCCATCAGCACCACATCCGCCGCCTCGATTGCGATATCGGTTCCGGTGCCGATGGCGAGGCCGATATCTGCCTCCGCCAGGGCGGGCGCATCGTTGATACCGTCGCCAACGAAGGCCACAGGCCCGTATGCATCGCGCAGTTTGCGGACTGCCTCGACCTTGCCACCCGGGAGCACTTCCGCCACGACGTGGTCGATGTCGAGCCGCGCCGCAACCGCGTGGGCCGTCGTCTCGGCATCGCCCGTGATCATCGCAACCCGCAGCCCCATTTCGTGGAGCGCGGCGATCGCGTCCGGGGTCGACGACTTGAGCGGGTCGTCCACCCCGATTGCCGCCACGACGGACCCGTCCACTGCAAGCCAGAGCGGCGTGCGCCCCCCGGCCGCGATCACGTCGGCCCGGTCGCGCAACGGCGCGAGGTCGATGCCCTCGCCTGCGAGAAACCGCTCGGCGCCGACGAGAACGCGGCGTCCTTCGATCTCGGCGATCACGCCGAGACCCGTTCGGCTTTCGAATCCGACCGCGGGGGGCAAGGCCAGACCGTCCGCCTCGGCCGCCCTGAGGATCGCACGGGCGATCGGATGCTCGGACCGCGCCTCTGCCGCAGCGGCAAGGGCGAGCGCACCGGTCCGCGACCAGCCCGGCGCGGTGACCAGCTCAGTGAGGGCCGGCTGTCCGGCGGTCAGCGTGCCGGTCTTGTCGAGGGCCACGACGCGGGCGCTCTGCAGCGCCTGTAGCGCATCGCCGCGGCGGAACAGCACCCCCAGCTCGGCAGCGCGGCCCGTGCCCACCATGATCGAAGTCGGCGTGGCCAGCCCCATGGCGCATGGACAAGCCACGATCAGGACGGACACGCCGGCCACGAGAGCCAGTGCCGGGCTGACGAACAGCCAGATCGCGGCCGTCAGCAGCGCCAATCCGATCACGACGGGTACGAACACGCCCGTGACGCGATCCACCATTGCCTGGATGGGCAGCTTCGTGGCCTGCGCGTCCTCCACCATGGCGATGATCCGCGACAGCACGCTTTCCGTGCCGACCGCCCCCGCCCGAAGCGTCAGAGCGCCTGCGCCATTGACCGTGCCGCCGGTCACAGAGGCGCCAACGTCCTTCCGGACGGGGTCCGGCTCTCCGGTCACCATGCTCTCGTCGATCCAGGATTGACCTTCCGTGACGATCCCGTCGACGGGCAACCGCTCGCCCGGCCGGACCTCGACGAGGTCGCCGGTGCAAACCTCGTCCAGCGGGATCTCAACGACGGCGCCGTCGCGGACCACCCGCGCCGTGTCGGGCCTGAGCCCGACAAGCCGCTCGATGGCCGCCCCGGTCCGGCCCCGGGCGCGCGCTTCGAGCCAGCGACCGAGCAGGATCAGCGTCACGATCACCGCTGCCGCCTCGAAATAGACGGCGCGAGTTCCTGCAGGGAACAGGCCGGGCGCCAGCAAGGCCACCACGGAATAGCCCCAGGCCGCTGTCGTACCGAGCGCCACGAGGGAGTTCATCTCCGGCGCCCCACGCATCAACGCCGGAATGCCTTTCGCGAGGAAGACGCGGCCGGGCCAGACGAGAACAAGCGTCACGAGCAGAGCCTGAAGCCACCAGGATGCCTCGCGTCCGATCGTCCCATCGATCCATTCCGCCATACCGGGAACGACATGCGATCCCATCTCCAGAACGAAGACCGGCAACGTCAGGAGGGCTGCGAGGAGCGTGCGCCCTCGAGTGTCCGCCGCTGCGCCTCCGTGATCATGTCCGTGGGTGGATCGCGGCGCGTCACTGTTCGTCGCTGTCGCGGCAAAGCCCGCATCGCTCGTCGCCTTCGCAAGTCCGGCCGGCGTCGCGGCGCCGGCGAAGAACCTGACCGTCGCCGAACCGGTCGCGAAGTTCGCCTGCGCGTCGAGAACGCCCGGCACGGCCGCAAGCGTCCTCTCGACCCGGCCCGTGCACGAGGCGCAGGACATGCCGACCACGTCGAGGGACGCGGTGTCGATGCGGGCAGGGTAGCCGGCCTTGTCGAGCGCCGCCGCGACGTTGCTCGGAACAGGGTCCCCGTTGATCGTCGCCCGGCCCGTGGCGAGGTTGACCGATGCCGACGCGACGCCCGCGACGGTCTTCAGGGCACGCTCTGCGCGCTCGACGCAGGAGGCGCAGGACAAGCCGTCCAACTCGAATGTCAGTATCGCCATCGCAGCCTCCTGTTTCGTGCCAGGCCAGGAGATAGGGCTTCCATCCACTGGAAGGTCAAGGTCCGCGGGAGAGTATTCTTGCGCTCCTTGACACTCCCGCGCGGGAAGCTCTCAGCTATCCCGTTCTGCTTCAGAGGATACGCCATGCGCTTGAATGTCGAGAACATGACCTGCGGCCATTGCCGCGCCACCGTCGAAAAGGCGATCGCGTCTGTCGACCCGGCGGCTGTGGTGACCGTCGATCTCCCCGGCCGGACCGTTGATGTCACGAGCGAAGCCGCGCCTGAAACCCTGGTTGGCGCCATACGTGCCGAGGGCTACCAGGTCCGAGCAGCCTGACGTCGCTACCGCGAGGCCCGGGCGGCCTGGATACGATCTGGCCAAGTTGAGCCGATATAGCTCAGGACATCGCGGATCTCGGCATCGGTCAGGATGTCGGCAAAGGCCGGCATGCCGCTGTTCGGCTCCACCATTCCCTGTGCCCGCATCGCCGCCGCGCCTCCATGCTTCGTATAGGCGAAGAGCATGGCATCGTCGTGATGCCAGGTGTGGCCGGTCTCGTCATGCGGCGGCGCGGGAAAGGTGCCGTCCGGACCGGGCATGCGCCAATCGGGGGCGCCTTGCAGCTCGATGCCGTGACAGGACGCGCATTGCGCAGCATAAATCGCCTTTCCGGCGCGGAGGTCGACGGGCGGCAGTCCCTGGGGAAATCCGTCGGCCGAGGGCGGCGAGGGCCAGAGCGCAAAACCGGCAAGACCGATGCCTACGGTAATACCGGCCAGAATGGTGACGTTCCTACGGTCCACGGTGGGCATTTCTTCCTCGCATGTAATCTTTGACGCAGAGCCTATGGCAAGGCTCCTGCGCTGGAGGAAAACCCTACGGTTTCGTGAGCGGATGTGGGACGAAGATGATCAGAGACCTCTTTCATGCCAAGAGTTCGGGGGGGGTGGGGCATCCATCCTAAAAATCGAAGAGCGGCGACAAAGGATGGACTGTTCCGTAGGCGATGCGAATATCGACCGAATGAATGAGGATCCGCATCTACTCGGGGTTCGAAACCGCTTCCGCTTGCGCATCTTCATGATGGCACTCGCTCTTCCACCAACAGGCGTCCTCTATCGATGGCGAACGGAGCAGGGATGCCGAAAGCGGTTCGGCGAGGTGCGCTGGCCAGATGGACCTCGATGCGACAGGTGTGGTCTCGACGATGTGTCTGCGATCACGGGGCGCGTTCAGTTGCGCTGCCGCGCATGTGGACGACAATTCACGATGGTGACCGGTACCCCGCTCGAACGAAGCACGACACCGTTTCGCTCCTGGTTTCGGGCTACAGAAATAACGATCCTGCAAATGGCAGGAGTCATGCCGGCTCGGGATCCTCTTCGTTTCCTGTCGGAAACAGCCAAACACCTTCGCGTCTCACGAACGACTGCAATGCGAATGGAACGGATCGTTCGTACCGACATCTCTGCAGACCCTTCGGGCTTGCTCGGACGTGCCGTCACCGATCAATCCGTGGAGCTGCCTTCCGGGCTGGAGCCGGAAAGCGGTGAGTGTCTGCGATGGGCGCGTTCCAGGCTCCGAGACCGGTTTCCGTAAAAACGATGCGCAATCAGCCGCTTTCGACGATCGGATTTGAGTAGACTGGACACTGTCCACAGCGCGGATCGGCGGTTCACTGGTTCGTCTCCGCAGCCGCGCCTAATCTCCTCGACGATCGAAAGGCGAAGATTGAACTTTTCGCGAGACGTTACGATCGTCGCTCAGGGAAGCAGGCAGATGAGACAGGAAGAACTGAAGAGCGAAAAACACAGCTATCCAGGTTATTCGCAAAATATCGTTTTCAGACAGTGCCTTGCTTCGAATCGGCGATTGTGGATCCATTTTCGCCTGCATGTCCGCAGCACCCCATCGCCCGGCTATGCAGCCTCAGCAGATAGAAAGGACATTCACGATCCAGACAGGACGAAAGAAAAAGCCCGGCCGTTTGCACCGACCGAGCTTTCTCCCGCCTGAATTCTCAGCCGTGTTTGTTTGATACAGTTCAGATAGCGTAGGCGCTTCCTGAAGGCAACGGGATTCACACGAGAACATCGTGAAGTCGGGCGCGGAGCCGACCCCGCTCCAGGGTCGGCGTAAGCCAGTCCAGACATCTCCATTCGGCATGCGATCGTGCCGGCGCACCCTCCCTTTGCCCATCGGCGAGAACGTCGAAGGGCGCCCCGTTCATCCGTCCGGTCTCCGCGACGGAGCCGAAAGACTTGGACGAAAACCATGACCGACACCGACACCATTCCGGAGATTTCCACGGCCTATACCCTCGTGGAGCCGTGCCGGAGCCGTGCCACCAGAATGATCTCGAAGCGCTCACCCTACAGTTTCCGTGGCGAGTTCACCTTCTATCGCGGCAAGAGCATCCAGCGGATCCGCTTCGAAAGCCTTCTCGAATATCGCGTCTTCCTGTGCCTGATCTACACGCCGGGCTTCGTGGATCTCGAAGAGCAGATCGCCCGAATCCCGTATCGCGCGACGGACGGGCGGACGCGCTTTCATACGTTCGACGGTCGTCTCACCGTCACCGGAGGCATCCGCACGGCGATCGATGTGAAACCCTGGAGCAAGGCGAACAAGCCGAGTTACAGGGCGAAGATGCGGGCGATCTGCCAAGCCGCGCTCCCCCTCACGGCGGAACGAATTCGGACCGTGACGGAACGAAATCTCGATCCGGTCGTCGTGGCGAACGCTCAGACCTTTCACGCCGCGCGTCATCCACAGATGGAGATCGATGGGATCCTGACGGATGCCGCGAACCGTTTGAACAGGTCGCAGACGATCGCGGAGTTTCTGCGGTATACCGGCCTCGGCGGAGACGGTTACTTCGGCGTCGCGAGGCTGATCCAGCGCCATCGTCTTCAAATTCCGGCAAATACGCGCATCGCGCCGACCTGCCCGGTGCGCAAGGGACGGGCAGCCTGATGTCGGCTCCATTCCGCGATCGGGCGCGCCGGCTGCTTTCTCCGAATGTGCAGTTTTTCTACAACCGGAGGCCCGGACTTGTCATCGAGCTTCGGGATGAGGGGTATCTCGTTCTCTGGGCAGCGTGGACCGACCCGAACACCGGGGAGGTCATGCCGGAAGCAGGATCCATCCTTCGCTACGAGGATGCGACCAATGCCGACGATTACGGCAGACTCGCAATTCGGCGTCTGCCGAAGGCGGTTCCCGGGGCGACGGACCCTATTCCGCGCGTGTATCGCTCCGAATTCGAGCTGTTGCGATGGGACGCGCGGAAGGCGACCTTTCTGGCCGCGAGCGAGGCTGTCGAGCAGGGCCTCGCACCGACCCGCTCGGCATTCCAGAAAGCCGAAGCACAAATCTTTCTGCGTGCGACAGAAATCCATGAGCAGATGCGAAACGCACGACTGGGCACCACCCGGCGTCGTGACGGTGCGGCCATCATGCTCGGGGTGCAGTTCTATGCATGTGCCCGCAAGGGCCGTCAGATGCACGACATCTACCGCAGATGCCTCCGGTACGGTGATGAAGTGCTGTTCGATGCGTACCGGTTCAGTGGCCGCAAGACCTACTACAGCGAGGAGGAACGGGCGCTTGCCCGGTTCGTCATCGAGCGGCGACTGACCGAAGACGAGCCGTCCATCGCAAGCATTTACAAGAGCGTCGTCTCGAAGTTCCATGAGGAGAATCTGGTCAGATCCCGCATGGACGTGCCAGGAACGCGTCTGCGCAAGCCTGGATACGATTTCGTCTGGCATCTTGTGGATGCGATGGCGCCGCTCGAGCACTCGGTCCGGACGCGGGGTCCGAAGATCGCCCATCGCGAGATGCATCCGGTCGGGGTCGGTCTCGAAACATCGCGTGCGCTCGAATGCGTTCAGGTCGACGGCTATGAAATCGATCTGATGGTCCTTCTCGTTCAGACCGGGATCTTCAAGCATCTGGGAATCCACGAGCAAGAGGCTCTCGGACTGGATGGCAAGCCGAAGCGCCTGATGTTGTCGGGCGCGGTCGATGTCTACACACGTTGCTTCGTCGGGATGAAGATCGTCGTCGCGGGCTCGAATACATCGCTGAAGGACACCGTCGAAATGGTTCATTTCGACAAGAAGACGATCTCCGATGCTGCCGGCTGCGCACGTCCCTGGAAACAAGGCGGTCGCGTCGAACGGTTCGTCATGGATCGGGGAAACGAGTACGTCACCGAAACGGTCTACGATCTCCTCGCGCGACTCGGGCATGACAACATTGGGGCCCCTGCGGGCCTGCCCTGGCTGCGCGCGATCATTGAGCGGGTCTTCCAGACCATTCACAAGACGCTTCTGACGAGTTTCTTCGGACGAACGTTCGGCGACGTGATGCTTCGCCGCGAGAAGAATCCGGAAGAGAGGGCGCAGTTGACGCTCGAGCGCTTCCTCTTCTGGCTCGTTCGCTGGACCGTCGACATCTATCACAACGAACCTCATCCTGGGTTGATGGGGGCGACGCCCGCCGAAGCCTGGGACAGGGCGGTGGAGGAATGCCGCCCCGGAACGCTCACGCTGCAGGAGATGCGGCATGCGTTCGGCGTGCGACGCCGTCGTCGGCCTGGCCAACGCGGCATCCGCTGCATGGGCGTGTGGTACCTTACACAGGAACTCGCGCGGATCATGAACGCCGAACGCCATCACGAGGTCGATATCGTTTGGTGGGAGGGCGATATCGGCGCGATCGAGGTCGGTCTCGCAAAGGATCGCTGGATCACGGTCACGGCCGCGGATCCTCGCTGGATCGGAAAGGATTACGACGATCTTCGCGAAATCGTTCGGATGAACTCTGATCGACCGGAAGGTTGGGATGATCCGGTTCACAGGGCCCGCGTCGAGATGGACGACGAGGTCTACAAGCAAGCGAAGCTCCTTAAACTCGTTCGTCCTTCGATGCGTCCGGTGGAATTCGATCGCTTCGACGAAGAGTTGCGGCGTTACTCGGATACGGCGGACAGACGGTTCGATCGGCCGGAAGCTTTCGATCTCCTCGCGGGGCTCGATGGAGATGAAGAGGGCAGCTCCTTCGATGCCGAATCCGTATGGTCGGGGCCAGCAGCTGACCCTTCCGGCCAGGCGGGAGATGCGGACTCGGCGGCTCTGGCATCGGGTCCGATGCCGATTGCTCCGGTCAAAAACTCTTCACGCCGCGCTCGGCCGGAAACGCATTCTCCTCTCGCGGCGCCCAGTCCTTCTCGAACCAACGTTTCGATCAGGCCCGCCGGGGCCTCCGAAGCAATCTCCGACGACGACCTTATGGAGTAATTCAATGACCGAGAACCGATCCGTATCGCTGGACCCCGTGCCGGCCGATATTCCCGGGCGGGTTGCCTGGCTCGCACGACGCTACATGAAGAACAGCAGAGATGCGCTCTTTACCGACTACCTGCGCGAGATCATGGTCGTGAACGAGAACGGGGCGATCGTGCCAATCGCCCGCCGTAATCCTCTCACGAACGAAACCTCGGGCGTCGCAGTGCGAGGGGAGTCCGGTGACGGCAAAACGACCATGATCGACCGCAACATTGGGGCTCTTCCGGGTTTCGTCCGGGCCGAACCGGGCATCCCCGGCAATTGGCTACGTTGCCGGGTGCCACCCGAGGCGACCATCAAGGGGGTCGGCGAGTTGATCGCGCGCGACACGAGCTATGGAGGTTTCTCCGACAAGGCAACCGCGAACGCGATCTGGGCCACCGCCCGCCATCGTATGACCGAAACCGGAATTTGTCTGCTCTGGCTGGACGAGGCGCATCATCTCCTGCGTCCAGGAACCGGGCGAAATCCGGCAGCGGCCTTGCAGACGCTCAAGCATCTTCTCCAAGGAGACGACGCGGTTGCCGTCGTCCTCTCCGGAACGGCGTTGCTCACGGAAGGGCTGTTGAAGGACCCGGAGACCGATCGGCGATTCATGCGGTTCGATCTGGGGCCCCTCGCACTCGGCAAGGACGACGCCTTGAAGTTGCGGACTTTCGTTGATCGGTGCTGCACGATGCTCGATCTCCCTCTGCCGTCCGATCCGCATCTTTGTGAGCGGATCGTCGTCGCATCGAATGGAAGCCTCGGTCGATCCCTCGATCTCGCGAGGGCGATCATCTCGAAGACGATCACGGATCGTCGAGATACGGTCGAACTCGAGGTTGCCGGTCGGTTGTACCGGATGCGGACGGGTTCGGGCGAAATCCATCCGTTCATGGCAAAAGAATGGCCGGACGTTCGAAACCGTCTTCTCGAGGAGGGCTGGATGTGACGACGATGCTTCGTACCCGCCTCGCATACGAATCCGACGAGACGGCCCTGTCCTGGCTCGGTCGTCTCGCAGCCGTCGAGACCGGTCAGCCGGTGAACCGTATCCTCGCGGATCTCGGCGTCGACCGCATGGGCTTCCTCGCCGGAAAGCCCGGCCCGGTCAGGGATTTCGCGACTGCCATCGGTATGGATCCTGCGAAGCTTCTTGACGGCGCGTTTCGAATTCTGCCTCGCGAGACCGCTTTTCGCGGTGAAGATCTCTCGAAGGATTTCGCGGCTCCGTGGGTCCGAAAGGTCTGCCTGCATTGTTTGCGGGACGACGGGGAGCGAAAGGCTTGGCGACACCGGATCCTCTGGTGCTTTCGCGTCACGCAATCATGCCCGATCCACAATGACCGGCTGACTGATTTCGTCGATGGCCAGGCCGTCGATATTCGGACCTTGCCGGTATCGAAGGCGCTTGATCGACAGAGGCAAGTTTCGGCGGACCCTGTGCAGACGCCGCGCTACCTCGACTGGCTGGATCACCGCATCGCACGGCGCAATGGGCATGACGACTGGACCGACGGCCAGACGCTGGAACAGGTCCTCGCCGCATCCGAAGTCCTAGGGGCCGTGCTGGACTACGGACACGGCGTACGGCTGCACAGCCTATCGGCCGACAAGCGAGGAACCGCTCTCGAAACTGGCTTCGGAATCTATGTCGAGGGTCCTGCATCCATCCGTTCAGCCATCGATGACATTCGCGTCCGTGCCGGCACGAAGGCTGCACAGGCCGGTCCGTTGGCGATGTACGGGCGGCTCTTCGACTGGTTGGCCACCCGCTCGAGCTTCGTCGATCCAGGCCCGATCCGTGGCATCCTGCGCGACCACATCATCGAGCATTCGGCCGTCGACCGCGGGGAGACCGTGCTTGGCGAAGTCGTTACGGAGCGACGCTTTCACTCCCTCGGCAGCCTCGTCGAGGCGACCAGGTTGACTCGTCGGCGCCTGTTCCTGCTCCTGCAAAAGCTTGGATACGTCGATCAGGGTGCTACGATCGCCGAATGCGGCGATCTGGTTTTCCCAGTCGGGGAAGTCGAAACGATCTGCGCCGATCTCGCAGACCCGATCCTCCTGCACGATGTCGCCGCCTATATCGGTGCATCGAATGCACAGGCGCTCGCTCTCTACCGTTCCGGGGTCTTCCGACCGATCTTTCCGGCCGAAGAGCGCGGCGAGATCAGGCGGATCGTTTTCGCACGACGTCATCTGGATGATTTCCTGGCGCGGATTGCCGCTCTTCCTGTACGGACCGAAGACGACGACCGCAGGTTCGGAACGGTGGCTCTTGCCTGCCAGGGCGGGGCGGGTCCGACGTCAGCCCTCGTCTCCGCGATCCTTGTAGGGGAACGTCATGCCGTTCGCGAGGAGGGTGTTCCGGGGATCAAAGGAATTCGCGTCGCCATGTAGGCGGGTGCCGACGCTCTTCGAAGCCGTCTTCATACTTCGAATCACGGCAGATCATCCCGCCCATTCAACGTTGTGGTTCGGCGATTCGTCAGGCCGTCAGAATTTTCCTCAGTTTTGGGCAGACCTTTACTAAGGTTCGGGCAGACCTTTACTCAGATGCCTTCTCGGTAGTGTACAGGAAAAGGGGTTTCGTTTCGTGTCCGGGCAGAACTATCCTCGGATGCACACGTGCGCTTGTGCATCCGGCAGAAGTTCTGCTTGGATCGTAGACGTCTGTCTGAGTATAAGTCTCTAAAATTGTTTATTATGAATTGATTAGATTTACGATAAGACAGAAAAGCTGGTTTGCCCAGCAGTTCGTTTGACATCCTGCTTGGCCCCCGCTCTCCCTCCGTTCTGTAGGGTCCGGACCCTTTCCACAGTCACCCCCGCGCCGCGTTCACGTGGCCGGGACGCGGCCCGCCCCGATCGGCGGCTGCCTGTCGAAAGGACGATCATGCCCCGAATCCCATCATGGCCGCGCGCTACCGTGACGACTTGCTCTCGGTCACCGACATCGAGCGCCGCCTCTTCGCGCACCTGGCGCGGCTCCGAGGTTGGCGGGGCAGTGGCGGTCCCGAGGTACCGTCGGACGGTGACGAGGACATCCATGTATGGCAGCTCTGCCTGCCTAGGTCCGACAAGATCCGTATTCACCGCCGCGCCCGCGCCCTCCACGACCGCGCCGAGGCCGCCACCGGTCTCGCGCACCTGTCCGCCGCGACCCGCGCCCGGCTCTCCGTCCTGCGCGACGGGGCCGACCTCGTGGCGATCCCGACCGAGCACCGCGCCGACGAGATCGCGGCCGCCCTGCACGCCGACATGCCGTGGATGGCGCCGGCCACCGAGACCGTCTGGCATGCGATGCGGCGCTCGGTCCGCGAGGGTGATCCCGGCCTGCGCCTGCCGTCGCTGCTGCTCGTCGGGCCGCCGGGGATCGGCAAGAGCCACTGGGCTCGGACGCTCGGATCGCTCGTTGGGGCTCCCACGACGATCGTCGATGCCACGAGCGAGCCTGCCGGGTTTGCAATCGTCGGCTCTCAGGTCGGCTGGGCGTCCGCCGGGCCGGGGCGGGTGCTGGAGACGATCCTGGCACATCGTGTCGCCAATCCTCTGATCGTGATCGACGAGGTCGAAAAGGCCGGGTCCGTCCGGTCGAAGTCCGGCACCGCGCACGACCTCGCACAGGCGCTGCTGCCGCTTCTCGATCGATCGACGGCGGCGGCGTGGTCCTGCCCGTACTTCCGGGTCAGCTTCGATATGAGCTGGCTCGGCTGGATCATGACGGCCAACACCACCGCGGGGCTGTCCGCACCGCTGCTCAGCCGCTGTCCGCCTCTACGTCTGGCGGGACCGACGCGACCGCAGCTGCACGACTTCGCCATCCGGCAGGCTGCTCTACACGACCTACCTGACGAGGCCACGACAGCAATTCTTGAGACGATCGAGCGCCTGCCGGCATACACCCAGCCAAGCTTGCGGACCGTCCAGCGCTGCATCTTGCGGGCCCGGGCAGTGCTCGCCCTGCCCGTGCTGCACTGAGGGGGTGACGATGACACCTTCGGACACCGACAAGCCGTCGGGCATTCTCGCTTCCGATGGCCGCGCCGCCGACCCTGATGCCATCCGCGTGGTCGCGACGGCGATGCGGCGGATTGCGGAGGCCTGGTCGCTGACGCCGGACGAGGCCGCGGGGCTTCTCGACGTCGCGCCGGACGACTGGGACCGCATCGCCGCCGGGACCTACGACGCGCCGTTCGAGGCCGGGCAGCTCAAGCGGGCCGGCCTGCTGGTCGCTCTGTATAGCGCGCAGCGCGCAGCGTTCGGGGGGCGGCTCGGGCCGACTTGGATCATGCGCCCGAACACCGGACCGGACTATGATGGCCGCCGTCCCGTCGACCGAATGCTCGATGACGGGAGCGCGGGCATGATGTTCGTGTATCGACACCTGCGATCCATCCAGCAACCCTGGTAGCCGATGCCGACAGCTATTTACCTCGAGGGCCAGGCCCGATGAGACCCGACCTGCGTTACGTCTCGCTGCCGCCGCGCGTCCTGCCGGGCGACATACCCGCCAATCTCGAGGTCTTCGCGAGCGGTGACGTCCACGGGCAGGCCGACCTGCTCGCGGCCTGCCTCGACGGGATCGCGAGGGCCCCGCAGCCTCCTGCAACCGAACGCCTCGTCGTCTTCCTGGGCGATATCGTCGACCGCGGTCTGGACAGCCTGCGGGCCATCGGGCTGATAATGAACGCATCCCGGCTGGTCCGCGCCGATCGCGTCGTCCTCCTGCCCGGCAACCACGAGCTGGTACTGCTCGACGCGCTCGACGGGAATGCGGAACCGTGGCTCGCGATCGGCGGCAAGACCGTGACGCGCGAAATCGATCCGGCGTGGGAGCGCAGATCTTGGTGGCAAGCGCGCGAGCGTCTCCGCGACGATCCCCAAGGCCTACATTGCTACCATCCAAGCCGCGCCGTCGCATCTCCGTATCGGCGATCTGCTCTTCGTCCATGCCGGTCTCGATCCCTCCACGCCCGACGACATCCATCTCGCACGGGACCGGCCGGTGGACGATCTGCACTGGGCGGCGATCCGGCACGAAAGCTTGACGTGGCAGGGCGGGTGGGACGTCGATCCTTTCACAGGGCAACGATGGCGGGGGCCGACGATCGTCGTGCATGGGCACACGCCGGCGATCCGGACGTCGCTCATCGAGACGGCCGAGGAGCTAGGACAAATGGACGGCGTCGAGGGCTGCCAGGCGATCTGTCTCGATGCCGGGGCGGCGTATCGGCCGCAGCTCGGATGGGCGCGGTCTGCAAGGGAGGGCGAGAAGAGCGTCGGACGGATCGGGGTGATCTTCGCCGGCTGGTCCGGATGAAAACCAAGGGGGCTGGGATTCCTGGAATGTCTTGGAAAGGCGGACAGTGTGAATTCGCCGCGGCCGCAAACTAGCAAGGCTGCGTCGACGGAAGCCGACACTCGTATTGCGCTACATTCAGACTGCCACGGCGTCGTTCAGACCACGTCGAAGCTTCGCTGACGGCGTTGACGTGCGAATTGCGGTTTCGTCTACACGGCTTACGACTTAAGCGGGGGGGGGTGAAATTGAAGGGCGGGATGCCTGCCGCGCGAGTTGCAAGCGTTGCCAGAGCGGGACCCTCTGCCTTCGGCCTAAGCGTTCCAGACGACCGTGCCCAATGCGCCAATGTCGTAGCCGCCATAGGCCTCGGCGCGTGCCTTGAAGGCCGCCGACGCGCAGAAGGTCATCAACGTCTGCATCGGCGGCTCGAACCAGGCCTTGCGGTCGACAAGAAGCGCGAACTCCTCGTCGAGGATCGGCACGAAGTCGAGGCCGTAGCTCCGTGCCATTGCCTCGAGACCGAAGGCCGCGTCGGCCTCGCCGCGGCGCACGGTCTCGACGGCTTCGTCCTCGGTGCGGGCCACCTCGGCCATGTCCAGATTAGACAGGCCCAGCCCTTCGCGCGCAGCCAGGTGTCGGAACAGAGTATCCGTTCCTGATCCCGACTGACGGGGCACGATGCGGCGGCCTGCAAGATCGCACAGGCCCGATAGCGGGGGCATGCCAGGGCGGACGACAAGGCCCCGATGCCGGGTGGCGAAGGTCACGAGCACGGCGTTCTGATTGCCCGTCGCACCCGAGACCGCGGTCACATTCCAGCTGTCCGAAAGTTCGTCATGGATGTGCAGACCCGCCGCCACGCCTTCTTTTCGTTCGAAACGCTCGAGCCCGTCGAGCGAACCATCGTGGAACGTGGCCAGCCCGCAGCACGATTGCCGGATCGCCCAGTCGAGCAACGGGTCGTGGCTGCCCAGCATGATCGGCGGGCGGGTCGGCGGGCCGGATGCCGTATCACCGTGTCCACCCGATCTGGCACGGTCGATCCATGCGCGGATCTCGTCCGCCGGAAACAGCAGCTTGCCCGTTACGCGCGAGCACGGCACCGCGCCCGAGGCGGCAAGGTCGTAGATCTTCCGCTCCTTCAAGCGCAGCAGGTCGGCCAGTTCCTTGACCGTCAGATATTCGTGGTCCGGGAACGCAGTGTCGGTCATTGGAGGCCTCAGAGAACTTCGCGAGAAGCGATAGCCGAAATTCTCCTCCTCAGACATGGGTTTTGAGTTCCTGGATATGGGGCGACCAAGACTGGTCGCCCCTCTCGCTCGATCAGTTCGAGGGCGCGTTGGGGAAGAACAGCTGCTCGTCCGCGACCACGTAGCCGCCGATCGCCTCCTGGCCCGCGTCCGAGACCAACCAGTCGGCAAAGGTCTGCGCGGCGTCGGCGTTCACGCTGGGGCAGCGTTCGGGGCTGACCGGGATCACGCCGTACTGGTTGAACATGTCTTCGTCGCCCTGCACCTGGATCTCGTAATCCTGCTTGTTGTCGAAGCTGATCCAGGTGGCGCGGTCCGTCATGACATAGGCGCCCATGCCGATGCCCGCGTTTAGCGTCGCGCCCATGCCAGAACCGGTTTCGCGATACCAGTCGCCCGAGGCCTCGGTCGGATCGACGCCCGCGACGGACCATAGCGCCAGCTCTTTCTTGTGCGTGCCGGAATCGTCGCCCCGCGAGGCGAACAGTGCGCCGTCTTCGGCGATCCGCGACAATGCCGCCTGCACGTCCTCCATGCTATCGACGCCGGCTGGATCGTCCTCGGGACCGACGATGACGAAGTCGTTATACATCAGATCGGTGCGGCTGGTGCCGTAGCCGGCCTCGACGAAGGCCTCCTCGGCGGGCTTTGCGTGCACCAGCAGGACGTCGCCGTCGCAGTTCTCGGCGTTCTGGATCGCCTGGCCGGTGCCCACGGCGACGACGTTGACCTGGATGCCGGTCTCTTCCTCGAACATGGGAAGCAGGTAGTCGTAGAGGCCGGAGTTCGCGGTCGAGGTCGTGGACTGGACGATGATGGACTGGTCTTGCGCCGAGGCGGCGCCGGCCAGGAGCGTGGCGATCGTGGCGGCGCCAAGTGTTTTCATCTGCATGTGGTGTCTCCCTTGGTTGGTCTGTCAGACGACAATTCTGCCGTTCAGGTAGTCCCGGGCCGCCTGGCTTCGCGGCTCGGGGAAGAAGTCGGCGGCACGGGTGTGCTCGGCTATGCGGCCCCGTTGCAGGAACAGGACGTCGTTCGCCATGCGTCGGGCCTGTCCCATGTCGTGGGTCACGAAGATGATCCGCACGCCGCGGTCGCGCGCGTCGCCGACAATGGATTCGATCGCCAGCACGGATGCGGGATCGAGACTCGCCGTCGGCTCGTCGAGGAACAGCACCTCGGGATCGGTCGCCAGCGCACGCGCCAGCGCCAGCCGCTGCGCCTCTCCACCGGACAGCAGGCGCGCGGGCTGCAATGCCTTGTGACCAAGGCCGACATGATCGAGCAGCGCATCGCACCGGCCCGGATCCTTGCCGCGCGCCTTCAGGACGAAGTCGATGTTGGCGGCGACCGAGCGCCGCAGCAGGACCGGCTTCTGGAACACCAGCGCCTGGCGCGCCGTCACGTCGGTCGCGGAGTGGCCCGTCCAGTCGATCTGGCCCTCGCTCGGCTGCATCAGGCCGTGCAGCAGCTTCAGCAGCAGGCTTTTCCCCGAACCGTTCGGGCCCATGACCATGGTGCAGCCGGTTCCGCCGAGGTCGAAGCTGATCCTGTCCAGGACTGTGGCCTCTCTGAACCGCAGGACGAGGTCGCGCACCGCCAGTGGCAGGATCGCGGCGCTTTGCGCCCGCCGCGCCGCGGCCGGTGCGAGGCCGATCAGCGCGTCAGACATAGGCTTGCTTCGCCGCGGTCATGCGCACCGACTGCACGGCGGCGTTCACGCCAAGTGCAATGACCAGAAGGATGATGCCGAGCGCCAGCGCCAGCGCCAGGTCGCCCTTCGACGTCTCAAGCGCGATAGCGGTGGTCATCACCCGTGTCAGGTGGTCGATGTTGCCGCCCACGATGATCACGGCGCCGACCTCGGCCACCGCCCGGCCGAACCCGGCCAGGCCGACGGTCAGAAGTGAATAGCGCGCGTCCCACAGAAGCGCCTGCACGATCTGCAGCTTCGTCAGGCATAGCGAGCGGAACTGTTCGGCATATTCAGCGTGCAGGTCCTCGAGCACCTGGCGCGACAGCGCTGCCACGATGGGCGTGATCAGGATCGTCTGCGCGATGATCATTGCGGTCGGTGTGTAGAGCAGGCCGAGAAAGCCCAGCGGCCCCGACCGCGACAGGTGCAGATATACGAGCAGGCCCACCACGACGGGCGGCAGGCCCATGAGTGCGTTCATCACGATCAGCACCCCGTTGCGCCCCGGGAACCGCCCGATGGCCACCAGCGCGCCGATGGGTAGGCCGATCAGGCTGGCAACGGTCGTCGCTGTCAGGCTGACCTGCAAAGACAACATCACGACCTCCAGCAGATCGGCGTCACCAGAGAAGACGAGTTGAAGGGCAAGACCGAACGCGTCCCCCATGTTTTGCATTATCTCCTAAATATGCAACAATTCCGGCCGATACGGACCGTATGTTGTCTACGGACTGAAGATCAAGGCTGGCCAATACCGGAAATGCCTGCCACTAGAAGCGTATGCTGCGGTTACACAAGTTTCCTATGCGAGACAGAACTGCAAATTTTCCACAAGCCGGCGTGTGCGACGAAGACATGCGCGTGAATGAGACCGCTATTACGCTCGATCCGCCATCGAACGCCGTGCTGCGGTTCATCGGCGAGATCCGCACGCCCTGGGCCGCCCGCGCGGATTGCCCGCGGCAAGGTCGGCACGACGGCCCGAATTGCCGGATCGTGCTGGACCCGGTTTGGCAGGCGGCGCTGAAGGGGCTCGGGGATTACGACAAGATCGAGGTGCTTTACTGGCTCGACCGAAGCCGACGCGACCTGACCCTCCAGAGCCCGCGCGGCGACGGCGCCACGATCGGCACCTTCGCGCTGCGCTCGCCCGTCCGGCCCAACCCGATCGGCACCGCGCTTGTCAGGCTGCTGCGTATCGAGGGCAGCACGCTGATCGTGCGCGGGCTCGACTGCCTCGACGGAACGCCGCTGCTCGACATCAAGCCCGACCGCTGCGCCTTCAGCCCGAAAACGCCACCGAAGCCGGGCGTCGGCCAAACCGCCTGAACCAAGGGAGACCCAAGATGCCCCGACGCATCCTGCTTGCCGCGATCTTTTGCGCCGCGATGACCCCCGCCACGGCGCAGGAGGTCTCACTTTTCGCTGCGGGAAGTCTGAAGGCCGCATTGTCCGACGTGGCGCGGGACTTCAGCGAAACCTACGGAACGCCCGTCACCACGAGTTTCGGCCCCTCGGGCCTGATGCGCGAGCGGATCGAGGTGGGCGAGACGGCGCACGTCTTCGCCTCGGCCAACATGGGCCACCCGCGCACGCTGGAAGAGGCGGGCCGCGGCGGGCCGGTGGCGCTCTTCGCCCGCAACCGCCTCTGCGGCCTCGCGCGGCCCGAAGTGCAAGTCTCGACCGATGCATTGCTGGACGTGATGCTGGACGAGGACACCCGCCTTGGCACCTCGACACCGCAGGCTGATCCGTCTGGCGATTATGCCTTCGCACTGTTCGACAAGTCCGGCCATGCCGAAGCGTTGAAGGCGAAGGCCCTGCAACTGACCGGCGGACCGGACAGCGAAATGCCGCCCGAGGGCCGCAGCCCCTATGCCTGGGTGCTCGACAGCGATCAGGCGGACCTGTTCCTGACCTATTGCACCAACGCCGTACTGGCCCGCCGGGAAATGCCCGCGTTGCAGATCGTCCAGATCCCCGACGCCCTCTCGGTCGGCGCCGATTACGGGCTGATCGTGCTGGACAGTGCCCCGCCCGAAGCCTGGAAGCTGGCGCTGCACATCCTGTCGCCTGCCGGCCAGTCCGTGCTGGCCGAATACGGCTTCGACGCCGCGGCCGTCCCGACGGAGGACTGACATGCGATCCCTCGTCCTGATCCTCGCCCCGCTGGCGCTGCCCGCGCAGGCACGCACGATCACCGACAGCGCGGGCCGCGTTGTCGAGATTCCCGACGAGGTGAACACCGTCTTCGCCGCCGGTCCACCGGCGTCGATCCTCGTCTACGTCATGAAGCCCGAGGCGCTGACCGGCTGGCCCCGCGTCCTCCGGCCCGAGGAGCGCGAGTATATCGCCGAACCCTATCGTGACCTTCCCGAGACCGGCCGGCTGACCGGGCGGGGCGGAGAGGCCAACCTCGAGCGTGTGCTGGGGATCGAGCCCGATCTCATCCTCGATTTCGGCTCGGTCCGCGGCACCTATATCGACCTCGCCAACCGGGCTCAGAAGCAGACCGGCATCCCCTACATCCTGGTCGACGGCCGGTTCGAGAACACGCCCGAGGCGCTGCGCCTGATCGGCGACGCACTCGGCGTGCCGGAACGCGGCGAGAAGCTGGCCGCGGATGTCGAAGCGACCTTCGTCCGCATCGACACGCTCCTCGAAGACGTGCCCGAAGACGGGCGCCCGCGCGTCTACCTCGCTCGCGGCCCCGAGGGGCTGGAGACAGGTATGAAGGGCTCGATCAACACCGAGATCATCGAGCGCGTTGGCGGGCGGAACGTGGTCGACGACGGTGGTACTTCTCGCGGATTGGTTCAGGCGTCGATGGAACAGGTGATCGTGGCCGATCCCGACACCATCATGACCTGGGACGCGAACTTCTACGCGGACGTTTTCGGCGACCCGTTGTGGCAGGGCATAGACGCGGTGAAACAGGGGCGCGTGTATCTCTCCCCGACCGCACCGTTCGGCTGGATCGACCGGCCGCCCTCGCTCAATCGGATGATGGGGCTGATTTGGATGGCCGGGCTGCTCTACCCCGACAGGTGGGAAGGCGATCTGCGCGCTGAGACCCGCGCCTTCTACGAACTCGACTATCATGTCGACCTGGACGACGAAGAACAGGAAAGGCTGCTTGAATGGTCCGAGGGACGACCGCCGATGTAGCACCACACTGGCCTCGCCTGACGAGGACCGGCGTGCTGGCGCCGTCTCTTGTGGCGCTGGCCATCGTCGCGGTGATGATCGGGCCCTACGCACTGACGCCCGGGCAGACGTTGGCCTCGCTTGTGGGACAGGGCGATCCGCAGGTTGCGATCGTGGTCTGGAACATCCGTGTGCCGCGCGTGGCGGCAGCGCTGCTGGTCGGCGGCGCCCTGGCGGCGGCTGGTGCCAGCTATCAGGCGCTGTTCCGCAATCCACTGGTCTCGCCAGATATCCTGGGGGTTTCGGCTGGCGCGGGGTTGGGGGCTGTCGCGGGCATCTTCCTGTCGCTGCCGGTGGCGGCGATCCAGTTCTCGGCATTCGTGGGCGGTATGGCGGCAGTGGGCTTCGTGATGCTGGTGGCATCGGCGGTCCGCAATACGGACCGAACCTTGACGCTGGTGCTGATTGGAGTGGTGATCGGCGCACTTGCTGGTGCTGCGACATCGCTGTTGAAGGTCATGGCAGACCCCTACGACCAGTTGCCCGCGATCACCTTCTGGTTGCTGGGCTCGCTTGCCGCGATCACGACCGAGGACATCCTGCCCGCCCTGCCGATGGTGCTGGTCGGCTTGGTGCCACTGACGCTGCTGCGGTGGCGGATCAACGTCCTAAGCCTTGGTGACGAGGAAGCGCGGCCCTTGGGGATCGAAGCCGGGCGCACGCGCTTTCTGGTGATGTCGGCGGCCACGCTCATCACCGCGAGTGTCACCGCGCTGGCGGGCGTCGTGGGCTGGGTCGGCCTCGTCATTCCGCATATCGCGCGCATGCTGGTCGGTCTCGACTTCGGCCGGGTGCTGCCGGCGTCGGTATCGATCGGGGCAGGCTACCTGCTGATCGTCGATACGTTGGCAAGGACCATGGCGCAGATCGAAGTGCCGCTGGGCATCCTGACGGCGGTCATCGGTGCCCCGTTCTTCGTCTGGTTGCTACCTCATGGCCGGCGCGGTTGGTCCTGATGCTCGAGGCGCGGGACCTCGCCATCGGGTACGGCAGATATCAGGTCGGCGAAGGTCTGAACCTCGCCGTCCGTCCGGGCGACATCCTTTGCCTGCTGGGCCCGAACGGATGCGGAAAGACTACGCTGTTTCGCACGCTGCTGGGCCTGCTACCCGCGCTGGCGGGCGGCGTTTACTTGGGCGGCACGCCGATCACGAGCAAAAGACGTGCCGAGATCGCCCGCCGGATCGCCTATGTCCCGCGGGCCCATGCGCCGCCCTTTCCCTTCGAGGCGCTGGAGGTCGTTCTGATGGGCCGGACCGCGCGCCTTGGCGCGTTCGCCCAGTCCGGGCGGCCGGACCGCGAGGCCGCGCGCAAGGCAATGGACCGCCTCGGCATTGGCGATCTCGCGGACCGCGGTTACTCGCGCCTGTCCGGCGGCCAACGTCAACTCGTGCTGATCGCGCGGGCGCTGGCGCAGGATACGCCGCTTATTGTCATGAACGAACCGACCGCCAGTCTCGATTTTGGCAACCAGGCGCAGATGCTGGCGCAGATCGGCACGCTGGTGCGCGACGCCTCGGTCGGGGAGCGCGGCGTGATCCTGTCAACGCACGATCCCGACCAGGCTTTCGCGCTGAACGCCCGCGTCCTGTTGATGCATGACGGAGGGGTGTGGACGGACGGCTTCGCATCGGACGTGCTGACCGATGGCAACCTGAGCCGGGTCTACGGCATTCCGGTTACGGTCGAGACGACCGGCTCGGGCCGAAGGGTCTGCCTGCCGTCGCTGACAGGTCAATCGACGCCGACGATCACGTCGGCTGCCTTGACGACAGCGTAGGCCGTCTTGCCGACCTCGAGCCCCAGTTCGTCGACCGCGGCATTGGTGATTATGGCGGTCACGATCCTGCCGCCGTCCAGATCGATCTGCACGGTAGAATTGACAGCGCCCTTTTCGATATTGGCCACGGTTCCGGCCAGCTTGTTTCGTGCGCTCAGTTTCATCGGTTCGCTCCGGCACTTGTTTCGCTGCGAGCGACCTACGATCCCCGTGGGCGAAATCAACATCTCGTCTTCGGATGCAAGCAGCCGCATGTCAGGATGGCGGCATGCGTGATGACGGTCATAACGGATTTCGCTTCGATCTTCGCGAAGCGAATGGTGCTCTGGGTGACATCGGCACGCTGCTGCCGCTGACGATCGCCACGATCGCCATCGTGGGATTGTCGGCACAGGCCGTGCTGCTGGGCTTCGGGCTGTTCTACATCGCGACAGGCCTGATCTACCGTCTGCCCGTGCCTGTGCAACCGATGAAGGCCATCGCGGCGGTGGCACTGGTAAGCACGGTCCCACCGGGCGCGATTGCGCTCAGCGGCGTCCTGATCGGTCTCGTGCTGCTCTTTCTGGGAGCCACCGGCCTCATCGACCGGATCGCGAGACTGGTGCCGCAATCCGTCTTGTCCGGGCTTCAACTGGGTCTCGGCCTTGCGCTTGCGTGGATCGCCCTAGGGCTCATCCAGGATCAATGGATCATTGGCGGGCTGACACTCGCCGTTGCCTCTATAGCCTTGAGGGTCGGCGCCCATGCCGCGCTTCTGGCGATCGGCGCCGGGATCGCGTCGGGATTTGTCATCGGACACCCCGGCTGGCCCGAACTCGCCCAGGCCACCGGCGGGAACTGGTTTCCCTTACGGATCGAAATGGACGACGTGAGATCTTCCATCGCCGATCTGGCGCTGCCGCAGCTGGCGTTGACACTGACGAACGCGGTGTTCCTGACGGCCTTTGTCGCGCAGGACAGCTTCGGCCAATCCGCGGACTGCGTGACGCCCCGCAGGCTCTGCCTGACGTCGGGCGCCTCGAACCTGCTTTGCGCGCCATTCGGAGCCCTGCCGATGTGCCACGGCGCAGGCGGCCTGGTCGCACATCATCGCTTCGGCGCGCGAACCGGCGCGGCCCCATTGTTGATCGGGGCGGTCATTCTTGTTCTTGCCTGCCTTCCAGCGGGGTAGTGTCCCGGGGCGTGGTGTAGGAACTGGCGTCCACCTGCTTCTTCATAGCTGGTGTCGCTCGTTCATTG
>NZ_CANLTR010000032.1 GCF_947494055.1 uncultured Jannaschia sp. | reverse complement strand
CTCCAAGCCCAGTCCAGACAGGGCAGAGTGACACTTCTGATTTGCTCACGGGTGACAGTTTAGCTTTGCGGCTACAACTATATGGATAGTAAGCTGTATTATGTATTAAAAATTATCTTTTTAGTACAAAAGAACAGCTGCGGTGACCGTCAAAGCTGACATCTGGCTAAAGGTGCTTGGCAAGGATATATGACAGGATAGACAGGCTATCTTGCCATCTGCTACAAAGGTAACCGATCTTGGAGGCTGTGCACGGAATGTCTGTATTCGATCGTTCGCACCGCACGAAACTCTACCGCAACGGCGCGTCACAAGCCGTTCGGATCCCGAAGGATCTTGCCTGGCCCGAGGATATCGAAGTCGAGCTTACCCGCGAAGGCGATGCGGTTGTGGTGCGTCCGGTACGACGCTCTCTCGCCGGTCTAGGGGCGGCGCTCCGCCAGATGGGACGGGGCATGGACGGGTTCGAGCGCGACGAGGGTGCCCATCAGGCCCGGGAATGGTCCGAACCGTCGGATCGATAGGTCAGCCCTATGGCTGTGGCCCGTTACATGCTGGACACGAATGTGCTTATTCACGCCATGCGTGGAGCGGACGACATCCTGATTGAACGCATGGAGGCCTGTCTTGCCGGTGAACTCGTGATTTCAGCGATCACGCTGGGAGAGCTCGAACATGGCTGGCGCGCGGGACATGGAGATCGAGAGGCAGCCAGGCCATTTCTCGCGCTGGTCCCGGTGCTGCCGTTCGATGCCAAGGCGGCTGAAGGTTTCGGTGCGGTGATGGCCGGATTATCCAAGCCCAAACGCCGAACCTACGATCGTCAGATCGCCGGGCATGCGTTGTCGCTCGGGCTTGTCGTGGTCACGTCGGACGCAAGCGGCTTCGCAGGTATAGCAGGCCTTCAGGTCGAAGATTGGAAAGCACGATCCGACGGATAGGGCGCGAACCTTATGATACTAAGACCCGTAAGAAGTTAGTTTATGTATATTCTGTACTTTTAGCTTGCGCCTTTCTTAGAAGTCGATGCTGCATGCGCCGACGTCTTTGATTACATCGAGCGGTTCTACTATCCAAAGCAGTGGCACTCGAAACTGGGTTATCTCAGTCCAGTTCAGTTCGAGGTACGCACCTTGCTACTTTAACCGGCCGCCCAAGGAACCGGCAGCAGGCCATGCATCGATCGTGTAGTCGATTGGTTAAATAGTAGCGTTCGTGGGAGCGATGCAGAAGGTTGCAAGATCGGCGCGAGGGGAGATTGCGATATGATGATCTACGGCTTGCCTACCTGTGCGATGTGTCAGAAGGCCCGCAAAGCGTTCGAGGCCGAAGGCATGGAGGTCACTTTTCGGGACATCCGGGCGGAGCCCTTGAGCGAGGCAGAATTGTCCGAGCTGTCGGCAGAGTTCGGCGACCGGCTCGTAGATCGCAAGTCGAACGACTACCGAGCGCTCAACGACTGGCTGAAGAATTCGGAGGTAGAGGCGCAGATCGCGGCCCAACCTAAGGTCATGGCGCGTCCGGTGATCCGCGATGGGAACAAATACTATCTGGGCTGGGGCGAGGCTGTTCAGGAGGCTTTGCTCCGGCGATGATATTGTACGCCGGTAGGCGCGGTCCCGCATTCCGGCCACGCTGCACCCGTTCGACGATCTCTTGTTTCCCGGGGCATATCGAGATTGCGGATCGGGATCGGCGTGCGTCGGCGAGGCGTCCAGAACTTTCCCCCCGGGTCCGCGCGCCAGGGCGACACCCGGCTCGTTGCCGGGCGGTCCGTGGTATCTCTCGATGGGTATCGTTGCTCTCTCCATTGGAGGCACCGTGGCCGGAGGTGGCCCAACATTACCCGGCCAGCGAGAAGAAATGCGTCTTGTCATTGGCATGGCGTGGCTCAATGCTGCCCGAGACCGGGTCGACGTCCCGAACGACATCATGCAGGGTTCGACGTGAAGTACGCCCTTTTCGCCGCCATTCTGCTCGCGGCTGTTCCCGCAAGCGCCCAGGACACCGGGAATGTGCTTGCCCGCTTTCTCGAAGCGCGGGGCGAGAACATCGAAGCCTGTTTCAAGGATCTTCCGGAGATGGAGGCATCCCTGCGCGATGCCGAGTTCAGGGGGGAGAAGACCAGCGGTCCGGTTGCGCCACGAAGGCTGATTGTCGCGTTCGATGCCTCGGGCTCTATGGCCGGTACCATTGGCAACGTCACCAAGATGGAAGCCGCACGTCAGGCTGTGGGGGCGCTCCTTGAGGGGGTGCCGGAGGATGTCGCTTTGGGTCTCGTAGCCTTCGGTCACAGAGGCAACAACGAGGACTCGGGACAACGCGAGAGTTGCGCAGGGGTCGAGACGCTCGTGCCGGAAACCCCGGGCAACGGCGCGACGCTGCGCGAGCGGATGGACGGCCTCGAGCCCACCGGGTGGACGCCGCTCGCCGCGGCACTGGAAGCGGCCGGGGCGGAGCTTGCCGCGTCCGAAACGCCGGGGGAACAGGTCGTCTACGTCGTGTCGGACGGCGAGGAGACCTGCGGCGGCGACCCGGTCGCCGTGGCCCACGCACTTCATGAGAGCGACGTCCGTGCGGTCGTCAATATCCTGGGCCTCGACCTGCCTGCAGAAGAGCGGGCGCAGCTTGAAGCCGTCGCGGCAGCTGGCGGCGGTTTGTTCGCGTCGATCGAGTCCGAGAGCGACTTGGCGCGCAGAATCGAGGAGATGCGACGGAGCAACGCGAACAACTTCGAAATACAACGCACCCGGAACCAGGCATCGTTCACCCAACTCCGGAATAACAACAAGACATTCGGTGCTTTGCTAAGCTTGGATAATTGCATTGGAGGCCGGTCCTTGCGCGAAGGCAACCGGGTGCGCAAATGGGTGCGGGAAGAGGGGATTTCGGCGGAGGCCGAACAAGCCTTGCGTGATGACCTGGCGAGGTCGCACGTGGCCTACAAGGCCCGCGCCGCAGAGATCCGAGCGAACGCCGAGGGCCTTCGCGAGGAGGCGAATACGGCCGTCCAGCAAAAGATGGACGAGGCAGAGGGCGATTACGACCGCCTGCGCTGAGGATGCTGAGCTGATCACCAAACCTTGGACAGTATCCGGGGTGATTATACTACTGCCTGCGCCCGCTGATCGGTTTCGATACAGGAGGCGATAGACTCGGGTCTTTCTTCGCCGCAAGACGCCCGGGATGGGATACAACCGTCCCGGACTTGTCTGTTATGGCGTCAGACCGCTTCGAGGTTGCGCGACCGCTCTGCCAGATCGGACATGAATTCGTCAGAGCCGTAGATCTTGTCGAGCGCACGATCGAGCTTCTGCGTCGCATCGTCTTCGCCAAGCGCCTCGGCGAAGGCCTTGGCCGTGCCGAACCCGGCCATCCCGTAATGGCACATCCGCTGATACTGGGCGATGATGGCGACATCGAGCACCGCGCCCTCGAGGTCGCTGTCGAGCGCGTGCTTCCGGGCTTCCTCGACCAAGCCTTCCATCCCCTTGCAATGCTCCTTATCAACCTCGAGGCCGGCCGCATCGAGAAGGGATTTGAGCATTTCGGTATGCTTGTCGATGCCGTCCTTGGCTTTCTCAAGCTTGTCGGCCAAACTCTTGTCACTGGCCTTGCTGGACATCTTCCACACCGCCTTGGCCATCTGGTCGTTGGCAGACCAAAGGTCTTGCAGCTCTTCCTCGTAAAGATCCTTGAGAGTCGACATTTTCGTCATCCTTTCTCATTTGCACCAGGCCGACGTGGGTTCGCGTCCCAGAAGTACGCAGCCGTACACCAGGAAAATCTTGTAAGCAGCCAGTCGACGTCACGTCCTTCGCACACATTAGAACGGCATGGTGATCCTTAATTCTGGACAGCGGCGCTATGACAGACTCATCAGAGGAGTGATTTTCGGATGAGAGACGTGGAAGCTCAAACACCGAAGGAGCAACTGCGGTCGCAGCATGCGGCGCTTGCCAATTTCAGTCTGTTCGCCTTTCGATGCGAGCGGATCGACGAGCCTCTTCGCCGGCTTGCTGCACGGACCGGTCAGTGCAACGGGGTCGGCCGCCCTACCGGATCGATTACCGATGTCTTCGAAACCACCGCTTTTCGAGATGCTGGCACCGGGAGACCCCTTTGATGGGTCCCCCTTCAACTTTGCGGCCGGTTGTTCGGCCGCTGCGAGCCCAATCCTTTATCTTGCCCCAGCTATCGCAGCCTCCGTTCGCTGGCAGCCTAGCGGTCGCTTGCCCAATCCATGATGGCGCTTCCCACGCTGCCGGCCGCCTCGAAGACGGCGGCGTGGGAGCCGCCGGGAACGATGGCCAAGTCGGCATCCGGAATGGCCTCGACCATTTCACGAGCTGTCGCGATCGGGTAGAGCGAGTCCTCAAGCCCGACAACAACGAGCGTCGGAACGTCAATATCACTCAGCAGGTCGGTGAAATCGGGACGTTCGGCCAGCGCGACCGCACCGCCGATGAAGGCTTCGACGCTCGAGCTTTCCATGACGGCCGTCAGGTAATCCACGATCGCGGGCTCGTTGAGGCGGGTGTCGCCGGTCAGCATGTCCGGGATGAGGGTCGGGATGATCGGTTCCTTGCCCTGATCGCGCGCGACATCGGCGGTGCCCTGCCAGAGGCCGGCTTCAGCCGGGGTCGCCGCAGCGGCGATCGTGTCGATCAGGATCATCCCGTCGAACCTGTCGGGGGCCGTCTCGTACATCGACAGGGTGATCGGGCCGCCCATCGACATACCGCCAATGATCGCCGTTTCGAAGCCGACCTGATCCATCACGGCCAACGCGTCCTCGGCATAGAGGGCGATGTCTTCCGGCGTCTCCGGTGCTTCGCTCTGGCCGTAGCCGCGATGATCGACCGTCAGGACCGTGTAATCCTCGTCGAGCGCATCCCGGACCCGCGCGAAGAGCGCGCCCGACAGGGGATAGCCGTGAAGCAACACCATCGGGGGACCGTCGCCTGCGACCTCGTAGAAGAGGCGCGCGCCGTCCGCGGCTTCGTAATATTCACCGACACGATCCGATGGCGCCTGCAGCGCATCGACGGCCGCCACCTCCAGCATCTCGGTCACCACTGCGGGATCGGTCCCGCCGGCCTCGGTTTGCGCGATCACGGGCGTCGCGGCAACGCCAGCGACAAGAATGGTCCAGGTCATCGAATTCATACGGCTCTCCCATGGTTCGGCACCGGAATATCGGCGCGCCGTGGCGTTAACCGTATATCAATCGTCCTGTTCCCGCTGAGTTCGCTCGGTACGAAACCGTAGACCGTATCGCTCCCGCTATCGTCGATCGCCTTCGGCTTGATCGGCTCACCGGCGCCTTGCTCAAGGAACAGCGGCCGGACGTTCTGGGTAGAGCGTACCCTTGGGGAAAACCAGACCGGACGCTCTTCGATCAGGGCCCGCCCCTCGACGACCAGTTCGACCTCCTGCTCTTCCAGACCGCTGCTCACCCCCCAGCCGTGAATTGACGCGCGATCCATTGCCGCTCACCAAATAGCGGCCACGACGGATGCGGGTCTGCCTTCCAGTTGACGTGTCGCGAGCTTCTCCTTCCGGACAGGCCGACGCGGCATCTTGGCTCTGTCACCAGGCGCGCGATACTCCCACCCTTCAGTGAGAACCGACCTCGCCAGCGCCGGGATTGCACGGTTTCGCACCGATCCGGGAAACGCGACGTTTGGGTAAGCGGTCCCGCCGACCGGATCGGGGTCTTCGGATCGGAGAACACGTCCGCCTCTAAACCTTACAGACGATTGAAAAACATTCGTCTGACAGCGTGGATGCGGAATTGAATGGTCCGCACCCGATGCGGTCGATCAAAGCACGAATTCAGGTAGTGTCTCAGTTTGAAATTAGCAGGCGCTTGACGATGATGGGCAACTGCCACACATCAACTCGTGGGACACGATCGGGAGGATCGGTCCTATCTCTTGCGCGATCCGCTGGCCGATCTGTGCTAACGTGCGTTTGCAAGGCAGCTCGCTGGGCGGCTGAAGTCACAGTCCAGCACGACGGAAGGAGTCTGTCCAATGCCCAGAGGACCGCAAGGCCAGAGGCGCCCAGCGGACGTGATCGGCAACGCTGTTCACATTGCCAAGATCGCGACCGGCGAACAGGAAGAAACGACGTTACAGCAACCGGCCAAGCGCAACAGCGGTTTGGCGGGTGCGAAAGCACGTCAGGAAAGCACTACGCCCGAGCAGCGAGAGGAGATCGCCCGCAGGGCCGCAAACGCGAGGTGGGAGTGATGTTGTTAACTCGTCCCAGATGGGGATTGGCAGAACGCACTGCCAACGATCTTACGCGAGATTACAGTTCTCCACCCATTCCTGTACTTGAAATCGCTGAACGGTCGGGCGTGAATGTGATTTTCGAAGACTTTGGGGGGCATTCGGAGAATGTTTCCGGGTTCTGCGATTTTGCAAACGCTCGGCTTTATGTGAATGAATTTGATCTCGCGGAACGGCAGAGCTTTACTATGGCGCACGAGCTGGGTCACTGGCTTCTCCATAGGGATTTCTATCGCTCCCATCCCGACGAATATCCTGTTCTTCCACGGTTCTCGGACCCAAATAGAGAAGACCCGAAGGAAAAAGAAGCGAACAAATTCGCTGCGTGCCTTTTGGTGCCCGAGCGATTGCTGCGCCCCGTAAAAGGAGCGCCAGTTAGTTCTCTGGCCTCTGTGTTTGGTGTTTCCCGCACCATGATGGAGTTTCGAGTAAAAAACATCTCTTAATGTCAGAAGAAAATACTAACCCGCCAACGGGCCGAATCAAACCTGAAGATGTCCTGCGGGGAATAGGCCAATCTTCTAGCCGACACGCAGAAGCATCAACGGCTGAGCGATCTTATATAAGGAAATTTACGAAGGCGTCGGTATCTTCGCAGGTCTCTTATGAGCACCTGAAGGGCATTAGAGATCACTACAGTCATAAAAAGAAGTGGTCATGGTTATTGATGGGCGCGATAGCTGGCATGATTGTTTTTCAAGCCGTTCTGCTTTGGAAGGTGGGCAAGGGCCAGCTCGATTTTGCAAAATACGAATGGTTACTTCCCGCCTTGCTGGTCCAAAATCTAGGTCAGGTTGTCGGGCTTGCCGTTTATGCCGTTCGCTACCTTTTCAGTGATATCACAAGTCAGAAAGCAGACTGAACTTTTTGCTTGATAAGTGACCCGTTGCATCCTATGTTGGGTGCATGAACAAGTTGCCCACACAGAAGCGCGTAATGATCCTGAACATGCTAGTCGAGGGCATGTCGATGCGCTCGATCAGTCGCACGGTCGGCGTCTCCATCAACACCGTTACCAAGCTGCTGGTCGAAGCTGGGGAAGCCTGCGCTGCCTATCACGACGAGACGGTCCGTGACGTGAAAGCGGCACACGTCCAATGCGACGAAATTTGGTCGTTCTGCTACGCCAAGGACAAGAACGTCGCGACCGCCAAGGCCGCGCCGGAAGGCGCTGGCGACGTGTGGACCTGGACCGCCATTGACCGCGACAGCAAGATGATCCTGTCGTTTGAAGTTGGCGATCGGTCGGGCGCGACGGCAATCGAGTTCATGGACGATCTTCGCGCCCGCCTTGCTAACCGGGTGCAACTGACCACCGACGGACACAAAGCGTATCTGGAGGCCGTCGAAGGCGCGTTCGGCGCTGACGTGGACTATGCCATGCTGGTGAAGCTCTACGGCGAGCCTACGGGCCGGAAGGGTCACGAGCGCAAGTATTCCCCTGCCGAGTGCACCGGCGCTCGCAAAGAACTGGTCACCGGTCAGCCTATCAAAGAACTGGTGAGCACGTCGCATGTCGAGCGTCAGAACCTGACTATGCGGATGGGAATGCGCCGCTTTACGCGTCTGACGAACGGGTTCAGCAAGAAGCTGGAAAACCATCTGCACATGCTGTCGCTCTACTTCGTGCATTACAATTTTGTGCGGACGCATAAGTCGCTCCGCATGACCCCTGCGATGGCGGCTGGCGTCTCCAATACGCTGCACGACATGGAGTGGATCGTTGGCCTGATCGACGCCCGCGCGCCGAAGCCGAAGAAGCGTGGGCCGTACAAAAAGCGCGTCGCCGAATAATATCGAGCCCTTAGAGTTACTTAAGGACTCTTGAATAAGCTACTGATTCTGTTATTCAATTTACATGGACATGACATACAACCTTAACGGCGGGTTCAAGCCGACGACGAAGCGGTTCGCCGACTTAGACGGACCCGACTTCTTTCCCACGCCCGCATGGGCAACCCATGCCCTGATCGACAATGAAGCCTTTCAGGGCGACATATGGGAGAGCGCTTGCGGGAACGGTGCAATGTCTGACGTTCTTGCCCAGGCATCAAACTCAGTCAGAAGCTCGGACCTCTACGACCGGGGGTTCGGGGAGTCCGGCATAGACTTCTTGAATACGTCGCAGAGCACCGACAACATCGTCACAAACCCTCCGTACAATGCCGCTGAGGGTTTTGTAAAAACCGGGCTCGTAGCCGCCAAGAAAAAGTTCGCTCTACTGCTTCGGCTTGCCTTTTTGGAAGGCGCCAACCGGCAGCGCTCAATATTCTCGGTTTCTCCTCCCTCACGAGTCTGGGTTTTCAGCGAGAGGATTACTTTCTATCCGGCGGGGGCCACTGTGAAGGGTACCGGCACCACCGCCTATGCTTGGTTTGTCTGGGATAAAGACGCCACCGGAACCGAACTGAAGTGGTTCAAGCCGGGATACAAGGCTACGTACTCCTAGCTGATGTATCGGCGCCCAGCGTCCGTGATCTTGTAGCCACCCCGGGGCACGTGTGTCAGCCATCCTTCGGCGATTGCGTTGCCCTCGGCTTCATGGTGAGATCTGATGTTGCGGACGATCTGATGCCACATCGGTTCTCCGTTCCGTGTCTGGGATGGCTCCCTATCGGATTTCGTTAGAGCAATTTCGTTTGGGATTTCAGCATATAATGCGTCAAAGGTCGCAATGCCGTCCGGCTTCCTGGAGGCTATGCGCATAACCGCCTTGGCTATGTCGTGCTCACTGGTAATCGTCATCTTGTTCTCCACGCTGACCGCAAGTCAGCATGACCCGGTAGCTTCTGTGAAGCAGAAATTTCAAACTGAGACACTACCCGAATTCAGGGGATGCGGCCGATGCCCCTTCCGCCTGATCAGCGGAACCTCGCAAGCAGTTCGGCGGTTCCAGACCACGCAAGCAAGGCGGCATAAAAGACAGTAGCAAGAGTGAGTTGGCGTCCACCGGCTTGTGTCCGTGCCTGCCTTTCGTAGCTCCGTCAAGCGACCGGAATAGAACCACCGAGAAGGAAAACGACCGATGACCGAGTTCGACTCCAACCGCCGCGCGCTCATGGCCGGGGCCGCAATGACAGGCGCTGCAGCAGCCACCGGCGCCGCCTTCGCCCAGACAGACCAGTCGGGCGGTGGCGAAGCGCCGATGACGTCGCAAGCCGCCGATTTTCCGAAACCGCCCTATCCTCGGCAGCAGCAGCCCTGGCCCGGCCTCGCGCAAGAAATGGACCCGCAACCCGATCACGGTGAGGAGACCTATCGTGGCACCGGTCGACTGCAGGGAAAGCGCGCCCTCATCACGGGGGGCGACAGCGGTATAGGCCGTGCGGCGGCGATCGCCTTCGCCAAAGAGGGCGCGGATGTCGCGATCTGCTATCTCGAGGCCGAGGAGCCGGATGCCCAGGACGTCAGGAGGGTCGTTGAGAACGAGGGGCGCACGTTTGCAGCCTTTCCGGGCGACCTGCGCGACAAGAGCTACACCACCGGCCTGCCGCAGCGCGCCGTCGAGGAACTCGGCGGGCTCGATATCCTCGTCAACAATGCCGCTTATCAGCAATGGGTTCCGGGGCTCGAGGACCTGTCGGACGAGCAGTTCGAGCAGACGATGAAGACCAATCTCTACGCGATGTTCTGGCTTACGAAGGCGGCCCTCCCGCATCTCCGGCCCGGCGCCGCGATCATCAACACCTCAAGCGAGGTCGCAGCGTCCCCGCCCGAGATCCTGATCGATTATTCGATGACCAAGGCGGCGATATTGTCGTTCACCACGACGATGGCGAAGAACCTCGCCTCGCGCGGCATCCGGGTGAATGCCGTGACACCGGGCCCGATCTGGACACCTTTGCAGGTATCCGGCGGACAGAAGCCCGAGAACCTGCCGCAATTCGGTGCGAGCACGCCCATCGGGCGCGCCGGACAGCCGGTGGAACTCGCCCCGCTCTACGTGGCGCTTGCGGACCCCGCGTTCAGCTATTCGACAGGCCAGGTCTTCGGGGCGACCGGCGGCGATCCGCAGCCGGCAGGCTGATCGCCTTGGATCGTAGCGGCTTCCGGCTCCCTGGAGGGGCCGGAGGCGGTGATCGTTCCCTTCGGGCGTCACGGTCGGCCGCCGGAAGTGTCCAGCCGCGGCGATGCCGCCGCTAACCCCGAGGACCGCCGGCCTGCCTTCGGGGACGCGACGCCGCTCTGGACCGATCCAGCACTTGGCACGGAACAATTTCGGGTGAATCCCGATCTGCCGCGGCGATAGCGCCTTGCCCGGAGCCAGCAATCACCATTCGACTTCGTTCAGACCGAACATAATCGTCTGAACGGCCTCGCCTGCCTGGACATTTCCCAGGTTCCTTTCGGTCATAGGCCGCTTCGCCGGTCGCACAACCCGGCACAGGACGTCCGCGACCGGGCCTTCAATGATCATGCCAGGCTGTCCGGGCGAAATAGGGGGCGGTTCGACCACCCACTGAACTGCCTATGACGATCTGCTCAACTCATCCGTGAAGAACGACAATGGTTCAGAATAGTGTTCTCAGGGACTGCCTAAATCTTTCGGTTTTAGTCACTACCATCGAGTGCAGCCGTACGCTGCGCCATTTTCGAACGACCGCGGCGCGGGACGGAATGATCGTTCGTTGCGGTGGCCCGAGCGGCTGCATCCGACAATTCCGTCTGAATGAGTAGATGGTCATGCAGGCCTGAATCGTTGCGTTCGTTCTTGATGGAGCCGGGGCCTGCCGTTAGGGCGCTCGGGAACCAGCCAGACTTGCAACCGACCTGGGTGGCTCACTCATGTGCAATGCTGGTCCGGTTGGGCGCCAAACATTCGCAGCCGGTGTCACAGGATCGAAGGCGGGCATCACCATGATTGGACTGGCAGATGCATCGCTTTTGCTGGTCGTCGCGATCTTCGCCGTCTCGGCTGGATGCATCGGCGTGGCCGGTTGGCGGCTGTCCCTGGTCGCCGACAAGCTGGCCGACCGGACGGGAATGGGGGAGATCATCGCCGGCGCGCTGTTCGTCGGCGCTGCCACCTCGCTACCGGGCGCGATCACCTCGGTGACCACCGCGCTCCAGGACGCGCCGAGCCTCGCGGTCGGCAACGCATTGGGCGGGCTCACCGCGCAAACGGCATTCATCGCTGTGGCGGATCTGTTCTACCGACGCGCCAACCTCGAACACGCAGCGGCCAGCACAACCGGGCTAGCGCAGGGCGTGCTGCTGGTCGCGCTGCTGGCGGTGCCGCTCATTGCATCCGTGCAGCCGCCGATCACGGTCTGGGGCATCCATCCCGCCTCGCTGCTGATCCCCGTCGGCTACGGCTTCGGGCTCAAGCTGCTCGCCCGGATCCAGGACGAGCCGATGTGGAACCCCGTGCAGACCGACGAGACGCGCGAGACAGTGTCGGATCCCGACGAGAGCGAGAACGCGACCTCGGACCGATCGCTCTGGCTTCGGTTCTTTCTCTACGCCGGCGTGACCGCGGCGGCGGGCTACTTCATCGGCGAGTCCAGTATCGCGCTGGTCGACAAGACCCCGCTATCGGAATCCGCCGTCGGCACCCTCTTCGCGGCCGTCGCGAACTCGTTGCCCGAACTGGTGACCGCGATCGCCGCCGTACGCATAGGCGCCGTCAGCCTCGCGGTGGGCGACGTGATCGGCGGCAACGCCTTCGAGGTGATGTTCCTGTGCGTGGCCGACTTCGCCTATGACGGCTCGATCTACGAGGCGATGACCGACCAGGACCGGACCACCGGCCTGATCGCGATGCTGATGACGGCGGTGCTGCTGCTAGGGATGCTGCGCCGGGAGAAATTCGGGATCGGCAAGATCGGCTTCGAGAGCGCGCTCGTGCTGCTGCTCTATGCCGGTTCGGTGGCGCTGCTCTTCGTGTGAGCGTTGGTTCCGCGACCGTGGCGCCGCCCTGTCGAAGCATAAGGTGCCGGCTCGGCCGATGCCCGAGCGCAACCCGTGCCCGACCGATCGGGGCGATGCGTGGCCGGCTTTGCGTCCGCATCCCCGGGTCGCCGAACGCGCCCGCCACACGGAAGCGGCGCCGTCGATCCCCCGAGCACGCTGACCCGTCGTGCGGAGCGCTTCCAAACGAGGGTCGGACGAAGCGGCCAAACAGTCGGCGTGCGACTTCGATCGGGGCGGGCTCCCGGCCATCCGCCACATGACGTGCGAACAGCTGCTTCGGCGAGGTCGCCAACCGGAGCCAAGACTTTTTTCCGTTCGCTCGAACCGGTTCTTTCCCGGGAACCGGGGGACCGCATCTGTGCGTTCGGAGCCGGCGGTGTACGCTGCAACGTGGGCTCCGAACCAGGTTCATCAACGGAAGCGGTCGTTCTGTTCATATCGAGGATAGTGAAAGCCGCCGCCGCCGACTTGCGACGGCAGAAGCGACAGGTCCTGCGCGTCGCGCTGCAGACCGGCGCCGCGACGCTTGCCGCGTATCTGCTGATCGACCGGATCGCCCCGGTGCATCTGTCCTGGGGCATCATCTCGGTCCTGTTCACCATCGGCGTGAGCTCCGACCTGACCTACAGGAACGCGATGGGCCGGCTCGCCGGCGCCACGATCGGCGCGTTCGTTGGACTCGTCGCGACCTACGCGCTCGGCGGGCCGGTCATCCTCGGCCTGATCCCGGCGGTGGTCGTGACGAACATGATCGTCACGGTCCGGCCGAGCCTGCGCTACGCCACCGTGACGGCCGCGATCCTGTCGCTCCAGCCGATGCCGGAACTGGCCGACACGATCGGCCGGATGATGGCGATCTTCACGGGAACGATCATCGGCGCCGCCGCCGGTTTTCTCGTCTGGCCAATGCGGAGCCGGCGCCGGGTAGAGCTTGCCTTGGGCGACGCGCTCGACGATTGCCGCGAGTTGCTCGAACTCATCGACCGGGGCGTGACGACGGACGACCACCACGAGCGGGACGCGGTGCATTCGCGGTTCCTGGGGCATCTCGAGGCGGCCCGGGCCCGCGTCCGGGAGACGCGGTTCTCCTCGCGGTTGCGCTCCGGGGCCGGCCTGCGCGACGCGGTGCGGGGGGTCGAGTCGCTTTGGCACGCGCTCATCGTGCTCGACCGCGCCGTGCGGGAGGAGCGGCGGGAAATCAGCCAAAACACCCTCGAAGAGCTGCGCCCCCTGGCGGACGAGGTCCGTCGGCAGGCCGCGGACTACCTGACCGGCCTCATCGAGATCGCAACCTCGCCCGAGGCCGCTGCGCCAGCCTCGGACGGACTCTGCGAAGCGACCCGGCGGGCGCGATTGCGGCTGGCGGAACTGGCCAGGCGGGAGGCGTCGGAATGGCCGCTGCAGGCCCGGGCCTTGCAGGCCGCGGCCTTCGGGGTGGACGAGACGGAGCGGCAGTTACTGGCCCTGGGCAAGGCGTTGATGCATCGGCCCGGTCCGGACGAAGGCAGCAAGTCCTAGGGCACGCAGCCGTACACCGGAGCAAACTTGCAACCGGCAAACCGACGTCTCATTCTTTCCCAAGCCTCAGGGCGGTCCGGCGATCTCCAATTCCGGATAGCGACGCTCCGACAGGCTGGTCAGGGGAGTGACCTACGGATGACAGACATGGACGCCAGGACGTCGAAGGAACGACTGCGATCGCAACGTGCGGCGCTTGCCGATTTCGGCTTGTTCGCCTTTCGTTGCGAGAAGATCGACGAGCTTCTTCATCGCGCCGCCGAACTGGTCTCCGACGCGATGGGGGTGCCGCTCGTGAAAGTGCTCGAGCATCATCCCGCGCGCAGCGAGATGCTTTTGCGCAGCGGCGTCAACTGGGAGCCCGGCGTCGTCGGTCACGAGACGTTCGGCGATTACGAACGCTCGCCCGGGGGATATGCTCTTGCGGCGGAGCAGCCTGTCGTCTCGTCCGATCTCGACGCGGAAGAGCGCTTCGACGTACCGGAGGTTCTCCTCCGGCACGGCGTCAAGAGCATGGTCAACGTGGTCATCGCCGGGGACGCGGCGCCGTTCGGGGTTCTCGAAGTCGATGCCCGCGAGAAGCGCGACTTCAGCGAGGACGACGTCGCCTTTCTGCGAACCTACGCAAACCTGCTCGCCGCCGCGATCGAGCGGGTCCGGACCCACGACGAGTTGCACCGTACGGCGCGCGAACAGGGCGTGCTCGCCCGGGAACTCGGCCACCGGGTCAAGAACCTTCTCGGCCTCGTCCGTGCGCTCGCCTCCCAGACATCGACGCAAGGCCGCAATGCGAAAGAGTACCGTGCCGCATTCATCGACCGGCTGCAGGCCTTGTCGACGGCCGAGAGCCTCGTGTTCGAGAGTTCCGGAGAGCGGGTGGATCCGCTGACGCTCGCGAACGAGATCCTCTCGCCATACCGGCAGGACGACCCTGGCAAGATCGCGATCCGCGGGGCGTCGATCGACATCGATTCCAGACAGGCCCGGATGTTCGGCCTGGTTCTTCACGAGCTGGCGACGAATGCCGCGAAGTACGGCGCGCTCAGCGTTCCGACAGGACACGTGGGCCTCGACTGGCATCTGGAGACTTCGGACGGTGACATCCGTCGGCTGGCCATGACGTGGCGGGAACAGGACGGACCCGCGATAACGCCGCCGGAACGCAAGGGATTCGGCACGCGGCTTCTCGAGGACGTCGTCGCGTTCGAACTGAACGGCACGGCGGAACTGGTCTACGGCCCAGATGGATTACGTTACGATCTGACGTTCCCTGCTGCCGAGGCATGACATGCCGAATGACCCGACCCGCGAATTGTCCGACCGCCGGATTCTGGTGGTCGAGGACGAACGGCTGATCGCGCTGGATATCCGGGATATTCTGGAGGAATGGGGCTGTGTGGTGCTGGGACCGGTTGCGACCGCTGCAGCCGCCCTGGAGCTGGTCGCGAACGATCGACCCGACTGCGCCGTCCTCGACGTCCAGCTGGCCAGCGGCACTTCCGAGCCGATCGCGGCCGTGCTCCGCGCCGATGGGTGCCCGTTCCTGATCCTGACCGCGTATCAGCGCGGCCATCTCACCGGGGCCCTTCAAGATGCGCCGATGCTGAGCAAGCCCGTCGACGAGACGAAGCTCAGGCAAGCGCTGATGTCCCTGCTTCCGGCGAACATGTCCCGGTGAAAGCGGCTCGGATGGACATGGCGGCGATCTTTGCGTGAGCCGCGTAACCAGCGCCTTGCGACCAGGCTATCTGAAAACCGGTGGTCATCATCTGACTGTGATCCGCGATCTACGCCACGCCGCCTTCGAGATCATGGCCGGCGGAGATGGTCCGTTCGGTCCCCGGCTCTCTCGGCCAGTCCACCAGAGAGTCAGCCCGCCGACTGACCGAAATGTCCCCGCCTTCTCCCCGTGGAATCATCCATCGGTTCGAGTGCGCGATAGGCCATGCCCGAAGGCTGGCCAAACCGGATCGGGGTTCCGAGACTGAAGAACTCGATGGCCAGAAGGCGCGCGCGCAGCTCTGGCCAATCGTTCCCCGCCCCCATGTCGGCGAAAACACCCGCCATCACGTTGTGATCCGCGACCCGCTCGATTTCTCCTGGGGCCCCGTGCGGGCGCATGGCATCCATCAGATCGCCGATCATCCGCGTGTTGGAACTGGCTGATCGGGGCCGGAGGGCCGCAACGAACAGTTCAGCGCAAAGGCCGTCAGGCTGGCTGCTCGAAATCAGACACGACGGATCTCCTCTGGCCGCAGACGCGGCGCCATGTTCGACACGACGTCCAGAAGCCGACGTCGTTTCGCCGAGGCAGGCGTATTGCCCGGCAGAAGCCTTGGCATGCTCCAGGTCGGGCGGCTTATCGGAGCGAACGAAGCGCGGACGAATTGCCGCTACGCCGGAAGCGCTGCCTTCCGGGGGTCATGGATCGGGCAGCCGTTTACCCGCGAGCGGAACGCGGCCGAATGGTCGTAGGTCGCCTTGCGCGCCCGGTTCACGGAGCCGAGTGGTCGATGCGCCTCGATCCCGATCCAGGGCGCGAACCGCATCCCGTCGTCAACGGCTCTCGCGCGCCCTTCGGTCCAGGCAGGTTGCTGACCTGCGTCGACCGTTGCAACGGTGACGAATGGCGAGATGTCCTCGTCCCACGGCACGGAGGCATCCTCGACAGGCTGAGCCTCGGTGTCCCGGCAAAGCTGGACCCGCAATTCCCATCGCGACGGTTCCGCCTGCATGACCGCATCGATCTCTTCCCGCAAGGCATCGGAGCGGCCGGAGGTGTCGACGGTCTCGCCGGTCAGTCGCGTCAGGTTATCGGAAACCGGGACCAACTGCACTTTGGCGACATGGTCGCCGAAGCGGTACGGGGTCTGCGTAAAATATGTCTCGCCCAGCGGGTGAACGTTGGGCGCGCCACCCAGGGTCTCGATCTTCGCGCTCGGCCCGGTCGTGGCCTCGAGACCGCTCTCGACACCCCTCAACACCGTCGACAGCGCCTTCTTCGCCCATTCTGCGCGGTCGGTCGTCCTGGCCAGAAGCTTCAGGCTCTTCAGGAACCCTGCCGCATCCGGGGCCGAGAAGGCCGGGCCGTTCACCATGACGAAGTCCTGCGACCGCGCGCTCTCCGAGCCCGGCAGCCGCTTTCCTTCGATATCAAGGACCTTCAATGCGAGCCCGCGCGGAACCGAGACGGAATCGTCAAGGATATCGCCGGGATTGGTCGAGATCCGCAGGATCGCACCGTACCTGCCGCCCCGCGCAAAGATGCCCTGGGCATATTCGGGCGGAAGATCATCCGGGATCGTCACTGTCGCCTCGATCAGGCCATGGCTCTTCGCGTGAACGGAGCGGTAGGCGTGACCTTCGTCCTCGGCCACGCGATCGAGGATGGTGTCGAAAGTGGCATTCAGTTCCTCGATCGTCTCGCGTTCGTCTGCCGACGGCGTCTCGAGGTTTTCGCTGTAGAGCACGGGCTCTTTCATGCAATCGCTCCCTTCCTCCCAGTGCCCGGGCACGGACACCGCTCAAAGTTTGTAACGCGTCTCAGGTGCGCCGCTTCGACCGGCGGAGGACAAGCCCGGCGCCGAGCAGGCCCGCTGCGTAGAGCGGCAGGCCCGCCGGCAGCGGGACCGGGGCAACCTGCGCGGTAAGCACGCCCGCAATGGCGTCGTAGCCGGCATCGGTGGCATGCACGTTGCCGATGGGTTCCACGCCGCCGAACGGGCCGTTGATCACGAAGCCCGCCGGCTGATCATCGAGGAAGGTGTACTCCGCCTCGTTGCCGACGAAGGCCGGGGCCACGTCGACGAAGGACGCGCCGTAATCGCCGGCGAGCATCGAAATGATGCCGTTGAGGTCGGTGCCGGCCTCGTTGAAGATCGGCGCCGCCGGGCTGTCGGGATCGGCCGGGAACGGGTTGTAGTAGCCGAGCAGGTAGAGCGGCGCGTCGGGCGCCTCCGCCCGGATCGTCGAAAGGACGGAGCGGTAGTTCCCTTCGTAATCGTCGAGCGTCGCCGGGATTTGCGCCAGGGCCTCGTCGGTCGGGAGACTGGCCAATGCCGCGAGCTCGTTGAAGCCGAGCGTGACCGTAATGCCCACGATGTCGTTGCCCGCGGCCGCATCCTGCGCCGCTGCCTGACGGAACTGCGTCTCCTGCGTGCGGATGCCGCCGGTCTCGCTGTAATTGGTGTTCTGCAGGGCCAGGATGGCATCGGTACGGACCACCACCGGCGGCGTGCGTCCATTGCCGGTCATGAAGCTCGACGCCGTCTCGCCGTCGATGGCAAAGTTCCGCACGATCGGTCGTTCCCCCTCTTGCGCCGCCAGCGCGTCGGCGAAGCGGCCGACATAGCCGCGGTCGCCGTCCGAGGGCTCGTAGCGGAGGTCGTCCTCCCCGAAGGTCACCGAGTCGCCGAGCCCGTAGAGCACGGGGGCCGCGGACGCCCCGCCTGGGAGACCAAGTCCGGCAAGCGCTGCGAGGGTGAGAATGCCTGCGCTCGAATGCTTGGACGAATGAAGACGGAACAGGAAAGATGAAGACATAGAATTTGACCTTTGGCTTGATGGTTGAAAATGTAGATTGCGTTGCGTTTCGTATCCTGCTTCGCGCAGCCGAGGCTGCCCTTCAGGGCGTTCCTCCCCTGCCTAAACTTCGGAACGGTCGCTCCGATCTGCCCCGAACACGGCTGGCGTGCATCTGCTCCGTTCCAACCGGGCTGCAGTTCACGTCCTCAAACGGATGTATCAGGGTCAATTCTCCGGCTCGAACGACCAAAGGGTCGTTGCGACGATCCGCGAGTTCTCGGGCTTGTACCAAGGCATGTCCATGATCCGCGACGTGGTGACGTAGATCGTGCCGTCCGGTCCCTCGCTGAACGTGTCCGGCCAACGGAGGCGGTCGTCCTGCAGGACGAGGCTGACCTCCCCGTCCGCCCAACGCCGGACCGCGTCGTCCTCGACATTCGAGAGGTAGATGCGGCCCGCACCGTCCATCCAGAGCCCATCCGTGACGCCGACCTCGCCGCGGTCGAGCACTGCCGCCGCGACCTCGTCCACGGAGCGGCTCGGGTCGTCCAGCATTTCGGTCGCGATCGAGTAGAGCGTCGTGCCGGTGAGCGGCTTCCAGAACAGCGTCTCCCCGTCCTGCGACAGCGCGATGCTGTCGGCCGCGAAGGCGGCGCCGCGATTGTCGGGCCGGCGGACGGGCTCGCCCGCATGGGTAACGGTGACGTCCGGATCGACGGCGACCGAGAAATGATCCTCGAGGACGCGCCGCCCCGTCCCGGTTTCGAGATCGACGACAATCAGCGCGTCGGCGGGGCCGGAATCGGTGATGTAGGCGTGCCCGCCATCCGGGCTGAAGCGCACGTCGTTGAGATAGCTGCCCTGCGGCGCGACGTCGGGGCCGAAGGCGATGACGCGGACGACGTCGTCGCTTGCGAGGTCGATCTGCACGAGTTTCGGGCCGTTCTCGACAATGAAGCCGGTGGCGGGCGCGGCGGGGTCGAGGACCCAGAGGCTGCCGCCGCCGTCCGCGACGACGCTCTGCACGTTGACGAAGTGGTCCGCGGCCGAGACCTCGGCGCTCTCGAGATTGCTCCAGCCGTTCCATTCCGCGTTCGGATAGGGCTGCCGCGCGCCGTCGACGAGCTCGGCCACCGAGATGTCCACGTCCTCGGTCCAGCGCGGGAAGTTCACGAAGATGCGCCCGTCCGCGCTGACGGTGACGCCCGTCACCTGATGATCGAAACGCGCCACCTCCGTCAGCTCGGGCGGCGTGGCGGTGGCCTCCTGCGCTGCCGATAGCGTTGCCGTGCTGAGGCAAAGCAAGGTGGCAAGAAAGCCTTCAAGGCGCAAAATGGTCGCCATGTCACGTCTCCTGATCGCCGGGCCCGGATCTACAAGAAAGCGGGTCGTGCACCTACTCCGCAGCCTCGAGCTCGACCTTGATCCAGCCAGGCGCGCGCTTGTCGAAGGTCTCGAATGCCTCGATCGCGGTCCCGATCGGCTCGACCTGGCTCAGCACCTTGACGGGATCGACTGTGCCCGACCGGATCAAATCCAGGAGGTAAGGAATGTATCGGCGATGCGGGCAATTCCCCATCTTCATCGTCAGGTTCTTGTTCATGGCCTCGCCAATCGGGAAGCTCTGCATCGTCGGCGGATAGACCCCGATGATCGACAGGGTGCCGGCCTTCGCCAGCGCCTGCACCGACCATTCGAGCGCCTGGCTTGGCGCGTCGCCCGGCTTCCAGAGATCGCCCTGCACGTTCTGCTCGGGCGCCACCCGGTCGACCTGGGCGGCGAAAGTCTCGGACTTCTTCTCCGCCTCCTCCTCGGCCGGGCCGCCATGTGCGTGCTGGCTGTCCACGCCGACGGCATCGATGACCCGGTCGACGCCGATGCCGTTGGTCATCTTGACGATGGTCTGGACAGGGTCCTCCTTCGAGAAGTTGACGGTCCCGGCGCCAAGCTCGCGTGCCTTGGCCAGCCGATCATCGTGTTCGTCCACCGCGATCACCCGTCCGGCCCCGAGGAGCCTGGCTGAGATGATGGCGAAAAGTCCCACGGGCCCGGCGCCGAAGACCGCAACTGTGTCGCCGGGTTCGATGTCGGCGGCATCGGCACCAAAATATCCGGTCGGAAAGATATCGGATGTCAGGATCGCCTGATCGTCCGTGACCTCATCGGGCACCTTGACCATCGTGGTGTGAGCGAAAGGAATGCGCGCCTTCTCAGCCTGCAAACCGTTGAAGGGCCCGGTCGGCTCCGGACCGCCGAAGAACGACGTGCCCGCGCGGTTGCCGTTCGGGTTGGCGTTGTCGCATTGCGAGTGGCATCCCGCCCGACAATAGGAGCACGCACCGCAGGCAATGGTCGAGCAGATCACCACCCGATCGCCGACCTCGAAGTTCCGCACCATCGGGCCGAGCTCCTCGACGATGCCCACGGCCTCGTGGCCGAGGATCGTGCCCGGCTTCATGCCCGCGAAGGTTCCGCGGACCATGTGCAGGTCGGTGCCGCAGATGGCTGAAGTCGTGATGCGGATCACCGCATCGGTCGGGGCTTCGATCTTCGGATCGGGAACGTCGTCGAGGCGGATGTCGCCCACGTCGTGAAAGACTACGGCCTTCATGCAATCTCTTTCGCTGAGCCAACGGTTCGAGACCTGAAATCCCTCGCGTCCGTAGGTGTTCCCTGACGCGGACGAAGCGTGCGGTTACGGACCAATCGGTCCCCCTTCGGGGACCTGGCCGAGCAGGTCCGGCAGCACGGGCACGTCGCTCGTGGTGACCTCGACCGCCAAGACCTCGAGCGTATTCTCGCCCCACCGCCAGATGCACTTTGCGCCATACGCGACGGCGCGGCCCGCCGTGTTTGCGCGCAGGCCACTCGCCTTCGCACCGCACCTGGATGCCGGTCTGTCCACTGAATGCGGGGATTTTGTCCGAAGACAAGCGTGTGCGGGGAGGTTCGAGTGCACGAAGGCGGGCAGGCGACGGCGGGGTGCTTACGGGCCCGGGAGAACCGGTATCTGGAACGAGAACCGGTTGGCATCCGGATCCGCAGCAACCGTAAGACGGCCGCCATGTGCCGTCGCGATCTGGGAAGCAATGTGCAGGCCCAGTCCGAGCCCCTTTGGAAGTCACATTCGCCCCTCGGACGTAGGGGTCGAATATTCCATTCAGCAGCGTGGCCGGGATCGGGGGGCCACCGCTCAGAACGTCGATGCAGACATCTTTCGATCCTGTCCTCCCCCGGACGACGATCGGTTTTGTTGGATCACCATGCGATACGGCATTCGTAAGCAGGTTTGCCATGAGTTGTCCGATCTTCGTGGCGTCCCCTTTGGTGGGAGCCGGAAGCTCCAGATCGAGTTCGATGCGGCGTCCCGAAGCGAGTTCGACTTCGGAGACGACGGCCTCGATGATCTCATGCATCGAGACCGTTTGCTCGGTTTGAAGTTGCATCTTGCCGCCGAGACGGCCTGCCGCGAAATCCATCAGGTTGTCGACGAGAGAGGACATGCGCAGCAACACGCTCTGCATGTCCTGCATGAGTGGTTCGGTCTCGACGCGGTCGCCGCGCTTCAGAAGGCGAAGCCCGGACGAAAGGGCGGAGATGGGGTTGCGAAGGTCGTGGCCCACCACTGCGATGAATTCCTCCCGCAATCGTGCGATCTCGCGTTCGCTTCCGAGATCCGTCTCGCTTCGGGTCAGGCGACCGGCGGTCTCGAGGGTGGCGCCGATCAGGTCGGCGCAAAGCTGGAATAGACCGATGATCTGGTTCGTCGACAAGTCGCGCGGCTGTGGATCGATCGCGCAAAGCGTTCCGAAGAACGCCCCATCCGGCAGCCTGATCGGCACCGAGATGTAACTGCGGAACCCGTACATCGCAGGCGTCGGGTGATTGCAGAAGGTCGGACTGGCTTGAACGTCGTCGATCACGACCATCTCGGAACTGGCCCGAATTTCGTTGCAGATCGTGGTTTCGACCTTCAGCTCGTCGCCAGGCCGCAAGCCGAATTCGAGCTCATCCTTGGACGCGCAGGTGATCCAGCGATCTTCGGTTACGCGTGCGATCGCAATGAAGCCCATACCGGTCGCCTGGCTGCAGACGTCGAGAATTAGCGGGACCTGCCTGATCGATCGTACACGCTCGATATCCCACTTGTAATCGATTTCGGCTGGCCGCTGCTCGGTCATCCTGAACCCGTCATTGAACCAATCGTATCCACGCTTGGCAAATGCGTCCCCTTCGTGCGCGCCAGAATGCCGTGCCTAACGCGTGCCCGGTCTCGCGTTCAGACAATCATCGTCATGAGCTGGCTCAGGCGTGCCGAGCGCAGCCCCCGCTTCTCACCGCACGTACTCCAACTGTAACCCCTTCACTTCGACGTTCCGCCATTCCCGGTCCGCTGTCAGCACCGGCACGCCAAGCTGCACCCCTAGGGACATGCAGGTCCGGTCGCCGAGGCCTCGCCCGTACCGTCTGGTCGGCTCGTACAGCGCTGCCGCAGCATAGGCCGCGTCCGCATCGTGGGATCGCACGTCGAAACCCAGCTCATCCAGGATGGGTTGGATGCGTTCGATGTCGGCCCCTTCCCGGACCATCTCCTTGGCCACCTCCTGCAGGTTCACTGCAGAAATCGTCGCCCGCCCGATATATCCTGCCACGACATCGCCGCCCGGCTCGTCACGCAGCATGGCCAGCACGGCAGAAGCGTCAAGGACGACGTCGCTCACTCCGAACCCTTCGCCACATTGGTACCTACGTCGTGACCGGCACCGTCATTGGTACGCCCTTTCACCCTATCCTCTTCCAGATCGGCCTCCGCACGACGATCACGCAGAAAATCCTCGGTCGTGCGCGGCGCCGTGATTGCGTCGCGGTACATCTCTCGCGCACGGCGCACGCGGTGGCTTAGGGGAGACAAGCGCACCATGTCTCCTTCGATTTCGAGCGACACCTTGGTATCACCGGACAAACCCATGGCCTCGCGCGCTTGCCGCGGGAGGATCAGGCGACCGTTGGATGCAATGCGCACGTCCATGCCATCTTGCCTTCCCAGACGTTATTTGGATCTTGGCATACTTACACCAATGAACCAAAATTTGCTAGTAACATGGCAGGCCGATATGGCTCGGTAAGGGCAAATACCGTGCTCCGTGTTTTTTTCGATGTCCGTAAGAGGATTGCTCACCGGACGCTTGGAAGGCGGGCGGCTTCGACTGCTGGATGACCTGTAAACATGGGGCCGGTCGCTGTCTCACATAGATGGTACGATGATAGTATCATTGATGGGGCGCTGTGCGTTACACGAAGCGGGACCGAGGCTCGTTCGGGCACCATCGCAGAGGAAACCAAGCATGACCCGGATCGGCTACGCCCGGTGTTCGACCGACAAGCAGGATCTCGCGGCGCAGCGGGCGGCCTTGGTCAATCTAGGCGTCGCGGAGGATCGCATCTACACCGACCACGGCTTGACCGGGGCGAACCGGGAGCGGCCGGGTCTGGCCCAAGCCCTGGCGGCGGTGCGAGAGGGCGACACGTTCGTTGTGCCGAAGCTCGACCGCCTAGCGCGCTCCGTTCCTGATGCCCGCGCCATCGCGGCCGAGCTCGAGGCGCGCGACGTTAAGCTCGCCCTCGGAGTCAGCGTCCACGACCCGAGCGACCCGATGGGAAAGATGTTCTTCAACATCCTCGCCACCTTCGCCGAGTTCGAGGCCGACCTAATCCGGATGCGAACCCGCGAGGGCATGGCCGTCGCCCGCGCCAAAGGAAAGCTGAAGGGCAAGAAACCGAAGCTGTCGGACCGGCGCCAGGCGGAGCTGCGCCGGATGTACGACGCGGGCGATCATTCGATCAGCGACCTCGCCGAGGTCTTCGACGTCTCGCGCCCGACTGTCTACCGGGTTCTGCAACGCGTGTCTGGCCAGAGTGCTGGCAAGGACATCAAAGTCTAATAGCCGTCGTTCGCTGCATGACACTGGATGGTCGGCAGAACGGGAAAAAGCGGGCTTTCGCCGGGGGTGCATCGTACCACGTCTCGCTTGCGCGGCATTTAGTAGAGAGGGCGGAGAGCCGACATACGCTGGACGTGCGAGTTGAAGGAGAGGAAAGGCGGGAAATACTCTTTTACGAAAGAGGCGGAATATATAAATCATAAAATCTGAACGAATGGAAACCTTCAATCCTCTAAGACCGCGTTCATAAACGGCAACATATGCTCTCGGACAACCTCATATTGATCTGCTCGTAGGAGTTGCTCCTTGGCTTCTGGATTGATCTCGCGCCCAGAAAACTCGACGCCATGTAAACTACCGGTAGCCAGTACCAGTTGGCTTCCTAGTGGGCGCTCCTCAAGCGCAAACTTGATCATTCTTTCAGAATTCTGCGGATCAGGGTCTTGCTGAAGAGGCGTGTCAACGACTATTGGGCAGAAGCATGACGTCGAAAATTCGCGAACAGTGTGTAGAATTGCATAGTTGTAAGCCAGGAGAAGACGCGGAGCTCTATTGCCCGTCTCTCTAATCGTTGGACGAATGTCACCCCACATATTCGTAGGAACATTTTCGACTCCAAGCTTCGTGCAGAATTCGCGAAGCTTTCCTGAGTAGAATTTTATAATTCTATCTTTATGCTTTTTCTGGTCGAAAGAGTTCATCTCTTTCTTTGCTTCTAGAATTTTATCATTCAACACCCCTATATCACCGTCAATTGAACGCTCCTCTTGCTCAAAGGTATCATCGACGATCCGCTCGCTTTCATCTCGCAGCATATCACCGAGTTTAACCTCCCCTCGCGTTTCCTCCAAAATTTCTTGAATTCGCCCAATGCGAGTCTGCAGTGCTGGTACCGCTCTAAATTTTTCATCAATATCTTTATCAAGCTTCTGGACATTAGTCCTCGCCTCGACAAGAATAATGCGACAAGCCTCTGCATCATTGTGAAGACCAAACCTATTGGCAAAGTCATTCTCATGAACAGTGCTGCAAACTGGACATACGATTTCAGCTTCGCTTAGTTTTTGCGAGAATTTGACATCTGCATCAAGTTCTGAAAGCACCTTCGCCGCAATTTCTACCTCTTCTTGTGAAGCAGTTCTTTGCGCCTGGAGTTGCCCAATTTCGCCCCGAACTTCATCGTAGCTCGACTGTAGCGCGTTTTGTTCCTTCAAGAGCGCTTTGATCCTGTCCTCGAACGTACCAACATCTAGTGCAATGCCCACTTTTTTGCGCTTTTCACTAAAGCGCTTCTTCGCTTTGGACAGAGCCGTACGTTCCTGGGCTAGTTCATTGCGTTCAGCTGCCGCTTCATCGCGCACAGCTTTCGCACGGTAAAACTCTTTAGGGCGGATTCCGGTATGATAGCGTGCAATATCATCTTTGTAACTACTCACCATCTCCAAACCCGAAAACGAAGCCCATGTGTCTACCCACCCCTTCTCCTGATCAAGGTAGAAGGGGAGGAAGCAAAATGCCGGTGGAGGCACCGTATTTTTGCCTCCCTTTAGTTTTGTCACAATTTCGAAATCGAGCAGCTCGCCGATTTTTGGCCCCAGATCCCTAACGATGGAACTCGCTGTCCAAAGTAAGGAGCCCGAATAGTCAAATAAAGCGAAACGTCCTGCCTGCCTAAGAATGAAGTAATCTCTATCGTCGATTTCAAATTCTAGAAGTGTTTCAACATTTGCATTCTTCCAAGCTTCTGGCGTGCGCGACGGGTCCGCGCCGAAAGAGGTGTAAAGCGATTTTACTAAGCTCGATTTCCCAAAGTCGTTGTCTGCCACGACGGCGGTTATCGCTTGGCCGAAATCTTCAACTCTGGCCTTCTTTTCTTGACTTGACAGCAGCCAAAGTCTTTTGAATTTCAGCTTTTTCATGCTGCTTCGTCCTCAGATTTCTTATTAGAGATTTATAGTTCTCCAATTTATTCGATTGAATACGCTTCATATAATATCATAGCCTTAATACGTTCATCTGAAGCCATTATTAGTTCTGCACGTGCATTGCCTTCTAGCGCTGCGAATGCATTCGCCAGGAGGCCGTTCAAATCCACGCCGGTTCCACCAAGGTCGTAGAGATGGTCTGCGATCATTCGCCTAACCTTTCGTACCGCTTCATTAGGATTGAGAACGGCAACGCGATATGCATTCCACTCACGCCTTAAACGTATCTTTTGTGGTGCAGGCAAGTTGATATCAGGGGCGATTTCTTCCCACTTTGGACAATCAACGGTAGCAGACACAGTTTGCAGCCACCCTTCTGTGTCTTGGCGAGTTATTCCACGTTGAGCTACGACATCGTCGTAGTCTGCCAAGTCAATCTTTGTCGCACGCGCTTTGGATGTGCATTCCTCTGACACCGCCTTGAAGAGCGCAGACAGTGAGAATTCGACTTCCCCCAGACGTTCGACAACAAAGGCTTCAAGCTTGCCCTTGGCATGGGTATCTGCATCATCCAGGCTTAAGTCGGATTTTTCGACCCAAAGGAGTTCGCTTCTGATTGTATCTTCGTCTGAGAACTCTTTCTTGAGTTTTTGGATTATACTTTCTAGATCGACGTCGGCGCACTCTGATAGGCAGAAACTTTGCTTATCGCCTGGAGCAAATTTGGCGGGGGCATTAATTAGGAATGTGCTCGACTCCACGCTACCGCTAAACACGACGACGTTTTGGTACATTTTTCCGAGGTATGAAAATTCTGTTTCACGCTTTGTCAAAGCCGCTGTGGTCCAATGTCCATTCTTCTTGGACTTTACTTGATAGAACTTGACTTTCTGCGGATTAATTGAATCATCAAATATTGCGATGTCATCGTGAAACTCAAAAACTAGTGCATAATCACCATCTAGCTTATGCCGCTCTAACACTAATACTAGTCCGCAAAGAGCTTGGAAATGATAGCGGCCGGCCGTTGGCGCTCCGCTGTCTTCACGCGGTTTAGTCGTTGCAAGCTTTTGCTTAAGACTGGACAAAGTTTTACTTTCAAAAATCCGACAACTAGCAGGAACAATTTCTGAAAAATACAACTGTGGCAAGAGCCGAACCCCATGTCAGGGGTCCCGGGGCTCATTCAACCGTATGAGCCAACTGAGGACGAGCATCCGCGTTCCTCAGCCGTTCCCTCAGCGAAGAAGCTGCACTGCAGCACTTCGTGTTATGTCCAAGGTCCGGAATGGGCCGTTCTCGTTCTTCGCGCATTTTGCGGATTCACGGTTCGTTTCCCTGTGATAGAATCCGGTCAGATCCCCTCCCGTCGCACCTTCTCGGAGATGACATGACCAGAATGGACCGCACCCGCTCCGCCGCGATCGCCGCCCTCGTCAGCATCGCCCCGTCCACCGCTTCGGCCGCAGACTACGACATGGACTGCAAGCTGCTCCTGTGCCTGCCCGCCGGGTTTCCGTCCGGCTGCGGCGATGCTCTCGATCACATGCGGGATCGCTTGCGCGACGGCAAATCCCCCATCGGGTTCTGCGCCATGTCGAACGGGGCGGAATACGACGCCTACGACATCGACTACGCGTTCGAAGACGTGACTTCGCCCTCGGGGTGGGAATGTCCGGAGGGCAAGCAACTCTACCACCGGACCACCGGCGCCGATGACGGCTACTGGAGCCAGACGGTCAACACGTTCTGCTACGATAGCGCCTACCAGCGGAACGGCTGGACGCCCGAGGGCGGCAATACGGTGACGAGCTACACCAACAAGACCGCCCCCGAGCGCCGGGACTTCCGGGTCAACCTGACACTCGAGCCGGGGACGGATCAGGAATACTCGCAGGGCTGGCAGCGGTTCGACACCGGACGCGCCTCGCGCATCCGCGTACGCTACACGGATTGATCCGCGCCGCGATCCTGATGGCGGTCATGATGACGACGCCGACCGTGGCCGCGGCCCAGGTCGGATGCCTGCCGCCCGAAGAGCCCTATGCGCCGCCCGAGGACGATCCCGAGCTGCGCGCGCTGATCGGCGAGCAGTACCAGGACTACATCGACGGCACCGAGGACTACCTGAACTGCCTCAACGACGAGGCCATGCGGGCGCGGACCGAGTTTCAAACCGTGTTCAATCGCTACGTCGAATACTTCAGTGACGGAAGCGGCGTCGCGTTTGAGGCGATCGACTGAGGCTGCAATTGCGAAGCGGATATTCTTGGTCGACGTGGCGAAGGTCCAGATAGAGCCCAAAGTCACGGATGCTGCCTTGTGAACGAACGTCTGGTTCTCGTAGGCATCTCTACACGTTGACGTTGGCAGTTAGCGACCAGTTTACATTGTAGAGGGAGCCATCCGAGCCAAAAATGGACTGGAAGTGCTTCTTGTATCGGAACCCGCCGTTGTCGTCCGCGAATCCTGAAGAGTGGAACTCGTTGCCAAGATCACTGAATATATTGCAAGTGGGCAGCCCGATTGCGTCGTCGCGATCGCGGATTAGCCAGTGTCGTTGCATAGCAACATTCGCCGCGTCGCGCATCGTCTCGACAACGTTCTGCCACTCAGCAGGCAGTGTGCCGCCCAGTGTGCCGGTGTCGATGTTGGCTGGGAAACCACCCGGTTGATTAGCAATTTCAGTGATGGCCTCTTGGATCGAGGCCTCGAATCGCGCCCTGTGCCTCTCTCGATGACTGTCGAAAGACTTGTCACCATCAAAGGCTACAGCGATCAAAGCAAAGAACGGCTCTTCAACCGTCGGTGCGTTGTCGGAAACGATCTTTCCGCTAACGGTCCCAGGGCTTCCCCGCCCACGGTTAGGTAAATTTAGGTTAATGAGGTCCGGTCCATCGTCAAGCCCAGATGCCAGTTCCCCTGTGCTTTGAGCACTAACGATAAAATTGTTCCCCTGTTTGGTAATAAATGCCAGAACGAGTCGGGGTTCATCCCCCGAAATGTCCTCCGCCTGACGAACGCTGATGTTGTAATAGGCATTAATAATATCGGCCATATTAATACCCTCAAAATAGATTAAAATATCGTTTTAGTCTACACAAACGGCAGGCAGAATCAAGTTTTATGGCCACATCCCATTTCCCGAAGCGTACATCGGTGCGAGCGCAGCGAATTCACACTTTGTCCCCGCGTTTTTCGAGTTCATACACAGCGCAGCGAACGGCGGCTTCACGTGATTTCCACGCTCCGCTCTACCTGAGCGACCCTCGCCACTCGTCTGCGGCGAGCCGGAGATGCGGGCAGGCACGAACCAGATCGACGGCCTCGCGCAGCGTCGGCAGGTGCATCCGCACGATCGGATCGCCGGCCGAGCTGAGGCGGCCCTTCGACATCGCGAAGCGGTGCGTGACCCCCGCAAGGTACTCGCTCGTCCGCCGGTTCGCCGGATCGCCCCGCTTGCCCTCCACCGCGATCACCAGCCGGACCGAATAATGCTCGCCGCCGATGTCGGCGGGTGGCGCGGGGAAGTCGTCCGCCGTCACCCCGATCAGGCGGAGTTGAAGGCAGTACAGCACCAGCCGGCAAGCATCGGCCAAGTCCTCGACGAAGACGAAGGTGACGGCGTTGTAGGGCTGGACGTGATGCCCGCCCCGGAGCCGCGCAAGATAGGGCGGCAGGTAACGGTAGGCCGTGGGCTCGGCCGCGAGGCGCACCGCGAAGCAATGCGGCGCGTATTCGTGGCGGCGTGGTCTGCGGGTGCCCATAGCCGAGAACAATAGATGAACATCCGCCGGGGCAAGCGGTGCCGCCGCGTCCCGTCTCAACCCGCGCGCCCGGCTGATCCGGCACCGCGGGAGAGGGAAAAGCTGGCTTCTTTCAGGGTGAATGTCCGGGAGGGAGAGACGGGAGCGGTGCCCCACGGCGAGGCCGGACCACGATCCGAACCGCGACATCCGAGACCGGCCGGGCGGCGTCCCAGCCCCGGCCGAGGCCGAGCGTGCCCGCGCAGGCTCAAGGGCGCGAAAAGACGCCCCAACGGGACCCCACCAGCAACTCCGAAAGGGGGTGAGACCAACGAAGACCTTCGATGACTTCATCGCAGCGCGCCGGCCCGAGGCTTGGGCGCTGCTGAGGAAGGGCGGCCTGTCCGGCCAGATCGCCCGCGCCTTCCTCCTCCAGCACGGGACCGTCTGACGACAGCCCCCGCCGCAGCCCCTCGCGGGGCTGCGGCACCCATACCGCATCCGGCGCTGCGGCGCCAAGCAGAATGGAGGCCCTCAAGCCCGACTTCACCCGACACAAGCATCCCGTCCTCGCCATATCAGGACGATCATGGACTGGCTGGAGCTGGCCGACGCGATCGACCGGCGCCGGCTGTCGGCCGCGAAGTACGCCGCCGAAGCCCGGCACATGCGGGCGTTCCCGGTGGGCGAGATCGACGTCGAGATGGACGTGCAGCTCCTCGAACACGTCGTCGCGCTGTTGAAGAGCCCGCCGCATCATCGTCGCTCCGGCTTCGAGCAGCCCCACCGGGGCGCGCGCGGCGCGGCCCCGCAGACGCCGATCATCGTGGCGCTGTCAAACCGCGTGACGCGGCTGCGCGCGGCGGGCGCGGGCGGCAATCTCCCCCCGTCCGGCTGATCCGAAGGCTCCCGGTCCCGAGAGGGCGAGGGGGCCTTTTTTTGTGGTGGATTTTCACCCCGGAGAAAGGACCCGGACCGATGGCCACGACGCAGAAACTCGATCCCGCCACGGAGATCACCAACGAGATCATCGCCCTGCTGGAGAAGGGCACGATCCCCTGGCGGCAGCCGTGGAAGATCGCGGGCGGCGGCGTGCCGCTGCGCCACAACGGCGAACGCTACCAGGGCATCAACGCCTTCCTGCTCGGCCTGCGCGCGACGATGATGGGCTACAGCTCGCCCTACTGGATGACGTTTGCGCAGGCCAAGGCTCTCGATGCGAGTGTCCGCCGCGGAGAGCGGTCCTCCATCGTCGTCTACTACGGCACCGCCAAGAAACGTGGCGCGGAAGGGAGCGATGCGGGTGGTGACGCCGGTGGCGAGGACGAGGGCCGGGAGGGCGGCGGCAGCTACCGCTTCCTGAAGTCCTACCGCGTGTTTCATGTCAGCCAGATCGACGGGCTGGATGCGTCCTACCATCCCGAGCCCGAGGGCGATCCGAGCGACGGTCCCGAGCCGATCCCCGAGGTCGAGGCGTTCTTCGACGCGATCGACGCGGATGTCGTCATCGGCGGCGATCGGGCCTGTTACATTCCGTCTCTCGACCGCATCCACATGCCGCCGCTGGTTCGGTTCGAGAGCGCAAGCAGCCATTATTCGACGCTTTTTCATGAACTCGGGCATTGGACGAAAGCGAAAGACCGGCTCGATCGCAGCTTCGGCGTTTCCAGCTTCGGCAACGAGGCCTATTCGAAGGAGGAACTCTGTGTGGAGCTGGCGGCGGTGATCGGAGGTCAGCGCCTCGGTTTCGCCGCCGACCATATCGAGAACCACGCGGCTTACATTTCAAGTTGGCTGAAGTAATGACGAGCTCGTCATTACTTGATCCACGACGAGATATAGGCCGCGTGATTGTCGATGTGATCGGCATAGAACCCCATGCGCTGACCCATCAGCACTTCACTGACGGATGCGACCAACTCCTCCTTCGCGTATGCCTCGTTGCCGAAGCTGGAGACGCCGAAGCTGCGATCGAGACGGTGCTTCGCCTTCGTGGCGTGGGAAAGCTCATGGGTCAGGGTGGACATGAATCCGCCCGCGCTCTCGAACCGGGAAAGCGGTGGCATCCAAACCTGATCGACAGACGGGACGTAGCACGCACGATCTCCGCCGTAGCGCACGTCGATATCGATCGCGTCGAAGAACGCTTGGGCGTCAGGGACCATCGTCGGGCCGTCGGCCGGATCGCCTTCCGGTTCGGGATGGTAGGACGCGTCGAGCCCCTCGATCTGGCTGACGTGGAACACGCGGTAGGACTTCAGGAAGCGGTAGCTGCCGCCGCCCTCCCGGCCCTCGTCCTCGCCACCGGCGTCACCACCCGCATCGCTCCCTTCCGCGCCACGTTTCTTGGCGGTGCCGTAGTAGACGACGATGGAGGACCGCTCTCCGCGGCGGACACTCGCATCGAGAGCCTTGGCCTGCGCAAACGTCATCCAGTAGGGCGAGCTGTAGCCCATCATCGTTGCGCGCAGGCCGAGCAGGAAGGCGTTGATGCCTTTGTAGCGTTCGCCGTTGTGGCGCAGGAGCACGCCGCCGCCGGCGATCCGCCACGGCTGCCGCCACGGCATCGTACCCTTCTCCAGTAGGGCGATGATCTCGTCAGTTATCTCCGCGGCGGGATCGAGTTTCTGCTTGGTGGCCATCGGTCCGGGTCCTTTCTCCGTGGTGAAAATCCACCACGAAAAAAGGCCCCCTCGCCCTCTCGGGACCGGGAGCCTTGGGATCAGTCGGACGGGGGGAAATTGCCGCCGACGCCCACCGCGCGCAGCCGCGCGACGCGGTTCGACAGCGCCACGATGATCGGGGTCTGCGGCGCTGTGCCCCGCGCGCCTCGGTGCGGCCGCTCGAACCCGGTCGCGTAATGGTGCGGCCCCTTCAGGAGCGCCAGGACGTGTTCGAGGATCTGCATGTCCATCTCCACGTCGATCTCGTCCATCGGGAACGCGCGCATATACCGGGCCTCGGCGGCGTATCTCGCTGCTGAAATACGGCGACGCCGGATCGCGAAGGCTGTCATCAGCCAGTCCGCGATCGTCATGGCAGGGCGGCCGCGCAGAACTCGGCGGCCTCGACCTGCCAGCGACCGAGATCGGCGTCGAAGCGGATCGTCGCGTCGGGACCGTGCTGCGTGACGAAGGTGTGATCCGCGGCCATGCGGCGGGACAGGTGCAGGTCGGCCACGCGGTGGCCGCTTGGGCGCCTGCACCATGCGCCGGCGGCGGCGCGGCATTCGCCGCAGGGTACGGCGAGGACGGGATGCTTGTGTCAGGTGAAGTCGGGCTTGAGGGCCTCCATGTCTCTTGGCGCCGGGGCGCCGGATGCGGTAGAGGTGCCGCAGCCCCGCGAGGGGCTGCGGCGGGGGCTGTCGTCAGACGGTGCCGTGCTGGAGGAGGAAGGCGCGGGCGATCTGGCCAGAGAGGCCGCCCTTCCTCAGCAGCGCCCAGGCCTCGGGCCGGCGCGCTGCGATGTAGTCATCGAAAGTTTCCGTTGGTCTCACCCCCTTTCGAGGTTGCTGGTGGGGTCCCGGTGGGGCGTCTTTTCGCGCCCTTGAGCCTGCTCGACAGGCTCGGCCTCGGCCGGGGCTGGGACGCTGCCCGGCCGGTCTCGCGTGTCGCGGTTCAGGTCTCTCCGATCCCGGACACTCACCCTGAAAGAAGCCTGCTCTTCTCTCTCGGGCGGTACGGGCGCGGCCGGGCGCGCCGCTCAAAGCGGAGACGCGGCGGCACCGCTTGCCCCGGTTGATGTTCTTCTATTGTTCTCAGGCATGGGCACCCGACAACCACGCCGCCACGAGTATGCGCCGCATTGCTTCGCGGTGCGGCTTGCGGCCGAGCCCACGGCCTACCGCTACCTGCCGCCCTATCTCGCGCGGCTCCGAGGCGGGCATTACGTTCAGCCCTACAACGCCGTCACCTTCGTCTACATCGAGGACCTGGCCGATGCCTGCCGGCTGGTCCTGAGCTGCCTTCAGCTCCGGCTCGTCGGGGTGACGGCGGACGACTTCCCCGCCCCGCCGGCCGACATCGGCGGCGAGCATTATTCCGTCCGGCTGGTGGTTGCTGCGGAGGGGAAGCGGGACGATCCGGTGAACCGCCGGACGAGCGACTATCTCGCCCAGGTCACGCACCGCTTCGCGATGTCGAAGGGACGTCTAAGCTCGGCCGGCGATCCGATCGTGCGGATGTATCTGCCGACGCTGCGCGAGGCCGTCGATCTGGTCAGCGCCTGCCCGCATCTGCGGCTGGTTGCGGACCGGTGGCGGGGGTCGCTGAGGTAGCGTGGTACGCGCTGAATGCGGGGTAGCGATCAGGCGCGGAAGTAGCCGTTCGCTGCGCCGTATTGGAAGGTTCACTCCGCGGACTTTGCAGACTTTCGCACGCGCAACGGATGCAAGCGCAGAAACCGTTCGCCTCCGCAGCGTCGCCAGTTTGGCAGTGCAGCGATTTTCTTCAAAGCCGTCGTTCAATCCGACCCGAACTGCCGGGCTCCGAACCGTACATTCGCTGCACTTGGTCTCACTGGTTGGGGTGCAGACCTTCCGGACCTACGCTGCGGATGCGATTTGGTCGGCGTTATTTGGCGGCTCAGCGCGCGTAGCTGACCAACACTGTTTGCGGGCACTCCCTTGCCAATTGGTGGTCTTGTAGGCCGTCTTCGGAGGTCTACTCATGCTTCCAAGCTAGAATGCTGAATTCACGAGATGATTCCTTCTCCATTTGTGCAGCACAGCCAACGCGCCGTGCCGGCTTTTCCGCCTGAAGCGGTTCCGCCCGTTCCGCCCGTTCCGCCGAACGGAAGAATGCGGTCGCATGGGATCCGGGCCGAGGCTGTGTAAAACTCTAATTTCGAGAATCTGATGGGAACATTTTCCTCAGAGGTCGGCCTGCGGCGGCCACGTCAGAACAAGATACTGCGGTTGATCCTTTGGGAGAACGTCGTTTCGGGGTTGACCTGCCCCGAGTCTTCACACGGCCGTCGACCGACGGTCTCCGAATCCGCATTTCGTTCCCCGACGCTCAATTCAACGGACCCGATTGGATCAGTCGTGAGTGTGTAAACCCGGGATGGATGTAGTTTTCGGCTTTGCCTATTGGCGGCCTACAGATTCTGAGGCAGATTGTTCCAACAGTAACAATCCCGACCGGATCCATCATGCCATGTCTTTTCGCATTGCCCTGACAGCATTTCTGGCCACCGTAGCTCCGGCCGCAATTTTCGCCGAGCCGGTTCTCACCGAATTGCGCGCCTTTCAGGATAGCCTAGATAACACGGCAAAGGTCAATGCGCCGCTAGATCCGATCAAGGGCATCGTCGAGGACGATCTCTTTTACAAGGGGTTCGCCGGCTTTGTCGACGGCATCAGCATATACCTCCCCGAGGATCGGGAATTGTGCCTGCGCTACATAACCCTGAATGACCTCTATCACGGCTCGCAGGAATTTCGGATCAATGGCGCGCCCGGCTGGGTGGACCGAGAATTTCCCGAGAGTGAACACCGCGACATTCTCGAGCGCTACGAAGCCAACACCTTTCTTACCTCGGCGCTTCTGCGCGACACCTGCAATAGCCTCCCCGAAATCGGCGCCCCCGAACGGCCATTGATCCGCGCCATCGGTTCGGAAGGCGCTTCCTATCTGGCCGTGGTCCATATCGATACCCAGGCGGCGAAAGTTTTGGTCCTTGCCGCGGGCCAGAGAGAGCCTGTCGCGACCGAGCCCTGCGTGCGGTTTCCCGAAGGCGAGGGCGTGGCGTTCAACGCGGTCTGCCCGCTTCCCGAGGAGACCTTCGCGCCAAACCACCGCGCCTTTCTCGCCATCGAGGACAGCGATGGCACGGTGACGCGCATCTGGATAAACGTGAGATTCCCGGGCGAGCCGGCCCGGTGATACGCCTTGTCGTTCTCTGTTGCGTCCTCGCCTGCGCGCCGGTCTGGTGCCGAGCGCAGCAAGCGGTCGCGGCGCGGTCGGATATCATCGAGGTGTCGGTCATCGGTGTGGACGGAGGGATCGAGACTATCGGACAGGGCTGGGCCTTTGGCGACTGGACCCTGGACGGACGGCCCTGCCGGATCGTGACACCCTATCACGTGATCCAGAGCCAGTTCGGCCAGGAGCCGGCGAACGAGATCTATGTGCGCGGGCCGGGACAGGGGGCCGAGGCGGCCGCTTTCCTGTTGCCGGCGCTGTCCTATCCGGCACCGGATATCGACCTCGCGGTGCTGCGGCTGGGGCGCAATCTGGGCTGCCCCTTCGATCCGGCCGATGCCGTCACCGAACGCATGCCCGGGCTCTGGCTCACCCGTCTCGCCCCGCGCACGCGGGCGGCGGACGTGCCGGTCGAGCTGGATGCCGCCGCCGGGATGGTACCGGCGGAGGGGGCCGGGCGCTTTATCGGGCTGAGCACGGCGGACGGAACCGAAGTGCGGGACGGGTGGTCGGGGTCGAGCGTGGTTGCGAACGGTCACCGGGTGGCCATGGTGGTCGAGAGCCGTCCGGGTGGCGCCAATGCCCTGCCCGTGGTCGAGATGCAGCGCCTTTGGGGCAACGGGCTCAACATCACCGATGCGCCCGAGGTCGATGACCCGGCCGCGGCGCGGACGGCGCTGACCCAGCTCGGCTATTCCTTCACGCCGCGGGGTCTGGTCGATGCGATCGCGGCGCGGGATGCCAACGCGCTGACCCTCTACCGCCACGCCGGGATGGCGCCCGAGACCGTCCTGGAGGCGCTCGCTCTGCAGATGCCCGGGGCTGAGGAAACCGCGCTGATGTCGCTGTTCCGCGCCGCGCGCGAGGATCCGCTGCTGCTGGAATGGTTCGCGGCCGAACTGACCCGCGGGCTCGATCCGAACGGGCTGGTGCCAAGCGCGCATTACGACGGTGAGGCCCTGCTGATTTCGGCCTTCCGCACCGAAAACGCGGCGGCGGTGAAGCTGCTGCTGGCGGCCGGTGCCTCGCCCAACACCTATCAGGAGCTCGACCGGACCATCTACTGGAGCCCGCGCGTGATGCGCCCGCTGAATTCCGTGGTCCGGATGGAAACCGTGCCGCTGGAGGAACGGAGGGAGATCGCCCGCCTGATGATCGAGGCCGGCGCCGTCCTGCCGGATGCGGTGATGCGCAAGTGGGACGGGACCTATGCGCCCTTCGGGCCCGGGGATCGCGGCAAGCAGGTGGCCGGCGAGACCGGCGAGGACCTGGCGGCGCTCGGCATCGCGGCAACGCCCACGCCCGATCTCTGCGATGCGCCGCGTCCGCCGGTCTGCGAAACCGCGTCGCGGATCTATGGCCGGGACTGGTGCGCCATGGTCGCGGCCCTGCCGAAGGGCTTCGCGGGCGAGGGCGAAGGCGCCTATCATATCGAGCCGCTGACGATCACGCATCTGCTGTCCATCGACCGCGAACAGGCGCATTTCCGCGCCATGTCGGGGGTCGAGAACGGGTGGAGCGAATACCTGGTGTCGGTCGGCGCCGATCTGGGGAGCGTGTCGGTGACGGTGCTCGACGAGACCTACGACTGCAAGCCGCGGCTGTCGGACGGGCATGTGCCGAACACCTGCTGGGAAGAGCGCGTGCTTGCGCCGCATCCAGATGGCGCAGGCTGGAAATGGGGGTCCTGGGGCGCATCGTTCCGGTTCTACGACCTCTGCGCCGGTTCGCCCGACCCGGTGGTGTTCTACGAGGATCAGGCCAACCGGCTGGCCTGGCAGGAGGATCTGCGGGCGACGACGGCCGAGCTCAACCTCTTCACCGCCGCGCTTTTGCGCATCCGGGACGGGGCCGACCCCGAAGGCGCCCGGGCCACGCTGGCGCGGAGTCTGCAGGCCGAGGAGCGCCACATGGCCGGCAATCTCGATTACACCGCCTCGCAGCGCAGCGACGTTTTCGGGGCCGATACCCTGCCCGACCTGCTCGGCACGGCCGAACGCCGCGCGGCGCTAGTCGAACTCTACCTCGGCCGCCCGGGCACGCCGTTCCACGACGTACTGGCCGAGAACATCCTGACCCATCTGCCGCTGGGCCCGTCGGACATGGTGCTGTCGCAGGCGACCGGGGTGGTCTCCGATCTGGCAGAGATCGGGCTCGCCCGCCTGCCGGAGACGCTGCGCATCGTCTCGCGGCTCCCCGATCTGTCCTTTTCGGACGGGGCGTTCCGCATGGCGCAGAGCTGGGCCGACAAGCGCCTGATCATCGTGGGCCGTCCGGCCGAAGGCCGGGCCGGGGTGCGGATCGACACATATGGCAGCCATTTCTGGCAGGTGGTTCCCGACGGCAAAGGCAAGATCGTGCGCACCGATCTCCGGCAGGCGCTGTTCTGGCAGCCCGACAATGCCGGCGAGGTCATCGACCTGCTGAATGTCGCCGATGTGCCTGAACCGACAAGCCTGCCCGTCGACGCCGCGCTGGCGCGGCAGGTGATGGAGGCCAACGGCATTTCCAACCGGGCCAAGGACTGGGTCTTCGTCTCCGATCTTCGGGATCCGCATGTGCGGGCGGTCGAAGGCGGCCAGTTCGTGCTCAAGGCCACGCTCGGGACCGTGCGGTTGGTGGCGGCCGATGGCACGCTGGTCGCCACCTATGCGCCGGAGGATCTGATCGGGCGATGAAGGGGATAAGCGTGTTCAGATCGGTGCGGCTGACCGGCAGGATCGCGGGGATCATGCGCAATCCGGGCCTGCTGCTGGGGATCTTCCTGGTCATCCTGATCCTGCCGCTGCTGGTGGACCGGGTGATCGAGCGGTCCTCGCTGATCCGGGTGTCGGCGACGACGGCGATCGTTTCTTTCACGCTCCGCCCGGACCGGCCCGGCGATGCGGTCCAGATCCCGTTGGCGGATGTGGAGACCTGCAACGGCCCAACCTGCCGCCGCCAGGACGGTCTCCTGCAGATCGGCACCGCCACCGCGTTCGTCCTGCAATCGCTCGATGGCGGGCGTTTCGTCCTGCGGCTGCAGATGCTGGGCGATCAGACCGAAGGCTGCCTCAACCGCTGGGTGCCGCAGTCGACCGGCAACGGGTTCGACAGCTTTGCCCAGCCCTCGGACACCGGGGCGCAATGCAACCCGGGTGCCGTGACCTTCGTGGTCGGTCCCGTGGGTGCGGCCCAGGCGCGCTGGCTCGCGCTGCGGGTGGACGATCTGGTGATCGGCCAGGCGCTCGGGCCGTCGAGCCATCCCCGCACGGCGGGGCTGTTTGCCGGGAACGTCAGCCTGCTGTCGCCGAGCTTCCGGAGCGATGTCATGGCCTGGCTCAGCGGCGGCAGCGGCGAGCTGCGGGATTACCGCCCCACCTCGGAACAGGAGCTTTCGGCCGGTGATGCCGCGCGGCTTGGGCGCAGCACCGGCACCTCGCAGGTCTACCTGACGCTTTCGCTGCCACAGGACGGCATCATTTCGGCCAGCGCGGTCGCGCTGTCGAACGAGCTTGAGATTATCACCTACGGTCTGCCCGGCCAGATCGTCCAGTCGAGCTGGTTCGACCGGCTCGCGGAAGACGATCTTCTGGGTATGTGGATCACGATCCTGATTATCGTCTCGACGCTCTGGCTGGAAGCGCTGTTCCTCAGCGGTCGTTCGCATGGCGAGACCGGCGACAAGGATGCGCCGGAGCAAGAACAGGACCCCTGACGAAGCGGTGCGCGCGCCGGGACCCTGAACCTGGCGCTTTAAAGCGTTTCGGCCTTAACCCGAGGCGTATCCTGCAGCAGTGAAGTCGTTCCAGCACTCCTGCGGGTCGTAGAGATCACAGATCGCACCGATGGCGTCGAACATCTCTGT
>NZ_CANLTR010000031.1 GCF_947494055.1 uncultured Jannaschia sp. | reverse complement strand
CGCACTCCCCATCTTGAGATGGGTAGATCTCGCAATCAGGCCGATGCCCGACAACGTGGGCCGCAGCCACCGCTTACCATTGTCTGGACCACCGCGACGCATGTTTCAGAAGTGCTGGACTGCGCCGGCCCGCTTTCCGGCGTTCGAGAAGCACAAGGTTTGCCTTCGCTTGGAACACCAGTGCAGACTGCCTTACAGATGCAATTTCCCTTGGGGCGCGGATAGTGGATCGCTGGACCGAGTTTCAGGTCTTCGTGACGATCGCCGATGAGCGAAGCATGACCCGCGCGGCAGAAGCGCTCGGCTTGTCGGTTTCGGGAGTCAGCCGGCATCTCACGAGGCTCGAAGCTCGGCTGGGTGCGAGACTTGTGCAGCGCTCCACGCGCCAGCTCAGCCTGACCGGCGAGGGGGAGCAACTCTACGCGGACGCCCGTGACCTTCTCGCGACCTGGGAGGAGGCGGAAGCGAATGTCACCGCCCACTCTCACGCGCCGACCGGACGATTGCGGGTCGGCGCATCGCTGTCCTTCTCCCTGCTGCATCTGATGCCTGTGGTTGAACAGTTTCGGAGGCTGTATCCCGCCCTCTCCATCGAGATCGTCGCGTCGAACAGATATTACGACATTATCGAGAATGGCCTCGATCTTGCAATTCGTACGCGTCGCGTGGAGGCGGACAGCTCCATTACCATTCGGCGCCTGGCCGAGACACGACGCCTGCTGGCGGCCTCGCCGCAATATCTGGATCGGCGGGGTAGTCCAAAGCACCCGTTGGAACTGACGGATCACGACCTGATCCTTTACACTCTCGCCGACAACTGGAACGAGTTCTGTTTCCAGCGAGGCCACGAGACCGTCAAAGTCGATGTGGACGGCGTCGTCATCACGAATGACGGCCAACTCATCTGCGCCGCCGCCCGCGACGGCCTCGGCATTCTCTCGCAACCGACCTATATCATTCAGGACGACCTGGAAGCCGGCCGGCTCGTCCGGGTTCTAGACGACTGGGATCTGCCCAGGCTCACAATGAACATTGCCTATCCAAGCAAATCCTTCGTGCCGTTGAGAACAAGGTTGTTCATCGATTTTCTTGTCGAGCAGTTCCAGACCGGCAAGTACGAGGAGATCTGGACCCGCTAGACACTCCGCCGTGAGTGTCCGCGGCCCGGAGGCCAAGGCTTATGGGCTTGGCCCAACGTTGTGCGTCGGTGCCGCCGAGAGGATTGCCTCTGATCGCTGATCGGAACGGTTTTTGCATTTTATGCAATAATGTTTCCCAAACCTGTCACTTTATCCCAAAATTCTATAACGTTAAGGAGTGCCCCACTGGGTTGGGATGGCAGCGGGCACGGGCGAGCTTCGTGCCGACAAGCGCATTTCACCGCATTCCGAGGGAGGAACACCATGATACGTCTACTGTCAGCACTTCTTGCGACCACGGTCATCACGGGGGCCGCGCAGGCGCAGGACGCCAAGAGCGTCTTTTTCCTGCTGCCGAACACCACGACGATCCGCTTCGAGAGCCGCGACGCGCCGTTCTTCGTCGAGGCGCTGAAGGAGGAAGCTTCCGAAGCCGAAGTCGCGGTGCAGAACGCCCAAGGCGATCCGCAGCAGCAACAGCGTCAGATCGAGGACGCCATCTCCCAGGGCGCAGACCTCATCATGCTGACCTCCGCCGATGCGAACCTCGTCGCCGGCGGCCTCGCTGCAGCCGAAATGGCCGGCGTTCCGGTCGTGCTCTACGACCACGACGCGATCGGCGGCAAGGCCGAGGCGCATGTCGTCTTTGACTCGCTTGCGGTCGGTCAGGCCCAGGGGCAGCGCGCTGCGGAACTCATCGAGGCCATGGACAAGTCGCCGGTCAAGGTCGCGCGAGTGAAAGGCAACCAGGGCGAATTCGGGACCATGCAATACGAGAAGGGGCAGGACGAGTTCCTGCAACCCTTGATCGACTCCGGCAAGGTCGAGGTCGTCTGCGATCAGTATACCCAGAACTGGGACCCAACTCTCGCCCAATCTTTCGCCGAGGACTGCCTGACCCGCACCGGCGGCGATGTCGACATGTTCCTCGGCATGAACGACGGCACGACCGGCGGCTCGGTGGTGGCGCTCATCAGCCAAGGCTACCAGCCCGGCGAGAAGATCGTCACGGGCGGCCAGGACGCGACCGTCGAGGCGCTGCGCTACATCGCCCAGGGCTGGCAGGACAACACGATCCTCAAGGACCTTCGCATGGAGGCCGAGGCGGCCGCGAAGGTCGTCTCCTCGGTCCTCGACGGCGAAGGCGTGCCGCAGGATCTGGTGACCGGGACGGTCAACAACCAGTACGCGGATGTTCCTGCCATCTTCCTTCCGGTGTCGAACATCACGAGCGACAACCTCGAGGAGGTCGTGACGAAGGGCGTCTGGACTTGGGAGGAGATCTGCCAGGGCATCGAGACCACCGAGATCTGCCAAGCCAATTTGTAAGGCGAGAACGGCGGGCGGCGTATCGTCGCCCGCGACATCATCTATGGGAGGATAGAAGATGGGCGTGGAAACAGCTCAACGGCCGAATACCGAGGTACGTCCAAGCGACACGCCGCTGGTCTCGATGCGCAACATCCAGAAGCACTTCGGATCGCTGCACGCTCTTCGCGGCGCGTCGGTCGAAGTTCATCCCGGCGAGGTGGTTGCCCTGGTGGGCGATAACGGAGCCGGAAAATCCACCCTCGTAAAGGTCATGGCGGGCGTCCATGCCATGGATTCCGGCGAGTACCTGTTCGAAGGCAAACCCGTCCACGTCAGCAAGCCGACCGATGCCACGGAACTCGGTATCCAGACGGTCTATCAGGACCTGTCCCTTTGCCACAATCTCGACGCGGTACAGAACCTGTTCCTCGGACGTGAACTGACCGGCCCGCGTTGGGGCGGGCGGCGCATCCGCCGCGCGGAGAGCGAGGTCCGCGCACGGGAGGTGCTGACCCGGATGCGGCTCGGAGGCATGTCGCTGACCCGTCCCGTTGGGGCGATGTCTGGCGGTCAGCGGCAGAACATCGCCATCGCACGTTCGATCCTCTGGACCCCCAAGGTCGTCATTCTCGACGAACCGACGGCGGCGTTGAGCCATTCGGCCGCGGAGAGCGTCTCGAAGCTGATCCGGACCCTGGCCGATCAGGGCCTCGGCATCGTGGTCGTCAGCCATGACATCCACCACTTCGTCGTGAATTCCACCGACCGGATCGAAGTCATGCGTCTCGGCGCCAACGTCGCGAGCTTCAAATCGAGCGAAGTGACGGGCGAGCAGGTGGTGAACGCCATGGTTGGCGGCAACGTAGGCGTCAATCTCGCGGGATAGCCGCGGCACATTCTGACATTCGAGGATATTCCATGGCCCATGTAGCCCCCGACGCACCTGCCGTGCGCCGCCGCAGCTTCAGCGAACTCCTGACAAGCGAATTCCGCGCCCTCCCGATCGTTCTCGGTCTGGTCGTGCTGTGGATCTTCTTCGCCGCCCAGAGCGACGTGTTCCTCACGCCGCGCAACCTGTCGAACCTGCTCGTCCAGAGCACGGTCGTCGGCATCATGGCCTTGGGCCTGATGTTCGTCCTGCTCGTCGCGGAGATCGACCTCTCGGTGGCCGCCATCAACGGTCTGACGTCGGTGTTCATGGCAAAGATCATCGTGGAGTACGGGTTCTCGCCATGGATCGCCATTCCGATCGCCGTCCTGCTGGGAGCCGGCATCGGCAGCCTCTCCGCACGTTGGGTGACTTACGTTGGTGTCCCGTCCTTCGTCGTGACCCTCGGCCTCGGGCTCGCGCTCAACGGCCTGCAGCTGATCCTGCTGCCGGAGACGGCCCGCTACAGCCTGAGCGGGACCGGCCTCGAGAGGATCGCCCTCACCAGCATCTCCGGCCCGTGGGCCTGGCTCGTCCTTGCGATCGGCATCGGCGCCTTCGCGGCCCTGGTGCTCTCGAACGTGGCGAGCCGGAGGAAGGCCGGGCTGGAGATCCCGTTCCTGCAGGGTGTCGTCCTGCCGATCGGCGCCGCCGCCGCCTTCGGCATCCTCGTCGTTGCCATCCTGACGGCGCACCAGGGCATTCCGCTCGTGGTCCTGATCTTCGCGATCCTGCTCGGAATCGGCGGCTACGTCCTTCAGGAGACGCAGTTCGGACTGTTCCTCTACGCCGTGGGCAACAACGCCGAGGCCGCAAGACGCAACGGCGTCAACGTCGCCGGACTCAAGATGGCGGCCTTCGCCATCGCGGGCGGCGTCGCCGCGCTTGCGGGCATCATCGCGGCCTCGCGGACCCTCGGGGTCGGCGTCTTCTCCGGGGGCGGGGTCGGTGGCGGCACGCTGCTGCTCGAATCCATCGCGGCGGCGGTCATCGGCGGCGTGAGCCTGTTCGGCGGCCGCGGCGCAATTTATGCGGCTCTGCTCGGAGCGTTGGTGATCGGGACGGTGAGCAACGGGTTGAACCTGATGGGCGTCGAGAACGAGATCCGGCTGATCGTCACCGGCTTCCTGCTCGTCCTGGCCGTCTCGATCGACAGGCTGATCGAAAAGGCGACGGGCCAGCAGAGCTTCTGAAACGGCGTCGCGCCCTTCCCGGGGGCGCGACGCCTCGCAACAAGAGGCTGGCGTCGCGATCCGAGACCCGATCGCCGGCACAGGGAGGATGAAATGAAAAACCCATCCGGAAGCTCGTTCGACCGCGCCCGCTTCGACGAGGAGCTGTCGGTCGAGACCGCCGCTCCGCGCACTGCCGACGGGGCGAACCTGCGGCTGACGAAGATTGCCGGTGCCATCACCGGAGAGCCTCAGGCGCGTGTCGGTGAGATCGAACCGACTTGCGTCGTCCTGGCCTGCAGCGCCTGAACCATATCCACACCAGCATCGCCCGAGGCCCTGGAATGAGAATTGAAGACATCGACCTTTGCGCGTCCTACTGGACGGTGAGCGGCGCCACCTGGCCGGGTGCCCCGAGCGAGATCAGCCCGTTTCCCCTCAAGGACCGTGCCGAGGTCTCCGGGCGGATCGGCTGGCGCGGCATGGGCTTCGTCATGGCCGACATCGAGGCGTCGGTCGCCGAATACAGTCTGCCGACCATGCGCCGCATCTTCGACGACAACGGCATCCGCCACGTGGAACTGGAGTTCCTGACGGACTGGCACCTCGACGGCGACCTGCGCCTTGCCTCCGACACGATGTACGACCGGATGCTCGAGGTCGGCGCGGAGCTCGGCGTAAAGAAGATCAAGCTCGGCGGCGGCGTCTTCGAGACCGAGGCGCCCGATATCGACGCGATGCGCGCGTCGTTGCGCACGATCTGCGACCGCGCTGCGCCCCTGAACATCGACATCGCGATCGAGTTCCTGCCTTTCGCCAGTATCGACACCATCGATATCGGGCTGGCACTCTTCGATGGACTCGGCGTCACCAATGGCGGCCTGCTCGTCGACACATGGCATGTCGAGCGCGGCGGCATGAGCGCCGAGGACATCCACAAGATCCCGCTCGAATTCCTGAGAGCAGTCGAGCTCGACGACGCAGGGCCCGAGGTTCTGGGCACGCTATTCAATGATTCCACGCATTACAGGCGTTTGTGCGGAGAGGGCACGATCGACATCGCCGCACAGGTCCAGGCGATCCTCGACGTCGGCTATCGCGGCTATTGGGGGGTCGAGGTGATCTCGGCAGCGCATCGCTACCTGCCGCTCGAGATGGCGGCGCAGCGGGCGTTCGATACCACGATGAAGCAATTCAAGGCGGTCAAGCTGCCTGCGGACTGATCCGCACATCATTCGGCGCGATGCGCGTCAAACATCACGGACAGGAAAGACAATAATGGTTGGAATAGCGGTTCTTGGTGCCGGGCGCATCGGCAAGATCCATGCTGCCAATGTCGCAGCAAGTTCGAAGGCGACGCTGATCGCCGTCGCCGATCCCTTTGCCGAGGTGGTCGAGCCGGTGGCTGCGTCGCACGGGGCCGAGGCAATGACCGATTGCATGGCGGCCATCGCGCGGCCAGACGTGGATGCGGTGGTGATCGGCACGCCCACCGACACGCATGTCGGCTTCCTTCTGAAGGCGGTCGAGCTCGGCAAGGCGGTCCTCTGCGAGAAGCCGATCGACCTCGACATGACCGAGAGCGAAAGCGCCGCCGCCGAGATCGAGCGCGTGGGTGGTCGGGTGATGTTAGCCTTCAACCGCCGCTTCGACAGCACCTTCGCCGAGATGCGCCGGGCCATCGATGCCGGGCGCATCGGCGAGGTTCGTCAGGTGATCATATCGAGCCGCGATCCGGGCATGCCGCCAGCCTCCTACGTGAAGAGCTCGGGCGGCATCTTCCGCGACATGACCATCCACGATCTCGACATGGCGCGGTGGCTCCTGGGCGAGGAGCCGGTTCTCGTCACCGCGATCGGCGCCCGCCTGATTGATCCGACGCTGAGCGATTACGACGACTACGACACGGCCATGGTCCTGCTCCAGACCGAGAGCGGCCGGCAGGCCCATATCAACAATTGCCGTGAGGCGGTCTACGGCTACGACCAGCGGGTCGAGGTTCTGGGCGCCACGGGCATGCTGACCCAGGACAACCTGCGCCCGACCACGATGCGCTTCACGAACGCCGAGTTCACCGACGCACGCGAACCTTTGCTGAACTTCTTTCTCGAGCGCTACACCCAGGCATACCGGGCGGAGATGGAGGCCTTCATCGATGCCGTCGCCGGCGGGAAGTCCATGCCCACCAGCGTGCGCGACGGGGTCCAGGCCCTGCGACTGGCCGAATGCGCCGTCGAGTCCGCGCGCACCGGCCGCGCCGTCTCGGTCTGAGAACAAGCACCATTCCAAGGGAGGACAATATCCATGACCTATGCCATCGGAAACGACGCGACGCTCGGGATCGCCTGTCTCGGCATCACCCATCCGCACACCTCCGGCCGGGTGAAGGCATTCCTGCGCATGCCGAACGCGAAGGTTCTGGGCGCCTACGACGATACGCCGCTCCTCGACGCCTTCGTCGACGCTATGGGGATCGAGAAGCGCACCAAGGACGAAATCCTCGCCGACCCGGACGTCCATGCGGTGATGATTCATCCCAAAAGCTACCTGATGGCCGACTGGGCGATCGAGGCGATGGAAGCCGGCAAGGCGGTCCTTTGCGAGAAGCCTGCTGGGCGGGGCTCGCAGGACACCGTGCGGCTCGTTGAGACGGCGGAACGGACGGGCCAGCTCTTCCAAGTCGGCTATTGCTGGCGCTACGCGCCATCGGTCGACAAGATGCAGGAAGTCCTGCAATCGGGACAGCTCGGCAAGGTATTGCAGGTGCGCGCCCATGCCGGCTGTTCGCACAACGAGGCCGACACCGATCACATGCGCCAGCCCGGCGATATCGGCGGTGCCTTCTACGTCATCGGCTGTCACACGATCGACCGCCTGCTGCATCACTTCGGGATGCCCCGGTCGGTCAACGCCCGCATCACGAAGTTCGACGGATTGATGGAGCCGACGTCCCGCGAGGACGCCGTCGGCGCGGTCCTGAACTATGACGACAAGTTGGTTACGATCGATTTCATGTCATGGGATCCGCTGCCCTGGACAGAGAGCTGGGACATCACCGCATACGGCACCGAAGGCGTGATGCATTCCCGTCCGCTGCCTGCCTCCTACAAACTCTATACCAACGGCAAGACCGGCCAGCCAGCCGGCTGGACCGAATGGCAGGAGACGAGCTTTCCCGAACTCTGGGCGGTTCGGAAGACCGTCTATTCCCCTGAGATCGCGGAGATCGGGAACCCAGTCTACTTCGACCGCGAAGCCTCAGCTTTCGAGGCTTCCCTTCGCTCAGGAGCCCCTTCGAACGTCCCGGCGCAGCAGGCGCACAACATCAACCTCATCCTCGAAGCCCTGTTCGCATCCTCATCGCAGGCCGGCGCAGAGGTTACGCTGTAAGCACGGCTTTCTTCCGGGCTGTACCTTCTGTCGTCGCCTACGGGCGGCGGCAATCGATCGAGCGAACACGTCGGGTAGTGACCCCGGCTCCCGTCATCCAACCAGAAAAAGCCTGAGACTTCGGCCCAGATTTTCGGAGCAACACCATGATCAAGCATATCGTCATGTGGAACATGTCGGGCGAGACAGAGGAGGATCGCCGCAAGGCGGCGGAGTTCCTGCGATCGCGTTTCGAGGAGTTGCGCGGTGAAGTGCCGGGCCTGCTTCATCTCGAAGTGGGTTTCGATCACAGCCGCGTCGACTACGCCTGCGACGTCGTCCTCTACTCCGAGTTCGAAAGCCAGGAGGCTCTCGATGCCTACGGAACCCACCCGGCGCATCTCCGGGTGAAGTGGGAACTCGGGCAGACGCGGATCGCCCGCTTCCAAGTGGATTACACGCTATGAGCACCGGTGGCTCGGGGCCGCGCGGCAAGGGGGTGCTCGCATGAAGGATTTTCTCTACACGGCCAATCCCGCGCGGGTCATTTTCGGTGCGGGAAAACTGTCTTCGGTTCGCGAAGAGGTCGAGGCGATCGGATCCTCCCGGGCTTTGGTCCTCTGCACCCGGCAGCAGCGGAAGCAAGCTGAGCAGGTGGCGGAACTCCTCGGCTCGCGGCTCGCCGGCATCCATGACGGTGCGGAGATGCACGTGCCGATCGAAGGCGCCCGCAAGGCGCGGAAGCTCGCCGCCAAGCTCGAGGCCGATTGTGCGGTGGCGATCGGCGGCGGCTCGACGATCGGTCTCGGCAAGGCCATCGCGCTGGAGGCGCCGATCCCGATCATCGCCATCCCCACGACCTATGCCGGGTCCGAGATGACGCCCGTCTATGGCCTTACGGAGGCCGGCCTGAAGAAGACCGGCAAGGACGCGCGCGTTCTGCCGCGGTCCGTCATCTACGACCCGGACCTGACCATGAGCCTGCCGGTCGGCATGTCTTTGGTCAGCGGCATGAACGCTATCGCTCATGCGGCAGAAGGTCTTTACGCCAAGGATGGCAATCCGGTGATGTCGCTCATGGCCGAGGAGGGGATCCGCGCGCTGGCCGAGGGCATGCAGACGCTCGTCGAGACCCCCGAGAACAAGGACGCCCGCGCGCGCTGCCTCTACGGCGCCTGGCTTTGCGGAACGGTCCTGGGACATGTGGGAATGGCGCTGCATCACAAGCTCTGCCACACGCTCGGCGGCAGCTTCAATCTGCCCCACGCAGAGACGCACACCATCGTCCTGCCGCATGCACTGGCTTATAACAGTCCCGCAGCGCCCGAGGCGATGGAGCGGATCGCGGCGGCGATCGGCGCTCCAGACGCGCCCACCGGCCTGCACAGGATGGCAGCGCAGCTCGGAGTCCCGACGGCGCTGCGCGATCTGGGCGTGAAGGAAACCGATCTCGACCGTGCCTGCGAGATCGCGCTCGCCAATCCCTACTGGAACCCGCGCAAGGTCGAAGCCGCGCCGCTGCGCGACCTGCTGCAGCGCGCCTGGGAGGGAGCCGAACCGCAGCCGTGACATCGCGGCTCCGACATGGGCGCTTCCGGAGGTCGGGGCCCCGCTCGATCGCCAGCCGTGGGTGCAGCTTCGACGCTGGAGCCCCGCAACGAGGAGAACCACATGAACACGTATTTTACCGAGGAAGGTTCGGTCGAGGCCGTCAACGCCCGTATCGCCTCCGACACGGAACCGCGACTGGCCGAGGTCATGTCCGCGCTCGTCAAGCATCTCCACGCATTCGCAAAGGAGGTGCAGCTCACGCAGGACGAATGGGAAATCGGCATCGATTTCCTGACGAAGACCGGCCAAATCTGCTCGGAGGAGCGCCAGGAGTTCATTCTCCTCAGCGACACACTCGGCTTCTCCATGCTGGTGGACGCGATCAACAACCGCCGCCCCGAGGAAGCGACCGAGAACACCGTATTCGGGCCCTTCCATGTCGTTGGCGCGCCGGAGCGGCCGATGGGCGCCAGCATCTCGCTCGACGGCAAAGGCGAGAGTTGTCTCTTCGAGGGTCGCGTGACCGACCTCGACGGCAATCCGGTCGAGGACGCCCGCATCGATGTCTGGTCAGACAACTCGGATGGCTTCTATGACGTGCAGCAACCGGGCATCCAGCCGAAGTGGAACAATCGCGGCATCTTCGTGACTGGCCCGGATGGTTGCTACAGCTTTGTCGGCATCAAGCCGGTCTCCTACCCGATCCCAGACGACGGTCCCGTGGGACAGATGCTCGGCCGCCTTGGCCGCCATCCCTTCCGCCCAGCCCACATGCATTACCTGGTGACCGCGCCGGGTTTCCAGAAAGTCGTCACCCACACATTCGTCGGCGATGATGTCTACCTCGACTCGGATACCGTTTTCGGTGTGAAGCGAACTCTTGTCGCACCGTTCGAGGCAGTCGAGGGCGGAGCGACCATGTGGCGCTCACCCTTCGATTTTGTGCTTGTGCCAATTGGAAAGGACCAGTGATGCACGATCCGTGCATCATATGTGTGGCGATCACCGGGTCGCTGCCGCAGAAATCTAATAACCCGGCGGTGCCGATCACGATCTCGGAGCAGATCGAGTCGACACACGAAGCTTTCGAGGCAGGAGCGACCATTGCCCATTGCCATGTCCGAAACTCCGATGGCACGGCGACGTCCGATCCGGAGAAATTCGGATCACTGATGGAGGGGCTGCGCGAGCATTGCCCGGGGTTGATCATCCAGCTCTCGACTGGCGGGCGTTCGGGGACAGGCCACGAACGCGGCGCCATGTTGCCGTTGCAGCCGGACATGGCCTCTCTGGCGGTCGGATCAAGCAACTTTCCGACCCGGGTGTACGAGAACAGTCCTGACCTCGTCGATTGGCTGGCGTCGGAGATGGACAAGCATGACGTCAAGCCTGAGATCGAGGCATTCGATCTGAGCCATATTTACCAAGCTGCAAGCATGGTCGAAGACGGACGCCTCAAAGGTCCATTGCATGTCCAGTTCGTGATGGGCGTCAAGAACGCCATGCCGGTTGACCGGGAAGCCTTCGAGTTCATGGCCAGAACGACAAGGCGACTGATGCCGGAGGCGACCTGGTGCGCTGCCGGGATCGGTCGACACCAGGCGACGCTGAACGACTGGTGCGCCGAGTTGGGCGGACATTGCCGCACCGGCCTCGAGGACAACATGCGCCTCGATAAGGACACGCTAGCCCCATCGAATGCCGCTTTGGTCAGGCAATGCGTCGGGATCATTGAAAGGCATGGCCGCAGCGCCGCGACCTGGCGACAGGCCCGTGAAATTCTGGGATTGAGGATCGCTGGATGAAGAAGGTCTATGGGTCGGCGACCGAGGCGCTCGACGGGTTGCTGTTCGACGGCATGTTCATCGCGGCGGGGGGCTTCGGCCTCTGCGGCATTCCCGAACTACTGCTCGAGGCGATCCGGGAGTCCGGCGTGAAGGACCTCACCTTCGCGTCCAACAACGCGGGCGTCGACGATTTCGGCATCGGCATCCTGCTCCAGACGCGGCAGGTGAAGAAGATGATCTCCAGCTATGTCGGCGAGAACAAGGAGTTCATGCGCCAGTATCTCGGCGGCGAGCTGGAGCTCGAGTTCAACCCGCAGGGCACGCTGGCCGAGCGGATGCGCGCCGGCGGCTGCGGCATCCCCGGCTTCTACACCAAGACCGGCGTGGGCACGCTGATTGCCGAGGGCAAGGAGGTGAAAACCTTCGACGGGGAGGACTACATCCTCGAGCACGGGATCGTGGCCGACCTCGCCATCGTCAAGGCCTGGAAGGCCGACGACACCGGCAACCTCGTGTTCCGCAAGACCGCGCGGAACTTTAACCCGCCGGCGGCGATGTGCGGCAAGGTCTGCATCGCCGAAGTCGAGGAGATCGTGCCGCGCAGCGCGCTGGACGGCGACGCCATCCACCTGCCCGGCATCTACGTCCATCGCATCATCCAGGGCGAGCACGAGAAACGCATCGAACAGCGCACCGTTCGCACGAGGGAGGACGCCTGATGTCCAACGACGCCAAGGGCTGGGACCGCAACCGGATGGCCGCGCGCGCGGCCGAGGAGCTCGAAGACGGCATGTACGTGAACCTCGGCATCGGGATCCCGACGCTGGTGGCGAACTACGTGGGCGACAAGGACATCACGCTGCAATCGGAGAACGGGATGCTCGGGATGGGCGCCTTCCCGTTCGAGGGCGACGAGGACCCGGACCTCATCAACGCCGGCAAGCAGACGATCACCGAGCTGAACCGCACGGCCTATTTCGACAGCGCCACGTCGTTCGGCATGATCCGGGGCGGCAAGATCGCGGCGGCGATCCTGGGCGCGATGGAGGTGGCCGAGAACGGCGACCTGGCAAACTGGATGATCCCCGGCAAGCTGGTCAAGGGGATGGGCGGCGCCATGGACCTCGTGGCGGGCGTGGGGCGCGTCATCGTGGTGATGGACCATACCAGCAAGCACGGCGAATCGAAGGTCCTCAAGGCCTGCACCCTGCCGCTGACGGGCAAGGCGGTGGTAGACCGGATCATCACCAATCTGGCCGTGCTCGACGTGGTGGAGGGCGGCCTGAAGCTGGTGGAGCTGGCGGACGGCGTGACCGAGGAGGAGCTGCGCGCGGCGACCGACGCGACGATTGTCTAGTTTGGGATAGTTTGCAAAAAAATATGTAATTTTGCTTCAAGCGGGGAGCGGCCGTTCGAGCAGTACGCGGCGAAGATCTATAGAGTCCGCATTGCGTGAGTTCGAGCGCGGCGCAGCGAAAGGCTGCTTTTGAAGTCCACTGCCCGGTCAGAGGCAACGTCTCTGACGAGAAAGGCAGAACTATCTGGTGCTTTCCAACACCAGTCCGACCGTCGCCACCGATCGCGGCGGCGGAAAGGCCGCGCGCACCCGAAGGGTCGGAACGAAGTGGAGAAGGGTGCAGCCCTTGCACGGGGCCGTCGCTGCTGCAGGTTCGGCTGCGAGGGTCCACCGACCTGAAAGGACCGGGATCGCCCATGTCGGATGCCCGGACGGCGCGCGCCACCGATCCGCGCCCTCGGCCGACGCGCGAAGCGGGGCGTCGGGCTCGGAGTGTCCTGTCAGCGGCGCCGGTCGAGGTCGGCTCTAGCTGGAGAACCGGCGTTCGAGGTGATGGAGGACGTCCCAGGCGAGCCGGGCGCGGGGGCTGTCCGGCGGGGCGTCGATGAGCGCGTAGGCCCGTGTCTGCGCCACTTCGAGACTCAGGCTGCCCATCGACGTGGCCAGGCGATCGGCTTCGGCGCGCACGACGGCGCGATATTCGAGGTAGGATCGGAGGCGGGCCACAAGCATGATCGGCGCGGTAGGCCCGGCCCGTGGCCGCCATGCGGCACGAATGGTGCAGCGAGGCGTCGCTTCCGTCGAATTGCACCGATCCGGAACGCAAGAAGCGCGGCCCGTGAGGAACCGCGCTTCGGAGCTGGTCGGGTCTCGATCCGGTTCGAGGTCAGCCGTCCATCGCGACGCTGTAGAGGTGCCGGTCGAGCGTGTCTTGCGCAACGTGGCGAGCGTAGTCCTCGCCGTAGAGATCGCGTGCCGTTTCGACACATTCACCGCGCTTGTCGGTGATCTCGAAGCGGTACACGTCGCCGTCCACGAAATGCTCGTAGTCCTGCAACTCGGTGAGGCAGAGGCTGTCGGCCTCTTCGAGCATGTCGTCGTGGTTCTCCCCGGTGATCTTGTCGAGGCCGAAGGCGATGCAGAGCCGCTCGTGGGTGGCGAAGGCGTAGCCGTCGATCGGATCGTCGTTGGAATAGACGCGCACGAGGACCGGACCCTTGCGGGTGTGCAGCGCCCGCACGGGGAACAGCACATTCGTCTCGGCCGGGAAGGCATCGAGGAACGCCTGCCGGTCCGGCCAGGCATGTGGATCGCCCAGACCTTTCGTCCATGTCACGATCTGGAACACGTTGTCGTTCACGAGGCGCGGATTGCGCGGCTGGGGATCGACATTCATGCAGAGTGAAAGGCCGGACGCACTGTCGCTCATCTTGAACATGGCATATCCAATATCTGGTGTGTTCGTGCTTTGTTTACACCCCATGATGATGCCATGTCGATGTTTTTCCGAGTTATTCGGGCATAGTTCTGGACAGGTCCGACGATCAGGCAATGATTTCTCGCAGCGGCACGCGCGTCGGACTGAGCGTGTGGTCGATCTCCTCTTCCAGCGCGATGTATTCGGCGGCGAGACGCGGACGGAGCCGCGCGGCGCGGCGGAGATCCTTGCGCGTGGCCATGATGCAAAACGAACAGGAGCAGCGCGACATGCCCTTGGCATAGACCCAATGCGGCCGCTCGCCGGCGGCGGCGATCTCCGCGAACACGCGGGGCTCCGACCAGTGATGGATTGGCAGCCATTCCCACCATTGCCGCCCGGCCTTGCTGTTCCTCTCCGAGAACTTGAGCGCGGGTCGCTTGGCGCGGTTCGGGCTTTCGTCGGCGCGCAGCCCCATGCAGGAGACGATGCGCCCCCCGAAGCGGGGATTAGCCTTGAGATAGCGGCGCAGTTCACGCTCGATCGGGCCGCGCTTCAAGTCGGAGGTGCACTGGCGGATCGCGGGCGTCGGCCATGACCCCCGCCGCCGGACCATCGCCAGAAGGTCCGTGCTGGCCGGGGCGAGGATCAGGGGCGTGTCGCCGATCGTCGCGCGGATATGGGCGAGGGTGCCGGGCCATTCCACGCGCCCGAGGGGCGCGTGGACAACGACGAGCTGGTCGGGGGGCACGATGGATCGCAGCCGGATCATCTGGGCCTGGCTGTCCTTGCCGCCGCTATGGCTGACGGCAAAGAGCGCACCCGCCGCGATCATCTCCGTGACCTCCGGCGGGACGGCATCCGCCGTCACGGCGAGGTCGCCGCGCGGAAGAGCGTCAGCACCTCGTCGAAGGGCAGGGTGTTGAGGATCACAGCGCCGGGGTGACGCTTGCCGATGCCGTCGATCGTCGCCTCGATCCGACCACGATGCTTGATCGTGTAAAGGTTCCCGTCTGCGGGATCGCGCATCACGACCTTGGTGCGGAACGCAGTCTTCAGGTCGCGGGCGGCGATCCAGTCGTTGAAGAGCTGGGCGCAGCGCATCTCCAGGTCGGTTTCGAACGATCGCTCGTCGTGCTGCCAGCGGGGCAGGTTGGCTTTGCACCATTCGTCGGACGCCGCGAAAGCCGCGCGGTCGCCGCGGAAGTGGTCGGGGCCGCCATGCCCGTCATTGCCGACCGTGCCGATCTTGCGACCATCGACATAGAGGTTGGCGTTGTAGCAGCTCGTCTCTTCCGATGAGAAGGCGGCGTACTGGATGGCCTTGAGTTCGATTTTCATTGGGAGAACCTTTCGAGGTCGGAAGGAGGAAGCGCGATCGTGGCGGCAAAGGCGCGTTCGATCGGGAAGCGTTGGCCGCCGGCGTTCTCGACCGTGACAGTCGGCAGGCTCGGCACGTCCTCGACGATGCGGTGGATGTTCCAGTCCGGGTCGAACGGGCGGAACGGCTTGTCCTCGGGGCCGGTGGCGTACCAGCGGCCGAGAAGAGAGGCGGGGGTGTTCATGCGTCCGCCGCCGGGATCGCGGACGCGGCCTCGCGCGCCTCGCGGTTGATCTGCGCCACCTCCTGCCGGAGCCTCGTCAGCGTCACCTCGCCGGGATCGAAGGACCGGCCGTCCGGCAGGGGCAGCACGCCGCGAAAGCCACGCATGTTGTAATAGAACGGCTCGCCCCACGGCTTGCCGTTCAGGAGGACCTGCCAGCGTTTGTGCGGCTCGCCGAAATGTGGCGAGGGTTTGGACTTCAGCGCGATGCGGAAGGTCATGCGGAGGTCTCCTGCGATTTGCGGATGGCGTGGAGGGTTGCGCGCGCGGACGCGACGAGGCCGAAGAGGTGGGGGAAGGCCCGCGTGTCGATGCCGCCCTCGGCGTCGTGTCGGGCGTCCGAGACCAGCTCGGGCAAGGCGGGATCGTCGGCCCCGATGCGATCGTGGTATCGCTCGGTCTTCCGGATGACCGGCGTGGGCAGGTCGCGAGCCTCATGGTCGTCAAGGAAGACGCGGGGGATGCGGATGAGGGCGGGTCTGGCCGTCATGCCGCGACCCTCCGCGCCATGCGCTTCGCGCTGGTCCATGCACTCGTCCGGACATGGAGGTCGTAGGTCTCCTGCAGCCAGTCGAAGACTGCCTCGGCTCGGTCGTCGACAAGGCTGCGCGCGAGGGCGGCGGTCGTATCGAGATCCCTGCGCACACCGAAGGTGACGTGGACACGGGCGTAGCTGTCCTCGTAGAGCCAGGCTTCGTGCAGTCCGTTGCGCGCGACCACGCACTCGCCACGCCCGCGCCATTCCCGCGTGACGGGTTGCCACGACGATCCGAGACAGCCGCGCACGGTCGCGACGAGATCGTCATAGACCCAGATCCAGAGATCGACGTCCTCGGGACCGAGATCCTCGAAGGGCTCGGCGTAGGCGGTACGGCCGTTTGGGCTGCGGTAGAGACCTTCACCCATCGGAGCGTCCTCCGGTCCAGTCGTCCGGACGGACCCATCCGCCGGGCGGGGTCCACGCGCCCGCGCGCAAGGCACGGCGCGGGTCATCGAGAGCGATGGCGAGTTGGTCGAACACCTCGGCGATCACCGCCTCGGCGCGCAGCTCCATGTTGGCTTTCGGGTAATAGCCACGGTACGCGCCCGCGAACTCGCGCAGGGTCATCTCCTCGATGGTGGTCCAGGTGGAGAGCGCGAAGGATTGCGCGACGCTTTCCGGGCGAAGCCACATTCGTTGGGCGACGGTCCCGAGGACGGCCGCGGCCAGCGCCTCGCGGTCGTCGATCCGTGTGTGAAATGTCGAAGTCATGCGTCGGTCCTTTCCGCGCGGGTTGAGATCACGCACGGAAAGGGCCGCACCCGCTCAGGTGCGGCCCTCGTTGGCGGCGCGGTCGACGCAACGCGTCAGCCCGCGAGATGCCTCGATCACCTTCCTTTCGGTTGGGGGGGGTGGAGATGGGCCGCGACGCGGGAGGACGTCGCGGCCCGGGCCTGTCGCCTGGGGAGAGATCAGGCGACGGCCGCCAGGTCGCTGCCGGTCTGGGCAACGATCTCGTAAAGGCCCTCTGCCTCCCCGGTGCGGGGCAGGGCGTTGGCCCGGTATTGCGTGCCGGTCGGGGAGGAAAACGTCATCGACAGGTATTCGGTCCCGGTGCGCGGCGAGGTCGCCTTCCAGATCGAACCCATGCGGATCAGCACGCCCGCCGGGCTGCGCGCCTCGATGTGGAAGTCGGGGTGATGGTCCTCGCGCTTGTGCGCGTTCTCGACCACCACGAAATCCATGTCGAAGTCGTAGCCGCCCACGAACCCGGCGAGGTTGCCGTCGTCGAGCGTCTCGACCTGGCCCGCCATCGTCGTCAGTTCCGTCTTGCCCCCGGCCAGCGGCACGATCTGCCACGTCCCCTCGGGCGTCTCCTCGTTCCGCACCGCGTTCATGCGCCACGTCCGGCCCATGCGGTCGGTGAGGCCAAACGAGAAGTAGGCGCTGCCGCTCTTCTCGCTGACAGCCTTCCACATCGAGCCCACGCGCATGATCCGGCCGCGCGGGGTGCGGACCTCGAGGCGGAAGTCGGGGTGGTTGTCCTCGGTCTTGTATGCGTTCGCCACGACCGCGATGCGCGCGATGTCGAACATCATCGTCGAGATCGAGGCGGTGAAGGTCTTGGCGTCGGCGTTCTGCGTCAGGGTTCCGGTGATCATCTTGGTACTCCTTGGCTGGATGACTTTCCCGATCCGGATCGGATCACACCAAGCGAAGCCCCCTCTCTCCTCTAAACCCCTCGTTTCGCGCCACCTGCGTCGGTTGCGCTGCATCCCGCATCGGGGCGCTATCCCGTCTCCGGTGGCGGATGGTCCCGGTCGGGCGGGTCGAAGAGACGCCCGTGCAGCCCGCCGTGCCCCCATCCGTCCACCCAGCGAAACCGCAGGGGCGTGTTCGGATGGCCGTCGGTGAAGAGCCAGAGCCCGGACTGGTTCGCGGGATCGTCGAGGAAGGTCCGCATGTCGGGCGGTCGTATCCCCGGTTGCGGCGGATCGAGCCGCCAGAACACCCGGTCGAAGCCCGGAACCGGGCGGCGATCGAACAGGGCTTCGGGGATCGGGTTGGGCATGGGGCCGAGGTAGGCCCCGGCCCCGCCCGTCTCAATGCGCCGGTGCGGCCGCGTGCCCGCCGCCGATCCGCTCGATCACGCCCGCCGCCGTCTCGCCCACGGGGACGAACACTCGGAGCTGGTGGGCGATGATCTCCGAGAAGCAGCCCGCCGCCTTCAGCGCCGGGACCTGGCTGGGCTGCCATCCTTCCAGTTCGAGCCGCTTCGCGCCGGCGACGCGGCGGGCGCGCAGCGTCAGGCCGCGCCCGATCTCCACCGCCGTGTCCCCGGTCATCGCCGACGCGACCAGTTCGTCGGGTTGCGCCGCGTCGTCGCCCCGGAACCGGCCCTTCAGCACCAGCGCCTCGTCGGGCGAGATGGCGCGGCCGATGCGGGAAAGGCCATCCTCCGGCGTCACCCGCCAGATGCGCTGGCTCGACGACGGGATCGTCTTCCAGATCGGCAGAAGCAGCCCGGTCAGCAGAACAACCGCCTCGGTGCGGACCTTGGGCAGTTCGTCGGCCTCGACGTCCCAGAGCGCGATGAAAGCCTCGTCGTCGATCGGCTCCCAATGAGACGACGTGAACGCTTCTTCCGTCACGGTGGTCTTGCCGCCGGGCCGCCGCATGTCGCGGACCTCCGCGAACGCCTCGTCGTCGTAGATTTGCGAGGGTCGCCGCGAGATGAGCGCGACCTTGCCCGAGGCGGCGTTCCGCATCGGCCGGTCGTAGCGGCCATGATCGGACAGCACGCCCGCGCCCGACGGGATATGCACCGCCGTCTCGGTGGCGAGCGTCACGGTGCGCGTCACCGAGCCGCTCTTCGGGCAGGTCCAGATGTCCGCCTCGCCGGTGACGGTGATCCGATCCGCCCGGAGCGTCTCGATGCCGATGTCGAGCGTACCCGCCATCCGCGCCGCCTCGGTCTGTGCCTCGATCTTCTTCGTGAACGCGCCGAAGAGGTCGTTCTGCATGCCTGTAGGCAGGGCGAGCAGCCGGTTCAAATACCGCTGGATCGGCGGCAGCTCCTCCAGCAGCGCGCCGTCGCTGGCAACGAGCGCCAGCGCGGTCCAGTCGTGGAAGGTCTCGTATGGCATCGCCTCGCAGCGGTCCGAGGCCAGCTCACGGTAATGGGCCACCAGCGCCCGCCGCGCGATCGGGCTCTCCAGGTTGTCGGAGGCGCGGAACAGGTTCTGCGATCCGGTCTGGCGCTGGCCCTTGGTGAGCGCCCCGAGCGTGTCCAGCCGCCGGGCGATCGTGCTGGTGAACCGCTTCTCGCCGTGGACGTCGGTGGTGACGACGCGGAAGAACGGCGCCGAGGCTTGCGCCGAACGATGCGTGCGACCGAGCCCCTGGATCGCCGCGTCCGCCCGCCAGCCGGGCTCGACGAGGTAATGCCGCCGCCGGCGCTGGTTCGCGGCCTTTTGCGCGGCGTGGTAGGACCGGCCGGTGCCCCCGGCATCGGAGAACAGCAAGACGTCCTTGCTGCCCGCCATGAAGGCGGCGCTCTCGGAACTGTTGGCCGAGCCCGAGCGGGGCACGACCTTCAGCGTGCCGTTCGCGGTCCGGATCGTGCGCTTCGACCGTCCGGTGACTTCCGCCAACCGCTCCTCGCCGAAGTGCCAGACGAGCTGGTCCAGCACGGAGGGGATCGGGGCGATGGTGTAGAGCTCCATCAGCGCCGCGTCGCGCAGGGCCTCGGCCTCGCGCGAGACGATGCGGTGGCCGTCGGCATCGAGGAGCGGCTGCACGACGATCGTGCCCTCGACCTCGACGAGCTGCTGCGCGTGGATCGGGAACGCGGTGTCGAGCCAGTGGACCACGACCTCCTTCGGGGTCAGGTGGGCCTCGGTGAGATCGTCGCCGGGCTCCAGCCCCTCGATGGCGCGATCCAGATGGCTTTCGCCGGTGGACACGATCTGGATGACAGGCGCCCAGCCATCCGCGAGATCGGCCTCGATCGCGGCGATCAGGCTCTTCGCCTTGAAGCCTCCCAGGACGTGCCCGAAGAAGCGTTGCTTCATGCTCTCGAAGCGGCTGAGCGCCGACGCCTTGGCGGCCGACGCGGACAGGCCCGCCGCGTCGTCCACGATGCCGGTCGCTTCGAGCGCCGCGCGCAGGTTCTGATGAATGGTGCGGAAGGCCGAGGCGAACCTGTCGTAGACGCGGCGCTCGTCGTCCGTAAGCCGGTGTTCGAGGATGTCGTACTCGACGCCCTCGAACGACAGGGCCCGGGCCGTGTAGAGCCCGAGCGCCTTCAGGTCGCGGGCGACCACCTCCATCGCCGCCACGCCACCGGCCTCCATCGCCGCCACGAAGTCCTCGCGCGTGGTGAAGGGGTAGGCGTCGCCCGGACCCCAGAGGCCAAGCCGGGTGGCGTAGGCGAGATTCGACACGTTGGTGGCGCCGGTCGCCGAGACGTAGAGGATGCGGGCGCGGGGCAGGGCGAGCTGCAACCGCAGGCCGGCGATACCCTGCTGCGACGGCGCGGTGCCGCGCCCCTCGCTCGATCCCGCCGCGTTCTGCATGGCATGGGCTTCGTCGAAGGCGATGACGCCCTCGAAGTCCGCGCCGGCCCATTCCACGAGCTGCTCCAGCCGGGTGCGGCCGGTCTTCCCGACCGCGCGCAGCGTCGCGTAGGTCAAAAACACGATGCCGCGCCCCAGGGTGATCGCCTCGTCGGGCTTCCAGCGGTCGATGGAATGGATGTCGGTGGGCGAGCCGCCGAGATCGCGCCAGTCCCGGATCGCGTCTTCGATCAACGTCCTGGACTTCGACAGCCACACCGCGCGGGTGCGGCCGGACAGCCAGTTCGACAGGATCAGCCCGGCGACTTGGCGGCCTTTTCCAGCGCCCGTCCCGTCACCCAGGAAGTAGCCCTGCCGGTAGGCCACGCCCGCGCCCTCGGCGGCGGGCTCTGCGCCCGTCCAGTCGTCCTTGACGACGAAGCGCCCCGGCAGGTCGTGGGCATGGGCGTCGTCGGCCATGATGACGGTCTCCAGTTGCGCCTCGGACAGCTCACCCGTGCCCACGAGACGCGGCGGCAGGGTCGGCAGCGCCGAGGGCATCGGCGGCATGACGGCGGCCATCGCCACGCTCTCGACCAGCGGCGTGGGATGCGCCGCCGCGCCGGCGATCTCGATGCGCTGCGGCGCGTAGCTCGCATAGATGTCCGACACGGCGACGTTCTGGCCCGGCGTGGCACGCTCGACATAGGCCAGCGGCACGTCCACGGGCGCGCGGGCCGCCGGCCGGGTGGGCGCGGGCGCGGCGTGCGAACGGGCCGGACGCACGGGAGCCGGGCGAGCCTTCGTCAGAACGGGAACGGCCGCGACGCGGGCCGGCCGGTCGGGCAGCTCGGCGCGGATCACGTCGAGCGCATCGGCAAGCCCCGTCGGGCGTAGAGAAATCGTAACATCACCCACGGGGCCTTCCACCGGCGCATCGGCCACGAGCAACGCCGTCTCCACGTTCGTCCCCATCTTCCGGTAGACGATGCCGGGCAGGCCCAGGTGCAGGCGCGGGGTGACGATCGCGGCAAGCCGTCGCCAGAGCGCGGGCTGGCGCTCGGCGCAGGCCGCCATCGGCAGGATCGCCACCAGCCGCCCGCCGGGGGCGAGGCGCCTGGCGGCCGAGACGGCATGGCGCAGCGCGATCGTCGGGTCCGCCGTCCGCGCGACCGAGGACGAGAAGGGCGGGTTCATCACAACCACGTCCGCGATGTGCCCACGGTCCAGCAGGTCGTCGATATGCTCGCCGTCGTGCTGGCTGAGCGGCGCGTCGAACACCGCTTGCAGGAGCATCGTGCGGAACGGGTCGATCTCGTTCAGCACCAGCTTCGCCCCGGCGCGGGCGGCCATGTGCGCCAGCGCCCCGGTCCCGGCCGAAGGCTCCAGCACCACGTCGCCGGGCCGGATCGCGGCGGCGAAGGCGGCGACATAGGCATAGGGCAGGGGCGTGCTGAACTCCGATGACCATTTGTCAAACATTCGGCGCACCTTCTCGCTTGGCCGGCTGCGAAGGCGGCCAAGCGATGTGCTCGAACACGAACTGCTGGAAGGCAGGACACCGGGCTTGTCCGACGATTGCTCAAACTCCGATGCGGGGATTGGTGCCCCAGGATGAAAAGCGTCAGAGGCCTTCGTTCATTCTGCTGTCGGATGTCCGAGAGGAACTCGGATCCAAATTCTGGATCGAAGGTCTGCCTCCTGCCGCGCCCGGCGCCCAGCCCTCCAGCAACTCGCGTGATGGCGGGTCACGCAGGCTTGGGGGTCGTGCGGATGGCGATTGCCCAGATGAAACCAACCAGTTCGCGGGCGACGGCCGTTGCCGCGACATTGCTTCGCTTTCCTCGGCCCTCGAGCCGGCGGAATCGTCTGTTCAGCCGAACTTGGGCCTTCCAGGCAACATCCTTCAGCTCCTGCGCATATGGCTCGCGCTTGCGCAAAAGCATCGCGCCGACTTTCGGGGGCCAACGATAAGCCCATGCCGCTTCCACAAGCATGACCCGGGCGATCGTGTTGCCCGCCTTTGTGATGCCTCCGGAACGAAACTTGCCGCCACTCGAATGTTCGCCGGGTACAAGACCAAGATACGCCATCAGTTTTCGAGGGGTCGCGAAGCGGGAGAAATCGCCGATCTCCGCGGCGAGCGTCACCGCGACGACAAGGCCCACTCCTTTGAAGACCTGAAGGGCATGGACAACCGGCGCCAAGGCCCAGCTGGGGACCAAGTCGGCGATCTGCTGTTCGACCTCCGATTTTCGTGCCTCAGCGTGCTCCAGCCGGTTGATATAGCTTTGTAAGGCAAGTTTCTGGGCGGGGTGTTCAAAGGTCAGCGCCCCGAGCCAGCTCCGATATTTAAGCGTCCAGACCTTACCGGCACGACGAAGGCCGTGTTTGAGAAGGAACATTCGAATGAGAGATCGTCCTGCCCGCACGTCCTGCGACGCAACCTGACGCGCTCGCACCAGGTCCCGCATCGCCTCATGTGTCGCGTCGGGGACCCAGACGAAAGTGAGTTCCCCCGATCGTAGAAGACGAGCAAGCATCATGGCATCGCGGGTGTCGTTCTTCACTCTGTCGCCTGGCCGTTTGGGCGTATGACTCGGCGCCACGACCTTGCAGGCGATGCCCATCTCGGCGAGTTGCCGATAGATGCCGTATCCGCAAGGGCCCGCCTCATAGGTGACCTCGATGCTTCCGTGCCGATGCACCAGCTTCCGAACCATTCGCGCGACGGCGTCCGGCGTATTATCGATCGCGCCGACTTTGCGGATCTCGCCGTCACGACCTGCATCCGCGACTGCAACGGTTATTCCATCCTTGTGGACATCCAGTCCCACAAAGGCCTGATAGGTTTCCATCTCTGACTCCTCACCAGCAGGCCGAAAAGGAGCGCGACCTGCGATCGCTCAGCAGCAATCCTGCCAGCAGCGAGGAGCGCCACAAATGGTCATGCCATCTGCTGAAGCCGGATCTGCGCCTCCGAGCGCCGCGTCTCGGTCGGCCGCGCGCCCGCGCCGGCGGTGAGCTGCGCGAGGCGCGTGGCGGGATCGGAGGCGAGCGGCACGTCGCGATCGGCGAGGATCGCGGCGGATTGCACGAGGTCGTAGGCTTGCCGCCACGTCCACGCGCCCGACGCATCGGTGCCGCCGACGGCCTCGGTGAGCTGCGCGGCGAGACGGGCGGTGGTCAGGCCGCCGGTTCGCAGGTCGCGGGTGATGAGAGGCAGGAGCGTGTCGATGGCCGGGCGGTTCATGGGGATCGGTCCTTTCGCGGGATCAGGGTTCCCACGACGAAGGGCCGCCTTTCCCCTTTCGGAGAGAGACGGCCCTTCCCGGCGCATCGCTGGATCAGGCGTGTTCGGCCTCCGCCCACGCACGGGCGCCGTCCGTATCCTCCGGGTCCGCGTCCTCGAACGGCACCTCCTCGTCCCACACTTCGGCGTCCTCGTCCGTATCGGCGGCGTCCGCCTCGGCGTCGGCTTGATCCTCGGCCTCGGGTTTCTCCATGCCGCGTAGCCGTGCCTCTCCGAACGCCTCATAGGGGTTCCGCACTTCGCCGATCTCCAACCCCGGCGGGCACCACGTCTCCACCGCTTCGCGCTGCTCGGGCGTGAGCGTGGCGAAGGGCGCGGCGAAGAGGCGCTCGAGGAAGTCGACGATCGCCGTCTTCTTCTCCGACGCGAGCCGCGCCGCCTCCTCGGGCTGGTGCAGGTCGCGAGCGATGAGGCCGAGAAGCACGCTCTTCTTCAGCCGTCCGAAGAACGCCCCGCCGGTCGGCCGCCAGACGGCGCGCAGGTCCGGCACGAGCTGGCGGGCGACATGCGCCATCAGACCTTCGCTGTACCCGAACCCGGTGGGCTTCACCGCGTCGGCCAGCGCCACCGCGACGATGCGAGACTTCATGCCCGGATCGACCGCGCGGAACGCCTCGAACCGCTCGGGCATGGACTTGCCGTCCGCCCACCAATGCAGGTCGAGACCCTCGAACAGCTCTGCCAGCGTCGCGGCAGCCTGCCCGTCCACCTCGTCGGGCTTGCCATGCGGGCGATCCGCGATCGAGGCGGTCACGCCGAAGCTGTAGCTGACGGGGCTCGCCCGGCCGAGAAGGTCGGCCACGGTCTTGAACAGGAGCAGGTCGTGCGCGAGGTCCGGGTCGCCCGCCAGCGCGCTGCCGATCACGGCGGCCTGCTCGGTCCGGAGGTCGGTCTTCAGCGAGTCCGACAGAACGAGTGCGTCGTCGCCCGCCTCGCCGTCCTCGGCACCATCCGCGCTCCCTGCGCCCCCTGCCGGGGTGGCGCCCTCGCCGGTCGCGGCGGGTTGGCGGTCCGTGCGGTCCTCCGGCCGCACCAGACCCTCGATCGTGGCGATCCGTCCCTGGTCCCAGTAGGCCAGCACGCCCGCGCGGCCGAGATCGGCCTCGGCCCAGCCCGTCGTCAGCCCCTCGTACTCGGCGTTGAGCGTCTCGTACTCCTCGTCGAGCGCCGCGATGTCGGGCACCTCGTCGGCTTCATGCTCCTCGTCGTAGGCCGCGTCGCGCAGCTCGTCGATCTCGGCCAGCCGGTCGGCGATGATGCGGCAGCGCGTGGCCGCCTCGCCCGCGGGCTCGACCGCGCCGGGATAGACCCGGCCGTATTCCTGCAGCGCCTTGTAGTCCGCCGCGCGCAGGGCCTCGGCCCACGCGAAGCCCAGCCGCGCCCGCTCGCTCTCGGCATGGGCCGCGAGCTTCTCCATCAGCAGCGTCTCCACCAGCGTCTCGTCGGTCAGGATCGAGTCCTCTTCGATGAGGTCCGCCGCGATGTCGCCACCGGCCGCGCGGTACGCCTCGACCACGAGCTGCGCCACCGCGTCGCCCATCTTCACGCCGCGGTTCCGCAGCTTGTCGCGGATGGCCCACGCAGGGAGGAAGCTCTCGCCGCGCAGCGCCTCGAACACGTCGCGCTGGACGGCCTGGTCGGGATGCTCGGCGAACGCCTTCATCGCGTCGAGCGTGATCTCCTTGGCACGCGCGGCGGCGCGGATGTCCGGGTGGACGCGGCCGAAGCGCAGCCGCTCGATCACCCGGCGGCGCTCGACGCCGAACATCCTGGCGATGCCCTCGGGATCGTGGCCGCCCGCCTCCATCATCCGCGCGAACGCCTCGAACTCGTCCAGCGGGTCCATCGCCTTCTGCGTGACGTTCTCGGCCACGGTGATCGCCGTCGCCGCCGCCACGTCCTCGCCCAGCACCCGGCAGGCCACCCTGGTGCGCATGGTCCAGCCCTTCGCCTCCTTGTCGTTCACGAGCTGGCGCAGCGCCGCGAGACGGCGGCCGCCGGCAAGCACGCCCCACGTCTTGCCGGTCTTCTGCACGATCAGCGGATTGAGCAGGCCCAGCGTGTCGATCGAGGCCGCGAGGTTGGCGATGTCGTCGGCCTCGTAGGTCTCGGGCGAGCCCGCGCGGGCGTTCAGGTCGTGCAGCGCGAGGTCCTTCAGCGCCACGTCCATCGCGGTCAGGTCGGTCGTCGTCATGGTGGTCTCTCCTGATGTGTCTTTCCCGGCCTCCTGGCCGCACACGACGCGAAGCCCGCTTTCCCTCTCGGGCGCGGGCTTCGCAGCAAAGCGGATCGGGTTTGCAGGGCGGGCGGCCCTACCAGTCGGACGGCAGCAGGATCGTCAGCACACGGTAGGTCCGGGCCGGGTCGTCGGGCGCCTCGGAGCCGTATTTCAGGTCGGACCCGTCGTAGGTGTCGATCTTGAACCAGACCGTCGTCCAGTCGACCTCGACCGCGCCGAAGTCGTGAAAGCCGTCGGGATCGTTGTCGGCCGGGAAGTCCGTCACCCGCCCGATGGCGGCGAGGCTGGCCTGGACGAAGGGCATCCCCTTCGCATGGATCGCCTGCGTGGCGACGAGCTGGCCCATCAGGACCGGATCGCCGGGCGCGTAGGGAATGGCGAGGCAGGCGTTGCGGCGGAAGGCGTCGTTCTGCGCGGCTACCTTCGCGGGCTCAGTGACGTATTCGGCGGTGTCGGTCATGGTCTCTCTCCTTCTGCTGGGGACCACAAAGCCGAAGGCCGCCTTTCCCTCTTGGGCGGCGGCCTTGCAGTTCTGCGCGACGAGCGGGGCGAAGGGCTACCAATCCAGCGGCAACAGGATCGTCAGAACGCGGGCGGTTCGGGACGGGTCTGCCGGATCGTCGGCGCCACGCTCATACGCCTGGTCGTAGCAATCGAGCTTCCACCAGACTTCCACATCGCAAATCCGGAAGACGCCGAACGCATGGATTCCGTTTGGATCGGCGTCTTTAGGGAACGAATTGTGGAAGCCGGTCGTGCGAAGGCAGGTGTTGGTGAAAAGCTGTCCGCGCACCAACACGTTGTCCGTGATGTCCAGCCGCCCGGCGAGCGGTTGCATGTCCTCGGGCCACGGACCGCCAAGACAGACATGGCGGCGGAAAGCGTCGTTCTGCTCGGCGATCCGCGCGTGGTCGAACACGGGTCGGCTGGTCGCATCGGTCATGGTCTCTCTCCTCTGTCTGGGGACCACGACGACAAAGAGCCGCCTCCGATCTCTCGAAGACGGCGCTCTCGTCGATGTCGGGGGTCGGGAAGGTCGGCGTCCCGGTTCAGCCCATGAGCCTTTCATCCTTCCAATCACCATCGGCATCGACGGCGCGGACCTCGAAGTCGGGGTGCTTCATGTCGATCGCGCCTGTGTCGATCTCCACGTGGAACGGCAGGTCGCACGTCGTCCCGTCGGTCCAGGTGATGAAACAGGCATTGTACTTGACCCCGAGGCCCCCGATGTCGGCCCATGTGCGGCCTTCCGGCAGGTCGATCACGTCGGTAGCGGAGCAACTGTAGGTCACGGTGAGGCCGATGCGGCGGATCGCGGTGTCGGCGGCAGCAGCCTTGGCGGTCTCGGTCATGCCGGGCGCTCCTCGGAAGCGAGGACTTTGTGGAAGGGCGTGGCGGCGGCCCATGCGCGATAGCCGCGCGGCGCCCGGCCCGACACGATCGAGGTCGAGACGGCGGCGGGCGTCCGGCCTGCTTCGCGCAGGCGGCACACCATCCGGTGGACGGCGTTGCGGATGTCTCCGAGGTCGCCGGTCTCGATGGTCTCGGACGGCATGGCGGAGCCGCCGAGGGCCAGGACGACCTGAAAGCCGCCATGCTCCTGGCGGGCGGCGTAGCTCTCGATCTTGATGACGGGCATGGTCTCTCTCCTTCTGCTGGGGACCACGACGGCAAAAGGCCGCCCCGATCTCTCGGAGCGGCCTCGGGCGGTGGGGCTGGCGTCGTCAGAATATCTCGGCGCGGACCTCCGATCGGCGTTCGTCGAGAAGGCGCGCGATCCGGCCCACGGCGGCGATCGCCGTCTCCCGCGTCGTGATGCCTTCGATCCGCTCGGCAATGTCGGCGTCGGTCCAGCACTCGACGACGAAATCCCATCCCTCGGTCTCGTAGTTCTCCATCGCGTGCGTGCGCACGGCGGCGATCAGGTCCGGGGACACGGTGTCGGTCATGGTCTCTCTCCTCTGTCTGGGGACCATGAAGACCGAAGGCCGCCATTCCCTCTCGGGCGGCGGCCTCGCAGTCCGGTGCGACGACCGAGCGGGGCACTCAATAATCGGACGGGGACAGGATCGTCAGGACGCGGGACGTCAGGGCCGGATCATCGTGGGCCGGCGATCCGAACTTCATCTCCCGGTCGTAATGGTCGATCACGAACCAGACGGTCCGCCCGGCCACGCAGGTCGCGCCCCGGTCACGGAAGCCGCAAGGATCGGCCTCGGCCGGGAACGCCTCGATCTCCCCGACCGCCTTCATGCAGTCCAGAACGAAGAGCAGGCCCACGCGGCGGATCGCCGAGCTGATGACGAGGCCGCCGTCGAGGATCGGCATACCCGCAGGGAACGGCGCGTCATTGCAGACGTGATGACGGAACGCATCGTTCTGGGCTGCGAAGACGGACGGGACGGGTGCGCGAACGCCGCGCGGGCACGGGACGGGCGGATTTCTCATGCACTCTCTCCGGGTCACTGAAAACACGAAGACAGGCGCCGCCTTTCTCTCTCGGGAGGACGACGCTTCAGCCGTCCACCGACCGGGCAAGGCGGCGGGCCGCCAGCTCCAGATGGCCGTCTCGCAGGAGCCGGGCGTTGGCGCGGATCTTGCGCTTGTTCTCGGCGGGCGCGGCCTCTGCCGACCACAGGCCGTTCGCCGAACAGGCGAGCCGGATGTCGGCCTGCATGGAGGAGGACATCTCGATCCGCAGAAGCAGCTCCTGCGCGTTCGGGTGCGGGCGACGGACATGGTAGCCAGCGGCGCGGAACACGCTGGCCAGGCGACGCGTCTCGCGCTCCGCTTCTCCGAAGATGCGGATTGCCTCCTCCAGACGGCGCTGCCGGTCGTGTCGCGCACCGGGATCGGGCTCGAAGTCGGCGGGCAGAGGCCGCACGGTCTCGATCCGCATGACGCGGGGGTCGCGCGTGAGCCACGGGTGGAAGTCGTCGATCCGGGCGCGGTGCAGAAGGTAGGTGCGCTTGCGCTTCGCCAGCGCCACGCAATCGGCCAGGTCGTCGAATTGGTGGCGCAGCTCGTCGCGCCGTGCCGTCTCGCCCGCGATCTCCGCCCCGAGCATCAGGCCCGCCAGCTCGTCGAGCTGCGACAGGAGTGCCGGGGCGGTGGTGCCGGGGCCGGCGAAGACGATCGCACCCCGCCGGGCGGCTGCCTGCCGGGCGCGCTGCGCGGCGGCGGTGTCGAGCCGCTCGATCCGGCGCGTCGTCCGGTTCAGGTCGAGGATGGCGGGCATCCGCCACGCCGTCCGGTGCGAGCTGGCCTGGAGGTAAACCAGCCCGGCGACGCGCAGGATCGTCCCCGTGGCCTCGCGGATCGGCCCGTGTTCGGCGTCGTCGCAGGGCGGGTCGAAGGTGACGCGGACCAGATCGCCGGGATCGAGGTCGTGGTCGGGCAGGGTGGGCTGGTCCATGTCGTGTCTCCGGTTGGGGGTCACGACGCGAAAAGGCCGCCCCGATCTCTCGGAGCGGCCTTCGGCGTCAGGGGCCGGGGATCAGGCGTTGGCGACCGCCCAGCCCCGCGGGGCGTCGAGGTCGGCCAGCGCGATGTTCCGGGTCCGCGCGCCCAGGGCGGCGGCGCGGGCGGCGTAGACGCAGAGCGGCGCGTAGCTGAAGCCGCCCCACGGTTCGGGGTCCGGCGCATGGCCGACCGCGACCAGCGGCAGGCTCATGATCCGGTGCTTCCGCTCGACCGGGCGCGTGTCGATGAGTGGCGCCCCGATCTCGACGAGGATCTGGGCCACCGCGAACTGCTCGAGGGGGCTGTAGCTGCGCAGGGTGCAGCCGCGCGCATAGTGGATCGTCGTGCCACCGATCCCGGCCGAGACGTAGGCGCCGGGCGTGGAGACGGTCTTTCGCAGCGTGTCGAGGTCCGAACGGATCGACTGGCGTTCGCGCGATACCGCTTCCGCGACTTCGCCGCGCTCGCGTAGCGCCACATGCGCCCACCACGCCCGGGTCTTGGCGCGCAGGCGGCGGAGTATCCAGGCGTTCATGCCCCCGCCTCCGTCGAGGATGGCACCGGCTCGCCCGCCAGGATCGCCTTCAGCTCGGCCAGCGCCTCGGCGTCGCCTTGGTCGCAGAGGGCATGGATGCGCTCGGCATGAGTCTCGACACGCTGACGGACGTCCTTGAGCGCCTTCGGACGATAGCGGTCGAGCGGGACGACGCAGATGTAGCCCACCCCGCGCTGCGGCTCGCCGATGCCGATCTTGTAGGTCTTGAAGACCGAGCCCTCCTCATGCTCGTAGACCGTCGAGCGGAAGAAAATGCCTTTCGGTTTCGTGCTGTAGTCGAAGTAGTTGATCCCGCCGCGGTCGTAGTGGACGTCGAGTTCGCGGATATGCGTGGGCGAGATGCGTTTCTTGTGAACGAGGGTCTTGTCGGCCATGCGAGGCTCCTTTCGGTGGGGGTTCAGTCCACGCGAAAAGGAGCCCCCTCGACCCTTTCGGGCGGGAGGCTCCGGCAGGCCGGGCGGCTCATTCGTAGTGCGGCGGGACCTCGGGAAAGACACGCGGCGCGGTATGCTCGAACACGCAGGCCGCGTAGCGCCCGCCCGTGTAGGCCATCGAGCCGATGTCGCGCTTGTCCCTTTGGAGACGGTTCATCAGCCGGTTGGCGCGGGCGGCGAGGGTGTAGGCGGCGTCGGCCGACGGCACGACCTTGAGAACGCGGCAGAGCGCGCCGTGGTCGTACCACCAGCCACCTTCCTCCGGGCCGCCATATGTGCGGTCCATCTCGTAGAGGGCGACGACGTGTCGGATGCGGTCTGGCATGAGGGGGTATCCTTTGCGGTCAGCTTGGGCCTGAACGAGAAGAAGCCCCCACTCCCTCTCGGGCGGGGGCTTCGGGCCGGGGCAGGCCGGTCTAGTGGATCGGAACGTCCTCGCCTTCGCTGCCGAACGCTGCCGTCCATTCCTCGTCGGTGATCCCCGTCATCACGAACTCGCGGTCCGCATCGGAGAGATGCGGTGCCGCGTCCTGGATGAACTCGCCCCCTTCCCACGCGGCGAGCTGCGCCGGCGTCAGGTTGATCTCGCGGGTCCGTTCCACGCCGGTCAGCCGGGAGATGCGGGTGATTTTCATGGTGTCGTCCTTTCCGTTCGGTCCAAGTCCAAACGAAAAGAAGCCCCCTTCATCTTTCGATGCGGGGGCCTCGCGTCTTGGTCGAACGGCTGGCTAGGGTGGTTACTCGGCTGGTCGGTGTTGTCGTGCAGGGTCGTCGTTCTCTACGCGGTCGCCGGACCAGCGCGCCCAGATGACGGCCCCACCGCAGAAGGCGAGTGCAAGAGCTGCCAGGATGAGTTCTCCAATCATCGGTCTATCTCCATTTCGGCATCGTCCGTCTTCAACTGCCCCAATACCATATAAGCGACCCTTACGGCAGCGACAGCCACGACGAAGTGAACCACGATCATCGGCGTGATCGCCACATCGCCGTCGATCAGCGGCCGAGCCACGCCCAGGCCGAAGAACGCGATGGCGATGGCGTTCAGGATCGTCACCGCCAGCTTTACCCTCTCGTTGTGGATCGCCAGATCGTCACGCCGCCTCATGGATCGCCTCCTTCGCCTTCGTGCCCGTCTCCGACGCCGCGACGAGGAAGTCCACGATCCGCTGCGCGTGGGCGGCCGCGGTGAACAAGAACCGGCTGTCGGACTTCAGCACCTTTAGCCAGGACCCGACATAGGCCGCATGGTTCTCGATATGGTTGGGCGCGAAACCCAGGCGTTGCCCCCCGACGACCGCCGAGATCTCGACGCAGAGCTCCTCCTTCGAATAAGCCTCGTTGCCGAAGCTGGAGACGCCGAAGCTGCGATCGAGCCGGTCCTCTGTTTTCGTCCAATGGCCGAGTTCGTGAAATAGCGTCGAGTAGTAGCTGCTTGCGCTCTCGAAGCGTGCCATTGGCGGCATGTGGATGCGGTCGAGAGAAGGGATATAGCAGGCCCGGTCACCGCCGATCACGACATCCGCGTCGATCGCGTCGAAGAACGCCTGCGCTTCGGGGATCGGCTGCGGACCATCGCTCGGATCACCCTCCGGCTCGGGATGGTACGACGCATCGAGCCCGTCGATCTGGCTGACGTGGAAGACCCGGTAGGACTTCAGGAAGCGGTAACTGCCGCCGCCTTCCTTGCCCTCGTCCCCGCCGTCGCCGTCACTGGTCTCCGCGCCGCGCTTCTTGGCCGAGCCGTAGTAGACCACGATCGAGGACCGCTCTCCGCGGCGGACACAGGCGTCCAGTTCGCGGGCCTGGTTGAACGTCATCCAGTAGGGCGAGCTGTAGCCCATCATCGTCGCGCGCAGGCCGAGCAGGAAGGCGTTGATGCCTTGATACCGCTCGCCGTTGTGGCGCAGCGGCACGCCGCCGCCCGCGATCTTCCACGGCTGCCGCCAGGGCATCGTGCCTCTCTCCAGAAGGGCGATGATCTCGTTGGTGATCTCCGTGGCGGGGTCGAGTTTTTGCGTGGTGGCCATCGGTCCGGGTCCTTTCTCCGGGGTGAAAATCCACCACGAAAAAAGGCCCCCTCGCCCTCTCGGGACCGGGAGCCTTCGGATCAGTCGGGCGGGGGGAGATTGCCGCCCACGCCCGCCGCGCGCAGCCGCATCACGCGGGTCGCCAGTGCCACGATGATCGGGGTCTGCGGCGCCGCACCCCGCGCACCCCGGTGGGGCCGCTCGAACCCGGTGGGGAAGTGATGCGGCGGACCTTTCAGGACCGCGACGACGTGTTCGAGGAGCTGCACGTCCATCTCGACGTCGATCTCGTCCACCGGAAATGCCCGCATGTGACGGGCCTCTGCGGCGTACTTCGCCGCCGAGATACGGCGGCCCTTGATCGCGTAGGCCATCGCCAGCCAGTCCGCGATCGTCATGGCGTGGCGACCGCGCAGGTCTCGGCGGCCTCGATCTACCATCGGCCGAGATCGTCGTCGAAGCGGATCGTCGCGTCGGGACCGTGCTGCACGATGAAGGTGCGATCGGCCGCCATGCGGCGGGACAGGTGCAGGTCGGCCGCGCGGTGGCCGCTCGGGCGCGTGCACCAGGCGCCGGCCGTGGCGCGACAATCGCCGCAGGGCACGGCGAGGACAGGATGCTTGTGTCGGGTGAAGTCGGGCATGAGGGCCTCCATTCTGCTTGGCGCTGCAGCGCCGGATGCGGTATGGGTGCCGCAGCCCCGCGAGGGGCTGCGGCGGGGGCTGTCGTCAGACGGTCCCGTGCTGGAGGAGGAAGGCGCGGGCGATCTTGCTGGACAGGCCGCCCTTCCTCAGCAGCGCCCAGGCCTCGGGCCGGCGCGCTGCGATGAAGTCATCGAAGGTCTTCAGTGTTCTCACCCCCTTTCGGAGTTGCCGGTGGGGTCCCAGAGGGGTGTCTTCGTGCGCCCTTGAGCCTGCGCGGGCACGCTCGGCCTCGGCCGGGGCTGGGACGCCGCCCGGCCGGTCCGGTGTGTCGCGGTTCGGATCGTGGGTCGGCCTCGCCGTGGCGCATCGTCCCCGTCTCTTCCTTCCGGACACTCATCCCGAAAGAAGCCTGCTTTTCCTCTCTCGCGGGACGGGCACGGCTAGGCACACCGCTTGAGGCGAAGACGCGGCGGCACCGCTTGCCCCGGCGGATGTTCTGTTATTGTTCTCGGCTATGGGCACCCGCAGACCACGCCGCCACGAATACGCGCCGCATTGCTTCGCGGTGCGCCTCGCGGCCGAGCCCACGGCCTACCGTTACCTGCCGCCCTATCTCGCGCGGCTCCGGGGCGGGCATTACGTCCATCCTTACAACGCCGTCACCTTCGTCTTCGTCGAGGACCTGGCCGATGCCTGCCGGCTTGTGCTGTCCTGCCTCCAGCTCCGCCTGGTCGGGGTGACGGCCGACGACTTCCCGGCCCCGCCCGCCGACATCGGTGGCGAGCATTACGCGGTCCGGCTGGTGATCGCGGTGGAGGGCAAGCGGGGCGATCCGGCGAACCGCCGGACGAGCGATTATCTCGCCGGGGTGACGCACCGTTTCGCGATGTCGAAAGGGCGGCTCAGCTCGGCCGGCGGTCCCGTCGTGCGGATGTACCTGCCGACGCTGCGCGAGGCCGTCGATCTGGTCCGGGCCTGCCCGCATCTGCGTCTTGCGGCGGACAAGTGGCGGACAAGTGGCGGGGCTCGCTCAGATAGAAGAACTGGTAAGTTGTCCTCTTCTAGGCATAGTAATTATCTATGGAAAAGATCCGACGCTATATATCGTCTTCAAGCTTCAAGAGTGATTTAGCTTTAGGAGCCTCTCTATTAGCTCTCCTGATAAGTTACCTTGCGTATCGAAACGATACGTTGCCTCCGCATGTATCAACTCGCTTAACACAATTCGCGGTAACTGGTCGTCCTGTTACGATTCAGGCGAAGTTCGATGTTTCAATATCCAATCTTTCGTCGCGATCCGTTTATATCATTAAGTGTGAAATCGCGATCAACGGTATAGGAGACGGTGGCGGGGGTTATACGGAGTCCTTCATACCATGCAAGACAGAGCTATTCGACGAAGGAAAAAGATTTGAGATTGCTTCAGGAGCAACGGAGTTTTTCTCTTTGGATTCCGAAATACCCGTTCATGAACACGACGAGAAGACCGCTCTGTCTTTGATGGGTATTGACGTTGATGATATAAGTGAGAGATTAGAAGAAGGACCCTGCGTTGCGGATATTTCGACCCGTCGAACAGGCGCAAGCGCAAGCCAAAACTGTTCTCTCATACAAAGATCATCGGGCGGCTTTTTAAGCGACGGACCGTCTCAGCAGGTTCTCAGTTTCGTCCTTCAAGATGGAACCGGAAACATCATTAGAACGCCAATCTATCTATCACTGAACCAGGTGTGGCCTTGGGGGGCCTGAAGTTGTGCACCCTACGCGATCCGACAACATGAGCTTCTAGCTTGAGAGCCGTCAGTCGATCGCCTCGAACGCGATGCCGGCCCCATCGCCGAAGTATTCGACGTAGCGATTGAATATGACCTGAAACTCGGTCCGCGCCCGCATGGCCTCGTCGTTGAGGCAGTTCAGGTAGTCCTCGGTGCCGTCGATGTAGTCCTGGTACTGCTGGTCGATAAGATCGCGCAGCTCGGGATCGCCCTCGGGCGGCGCATAGGCGAAGGGCTTCTCGGGCGGCAGGCATCCGACCTGGGCCGCGGCCAAGGTCGGTGCCATCGCCACCCCTGCCAGCAGGATCGCAGCGCGGATCAATCCGTGTAGCGCACGGTGACAGGAGCGCCCCGGCCGGTGTCGAACTTTTGCCAGCCTTGCGAGTAGGCCTGTGGCGTGTCTGTCTCCAGCGTCAGGTTGACCCAGGCGTCGGCCCGCTGCGGCGCGGTCTTGTTGGTATAGGTCGTGACGGTGCTGTAGCCCTCGTCGCTCGTCCATCCGGTATGGGAATAAGCCGTGTCGTAGCAGAACGTGTTGACGGTCTGACGCCATCCGTTGTCGTCGGAAGAGGTCCGGTGGTAGAGGTGCTTGCCCTCGGGGCATTCCCAACCTGCCGGCGTGGCCGGGCTCTTGAACGCATAGTCCATGTCGTAGGCGTCGTATTCCGCCCCGTTCGACATGGCGCAGAACCCGATGGGGGATTTGCCGTCGCGCAGGCGGTCCATCATGTGATCGAAGGCGTCCGAGCACCCGGACGGAAAGCCGCCGGGCAGGCACAGGAGGAGCTTGCAGTCCATGTCGTAGTCCGCGGCCGAAGCCGTGGAGGGGACAAAGCTGGCAAGGGCGGCGAGCGCGGCAGTGCCGGCGAGGGTGACCGAAGCGGAGCGGATGCGGGCAGGGGTGGTCATGTCGTCTCCGGAAAAGAGGGGACAGGGCAGGGCATGACCGGACTCTATCATGAGGAAACGGAACGTGAATCGAGAAACCGCTGAGCTTCACCGATCAACTACGGTTCGGCATCTCACAACTCGGCATGGCGCGCGCTTGCTCCGTCAGCCAGCATGTTCGTTGCTGACTACCATAGTCGTCACAGCCATACCGCAAAGGATTATGCCTGAATTTTCGAGGCAATGAATGCGGCCAAAAAACTCTGGTTCAAATCGACTCTCGTGACGAAAGAGCCGTAAGGCCCGCTTAAGCATCGGCGACCATTCCAGCCTCGAGATGTGTGCATGCGTATTCTGATCGTCGAGGACGACCCCGTCCTGCTGAATGGGTTGACCGTCGGACTGCGGCTGTCCGGCTTTTCTCCGGAAGCTGTGGCGTCTCTCGCCGATGCGGCAACAGCAATGGACAGCGACGAGTTTCGCGCCGTCGTGCTCGATATCGGTTTACCGGACGGGTCAGGTCTCGATTTTCTTGCCACCCTGCGGCGCGCGGGCGATGCGCGCCCGGTTGTCTTGCTGACCGCCCGCGACCAGGTGGCGGACCGGATCACCGGCCTCGACACGGGCGCGGACGATTACGTGGGTAAACCGTTCGATCTGCACGAATTGGCCGCGCGTCTCCGAGCGCTTCTGCGGCGGGGGGAGGGACGCGCGCAGCCATCCATCGAATGGAACGGTCTGGTCGTGTATCCCGAGACGATGTCAGGCAAGCGCGACGGCGGCACCATCCGCTTCGCCGCGCGCGAGTTCGCGCTCCTGCAGCACCTCCTCGAGCGCCCGACTGCGATCCGCTCGAAGGCGGAGCTGGAAGAGCGGCTCTACGGCTGGAACGAGGAGATCGAGAGCAACGCCGTCGAGGTCCATGTCCACAAGCTGCGCGCCAAGCTCGGCGCGCGATTCATCGAGACCGTCCGTGGCGTGGGCTATCGGCTGGCCGAAGAGGATGCAGGCTGATGTCGATCCGCCTGCGCCTGATCCTCGCGCTCGTGCTGGCCACCGGTCTGGTCTGGCTGTCGGCCTTTCTCTGGATCGAGACCTCGACCCGCGGCAAGGTCGAACAGGTTCTCGACGCCCGGCTCGCCGAGTCAGCGCGGATGGTGTCCTCGCTACTGACCAACCGCCGGATCGACGTCGCCGATGCCGCTGCCTTCTCCCGCGCCTTGCCTGATCGAGGCGGCTATTCCCGGCAGCTGTCCTGTCAAATCTGGTCGCTTTCGGGCGAACTCATCGGGCGGTCGTCCGGCGCACCATCAATGCGGCTGACGCAAGCGTCGGAAGCCGGCTACAGCTACTCCGAGATCGATGGTGAACGATGGCGGGTCTACGCTGTCGTCAACGAACGGATCGGTGCCCGGATCATGGTTGGCGACAGCGTCGAGGTTCGCGACCGCCTGGTTCGCGACGTGGTCGGGGGATTGCTTCTGCCGGCCGCCATCGTACTTCCCGTCCTTGCCGTCGTCATATTCCTCAGCGTGACGCGCGGCCTCGCGCCGCTCGACCGGCTCGCCCGAACGCTTCGCATGCGGCAGCCGACCGATTTCAGCTCTCTTCCGGCAGGACCGGCACCTGCCGAGCTCCGGCCCGTCCGCGATGCGCTGAACAACCTCTTCGCACGCGTCGCGCGCACCCGGGAGATGGAGCGCGACTTCACGGCTTTCGCAGCCCATGAGCTGAAGACCCCGCTCGCCGGTCTCAAGACGCAGGCGCAGATCGCGCGGATCGCGAAGGACGACACGACGCGCGAGACCGCGCTCTGCGACATCGAGACCTCGGTCGCACGCACCGACCGCCTCGTTCGACAACTTCTCGAGCTAACGGCCGTCGAGGGAGCGCAGCTTCCGGAGCAACGGGTCGAGCTGTCTTCGGTCGTCTCCGATGTCGCGAGCGAACTGAATCGGCTGGCGGAGGATCGCGAGATCTCGATCCGGATCGTGCCGTCCGAAGCCGACAGGCTGCCCCTGCCGCGGATCCTGCTTCACGCCGCGATCCGGAACCTCGTCGAGAACGCGGTGCTCGCCGCGCCGGCCGGAAGCGACGTCCAGATCCACACCGCCTGCGATCCGCAGTTCTGCATCATCGAGATCGTCGATCGAGGCACCGGTATTCCGGACGATATCCGCCGGCGCGTACCACAGCGCTTCCTGCGAGGCGGGACCGGAACGGGAAGCGGTCTTGGCCTCGCGATCGTCGCGGTCGCGATGGAACGCCTCGGGGGCAGCCTGACCTTCCCGGACGCGGCGCGCGGTCAAGTGGTTCGCCTGACGCTGCCCCGTCACTCTAGACGATCGCCAGACGGATGACCCAGGCCACGAGGCCGAGAACGAGCACGGAGGCCGCCCAGATCCCGACGAACCATAGAAGCCTGCGGAGTCGCGGCGACATCAGTGATACCCGGAATCCGGGTCCACCTTTCCGCGGAACACCCAATAGGCATAGGCCGTGTAGGTCAGGATCACGGGCAGCAGGATCGCCGCGCCGACCAGCATGAAGATCTGGCTCGCCCGCGGCGCGGCGGCTTCCCAGATCGTGACCTCGGTGGGCACGATATAGGGGAACATCGACACGCCGAGCCCGCCGAAGCACAGCACGAAGAGCAGCAGCGACAGCACGAAGGGCCGGTATTCGTGCTTGTGCACGGTCAGCGACTTGAACATGAGCGCGGCGATCCCGAGGACCGCCAGCCCGACCAGCCCCGCCAGCGCGATGCGCCAATCCGCGAACCAGCGGTTGTAGTAGCCCTCCTGCAGGAACGGCGTCCACAGGCTCACGAGCCCGATGAAACCGATCGTGCCCACGCCCAGTGGCCAGGCCCGCTTGCGCATGCGCTCCTGCAGGTCGTCCGTCGTCTTCATCACCAGCCACGTCGCCCCGAGCAGCATGTAGCCCACCATCACCGCCACCCCGACGGTGAGCGAGAACGGCGTGAGCCAGTCCCACCAGCCGCCGTCGTAGATGCGTCCGGCCTTGTCGATGTCGATCCCCTGCAGCAGCCCGCCCAGCGTGATCCCCTGCGCCAGCGCGGCCATCGCCGAGCCGCCGATGAAGGCGATGTCCCACACGCCCCGCCACCGCTCGGTGCGCCAGCGGAACTCGAAGGCGACGCCGCGGAAGATCAGCGCGAGCAGCATCGCGATGATCGGCGCGTAGAGCGCCGGCAGGATCAGGGAATAGGCCAGCGGGAACGCCGCGAAGAGCCCACCGCCCCCCAGGATGAGCCAGGTCTCGTTGCCGTCCCAGACCGGCGCCACCGTGTTCATCATCACGTCGCGATCGTGCCGGTGCCGCTCCGTCGCGAAGAGCATGCCGAGCCCGAGGTCGAACCCGTCGAGGACGACGTAGACGAGCACCGCGAAGGCGATGATCCCCGCCCAGATCACGGTCAGATCGAAGGAGAATCCGTCGACGAGGGGCATGGTCTCACTCTCCCGGTTGCGCGGCCTGCGGCCGGCGGGCGGCTTCCTCCGGCGCGGGCGTCAGGCCCGCGGTCCGGACCGGACCCTTGCTGGTATCCCCGAGCCGCGGCTCGTCGAAGACCGGCGGGCGCGACATCAGGCGCAGGATGTAGAACGTCCCCGCGCCGAAGACGGCGAAGTAGATCACGATGAAGGCCACGAGCGAGGCGCCCACGGCCGGCGCGGCGAGCGGCGCCACGCTGTCGATCGTGCGCAGGTGCCCGTAGACGGTGAAGGGCTGGCGACCCACCTCGGTCGTGACCCAGCCCGCCAGGACCGCGATCAGGCCGGACGGTGCCATCGCCAGCGCCGCACGGTGCAGCCACGGTGCCTCGAAGAGCCGTCCGCGCCACCGCGCCCAGAGCGACCAGAGGCCGATGCCCAGCATCGCGAAGCCAATCGCCACCATGATGCGGAACGACCAGAAGACGATCGCGACAGGCGGCTGATCCTCGTCCGGGATCGTATCGAGCCCGGCCAGCGGCGCGTCCAGATCGTGCTTGAGGATCAGCGAGGAAAGTTTGGGAATGCCCACGGCGTAGTCGAGGCGCTGTTCCGCGTCGTTCGGGATGCCGAAGAGATAGAGCGGCGCGCCGTCGGGATGGCTCTCGTAATGCCCCTCCATCGCCATGACCTTCTGCGGCTGGTATTCGAGCGTATTGATCCCGTGCATGTCGCCGAGGAAGATCTGCACCGGCGCGACCAGCGTCGCCATCCACATCGCCATCGAGAACATCGTGCGCGTCGCGGCCGAGGCTTTCTGCCCGCGCCGCCGCCGCTTCAGGAGGTGATAGGCCGCCACGCCGCCGACGATGAAGGCCGTGGTCAGGTAGGCGGCCGTCACCGTATGGGCGAGGCGGAAGGGGAAGGACGGGTTGAACACGACCTGCCAGAAATCGGTGGGCAGGAACTGCCCGGTCTCCGGGTCGATCTCGAACCCCGCCGGCGTGTGCATCCAGCTGTTCACCGACAGGATCCAGAAGGCCGAGAAGAAGGTGCCGAACGCCACGGCCGCGCAGGCCGCCAT